>JAXGMN010000058.1:0-79250 GCA_040768665.1 Thermoguttaceae bacterium
TGCGGGTTTGCACCAGCGAGCGCCCGTGGCGGGCACAGAGATCGCCGTTCCCGCTGCACTGGCCGGCAAACCGCCGGCCCGCTGGGCGCATCCGCCCAGGCAAATCGGGATCGTCGCTCCGCAGGCAACCGGACGGCCGGGTGTAAGGCACCAGCCGGACCCGATGCGCTTGGTCGCGGAGCTTGCCAGGCAGAAGTGGGTTGAGGAGGCCGGGATCGAGTTGGTAACGCTGCGCGACGCCGCGAGTTTGCGGACGGCGCTGGCCCGGCCGCGGCAGTGGTTCGCCATGATCAACCTGATCGGCGAGGGTTTCCCGGCCGAGGGACCGGACCAGGCGAAGTCGATGCTCGAGGGCATTCGCGAGTACGTTCGCAACGGCGGGATCTGGTGGGAGGCCGGCGGCGGTTACTCGTTCTATGCTGCACTGGTGCCCGCGGAGGAGATGTCGTTCCGTACGGCCAACCGGGATTTCTGCGACTTCGCCGCTCTCGATTCGGCCACCGGACGTTGGGCCCTGTTCGGCGTTCAATCGCCGGACGCCGTCTATGTGCCGGCGGAAGCCGAGATCTCCGCCACCGGCCCGGCCGCCGCGCGGGTCGGCCGCTACCGGCACACGTTCCACGCACTGGCCAAGGCGGGCGAGTCGATCCGGCTGCCGCTGCAACAGATGGTCTTTGGCGAAGCGCATCGGAACGTCCTTCGCGAGTATGCGCGGCGGAACGGCTTCACTCGCGGGCTTGCCGACAAGGCCGCGCCCCAAGTGGTCGAGGCGTTGAAGCGAAGCATCCTGCTGAAAGTCAGCGCGAAGAACCTCAGAGAGTCGGCTCGCATCGCGGAGAATCTGCCGCTGCCGGTCCTGTTCCACATCGCCGACTACCTGAGGGGCGGATTCGACAAACAATATCCCGATCATCTGCCGCCCCGTCCTGAGGCCGGCACTCCCGAGGATCTGAAGCATCTGGTCGAAACTTGCCGGCGCAAAGGGCATCTCTTCATGCCCTACACGAATCCGACGTGGTGGTGCGTGAATCCCAAGGGGCCGACGTTTGAGAGAGAGGGTGAAGCACCCCTCTCGCGCGACCTGGAAGGCAATGTTTACCCCGAGAGCTATGGATTGGCGGTCACGCAAGGCTACACAATCTGTGCCTGGCACCCGGCTGTGCGGGCGGCCAACGATGTGATCTGCGAGCAGTTCACCCGCGAGTATCCAGTCGACGTATTGTTTCAGGACCAGGTCGGCGCGCGAGGGCATCGTTGGGATACCAATCCGGCGGCGCCGCACGCGGGGGCCTATCTCGAGGGCATTCACCGAATCGCCCGGCTCGATTCGGCCGCCGTTCCGCTTGGGACCGAGGATGGCCACGACCGATTGATCAATTGGGAAACCATGTTCTCGGGATTGAGCTGGCCGTGGCTGCCAAACCGGCCATTCAAGTCGCGCGTGCTCTATGAAGATCTCTGGCCCGAGGGCTCCTGGAAGATCGAACCGCTCGCGCTCTTCCTCGCGCACGACAAGGTGCTGTTCTATCATCACGACCTGGGCGGGTTCGTACGCAACCGGCTCGACCTTTCCATCACGCTGGCGATGGGCTACGGGCTGAGTTGGTGGACGCACACCGCGACGCCGTCGGCGACAGAGACCGACTGGATCGAACGGTTGTGCCGCGTGCAGTCGGCGATCGGCCCGTGCCTGGCCGGCCGGCCGCTGGACGATTTCGAGTACCTTGCGCCGCGCGTGATCCGCAGCCGCTGGGGTGACCTGGAAGTCGTCGCCAATCTGACCGCCGACCCCTGGCCGTTGGACTCGGCCACCACGATCGCACCAGAAGGGTTTGTCGCACGATCGCCGGAAGTCGAGGCGGGGATCTACGCGCGGCGGAATGAGCAAGACTTCGGGACGGAGGGGGTGTGGATCATCCGGCAGGACGGAGTGGATGGCGGCTCCGAATGGTCGGCGGAGAGCGAGAACATGGGCCGGCAGGGAGCCAATTAATAGATGCCATCGCATCAGCCCGGATCCTGGAGAGCAGCCGGGCTGATAACGGAATTCCCGTTCTCCGTTGCCGCCCCGTACGAAACTTCGCTTTCCCCGAGGGGTTGGATAGGATTGGAGTCTTATGATAACCTGATCCACAGCCACTCGACTGCTACGAGGAGCGACGTATGATCCGCAGGACCGGTACGGTATTGGCGTTCATCTTGGCTTCGGCCGCTTTCGCGTGGGGGCAACCCGGCTCGAAGGCGCCTGCTCAGTCCGGGTTCTTTGAGCGATTGGATCGGGATCGCGATAACCGCCTCACCCGTGAGGAGCTGCCCGAGCGGGCTGCAAGGATGTTCGACCGAATCGATACGAACCGGGACGGTTTCATCAGCCGAGAGGAATTCCGGGCGTCCCCTGCGGGTCAGAGGCCCGAGAAGACTCCCGCCGGCGGCCCGCGACAGCCTGACCTTAGCCGGATCCGAGAGCGGATCGACCTCCACTTGGATCTGCCCTACGCCGATACGGAAAATCCGCGGCAACGGCTTGATCTGCTGCTGCCCAAGGAGCGATCTGGCGACGATCCGTTGCCGGTCGTGGTCTTCATTCACGGGGGCGGCTGGCAGAATGGCGACAAGCGCGGCGGCGTGGCCCGGCTGGCTCCCCTGGTGGCCGAAGGGAAGTTTGCCGGTGCGACGATCGGCTATCGGCTTACCGACGAGGCCTCCTGGCCGGCCCAGATCCACGACTGCAAGGCGGCCATCCGCTGGATCCGCGCTAACACGGAAAAGTACAACCTGGATCCGGATCGGATCGGCGTCTGGGGCACGTCGGCGGGCGGTCATTTGGTTGCGATGCTGGGCACCAGTGGCGGAGTCGAGGATCTGGAGGGAGATTCGGGTCCGTACGCCGCCACCAGCAGTCGCGTGCAGTGCGTCGTCGATTTCTATGGCCCCAGCGACATGCTGACCATGGGCGACCGGCCGGGCCGCGTCGACCACAACGCGCCGAATTCACCGGAGTCGAAACTGCTGGGCGGACCGGTGCAAGAGCGGAAAGGCGTGGCGCGGAGCGCGTCGCCGATCGAGTATGTTTCTCAAGATGATCCACCGTTCCTGATCATGCACGGCACCGATGACCCGGTGGTTCCCTTTGATCAGTCGGTGCGGTTGGCCGAGCGGTTGCACGAGGCGGGCGTGCCAGCGACACTGGTGCGCGTAGAGGGCGCCGGCCACGGGTTCCCCGATACGGAGCCCATCGAGCGCGTGCGTGCCTTTCTCGATCGGTATCTACGCAATCAGGAGGTAGAGGTCTCGGATGAACCCATCAAGCCTGCAGCCCGTCCAACCCGCACCCGTTGACCCCGCAATCGGTTCCAAGTGGCTGAACGCTTTCAGTACTCTGGCCGCTCTCGCCGTTCTGGCGTGTGCAGATTTCGTCCTGGCCGAGCCGCAAGACGCCGTGAGCGCGTCGCCGCCGGCGTGGCTCGTTCGGCCCGAGCAAACCGAGCCGCGCATTCTCCAATGGGCCGAGCGATTTCCGAAACTGGTTTCCCTGGACAAACAACCGACTTTGGGCGGCCACACGGCGTATGCGATCACCGTCGCCGAGTCGGATCCCAATGCAAGAAAGAGTCGGCGTCTGATTTTTGCCCAGCCCCATGCTCACGAGCCCGCGGCAACTGCCGGCATGATGGATTTCCTCTGCCAACTCCTCGAGGGCAAGCACCTCGACGGCAGCCCGAGCGATCTTCAGCGCGAGCGGATCCTTGCCGAGGCATCGCTCACCTTCATTCCCGATGGCAATCCCGACGGACGCGCCAAGGCGCCGGAACCCTGGTGGGACGGCAGCCAACACACGAACGACGAGTTTATCGATCTGGCCTTCGGTCGAACCGCGGCCGGCAGACGATTCCCGCGGCAGGGTCGCTGGAGCACGCGAGAGCAGCAACCGGCGCTGCTCGGATTCGTCTACGAGCGGATCAGCGACCACGAGTACGTGGAACCCAATCGCGATCGCGCGTCGACCTATTTCAAGCTGCTTCTGCGGGCCCTGGATCGAGGCGACTGCTCGCTGGTCGTCGACATTCACCAGACGGAGTTCACCGGCACACCCTTCAACGCAATGATCATTCTGCCCTTTATGCAGAACGATCTGCCGGAGTCAATCCAGACCGCCAATGTGCAGGCGGCAACGACGATTCTGGATGCATGGCGCCGGATGGGCGCTCGGCCCATTCCCGAAGCCAAACCGTTGGGGTACGGCGAGGACCAACTCCGCTACTTCCGCCAGTGCTACGGCGACATCTTTCCCTCCGTCCCCTTCGTGACGGTCGAAGTTCAGAACAACTCTCCCAAGACACCGCCGAAGGTGCAGCAGCAACTGGTCGAGGTCTCCATCCGGGCTGCAGTCCACAGCGTGCTTGCAAAGGAGAAATAGCTGCAGGGCGTGTGCGAGGGGGCGGAGTTTTTTCGAGTCGATCGCAGCCCGGCTGCTGGCAAAGGGATTCCCGCTGCCCAAGCGGTCGCTCGATGTCAGCAGCCGGGCTGCTTGATGTTCTGGCGGGTCGTTGAAACAAATCACTCTGCTTCGGCAAACCCCGTCGCGGCCGACTCGGAAAAAATGCTCCCCGCCCGTTCACCCCGTTTTGCCGAAGTGTCCGGCCGGGGTGTGCTCTGCGAGTGGCTTTTGCTTGGCGCAGGCCATGGGTCTTGCAGTCCACGCTAGTAAGCGCCGTGCCCGAACGTCTCGCCATGGCACCCGCGTTTGACCGCCGGTTGCCATCGATCCGCATCGGGTATACCGTTCCATCGTGTGTGATATGGCTGAGGACGCGACTGAACGAATGCGGCAGTTCGAAGCAATTCGTCTCCCGCAGGCAAAGGAGGTACTATCATGTCAAGGCCCGGATTCCACTCACCGCGACTTCTGGCAGCAGTGGCGGCAGCCGCTTTGGTAGCCAGCGGCATTGTCCTGGCGCAGGTGGGACAGGACGAACCGGTTGTCCCCAAGAGCAACACATACTTGCCGGTTGTGATCGACGAGAGCTTCGCGACGATCAAGCAGCGCGACGTGGCGGCGCAGCCGAAGTTCCAAGAGCGGCAGCAGCAATTGCTCGAGTCGCGCTATGATCTGGCCGACAAGCCGTCCGACATTAAGATGTCAGGCGGCCGGAAAGTGGTGCAGCAGGGCGTGCGTGTGAAGCTGGCGGAGGGGGTTACCTGGGAGTCGCTGGCCAAAATGTCGCCGGAGGAGATCAAAGAAAAGGACCTTTTCCCCATGGGCTTCCGGCCCCTGCCGCACGCGAAACACTCTGCCGGCGGACAGGTGTTTCCCCAGGACCAGATCGACAGGATCAAGGAGCTCGAACAGCGCGATCTCGCGCGTTTCGACATCAAGTTCGACCTGCCCGACCACTTGACGCCCGAATTCCCACCCCCGATCTTCCTCACCAGCCGGCCCGACCTGGGCGATGTCTCGCAGGGCAAGCTGCTTTCGATCGACAACTACTACGACCTATTCAACGGCATCTTGACGCCGGTGCAGATGGAAGGACTGCGGCTATTGCTGACGCCCTTCCCGCAACAGCAGTTCAACCAGACGGAGGATCGCAAGTCGGACAGGCCGAGCCTGGGAGTCACGTGCCTCGACTGCCACGCGAACGGTCATACCAATGCGGCATTCCATCTCAACCCGGACACGCGACCTCAGACGCACCGCATGCGTCTGGATACGGTGAGTCTCCGCGGCATGTTCAACCAGCAGATCCACGGCTCGAAGCGATCGCTCCGCTCGGTCGAGGATTTTACCGAGTTCGAGCAGCGGACGGCCTACTTCGACGGCGATCACGTGATTGCGGCCAAGAAGGGCGTAAACCTGCCGGACCGGGCCAGCCAGGTGGCGATGATGGCCCAGATGCAGAACATGCTCGACTTCCCTCCGGCGCCGAAGCTCGACGAGTTGGGATTTCTCCGGAAGGAGAAGGCAACTGCGCAGGAGATGAAGGGGCAAGAGGTCTTCTTCGGCAAAGGCCGCTGCGCCGTCTGCCACAAGCCGCCGTTTTACCTCGACGACAAGATGCACGACTTGCATCTGGGCCGGTTCTACGAGCCGACGACGGTTAGCGACCACCACATGATCCCCGACGGGCCGATCAAGACTTTCACACTCCGCGGCATCAAGGATTCGCCCCCCTACCACCACGACGGACGGCTCCTGACGCTGGAAGACACCGTTGAATTCTTCAACCTTGTACTCCAGCTTCAGTTGAGCCAGGACGAGAAAGACTCGCTGGTCGCCTTCATGCGGTGCCTGTGACCAAACCGCCTGGTGTGGTCGCGGAGTGGGCGGTTGCTGAAGTGCCGCGTCCGATTGGTTGTAGACGCGGAGGATCGTCTTATGCTAGGATCGGCGAATCCATTGCTGCCATTTTGAAGGCCGACAGCAATACGCCACGCAATCCCTGCTCGATGCGAGTCCACCGCCATGCAACGCAGACAGTTCCTCACGACCATTGCAGCGGCCGTTGCCGGGGCAACTGAGATCGCGGGCCTCGCTCAAGGTGGCGACGCTCCCGCCGCCATGCCCGGAAAGCCGTGCGACACGTTTGTCTATGGTTCGACGCCCGGAGGCATTGCGGCTGCCGTGGAAGCCGCCCGCCGAGGCGACCGAGTGGTGCTGGCTTGCCCCAAAACGAACCCTGGTGGAATGGCGGCCAGCGGCCTTTCGACGACCGATGCCGTGCGCCGACATCTGTTCGGGGGACTGGTGATCGAGTTCGTCGACGGCGTGCGCGATCGCTATCGCCAGATCCTCGGCGACAACTCGGAGCAATGGAAGTTTGTCCATGACGGCTGGTACTACGAGCCGTCCGTGGCCGAACACGTGTTCCTCGCGATTCTCGCGAAAGAGGAAGACCGCTTGACCTGGCTGCCCGGCCACTGGCTCCGCAAAGCAGCCGTCGAGGGGAGCCGCGTCGTTTCGGTCGAGCTTGAAGGCCCAGGCGGCAAGATCAGTTCCTACCGCGCTCGCACCTTCATCGACGGCACCTACGAAGGCGACCTCGCCGCCAGGGCAAAGGTTCCCTACCGGGTGGGGCGTGAAGGCCGCGACGAATACGGCGAATCGAAGGCCGGCATTCACTACATGAACTGGCGGACCGGCCAGCAGATTCTGACGGCCGACACGGGCGAACCCTCGATCGCCATTCAAGCCTTCTGCGCCCGCTCGATCTTTACCGATGACCCCGATCATCGCATCCCGATCGAAAAGCCCGTCACGTACGACGAGCACGTGCAGGATTACCTGCCGTTGGTCGACGATTTCCGATCGGGGCGGCTGCGGCGATGGGGCTGGGGAACGGCGCTTGCGCGGCGCAAGTACCAGATGAACGGAAATATCGAGGGGCTGACCAGCCTGAACTGCCCGGGCGTCAACTGGGGCTACCCCGAAGCCGACCGGCACCACCGCCGGCGCCTCGACGATTTTCACCGCGACCACGCGGCGGGCCTGATCTGGTTCCTGCAGCACGATGAACATGTTCCTTCCGAAGTCCGCCAGCCCATGCAGCAGATCGGGCTGCACGACGAGGAGTTCGTCGACAACGGCCACTGGCCCTGGCAGCTCTATGTCCGCCAAGGGCGGCGGATCGAAGGCAGGGCGATCGTCACCCAGCACAGCTTCACGGTCGATCCCGCCACGGGCCGCACGCCGCGCGTGGACCAAACGATTGCCCTGGGCGAGCATTCTTTCGACGTGCACCCCTGCCACGATCGCCGTTTCGCCATCGACGGATTCATGGAGGGAGTGCTCTGGTATCCGAAGAAAGCCGCCGGTCCGGCCCAGCCCGGCGGGATTCCGTACGGTGCGATGCTGCCCAAGCAGATCGACAACCTGCTCGTGCCCGTTGCCATGTCGAGCACCCACGTGGCCATGTCCGTGCTCCGCATGGAACCGGTCTGGATGACCACGGGCCAGATCGCCGGCCTGGCCGCCGCGACCGCGCGTGAAAAGCGTTGCGATGTCGCCCAGCTCGATCCCACTTCGCTGCCGAAGATCTTGAATATTAAGACCGAGCCGGGGGACTAAGAGCCTGTCCCGAAACCGTCGGGGACTGGCTCATTTTGCGTGTCGGATGTCCCGTTTTGCTGCCGCTTGATCGCACGTTTCGACGTCCTACGAGTTCTCCGGCGTCATCCGGCGCACCTTCTACAGATGCCAGGGTGGGCGCATCGGGCGGCTGAGCATGGAGGCCGCCTCGTCGTCGCCGACGATCTGCTCGCGCTGCGGATCCCAACGGATCTTACGTTTCAGCAGCATGGCGATGTTGCCGAGGTGGCAGATCGTGGCCGTGCGGTGGCCGATCTCCACCGGTTCGATCGGGTCCTCCCGGCTCTTGACCGCGTCCAGGAAGTTGCGCACGTGATCGGGAATGAGGTAACTCGTTCTCTCCTCCTTTCCCGATCGCTCGGAATTGCTCACGGGCAAGTGGATCTCATTGGGACCGATCTGCGACTCTGCCAGCGACTCGGGATGCGTTTTCAAACCACGGCGAGTGAACTGCACCCAGCCTTCGGTGCCCTCGAACCGCGTCTCGAAGTCTGCCTCCGCGTCCGTGCGGCAGACCAGTTCGACGCCGTCGGCGAAGCGGCAGCGGAAGGCCGCCTTGAGGGCCGTGGTGAAGAGGGCGCCCTTGGGCGGGAACTCTCCGCCGAGGTCTTCGACCTCGATCGGCCCGGTAAGATCCGTGCCGTGGCCCCACTGGGCGATGTCGTTGCGGTGGGCGCCGAAATTGGTCACCTGCCCGCCCGAGTAGTCGAGAATGAACCGGAACCGGTAGAGGCAGCGGTCCTTGTGATAGGGCGCCGCGGGCGCCGGACCGAGCCACATGTCGTAGTCGAATCCCTCGGGGACCGGCATGGGCTGCCAGCCGGGACCCGGGCTGACGGCGTTGTTCAGCGGCAGGCTGGTGAGGATTCGCTGCAGCTTGCCGATCCGTCCGTTGCGCACCAGCTCGCAGGCGCGGCGCACCAGCGGATGCGAGCGCCAGTGGCTGCCGGTCTGCAGAATCCGGCCGTGCTGACGCACGGCCTTGACCATCGCCCGGCCCTGCGCCACCGTCAGCGAAAGCGGCTTCTCGCAGTAGATGTCTTTGCCCGCCTGACAGGCCATGACGGTCATTAACCCGTGCCAATGGTCGGGCACGACGATCGCCACGGCGTCGACGTCGCCACGCCCGAGCACCTCGCGGAAATCATGGTAGGCGTCGCAGCCCTTGAATCTGCCCGAAGGCGACTTCTGCGCGTAGTGGGCGTTTACCTGTTCCAGGCCCGGCTTTCGCCCCAGAAAGTGCTTCGGGTTGTTGTATCCGTAGCTGCCGGTATTCACGTCGCACACGGCCACGACCTGCACGTCGTCGTTGGCCAGGAAGGCCGGCAGATCGATCCGGCTCTGGTTGCCCAGTCCGATGAACCCCACATGGATCCGGTTGCTCGGGGCCAGCGAACCGAAGACCGAACGCGGTACCAGTCCCGGCAAACCAAAGGCCGTGGCGGCCGAGAGCCCGGTCTTCAGAAAAGCTCTGCGTTTCATTTTCTTGGCTCCTCGGATGATGCCCCGGAGCGAGTAAGGGGGCAGAAAGACGGAAGTGAATCTCTCACGGTGGGAAATCAGACTTCCCATCACTTCAGACCATTCTACAGCACTCTTCTTGACGTGGCGACCCACATGCCGTTACTTTTCTGGGCTGTTTCAGGATAGGCTTTCAAATGCCTGGCCTCGTCCGAAGCCTGTTTCAGGGAGCACGCACGCATGAAAACCCGCAGTTTTTGGACCATCCTTTTGCTGGCGGCCCTTGGATGCTGCTCTGCCATGACGGCAACGGCCGAGCCGACGACCCTATGGCTTACGCTCGAAGACGGAAAATTGCCTCGGCCCGGGGTCTCGCCGATGATCTGCGACGGTTTCTGCACGATGAACCGATCCAGGCCAGGCGGCCGATATTAGGGCTGCGAAACGGTAAATGGGCCCGCCGCCACGCCCCGCTGCTTGCACTGCCCTTCGTTTCGAGGCACACTCATAGGCTGGACGCGCCGGAAGCCTCCGGGGCAACCTTCCCGACCGCACCTTCCCTCTTAACAACTTCGGTGCCAATTTGCGAATTCTGATTTCTGTCGTCCTGTTTTCTGCGGCGAGCCTCGCACTTCGGTCGGCCCGTGCCGAGGAGGCTGTGGTATCCGTAAATGTCGACGCCCGCGAGGCGCTTGCGGCCAACGACCGATTCTGGGCCAACGTGGTATTCCATCCCACCGAATATCTTTCGACCGAGTGGGGCGAGGAACACATCGCCCTTCTGCGCGAATCGGGCGCGGCGCTGAAATACGTGCGCGTCTACAACCAGCCGGAAGACGCCGCCTACGTGCGCCAGGACGGCACGATCGGCTACCGGTGGGATCACTTCGACCGCCGGGCCGACCTGATCCTGGAGCAGGGCTTGAAGCCCTCGGTCGCCTTCTTTTCCATGCCGGCGCCGATTGCGGCCGATCCGACGCTGCTGCGTAAGCGGCCGTTCCTCGACGGCAAGCGCGTCTATCTGGGCGCGCCGAAGGACTATCAGCTTTGGCAGGAGATGTGCGCCGACTTCACTCGCCATGTGATCGAGCGGCACGGCGAGGACGAGGTGGCCACGTGGCGGTTCTACTGCTGGAACGAGCCCGACCTGCGCGGCTTCAGCCGGTTCGAGATCGAGGAATACCGACCGCTGTACGACCATTTTGCGGCGGGCGTGCGGTCGGTCACCGAGCGAATACCCATCGGCGGCCCGTCGCTCTCCAGCGGCAACATCTACCGCAACCCGCACCTGTTCCGAAACACCCTGGAGCACATCGCCCGCGGCAAGAATTTCGCCACGGGGGAGAAGGGGTCGCCGATCGATTTCATCACGATCCACACGTACGGCGGTCACGGCGCCGCGGGGAGCAGCCGCAGCAAGTATCCGAGCGTCGACTACATGCTCGAGCAACAGCTTCGCCTGGCGACGATTCGCGACGAATTTCCTGAACTGCGCAACGTGCCCATCGTCGTGGCCGAGTGGGGTGTCACATCGGGCGGCGGCACGAGTATGGCCCGCCAGCCGTTGGCCGAAGTGCGCAACTCGCAATTTGCGCCGGCCTTCCTCGTGACGGCCGTTGCCAGACTCCTCGACCTGAAACTGAACGACGACGTGCGCATCGGCGACATGTACCTTTGCCTTTCCGGTTACGAGGTGGCACGGAAAGCCGACTTCGAAGGCAAACGGACCGCCTCGACCCGAAGCGGCTTCGACAAACCGCTGTTGAACGGCTACCGCATGTTGGCCCGGCTGGGGCCGGAGTTCGTTTCCAGCCGCGCGGCGCCGGTCGAAGCGCCGGTCCGGGCCGTCGCCGCTCGCGACGGCAAACGGCAGGCCGCCGTGCTCGTGGCTCACTTCCGGAACAACCACCCCGACAACCTCGGCCCCGGCGCCGTGGTGGAGTTGGAGATCGCAACTCAATTTCCTGCGGGCACGCCGGTGGTGCTGCACCACTGGCGGGTCGACGAGACGCACAGCAACGCCTACACAATCTTCCGCGAGTTGGGCCGTCCCGACAACCCGACGGCTGAGCAAATCGCCCAGATCAAAGCGCGCATGGGCCTGGAACCGCTGGAGGAGCCGCAGAAGCTCTGCATCGACGGACCAGTGAGCCTGATGGTCGAACTGCCATGCAATGCCCTGTCGCTCATCGAGCTCGTTGCGGAAACGGACCGATAGAAAACGACCGCGTCTCCACCGCAGTAGCGTCATTGGCGCGGTGCCCCCTTTCGGCCCCGTCAGCGTCGCTCTGCCGCTCGACAAGAAGGGCGGAAGAGGCGGCAGGAATCTGCTCACGAACGAAGTGCCGAAAGGGAGCTTGAGGCTGCTCAGCTTCAGGTTTACTTCGTGTGGAAGGTGGTTTGACGCTGTTTCGAAGCCTATGCAACCGTCGATAGGATCCGCCGCGCATTGGCGTTTTGTATCCTTGAACACCTATTTCGGTCGCCCGTCGATTCCAATCGGTGTGCTGAAGATGCCGGGGGAAGGGAGCGCACGGCAAAGCCGTGGCCCGCCGGCAGTCTCACGATCTGAAGAGCGAGGCAGATGCTCCCGACGCCGTTGCGCTGTATCGCCAGATCCTGACCCGCCAGCCGGACCGCAGCGTGACCATCGCCTCGGTTGGTTTTCTGGGAAACCTCTCGCGCCTGCTGGATTCCAAGCCCGATCAGTATAGCGACCTTGGCGGTCGCCAGTTGGTGGACCGCAAGGTGAAGGAGCTGGTGATCATGGGCTGCTGGTGGCCGCGTGGCGAGGATCCCTACAATTTCCGACTCGACTACCCGTCGGCACAGTACGTGGTAGCCAACTGGCCCGGCCCGATCATGTTCACCGACTTGGGGAAGGACATTATCGCGGGCAAACGTCTCAGACAAGAGCTGCCGGAGGAAAATATTCTGCGAATCGCCTACACGATCGTATCCGGTCCCGAGAATCCGGATCTGAACCGGCGCAGTTGGGACCACGTGGCAGTCCTCTATGCCGTACGCGGATTGACCGATCTGTTTTCGGCAAGAACGGGAGGCAGGGCAACGTTGCTGGACGACGGGACGAGCATTTGGAAACCGAGCGAGGGAGGACAACATGGATACTTGGCCAAAGCCAAACCGGCTGACGAGATCGCGGCGATGATCGAGGAGTTGATGATCTCCGCATGCTGCAAGGCGGGAAAGTGATGGTGGTTTGCAGGACGCACGTTTGGGTGCTGGAGGTGATCGCCAAAACGCTTCGGCTCGAAGCCTCCGGAACTCAGAAGTTCACCGTGTACTGCGTATAAAAGAAATCCGCGTCGCCCGAAAACGGCACGGAAGGATTGGTGTCGTAGAACTTGCCGGAAAAGAAATGCGAGTACCCGACAAGGAGGTTGGTCCGCGGTGTGACGGTCCACTCCAATGCCAGATCGACCTCCTGACCGAGATATTGACTCCCGCCGGGCAAGGGCACGCTCGGCGTCATGACGACGCTGTAAGGCACGTCGTCGCCATCCTGGAGGAAGAAGACGTGGTGCCACAGGAAGATCTTCACGCGGTCACTCGGCTCAAGCGTCAGCAAGAAGTTGATGTCCTCGATATTGCGGCGACCGTAGAGATCCATCCAGCCCAGGTACCGATGGGCCAGCGGAAAGAGGTGATCGAACCCGTTGCCAAGCGTCTCATCTCCGGAGGCCCAGTCGTAGTATGCCCAAAGTGTCGGCTTGCAGGGTGCGCCGGGAAACTTGCGCCCGGCGCCCAGGGTGAAGAAGCCGGCGAGGTGATCCACCTGCCCGAACTCGCCCCACTGGACACCTGCCTCGGCTTCGTAGAGCCGGTTGCACCGCTCTCGCTCCCAGCGGCCTCCGAGCGTATTGTACTCGAAGGACGGCTGGGCGGCGGCGATGCGGTCGTCGGTTTCGAGGTAGCGGAGGAAATAGAACTCCCACGTCCGGTCCTCCCACAGCTTCGAAGTGGCGTAGACGCCCATAAGTTCCTGGCTTTGATCCGGCGTGTCGAACCGATCGCGACGAACCTGCATGGGACGGACCCAGAAGGCGTCCACATCCCAATTCTCGCTGGTGAACATGAGCTTGCCGCCTTCGAAGGTCCTGCGGGTATTGGCCCAGTCCAGCGGGGAAACGAGCCGTTGGGTCCCATAGAGCAACTCCTGCCGTCCTGCGCGAGCCCACAATTCGGTCTTCCCGGATTTGTAGAGCCTGAAATCGCCGAACAGATTGAGCGCGTCGAACCGGTTTTCTTCGATCGGCCTCGGCGCGAACTCCTCGAAACTGCTTTGGGCATCGATCATTTCCGCGTAGAACCGAACGCCGCGGCCGATCTCCACGTTCGAATACAATCGCCAGCGTTCAAGAAGGAAGTCGTCGTCTCGCCCCGTCAATCCGAGACCGCGGATGTTTCGCTCACTGTGGTGCCGCAGCCGGTATTGGCCGCCGAAATCGATCACTCCCCAACCAGCAAGGCACCGCCGCTTGAGACGATCGCCGAGGTGCCAGTCGTTGTAACAGCGATCGAACAAGTAGCTGAAATCGTTCTTGTAGAACACACCCTTATGCGAGGCGATCACCTGCTTCTGTAGCTTTTCGAGCTTTTCGCGGTCGCACGGTTGCCGGCCCTCATCTTCGGCCCCTGCCGGCTCCTTCTCGTCGGCAAACACATCGACGCTTTCTTCGGCCGGCGGCGTGAATTCTCGCACCGGGGCCGGTTGGGTCCCTTCGCCCGGTTGCTCGCTCCCCGTTTGGATCCGCGCCGCTAAAACAAGGGGACCTTCCGAGTGCTCATCGAAGGGGTAGAGACTCGCACCGAGCGACAACACCGGAGCGGCGGATACCGATGGCTCGGCCGTTGCCGGGGCGCACTCTCCCAACGCAATTCCCACACTCACCAGCAGAATCAACCGGGCCACGATCTGTCCTCGTTGGGAGCCAAAGCGGATCAAACGACTGCGTCGACGCGTGCTGTCATACAGCACCCTCTTCATGAGATCGGCGTCCATCGAGACGGCCGTCGAAAAAAAGCGACGCATTGCCGGCAAAAAAGCGAACGCCGACGTCCAACCGGGAGCTACTATTCGGACTGGGAAAACCGTTCCGGGGCCAACGAAGGCTCCCTGAGCCCTGAACCGACGGGTGGCAGGAATCGTGAGACTGCCGGCCCCGAACTCTTACGGGTTCGGCCACACCCGCCAATGGAAAGTCGACGGGGCCCTAGCCATCGGACCGCTCGAATACCAGTGGGTATTCGGAAGCCGGATCGGCAATGCGAATCGAAAGTTTGCCGGCTAAGAGGTCGTCGAACACTTGGCCGACGATCTCGGCGCGCCAGCCACGCGCCAGCAGCGGCGGCTCTTGCGTGCCCTGGCCCGTTCGATAGGCGATCAACTCCCGGACATCCGTCGGACTCCCGACCAGGCCCGGCGCCAGCTCGCGCTGACGGCAAATGCTTCCCAATGCCGAGAAGAGGAACTGCCCGAGCACCGAAAGCCGCGGAACGCTCTCGCGGCGCGCGGGCATCGGCCATTCCCGCTCGGCCAATGCCAGCGCCCGCTCGATGCAAGCCGAAAGCTTGGGCAACTGGCGTTTCAGATCGCCTCGTTCCATTCCGCGGACGGCCAGAATCCGCTTCACGTCGGACGATTGGCGGCGAGCCAGCTCAATGATCAGGTCGTCGCGGAGCACGCGGCGGGGCGGGCAGTCGCGCCGCTGCGCTTCGGCGTCGCGCCATCGCCATAATTCCCGCACGATCGCAAGACTCCGGCGGTCCAATCCGGAATTGCCGGAAACGCGACGCCACCGCTCCTGCGAAAGCGAGCCCTCCACGTCGTCCTGCCAGGCGGACATCTCCTCTTCGAGCCAGGCCGTCCGGCCCAGTTCGACCAGCCGCGCTCGGACGCGGTCGCGAATCTCTGCCAGGTAGCGGACGTCGTCCAACGCGTAGTGGATCTGGCGGTCCGAGAGCGGGCGGCGGCGCCAATCGGTCCGTGTCTCGGCATTCTTGGGAGACTCGCCGAGCACTTTATGGACAAGCGTTCCATATCCCGCCGGGTATTCGATCCCCATCAGTCCCGCGGCGATCTGTACGTCGATCAGCCCCGCGGGGCGCCGGCCCGTGGCGTGCAGGCAGAACTCCAGCTCGACGCGCCCGGCGTGGACGATTGTCTCGTGGCCTGGCTCCGCGACCGCGCGCCAGAACGGCGTCATGTCGGCGATGCCGAGCGGGTCGATGATGGCCAGCCCGGCCTCTGTGGCGACCTGCACCAGGCAGAGCAGCGGCCGGTAGGTTCGCTCGGCCACGAACTCCGTGTCCAGCGCGATGATGGCCGCGCCGGAGAGGTGGCGGCAGAACTCGATCAGTTCCTGGTCCGTGGTAACGTTGGTGTGCTGCACGTCCGAGTGCTACCGTGGGTAAAACCACTTTTTCGCAGCGGATCGGTCCCAGATTCGCCCGGGGAGGCAGCCCCCGATAGGTTCCAGGGGCCTCCCTACGAACCGCTTCGTCGTTTGTGATCAGGCCGTTGGAATCATGCCCAGGAGGAAGACCATCGTGAAAATACCGACCGTCTCCACGATTCCCATGGCGATGATGATGAACGCGAATCCTTTGCCTTCGCTCTCGCTCAAGGCGCGGATTCCGGCGGCGCCGATCAACCCCTGCATCCAGGCGGAGAGCATTTCGCCCATACCCGTCGCCAGACCGATACCCAGCAAGAGCCCCGCGTCATTGACCGCGAGCTCAGGGTTGTTAAAGGCTCCGCGCATGTTGTTCATCACAATCATGGCGTAGAGCGTCTGGCTGATGGGCATTCCCAAGAGGATGATGTAGGTGAAGCTGAGGGTCCGGCCCGCTCTTGCCTCTTTGGCCCAGGCGCCGGCCGCCGCCTGCCCGGCCAGGCCGATGCCGATGGCGCTTCCGAGGGCCGCCAATCCGAGAGCCAGCACATCGCCCATCTCGCCTAAGAACCGCCAGAAGACATCGGTGGCAGCCAGGAGGAGAGGAAGCCCGAGGGAAATGTCGCCGATAGCCGTTTCCGGTGTCATCATCAAGACTCCTGAATCGATCGTTTGAGGAAGGGCCGGTAGGGATAACCGGTCCACTGCATTCCGAGGTTGTTACAGAACTCCAGCATGTTCAGACGCACGCCGTGCGCGAACAGCGCAATGAGCACGAGCCCGAGGTTCAGCGTATGGCCGAAGAGGAAAATGGCCAGGGCCAAGGGCAGGGAGTCGCTCACGTCGGCGGCCATCGCGTTGAAGCTCGTCGCCAGCACACTGCTTGCCAGCCCCACGGCCATCAGGCGCACGTAGCTGATCACGTCGGAAAACGCCGAGAGCATTGAAAGGGGGAAATTGGCCACCCCCAGGCCGATCATCTTGATCGGGTTCAGGCTGGGGCTCCAGAAAAAGACGGCCAGCGCGGTTCCGACTATCAGGAGATAGGGCCACGGCGTGTTCCAGCCCATCGGGGACTTGAGGACGAACATATGCACGACCCCCAGCATTCCCCAGATGAAGACGGCCCAGCCGACCTTGTTCAAGAACCGCAAGTCGGGATAGAGCCGGACGGCCTGCCAGAGCTGCGCTATGCTGAGGTGGATCGCACCCATGATGAAACTCATCCGCATCAGCACGTTTCGCGACTGTTCGCTCAGGTCGACGGTGAGCAGCGGGGTGTAGAGCCGGGATCGAGGATGAACCCGAAGAAAGCTGGTGAGATTCCGCACGGCTCTTCAGAACCGGACGATCATCAGCGATTGGTGAACGGTGTTCCGAGGAGCCCGGTCGTTTTGCGGTAGAACAGGAGGGGCAAGAGGAGGAGGATCAGTCCGTAGCCGCCGTCGCTGGTGAGGGGGATGGCGGCGAAGATCGGCAGGGTGATCATGAAAGGATGGAGACGTCGAACTCGCGGGTAGCCCGGAACGGTGCCCAGGATCTTGAAGAGTCCTTCGATCGGCCTGGCCCAGGCGGGATAGCGGATGGCGGTGGGTGGCTGTTCGTCGGCCTGGCGTCGAAGGCTTCCACGACCCCGTGGATGCCGGCTTCGGCAAGCTTATCGTGGAGCAGGAGCGTCGCGGGTGCTCAACCCTGCAGTGCGAACAGCGGGCCACTGGCCAGCGCGCTTCGCTCGGCGGTCACGTAGTCGGCCTGCTGGAACTCGACTAAGTCGGCTCGCATCTTGTCGGTCAGGTGGGCCAACTGGCCAACCGGCGCAGCTCCGTTTTCATGGCGGCTTCAATTTCTGCGGCCTCGGCCTGGATCGAGGGGGCGTCGCGCGTGGGGAAGCGGAAGTTCGACCGCACCTCCGGCACTTCGGCCGCAGCGTCGCGAACGACCACGGCGACAAGACTCCTCTTGCCGGGCAGGGAGCGACGATCTCGACGCAGTCCGCCTTCATTTCCGCAACTTGCTTACCGGGCACGGAAAACCGAACCTGCACGCCCGCTTCGCGGAGCTGATCGATGGCGGATCGCTTCACGTTACCCCAGATGCTGACCTGCTCGATCAGGTGGTGCAGAGTTGCCAGGCGATTTTGCTGCTCCGCCAGCCGCCGCTGGATATCGAGAACTTCCTCGGCGGCCTCGAGGCCGGAGAGGCCCGGCGGCACGTCGACGGGCGCGATGCCTGAAAGCTCCTGGAGGGCTCGCTCGATTTTCTCGATACGGCTGCGTGTCTGCTCATCGGCGGCGGCCCGGGCGGGATCGACGGGCACGAGGTGCACCACGCCCAACTCCCGCAGGAGATCGAGAAGGCGATCGCGGTCGCTGCTGCGGACGGCGATGTATACCTTGGCCATTCTGACGATCATCGGTCGGGGCCTCTCTCTACTCGCTCAGGACCGGGTAAGGCCCGGTTTCCGTTACCATTACGTCGGCCAGCTTGTTCTTGGCGATTTTCGCCCGCCCCACCGCCGCCGTCATTTCATCCCCCAGCTTGATGCGGATGACGCGAATGGCCTCGCGGGCCTCGGGGATCTTGACCTTCTCGAACAAGTTCACCCGCTGCACGATCCGGGACAGCTCCTGCTGGAGCAAGTGCTCGCCGCGTTCGAGCACGTCAAGCATGGCGCGGCGGCGATTCACTTCCCGGAGATCGACCAGTGCCTGGTCGACCCAGGCGGGAGTCCCGAACAGGCTGTAGGCCGCCGAAGGGAAATCGACCGACTCGAAGACGGGAATCTCCACGCCGGCAACGTTCGCCGTGGAGGTCTTGATCTCGGCGGGTTCGGCAAGCCGCCGGACGTCCATTCCGGCGCGGTCCGCCAGCACCGTTTCGTAGCGGCGGAAATGGCTCTTCGCCTCGGAAACCGACTGTTTCAACTCGCGCCGCTTTTTCGCGATATCGCGGAGCGTAAGCTGGAGCTGCTGCTGCTTGAGCTTGAGCATCGGCAGATAGCGGCTGTACCGGGCGAGGGCGTCGCGGTAGCGTTTCAGTTCAGGCCGGGTGAGTTTGATCTTTGCCGCCACGATTTACACCATCCCGGGCCAGTGTTTCTCGATGATCACTCGGCGTATGCCCGTCTCCGCAGGCTCGAAGCATTCGGCCAGGATCGACCAGCAACGGTCCAGCGCTTCGAAGAGCGGAATGTTCACCGAAAGATTCATGATCTTCTCTTCGAAGAGCGTGCCGTACTTGAGCAGCTTCCGGTCCCAGGGCGACATCTCGAAGCCCATGTCGCGCTTCTCGCGGCTCTCGCGGCAGAGGGCGTAAAGCTGGATGCAGCCGTCCATGATCGCGCGGTGGTCGTCGCGGGTCTTGCCGTTGACCTGCTGTTTCAGCCGCGAGAGCGACCCGAACGGCTCGATGCGGCCGTTGCGGAGATAGAACTGCCCTTCGGTGATGTAGCCGGTGTTGTCGGGCACGGGATGGGTTACGTCGTCGCCCGGCATGGTGACGCAGGCCAGCACGGTGAGCGAGCCGGCGCCGTCAAAATCGACCGCTTTTTCGTAGCGCTTGGCCAACTGGGTGTAGAGGTCACCCGGGTAGCCGCGGTTGGAGGGGATCTGCTCCATGACGATGGCGATCTCCTTCAGGGCATCGGCGAAGGCGGTCATGTCGGTCAATAGGACGAGCACCCGTTTACCTTCCAGGGCGTATCGCTCACCCACGGCGAGACAGAGATCGGGGACCAGGAGGCATTCGACCACCGGGTCGGCGGCGGTGTGGACAAAGAGGATGGCGCGGCCGAGCACCCCGCCTTCCTCGAAAGTCTCGTGGAACTTCAGGTAATCGTCGTAGCGGAGCCCCATGCCGCCGAGGATGATGATGTCGGCGTCGGCCTGCAGCCCCACCCGAGCCAGAAGCTCGTTGTACGGCTCGCCGGCGACCGAGAAGATCGGCAGCTTCTGCGATTCCACGAGCGAATTGAACACGTCGATCATCGGGATACCGGTCTCGATCATCTTGTCGGGCATTCTCCGCTTGACCGGGTTCACGGCGGGCGAGCCGAGATCGATCGGGTCGGCTTCGACCGGGCCGCGGCCGTCGCGGGGCCGACCCGAGCCGTCGAACACCCGGCCCAGCAAGTGATCGGAGAAAGGGACTTGCATGGGCCGATGGAAGAACCGCACTCGGTCGTTGCTGGACACGCCCTGCGAGCCCGCGAACACCTGCAAGCTGACCTGCTGGCCCTCGATGCGGATGACCTGCGCCAACGATTCTCCCCGGGCGGAGCCGATCGTGGCCAGTTCGTCGTAGCCGACGCCCTCGGCCTTCACTGTGACCACGTTGCCGGTGATTCCCCGGATGTCGTCGAAGTACTTTCTCATTCCTCCCGGCCTTTCGTAGCGATGAATCGGTCGATCTGGGCCAACAACCGTTGATATTCTTCGGTGCCGGTGGCTGCATAGTTCCAGTTGCGGAACAAGTCCGATACGGCCACCATCTTGCGGCGGGCCTCGGTCTTATCGTTGAATTCGAAATCGATATCGACGACTTCGAGGATCTTGTCGAAGACGAACGCCTGCCGATCGGCCGGCGTATTGCCATCGACGTCATCGAAGGCGTTTTGCTGGAGGAAACAGTCGTCGAAGACCCCAGCCTTTAAGGCAACGGTGAAGTCCTCGACCGACGTCCCCTCTTCGCCGACCACGGTCATCATTTGCCGGATCTCGTTGCCCCGCGCCAACAGGGCACGCATTTTGGCGACCTTCTGCGGAGCAATGATCCCCTGGTATTTACTCCAGGAATCCAGCGGGTCGATGGCCGGGTAACGGCGGGCATCGCTGCGAGCGCGGGAGAGGCCGTGGAAAGCGCCGACAACCTTGAGGGTTGCCTGGGTGACGGGCTCCTCGAAGTTTCCACCGGCGGGGCTGACGGTGCCGCCGATGGTGAGTGAGCCGATCCGCCCGTCTCTCAGCTCGATGGCCCCTGCGCGTTCATAAAAGGCCGCGATCCGACTTTCCAGATAGGCGGGGAACGCTTCCTCGCCCGGGATTTCTTCCAGGCGGCCCGACAACTCGCGCATCGCTTGGGCCCAGCGGGACGTGGAGTCGGCCAGCAGGAGGACGTTCAGGCCCATCTGGCGATAGTACTCCGCCAGCGTCGCCGCCGTGTAGACCGAGGCCTCGCGGGCAGCCACCGGCATGGCCGAAGTGTTGCAAATGATGATGGTCCGCTCCATGAGCGTGCGTCCGGTGCGAGGGTCCGTCAGGCTGGGAAACTCGCGGAGGGTTTCGACGACCTCTCCGGCTCGCTCACCGCAGGCGGCAATCAGGACGACGTCGATTTCGGCATTGCGCGAGGTGATCTGCTGCAGGACCGTCTTGCCGGCGCCGAACGGGCCGGGGATGCAGTAGGTGCCGCCGCGGACGATCGGAAACATCGAATCGATGATCCGCACGCGCGTGACCAGGGGTTCGCGGGGCATGAGCCGCCGCCGCGACCGGTTTAGGGGAATCTTCACCGGCCAGTTCTGCTGCATCGACACGGCGTGCTCTTCTCCGGCCGGATCGGCGAGCGTGGCGATCCGATCCTCGATCGTATACGAGCCGGCCGCGGCGATTTTCTTGACCGTGTATCGCTCTCGCCAACCAAACGGCACCATGATCTGGTGCGTGAAAATTCCCTCGGGCACGCTGCCGAGCACGTCGCCGGCCTGGACCGTCTCACCGGCGGCGACGGAGGGGGTGAATTCCCACTTGGTGTCGGTCGGCAATCCGTGGATGTAGACGCCGGGTTTCAGAAAGTATCCCACCTGTTCGGCCAGAAGCGGAAGCGGATTCTGAAGGCCGTCGTAGATTTGCCCGAGCAGCCCCGGGCCGAGCGTGACGGAGAGCATTTGCTCGCGGAATTCGACGGTATCGCCGATTTTCAGCCCTCGGGTCTCCTCGAAGACCTGCAAGTCGGCGGCCTGACCGCGGACGCGGACCACTTCGGCGAGCAGGCGGGTGCCGTCGGAGCGGACACAGTAGCCCACCGAATTCTGCACCACGCGGCCGTTGGTTTCGGCGGTCACGAGGTTGCCGTAGACAGTGATGATCCTCCCGTTCACGGGGCTTTCCTTTCCAGAGGTTCAGCAGGTGTATCAGCCACTTTTTCGGGGGCGGTCTGTTCGCCCTCCGCCGCCAGGCGCCGCCACTGATAGAGCAGGATCAACCTGGCCGCGTAGGCTGCGAGTTCGTCGTCGCGAAAGGTGAACCACGCGTCGTGCTCGCCGATCCAATTCCATCGCGCGCGAACCAGCACACGGGTCCCGGCCAGCGGGTCCGGGGCCGCCGCCCACTCGCTCAATACGTTCGAAAAATCGTCGGTTTCGGAGTCCAAATCGGTTGCAACCAGGTAGCCCTTCTCCTCGAGCCCCAAGCGCCGGGCCCTTGCCGCCGCCAGGGCGTTGCGCAGGGCGACCTCGTAGCGGACCCAGGCGGCCAGGAACTCGTTTTTCTGCTTCTCGGCTACGGAGGCGGCATAGCGAAAATACGCTTCCCACAAGCGATCGGCGCCGATAGGCGTATCCGATCCGCCTTCCATGGTTTCGGCGATTTCCCACGGCAAGGGTGCTTCATTGCGACCCTGCTCTTCAGAGAGCACGGCCGGGTCGACCTCCTGCAACTCGCCGGCCAGAAACGATTCTCGTTGCAGCAGATCGTCCAGCAGAAAGACCACGCCGACCAATTCCCGGTAACGTGCCCGGTCCTCGACGGTTTCCATCAGGCGAACGAATCCGATGGGCGGCGCGCTGCCCAAATCGCCAAGGGCCGGCAGGGCGGAGATGTAGTAGTAGCTGTCGCTTTGCATCAACCCGCCTTCGCCAACGAATCAACGTCGGCCAAAGCGCGGGCAAGGATTTGCCGCAATTCAGCGCCGACCATCTCCGAGAGGATGTTCACGACGGAGTCCGCGGTAATCTCGACGGTGCCGTCCCCGACCCGATACTCAAACCCGGCATCGGCCAGGGTACCGTGCAGCTCAATGCGGGAGTGATCGCTGTCGACATCTTTATGGAGCGTCTGGATGGCCCACTCGGCCAACTGGCGACGCATCAGTTCGCTGACATTCACGTCGATGGTGGCGGGTTTCAGGTCCGACTGCACGTACTGCATTACGATATCGCGAATCAGCATGCCGACGAATTCAATGTCGCTCAGCTTCTCCCTGGCCGCCACGCGAATCACTTCGTGCAAGGCTGCGCTGAGGGTCTGCTGCAATCGAACCACCGTGTCGCGGGCGGCGAGTTCCAAGTCGGCCCGGGCTCGGTCGCGAGTTCTCTCCGTCTCGGATTCGGCGTCGGCAACGATTTTCGCCGCCCGCTGCTCGGCATCACGGACAATTTCCGCGGCGCGCTGTTCCGCTTCCGCACGGATCTTTTCGGCTGCCTCGCGTCCGGCCTCCACGCCATCGGCCCGGAGTCTGTCAATGAAGGTTTCGATGTTTTGAACCATGCTCACTTCCAATCACTCAGACGAGGGTTTCTCCGCGCCGGGCCAGTAAATCCATAAGACATAAAGGTTTTGCAGGGAAAATCAACCCCCCCTTGGTTCGAATTGCGGGCAATTGAAGCGATGGGTTAGCAAAAAGTAGGTCACGCTGGCACGTTCGCAAGTCGAGCTTGGCAGGCGAAGCGACTCGTTCAAAGCAGGCAGAGGCGGCACAGGGCACGCCCTGGGGGTGGGAGGCATCCCGCCAACGGGAGCCAGGGTGTCGCGATGCCGTACGGCGTCCGATAACGCCGCACCGTCGTGAGGGCACGTGATATGATCGTATGTGCGTTATACTGCGTTCACGCGGAAACGACCTGGATGTCGACGTGCTGATACAACTCGAAGATTCGAGTTCGAGCGAAGCGAGTGCGGGATAATGAACTCTTGGCAGACCGTTTCTTCGAGATGCCAGGAGGAAATGTCCATGGCGAAGACGCCGCGCTGGATGCAATAACGGCGGGCTACTCGCGCGATCCCGAGCCGCCCAGAAAAAAGGCGGCGGCCACTGCAACGAGCCCCCCAACGCCACCGACCCCCAGCCACCACTTCGGAAAGACAATGTCGCTCGCCCGGGCGGCCGCTCCATCGCCGGGCGACTCGAACATCACGCGCGCCTTGCAGTTCGGACAGCGCTGACCGAACGAGAAATGGAAAGGCAGCAGTTCGTTGCAGTTTCCGCAGGCGTAATCCGATAACTTCACGTTTGCGGGTCTCGGCGATGGCGCTTGCGAGGCATCCGCACTTGCCGGCGGGCCCTCGCCCTGCGGCGCGACTGCCACCGGCGCCGCCGAAGACATTTCGGAAGGTTCCGCCGCATCGGGCTGCGCCGGGCTTTCCGGTGCACCTTCAGCGCCCGCGAATGGGCTTGAAGCAGGCTCCAGCGGCGTTGCCGCCGTCTCCGCAGGTGGACTTGCGGGCATTTCCGGAGGCGCCGAAGGTTCCGGCATCCGCGGTTCGACAACCGACGCTACGGGCGGCTCTGCCGGGGTGAACGGATCGGCGGCGGGTTGCAGAAGGTTGGGAATCAGGTCCGACTGTCCGCGCTTCATCAGCTCGCTACGGACATACTGCTGGTCCACCGGGCTGAGCGAAGCGAACGGATAAGAGACGCGCTGCCCGTCTTTCAGCAGATTCACTTGGTTGCCCTCTACTCCGACGAACTGGGCCACCATTTGCCGGCCCCCTTCATCTTTCCAGGCTCGCACCGGCCCCGGAGCGGGCAGCGGTGTTTCGACCCGAACCAGTGCCGGAGGTAATCCCCCGCGGGGCATGCCTCCGGCCGATGGGCTCGCCGCGACGGGCGGCTGCGCAGGCGGTGGAACGTTCACCGTGCCGTCCGCCGGCATACTCGGTTCCCCTCCCTCCGCGCCGTCCACGGGTGGAGGCAACAGATCGCTTTGCCCCTTGGCGGCCAGTTCCCCGCGCAAGTACTGCTGGTCCGCAGGGCTTAGGTTCTCAAACGGTACGGTGATCATGCGGTTGCCTCGCCGCAAGATCACTTGTCCTTCATGGACTCGGACAAACTCGGCTTCCGTCTTCTGGCCGGCGTTGTCCGTCCAGAGCCGATCTTTGTCCCTGGCGAGGACCGGCATCGACAGTGCCACAATGAGCGGCAGACTGAGCAGTTGTGCGGCTTTCATGGCCGGGCTCCTTGTGATCCCCTGCGAGAGCTACCCAGTTCATTCTAGAGGGACGCAACAAGAACGTCAAACCACTGTTACCGATTCGCGGTCTCCGAGGCGGACGTAACGTGTTCGTGGTTGGGGAGGTGGGCCGAACAGTAGCACTGGGTTCCTTCGCACTTCGAGCAGTAGCGGAAATCTTCGTCGGGATGCGTGCGCTCGGTGATCCCGCAAATCCGGCACTGGTGCCGCGCCTTGTCTTTTGAGCGGATCCGATCCGCTTGCTCCGCCATGCGCCGCCGTCCCATCCGCATCCGCAAGAAGATGCTCTTGCCGAAGAAGACCAGGAAGTTCGCGACCGATGCGAAAATCAGGACTTTGTTGATCCAGTCGCCAGCGATAAAGGCCAGGAAGTAGAAAATCCAGGTGAGCAGGGCGAGCCATTTCACCTTCACCGGGAGGATGAAGAAGAGATAGAAGACAAATTCCGGATAGAGCCATGCAAAGGCCAGGAATACGGAGCCTTGAAGGAATTCGATCGATGCGGGCGACTCCGGTGCGAGAAACGCGGCGGCAGCCGTAGCGGCCCAGCCGATCAAGAGATAGACATTATAGCGAAACGCTCCCCAGGTCTGCTCCAAGGCCGTACCCATGAGGTAGAACACGTACCAGAAGATAAGTGCCCACAGAGGGTCCGTCAGTGGCGGTTCGAAGATGAAGGAGAACACGCGCCAGACCTCGCCTTCGAGAACCCGGTTTGGGATCAAGGCCACATTCGGCATTCGCCCCGGCTGGAATTTGTCGACGATGTAGACGAAGACCTGGCCGAGGATCAGTCCAATCGTCACGTTGGGGACCGCCAGATGGCCCAAGCGACGTTCGAGTCTATCAAGAAGCGTCATCCCGAAACCCTTTTTTCGCGTGCAGACGCAATTGTATCCGATTGGTGGGACGCGTTGGTACCCCGCAGGTCGCGCTTCCCGAGCGAGATTTGGAAGTTCGCCGGGCCGGATTTGCGGGTGCAGGTCCTGCTCGGCAAGACTCGGCAAGCGGGACCTACCCGGTGCGGAGCATCCCGCACCACGACTCAACCGTCCCACGACCCGCCCCTGTGGTAAGCCGCCTCTCGCCGGACACACATTGGTTCCGGGTGCGGAGCCTGGCTTCCTTGTGAGGGCGGTTCGCCGGGCCGGATTTGCGGCTCCAGGTCCCGCTCGGCAAGCGGGACCTACTTTGGCATTCAGCCCGTCGGCTCGGACTCAAGAAGGTCTGTGGCGCGAACGGCTACGATTACCACCTTGTTGCGATTGGCGAGTTCGGCGACTTCAGCCTGGTCGATAATAATGGTACGCTCGGCCTCGACCGCCAGCACCCGTGCTCCGGCTTCGAGCATGGTCTGGACGGTTCCCAAGCCGACCGTGGGCACATCGAACCGCATGTCCTGCTGCGGCTTGGCCACTTTGACGACGGTGAAATCGCCGGCCCGGCAGAGTCGCCCGGCCCGGCGGATGCACTCGTCGGTCCCTTCGATCGCCTCGACGGCAAGCACCGCCTGGCTTTTCACGGCCACGCTTTGGCCGATATCGAGCCTGCCCATCTCCTTGGCAATCTGCCAACCGAACCGGATGTCTTTCCACTCATGCGAGGATGGGCCTCGAACGGTAAGTTGTCCCTTTTTCACGAGCAACTCCGGGGCGTAATCGGTGGCCGGACCGAAGCGAATGCCGTCAGCCGCGAACAGGTCGACCACCCGGCCGAGCAAAGTGTCGTCCTTGCAGTCCTTTCGCCGGAAAAGGAAATGGGGGGCGAAAGCGCGCACGGTTTTCAGGTCGGGCAGCAGCCGCAGCCAGAACCAGGGCTGGAACATGAACGTCTTGTGGATCTTGCCCGCCATCGTGGCATCGGTCACCTGGTGCCGGCGAAAGTAGCGAACCGCCTGGCCGAAACGTGCCAGCGATCCCCAGTGAAAGTCGTGGCAGACGTCAGCCAGCGCCGGATCGGCATAGCCGTGAACGCCGATGCAATAGGTTTCAAAGCCCTGCCGCGCCAGCGCGTCGGCAACAACGATTGGAAAACGGCCCCAGCCGGCCAGAAGCCCCACGCGGCGAGGCCCCGTACCGCACTCCGCATCACCGATCGCATTCTGCGGAACGAGGGTCTCGGCGCTGCACCGTTTCATCAGGTCTCCGCCTGCTCGCGGTATTGACAGCCCTCGCCACACTGCACCGCCGCCAGTTGCCCGGCCAGACGCTCCACGGTCGCCTGAAGGTGTTTCAACTCGCGGCGCATCTCCGGCAGCTTGCTCAGAGCCGCCTGTTTGACCATCTGCTCACGCTCGGGAGTGGCGGGAATGCCGACCACGCGGGCGTTCTCGGGCACGTCGTTCATCACGCCCGACATGGCCCCGAGCACTGCGCCACTGCCGATGTGCACGTGGTCGCGAATGCCGACCTGCCCCGCCATCGTGACGTAGTCGCCGGTCGTCGTGCTGCCGGCGATCCCCACTTGGGCACAAAGCAGGTTGTGGCGGCCGATGCGGCAGTTGTGAGCGATGATCACCTGGTTGTCGATCTTCGTGCCGTCGCCGACGACCGTCGAACCGTACGTTCCCCGGTCGATCGTCGTGCTCGAGCCGATCTCGACGTTTGCTCCAAGAACCACGTTGCCCAATTGGGCGGAAAGATGATGGGTACCGTCCTGACAGTAATAGCCGAAGCCGTAGGCCCCGATCACGGTGCATGCATGAATAATGCATCGCGGACCGACCACCGTGTTCTCGTAGAGGACGCTGTTCGGGAAAATCGTCACGTATTCCCCGATTTTGCTGCCCGACAGGATATGCACGCCGCTGTGGATCGTCGAACCCTCACCGATCTCTACATCGTCGCCGATCGTGGCGAACGGATGAATGTCCACATCCTTTCCGATTCGTGCGGTGGGGCTGACCGCTGCCAGCGGACTGATGCCGATCCGCCGGCTGAACGGCGCCGGTCGAAAGCGGCAGACGATCAGCGTGAATGCCTGATGGACGTTCTCCACCTGGATCGCGGGCAATCCGTTGGCCGGCACCGAACTCGGCATCACAACGGCCGCAACTCGAACCTTCTTGAGGGCTGGGAGCCGCTCGGCGCGATCGACGAGCGTGATGTCGCTAGGACCGGCATCGCAAAGCGGCGCCGCGCCCCGTACCACCACGTTCCCATCGCCGATGAGTCGCCCGCCTACCAATGCCGCAAGCTCGGCCAGAGTGGCATGCATGCGTCGGAATCCTTTCCAAGCGACAATTGCCGCAGCCTCCCCCAGAGAGGGAAAACCAGGCTGCGGCAGTGCATGCTAACGGATTAGGAAAGTTGGGACAAGAGCAAGTAGCAGACTATTCGCGAGCGATCAGCCCAACATCCAAGCCCAACACCCAGACCATGAGTGTCAGCAGCAGAAGCAAACCGGCGTACGTTAAGGCCAGTTGGACGCGTTCGCTCGGCGGCCTGCCCGTGACCCCCTCATAAGCCAGGAAGACGAGGTGCCCTCCGTCGAGGACGGGGATTGGCAAGAAGTTGAGCACGGCCAGGTTCGCGCTGAGGATCGTCAGGAAGATCAGCAGTTCACCGGTACCCCGGGCGGCCGAATAGTAGGCCATCTCCGCAATCCCGACCGGGCCACTGAGGGCCTTTGCCGAAACCTGTTGATCGATCAACCGCTGGACCGTACGAAACACCATGGCCAAAGCGTCGATGGTCTCGCTGGTCCCCAAATGAATGGCATCGGCAAACGACTCGGCGCGACGGGGAATCTCCTGGTAATCGAAGACAAACCCGCGGTCCGGATTGAACCAGTCGTCCACGGCGGCCGGCTCGAGTTCCAGGCTGCGTCCCGATGCGAGTTGAAGCTTGATCTCGGAGCCGGGCAGCGCGGTTTGCAGCAACTGCATCACCCGCGGCCATTCATACTTCCCCGGCTTCAACTCCGCGACGAGCGTGTCGAGGGGAATCCGGCCGGCAGCGCCTTCCAGTCCCTTCCGCTGAAGTTCTTCCTCGCTCGGCGGCACGAGGGTGACCTGCTCGATCACGTCGCCGCCCTTGATCCCTTTCGTCGCCGCAGGGCTCCCCGGCAACACGGTCGCCACGCGGCTACTTACCCGATAAACGATTCCCAAGGCAGGCACGGACAGCGGGCTGTCGGGCGGCACCAGCGAATCGTAGACCTCCACGCGACGAAGCGGAACGTCAATCGTCCTCAATTCCTGGTTCCCTCCACACCGAACGGAGATCGCGACTCGATCCTGTTGGGCGGCCAGCTTGCGCAGCCGATCCGGGAGCGTCATGGGATCGCCGGCCGGTTCCCCTCCAACCGCGACGATGACGTCGCCCGGCTCAAGTTTGGCTTCGGCAGCCGGCGACCCTGCCTGCACGCCCGTGATCGGCCCCATCTCCATAACCAGCCCAAGCCGCCGCATGGGGGTGGGCGCCACCGCAATTTCGACATGTTCCGACGCACCTTGAGCAATGTCGTCGTGCTCGGCTGGCAAAGTCGTCCGCTCGACGGTCACCCGCAACGGTCTCTCTGGGTGGCGAGCCAGGTAACGGTAAACATCCACATACTCATCGACCGGTTCGCCATCGAGAGCCACGACCCGATCGCCCGGCTCGAACTGCGGCCTTGCTTCCGCAGCCGGTGATCCCGGATAGACGGGCATTTTGCCGTTGAGCACTGTGGTCATCGGCAGGCCGATGCCTACCGTGGGCGCAAGGCCCGATTTCTTCGCCTCCGCAACAACACGGAAAGGTCTGTCGCGGCCGGGACGCTCGATCAGCATCGAAACGCCGTCCTCCGAATTGCCCAGCGAGATGGCCGCTTTCAGGTCCATGAACGAGTGGATTCGCTCGTCGCCGATCTGCAGGATACGGTCGCCGACTTCGATCCCCGCTTGCCACGCCCCGTCGCCCGGAGTCACGGCGCCGACAACCGGCGCGAGTTGCTGCACGCCGATCGTGTAGGCACCGATGGCAAACACGAAGGCAAAGATGACGTTCATGACTACGCCCGCCGAGATGATCGCCATCCGCGTCGGCACACTCTTGGCCAGGTAGCTGCGGGGATCGAACAGGGCGCGCTGGGCAGTTGCCAGATCGATCGGGTCTTCACCGCGTCGCGGGCCGGCGGAGTGATCGGAATTCGACATCGCTGCGGGCGGGGCGTGCACCTCGGACGGGTTGCCTGCCTGATGCGGAGCACTTTCGCCTTCTTCAGCGGATCTTGCCCGCTCGATCTCCTCGCGAAGCCTCGCCGGATTGTCCTCCTGGCCGAGCATTTTGACGTAGCCACCCAGCGGGAGGATCCCGATTCCATACTCTGTTTCGCCCCTGGTGAACTTCGCCAGCTTCAATCCGGCGATGTCGAAGCCCAGGTAGAACTTTTCACACTTCACTCCGCTGAGCTTCGCGACCACGAAATGCCCCAATTCGTGGACGAAAATCACGAACCCCAGGCCGACGGCAACCTTGAGCACGTTGATCGTCCACTCCAGCCAGGACGGGTCCGCCGCGGCAATCAAGCACCAATCCAACGCAGTACCTCCTGACGAGCCCAACGGTCGGACTCGAGCAACTGTTCTAATGTGGGATTCGGGTCAAAAGGATGGGTCTGAAGCACCTGGTGACACACGGGTACGATTTGGTCGAACCGGAGACGCCCGTTCAAGAACGCCGCCACGGCCTCCTCATTGGCGCCATTGAGCACCGCACCAGCCGTCCCCCCGGCACGTGCAACCTCCAACCCCAACCCCAATGCGGGGAACCGATCGAAGTCGGGTGGCTCGAGTTCCAGACGCATCACTTGCGCCCAATCGAGCCGTGCCGCCACACCGGGCTTCCTCTGCGGCCAGTTCAACGCGTACTGGATCGGCAACTTCATGTCCGGCGGGCTGAGTTGTGCAATAACCGATCCATCCATGAATTCTACCAAAGAATGGATGATCGATTGCGGATGAATCACCACGCCAATCTGGTCCGGATGGAGATCGAACAGCCAACGGGCTTCAATGATCTCCAACGCTTTGTTCATCAAGGTGGCCGAGTCGATCGTGATCTTCGGTCCCATATTCCAAGTGGGGTGGGTGAGCGCTTCCTCGACGGTCACTTCGGCGATCCGCTGGCGGTTGTGCTGTCGAAATGGCCCCCCACTGGCAGTCAGCACCACCCTGCGAACTTCCTCATGTTTCCCTGCCTGGAGGGCCTGGAAGACCGCGCTGTGTTCGCTGTCAACGGGAAGAATCGGGGCCTGTCTCTCGCGGGCCAGCCGCGTGACCAGCGGCCCCGCAACGACGAGGCTCTCCTTGTTTGCCAGAGCGACAGCCTTGCCTGCCTCGAGTGCCGCCCATGTCCCTTCCAGTCCCGCTCGCCCCACGATCGCCGACAGAACCACGTCGACTTCCGGCTGGGCAACAACGCGGGTGAGCGCGTCGAGCCCGACGAGTAACTGGATGTCGCCGGGCAAGTCCGACCAGTCCTGCCGCGCCGCCGCCTCAGGCTCCGTTACCACGATCCAATGCGGCCTCGCCGCGCACGCCTGTTTTTTCAGCAGGCCGGTGCTGGTCCGTGCCGAAAGAGCCACGGCGCGCAGGGAGCCCTCCGACGCTTCAATGACCGCCAGCGCGCTGCGGCCGATGCTGCCGGTAGAGCCCAGGACTGCGACGTTCCTCGCGTGGCCGGTCATCTGAAGAGTCGGTCTCGATCCTGGTTTATGAGGGCGGCTGAAACGACCATATCTGCGGCGCCGTTGAAAAATAAGTTGTGCAACTCGGTGTGGAGCGAATTTCAATCCGCCCAGAAAACAAGCGGTGGATTCAAATCCACCCTACAATGATTGACCAACTTATTCTTGAACGGCACTCTCCGGCCGCGCGGGTGGAACGACCACGGCCACGTGCGTGGCATAACCGCGGGAGGAGAGCTATTGTAAAAGTGGTGGTTGTGGTCGGCAACCGCACGGCTTTTTCAGGCGGGCGCTGAAAACGGGGACCGGCCCCGAGCCGCCACCCGTCATCCGCCACAAAACGCCTCGCGGCGAGGTGCCTGCCCGATGTTCGTGAAACCTGCCACTTCTGATGCTGCCGTAACGAACAAACCTACGTCATTACGCGACGATACGTTCAGGCGTGTTATAATTGCACTACTTGTTGGCGTGGTTCGATAGATGGGCACTGCCTCCGAATCCAACCGATTCCATGGAAGAAGACCAAAAACCCGACCAGCCGGAACGCCGTTCTGACCGCAAGTCCCCTCAAATGGGTAGTGGCCTGATCTGGTACCTGCTCGCTGCGGGGGTGGGGGCTCTCTTTCTCGTGACCGCCCTTGGCAATCGTCTTGGGGTCGCCATCCCGTATATGCAACTGGTGCGACTCATCGAGCAGGGGGAGGCGGGCAAGAATCCCAAAGCGGCGATCGAACTGGTCGAGGGAACGGATGCGAACAAGCAGCGGGTCCGATATTCGCATCTGGAAAATCTGACCGTGGGGATCAATGAGGTTACCGGTACCGTTACCCGCGAGGTGCTCGAACCGGTCTCCGAACGGACTGGACCTCGCAAGACGAAGTTTCGCTCTGCGCGCCGCGGCCTGGGCAATGACGACAACTATCTCTTCCAACTCCTCAAACAACACGGTTTCACTGACGTTCGCGCCGAAGAGACGCCTAGCGGATGGTGGAGCGATTACGCGCCGTTGTTTCTGCTGACCGGTTTGCTCGTGCTGGGCTTCCTGGTCGTGATGCGGCGTCTCGGCGGAGCGGGCTCGGCAATGGCATTCGGCCGCAGTCGCGGCAAATTGATCGCCCATGAAGACGTCGGGGTGACATTCCATGACGTAGCCGGCATCGACGAAGCCGTCGACGAACTGCGGGAGGTCGTCGAGTTTCTCAAGACCCCCGAGAAGTTCCGGATGCTCGGCGGCCGGATTCCCAAGGGCGTGTTGCTGGTCGGCCCGCCGGGCACTGGAAAGACGCTCCTGGCCAAGGCGATTGCCGGCGAGGCGGGCGTGCCTTTCTTCAGTCTATCCGGCTCGGATTTCGTGGAGATGTTCGTCGGCGTGGGTGCTGCGAGAGTCCGCGACATGTTCCAACAGGCCCAACTTCGGGCCCCCTGCATCGTCTTCATCGACGAACTCGATGCGCTTGGCAAGACGCGGGGAACGAGCGTTGTCGGAGGCCATGACGAGCGCGAGCAAACGCTCAATGCTCTGCTGGTCGAGATGGACGGGTTCAGCTCCAACAGCGGCGTGATCGTGATGGCGGCAACCAACCGCCCTGAGACTCTCGACCCCGCACTGCTGCGGCCCGGGCGATTCGACAGGCACGTTCTGGTCGATCGGCCCGATATTCGCGGCCGTGAGGCGATTCTCAAGGTCCATGTCAAGAACGTCAAACTCGACGAGTCCGTCAACCTGAAAGAAGTCGCCGCGATTACCTCGGGCTTCGTCGGCGCCGACCTGGCGAACCTGGTGAACGAAGCGGCCTTGCTTGCAGCGCGCGAGGACAAGAAGTCGGTGACGATCGACGAATTCAACGAGGGGGTCGAACGAGTAACCGCGGGGCTCGAGAAACGGCAGCGGATCATCAACGACGACGAGAAGCAGCGCGTCGCGTACCATGAAAGCGCCCACGCTCTGGTCGCGTGCAGCCTGCCCAACACCGATGCGGTCCACAAGGTCTCGATTATTCCCCGTGGGCTGGCCGCATTAGGCTACACCATGCAGCGGCCGGAAGGCGATCGGTACCTGATGACGCAGGGCGAATTGGAGAGCCGCATTCAGGTCCTGCTGGGCGGCACGATCGCCGAGGAAATGGCGTTCAGCGATGTCTCCACGGGAGCGCAAAACGACCTCGAACGGGCGACGGAAATCGCCCGTAGCATGGTCATGGATTTCGGCATGAGCCGACTCGGCCGCGTCAACTACCGTGAAAGCTCCCGTTCGGTCTTCCTGGCGGGCGGAGGTGATGCCGCCCGCGAACGCTACCACAGCGAACAGACCGCCCGCGAAATCGACCAGGAAATCAAGCGGATTATCGACGAATCGCTCGAAAAGGCCCGCCACATCCTGGAAACGCGGCGCAAAGCACTCGAGGCCCTGGCCGCAGCCCTGATCGAAAAGGAAGTGATCGACAGCGAGGAGCTCAAACGGATCATCGAGGCCAATTCAACGAGCCCGCTGATCGTACCGGGGACCACCATGGCGCCCAAACGGCTGGCCGGCGCCAAAAGGGAAAGCCTCGAACCTGAAGCGCCGGCCGCTGAGAACTGAGAGCCTATCCCAAAACCGTCGGAGGAGAGGGGGACAGGCACATTTTGCTCCGAAGACTCCGCAAAATGAGCCAGTCCCCGATGGTTTTGGGATAGGCTCTGAGGCCGCCAGCCCCCTTATCGCCGTACAATCCGCCAGTTGTACGTCGTCGCTAAAGCCTCGTGGACGGCCCCGGTGATCTGAATGCGACTCACGGGTTTGGACAGGACGGAAAAGGCCCGGGCCCGCCGCGCCTGCTCAACCAACATGTCATTCAGGTCGGCAGAGAGAATAATGCACGGCATCAGGGCCTTGATCCGCTTGACCAGGCGCAGCGTCTCCAGCCCGGTGAGCTTCGGCATGTGCATGTCCATCAGGAGGACATGAACCGTTTCCCGCCCCACAATTCGCAGGGCCTCTTCTCCATCTCGAGCCTGAAGCGTGCGGAAGCCCTGCCGCTGGAATACCTCATCGAGCGTCTCGCGAAACGCCGAATCGTCGTCGGTGATCAAGAGCGAGGGTGCATCGGTCAACATCGTTGCGGGCCTCACAGAATCTAATCCTCTAGATTGCGGTGCAAATCAAGTGCCGCCGCAGAGCTGAGTGAGACGAATCCGCGCCAAACATCGTTGCTGTAACATTTTACATCCGATGTCTCTTTCAGGCGATATCAGAATTTGCCCATTATGTAGAATCTGGGAAGTCATTAAACAAGCAGGCGAGACTGCCATTTCGGCAGTCGAGCTCGAGTGAGCCCGGCTGTTGCCGACAACCGACGTGCTGGGCAGTCGATGGCTGACCAGGCGTGGCTGTTGCCAACCGCCTCACCCGGTACGGGCGTGCCACTTGCCCTGCTCTTTGCCCTCCCTATACTTACCTAGGGACCAGCATGGGCTGGCTGTCAGGGTTTTGCTCACCCTCGAAAGATTCCCGGAAGCGGAGGCGCGGCACTCTTGTGCCCGCGGCCAAGCTGGCAACTGTCGTGCATGGCGCGGTCGGTCCCGGCGGCACTTCTGCAGGGTAGGGTGGGGGCACTCGATCTGGTATGCCTCGGGGTCCGGCAGTTGCCCGCCAATCCTGGTCCGCTCTTTCGATTCGTTGTTGGGAAGGATTTTTTGTCGTGAGCATTCTTGGTCCAGCCTCGCCGTTCGGCAACCACCAATTCATCATTCGTCGGATTCACTCGCTGCTCGGCCTCATTCCTATCGGGGCCTACCTGGTTTTCCACCTGGCCACGAATGCGGCCATTATCGACGGAGTTGCGGCCTACCAGCACCGGGCGGACCAGATCCATCGGCTGGGCCCAACCACCATCTTCGTGCTCGAATGGCTCTTGATCTTTCTGCCGATCCTCTTTCACGGCATCATCGGGATGGTCATCGTCGCACGGGGCGAGCGGAACGTCGCCAATTACCCATACGGGAGCAATGTTCGCTACACGCTTCAGCGATGGACCGGGGCGATCGCCTTCGTGTTTATACTCTGGCACGTCTTCCATATGCACGGCTGGATCCGCGCCGATTGGTGGATCGAAGGAGTGGCGTCGCGTTTCGGTGGCCATATGTTCGATCCGGAAAACGCCTACTCCGCCGCAGAGGCGATCCGGGCGTCGTGGGTGATTATTGCCCTTTACGCGGTGGGGGTTCTTGCGTCGGTGTATCACCTGGCAAACGGCATCTGGACAATGGGCATTACCTGGGGCGTCTGGACCAGTCCGCACGCGCAGCAGTGGGCCAAGCTCCCCTGCCTGGCATTCGGCCTGCTCCTCGGCTTTCTCGGTCTTGGCTCGCTCTACGCGATGGTGGTGATTGAACCGCCGCAATCCTTGGTCGAACCCGACACCGCAAGCCTTCCACACGGAGAGCTTGAGAAAGAACTGGGACAGGCACCTCGCGAACCGTCGAGTTTGCCGCATTTTCGCGGTCGCGGCTCGGAGCCCGTCCCATTTTTTCAGAAGCGCGGACCGGCACCGATCTCCCTCGATGCCGGGGCCCCGGCTCGGATCCAACCGCATTCTTGACGAACTGACGAGGTCTAGGAATTCATGGCAAGACGTAGGGTAATTGTCGTCGGAGGAGGACTGGCCGGCCTGGCGGCGACGATGAAACTGGCCGAACTCGGGGTGGACGTCGACCTGTTCAGCCTTACTCCGGTCAAGCGGTCGCACAGTTGCTGTGCCCAAGGGGGGATCAACAGCGTCAACAATCTGACACGACAGTTGGGCGACGTCGAGTGGAAGCACTTCGACGACACCGTCTACGGCGGCGATTTCCTCGCCCACCAGCCGCCGGTCCGCGAGATGACCCAGTGGGCACCGCGAGTCATCGACCTGATGGATCGACTGGGTGTCACATTCAACCGCACTCCCGAAGGCTTTCGCGACCAGCGGCGGTTCGGCGGCACGCTGTTCGCCCGCACCTCGTTCGCCGGCGCCACCACGGGACAGCAGTTGCTCTACGCCCTGGACGAGCAGGTCCGCCGGTGGGAAGTGACGGGCCACGTCAAGAAGTACGAATTCTTCGACTATCTCGGCCCGATCCTTGACGACAACGGGGTCTCGCGCGGCTGCGTCGCCCAGGACATGGTCAGCATGGAAATCCGCGCGTTTCCGGCGGATGCCGTGATGATCGCCTCGGGCGGATGCGGACTGATCTACGGCCGCTCCACGATGTCGATGGCCTGCACGGGCAGCGCGGCCAGCCGCACGTTCCAGGCCGGCGCCCGCTACGGCAACGGCGAGTTTATCCAGGTCCATCCGACCGCGATCCCCGGCGCCGACAAGCTCCGGCTGATGAGCGAAAGCGCCCGGGGCGAAGGGGGGCGCGTCTGGGTGCCGCGGAAGCCGCAGGATCCGCGAACGCCCCGCGATATCCCGGAAGCCGAACGCTACTACTTTCTTGAAGAGCGATATCCGAAATACGGCAATCTCGTCCCCCGTGACATCGCCACGCGCGAGATTTTCAACGTCTGCACGAAGGAGGGGTTGAGCGTCGAGCGGGACCGGCTGTGCGTCTACCTCGACGTCAGTCACCTCTCGCGCCAGCTTTTGGACACGAAGCTGGGCGGCATCCTGGAGATTTACGAGAAGTTCCAAGGGGTCGACCCGCGCACGACGGCCATGAAGATCTTTCCGGCCGTCCACTATTCGATGGGCGGTCTGTGGTGCGACTATGAGCGGACGGCGGACGGCGGTTTAAGTATCGGCTCTCCCCGGAACCAGCAGACGAGCATCCCCGGCGTCTATGCGATCGGCGAGTGCGACTACCACTATCACGGCGCCAACCGCCTGGGAGCCAACTCGCTGGTTGCCTGCATTTTTAGCGGTCTGATCACGGCCCCGGGCGCGGCGGCGCTGGTCGAAAACGTCGACGGACGGCCAGCCGCCGCGCAGCCGTCGACGGTTTACGACCGCGAGGTGCATCGCCACCTGGCCGCATACAAGGAATTGCTCGCGCGCCCGCAAGACGGCGAGAATCCCTACCTGATTCATCGGGAGTTGGGTGAAGCGATGACCAAGGCCGCCACGGTGGTCCGGCACAACGACGAGTTGGACTGGGCCTATGACCAGGTGCGAGACCTGGAGGACCGGGCCCGGCGCGCATCGCTCTCCGACACGGGCAACTGGACCAATCAGAACGTGATCTTCACGCGGGCTCTGCTGGACATGTTCCCGTTGGCTAAGACGATCCTCAAAGGGGCCCGGCTTCGGGACGAATGCCGCGGCGCGCATTACAAGCCGGAGTTCGTCTTTCCCGAAATCAGCACGGACAATCCGGCCGAGCAACATCGGCAGGCCGAAGCCTGGTGCGATGCGTTCGCGGAGAACAACCGCAAGTGGCTCAAATCGACGATCGCTTCCTGGTCGGCGGAGGACCGCGAACCGGCGATCACGTACGAGGAGGTCGATACCTCGCTGATTCCGCCTCGGCCGCGTCTGTACGGCGTGGTCGGCGGCGACATCATCGAGCAGGTGTGGCGCGAGCGCCACGTGCCCGAAGAAGCGACCGTCTAACGATTCGGATCCTTTGAAGCGACAGAAATCATGAGCGATCCACGGCATCCTCATTCCGACGGGCGGCAGACTGCCTCGCACGGCGATGGCCGTTCCGTGCGGGACTTCAACGTCGTCATTCTACGGCAGGACGGTCCGGGGCAGCCGAGCTACTGGGAGCGGCACGTCGTCGAGTACGAGCCGGACATGAACTGCATCAGCGTTTTGCAGAAGATCGCGGCCACCGCTCGCACGGCCGACGGCAAGCGCGTGGCACCGGTCGCCTGGGACTGCAATTGCCTCGAGGAGGTTTGCGGCGCGTGCACGATGGTGATCAACGGCCGCGTCCGGCAGGCCTGCACGGCCCTGGTCGACAAACTCCTGGAAGACAATCCCGAGCAGATCGAGCTGCGGCCGATGACCAAGTTTCCCGTGATCCGCGACCTGATGGTCGACCGGTCGCGGATGTTCAACACGCTCAAGAAGCTCAAGGCCTGGGTGCCGGTCGACAGTTACCTCGACATGGGCGCGGGGCAGCGCCAGTCGCAAGAGAACCAGCAGATGGCCTATGCGCTGAGCAAGTGCATGACTTGCGGCTGCTGCCTCGAGGCGTGTCCCCAGTACCTGAAGATCGAACTCCAACGGAAGGAAGGGGAGACCGAGGAGGAATTTCACGCGAGGGAACGAGAACTCCACGACCGCGCATTCATCGGCGCGATGGGCATCGCCTCGGTCGACCTTTTCAATACCAATCCGGTCGGCCGCATGACCGCCACGGAACGGCTCGACGCGTTGGTTGCCGAAGGCGGGATTCAGATTTGCGGCAACGCGCAGAATTGCGTGCGGGTTTGTCCGAAGGACATCCCGCTGACCACCTCGATCGCCCGCGCCGGCCGGTCCGCGACGGCTCACATGCTCAAGCGGTGGTTCGACCGGTAGGGCCTGCCGGTCGCAAAAAACCGCGAAGCTCGTGGGGGCACCGCGCCTCGGCTCCCCACGGGTCAATTCGATTCCCCGGGCAGCCAGCCACTGAAGTACGCAGAGCACGTCGTTCAAGAATGGTCCACGGATATTCTGTTCCGTTCCCCACTCGTCATTGACGTTCAGATCAGCCAGCACGCCGAGGAAACGCGCGAAACCGCGGCGGGCGGGCGGCATCACACTGCAGCGATTGGTTCGGGCCGGATCAAACCTTGATGAACGTCTTCTTGCGATACATCCAATACAGGATCAGCCAGATCACGATGAAGGCCGCCAAAGCTTCGACGAAACTACTCCACGGCCCCGGTCCAACCCAATAGCTCAGGCCCCCGTCAACCCCGATATTCTTGTTCGTGGTCCAGCCTTTGACGAAGATATTGCCAATATTCCGGAAATCGAAAAGGTGTGCCGCCATATACACCGCGATTGAGTTGCTCCCAATGACCACGAAGAAGAAGGCCCACTTCCGAAAGCCCCAGATGTCGATGATCAGGTAGAACAGCGCCAAGATCGCGAAGCCCGCAGCTCCCACGAAAAGCACCCAGGAACCGGTTGTCACCGATACGATCAGGGGATACCACCGACTCCAGACAAGGCTCAAAGCCAGACACACCAGGGCAGTCACTGCAAGCAATCCGAGCTTGGCCAACGGGCGTTTTGCCGACTTCAGCAGTTGTCCGGCCATGGCGCCGAGCAGGACGATGCAACTGGAGGCCATGGGCAGACTGACGATCCAGGTGAAATTCCACTTCACGGGACGCAAGTCGCCAAGGACGACGTCATCCACGTAACGCGGGAAATTCACCTCGGGCGTCAGGATGCCTGCGCCGTGTCCGGGCACGGGCACCAGCATGATCAAGGCCCAGTAACCCAGCAGCAGGGCGGCCAGGGCCGCCAACTGTCCGCGAAAACTGAGGTTCAAGATCACAAGCGAGGCGACCAGATAACCGATCGCAATCTCTTCGAGAACGTTGTTGAAGAGGTAGAACCTCGACGCATCGAACAAGAGTAGATGGCCGCCGGCGATCGTTCCCAGAAAGAACAGAGCCCCCGTTCGCCGGATGATGTGCCAATACAGTCGTCCCTTGCTGTCGCCCCGGCTGAGCCGATTGCCGAACGCATAGGGCATGGCCACACCGACGACGAAAATGAACAGCGGCCTGATCAGATCCTTCACGTGGAACGCGTCACCCCATTGCGAATACCGCAACTGGTGGCCGAGCGCATCGGCCCAAGGCTGATCGATCGCGTCAAACAGCGCGCTGAGGATTCCGGCATGGCCGATCTCGCCGTCGGCCAGCAACAAGAACATGACGAAACCCCGCATCGCATCGAGCGATCCTAATCGCATTCCGGCTGGTTGTTCTTCCGCCATTTTTACTCTCCGAGGGTGCATACCGAGGTTCGCTGTTGATCTCCGGCCCGCGACTCACGTCCAAATCTCGTCGATGATTTTCACAATCTTGTCGCCCGTATCGACGGCAACCTTTAAGGAAACATTGCGTGCGAAGTCAATAGGCGAGGATTTGCCCAGCAGCGATCAATCGCGATCTCAGTCGCGGATAGGCGATATCCTGCACGGCGGCATCTTCCTCGATCGCCTGCACCGCGGCAATCGCCGCCGATTGGCCCAGCACCATGAACACAGGCTCCATGCGGATGGAACCGTAAGCGACATGCGAAGCCGATACGCATACCGGCACCAGCAGATTGGCACACTGTTCGGCCTCGGGGATGATAGCGCGGTAACTGATCGGGTAGGGCGTTAGAACCTCATTCCCTTCGGTCTGCACGTTGCCTTCGTTGCGCACGTGACCGTGTTCGTCGACGTAGCGTTGGACGTTGTGCGAGTCCATCCCGTACGCCGCCAGGCCCACCGAGTCCTCCGCCGCGCGACGGCCCCAGCAGTTGTGCTCGGTCATCACGTAGGGGCCGATCATGCGCCGTGCCTCGCGGATGTACAGTTGCTGCGGCCAGCGGCCGGAGGCGGCGAATTCGTCTTTCGCCAGGCCCCAGCGGCCCATCTCGCGGCGGATCGCCTCGGGGACGCGCGGGTTGTGGGCCAGCGTCCAGTACAGACCTTGCTGATAGATCCTGTGATCGCGTGCGATCCGTTCCCGAATGGCGTAGTCGCCGTCGGGATAGGCGTAGTTCATGCCCGTGTTGTCGACAGAGACGGCATAAATGTTGTTGTTGTCCGTTTTGCGGTTGGGAAGGAAAACTCCCGCGGGAAGCCCTGCGGCGCCCCTGCGTGCCAGCGGATCCACCGGAATCTTCTCGAAGCCGGCCTCGTAGTAGCGAAGCAGCAATTCGTAGCGCTGTGGATCGTATTCCCCGGGCCGTTCGATCGGCACGGCATTTTCCGGCTGATCGGTGAGGCAAGTGCGGTAACAATAGGCCTGGATGCGGTGGTCGCCCTCGCCCTCTTCCCCCGGACCGCCGTGGCCGACCGTGGGCAGCAGCCCGCTGGCCGGGTCTCCCAACCGCGCGTAGGGATCGACCGGGTGCATGAACTGATGGTAAAAATAGTACCGCTCGTGCTGGCGGTTCGGTTGCACACCGTTGAGTGTTTCGCCATACATCGCGTTGGGTTCGCGCCCCGTCGCGTAGGCCACGCCGGCCTTGGCCATCAGGTCGCCCTCGTAGCCGGCGTCGATGAAGATTTTCGCGGCCAGTACACGACCCGATTCCATGGCGATCTCGCGAATCCACGTGCCGTTCTTGCGGACTCCATGGTCCAGATCGAGTCGCTCCCCAAAGAGCACCGTCAGGTCCGCTTCGCGAATCATGTCGTCAAACACGCTCACCGCCGCGCTCGGCTCGAACAGCCACCAGGCCTGCTCGGATTCCCAACTCTTGCGGCCGGCACTGGCAGAGAGATACTCGTCGCGTGTGCCGAAACGCCAGACTTCGGGCCTGCGGTAATAGAGGTAGATGCGATGATAGAACTCGCGGGCAATGCCGCCGATGGCCCGCTTGTTGCCGATATCGGTTGCGCCTAGCCCACCCGCGCTTAACCCGCCGAGCCGATCCCCCGGCTCGACCAGGGCCACGCGCCGGCCCATTCGCGCGACCTGGACCGCGGCCACGACCCCGCCGGACGTCCCGCCGTAAACGACAACCTCGTAATTCGACGGCGAGGCCGCGGCCGCGCCGAACAGGCAGAAGTGAAACAGAAAGACTGCTGGATTCATGGCGATCACCTCCGGCCCCCAGTATAATGAAGCCGTACCGGGAGATCCAATGCTGAGAAGCCGCTGCCATCGCTTACCGCCGAGCGTCTCGCCCAAGCTTGTTTGCACAAAACTCGAGCTGGCAAAAAAGCGGGCCCTTGGCCACAGAAGATCCGAGCCGGCTGATTTGCGGAGCAAGAGTGGACACGTCCCCGGAAGATGATTTGCTCAACCGTTCCTGAAAGAGTGTTTGTCTCGCAGCACCGGAGTTGAATTCATGCACCGCGGCAACGAAGCACGGTTCTCGCGTCCCTTTTCGCCGGCAGCCGCCGCACTGGTCGCCACGATGTTCATTCCTTTCGTGGCGGATCGCACGATTGCCGGCGATCAGGTCGTCACCTCGAACCTGGCCGGCAACCCGTCCTTTGAAACGGTGCCGCCGGATCGCACACTGCCGGCCGAGTGGTCGGGCGATCGCCAGGTCTATTCTGCGGATCGCGAGACGGCACGGACCGGCAGCGCCGCGCTGAAATACATCAACCAGGACTCCGGGCGATACCGCCTGGCCTCGCAGAAAATCCCGCTGCGTGCCGGCTGGAAGTATCGGATCAGCGTCTGGGTGAAGACCCGGGATCTCGTGGGCGAGGAGTCGGGAGCCACCGTTTGCGTCGAGTGGCGGGGCGACGACGGCAAGTGGCTGGGCGGCGTGTATCCCGGCGGAGTCAAGGGAACCAGCGACTGGACAAGAATCGAAGGGATCGCCCGACTGCCCAAGGGCGCGCGGGAGTGCACGCTATCGTGCTACGTCCGCCAGGGAATGACCGGCACAGCCTGGTTCGACGACGTTGAAGTCGTCCGATTGGCCGATCCGCCGCTCGAATCGATGCTCCTTTCGCCCGTCTACCGCGGCCGGATCACGGCGGAAGGGCCCGACCAGGTGCGACTGCACGTCGGGCTCAACCTGGCGGACCATGAACTGGATCCGAAAGAACTGACGCTTGCCGCCGAGTTGACCGATCGGTCGGGCCAAAGTATCGACTGGGAGGGCCGGCCGGGCAAGGCTTCTATGCCGCAGTCGGGCACTCTTGCAGGGCGGCCCAGCACTGTGCTGGAGTTGCCCGCCGGCAAGCTCCCCGTCGGCGAGTACACCCTGAAGGTTCGCCTCATTGCCCCGGACGGCCGCGAGCTTCAGTCCGCGTCGCACCGGCTTACCCGCGTGCCGGATGATTTCAACCCGGCGTGCACCATCGATCAGCACCGGCGGCTGCTGGTTCGAGGCAAACCATTCTTCCCGATAGGCATGTACTTCAGCGCTATCAAGGAAGACGATCTCAAGACATATGCCGAGAGCAAGTTCAACTGCCTGATGGCTTATGGGTCGCCCAACCGCCAACAGATGGACCTGGCCGAGCAGTACGGAGTGAAGGTGATCTACTCGATCAAGGACTGGTACTTCGGCGCGAAGTACTGTCCGCGGGATATCAAGTCGGTGGCCGACGAGGAGCCGAAGATCCGGCAGAGGGTCCGTGCCCATCGCGACCATCCGGCACTATTGGCCTGGTATCTCAATGACGAGCTTCCGCAATCCTACATGGAGCAACTCAACGCCCACCAGCGTTTCGTGGAAGACGAAGATCCGGATCATCCCACGTGGGTCGTGCTTTACCAGTACCGAGAAGTCGAAGACTACCGGAACAGTTTCGACGTGATCGGCACCGACCCCTATCCGATCGGCCGGGCGCCGGCATCCTGGGCGGCGGAGTGGACCGCGGAGACGTTCCGGCAGGTCCATGGTTCACGGCCGATCTGGCAGGTTCCCCAGATCTTCAATTGGGCCAACTACCACAAGGACTCGCCGAAGTCGGACGAGCACCGCACTCCGAGTTTTGACGAAATGCGGAGCATGGCCTGGCAGTGCATTGCCCGTGGAGCCACCGGCCTGGTCTTCTACTCCTGGTACGACATCCACCGGAATCCCGACGTGCCGTTCGACTCGCAGTGGGACAGACTGAAACGGATCACGGCAGAAATCGATCGCTGGTCGGACGTGCTGCTATCGGTCGAGGCGGTCCCTGCCGTGAGCCTCTCCGGGGCCGACCCGAATTCCGACGCGGTGTCGTGGTTGCACTGGACGGTGCGCCGCGATGAGGGCAAACTGTTCCTCTTTGTCGTCAGCGACGGAGACGGCGAGGGGGCCTTCCGATGCTCGCTTCCCGAAGCGCCCAAGAGCGTACGGCAGGTGGGCGGCGAGAGACCGCTGACGGTCGAAGGGAGCGGGTTCCAGGATGCTCTGCCTCGACTGGATTTCCGCGTGTACGAGATCGAGTTTTAGCGCCTATCCCAAAACGCCGGGGACCCCTTCTCCTCGCGAGGTTTTGGGACAATCTCTTACTCAAACTGTAAACGCCACCACCGTGGTTTATCCCGGTGGGGCGATGTTTGGCAACTACAAACGCCAAGAACCCTCGTTTTGTGTTTTCGGTTGCCGCGGGGGGGGGGGGGGCGAAATCACAAAACGGCCTACAGGATCGCCGTTTGTAGTTGCCAAGCATCGCCCCACCGACGCGGGGTCGGTGGTGGCGTTTACAGTTTAGCGAGGCGTCATGATGCCGGGCTGCTGGCACCCGCTCGCCAGCGGTTCTGGGATAGGCTCTTAGCGCCGGGCCACTGCCGGCTCGGTGTTCAGCGAGAGGAAGCCGTAGAAGATTTCGCTGTCCCGAAGAATAAAGAACTTCAAGGGGAGCAGAGTGGCAAAATCCGACCGGCTCATGATATAGGCCACGTTGTCCAACGAGACCGTTTCCCAGATGTGCATCCCGACCAGCACGTCGCCGGGATGAATCCCTTGGAGTGACGCCGGGCTGTTCGGCCGCACGGCGGCAACCGCCAGTCCTCCACGGTACCGCGTTTGAAATCTTCGCCGAAACTCGGCCGGAGCGATCGGCTTCAACTCGAGCCCCAAGACCTCCCACGAGGGGCTGAGCAGAGGCTTCACCGCCGCCGGCGGAGCGGCCAGCGTCAAGGTCAAGTGGAGCGGTTCGCCGCCTCGGGCCACGGACACCTCCAACGCCTCGCCGCCTTTTCGATCCAACAGGGCGCGGTGGAAATCCAGTGTGCGGTTCATCTCGGTGTCGTCGATCCTGCTGACGATGTCGCCCGGTCGAAGGCCAACCTGTGCCGCGGGGCTGTTGGGATCCACGGAGCTGACGGCAAGGCCTCGTGGCCCTGGATGGGCCTGAGGTTCGAGCTCCAGCCCGTGCCAGTTCCGCTGCAGATTGTAGGTCGCCAGCAGGCCCGCAGCGACCTCCATAGCCTTGTCCACCGGAATGGCAAAGCCGATCCCTTGTGCGCCGGCTCGGACGGCTACGTTGACGCCGATCATCTCGCCGTCGATATTCAATAGGGGGCCGCCGGAGTTGCCCGGATTGATGCTGGCATCCGTCTGGATCAAGTCTTCATAGTACTGCGCGTCACTGACCTGGACCGCACGATGCAGGGCGCTGATAATGCCCCTCGTTACCGTGTGTTCGTAGCCGTAGGCATTGCCGACCGCCACGACAGGCTCCCCCGTCATCAGGTCCGACGAGGTTCCGATCGTGATCGGCTCGACCGGCTGTGCCGGATCGATTTTAATGACGGCCAGATCGGTTTCCGGGTCGCGGACGATCAGCCTGGCGGTGTACCGCTCGCCATCGGACATCGTCACCTGGATCTCCCGCACCGCGTCGACCACGTGATGATTGGTGAGAATGAAACCGCGGGAGTCGATAACCACTCCGGTGCCCATCCCGTTCACCCGCCGGCTCGAATCGGCTGCGCCGGCCTGGGAGTCCGTGAGCGTCTTTTCCCCTCGGATGTTCACCACCGAACCCCGTGCGCGCTGCACCGCCTTGACGATCGGCGTCTGCCGAAGCTCGGAGCCCCGGGCCGGCGCAATTCCCGCCGGGGAACTCCACACCGCGGTGATCCCGAGGCAAACGATCCAGGAGCAGATTGCCGGCAGCAGCGGGGGTCGGTCGGCCATAGGTGACTGATCGGAGGTGGTGAATGAAATATTGCGGTTTACCCTATCGACCGGGATTCGACTCGCGCCGCGTCGGCTCCGCAGACCCGGTAACACTAGAGTAATCGGCGATAGGTCCGCCACCCCTTGACAGGCGACGGAGACAACCGGTATAGACTGCCCAATTCTCCACCCTCCGACTGGTGCTAAGGCCGCGTCGAAAAACATAACTCCCAGCCAAGCCCCTATTTCCGTGCCACCGGCCTGTGTGCCACCGGCACCGGGTCCTGCTCGCTTTGCCGATCTGCTTCCGACGAGGAGAAGACCCAGATCAGTCTGCTTTCGCGTGGATTCGATGGTGTGGAATTCTCGCTCGTTCCCGGAAGAGGGATTACCTCCGCCTTTTCTCCGGACGGAGCCATGCCTTGGTCGGGGGCATCCGACTGGGACGGATTCGGGTCCAGCCGGTCGTTCGGAGGCAGGGGAGCCGCTGTCGCCGCCGAAGGAGCCGGGTTTCCGAATACCGGCTGTGTCGGGACAGGATGGAACCGCGACGGGGCCTGGCAGCCCGGCTGAACGAGTAACGGACCTGGGTTGTCCGCCCGGCAAACTCGTTGGCGAGATTGTCTTGCTCTCGAAACCGCCTGGTCATACTTGTCAGCGTCTATCCCGCACGAATCGTTCACCACGACCGTGCCATCGTGCGCTGAGCAACTCTCGGTGCAATCCCGTTCTGAGAGGGAACGGCTTGCCAGCCAAGGCACTCGATTCAACTCCAGCGACCAGTCGCCACGCAGAAGAACGCCGTGTCGGGCGCACGGGCAGCATCCGGTCGCCAGCAGGGCCAGGCAGATGGCAAGCTGGGCAGTGGCTCCTGATGGGCTTGGCGTCACCGCCACTACCTCCGATCATGAGACGCAAGGGGGTTGTCCGCAACTGGCGGAAATGCGCTTTGGGGCTGTCCGCTTTCGCTAGATCGGCATGCGCTGGCCGGAATATTGAGCGCAACCGGCAAGCTTTGCCTGCTCCCCAGCGTTGCCGGGGCACCCCGTGGCGCCCCACAAAGGACGCGAGACTGCCCATGTTCCCGCGTTTATCGCAATGCACGACTGGAAACCCGGGCTGATGAAAAAGGGGACAGGCGCCGCAAGCAACAGTGGGCGAATGGGACCGAAGATACAAGCTCTTGCGGAGCCAGTCCCCTTTTCATCACCCCAGTAGACACGTGCCGCAAGCCCGCGGCTCGGCATCACGCCTGTCCAGCGATCCAGGTGCCCACCTGATAGGTGATCACCGCGCCGAGGTAGGCCAGCGTGGTCATATAGGCAAATGTGAAGGCGGGCCAGCGCCAACTATTGGTCTCGCGTTGGATCACGGCGAGCGTTGCGGCACACTGGGCACATAGGGCAAAGAAGACCATGATCGACAGCGCTATTGGGATGGTAAACAGTGGCCGGTCGGTTCCCTCCCAGGTCGCGCTACGCAATCGGGCGGTGAGTTCGGCAAGTCCTTCCTCCGACTCCAGATTGGCGTCGTCGCCGACGTCGAAGATCACACTCAGTGTCGCCACGACGATCTCTCGTGCGGGAAAGGACGCGATAACCGCGGAGCCGATTCGCCAGTCCCAGCCCATCGGCGCAAAGACCGGTTCGATCGTCCTACCCAACCGACCCAGGAGACTCTGCCGCTGGTACTCGCCAGCGATCTGCCGCTTGATCCGTGCTTGCTCTCCGAGCAGATCGGTTCGCCGGGGGTGACCTTGGGGAAGCGATGCCAACTCCGCCTCGATCCGTTCTTGACGGGCGAGAAAAGGCCCCTCGACCGCCGCCTCGTCGTGCGGATAGTAGATCGCCGCCCAGACAAGAATCGAGACGGCCAGGATCATCGTTCCCGCACAGCGGACGAAGGCGAAGGCCCGTTCAAAAACCCGATAAAAGATCGTCCGCGGCGAAGGCCACTTGTAGCTTGGCAACTCCATCACGAACGGGGGCGTTGCGCCCCGCAGCAAAGTCCGCTTGAGCAGCAGCGCAGCGATGACCGCGGTGATCACCCCGAGAAGATAGAGTCCCGCCAGCGTCAGGCCCCGAAGGCCAAGCAAACCGCCCAGAAACGTCTGCGCCGGGATAAACGCGGCGATCAGCAGGGCGTAAACCGGCAGGCGGGCCGAGCAGGTCATCAGCGGCGCAACGAGGATGGTCGTCAGCCGATCCCGCTCATCTTCGATCACCCTCGCCGCCATGATTCCCGGGATTGCGCAGGCGAACGACGAGAGCATCGGGATGAACGACTTGCCGCTCAGCCCGACGCGAGCCATCAGGCGATCCATCAGAAAGGCCGCCCGCGCCATGTAGCCGCAGTCTTCGAGGATGGCAATGAAAAAGAAGAGGATCAGGATCTGTGGCAGAAAGACCAGTACGCCCCCTACACCGCCGATCACCCCGTCGACCAGCAGGCTGCGCAGCGCTCCTTCCGGCATAGCGGTTTCGACGAGCGAGCCTGCCGTTGCGATCGCCTCCTCGATCCACGCCATGAATGGTTCGGCCCAGGAGAAGACCGATTGGAAGACCACGACCATCACCACGGCAAAAAACAGGGTCCCCCAGAGTCGATGCGTCAGTATGCGGTCGATCCGATCGGTGACCGTGGTACCGTATTTCTCCGGTTCGGTCAGGAGCCCGCCGAGCACGCGGTCGACCCACGCATAACGTGCCGCCGGCTCCACGCCGGGCACTGCGTGTCCGGCCTCCGAAAGGCGGAATCTCGCGCGGGCAATCTCCTCGCGGACCTGGCCGTTGCCCGCTGGCAGAAGCAGGTTCTGGAGATAGCCGCCCGCATCGAGCAGAAGTCTCCGAACCAGGTATCGCGGAAGCGGAGCCCGATCCTCGCTGATCGGGCATTCCGCCAAGAGCCGCTCGAGTCGCGAGACCTCCTCCTCGAAGATCAACGGCAAAGGGGTCGGTGTCCGGGCCGGTTGCTTGCCGACAGCGGCGGCGAGCGCGGTCTTCAGTTCCGCGACACCGATCCGACGATTGGCCTGCATAGGCACGACGGGAACGCCCAGGTTTTTCTCCAGATGCCTCACATCGATCCCGACGCCCTGGGCCTCCGCAACGTCGAGCATATTGAGCGCCACCACAGTCGGCACTCCCAGCTCAAGCACCTGGCTGAGCAGGTAGAGGTTCCGCCGCAGATTGCTGGCGTCAAGGATGGCAATCACTGCACCGATAGGTGCCGCATTGGTCCGGCGTCCCAGAAGAACATCCACTGCCACCATCTCATCACGAGATCGGGGTGCGAGACTATAAAGCCCCGGCAGGTCCACGATCTCGAAACGCAGACCGTCCCAAGTCGTCTGACCGGTTCGCTTTTCGACGGTCACACCGGGGTAGTTGCCCACACGTTGATGAATGCCGACAAGAGCGCCGAAGAGCGTCGACTTCCCGGTATTCGGATTTCCGATCAGGGCAACGGAAACCGCAGATTGCTGAGGGGGGGGCATGGCCCGGAGGAAGGTAGGGGATCGCGCCAAGCGGCACGAAGCGGCAAGAAAGTTGCTTTAGGGCGCGGACGAACCATGCGGGTCGACCAGGACATTGATCAGGTGGTCCGCTCGGATACATACCTTGTTTCCGCCGAGCCGAACGATACACGGGCTGCCGGAGCGGAACATCTCGACGCGGGTGCCGTCGCGGAACCCGAGTTCTTCGAGGCGGTGGACATGGTCAGGCTGACCGACAATCCGGCGGACATACGCGAATTCGCCCACGGTCAAGTGATTCAGCGGAATGGCAGTGTCCGCACGTCGTATCACGGATTACTCCCCAGTGGCGGGGCTGTTGGGATTCGGAAATGAGACTCAGTCTCACTAAACGGGGATTCTAGCATGGTTTCTCGGGTAATAGCAAGTACCATTTGAAGACATTCCTCAGAGATTTTCTGGCTTGAAAGGGAAATGAGGCTCGTTGGCAAACGACGGGAGGGTCCGTCCGCCATCAAACAGCGGTATGGCGATCACAAACCAACATTGCTGCTTATTCCAAAACGGGTTACTCTGCTCGGGTTGCGCTCCCGTCTTTCTCTGAGGAGTCATGGATGGCCCAACTGGTTACCCCCCACGTCCAACACGACGTACCCCGGCCTCACGCAGACCTGCGCCAACAGCGGGTCCAGGAACTGCTTGAGACTTTCTTGCGCCGCACACGGAATCTCCTGCAGGAGGGCTCCGACCGCAATCGTACCAGGAAGACCGCAAGGGCTTTTCTCGACCAGCGTGGAATTCAGCCCGACGACTTCCAACGCCTTCCTCTCGGCTTGTTGCTCGATACCGAAGAAATGGCTCAGGCACTTTGCGAAGCAGGCTTTCGGCCTGAGGAGGTCGAGGCGTCGAAGCTGACCGCCGATCCTCGCCTCGCTGGCCGACTCATTGGGCCGATCCACGACGGCCAGGGCCAGATTCTCAGTTTCTGGGCCCGACATCCCGAGGATCGCTCCCCGAAGTACCTGTACAAAGGCCGCTGGCAGGAAGCCGCCGGGGCGTTCGGATTAAGCGGTGCGTCGTCTGCGCTGAAGGCCAACGGCGGCAATCTGCTGTTGGTCGGCGATGTGCTTGATGCCGTTCTTCTCGTGCACCAAGGCTTTGCCCCCGTGGCAGCAATCGGCGGGGCGCCACACGAGATGACGTCGGTCCGCTGGCAGCGCCTGGCCGAACAAGGCGTTCGCGAGGCGACGCTCATGATGTGCGGCGGCCAGGCCAACTCCCGGGAACTCGTGACCGCTCTCGAAGCGGTTTTCTCTGCGACCCAGTCGCCTCGCGTCTTCGTGGTCGTTTCCGATCCGTTGCGGCAAACCGAGTGGGTTTCGGACTTGTATCGCGATCACGGAGCCGCTGCGTTTCGCAAACTCGTCGAGTGCCGCATCCATGCCTACCACTGCAAAGCCCTGGCCCTGCTTGACGAATATCGGCCCGAAGGGCCCTGGACCGATGCCGCGCGATTCGCTGCACTGGCTGCCGCGCGAGCTTTCTACGAATCCCAGGCAGGGCAGGACCGGATCGACGATCTGAACCGCTTCTTCGTCCCGCCGATACTCGACGAACTCGGGTTGGACTGGCACGGCACGCCGACGGCCGAAGAACCCGACTGGGAAGACGTGCCGGAGGACGAGAACCCGGACGAGGCGGAACCCGTCGACATCGCTCCCGCACCGGCCTCCGCCGCGGAAAAACCGTTCCGAGAAGCAGCGGAGCGTGTGGAGCAGCCGCCGACGATCGACGAAGGCCCGAGGTTGGAGGAGCCGGACGAATGCCCGCAAGTCGACGTTCGGTCGGTAGCCGAACACCTGCCGGAACACCATGCGTATCTGGCAGCTTTTGGCGGACGTCGCGGTCTTTTCCAGCGGACAATTCCGGCCCTGGACCACTTTGGCGGCGGGCTTCGCGGATCGATCGTGGTGTCCGGACCGGCCGGCGCGGCCAAGATGGCGTTGGCACTGCAACTCGGCACCGATCTCGTCCGCACCAACCCGGAGTCCTGCCTTCTGCTGGTTTCCGCGAGTCTTACTCGACAAGAGGCAATCACGCGGCTCAAGGCTCGCCTGTCCGGCCTCAACGGCAAGAAGCTGCTGCAAGCCTGTTGCAGTCACGATCGGGCCCTACGCGTATCCGAACGGGAAAGGCTGGAAAAGGCGAAACGGGAAATGGCGGACTGGGGCAGTCGTATTTTCACTTTCGAGCAAGCCGATTGCAGCGACTGGCGGCCGGAACGACTGCGGCGGGTCTGGGACGATCTGAAGGCTCGGACAGGCTGTCGGCGTGGCGCAGTGGTGATTGAGGGATTCGAAGAATGGACCAGGCGGCGCCCATCGTCGCAAGACGCCCTCATCGCCGCGTTCCGGGATGCCCTCTCGGAGGATGTCCTCATTGCGGTAAGTCGATTGGGACGGGCGACCGTTGATGCCCACGCGATATTCCCCTACCGGCAGTTCCCGGGCTGGCGGGTATCGAGGCTGAGCGACCCGGCAGAGACAGAACTCCTGCTCCGCCGCTGGACTGCCGCGGAACTGGCCCGTCACATTGGCAGGGGATGCTCTGCGGAGCCGATCCTGCCCGAGCGAGAGCGTCGATGGCGTGCCGTCCTGGCCCGACGCGGCTGGATCCCACACAAGCTCGAGGTCCGAGATCCTCGGCAGCCCGGTCTGGCGGGTGAAATCGAGCTTACCTTCCTGTACCGCACCTGGGATTTTCGCGAAGGGACGGTGAATTGCCGTGGCCTGTTTCTCTCCGATTGGGAGTCCGCGGGCTGCCTACCCTCGACGATGGTGCAAGCGACGAATTCCCAGGCGCTTTCGGCGATGGAAATCCCATCGAGCCAGCCCCCCGAACAAGCGGAGCAGCCGCTGGTTGCGTTCGACGCGGTCGAACCGCGAAGACTGCGAGGTCGCGGCTTCGACGACTGTACGATGCACCAATGTGGGACGTTGGACTGTTTTTGCTTCGACTGAATTTCGGGTGGCCGGGCAGTTCTCTGCTGCCGCTCCTGTTGGTTCTCGACGCAAACAGCCTCGGTAGTGCGACAAGGCGCGCCGCAGATGAGGTGCTGCTATCATCCGAAGAGGACACCGGCGAAAAAGGCGGCTGGCTCTGCAGCCGGTGGTAGGTTGACTTGACGACAGGCACAAGATGTTGTGGTGCCTGTCCTCTTTTTAAGCAGTCTCAAACAGACCTGTTGCACCTGGGACAGAGCGAGTTGCCTCGCTCACGGTCTGAAACGCCTTTCGCCGTCATTCCCCCGAGGCTTATAATGGTCTTGGAAGATCATTACGGAGTCACAGCCAGTGCGTATTATTCGATACCCCCACCCAACATTGCGACACAAGTCCAAGCCCCTTCGTCGCGTCGATGCCGAACTACAGCGGATGATTCGACAGATGTTCGACCTGATGTACGAGGAACAAGGGATTGGGTTGGCCGCCAATCAGGTGGACTTGCCTTACCGGTTCTTCATCATCAATATCCAAGGCGATCCCGCGGCCAAGGATGAGGAGATGGTCTTCATCAACCCCACGCTGTCGCAGCAGAAAGGGATGGCGGAGGATCGGGAAGGCTGCCTGAGCCTGCCGGACATCTATGCGCCCGTTCGGCGTCCGGAGAAGGTCGTCGTTTCTGCGTACAATGCGGCGGGGCAGGAGGTCAGCTATCAGTTGGACGGTCTGTACGCGAGAGCTGTCCAACACGAGTACGATCACCTCGACGGCGTTCTTTTCATCGACCGACTGACTCCCGCCAATTTGCTGTCGGTGAAGGAGCCGCTGGGGGAGCTGGAGCATGAGTTCTGTGGTGGCCAGCGTCGCGGGCTGATTCCCGACGAGCAGCAGATTGCCGCGCGACTGGCAGAACTCGAAGGCGCTCGCGCGTAACGCTTCTGGTCTCGACGTCAGCCGGACCGCATGCGTCGCAGAATGTCCCAGTAGGCGCCCCGGGCGCCCCGGGCGATGGCATCAACTAAAGGCCGGTTCTCATTGTAGTTGTAATCCGCGGCCGCCTCGGCATGGCAGGCCCGGCCGGGTGCCTCGTCGGCCGGTTCGAAAAAACGCGGATCGCCGCCGATCAGTTCGCGAACGAGTTGAGCGGGCCGATTCCCGAGTCCGGGCGAAACATAGAAGGTCGGCCGCACCAGATCGGTTGGCCCGTCGTAGTGACGGTGGACCCCGGGATTAACGTCGAGCGGAGCCTCCTCCTCTACCAGGCGAACCACTTCCGTTCCCGGATACAGGCGAATGCCCAAGGCGGCGCCGGCGCAATCGGGATCGACCTGTTGAAAAAAGCGGATCGAATCGGTCGTGCTTTCGGAAGTCTCACCCGGACCGCCAAAGAGTAGATCCAGCATGACCGCAATGCCGTGCCGGCGGCAGAGCCCAATGGCGTTGGCGATCTCGTCGCGGCCGTGCGGTTGGCGGTAGGTTCGCAGCATGGTGGCGCTGGCGGAGTCGCTGGTGAAATTGATGCCGACGCAACCGGCCCGTCGCATGGAGCCGGCAAGTTGATCGTCGAACGGCGTAACGGCCAGGTAAGCATACCAGCGGACGCGGTCGCCCAGGCGGCGTCGGATCAATTCGTCGCAGATTGCTCGGGCATGGTGACCGGGAATATTGAATTCGCTGTCGCAAAGGTGCAGCACACCCACGCCCTGCCGGAGCAGCGCCCCGACTTCTTCGGCCACTTCCTCGGGTCTGCGTAGCCGGGCCGTCGGTCCCTTGGCCAATGGATCAGCGCAGTAAATACACCGTCGGGGACAGCCCCGCTTCGTCTCAACGCCGATCTGACCTCCTCGGCGAAAGTAGGCCGGATTGTCGATGGCATCGCGGGCCGCAGACAAAGCAAGCTCGGAAGGCCACGAGGGCGGGTTCGCGTGAACGGCGGTCCCGGATCGCCATACCAACCCCGGCACTCGCTCCCATCGCCGCTGCCCGCGAAGCTCCCGAAGCAAGGCGGCAACGGCTGCCTCCCCATCGCCGCGAATGCCGAAGTCGGCGCCGCTGCGCAGGAGGAGTTGTTCGGCAAAGATCGAGTAGCCGACGCCTCCCAGCACGATTGGTGCATCGGTCAAGCTCCGAACGGCGCGAAGATCATTGATAAGATCGGGTACAAACCACGCTCCGCCGGGCCAGAAACAGTCGTCGACGTTGCGGAACGACAAGCCCACCAGTTCCGGATGGACCTGGGAGAAATACGAGCGGATCGCGGATGCCGGATCTTCGGCCAGGCATAGATCGATCAGGTCCACGTTTTCTCCCGCTTGCCGAGCGGTGCCGGCTAGGTAATCCAACCCCACCGGGGCGATCGGCGGCAGCATGCGATTCGTATTGATCAGCGTGAGCATATGGTAGCCGGCGATGGCGACTCGTTGATTTTGAGGCGTGGTTCGGAAACGAGGGCAGGCACCTCGCCACGACGGGTTTTTTAGCGGCTTCCGAGGGATTTGGCTGCGGGCGGGGCCGGTCCCCATTGCTGAACCATGCCGGTTTTGAGACCGGCAGCATACCGACTGCGACGGTTCGGAGCCATCCCCGTCCGGGAGGTATGCTGACCGGCCGGTTGAATTCCCAGGCATTTTCTCTACATTGAAGTCAACCCTTTCCGTTCTACCAATTCGGGATCTTCTCGCATGCGGCTTGTGATGATGGGCACCGGGCCTTTCGCGGTGCCGACGTTTCGCGGGCTTCTGGAAACCCACCATATTGTTGTGGCCCTTGTGACCGGGCCGATCAAACGCCGTGGGGACAAGATCATTGCGCTGAGCCCGATGCGCGACGTCGCCCATGAACAGGCGATTCCGATCTACGACCCGGACGACATCAATACCGACCAGTCGCAAGCGGTCTTGGCCGGCTACGAAGCCGATTTGCTGGTGGTCTGCGACTACGGACAGATCCTGTCGGCGGCGACATTGGCCACGGCTCGTCTTGGCGGGATTAATCTCCACGCATCGCTGTTGCCGAAGTACCGCGGAGCGGCGCCGATCAACTGGGCGATCTACCACGGCGAGCCTGAAACCGGCGTCAGCGTGATCCATATGACTCCGCGGGTCGATGCCGGACCGGTTATCGCGCAGGGCACGACTCCCATCGACCCCGTGGAAACCGCCGCCGACCTGGAAAAGCGGCTTGCCAAGATCGGGGCGTGGTTTGTCCGCCGCGCCATCGATTCTCTCGAGGCGGGAATACTTGAGGCCTTTCCCCAGGATCCCGCGCTCGCCTCGACGGCCCCTCGGTTGAAGAAGACGGACGGCGAGATCGACTGGAGCCGCTCGGCCCTGGCAATCAAGAACCATGTGCGTGCCATGGAGCCCTGGCCAAAAACCTACACGTTCTGGCACCGGACGGGTGGCCAGCCCCTGCGGCTGCTTTTAGGACCGCTTTCAGTGGTTGCTCAACCGTCCTCCAATGCCACGCCCGGCACGGTCTTGGAAGCGCAAGACGACCGACTTGTCATTGCAGCCGGTGCAGATGCTGTCGCCGTAGCGGGCGTTCAACCGGCGGGAAAACGCTACTTTCCGGCTGCGGAGTTCCTTCGCGGCTACCGTCTTCGGCCGGGCGAGCGGCTTGGCGGTGCGCCGGAAGACGCGTGATCCCCAATCACTCTGCCGGAGTCGTTGTGCTGAGTGAGACGCACCTCGATCGCGTCGCTCTTACCATCCATGGCGCCTTCGCTCGTCCCAACCGCTACCACCGTCAAACAGCGCATGGCCGTCGCGACGGAAGCCGGGAATCGAGCCCGTGGGCTTTTTCGTCCACTCATTCTGATCCACTTGCATCCGTTGCAGAATGACGAAGACTTGAGAAAGCTGCGCCGGTGCCGGCGCAAGAGACCCGGCCGACTGAACCGCCGGCGGGTCCGAAAGCCGTTTCGTTTGTACGGACCCAGGCTCGCTGCCTTGCTATGAATCACAACGGTCCCCGGCTCTCGCCGGCCAAATCGGCTCTGCTTGCCGGCTACTATTACGCCTCGCTGCCGTACCGCCGCTGGCAACGAGCCTTAGCGACGACATCCCACCGGTTGCCGATTACGGTGCTCTTCTATCATCGTGTCGCGGACGATCTCGCGACCGCCTGGACCCTGTCGAACCGGTGTTTCGAGCGGCAAATCCGCTGGATGGCCCGTTATTTCGATCTGATTTCGCTGGAGGAGGTCCAGCGGCGGATCACCCAATGCGACAGCACCCGGCCGGCGGTAAGCATTACCTTCGACGACGGTTACGCCGAGAACTGCCACCGGGCCATCCCGCTGCTGGTCAAAGAAGGAATTCCCTGCACGTATTTCGTCACGCTCACGAACGTCCTGGAACAGAAGCCGTTCTCGCACGACCTCACCCTGGGCTATCGCTTCCCTCCCAATGACGTTGAGCAGCTCCGCGCCATGGCTGCGGCCGGAGTCGAGATCGGGGCTCATACGTACAGCCATCCCGACCTGGGCCGGGTCGACGACGAAGACCGGTTGCACCGGGAAATCGTCGCGGCCCGGCGGGAACTCGAGTGCTCGATCGAGCGGCCGGTGCGATTCTTCGCATTTCCCTTCGGGGCCTGTGCGAATCTCAACCCCCGCGCATTCCAGATCGCGGAGGCGGCCGGTTACCAGGGCGTCTGCTCGGCTTACGGTGGCTACAACATTCCAGGCGACGACGCCTTTCACGTGCAGCGCATTCACGCCGACGAGGGGATGATCCGCCTGAAGAACCGTGTCATGCTGGATCCGCGAAAGCTCGACACGCCTCGGTTCGAGTGGCGAACGGCGGAGCCGGATCTTGCGGCCGCGGTCGGCGGGACACCTAGCCGATGAGCACGGGCCAGACCCAGGTCGCCGCCGGTTCGATGCGCACCGATACGCTTGCCGACAGCGTATTGATTCTGCTGGCGCTGACCGTCTTGCAGCGGGGCATCGGCTTTCTGCGAACCGTTTTGTTTTGCCGCTGGCTCGATGCGGGGCAACTGGGACAGTGGGACATGGCGTTCGGGTTCATTGTCTTGGCGCCTCCGCTGATCGTGCTGGCAATCCCGGGGGCCTTCAAACGGTACGTCGAGCATTACCGTCAGCAGAGCCAACTTCGAACGCTTCTGCGACGCACGATGCTGGTCTGCGGTGGCCTCAGCCTCGGTGCGGCCGCCGTAATCTATGGGGCGAGTTCTTCGTTTTCGTGGCTCATCTTCGGCACCACCGATCATGCAGATCTGGTCGCGATTCTGGCTTTCGCCGTTCTCACCGCGATCGCATTCAACTTTTTCACGGAGCTGTTCAGCGCACTGCGCAACGTGCGGGTGGTCTCCCGACTGCAGCTCATCAATAGCCTGGCATTTGCGGTGATCGGCGCGACCTTATTGTTCGTCTGGAGAAAGGACTCCGCAAGCATCATCCTCGCTTACGGCGGCGCCTGCCTGGTCTCCGCTGCCTTGGCTGCGTGCTACCTCGCCCGGGCGTGGCCCGCGCTGCCGCAGACAATGACTCCCCTGACGCATCGCGCACTCTGGTCGAAACTGGTGCCTTTCGCCGGATGGGTTTGCGTGATGAATCTGTTGGCCAACCTGTTCGAACTGGCCGACCGCTACATGCTCATCCACTGGTCTCTCCCGGATGGCACCGACCCGCTGGTGACCGTGGGCCAGTACCATAGCTCGCGGGTCATGCCGCTGCTCCTGGCTTCCGTGGCCGGCTTACTCGCCACCCTGGTTACGCCGCATTTCAGTTGTGACTGGGAAGCAGGTCGGCGCGATCACCTCCGCTTGCGGCTCAATCTCTTCATCAAGCTCACTGCAATTGGCCTGAATTGCGGGGCGATTCTCGTGCTGTTCGCGGCGCCTCTGTTGTTCGACGTCGCTTTCGAGGGCAAGTTCAGCAGCGGCCTCGCCGTGCTCCCGTGGACGCTGGTGTACTGCAACTGGTTCGGTATTGCCCTGGTCGCCCAGAACTATCTGTGGTGTGCGGAAAAGGCTCGATTGGCGAGCGTGGGCCTGCTGGCCGGGCTTGCCGTGAACGTAGTGCTCAACGCCCTGCTGGTGCCGCGCATGGGGCTCCTCGGCGCCGTCCTAGCGACCAGCATTGCGAATCTGGTTGTCCTATTGATCGTGTTCGGCTTCGCCTATCGGCTCGGTTTCCATGTCGATCGGGGCATGTGGGTCATTCTTGCCGCGTCTCTCGCGCTGGTGCTCGGTCCATGGATTGCTCTGGCTGTGCTTGCCATGGTTGTGATCGAGGCCGTCTGCTCCGATCGGCTTCTGAGTCCTGCAGAGAAACAACTGCTGATCGCCGCTGCCGCCCGGTACGCGGACAAAGCGAGGAGCGTGCGATTCGTCACCCGGTTGGCAGCGGCCGATGCCGCGGAGCCCCGCCGGTTTGTCGACGCGGGCACGCCGCCGCAGCCGCCGGCCGGCCCTTCGCGTGGATGAATCGGAACCGCCTCTCGTGTCCGGGGCCGGCATGCCTCGATCGCCGAGGCCGACAACGTTGACGAAGCCTTCGCTTGCGGGGACAATCCAACAAGAGCCCCGGCAAACTTAGCGAGCAACCACGGCGCGGCCAGGCGTGCCGCGCCATGGTCATCTTGGTTATTCCATATCATGCAAGACCAGTCCGACTTCCCACTCCTGAAGCGTCAACTCCGCGAGCGTTCACGAATCGCTTGCCGGGATTTGCCGGACAAGGACGAGCGGAGCCGGGTCATCTGGTCGAAACTCCACGGCTTCGAGCAGTTCCGCCGTGCGGCAGGCGTGATGTGCTACGTGCACGTGAGAGACGAGGTCCGAACGCGGCCCTTTTTGCCGGTCCTTCTTGATCTCGGCAAGACGCTGGTCGTCCCGTACTGCGACGGCGACGAACTCGGGCTCTTTCGGCTGCAGAGCCTCGACGAACTGTCTCCGGGGACCCTTGGCATTCCCGAACCGGCCAAGGAGTTGCGGCAACTGGCCGAAAAGCGCGTCGATGCCCGGCAACTCGATCTGGTCATTGTGCCTGGCGCGGCATTCGATTCGAAAGGGGGGCGCGTGGGGCATGGCAAAGGCTACTACGATCGCCTGCTTCGCCGCACGCGCCCCGACGCATGGCGGATCGCCGTGGCATTCGAGTGTCAGATGGTTCCCAGTGTTCCGATGGCCGGCCACGATACCTTCGTCGATGCGGTGATCACGGAAGAATCGACCTATTGGGTAAGGGCGGCCGTCCATCCGTAGCCGCCACGGCGGTCGAGCACCGGCGGATGAGGGTTTGCGGTGGTCTTTCCGCTACGGCTCTGTCGGCAACGTGTCTCATCCCAGCGAGTCGTAGCCTTTAATCCGGAATGGCGAGGGTCGCCAGAGATCTTCGTGGAGATCCGCCTAATTCTTGCTCACACCACCGCCACAAAATCGATCAACGGACTGACAGGATGGCAGTCGGCCCCGTCGGCTTCACATCCGACAAGACCGCGCAAAAGCTTTTCCCGAAAGCAGTTCCAGGCTTAGCTGCCGTCGCGGAGAAGTTCTTGGCACGATGTTTGCATGGTGTCGTGTTTCGGTGGCAAATCGCCATGAAGGAAACAGAGGCAGTTTCACGCGATAAGGGGACGAGAGGAGGCGGTAAAATGGCCTTCGACGGAAGACAGATGGTGCGAATTGCGAAGCGAATGCGGGAGGCAACCGGCTATCTGGAGATCGGGCTGCCCCAGCAGGCCCTCGACTGCCTCGATTGCCTAGGTACTCTCGGGCCGTTCGAGGCCGAGGTTGAACTCGTCCGTGGCGAAGCCATGCGCCGGCAGAATCGCTTCGAGGAAGCAGCCGAGCGTTTCGCGATCGCCGCCCGGCGCTTTCCGCCGCCTCAGAGCAAGGCGGCGTTGATGGCTCTGAGTCTCTGCTGCCAGCAGGTCGGCGATCCGGATCGGGCTATGAAAATCCTCGGAATCGCGCGCGGCGCAAAACCCCAGGAACCGGGTCCTCACGTTCTCTGAGCTTCCTCTCGAACGCGTTGTGCTCTCCAACTGCGGCGTCGGTTTCTTTGAGCATACCGGTCGAGTTCGCGGAGACGTCTCCTTGGGCGAGCGGCAGTTGAGAATCAACCCGGCTGCTCGGAAGCAGCCGGGTTGATGGCAGTCGTGAGGGGATGCGATCATCTGCCACGCGCCTTGACAGATCGCGCCGCAGCGACCATCATCGGGTGACACTTTCTGCGCACGGATCCCACCCGTTTGAACCTGCGCAGACCCCGCGTCGCGTCATCCCCGGAGGCCGGATCATGCCCCTCCCTCGTTCGGTTTTCTTGCTTTCGGCAATCCTCCTTTCACTGTCCGGCGCCCCGGCCCGCGGCGAAACGCTGCTGATCGAGGCAGAGCAGTTCGACCGTCTTGGCGGCTGGGTCAACGACGCCCAGTTCATGGACCGGATGGGATCTCCCTTCCTCCTGGCCCACGGCCTGGGCGTGCCGGTTGAAGACGCGGTAACGACGGTCAGCGTTCCCGCGGCGGGAACTTGGCGAGTCTGGGTCCGCACTCGCGACTGGGTGGCCACCTGGAACGCCCCGGGCGCCCCCGGCAGATTTCGTGTGCTCCTCAATGGCCAAGCGTTGGCGGCGACGTTCGGCACCGAATCCGCCGAGTGGCACTGGCAGGACGGAGGAACGGTCCAGATTACTGACGCCTCCAAACCGCTCGAACTTCGCCTGCACGACCTGACAGGGTTTGAAGGGCGCTGCGATGCCGTGGTGCTGACGACGGATCCCGGCCTCGCGCCGCCGAACGGGGATCCCGAGATGACTGCATGGCGCCGCAAACTCCTTGGAATCTCCGATCGGCCGGCCGACGGGGCCGAGTACGACCTGGTGGTCGTCGGCGGTGGCATTGCCGGTACGTGTGCCTCGCTCTCGGCTGCCCGTCTGGGGCTGAAAGTAGCCCTCGTTCAAGACCGGCCCGTGCTGGGCGGCAACAACAGCAGTGAAGTGCGAGTATGGCTGCAGGGGGCTCGCAATAAGGAGCCGTTTCCTCGTGTCGGCGACGTTGTCGCGGAGCTTGAGCAAGAGCGCCATGCCCACTACGGCCCTTCCAACACGGCCGACCTCTACGAAGACGGAAAGAAGCTCGACCTCGTCCGCGAGGAGAAGAATATCGACCTGTACACCAATCACCGGGCCAATGCAGTGGAAACCGCCGATGGCCGCCTTCAGGCGGTCGTCGCTCAGCACACCACTAGCGGCTGCCGCGTGCGGCTCGGCAGCCGATGGTTCGCCGACTGCACCGGCGACGGTTGCCTCGGGATGCTCGCCGGCGCCGACTACGACATCACCCTGCAAGGCCATATGGGCCGCTGCAATCTCTGGAACGTCATCGACACCGGCAAGCCCTCGCCGTTTCCCCGGTGCCCCTGGGCGCTCGACCTGTCGGACATGCCGTTTCCCGGCCGCGCCAAGGCGGTCGCAGGGGCCGGGCCGGATCGGCGGGGGATCGAGGCACTGGGAGGCTGGTACTGGGAAAGCGGCTTCGACCACGATCCTTTGGCCAAGGGCGAGGCAATCCGCGATTGGAATTTCCGCGCCATGTACGGTGCGTGGGATGCTCTGAAAAACGTCGACGGACGCTATGAGACGTACCGGCTCAATTGGGCGGCCTTTGTCTCTGGAAAACGCGAATCGCGACGGCTGCTGGGCGATGTGGTCCTGACCAAAGAAGACGTGCTTTCAGCAAACGAGTATCCCGACGGCTGCGTGCCGACCGGCTGGCCGATCGACCTCCACCTGCCCGACCCTCGCTACGAGAAAGGCTTCGAAGGCGATGCATTCATCGCGCAGGCACACTACGATCGCTATCCGCCGCCGTACTGGATCCCCTATCGTTGTCTCTACAGCCGCAATGTGCCGAACCTGTTCATGGCCGGTCGCGACATCAGCGTCACCCACGAAGCGCTCGGCACGGTCCGGGTCATGCGCACGGGAGGTTGCATGGGCGAGATTGTCGGTATGGCCGCCTCGCTCTGCAAGCGGTACGATGCGGGGCCACGCGAAATCTACTCCGATCATTTCGATGAGCTCAGAGAGCTCATGCGGTGCGGCGTCGGCAAAGCTCCGGCGCCGCCCATGGGCTTGAAGCCGCCCGCGTGGCTGGCGTCTGCCGGAGAAAACCTCGCTCGTGCCGCTGCAATTCGGGTCTCCGGCAGCCGTGACGCCGAGGCCTCGCCGCCCGCGCTTCTGAACGATGGCCGGGCCGATCTGAACGACAATGCTTCGCGCTGGCTCAGCGATGCGAAACTGCCGCATTGGGTGGAATTCCGCTGGGAGAAGCCGCAGTCGCTCGGCGCGGCTCGGATCCTTTCGGGCTACCGCACCGCTGGTGGCTCGGTGACCGGACCCTTACGGGCGTTTTGCCTGGAGTGGCACGACGGACATCAGTGGCAGGCAATTCACGAAACGGTCACCGCGGACAATTCGGCCGCCGACTGGCACCGCCGATTTCCGCCGGTGACCACGAACTGTCTGCGCCTGCTGGTGGCGGAAACCCAGATCGATATCTCGCGAGTCTGGGAAGTCGAGCTTTACGGCGAAGTCCCAGACTGATCGGAAAACGAGGATGCTTCCATTTCTTCTCACGGCAATGTCGCTCGAGTGCCTCGCCGCCGCTGGTGGGTTCGAAAACAGGCAGCCCCCGCAAGTCAGCTTTCAGGCGATTCCTTCGCCGATCATTTTCCGCGGCGACGCCGTCACTGCCTATCGAGACCCTGCGGCAATCTACCACGACGGCGTGTTTCACCTCTTTTTCACACTGGTCCGCACGGAGCCGGACGGAAAAATCTACTCCTACACGGCCTCGAGCAAAAGCCGGGATCTTGTCCGCTGGTCCGAACCGCGGATCTTCACTCCTCGCGATCAGAACCTGAACTTTTCCAGTCCCGGGAATATTGTCCGCTATGCCGACCGCTGGGTTCTGTGCCTCCAGACCTATCCTCGCCCCAACGGCGAGAAGTACGGCAATCATAGTGCCCGCGTCTGGATCCTGCGCAGCGACGACCTGGAGCAATGGAGCGAACCGGAACTGCTGCGGGTCAAGGGCGATGTGCCTTTCGAGAGCATGGGCCGGATGATCGATCCGTATCTTCTGGAAGACAAAGATGAGCCGGGCAAGTGGTGGTGTTTCTACAAGCAGAACGGCGTGAGCCGGTCCTGGTCGCGTGACCTCAAGCACTGGACCTTCGCCGGCTCGGCCAGCGCCGGAGAAAACGTCTGCGTACTCGTCGACCGCGATGAGTACGTCCTGTTTCACTCACCGCATAACGGCATCGGCGTGAAGCGATCCGTAGATCTCAGGTCCTGGCGGGACTGCGGCCTGCTGGTGCTCGGCCAGCCCGATTGGCCCTGGGCTCGCGACGGCCGATTGACCGCCGGGTTCGTTCTCGACCTCCGCGGAGAACGGGCCATCGGCAAGGCGATCATGTTCTTCCACGCCAGCGAGAAATCGGAAGAGATCACCTTCGACACCCACTGCCACCTCGCCTTGGCATGGAGCGACGACTTCAAGAGCTGGCACTGGCCTCGCGAGGTAGAATAACCTGCAAACCCGTCATCCAACAATTCGAGGGGGGGGCGACGTTTTCGAACGTGCTTCGACGTCGTAGCCGGGAGCTAGCCCGCTTCCTCGTCGATGATGCGATCGAATCGCTCGCGGGTCTCGCGGGTCAGACGCTCGAAGTCGACAAGCAGTTCGCCGCTGCTGGGGCAGCGGAGCAGGTGGGCGAGCTTGGTCAGCTCCGTGGGATCCTCGGGGAGCTTGTTGCGAGAGGTGATGTTCATCAGCCGCAAGCGGGCCTCAAGGGTGCGGAGGTAATGGTAGCTTTCGCGAAAGAAGCAGTAGTCGGCCGCGTCGAGGCAGCGGGCCCGATGCAGGGCATCGAGCGCGGCCAGCGTGTTGGGTGTGCGGACTTCGAGATTGCGGCCGCCGTGCTTCAGTTGAAGCATCTGCACGAGAAATTCGACGTCGACGATCCCGCCGGGCCCGAGCTTCAAGTTGCCCTCGCTGGCCGTCTCTTCCATGCGACGCCGCATGCGGCGGATCGCCTCGGCCTGCTCGGGCCGCCAGCGATGGTCGAAGGCCGCGCGGCCGACCGCGGCCATCGTCTTGAAGGCCATCTCGGGCGAACCGTAGACGACCCGCGCGCGGCACAGCGCCTGGCGCTCCCAAAGCTGGCCGTCGCCATGGGCGAAGTAGCGAGAGAACTCGTCGAGCGAGACCGCCAGCGGGCCGCTCTTGCCCGTGGGACGCAGCCGCGCGTCGACCTCGTACAACCGGCCGTACGCGCTCAGGCGGCTGGCGGCCTTGATGATCCGCTGTCCGAGCTCGCCGGCGAAATGCTGGTTGGTCGTTGTCTCGGTCCGGCGGGCGAAGGGGCCGTGGCTGGTGTGCCCATCGGCCTCGTAGAGGAAGACGAGGTCCAAGTCGCTATGGTAGTTCATCTCCTGGCCGCCGAATTTGCCCATCGCGAGGATCGCCACTTCCGCCGGGCGGCCATCGGTCGTGGTCGGCGTTCCGTACTTCTGCACCAACTTGGCTTGTTCGCGCCCGACGATCTGGCGGAGACACGTCTCGGCGATATCCGACAGCGCGGCCGTGGTGGCCGTGATGTCCTCCTTGCCCAGCAGGTCGCGGACGCCCACGCAGAGCTGCTGATCGTTCTTGAAGCTGTGGAGGATCGGATCGAGATCCTCGGCGGAGCGGCAGAGCTCGGCCAGGATGCGGTCGAGGTTCTCGCGCGTCGGCAGCCGGTCGAGCACCAGGCTGTCCATCAGGCTGTCGAGCATGCCGGGATTGCTGGTAAGCAGGCCCGACAGGTAGGAACTGTACGCGCACAGCCGCACATAGAGCTGCAGCGAAGGGGGATTGAAGCTGAAGAGCTCCCAGAGCACGCCCTTGCCGCCCAGCGACTCGCTCACCTTGTCGAGATTCACCAGCGCGGAGTCGGGATCGGGCGTGGCGGCGATCGCCTCCAGGAGCCTGGGGGCGATGGCGGCCAGAAAGTGCCGGCACCGTCGCGTGGAGAGGAAGCGGATCTTCTCTTCCGCAAGCGCCATGAGATTGCGATAGGCCGATTTCACGTCGCGGAACGGGTAACGTCCCAGCACTTCCTTGATCCGCTCATCGCCGGGGTCGGGATCGAGAACCAGGTCGACCTCGGCCTCGGCCTCCAGATCGTCGTCGCGGAAGGCGTCGTGCAACAGATGGTCGAGGATCCGCCGGTTCTCTTCCGTGGCGTTGCGGTAGTCGCTCTCGAACGCGGCCAGCGCGGGCCGGGCGGGCGTGTCGGTGTAGCCCATCCGCAGCGCGAGCTTCCGCATCTCTTCGAGATCGTTGGGCAGCAGATGCGTCTGAAGGTCGAACATGATCTGCAGACGGTGCTCGACCTTCCGCAGAAAGCTGTAGTTCACCTCCAAAAGGGACCGCTCGAGATTGCTCAGACAGCCGACGTTCTCCAACTGGGCGATCGCCTCGAGGGTGTTTCCGGTCCGCAGTTCCGGCAGGTCGGCGCCGTTGAGGAGCTGGAGGAACTGGATGACGAACTCGACGTCGCGAATGCCTCCGTGTCCGGTTTTCACGTCGCGCTGGTCGGCGCCCTGATCGACCGTCCGTTTCTCGATCCGCCGCTTCAGCGCCTTGATGCCGGAAATATCGGCCCGGTTGAGATAGCGGCGATAGATCCACGGCTGGAGCTGATCGAGGAATTCCTGGCCCAACTGGCGGTCGCCGGCCACCGCACGCGCCTTGATGTAGGCCTGCCGTTCCCAGGTGCGACCACGCAGGTCGTAGTACTGCAACGCGCCGGGCAGGCTGACGACCATCGGCCCGCGGTCGCCGTCCGGGCGCAGACGCAGGTCGACCCGGTAGGTGCTGCCCAGCTCGGTGGTCTCGGTCAGCAGCCGGACCAGTTCGCGGGCGAGCCGGTCGAAGAACTCGCGATTGGAGAGCGGGCGGCGAGTATCGGTCTCGCCTTCGGCGTCGTAGAGAAAGATCAGGTCGATGTCGCTCGAGTAGTTCAACTCGCCACCGCCGAGCTTGCCCATGCCCAGGACGACGAACCGAGCCGGTCGGCCGTCGGGACCGATCGGCGTGCCCCGTTGCTTGCGGAGACTGTTCCACGCCGTCACCAGCGCAGCCTCGAGGATCGCTTCCGCGAGGTAGGAAATCTGCGCGGTCACGGTTCGCACGCCGTGCTCGCGGATGATATCGCCGTAGGAGATCCGCAGGGTTTCCCGGCGTTTGAAGCGGCGGAGCGTGCGGAGGATGAGCCGGTCGTGGTCCAGGGCGGCCACCTCGCTGGTCAGCTCTTCGACCAGGGCCTGGCGGGCGTAGGGCCTGCCTTGGGTCATCCGCAACAGGTCGAAGCTTTCCGGGTCGGTCACCAACAGGTCGCTCAGGTGCTGACTGGTCGAAAGGATCTGCACCAGCGTCGGGAGCGCCTGAGAGTCGCGTTCAAAAAGCGCGCCCAGGGCCAAGGGATTGCGGGCGGCCGCCACGAACCGCTCGAGGTTGTTCAGCGCCATGTCCGGGTCGGCACAACTGCCGATGCACTGGCCGAGCTGCCGGCAGACGACGCCCACCAGGTCGAACGTCATTCCGCTGGTGGCGATGCTCACCAGGTTGGCATGCGCCCGCCGAACGTCGGCCAGGCCGATCGACCGCAGCCAGTCGGCCGCTGCGGCAGGATCATCGAGGTATCCGCGGAGCTGGTTCAGGTCCATAGTGGATAGTGGATAGTGGTTGGTGGTTAGTGGATAGTGGTTAGTTTTCGATGGCCAACGTGGGCCAACAGCCGGCGCTGAAAAGATGGCAAGGTCACTCCTGGCACCTTGTCGCTATCCGCCGGGAGCTGTTTCGGCTGTACGTGTAACATAGGGCCCCTCTCCTCACTAACCACTAACCACTAACCACTAACCACTAACCACTAACCACTAACCACTATCCACTATCCACTATCCACTATCCACTAACCACTAACCACTAACCACTAACCACTAACCACTACCTCTCCAAACAGCGTGAATGCATTGGCCTCCGTGATTCGCACCGGCAGGATCCGGCCGATCAGGCGGCGGTGGCCCTGGAAAACGACGATCCGATCGCAGACGGTGCGGCCGGTAAGCTGAAGGATATCGCCGCTGTCCTTCTTCGCCGCCTTGCTTGGGCCTTCCACGAGGATCTCGACGGTCTTGTCGACCAGCGGCCTACTCTCTTCCTCGCTGATCGCGTTCTGGATGGCCAACAGCTCGTTGTTTCTCCGGCGCTTGACCTCATCGGGTACGTCGTCCTCGTAGAGTTCGGCGCTCTTCGTGCCGACCCGGGGGCTGTACTTGAAGATGAAGCTGTTCTTGAACCGCGCTTCGCGGACCAGGGCAACGGTCTGCTCGAAGTCCTCTTCGGTCTCGCCGCAGAAACCGACGATGAAATCGCTGGTGACGGCCGCCTCGGGCACGATCCGGCGGATCTCGGCGAGCATTTCGCGGTACTGCTCGACGGTATAGCCCCGCTTCATCCGCTTGAGCACGGCGTTCGAGCCGCTCTGGGCGGGAACGTGCAGGTACGGTGAGACCCGCCCAAGATCGCGAACCGCCTCGAGCAGGTCGGTCGTCATGTGGCGGGGATAGTTTGTCACGAACTTGAACCGCCGGATCCCTTCGATATCGTGCAGGCGGGCGAGCAGGTCGGAGAGCCGAAAGGTCCGTTCTCCGTACACGGCCTTATAGCTGTTGACCGTCTGCCCGATCAGCGTGACCTCCAGGCAGCCCTGGTCGGCCAGTTGCCGGACCTCGGCCTCGATCTGCTCGACCGGCCGGCTCTGCTCGGGGCCGCGAACGCTGGGGACGATGCAGTAGGTGCAGAACTTGTCGCAGCCGAGCATCACCCGGACCATCGCCTGATGGCGGACCGCCCGCGCCGGCGCGTCGCGAGCGGGGTCATAACGCTCGAAGCTTTCCTGGACCTCCGCCCGATTGCCGGCCTTGCGGTCCAGGCTCACTTCGATCTGCGGCCCCTGTCCGGATTGGATCCGCTCCAAAAGCGACGGCAGTTGGGCAATCTGGCCGGGTCCGACGACGAGGTCCACGTGCGGCGCCCGCTTGAAGATCTGCTGCTGATCCTTCTGGGCCATGCAACCGAGCACGCCGATGACCTTGTGCGGGTGGTGGTCCTTGACGTGCTTGAGCCGCCCCAGGGCACTGTAGATCTTGTCCTCGGCGTGCTGGCGGACGCTGCACGTATTGAAGAAAATCGCATCGGCCTGTCGAGGCGAGTCGACCGCCTCGTACCCGGCTCGAAGCAGACTGGCCGCCACAAGCTCGCTGTCGAGCACGTTCATCTGGCAGCCGACGGTTTCGATGTAAAAACGTTTAGACATAACACTTTATGAATATCAGGCGGCCCTGCCGACCCGCCCGGTCTGACGCTCTTGCTTCTGTTTCGCTTTCTTCCGCTGTTTTTCGGCTTCCATTTCGGTTCGGAACCTGCCGAGAAGCTGGTCTCGGTGGCGAACCATCAGCCGGACCAGACCGGTGACCGCGACATAACCCGCGATGACCAACAGCGCGATACTCCAACCATCCATCGTTCCCATCCCTGCACCTCCTGGCAAGTAGGTCCCGCTTGCCGAGCGGGACCTGGAAGCACGCTCCCGGTACCCATCTCCTCGACACGTTCCCCACCGAGACCGTACTTTCTAATAGGGTGCGATTGCCGAGCCTCGCCGAGCGGGATCTCGCTTCCATGTCCCGCTCGGCAAGCGAGACCTGCTGCTTCAAATTATCCATTTTATCGCAGGATGGGGCGACTCACGAGGGCAGTTTGCATCACGGCAGCACCCCTTCCAGGGATGGGTGGAGCAGGGGGCGATGAGTGGTCTGCCTGCCAGCCTTCGGATAGACTGTGGCATAGCGCGGAAATTCCTGGAAATTAAGACCTTCTTTTCGAGCGATCTTGTGACGACCGGCTTCGCCTGCCTGGAATGCGGCCATCGGTTCGCCGTCGGCGGCCAGAAGAAGATGGGCGTCTGCCCCAACTGCGGTTCGCCCAACTGCATCCAGCTTCTTGGTGGGACGGCTCCGGCGGGCGGTGATGGACCGGGATCCGGCAGAGTGGTTGACGCGTCGGCACCTCCCGGTGCGAACCCTTTACCCGAAACAGGCCTGCGAGGCATGCCGACGTGGATGCAGATGTGTGCCGGCCTGGCACTCCTCGCGGTGGTGCTTGGAGTGCTGTGGATGCTCGGCGCCGGCCTATCGTCTCCGAGCGTCGAACCGAGTGCAGTGGTCAAGAAGGAAACTGCAAGCACACCGCCCCTCGATCGGCCGCCCAGCCCGGTGGAGATGTCCAGTCCCGCCGCTATTGATCCACCAATAGAGTCCGCCCCGGCCAGCACCGTTCCGGCTGTCAAAAACCCGCCGGCGGAGGCCGCGACAAGCACAACACACGTCGCCGCGTCGTTGTCAGAAGTTGAAAAGGCCGTCGTGAAGTTCGAACTGCCGTCGGAACTTGGCAACCTGATGCAGTCGGGCACCGGCTTTGTGATCAACGATCGCGGCTGGGTCGCCACGAACCATCACCTCATCGCCCGGATAACAAAGGACGCCCGTGTGAAACTGGCCGATGGAACGCGTCTGGAGCTGGCGGGGATCGTTGCGCGGGACCCCAAACGAGACCTGGCCATCGTCCGGATCGCGAACCCTCGGCCGCACCTCGGCGTGCTGGACATCGCTTGCGACAAAACTCCGCCGCTGGGCGACCAGGTGTTTGCGTTCGGTCATCCATACAACGCGGATTTTTCGCTTTCCAAAGGGATCGTGAGCCGGGTGCTGACGACCAAGGACTTGCTCGACAGCCAGGCCCGTCATCTCGTCGCCCGGCTCGGCGCACCGGCCGAGATGGTCTGGATCCAACACGACGCGAAGATCTCGCCTGGCAGCAGCGGCGGCCCGCTGATGGACGAACGCGGGCGCGTGCTGGGCATCAACACGTTCGTGCATCTGAAGGCCGAGTTCGGCTACGCCAGCCATATCCGTTATCTCCGCCAACTTGCGGCGTCAGCCACGGGAGCGATGGAGCCGCTGCCGGAAGCGAAGGAGCCGCTGAAGACGGTGGTTTCGACGGCCAAGATGAAGCAACTGTTCAGCGATTGCGCGGCGTTCGGCTGGAAACCATCCACGCCCGAACAGTACCAGAGCATGGCGGATCTGGCCGGGCAGATGACGCTCGCCAGGCACGTTGCGGCGATCGGAAAGCGTTCGACGGAGCGGATGCAGCAGTCGCTTGCCAACGTGGCCAAGGCGGCCAACGAAACGTTCGCGGCGATCGGCAAGGTGAAGTGGAGCGGCGAAAACTTTGCGAGAATCAACCAGTTTGCCACGGATCAGGTCGACCAGGTTGGCGAAGGCATCGTGTTGACGTGCGTCGTGTTGGGCACCGACCAACAACAGGGTGCCGTTCTGATGGAGATCGAAGGCACCGGCACTCCGATACTCGTGCGGGCCGGCGGCCAGGTGTCGACATTTGCTCCCAAGAGTCGCTGGTTTCTCTTCGGGTTCGTCACGCCGGAGATAGCGCGGGTTCACCTCTCGGACGGTCCGGAGCCGCGGCCGGCGCGGATCGTGCTGACGCACTTCATGGTTGCGCTGCGGTAGAGCACGACCGCACGGTGCACTCGTGCAATGACATGGGGTTGAGCCGATAGGGGCCTTCATACCCGGTGTCGCGGAGCATGTCGGCGATCAGGGCGATGGAGAGCGGATAGAACCACGAGCCGAGCATGATGTGGGTCCGAGCGGGATCTTCGTCGCGCAGCTCGCGAGTGACCTCCTCGGCTCCCGGTTTCCAAATCCAGTGCGGGCGCGACTTCCATTGCTCGGGGCCCGTGTCGCGACGGTGCAGGCGCCAGCCGATGCCGCCGGCCTCTTCGTGCATCAGCGCGTGCTCGAGGTAGCAGCGGGCGGCCGCCCGGAGATCTTCGCGGCGGTAGTCGGTCATCGCGGCGAGGTTGTTCATCATGTACGCGCCGTCGTAGTCTGGGCAATCCGAGCCGCCCGGCCAGAACGAGCCGTCGGGCAGTTGGCAGGCTAGCGTGGAATCGACGTTTCTTTCCAGACTTCTGAGCGGCCAACCTTGGGCGAAATAGATCGGGGTGACGTGGATCGTGCCGAACAGGCCGTTGGCCAAATCCTCGCCCACTTGGGTGCCCCAGTAGCCGGTCTGCTCGTCGAAAACCTCTTCCAGGGCCGGGTACATGCCGTGCTCCATGGCGGCGTCAACCCGGGATTCGCCGAACCAGTCGCGCAGCGCGAAAGCGCCGCGCTGCAGGCGAGCACCTGGTTGCCGGCTGCCCAGGAATTGCCCCAGTCGTATCGCCTGACCCAGCGATGAAGTACTTCGGGTCGAGCAGCGGCTCGAGGAATCGCAAGGAAAACGTCGGTGGGCGGTCGAGAACCCGCAGGGCCCAGAGGTGTCCCCGCGTCGCGTGCCAGTGGGGCTCCATGGCGTCGAGAGTCAACCGGCGGCGGCGGAGATCGGGGTCGGTGGTGAAGAATCCGTGCTCGGACTGGTTTTCGCGGAAGTAGTCGGCCCAGGTGTCCAGTTCCGCTTCGGTGAACGCATCGAGCTCGCCGAAGAGGTCGAGGATATGCAGGCCGTGGTAGGAGCCGTAGAAGCTCTCCTGCCCGCCGGGTTCTTTGCGGTAGTGGCCCGGCTGGGGACCGAGCTTCATCGCGTGGACGAACTGAACGGCACTCGACTTGACGCGACGGTATCCCGGCGTCTCGTAATCAAAAAGGTTCGCCGGCATCGGTGTCAATCCATCGTTACGGGTTCAAGTGTGAATTGACCTTGCCGCTCGAGTAGCCGCCAACGCCTCCCCCCGGACTCGCAGCTCAGGTCGAGTGTGAGGGGATCCGTGGCGGCCAGGCGGAGGCTCCAGCGAAGGTCCACTCGCTGGAGTGTGAAACGGGTGTTCTCTTCTTGCGACTGGACCGACCAGTCGCCGATCCGCCCGTAGTCGTCCAGGGCGAAGGCATGGACCACGACGCGGAATTCGCGGGCGGCCGATTCGATCCAGCGGTAGAGCATTCCGCTGCCGGGCCGGCCTTCGCCGCGCTGGTCCGGTTCGGGATGGTAACGGTCGTGGACGTACGCGTAAACGGGGCCTGCGAGCTGACTCTCAGACAAATGGAAAATCTTCAGACCGGCCAGGCGGCGGCGGAGTACGATCTCGTGCTGCGAGAGCACGTCGAGTTCGGACAGCTCGTCGCGGTGGTTGAGCAACCAGTTCCACACGGTCCGGACGGGCGCTGCCGAGCGAATCCGATCGACGACGAACAGCACGTGCGGTGCGGCGAAGAGCCAGAATCGCGAGAACTCCTCGATGGGCCGCCCATACAGCGCAGCCGCTTCCGAGCCGATGGCGGTCACCTGGGCCTGCTGCTCGACGAGCAGTCGGCGGCCTCGCGGCGCGACCGGGTCGGTGGGCTTGCCGGCCACGATCTGCCTTCGAGCCGGGACGTTCGCCTGTTCCAGCAGGCTCGCCTTGGCAAGGTCTTCCTGGAGCCCTAGGGCGTCCTGGGCAACAAGAAAGGTGCAGGTGTTGTGGGTCTGACTCGCGCTCTCCAGGCCGTGGATGAGGTTGCGGTAGCAACTGTGCCCGGGATCGACAAGTAGCCGCTGCCGGTTGTGGACCAGGACGAAGCTGTTCAGGTCGCCGTGGAGATGGCCGGGGCCGTAGAGCGGACCAGTGCCGCCTTGAACGGCCAGCACCGAGCGCCCCTCCCACGCGTCGCGGACGAAGACGTTGCCGTTGGTGAAGCCGGCCGCCCCTGGCAATTCCGCTTCAGATGGCGAAAGGGGAAGCGCACTTCGCGGCAGAAAGGCAAGGGTGAGGAACCCCCAGTCGTTGTGCAGGCCGAAGGTGGCCAGATTATGCGGCCGCTGCGAGGGAACGGGGGCATAATAGGTGTCGAACAGCCACCGCGCGAGCCCGGCCTCGCGGGGCATCGTCTCACGGCAACGGGCGGCCACCTGTACGAGCACGTCGCCGGAAGGACGAAACAACGCGCCGCAATCGTTGAAATTCACGGCACGGGCACGCGGCTCAGGACCCCAGCCGGACAGCGCCTCGGCATAGAGCATGCTCTGGGCGAACCAGGGGATGAGCCTCGCGTAGATTTCCGGGCCCGCAACCGGCACTTCGGGCGCCGCGCGGTGGACCGCCTCGTAGGCGAGCATCAACGCGTATGTGAGGTAGTTCGAATACTGCAACGACTCGGCATAGGAACCGTCGGGCTGGTAAGCCTGGGCACAGACGAGCGTTTCCCTCGCGGCATACTCCAGGTGCTCACGATCCCCGGTGACGGCCGCGGCGACCGCCATCCCGGAGGCGAGCACGGCGCGCCAGTTGGCCAGATGCGTGTTCCGCTCGAGCCAGCGGCGGCAGAGGGTAATCCCTTTTTCCTTGAGGGCCGCGTCGATTTCGGTTCGGTCGGCAGGTGCGAAGACACCGGCTGCAAGGTCCACGGCGGTGCCAAGGGCCCAACAAAGATGGGCCGTCTCCAGGTGGCCGATGGCCGGTTGCGTCCGATGGTCGCGATACCAGGGGCCGATCCAGTCTGCTTCAGGGCGGCGGGCGATGCCGAGAGCCGTGTCGCGGATCCATGAGCCGAGTGCCGCCGTGGGGTGCAGCGCGTGGGCCATTGCGGCATCGGAAAGGTATTCCGCGGCTGGATACCACCACTGGGCATCTTCGCCGAGTGAGAGCAGGCCGGGAGAGGATGCTCTCCGCGAGGTCCGCGCCATCAGCGCCGTCCAAAAGCGGCTGAGGATCAGGTCGCCGCGGTGGTGGGCTTCAAGGATCGCTTGTTTTTCGGTATTACCGAGGAACAGACTCATTTCGTATCCTTTCATCTCTCCGGTATCCGGTACAAGACTGCTTACCTGTGACATCTGGCGGAGAGAGAGTATTCAAATATCTGCCCGACTGTGGTTCTTTTGATTCTGTCGGGCAGCCGCCAGGCATCCCAAAGCGGCGAGCAGGCACAACCCGCCTGCCCCGACAGCCAGTCGCCCCGCGTCCTGGCCCAATGAGGCCAGTCCCATCCCGGCAAACAGCAGGCCGGCACAACCGAGCGCCGCTGCCAGCATGATCGTCATCGATCGCTGAAAAGCCGGGTCGGGCAGAGGCTTTTCATCTTCCGCAATGGGAGTTGCCAGCCGCTCGAAGAATTCCGCAACCCGCCGGCGATAGGCGGTATCGGCACTCGGGATCAGGCAGGAAAGCACCATGATGCCGATGGAAACGCCGATCACGCTCAACGTCGCCACCGGCCAACTCACCTCGGGATGATAGACCAGGAAGGCCCCGGTGGCGATTCCGACGACAAGCGTGGCCAGGGCACTCCACGGGCGAGCCCGCCGCAGCAGGATGCCGAGCACGAGTGGCACCGACAGCGGGATCGCCAGCCCCGTCAGAACCATGTTGGCCTCGAACGCGCCGCCGAAGCGATCGACGAACAGTGCTCCGGCGATGGCCAGGGCGCCGATGGCGACGGTTGCGAGCCTCGCCACCCACATCAGTTCACGGTCCGAGGCGGCGGGGCGAAGGATCCGCTGGTAGATATCGCGGGTGAAGACACCGGCGGTAACGTTGAACTCGGAGTCCAGCGCCGACATCGTCGCGGCAAACATGGCGGCGATCATCAGCCCCATGACCCCCTGGGGAAGCACGTGCAGGGCCATTGCCACGTAGGCCATCTCCGGATTTTCCAACCCCGGCTCCACGATCCGTGCGGCGATCGCGGGAAGCAGGTAGAAGAATGGAAAGACGAGGAACAAGGCGGCCATCAGCAGGGCGACCTTGCGGGCTGCCGCCTCGTCGCGGACGCTGTAAAACCGTTGGATGAAGGCCCAGTTGCCGTTGTACTTGATCAGGATCATCACGTAGTAGGCCAAGAGGAAGAGCAACTCGCCCTTGGGGCCGTTGAAGAGCGAAAAATGCTCGGGTAGGCGGTCGATCATATTGCCCAAGCCCCCTGCTGCTTGGACCGACAGCGGCAGCATGATCAGGGCGGCCAGGACGAGCACGACGAACTGGACGGCATCGGTCAGCACCACCGCCCAGAGACCTCCGGCCACGGTGTAGAGCGTGACGATCAGCCCGGAGACGACGATCGACGTCGGCAGCGACAGGGGCGTGGCGGCGGCCAGGAAGATGCCGATCGCGTAGAGCCGCACCATGTTGTCGAGAACGCGAAAGCCGATTCCGCCCCAGGAAAGGACCTGGCGCACGGAGGAGTTGAATCGGGTTTCGAGATACTCGGTGGGAGTCATAATGCCGGCCCGCCGCCAGCGATGCGCAACCAGCCCCGCGGCGGCCAGCGTGGCGGGAACGGTGCACCAGAGAACGGTAACGGCCACCAGCCCGTATTCGTAGGCCATACCGGCGTAGGCCACGAAGACAAAGGCGCTGAACATCGACATGTAGTTGCTCACTGCCGCGGCCGCCCACGGGAGAGTGCCTCCGGCCTTGAAGTAGACCGCGACATCCTTGATCAGACCGGCCAGCGCAACGCCGATCACACCCATCATCGCCATGTAGACGCCGATGGCTACGTAGTCCAGAGACTGGAGGGTGGGCATTGGTAGTGGCTAGTGGTTAGTGGATAGTGGGTGTGGCACTGCTTGGAGTTGAATGGGTGATCCATCTGAGGCAACCTTACCACAACTCCAAGCAGTGTGGCGGGCGCAAAGGCAATCGGCGGCGCACACTGCTTGGGATGGTGTGGGGCCATGGCAGTGAACAATCCTTTCCATCCCAAGCTGCCACACAACCGTGTAGACGAAGATGGCTACGTAGTCGAGAGGCTGGTGCGTGAACATTGGGGGTAGATAGTGGTTGGTGGATAGTGGATAGGAAGCGATCAGCGAGAAGAAATGCTCAAGTCGGCTTTTCGGCACCGATTCCCGGCCCCCCAGTTTTTGCTATCCACTATCCACTATCCACTAGTCACTAACCACTAGCCACTAACTCCTCCGCTTTCTCCGTTAGTTCCTCGGCGCGGGTGAGGTCCATCTTGCGATCGCCGCGGTACCAGTTCTCGAACGTTCCACGGGAGGCGAGGGCCTGGCCGGCGCGGATCTCGGCAAAGGCGGCTCGTGCCTCGCGGAGTCTTTCCAGCGCCCGGCCCGATTGCCCGTCCGTCAAGGCGAGCCCCGCTTCCAGACTGTGCTCGAACCAGTCCAGCAGGCCGTGAAAGATCTTGTACTGGGCGACGAAGTTCGCCTCGAAGAATTCCTTCGCGGTCCCGTCGAGTTGATTCAGAATCGGATCGATTTCCGCACCGGCAAGCTCCAGTGCCGCCCGGTGGTGGCGGACTTCCGCCAAACGCTGCCGGATCTTGTCGGGACTGGAGAACGGTGACTGCTTGCCTTCCTTCAGTCCGGCAATCATCATCTCCAAAAATCGCCGGCCGGCGTGGATGGTTTCTCCGTCGAGTTGTTCACGGCGGCCGGAGGGCTCGTCGACGACATAGCTGTCGAAGAACTTGCGATAGGCCCTTTCTGCGGACTCCGCCGCGGGGCCGAAGTGCTCGCGGCACCAGTCGCCGAGAAAGCGGTCGGGATCGAAACCATCGAAGTCGCGGAGTATGCGGGCCGCCGCATCGGCCCCGAGAACGAACTCGCGCACGTTCCCGACGTTCATGATCGCGTAGTGCGTCGAACCGCGATCGACGACCTGCCGGAAGATGCCGTGCATCCGCTGCGGTGAAACGCCTTGCACCAGGTGCGGGCCGCTGCCCCAGAGTTGCTGATGATAGTAGACGCCATAAGGACGTCCCTCTTCGCGCCGGACTTCGTAGAAATCGGGCTGGAGCTTCCAGCCGGGGCTGTTGTCGGAAAAGATCACGGTCACCCCCGGCGGGAACGTCAGGTGGCCCTGGTGGTGCAACTGCGCGCCTTCCATCCACAGGGTCGTCGTGATCGGCGGCTCCGGGCGGGGATCGACCCGGCGGATGATCTCCCACTGTTTCTTCATGGCGGAGGCGATCATCTGCCCGCGCTCGGCCTCGGACTTAGGCGCCGAAGGGTCGCTCGCCCAGACCGGCCGATCGGCAATGCCCCGCAGACCGATCTGCCAGATCACGTTGGGATATTCGGCCCAGCGGCGTGCGTACTCTTCCCAGACGATCGCGAACTTATCGGGGTGCCGCGCATACGAGAACGGCACGTCCTGGTCGTGATCGCGCCAGTAGTTCAGGAACCCGAAGCCGCTGACGCCCATCGGCTCGACGTGGTGCATGGAGACGAACAGCCCGCGGCGGGTCGCCTCGTCGATAAGCCGCGCCTCGTCCGGGTTGCGGATGTCGACGAACGAGGCGGGAATCACCAGGTTGTACTGCAAGCGCAGCAGAGCTTCGAACACGCGGGCGGACGCCTTCCCGGAGACCACGCGACTGTAAAACGGATAGTCGATGTCGCGCCGGCCGCCATCGAGATACCATTCGGTGAGGAGGTCTTCGTCGTTGATGAACCAGCCGCGATAACGGAAGGTCGGCTCGTCGGCGGCGATGTCCACCTTGTCGAAAGCAAGGCAATCTCGCTTCTGGGGCGGACGACTGGCCCAAAAGTACAGAGGATCGACCGCGAGGCACTGCTCCAGAACGGCGTAGAGCCCGAACATCGTTCCCCGTTCGTTGCTCCCCGCGATGACCAGGGCTCTTCGCACCGGTCCCGATTCGGCCGCCACCGTTCGAACGCGGTAGGTCTCCCACTGCCCGGTGATCTCGCCGGCGAGAGTCGGGGCGAACGCCTTAAGCAACCCGGCCGATTCAGGCCGGTCGACCGAGGCGAGGACGACGCACTCAGCCGCTGCATCGGCAAGTTGGCGGACGATCCGCGGTCGGCGACCTGTGATCGCTTCGACGTCGCCGGCGAGGTCGTTGGCGGCAAGGACCACGCAGTTGGGTTCACCGGCCGGTATGAGAATCGTGGCAACCCGATCGGGGGCCGACAGCGTGAACGTGGAATCGGCAGCGTCGGCTGGGGAAATCAATGCCGACTGGAATAGAAGGAGTGAACCGAGCAGAAGGGCCTTCGCTCTCATGGGCGGGTCTCCGAAAATGGCAGCAGGAGGGGGTCCATTTCAGTTCTACAGATCACGTGAGTGGATTCACAATCTTGGCCGAAGGCCTCTTTCATCGTAGCCTGGGTTTCTGC
>JAXGMN010000059.1:0-78560 GCA_040768665.1 Thermoguttaceae bacterium
CAATTCCCCGCGCACCCGAGCCTGCCCCGATCACGAACGGTCGACCGTACGTTAACCCAGCGGACGGCACGGCGGAGCGTGCCTGCTACTTTGAAGTCACACCCTGTTCCACTTGGAGTGAAACGACGATGATTTTCGATGCGCATGTATTTGCTCCGCAACGTATCCACGACCGCACGGCACGAGAGATCCTGTGCCGAGCGACGGAACATGCGGGCGAGATCATCCGCCCCGGTGACCTGTTGGCGGCCGCCGTTATCCAGGGCAATCCGTCGCTCCAGAGGCTCTTTGCGTCGCATCTGCGTTCCGGCAGCGGCACAGCCGACTTGGCGGCTACTGCGCGAGTACAGCCCCAGGGGCCAGGCGGTGCTGCACGCGTCCGCACCCGCGCCTCGTTCTCACCCGCAGCCTTGGAAGCGCTCGACGCCTTCGATCTGGCGTGCCAGGCCGACGCGGCGGACGGGGCCGGCAGCGATGCCGAATTGCTGCTGGCTTGTGTCCTGCCGCGGCTCGACGAACAGGAACGCAGGCAGTGGGCGGAACTGGATATCGCAGCCACGCTTGCGGAACTCCAGCGCCGGCTCGGGCTCGATGGTCCGGGTTGCCCTGATGCAAGGCAAGCGGCGGAGATGGACAACGGCGGACTGCTTGCCGCCTTGGCTGAAATTGCCCCCGCGGAAGATCTCAGCCGCCACGCACGACTCTTGGAGGCGGCACCGCCGGGGCCGTTCGAGGGCGAGAGCGTCTACGAGCAGCTCTTCGATCGCATGGCGAGGATTCTCCACCGCTCGGAGACGCACGCGATTCTGGTCGGCGAGCGCGGCGTGGGGCAGACGACAATCCTGGCCGAGTTGGCTCGCCGGGTTGCAGGCGGACGGCTCGCGGCACTGCGCGGCCGGCGGATCGTGCTGGTGGACTGCCGGCATACGAGCCCCGAGTCGAGCGGGCAAAGGTTGATGGGGATTCTGCGGGCCGCGGCAGGAGAGGCGAATCTCGTGGTGTGTTTGGATGGGTTTGCGTTGCTCGTGCGCGCGGAGCGGGGCGGGACGAATAGGGCGGCGCTTCTGGGCGTCTTGCCGCGGCTGAGGTGCAAGCTGGTGGGGCTGCTCAGCCCGCGGGATTACGAGGAGCTTGTGGCGGATGATGCCGATATGCGGGAACGTTTTGTGGCGGTGGAAGCGCCGGAGCCGGAGGTGGAGACCGCCGTGCCGATGCTCGGTTACTACGCGGGCGGATTGGAGCAGCAATACGCCGTGAGGATCGAGCCGGAGGCGATCCGAGAGGCCGTGGTGCTCACGGACCGGTACGTGCTCCACGAGCGGCTGCCGGGCAAGGCGATCAAGGTGCTGCGGGAGATCTGCGAGGATATTGCGTACGAGCGGGCGGAGGCGGGGTGCGGGCAGGGGCACCGTTCACTGGGCGAAAGAGAAGGGGACAGGTCCATGTTTTCGGCCAACGTTCCGCGCGACGAAATGCGCGAAGAGGCCGAAAAATGGACCAGTCCCCAGCCGCCCAGTGCGATCACGGCGGAGCATGTGGTGCGGGCGGTGGCGCGGCTCAGCGGGGTGCCGGAAGAGACGCTCCGCGGCGTGGCCGAACGGGGCGATTACGAGCTGAGTCTGGGCCGGGAGATTCTGGGGCAGGAGCATGCGGTCCGTGAGGTGGCCAGGGAACTGGGGCTGATCAAAGCGGGGCTGACCGACGCCGGCAAGCCCGCCTCCGTGATGCTCTTCGTCGGCCAGACGGGGACCGGCAAGACGGAAATGGCCAAGACGCTGGCGCGGTTCTACTCGCGGTCGAAACGGCTGCGGACGTATACGCTGGGGAATTTCTGCGAGCCGCACAGCGTGGCCGGGATCATCGGCGTGCCGCCGGGCTACGTGGGACACGAGCAGGGCGGACGGATCGTGGCCGACCTGGCCGCCGATCCCTACTGCGTGTTCCTGCTGGACGAGGCCGACAAGGCGCATCCCGACGTGCTCCAGCCGTTCTTGAACCTGTTTGACGAGGGATGGATCTGCGATCAGCGGGGCGTGAAGGCGTATGCCGACAAGGCAATCTTCATCCTCACGACCAACGTGGGGCAGCGGATGCTGGCGGACATGGCGAAGCAGGGCAAATCGCCGGAGGAGATGGCGTCGCGGATGAAGGAGGCGCTGGCGCAGATCCGGCATGGGAAGTCGAACCGGCCGGTCTTCGCGCCCGAGTTTTTGGCGAGGATCAAGCGGGTGATCGTGTTTCAGCCGCTCACGCAGGAGGCGATGGAAGGGATCTGCCGCAAGCTGCTGGACGAGATGCAGGAGGTGTGGCGGGAGAAGCGGCAGAAGGAGCTGGTCGTGGCGGAGGGGTTGGTCGAGTGGATCGCGGCGGAGTCGCACCGGCGGAATGAGAAGAGCCAGGGACGCGAAGGGGGACGGATCGTGCGGAAACTGATGGCCCAGTGGATCGAAACGCCGGTGCAACAGGCGGCGACGGCGGAGCCGGGGAAGTATCGCCAGTGCGGGGTGGTGGAGGTGGAGGCGAGGATCGGGGAGGAGGAGCCCGAGGTTGGAGTGAGGTTTGGGAAGGATGGCTCAAAGGTCGTTTAACCGCAGTGCCCAACGGGCCGCGCGTGGAGCGGAGGATCATGCACCATCGATTCGGGCGCAACGGGAGGATTCGGGCGCTGCGTGCCCACCGACGCGCGGCCCGTTGGGCACTGCGGTTAAACGAGGAGGTTGGCCATGAGTAAGAATCAGACGCCGGAGATGCGACTTTCGCTGTGTATGATTGTGCGGGATGCGGGGAGGACGCTGGGGGATTGCCTGGGGAGTATCAGGCCGTGGGTCGACGAGATGGTGGTGGTCGATACAGGATCGGTGGATGAGACGGCGGAGATCGCGCGGGGGTTCGGGGCGAGGGTGTTTGAGTTTCCCTGGTGCGATGACTTTGCGGCGGCGAGGAATGCGTCGCTCGGGCATGCGCGGGGGGAGTGGGTCTTTTGGATGGATGCGGATGATACGATCGACGAGACGAACGGGCGCGGGCTGCGGCGGCTGGCCGATGGGGTGCATGAGGAGTCGGTCTTCGGGTACGTGATGCGCGTGCACTGCCCGGGGAAGGATGGAGGCGGGGATTATACGGCGGTCGATCAGGTGAAGATGTTTCGCAATCGGCCGGAGCTGCGGTTCGAGGGGCGGATTCATGAGCAGATCCTGCCGGCCATCCGACGCGCCGGCGGCGAGGTTGCCTGGACGGAACTGTTTGTGACGCACTCCGGCAGCGATCAGTCGGCGGAAGGGAGACGGCGGAAGTACGAGCGGGACTTGCGGATTCTGGAACTGGATTTGAGGGAAAGGCCGGAGCATCCGTTCGTGCTCTTTAACCTGGGCATGACTTACGCCGACATGGGACGCCATGAAGAGGCAGTGCGGTGGCTGAATCGCAGCGTGGAGCTGGCCAATCCGAGCGAGTCGCACCTGCGCAAGGCGTACGCGCTGTGGGTGGCGAGCTTGCAGCAGTTGGGCCGCTACGGGGAAGCGCAAGAGGTCTGCCGGCGAGGGCTGGAACTGTGCCCACGGGATGCGGAGCTGCTGTTTCGGCAAGGCATGCTGGCGCACGAGGCGGGGCGGCTGGAGGAGGCGGCCGGGGCGTATCGGCAGACGCTGGCGTTGGGCTCGGGGCGGTACTTTTCGAGCATGGACCAAGGGATTCTGGGGGCCAAGGCCAGGCACAACCTGGCTTGCGTGTATACCGACATGGGGCGGCCGGACCTGGCCGAGGTCCAGTGGCGGCGGATCCTCGAGGAGTCGCCGCGGCAGCGGCAGGCGCGGCTGCAACTCGTCGACTCGCTCATCCGCCAGTGCCGCTTCCTCACGGCAGCCGACGAGTTGGAGCGCCTCGACGGCGCGGAGACGGCGAGCTGCGAAGCGATGCTGCTGCGGGTGCAACTGGCGGAAGGTCAGCGGCGGCTCGCCGAGGCGGAGCAGTGGGCCCGCGCAGCCGTGGAGCGGTTTCCCGAAGCGCCGGCTGCCTGGGAGGCGCTGGGGCGGTTCTTGTTCGAGCACGGCGAGGCGGGCGAAGCGGCGGAAGTGCTGGGGCAGGTGGTCGAGCGCCAGCCGGGCAACGGGGCGGCGTGGCACAACCTGGGCATGGCGCAGTTGCGGGCCGGGCGGATCGAGGCGGCGGTGGAGTCGCTGGAGCAATCGCTGCGCGTGAGGCCGGAGTCGGCGGCGACACGGGAGCATTGGGAAGAGGCGGTCAAACGGTTGAACGAGGAGGGAGTCGGCGACGATCGAAGTCTGGAACAGGAGGGAACCGAGATAACGGAGGAAGATCTCTCTGTTGCCTCCGTTCGCTCCTGTTCAAACCCCTTCTATACAGGAGACAACCTCTCATGATTAGCGGCGTTGTGTTGGCGAGGAATGAAGAGGCGAATATCGTGGGCTGCCTGGAGGCGCTAAGGCCGCACGTGGCGGAGATCCTTTTGATCGATATGGAAAGCAGCGATCGGACGGTGGAGCTGGCACGGCCGTTTGTGTCAAAGGTGCTCCCGCACCCGCGGCTGACGAATTTCGACGGGGCGAGGAATGTGCGGGGAAAAAGGTGTCAGGAACCTTTTTGTGGCTTAGTGTGTCCTTGTAAGTCTTGTAAGTCGTTTTGTAAGTCGATTCCGTGCTTTTATGCCCCTTTTGCTTTCACGAAGACCATTGCGCTACTGCGCAGTTCTTTTCGGAAGTACGCAATATGGCGGATAGGGGGTTGATTGGGACGCGTGGGCGTGTTAGCTTGGCACGCTTCGAGGTCACGACTGCAACGGGATGTGGTAGTTGCGCCGACTGCGGCAGTGTTCGGCGAAGTTATGCAGCGCAGCGTTGGTCATCGAAGAACTACTGGGAGGAGTACAATGCACCGAAGAGGCCCTAGACATTAAACAAGCGTATGGTTCCACTGGCCGCACCAGCCACGCCGCAGCCTTACTGTTCCTGTATTTGCCGTCGAAGTGAAAGGACGATCTGTGAGACTAAATTACTTTCCATTGTTGTTGTTGGTCCTATTCGCGGTGCCTGCCGAAGGAGACACGGTAACCCTCTACCCTGTTTTGTCCGGGTCTTGGTACGATCAAGGCACACAGTCGTCATCCCCCCGCGATGGCACATTTGATGTTCTGTTACCCAACTACCTTTACGTCGGTAATGCATGGGATAACGGTGAATATCGTGCAGTTCTGGAATTCGATCTCTCTTCGATCCCGGCCGGATCGACGGTGACCTCAGTTGTGCTCGATGTTTGGAACAGCGGTGCGAATCCGTACTCTGCTGCAGACTTTCTCTATGGCTACACAGGTGACGGAGTGGTGACCTTAGACGATGTGATCGTTGACAACAAGTTGCCGCTTGCCGGGCCAAAGGACCCGATCGATTACGAGGACGTCACGGCTTTCCTTCAAAGCCTCGTATCCAGTAATGCCGCCCATGCCGGATTCATGCTCAGGGATGACAACCTTGATTCGTTCCGGGATTACTACCCCTACAACCCGGACAACCTAACCCAGAGCCCACAGTTGGTGGTTAGTTTCAGCGAGACCGCCCCCGTCCCGGAGCCGTCCACCCTCCTCCGCTGGTCTAGCCTGGGTGTCATCGGGGCTGTGATGGCATACAGAAGGAGACGGCGGTCCGAAAAGGTGACATCCACCAAATTTGAGAGGTTTGGGAAATACTGGTAAGATTGGCCCGTGCCGCGATCGAGCCGAGATGCACCTCCGGAATGGCTTTTCACGCTCACGAACCTCTGTTGATGAGCCGGTTTTCGGCAAAGCTGCCGTCTGCCGCGCGCGGAATCCACGCGGCACAATGCGGAATTGACCGATGAGGCCTTTCGGCTTATGTCGGACAGCCGTTGAGATTGGCCAAATGATGGCAGCCCCGCCGGACGTGACGTTAAAGCACAGCCGGATGATCCTCCAGGTCCGTCCCGGCGCCGACGACGGGAAGAAGCAGGACGTTCTCGACGACTGGTATCGGAGGCAAATCAAGGAGGCGGTCCCGCCGCTCGTGGCAAAATGGGAGCCGGTAGTCGGGGTGAAGGTGAAGAAGTTCTTTGTCCAGCAGATGAAGACCCGGTGGGGAAGTTGCAATCCGGCTTCCGCCAGCATCCGGCTCAACACCAAACTCGCCAAGAAGCCCCGCGAGTGTTTGGAGTACATCGTGGTCCACGAGATGGTCCACCTCATCGAGCCCACCCACAACAAGAAGTTTATCTCGCTGATGGACTACCTCCTGCCGCAGTGGCAGTTTGCACGGGAAGCGCTGAATCGCCTGCCGGTAAGGCATGAAAGCTGGGAGTACTGAGGCTGGGGAGCGGCACTCCGGAGGCCCGAGCTTCCGTTCCACCGCATCTCTTGCAGGAAACGCCCCGAGACGGCTGTCGGCAAGACTGGTTTGCGAAACCTCGACGCGGAGTAGCGGCATCCATGACCGTCTGCGCCGGGCCACTCGGCGAGATAGGGTTCTGGGATGGGCTTTCCGGAGCGTTGGCTGAAAAACGAATCCCCACGATGTCCACTTCAATTTCGGACTTGTCCCGAGCCAGAAAAGGTGTCAGGAACCTTTTTAGCCATTTTCACGAAAAAGGTTCCTGACACCTTTTCCACGCTCCTTTTCCACGCTACGACCCTACAAAGGTTAAGAAAGCGATTGCACCGGATCCAGTCTTTCTTGGTTACTTTGCTTGGGAGGATGACGAAGCGTAGTTGCAGCAGCCAAACATCTGTGCACGACTTCACGACTTGGACACAACTTGCGGAAAAGAAAAGGCCGCCCCGAGAACCACAAGTGGCAGCGCGCTGTACTTACAGAAAGGCGGCTTGGGACAATCCTGAAGCGCCTGTCTGAACAGTAACCGTCAGGCTGCTTCGGGGAATCATCTGAATAATGAGTGGTGCCAACTTACCAAGGGAGAAGATTATGTTTTCAAACACGATAACGGGGCGGAAAAGGTGTCAGGAACCTTTTTAGCCATTTTCACGAAAAGGTTCCCCCCACCTTTTCCCCCCACCTTTTCCCCCCACCTTTCCCCCCCACCTTTTCCCCCCACCTTTTCCCCCACCTTTTCCCCCACCTTTTCCCCCACCTTTTCCCCCAATTTTCCTATCACTTTTCCTACCACTCACTTTCTGCAGGGCCCTGACAAAACGGGGAGGGGTCCGCGTCACAACATCCCCGCCTTGCGAAACCAGGCGAGGGTGTCTCGGACCGTTTCTTCGATTTGCCGGTGCCGCAAGTGGAATGCGGCATCCGCGACCCGGCCCGACATATGAAACTCCTGGAATCCGCTTTGCAGTGCAGGGACGGAGAACGCATTGGGGACCTGCCGGAGACATCCGGCCGCGATCGCCAGGATGGCCGAGCCGGGGACCTTCGTCCAGTGCGGCAGCGGCATGGCCATCGGAGATTTTCCGAGGAGGGACTGTGCAACCCTTGCTAGTTCCGTGTAGCGACGGAACGGGCCTGCCAGGACATAACGACGCCCCGGATCACCCGCCCACAGCGCCCGCGCGTGGGCAGCGGCTGCTTCTCGAACATCGATGAAGTTGATCCCGCCCGGCGGGAGCAACAGAAAGCGGTGACGGGCGGCATAGAGGATCAACGCATTGGTCGTCGGTCGGTAGTCTCCGGGGCCGATGATATACGCAGGGCAGAGGCTGAGTGTCTGAAGACCTCGGCCGTTGAATTCCATCGTCACCTGCTCGGCCTCCTGCTTGCTGTCGTAGTAGGGGCTGTAAGGCGGGTGATGGTTGCGTGGACGGCTGGATTCGCAGGCCGGCGCCGCGGCTGTGCCGGGCACGAACGTGGCTACCGAAGACGTGATCACGAATCGGCGCACGCCGGCCGCGAGCGCGGCTTCACAGAGGTTTCGGGTGCCCTCAACATTGATTTCAAAAATGGTGCGTCGCGGGCGGGGAACGAGTTGCGTCAGAGCCGCGGTATGGACTACGAACTCGACGCCGGCTACCGCTTCTGCAAGGAACGTGCGGTCGCGAATGTCCCCGGAACACAACTCGACGCCGGGCAGTCCATGCCCCATGCCGGGGACCGCTCGATGGAACATCGCTCGCACCAGAAATCCCTCTCGGCGAAGGGAGTCGACGAGATGTCTGCCGAGGAATCCTCCGGCCCCCGTCACGAGCACTCGGGTACCGCGGGTCGATCGTGGAGGTGGGAATGTGGAGGATGCAGAAGACATGATAGGATATTGTAGGTAAGGACCGCTTCGTCGGCGATCGTAGGAGAACACCGACGGATTCCATGGACCAGGCAAGCAATCCCTGCCGGACCGTCGGCCGGTGCTGCGCGGCCCTGTTTTCTCCGGATGCGGTGCGAAGAGTACGCGTACACGGGTGATGATTGGAAATGGTCGGCCGGTCGAGTATCATGCAAGCTACCCACGCGGCCACCTCATGGAGAAGGCTATGAAACGTGTTTTTTTCTTCCTCGTCTCAAGCGTGCTTCTCACGCTGCCAAACTGGTGCCGTGCCGATCCGGCGGCAAAGCCCACCAGCCGCTTCGAACACTTCATCGCGCGGCAGGGAAACAAGCTCTTCGACGGTCCACGGCCGTTCCGTTTTATCGGCGCGAATATGCCCGGGCTCGTCCTGCCCTACGATTATACGCTCCGCTTGCCCGAGCGAATGGTAATGCCCGACGCCTGGGAGCAGGAAGACGCTTTCAAGACGCTCGACCAGATGAACTTCCGGGTAGTCCGCCTCTGGAACCTGGCGATTCGCGGCCCGGAGGAAGGCACGCAGGGGCAGCCGACGTGGCATCCGGTCCAGGGCCCCGGAGTGTTCAACGAAGAGTCGTTTCGCTCGATCGACCGGGTGCTGGCGCTGGCCAACCGCTACGGAGTCCGCGTGATCTTCGACTTCACCGCCGAGGCCGGCGACTACCTCGGCGGGATCGGCACCTACGCGGCCCACCGCGGCAAGAAACGGGGCGAGTTCTGGACCGACCCGCAGCTTAAGGCCGATTACCAGGCGACCGTTCGCTACGTGCTCAACCGGCGAAACACGATCACGGGCGCGGCCTACAAGGACGACAAAGCGATCCTCGCCTGGCAATTCGGCAACGAGATGTACAGCGCCCCGGTAGAGTGGCTTGCCGAGATGGCCGCCTTCCTGAAACGTCTCGACCCCAACCACCTTGTTGCCGAGACCCGCCATCGGCCGAGGACGGGATTTGAGATCGATCCGAACATCGATCTCTATACGCGCCACTACTACGCCAACTATCTCCGCGAGGGACCGGACTGGGTCGACGTGTTTCGCGAAGAGGTCGCGGCGCTGGGCGGCCAACGTCCGCTGTTTATCGGGGAGTTCGGCCCCTACGTCGACGGCAAGGTATTCACGCACGACAACGTCGTGGGCAAGGTCCGCGACCTGATGGAGTATGTCGAGAAGGAAGATGCGATCTGCGGCGCGCTGCTCTGGAGCATGTACTTTCACCATCGCAACGGCGGCTTCTACTGGCACCAGATTTTCACCTACCCGAGCGTCTGGTCGTATCACTGGCCGGGTTTCCCCAGCTCGGACGTGCAGCGGGAGCGCGAATTGCTTGCCGTGTTGCGCGAAGCGGCGTTTCGCATTCAAGGGCTTGCCGTTCCGCCCGTCCCGGTGCCCGAAGCGCCGGAGCTTCTCCCATGCGGCGAAGTGCCACTCCTGTCATGGCGAGGGGCGGCGGGCGCTGCGAGTTACGATGTGCAGCGAGCAGCCAGCTCTCAGGGCCCCTGGTCAACCGCTGCCCGCGAAGTTTCCGATGCGGACGTCGCGTACCGGCCGCTCTGGAGCGACACCGCCGCACGCGCAGGAGAGACCTGGTTCTACCGCGTGGTGGCCCGCAACACCTCGGGCGTTTCGGAGCCCTCGAACACCGTCGGACCGATCCGCGTGAAGGAGGTGTGTCTGGTCGACGAACTTCAGGATTTTTCGTTGGCTCGGGAGAAGTCGGAAGGCTTGACGCTAAACAACGATTACAACGGCGTCTATGCCGAGTATCTCTTCCGCGCCCGAGGCACGGACGGCGACTGGATCCGGTATCAAGTGCCCGGGAGCATTCGTTTAATTCAGGTGGTAGCCTTTTATGTTGCTGACGCGGCGGAGCTGACCTTTCAGGCATCGTCCGACGGCAACCGGTGGGTGGAGCTTGCGCCTTCGCGCCGCGAACGGCAACTTGCGTCTCCTCCCGGTGGCCCGGGCAGAAACCAGCGGCGGACCCTGGTCGAGTACACCGCCGAAGTCCCGTCATCGTGCTGCCAGCTCAGGATTCGTTGGCATAGTGCGGCGGAACTGGATCGCGTCGAAGTGTATCACCGGTAATCGATTTGTTTCTTTCCCGTCACACGAGGAGCCGACAATGAGAACCGATCCTGGACGAAGTCGAAAGCAGTTAGGATTTTGGATTCGCGCTGCCGTCTGCGTTGCGGCACTCGCTGCATTTCAGAACGGGGCTCGGGCTGCGGATCGGGTGACGATCTCACTCGACGGCGAGTGGCAGCTCGCGAGGAGCGCGGATGCCGCGCCGCCTGCCCGGTATGGGGCCGTGGCCCCGGTACCGGGGCTGGCGGACATGGCGAAGCCGCCGTTCGCAGGTGTGGGGCAGCCGGTGGAGGCTCCCGGTTATTTCTATTACCGGCGGACGTTCGCGGCTCCCGAGGTCTTACCCGAATTCGCATTGCTCAAGATTCACAAGGCGAAGTACGGGACCGCCGTGTGGCTGAACGACAAGCCGCTGGGCGAGCACTTGCCGAGCTTCACACCGTCGCTTTGGGACCTGCGTCCAACGCTGGCCGCAGGGAAAGAGAACGAACTGGTGGTCCGGGTGGGCGCCGGCCGCGAGTCGCTTCCCAAGGGTATGCCGACGGGATGGGATTTCGAGAAATACCGTTACCTGCCCGGCATCTACGATTCGGTAAAGCTGATTCTCTGCGACGGTCCGCGGATCGCGAATGTGCAGTGTGTTCCGGACATCGAGGCGAAACGGGTGCGGCTGCTGGTGGAGTTGGAAGGGGGAAAGACGGACGTTCCTGCCGCGGTGCAAGCCGAAATCGCCGAGGCCGCGGGCGGCCGGGTCGTGGCGGCAGGCGCGGCCCGTGCGACCGAATTGGCCCCGGGCGAAACGCGCGTGGTGGACCTCACTCTGCCGGTTCCCGAGTGTCACTTCTGGTGGCCGGAAGATCCTTTCCTTTACGAAGCCCGGTTGGCGACCGGCGGCGATTCGCTCACGGTTCGTTTCGGCATGCGGTCGTTCCGCTTCGATCCGGCCACGAAGCGAGCCGTCCTCAACGGCCAGCCGCGTTACCTGTGCGGGTCGAACGTGACGGTCTACCGCTTCTTCGAGGACGATCTGCGAGGCAATAAGCCCTGGGACCGGGACTGGGTCCGCAAGCTGCATCGGCAGTACAAGACGATGCACTGGGACACGCTCCGCTACTGCATCGGGTTTCCGCCGGACTTCTGGTACGACATTGCCGACGAAGAGGGATTCCTCATCCAGGACGAGTTTCCCATCTGGACTCTCGGCGACGATCCGGAGAAGCTGGAGGCGGGCAAGATTGTGCCGGAGTATGCCGCGTGGATGCGCGAGCGTTGGAACCATCCCAGCGTGGTCGTCTGGGACGCGCAGAACGAGAGCAGCACCAAGGTTACCGGCCTGGCGCTTGAGGCCGTCCGCCACCTGGACTACTCCAACCGCCCATGGGAGAACGGCTGGGGCAAACCGCAGAGCATCTACGACTGCGTCGAGTCGCACCCGTACTTGTTCTCGAAGGGGATGCCCTGGAACAAGGGCACTCCCTTCCGGCTCGCCGAGATACCCGGCGTCGATCCCGTGCCGCGTCTGAATGCGGACCAGAAGGCGTTGGACGTGCCGATCATCATCAACGAATACGACTGGCTCTGGCTCACCCGCGACGGAAATCCCACCTGCCTGACGAAGCACAACTACGATTTCCACGTGGGCCCGGACGCAACGGTCGAGCAGCGGCGTCTGTTCCACGCGCGGGGAGTGGCCGCGCTGACGGAGTTCTGGCGTGCCCATCGCAAGGCGGCGGCGGTGCTCCATTTCTGCGGGCTCGGCTACTCGCGTCCCGGCGACAAACCGCGGCCTGAAGGCGGCGCCACGAGCGACGATTTTCTCGACATCGCGACGCTCGAGTTCGAGCCGATGTTCAAGAAGTACGTCGGCATGGCATTCAATCCGGTGGGGGTCATGCTCGATTTCTGGGAGGAAAACGTCTTGCCGGGCGCCCGGTTCGAGGTCAAGGTTTCGGTCATCAACGACCGCCAACAACCGTGGAGCGGCGAAGTCAGGCTTCGCCTGGAGGGAAAGAACGACTCGGCGGCGCGGGCGGAATGCCAGGTGGATCCCCTGGGGCGCCGAATCGTGGCCTTCGACTTCGAGATGCCGGAGGACCCGGGAGACTACACGCTCATCGCCGAACTGACTGATGGAGCAGAGGTGATTCAGAGCCTGCGAGATTTCAAAGCGGCAAAGAGGCCCTGACGCAACTATCGACGTGCGCGGAGCATGGCGAGGTAGTTTTCCGGTTTGACGCCCCGGTGGATCGTATTGCTCGACGACAGGATCATGCCGCCGGGGCCGCCTTCGGCAATGCACCGTCGGACCTCTCGCTCGACCTCCTCCGGGGTTCCCTGGCAGAGTGCCCCGGTGCAGTCCACGTTCCCTTTGAGACAGACGCGGTCGCCGTAGCGCGACTTCATCCCGCCCATCGTGTAGCCGGCGCCCGGATCGATCGGGTCGAGGCAATCGATGCCGCTCTCGATCCAGAAGTCGACCACCGCGTCGATGTTTCCGTCGCAGTGCTTGATGCACAAGAGCCCCAATTGCTTGTATCCCTGGACCACTCGCCGAAACTCGGGCGCGACCAACTGGAAATAGGTCTCGGGCCGCATGAGCAGTCCCGAGGCGTTCGCCACGTCGTCGGTCGTGGCGACGAATTCCACCCCGTAGCGCTTTCGGGCCACCGCGGCGAGCTCAAGGTTATAGTCGACCACCCGCTTGAGCATATCCGCAAATGCGCCAGGCTCCAGTAATAGCCCCATCAGCGCCTCCTGGTAACCCAACAGGTCGCGCATATCGGAAAAGCCGTCGCGGAGATTGAGGACGACGGCCCTGGCATCGCCGAAGCGATTCAGGGCAGCTTCCAACGTGGCAAATCGATGAGAAGCCGCTGGATCGGGAAACGCGTATTCTCGATGCCGGGTGATCTCGGGCACCGGACTTGCGCGGAGCGCCGGCAGAACGTCGTCGGTCAGTTGGCGCTCGACGCCCCATTCGTCGACCACGGTCTTGGCGTCGAGATGCCGCTTCCGGTAGTCGGGCCGCACGTTGACGCCATCGAGGTCCAGTTGTGCCACGATCTCCAACGGATCGCTGCTCCCGGTGAGCGCCTCGCCCACGGCGGAATCGATGAACCATTCGAACGTCGGTACGACGTCCGGGACTTCCCGCCGAAGCGCGTGCAGGATTCTCTCTTTTCCGGTCACGTAAAGAATTCCTCGAAAAGCCGATGGTTGACCGTCTTGGCGGCCGGGTACAACTCCCGGTAGATCTCAAACCACCGCGTGTACTTCTCCGAGCGCTCCGGATCGGGGTGATAAACCGCTCCCGGCCGGTAGACCCGCTCGAGCGCATCCTGTTCGTCGCGGTAGACGCCGACGCCGATCCCGGCGAGGATGGCCGCGCCCAGCGGCGTCGCCTCGTCGACCCCCGGCACCTCGACCGGCCGGCCGGCGACGTCGGCCTTGTTCTGCATCCAGAAGGCGTTGCGGGTGGCGCCGCCCACGGCGACGAGCTTCTCGAAGCGGACTTCCAAGGCCTTTTCCATGGCGGAGACAATGTCGAAAAACTGGTAGTCCAGCCCTTCGACGATCGCCCGCAGCAGATCGCCGCGCGTGGCCAGCGGGGTCAGGCCGGCGAACACACCGAGGCTCCGGGAATCGACCACCGGACAGGCGGCGGCCGACATATGGGGCAGGAAGAGGACGCCCCGCGCCCCGGGCGGCGACTGGGCCGCTTCGGCCATCAGGCGCTGCCAGTCGCCGCCATCGCTCGATGGGCTCGCCGCGGCGTCGCCGCCAGCCACTTGCCTGCGGTACCATTCCACCATTTCGCCCGCCACGTTGCCGCCCCAGGCCGTGTGCATGCCGCGGGCGACGTGCGCTTGCACGGTGATCCCAGCGCGGCGCAGTTCGTCTTTCAGGACCGGCTCCGAGGTAGGCGCCATCACCGTCTCCCACGTGCCGGTTACGTCGAGCACGACTCCCGGCCGAAACACACCCACCGGCAGCGAACCGCAGATGTGGTCGTGGCCGCCGAGCACGACGGCCGTGCCGGGAGGCAGTCCGGTGGCCTTGGCTGCGGTCTGGGTTACCTCGCCGATCGGCGTGCCGCTGGGCAGCACCTCGCAGAGGATCCGGCGGTCGATCCCGGAAAGCTGGATCAGCTCGTCGGACCAGTCCAGCGTCCGCTGGTCGAACAGCAGCGTGCACGAGGCCATGCTGTAGTCGGTCACCTGACGGCCGCAGAGCATGTGGTTCAGAAAATCCTCGATCAGCAGCCACTTGTGGGTGCGCCGGAGGATTTCCGGTTCATTGTCCGCCATCCAGAGGACCCGTAGTGCGGAGTTGATCGGCCAAAGGGGATTGCCGCCGATCGAGAAGACCTTCTCCGCGCCGATATGCTCCTGCCACCACTTCAACTGCGGGGCAGTCCGCGGATCGTGCCAACTGATCATCGGATAGAGCCAGTTGCCTTCGGCGTCGATCGGCAGGCCGTCCATGCCCATGCCGGTGACGGCCACGCCGCGGATCCGCCGCGGGTCGTCGAGGCCGTCGACCGCCTGCCGGATCGCATCGGCGGTCCCGCCCCAGATTTGCTCGGGCTGCCAGACGGTCCATTCGGGATGGTCGGGATTGGGATGGAATTTCTCCGTCGGGCGGCTGCCTCGCGCGACGACGTTTCCATCGGCGTCGTAGACAATCGCTTTCAGGCTGGTCGAGCCCAGGTCGATTCCCATCAGGTAGTCCATCGCTGCATCTCCGGTGATTGCGGGTCTGATGAGCGGCCCGGCTGCTGCGGGCAGCCGGGCCGCTCGGAATCCCATCCCCTACCGCATCAGCATGCCTCCACTCACGTCAACCGTGGCTCCCGTCATGTAGCTCGCCCGCGCCGAGGCCAGGAAGACGATCACATCGGCGACTTCCTTCGTCTCGGCAATCCGGTTGAGCGGGATGCGGGCGAGGTACTTGGCCTCGTTGGCCTTCAAGGCGGCGGCGGTCATCTCCGTGAGCATCATCCCGGGAGCGACGGCATTGACGGCAATCCCCTGCGGCGCGAGTTCGCGGGCCAGCGCGACCGTGAACGAAACAATCCCGCCTTTGCTTGCGTCGTACGGCGCATGGCCGGTCGTCGAACCGCGAAAGGCCGCCTGCGACGAGACATTCACGATCCGTCCGGTGCGCCCCGCCGCCAGCAACCGCCGAACCATTTCGCGACAGGCGAGGAACGTGCCGTTAAGATTCACATCGAGCGTCTCGCTCCACTCCGCCAGCGACATGTCTTTCACCGCGCGCGTCGGGCAAACCGCCGCGTTGTTCACCAGGATCTCGACCGTTGAGAACTTCGCCTCGACCTTGTCGAAGATTTCCCGCACATCGTCTTCTTCCGACACGTCGCCCCCGACGCTCATCGCTTCGGTGCGATACTGCTGCCGAATCTCGTCGACAACTGCTTCCGCTTTCGCGGCCTGGCGGCGGTAGTTGACTGCCACGCGCGCACCCTCGGCTGCCAGCCTCAGGCAGACCGCGCGCCCGAGACCTTGCGATCCACCCGTGACCAACGCAACCTTGGCCTGCAATTCCAAATCCATCATCTTCGCTCCCTTTTCGCCCACGGGTGCGATTGTAACTTGCAGGCCGCCGGCACGGCAACGCGCACGGGGCCGGGGTGGGCTGTTAAGGCAAGCGGCAGATCTCCGCGATCCCGTGGGCTATCGGTTGGGCGACCACGTCGGCCGTGTCGCCTGTTGAACCGGCTCGGCGGCGCTTTGGAGTCGCACCGGCGTGGAAGCCGCCTGGCGCGAAGTCGTTCTCGGCGTCTCGATCTCCGGGGGCGGTTGAGTGGACGGGCGGCGTCGCCATTGGGGCGTCTCGGCAGCCGTCGATTCGGAGTGTGGCAGAAGCGCCGGCGCGCCGCTGTCGGCTTGCTGCGACGGGACCGACACTTCGATCGCACAGTTGTCCTCGAGCTTGCGGCCGTCGGGCGCCGTGTAGCGGACGTAGAGCTGCAGGCTGCCGTGCGGCGGAGGCCCCTGCGGCCAGACCATCTCCAGGCCGATTCCCTCGTCGACGGTCGCCAGGGCGATCTCCTCGGCAGTGAAGTCCCAGCGGGCCACGCGGGCGGCATCGCCGGAAAGCGCGGGATCGAGCACGACGATCGAGACCGGTCCCGCCGCCGTACAAAGGTTGCCGCGCGCGTTGCGAGGCTCAACAAAGACCCAGAGACCGTCGTCGGGGCCCCGTCCGTCGAGATTGCATCCGCCTGTCCACTCCTTGCGGATCTTGATCGCGGCGACGTCGCCAGTCGCGGGCGCGGCCGGGGTCGACGTTTCGGTGCCCGGCACCTTGGGCACAGACGTCGGCGGCGCGAGGTTCGGCGGCGATGCGGAGCCTGGTTGTTCGCTTGGCAGATCGGGAGTTCTGAAAGTCTTGGGCAAATCGCCCTCGGGGAGCGGCGTGCCGGGCATCTCGATCGTCGGCGGTATCAGCTCGTCGGGCGAGACCGGGGCGGTTGCAGGTCCGCGGCGCTCCGGAGTCCGCGACTCGGAGGGCTCTTTGGTAGCCGGAGCCGGTTCGGGGCGTACACGCGGGGGAGGAGAGGCTCCCTTCGTGTCCCCAGCCAGCTTTGCCTCAAGCGCCTGGTTTTGCCGCCGGCTGGAAGACAACGCCTCCTGGTATTCGTCGAGGCACGCCTGGAGCTCGTAAATGGTATCTTCCAGCTCTCGGTTCTCGCGCTCGAGGAGGACGATGTTTGGATCCGTACGGCATCCGGCTGGTGCCAGGCAGGCCAGAAGGAGCAGGGCAACAAGCCTCGGTCTCATAGGGTTCTCGCGCAGAGCACCGGCCCCCACCCAGCGTGCGTCCAGGAAGGCAAATCCAGCACCGTCGCCGCACGGTCCACTATCCTGAGGGCTTGTTTTGCGACGGAACCAGACCTTTCCTGGCCGGAAACGCGGCGCGGACGGCGCGCAGAGGGGCAAATCGCGGCCAGAGATACTTTTCGGTGGGCCTTCTTAGCAGATTTGCCCAAGCGTTTCCAGACCGGATTACGAGAGCTCAGTTCTGGGTCACGTGCTCGATGACGTGATCGACGAGCCCGTAGTCGCGGGCTTCGTCCGCCGTCATGAAGCGATCCCGGTCGGTATCCTTCGTGATCTTCTCCAGCGGGTGGCCCGTATGCTTGATGAGGATCTGGTTGAGGCGTTCCTTGATTTTGCTGAACTCCTTGGCGTGGATCATGATCTCCTCGGCCGTACCTTCCATTCCGGCCAGCGGCTGGTGAATCATGATTCGGGCGTTGGGAAGCGCGTTGCGCTTTCCGGCAGCACCGGCGGCCAGCAGGACGGCGCCCATCGAAGCCGCCTGGCCGATGCAGTAGGTTGCCACGTCGCAACTTACGAACTGCATCGTATCGTAGATGGCCAGCCCGGCGGTCACGCTCCCGCCCGGCGAGTTCACGTAGAGGTGGATATCCGCCTTGGCGTCCTCCGCCTGGAGGAACAGCATCTGGGCGACAATCGAATTCGCCACATCGTCGTTCACGGCCGAGCCCAGAAAGACGATGCGGTCTTTCAGCAACCGGCTGTAGATATCCATCGCCCGCTCTTCGCGGCCGCTCTTTTCGATCACGTACGGGATCAAAGGCATCGGATTGAATGCTCCGTTGCAGGATAGGGCGATGCGGAAGCTCAGTCTTCCTCGGCCTCGGTCTGCTGTTTGGTAAGGATGTCGTCGACCACTCCGTACTCCTTGGCCTGATCCGGGCTCATGTAGAAGTCGCGGTCGGTGTCGCGAGCGATGCGGTCCAAGGGCTGTCCGGTGTGGTCGGCAAGGATGCGGTTGAGCACCTCACGGGTCTTGAGGATCTCCTGGGCCTGGATCTCGATATCGGAGACCTGGCCGCCTACCTGGCCGTACGGCTGGTGGATCATCACCTTGGCGTGGGGCAGCGAGAAGCGTTTCCCTTTCGCGCCGCCGGCGAGCAGCACGGCCCCGCCGCTCGCCGCGAGACCGACGCAGTAGGTCGCCACCGGGCAACTGAGGATCTGGATCGTGTCGTAGATGGCCAGGGTGGCACTGACGCTGCCGCCGGGCGAGTTGATGTAGAAGTGGATGTCCTTGCGGCGGTTCTCGCTCTGCAGATAGAGCATCTTCATCACCAACTCGTTGGCGTTCCCGTCGTGGATCACGCCCTGGAGGAAGATGATCCGATTCTCCAGAAGCAGATCGCCGAGCGTCAAGGTCCGCTGGCGCTGGTATTCGCGGTAGCTCAAGGAAGGATCCCTTAGGGGCGGAAGGTACGGGCTGGTCATGATGGCTCGGACTGATTGACTCGAAGGGACGGGCGAGCTGTCCCGTCCATGAATGTTTCAGACTTCGTCAACGTACGGCCCGGATACGTCCGGACTACGAGGGATGGCCTTGTTCGTGTTGGCCGGGATAGCTCTGTTCAGGCTTACCACCCTCTCCGCCTTCGGCTTTCGCCTCGGGAATGTCGGACTCGTCGCCGCCGCCGGCCGACATTTCAACCGCTTCGGCCTGCGTCCGCTCCGGCTTGTAGGGCACGTCCCTGAACTCCGCGTAGGAAAGGATCAGGTCGATCACTTTCCGCTCGATGATCTGGTTGCGGAGCACGTCCATGCGACCGCTCTTTTCCAGCTTCGCGCGGACCCGGCGAGGCGTCTCGTCGCTCTGGGCCGCGATCAGACGGATCTCCTTGTCGTAATCCGCCTCGGTGGGGTCCTCGACACTCTCCTCCTCGGCGATCCGCTCGAGGATGAAATGCTCCTTCAGGGCACGGGCGGTGCCGATACGGCTGTTCTGTCGCAGTTCGTTTTCGTGGGCACGGATCTCCTCGTCGCTGAAGCCCGCACTGCGAAGTTCCAGCACCGCACGCTGGAGTTCGCGGCTGCTCTGACGGCGAAGCAGATCGGGCGGCAGATCCCAGGTGGCCGTGGCGGTCAGTGCATCGGTGATCTGCTCGCGCGCCCGCTGCCGCTGACGGTACTCAAGCTGGCGGGCGAGTGTGTCGCGAATCGCGTCGCGCAGGTCGGCTTCCGACTCGAAACCGCCCAAGGATTCCAATAGTTCGGCGTTCAGTTCGGGGAGCTCGAGCTTCTTGACTTCCAGAACTTCAAACTTCGCCTGGACGCGCTGGCTGCGGAGGGCGGCATTGGGGGCTTCGTCGGAAAGCTGGGCTTCGGTTTCGCGAGTCTCACCGGCGCGGACACCTACCATCAACTCATCGAACTTGTCGATCTTACCGTCGCGGAAGCTGAGCACCGGGCGGATCCGAATCACCTCTTCCTCGGCGCTTGAGAGGACCTGCCCCGCGTGCGAGAAGGTCAAGTTGGTGGCGATGTAGTCGCCAGGCTCGGCAGGTCCGTCGTGGGGAACGAGCTGCCCGCGTCGCGCGAGAACGTTTTCAAGTGCTTCCTCAATGTCGCCGTCGGTGAATTCATGCACCGGCCGATCGATCGTCAAGCCCTTCCACTGCGGAAGATCGAATTCCGGACGGACTTCCAGGTCGAACTCGAAAGTCATCGGGCCGTCGTCGGGCACCTCGATCGCGTCCAAGTCGATGTCCGGCTCGCTGATCGGCGATAGATCTTCGGTGTCGCTGATCTGTGCGATGCTATCCACAAGCACGGCGCTTTTGACCTTGCCTGAAACGTCTTTTCGAAAACGGGCCTCCACCAGCCGTCGCGGAGCGTGACCGGGTCGAAAACCGGGCACATGCGCCGAGGAGACGATTTCCGAGAATTCCTTGTCGTAATATCGTTCAAGGTCTTCGCGCGGGATGGTCACCGTGATGTGGCGCTCGCAGGTGCTGCGGGCGTCAACGTTTACGGTCAGGTTGAGCTTCTCTGCCTTCTCTTCCTCTTCCGAAGATTCGATCGACTCGAGATCCTCGTTGCCGATTTCGAGGTCGTCGGCGTTCTCGGGAGTAAGAGAGTTTTCGTCAGGATGGGTGGTGTCGTCAGCAGCCATGCCACAATGCCGTGGTGAGAGCCAAGAAATGCGAAGAGCGGGTGATGGGATTCGAACCCACGACAACGACGTTGGCAACGTCGTGCTCTACCAACTGAGCTACACCCGCATACGTCTGCGGAGGCAAATGGCTCCTCAAGCGGGAGCAAGCCACCGTCCCCAAGTCCCGAAATTATAAGTTTCGCACACCGCCTTGCAAGAGCCAATCTGGCGCTTACTGAATTAAGGCGACTGGGGAACGTTCCGTCAACTCCCCCGAAAATCTCGGCAGAGCCACCACCGATGAGGGTCGGTGTTGGATCGGTCTTCCAGACGGCCGAGAAAAAGCAGGCTTTGCGCCAGGCGAGTTCAAAGGCCGGACGCTTGCAATCGAGGAGCAATTCAGGCATGGCTCAAAAACGGGGACCAGCACCTCGCTGTGAGGGGCATCCTGCTGGATTACGGGGGTATGGCTCGGAGCCAGTCCCCGTTTTGGAACCATGCCGCAATCGATTTCGTCACAGGGTCGGATCGGCCGGAATTTCCGGCGGCGATGAGCAAAACCGTGCCCGGAGGTCGGCGCCCCAGGGAGACTGCCTGAACAGCCGTCATAACCCGATTTTCTACCCGTCGCGACCTCCGCAGAAGCGTCATATCACGAGCCGGGGGCGCAGACGATTCGCGCTGCGCAATCCGCACAATCCGCGTTGAGCAGCGAATGGTCGGCAGCCGGGCTACCGGACGCCAAACCGATTTCTACCGAGTTCAAACCGGTCAGAACCGCATCATATCAAACAGCGCCTGGGCGACCGCCTGCGGATCGCTGGCAACCGACTGCACCACGAACATCACCAGCAGCACCCCCGCGACGACCAAGCTCACCGCATGGCGGTTTCGCGGCACCTCGACCTGCGAGATTGCCGCCGCCAGGTCCCTCTCCAACCGGCGCCATCCAAGATAATCCTGCCTGGTTCCGCTGGCGACCAGTGAGACGTTCCGCATCGCGGCCAGCGACTCGATGTGGAGTTGCACGCCCAGATTGGGTAAGACCAGGCCGTCGCCCGCCCAACGAGCCTCCGAATCGAGTTCCACGGCCCGCTGCGCAAGAACCGACCGCAATTCCTCGGGAGCGATGTTATAGAGCACCAGACGCGGCCGCATGGTGAGCACCAGCAGGACCAGGCCCAGTGCATACAGCGCAATCAGAAGCACCCAGACGTAGGGGCCGAACAGGAGGGCCGCCATGATAGGAAAGAACAGCTCGACGGGACCGATCACCACCAGACCGGCGACCGCCAGCCCGAGCGCAAGGATGTCTCGCGAGCCGGAGACCAGCAATGGGCGCCGGGCGAGATTGATCGCGCCGAGCAGCAGCAGGTAAACCGCCACCGGGCCGAGAGCCAGGGCGAGTCGCAATGGATCCATCGGACAACCCTTTACTGTTTGCGTTGCTCGCGCCGGGGGTGGCGCGATGCAGGGTCCTTGCCGTTGCCGCGGACACTTTGCAGCCGGCTCAACTCGGCTTGGAGTTTCGCCTCCTCGATCGTGTAGTCGCGCCGGAGCCGGCCGTAGTAGAGCCTCGTCGCCAGTACGTCGGCTAGGGCGAGCAGCCCAACCCACCCCACGGCTAACAACACGGCGCCCCAGAAAAACGCCCCCACCTTGGGCCATGCCTGCATGACCAGCACTCCGATGGGCAGCGAGGCGGAAATCGCCCCGAGCATCGCGCTGGTCTGCATTCTGCGTCGGAACTGGCGGCGACGGTAGTCGTGTTCTTCCGGGGTCGGCGTCCGATCGAGCAACGCTCTCCACGTCCGGACATGCCAAAGCATCATCCCGGCGGCGGCAAACACCAGGAGCGCGGCGAGCGCTACCGACCAGAGCAGTTCCACGTTCGTTCTCCGTTTCTATCTCACCGAGGCCAGCCACTCACGTACCACCCAGCCCACTTTCGCCAGGCTCAGCGCCGAGCATTTGTCGGCCGTGTCGCCCTGGGTGTGCCACGGCGGGTAGTCGAAATCGATGATGTTGCAGATCGAAATGCCGCCGATGTCGTGTAACGGCACGTGATCATCCTGCACGGAGTATTTCTTTCGGGGAATGAACTCGCGGACTCCCAGCCGAGCCGCCGTGGCCCAGATGTCCTGGACCAGCGGCCGAACGTCGCGCCACCACATGCTGTTGCGCTCCTGGTAAATCTGCAGGTCGGCATCCCCGATCATGTCCAGCAACACGCCCCAGCGGTAACGAAACACAGGCGGGTTGGCGGCATACTGCCGCGCAAAATACTCCGACCCGAGAAAATAGCGGTCCCTGTCGCTGAAGATGAACTCCTCGCCGTCCAGAAGAACGATGTCGATTCCCAGCGGCGTTGGCAAGTTCGGGATGTCGTGAGCCAGTTCCATCAACAACGCCACGCCGCTCGCCCCGTCGTTGGCTCCGACGAACGTGCCGCGAGGGTTCACCGGATCGAGCATCGGCAGGGGGAGCGTGTCGTAGTGGGCGCACAGAAGGATCCGCTCCTTTCGCTCCGGGTGCCAGCGGGCGATTAGATTCGCCATCGGAACGGTCGAGCCGTCGACCGGGTGCTTCACACCGAATTGCTGAAACTCCACCCGGGCGCCCAACTTGGCGAAATGCTCGGCCGCGAACTTCTGCTGAGCTGCCATCCCCGGCGATCCACTCGGCCGCGGGCCAATCGCCGTCAGTTGCTTGAGGTACTCATACGCCCGTGCGCCGTTGAAAGGGATATCCTCCAGCCGCAACCGCGACGCGGCGGCCTCGGCCTTGCCGTTGGGACCGTGGTCGTGAAGGAAGGCGAAATACACCGCCGCCAGACAGGCACTCACCAGTATGGCTCCCCAGAAAAGCGGCTGCCATCCCCGGCGACTCCGCGGAGAGGGTTGGTCGTCGTCGGTCTTCGTCGGATTTGGCTTGTGTCGTTTCATAATCGGCTATTCTAAGCGACCTGAGAGCATCCGGGGAGGGCAAGTGTCCGGTAAGTCTTCGGGAGATGTGAACGCCGCGTTTCTTTCGCATTCTTGGCCGAAGGCCTCTTGCCATCGTAGCCTGGGGTTCGGCCCTTGTCGTTGCGACAGGGCCGAACCTCAGCGTTGAGGTTACCAACATCCCGTTTGGCCAACGGCCATACTCACCCCTCCATGTCGGAACAGGTGGAATGAGTCAGCGCTAGCTTCTTCTTCGCCCCCATGTAGCGTTACTGCCGTTGTGCCCAGAAACTGGCGCGCGAAGGGCAGGCCCCGGCCGCGGTGTTCGAACGACTCTGGCGTGCGTGGCCACCGATGGGTGCTAGCACTCCAGCGGACCAGAATCGTGCCACCCGCCGGCCCAAAGCGAATTTCCAAACCACCGAATCTGAACACTTGTCCCATAAGCCACCGATGCGATAGAATGGGTTGAGGGAAGTGGGCAAGCTTTCACTATTGCGGGACTTCCCCAGCAGGCAGCCCGGCCGCTATCACACGACGGCCACCGGGCTCCCTCGGATCCGGTATTCGGCCGAGCGAACGAACAGGAGCGGACGCTCCCAGGAGGTCTCCCGTGCAAAAAACTCTGCTGACCGATGTGGCACAGGGTGAGTTCTGCTTCCACCCCGGTTCCGGCTCCGGCCGTGCGACGCTTCCAGCCGCGGCACGGGTCGTGTTCAACCGCCCGATGGATGCCATCTACAGCTATCTGGTGCCGGATCACCTGCGTTCGGTGATCGGTCCCGGTCAAAGGGTGAAGGCGCCCTTCGGCAAGGCCGATCGGCAAACGGTCGGATACTGCGTGGAAGTCGGTCCAGTCCCCAAGACGGAGCGTTCCCTAAAATCGATCACGGCGGTTCTGGATCGACAGCCGCTCTTGTCGGGGTCGATGCAGCAGCTCACACGCTGGATCGCCGACCGCTACCTGTGCAGTTGGGGACAGGTGCTCAATTCGGTCATTCCTGCCGGAGTTCGCCGCAATGCGGGAATGCGGCTGGTCAAGCTCTACGAGGCCGCGCCCGACGCAGCCGAGCGAATGCCCCACGCCAAGCTACCCGAAAAACAGCGGGCGATTCTCAGGATCCTCCTGGAAGAGCAGGGTCCGCTGCGTCTGGACGAACTGACCGGAAAGGTCAAGTGCGGCCCGGGGCCGGTCAAGGCACTCTGCGACAAGGGGCTCGTTCGAGAAACCAGCCAACACAGCGAATCCGCGGTTTCCGAGACTTCCCCGTTCGGGAAAACGGCCGATTTGAAGCTCACCGGACAGCAGCAGGCCGCCTTCGAATCGATCGTGGCCGCGGTGCGCAGCGGTGAGCACCGAACCCTTCTGCTTCACGGCGTCACGGGCAGCGGCAAGACGGAGGTCTACACCCAGGCCATCCGCGAGGTGGTCCATTGTGGCCGTCAGGCGATTGTGCTCGTGCCGGAGATCAGCCTCACGCCGCAGACCATCCGCCACTTTCAATCGCGTTTCGATTCCGTGGCCGTGCTGCACAGCCACCAGACGGACTCGGAGCGTCACTGGCACTGGCAGCGGATCGCCCGAGGCGAGGTGCAGGTCGTCGTCGGCGCCCGCAGCGCCGTCTTCGCCCCTACGCCGAAACTTGGCCTGATCGTCGTCGACGAGGAGCACGAGACCTCGTTCAAGCAGGACACCGTGCCACGGTACCACGCCCGCGAAGTCGCCCGCCAGCGAGCCTTGCTCGAAGGCATCCCCCTGGTCCTCGGCTCGGCCACGCCCACGCTCGAATCCTGGCACCGTGCCCAGCAGAATCTCGACATTCTCGTGCCGCTGACCGATCGAATCCAGCGTCGGCCGCTGCCCCCGGTGGTGATCGTCGATGTACGAAACGATCCGCAGTGCCGGCCCGGCGGGGCCATCGGCACGGCGCTTCAGCGGGCGATGCAAAAGGCCCTAGCGGACGGCGGACAGGTGATCCTATTCTTGAATCTCCGCGGCTACTCGCCGACCCTCTGGTGCCGCGGCTGCGGCTACGTGGTCAAATGCCCGCACTGCGACATCACGCTCACCTACCACCAGGGCCGCAACGTCTCCTTGTGTCACAGTTGCGGCCACGAGGCGACGGTTCTCCGTTGCCCGGGTTGTGGGCGCGGCCGAATCTCGTACCTCGGCAACGGCACCGAGCGGTTGGAGAAGGAGGTGCGGGCCAAGTTCCCCGACTACCTGTGCCTGCGGATGGATAGCGATTCGATGCGCCGCCACGGCAGCCACGACGCCGCCTTCGATGCATTCCGCAAGCAGGAAGTGCGGATCCTCCTGGGCACGCAGATGATCGCCAAGGGCCTCGATTTCCCCAACGTCACGCTCGTCGGCGTTGTCTCCGCGGATACCGCGCTGCACCAGCCCGATTTCCGCGCCGGAGAACGGACCTTCCAGTTGATCGCCCAGGTCGCCGGACGCACGGGCCGCGGCGAGCGGGCCGGCCGCGTCTACGTACAGACCACGTCGCCCCACGACGCCGCCATCCGCAAGGCCTCCGAGCACGATTACCTCGGCTTTGCCGCCGAGGAGCTCCAGCGTCGTCGCGAGCGGAACCTGCCGCCGTACCGATCGCTGGTCCGTGTCATCATCCGCGGCCCGCAGGAAGAAGCCGTTCGCCAGCACGCCGATGCCCTGGTCGAAACGATCCATGCCGTCGCCCGATCCATCGCCTCCGACGTCGAGATCCTCGGCCCCGGGCCGGCAACGGTTGCCAAGCTCAAAGACAACTATCGCTACCAGTTCCAGCTCAGCGGCAGCGATTTCCCGTCGATCCGCGAGCTCTGGCAGAAGTCGATTTCCAAGCTTCCGAAGACGCGAGGCGTGGAATTCGCCGTCGACGTGGACCCGGTGAACCTGCGGTAGAGCGATCGGGCCTGTTGGCAATCGGCCTACGCCTCAGCCCTACGGCACTTCACCGCCGGGCCGGAGCTTCCAATTCAGTTGCACCTTCACAATCCCTGCTCGTCAACTGCCAGCGGCAAGTCCTCGACCGGCCAAATCCAGAATCGCTTCCCTGCCACAAGCTTCGTTTGAAACGCCTCATACCGCTCGAGCGATAACCATGCCTCTCCTCCTTTGGCGAGCAACGCCGGCAAATCGGTGTGGCTGTCGTTTGGTGCATTGCGGGCTGAGGTGTCAACCGTCGAAGGCCAACGCCGGAGATAATTACGGTCAGCCTCGCTCAGTTTGTCCAGGGGAACCGCGATCTGTGTGCCGTCCTTCCGCCGCAGCCAGACCTTGCCGTTCTCCAATCGAAGCAGCACTGCCTCCGTATGGTGCTGGCCGGTCGCATCCGACCATGTGCGCAGCGGCTCGTCGCGTGACGGTGCCGTGGACTGGGCAGATATCGGCTGTTCGGCAGCGATGAGAAGTGCTGTGTCCCAACGGGCGAGAATCGGCACCAACACCAAAACTATCGGTAGAATCATGAGATGGCTCCTTTGCTCGCACGCAGGTTCGCCAACGATTCTCTGTGCACTCAGTCTATGGTCGATCGGCCGCATTGAATCGTTAAGGAAGCATCCCCATGCGATCCCCTTCGCGAAATCTCACTTCCAACGCTGGGATTACTGGGCGAGCAACGCCGACTGGGAATGGGGCCCCTGGTGCATCGAGTCGGGCTGGACGCAGCCGTGGATCGCGGCGACACTGGCCCTGCGGCAGAGGAAGATCTCGCTCTGGGAACTGACATCCGGCAGCGGTGTGGCGAAACATCTGGCGCGGTATCGGCAGGAGATGCTCACAGAAAAAGGTGAAGAGCCCTCGAGATAAATCGTCGGGCCTTTCCGGCCGGCAGCCGAGCAATTCAGTCTGTGCTCGCACACCGTTGGAGGTTCCACACGTCCGGCTGCATGTTGTTGCCCGCGACCATCCACAATGCGCCGTCATGGACGAAGACGCTGGCGGCATGGCGCGGCGCCCACGGAGTGCCCGGGAGTTCGTACCAATGGACCCCATCGGCCGAGTGCCACACATCGTTGCGGTTGCCGCCCGAGCGGTTGTACCCCTCGAGCACCCACATGCGGCCATCGAACACCGCCACCTCGTGATACTGGCGGGGCGCCCAGGGAGCGGCCTCGACATGCCTGGTCCAGCGGAGACCGTCGGCAGAATTCCAGACGTCGTAATGATAGTTCCCCTGGTTGACGTCGCCGCCGACGATCCACATTCTATCCTGAAACACGGCATAGCCGGCCGTGTGGCGACCCTCCCAATCGCTCGCGGGATCGAATGTTTTGTCGAGGAACGTATTCGGCTTGACCAGCGTCCAATCGGCCCCGTTCGCGGAGCTCCACACCTCGTTGTTGCAGATCCTGGGGAAGTGCTCCTTGTCGCCGGGGTTCCAGCCTCCCAGCAACCACATCCGGCCCTGAAAAACCAACGCCCCGGCACCGTCACGGGCAGCGAACGGGGCCTTCAGCGTCACCTGCGTCCACCGGTAATCCGGCGTTTCCTGGCGCGGCTCTGCCGTAGACGTTTCATGGTTCCGGCTCGGCTCGGCATAGGCGTCGGCGGGCAGAACCAATAAGCAAGCGGCGACGGTGAGGTTCAATATGCGTGCCATCATTTCCCCTTTCTCCGAATCAGCCGAAGGCAATGTGCTGTTTGCGACACCGGGAAAGCTCCTAAGAGACCTAACAAAACGGGGACAGGCACCTCGCAAAGACGCCTATTCTCCGTGTTTTACCAGTGTTTGGCTCGGAGCCAGTCCCCGTTTTGTTAGGGCCTTTAAGCTGCTTCCATTTTGCCGGTCGGAGGCCACGATGCAACGGCTCAGCGTCCGCCGAACATGGCGGGCCGGGCCGGGAGGTTGACAGCGGGATTCATTTGCGGGAGGATGCTTGACCAGAGCCTTTAGGAAGGAAACGGCCGTGAGCGAACGTGCATCGGTCAAGCGACTGCGGCTGCAGATCGAACGCCTGCTGGAAAGCCAGAAGAACGACGGCCGCCTGCGCGACAATCTCGAAGGCCTCGCTCACGATGCGGCTCTGCCCGGGCTGACCTGGTTCTGGGGGCCGGCGCTCTACCAGCGGAATCGAGTACTGTTCCGTCCGTTCATTTTCAACCACTTTTCCGAATGGCAAGGCGACGGTCGGACGTGGTCGCGCGTGAAATGGGCCGACCATGCCGACCGTCTTGAAAGCTGGCTCGCTGCCGCCCGCAGCAACCGCGACTCCAGCCTCGCCCGCCGCCTGCTCAACTGGAAATACGCCGGCAAAGCCTGGGGGCTGGATCACAAGGCCTTCCGCGCCGGCTTGCTCCGCGAGTACCAAGCAGCCAAGGGACCGGCTGCCCGCGCCATCGTGCTCGACGAGCACGACTCCTGGTTTGAACTCGATGAAGCCACGGCGGTCGTACTCTACCGCACCGATTCGTCCGCCGGCCCCTTTATCCTTCGCCACCTCCGCCGCACGTTTTGGGGCGGAGATAAGCGGATCCTCTGGACGCAATTGCTCGCCGCAGCCGAGAACGCGGGCGACCAGGACCTCCGCTGGGCACTCTACCGTAAGCAGGTCCCGCTCAAACAATGGCAGGCGGAAGTGCTCGCCCTGGCCGATCGCGTCCAGAATCCCGAAGAACTGAACAGCGAACTGGAAAGGCGTCATCCGGAAGGCTGGGAGATCGACCGCAGCGAGACAGCCCTAAAACTCCTCGAGAAGCGCGGGCGCGACGTAATGCCCTACGTCCGCGCCAAGCTCTCCGATGTCCTGGGCGGCTGGTTCACCAACCGCGCCAAGCCGTTCGTGAAGCTCGCCGAGCGAAAAGGTTGGTGGGACCTTTGGGCGGCCGTGATTCGCGCGGGTCGCGATCCGTCGCTCTTCAACGACGCCGTGGCCGGCCTGCTCAAAGACACCTCGATCTCGGAGGCCGACCGCATCGCCCGGCTCCGCGCCCTGGCCGGCGTCTCGCGCGAGTGGAATTGGCCGGGGTTCGGTCTCGCCGCGGTCCATGACCTCAAGGACGATCTGGCGGCCAGGCTCTACCGCCGCTATCCGGACCTCGTTCATGGGCCATTCAAGCCGCACGTCGTGCCGAGATGGTGGCACGGCTGCCCGCAACTGCTCGCCGCCGCACGAGAGAAGGACGACGAAGAGCTCATCGACCTGTTGGCCAGCCGCTATGCCACGCAGGTCCGATGGGATTTTGCCTTCGCCCGCAAAGAGCGCGACCAGATCATGGAAACGGCCGACGTGTTGGGCGACTACTACCAGGCGATCCGCGACCGGGATACTGCCTTGTTCGCCCGCCGTGCGGCTAGCGTGTTAACGCGAATCCCCACCTACTCGATCCACAGCTACCCGCGGCTGCTGAGGACGAACAAGCTCGCACGGCTTCTGTTCGTACGCTCGTTCGACGCCCTGCTGGCCGTGCCCGAAGCGGTCCGCGATCTCGTCGAAGGATCGGACATTCACGTTCAGATGCTCGCCTACAATGTCCTCGCCCAGGATGACGACCGCGCCCGGCGTCTGGCGGTCGCGTCGCTCGATATTCTGATCGGCACCCTGCTCCGCCCGCTGCATCGCAAGACCCGCCTGGCCGCTTTCCGGGCCCTGGCCAATGCCGCCCGGGCCGATGCCGACGCCGGCGGGCTCGTTCACCGCCGCGCTCGCGAAGCCTTGCGTCTGCCCGACAAGAAGTACCCCAAGGAAGAGCTCGTGGGCCTGATCGGGCAGGTGTTGCACCACCGCCCGGAGCTCCGCGGTCCCAGGGAACAACCGGTCGTCTACGGAGGGGAGGCAGCGACGTCATGATCGTGTTTGTGGACTACGCTTCCCCGTCGGTATTCGACTCGACTCGCGACGAAGCTTCGCTCGAGATCGCTGCCAACGCCCGCCGTCCCGTGCGGTTCGCCGGCACGGTCAAACAGCATGGCTTCATGCTCCGCATCGCCCTGAGGGCGCTGGGCGAGGCGATCTGGTCCGACGATACGTGGCTCGCCCAGTCGGATCTGCTCGATCCCGTGATCACGGTCCATCCCGACAGGCTCTTCTTCGAGGCATTCAGTCAGGACCAGTCGGTCTACGTCTGCCTGATCGTCGATCCGGAGGTTTTTGAGCCCGAAGGGGAAGTCGTCACTGGCACGACGAACATCGACTTCACCGCCTGGCTCTGGGGCGCGCTGGGCGAGATGCGCTCCGGACGGCGGACGAGCTTCCGGATCGGGGCGGAAGGGCTGGAAGTGGCTACCGCCGAGGCGGGCGGACGTTTCGAAAAGAAGGTGGAGCTGCCCGACTCCTGGGTCCGCGGCTTCCTGCAGGTGCAAGCCGCCATGGCGATCCCCGGCACCCGAATCACCGCCAGGCCGATCGATCTGTTGACCGCGCTGCGATACCTTCGCTATACCAAGGCCCGGGTCTCCCCGCGGGCGATCCGCTTCGAATTCGAGCCGGAGCAGGAGGTCCGTCTGGTGCTGGAGCCCTGGGAGCACGTCGTGCCGCTGGAGGGCGCGGAACACAACTATACCGAAAAGAAAACGACGCGGGTGTGGGGACGGCGCCGGCTGAAGCTGATCGAGGGCCTGCTTCCTTTCGCCGAGTCGGTCGACATTTACCTCAAAGGCCGTGCCCTGCCAAGTTTCTACGCGGTGAAGCTGCCGGGCATGACGTTTGTTCTTGGGATGACCGGCTTTGCGGCCAGCGGATTCACCGGCACCGGCGGATTCGACCTGCTGGCCGAGGCGGCCGACGCCGAAGACCGCCACCTGGGGCCCGCGCTCGATCTGCTTCGCCGCGACTACCATCACTCCATCCGGGAAATCGCGGCCGAACTCGCAATCGATGAGCCGGCAGCCTCCCGCGTGCTGGTCCGGCTGTGCAGAACGGGACGTTCGATGTTCGACGTCGAGACCCGCCGCTACCGCCACCGCGAGCTCTTCGAGCAGCCGATCGACGAGCGGAAATACTTCCCGCCCGACCTTCGTCGCGAGATCGCCGCCAAGTACCTGCAGGATGGGAGAGCCGAAGTCCGCTCTTGCACACCCGAGGAAACAACGAAAACGCGGCGGCTGAAGACTCCCGACGGCCGGGTGACTCGCGAGATCACCTATCGCGACTGGCGGGTGATCGGCAACGTCGCCGGCATCGAGCCGGTGGAAGTCGTAGTGAACGATTCGGACCGAATCATTTTCGGACGCTGCCGCTGCCCCTTTTTCGACGAACACCTGATGAACCAGGGGCCTTGTGAACACATGCTGGCGGCTCTACCAGGCGAGCCGTTCCGCGCGGGTGGACCTGGCCACAAGCACCCCGGCCGATGCGGCCGGAGCCCAGGCCGTCCGCAAGGAACCGACGCGGTGGGAGGTTGACAGCGGTGGCAATTCGGAAGACGATGACGGCTGAGAGCCTATCCAAAGACCGGGCGAGGAGAGGGGGACAGGCCATTTTGCTCCGAAGACTCCGCAAAATGAGCCAGTCCCCGACGGTTCTTGGATAGGCTCTAACATACGAGGAGGTGTGGTGCCCGGACCCGGTGGAATGCAACCAGCCAACCATGCCGCGGTGTTTCGCCGCGGTGGGATGCTGTGTCCTTCACGCCGCCACGGCTCCCAGCGTACGCAACGCCGGGAGGCCACGAGTCCAGTGCCTTGCAAGTGGTTCTCCGCCGGGCCCGGCCACCCGCCTCCTCCCCAACTCAGGCACAGCGGAGTCTGCTGAAAGAATGCAGTCCGGACACTCCGTGGCCGGACGAAGCGGGCCACGGAGTGTCGCGCCTACACTGAAAACCGAGCTTTTTCAGCAGCCTGTAACGGGCCGCGCGTCGGCGTCGCAACAAAACAACACCCTTCCCAAACTCAAGTCGTGAACATCCTCTCCTGGATTCGATCCTTCTTGCGTCCCAAGCCGCTCTTCCGCGACGTGTCCGAGCTGTCGGCCTGGGACACAAGCGACGACGCCTCGGAAGTCCAGGAAGTGGTCGACACCTCGGGCGGGCCACTCAAACCTTCCCATCTCCGCCGCGCCCTGCGCGATTCCCGCCTGTTGCCCAAGCCGAAGTCGAAGGTGCGGCAATACGTATGGCCCCGTCCCAAGAAGCCAAGAATCTTCGAGCGCGGCGAGGCCAACCGCCTCTTCTCCGCCACGCTCCGCAACCGCGACCGCAACCTCCGCGACCTCGCGCCCGACCCGGAACAACTCGATCGCTACGGCCTGCCGCTCTGGCAGACCGAGCAGGACGTGGCCGACGCACTTGGAATTTCCGTCGGCATGCTCCGCCATTACAGCATCCACCGGCAGCGGGAAACCTCGCCGCACTACGTCACGTTCGCCGTAGCGAAGCGGTCCGGCGGACAGCGACTGATCCATGCGCCGAAGACGCGGTTGAAGCGCATCCAGCGGCAGCTCCATGAGTTGCTCATCAGCCGGCTGCCCACCAGCGCCGCCGCGCATGGTTTCCACGCCGGCCGCTCCGTCGCCACGAACGCCGGCCCGCACGTCGGCAAGGCCGTGGTCATCAAACTCGACTTGAAGGATTGCTTTCCTTCGATTCATTTCGGCCGGGTCCGGGGGCTGTTGATCAGCCTCGGCTACGGCTATACGGTGGCGACTACGCTGGCCGTGTTGATGACGGAGTCCCCGCGCCAGCCGGTCGAGATCGACGGCAAGCTGTTCCACGTACCCGTTGGCCCGCGAGTTTGCGTGCAGGGCGCCCCGACGAGCCCCGGGCTGTGCAACGCGGTTCTTACCCGACTCGATCGCCGCCTCGGCGGGCTGGCGCGCAAGCACGGCTTTGCGTACACTCGCTATGCCGACGACCTGACGTTCTCCGGCGACGATCCCGACAAGATCAAGCTCCTCGTGACCATCGGCTGCCGGATCGTTCGCGAAGAAGGGTTTGAAGTCAATCGCAGGAAGACCCGCGTTCTCCGCCGATCGCGTCGCCAACTCGTCACCGGGGTTGTCGTCAACCAGGTTGCCGGATTGTCGCGGAAAGACCGCCGCCGGCTTCGCGCCGAGATCCATCGCCTCTCGCTCGACCCGCAGGCAGCCGACGCTAAATCGCTCGAGCGGCTCGCGGGAAAACTGGCCTATCTTCGGATGCTCAACCCCGAACAGGCCGCGCCGCTTGTCGCGGCGTTCGAGCGAGCCAGGAAGCCGGGCGGCCTATGAGCCGCGGAACTTATCTGCGAAGGCTGCCCACGACCTCGGAAATCTTCTCGCGAGTCACTGGTTCGATAACCCCCTTCTCGCAGATGATCGCTTTGATAAGCCGCGCGGGAGTGACGTCGAAGGCCGGGTTATACACCTTCACGCCCTCCGGCGCCGTCCGGCGGCCGAAACCGTGGGTGATTTCGCGAGGATCCCGCTCTTCGATCGGAATCTCGTGGCCTGTGGCGATTGCCAGATCGAACGTGCTTGTAGGGGCGGCCACGTAGAAGGGAATATCGTGGGCCGCGGCAAGCAAGGCCACGCTGTAGGTGCCGATCTTGTTGGCCGTATCTCCGTTGGCGGCGATCCGATCGGCGCCGGTTACCACGGCCTGCACCCGTCCTTCTCGCATCACCTGGGCCGCCATCGAGTCGCAGATCAGCGTGACGTCGATGCCGCGCTGCTGCAGTTCCCAGGCCGTGAGCCGGGCGCCCTGGAGCAAAGGGCGGGTCTCGTCCGCGTAGACGTGCAGCGTTTTGCCCGACTCGGCCGCCGCGAAGAAGACCGCCAGCGCCGTGCCGTAGTCGGACGTGGCTAGCCCCCCGGCATTGCAGTGGGTCAGCACTCCCTGGCCGTCGGCAAGCAGCGCAGCTCCATACCGCCCGATTGCCCGGCACATCTGCCGATCTTCTTCGTGAATTTTCTGAGCTTCAGCCAGGAGCACGTCCGCAATCTCGCGCGGAGCTTTCCGTCCGCGCTCTGCGTAAGCGACGTTCTTCATCCGATCCAAGGCCCAGAACAGATTTACTGCCGTCGGCCGGCTGGTTGCCAGATAGGAACACACCTCGTCCAGGCGAGCGAAGAAGCCGGGATCGTCGCTTTCCAACACGTTCTGGATCCCGACACACACACCGTAGGCCGCCGCAATGCCGATCGCCGGCGCGCCGCGGACCCGCAGCATCTTGATGGCCTCCCAGACGGTCTCGACATCGCGGCAATCGATTTCGATGAATTCAATAGGAAGCAGCGTCTGATCGATCAGGCGAAGGTGGCCGTGAAGGCCGCCCTCCCAGCCGAGCGTTTCCACGTGTTTCATCGGTCCATGCTGCTCGAGCGTGCTCATGCCGTTTCCCCCCGTAGCGTGCGCCCGAATGCGGCGTTTTTGGAGGCGATCTTCTCCACAAGTCCCTGCTTGAAGGCTGCGAATTTCTCTTCAAGCCCGGCATCGGCAACGGCCAGGATCTGGACCGCGAGCAAACCGGCATTGCGCGGCCCGCCCATCCCCGCCCCGACGGTCGCCACCGGCACGTCGCCCGGCATCTGCACCATGGAGAGCAACGAATCGAGTCCGCCGGCAAGGTCGGTGGGCACCGGGATCCCGATGACCGGCAGCGTGGTGTGCGCCGCAACGACCCCCGCCAGATGGGCTGCGCCGCCCGCGGCTGCGATAATCACTTTCATCCCCCGCGTTCTCGCGTTCTTCGCAAACTGTTCGACGACGGCCGGCGTGCGGTGGGCGCTCATCACCTGAACTTCGTACGGAACCTGAAACTCGTCTAAAGCGGCCGCGGCGGCCTTGATCTTCGGCCAGTCGCTGTCGCTGCCCATGATGATGCCAACAAGCGGGGAATCGGAGATCGGCATAGACTACCTTTCGAAGCGTGGGTTCAGTGGCAGGTTGAAGGTCTCGGCGACCGCCCGATTGGCCAGTTCGCCTTCTTAAGCGTTGATCGCGCTGGCGACCGGCGGAAATTGCTCCGCCGCGTCGAGCAACCGCGGTTGACGATTCTTAAAGCCCGGGGAAGCGTGACATTCGAGAGGGCGGCGCTCGGCACGAGCCGGCATCCCGATCCTTATGTCCAGTCATATCCTTTCTGTCTGCGAAAACCGCCAATGCGCAGGGCATCCCCCCGAAGCACGTCGAGCACGGCATAGGCATTATTCTCTTCGCCGCTTCCCTCGACCATCGCGGCCAACGTGCAGTAATGAATGCCGCCTACCTCGCGGTAGTCGTTGCGGTGATAGTGCCCCTGCAGCACGGCGAGGACCTTGCCCGATTTTTCCAGGACCGCTCGGACCCGAGGCGCATTTTTTACCGAGTGCGGCCCTTCGCCGTCGAGACGCTGATGGATGAAAACCACGGTCTTGTGCGCGGTGCCAGCCAGATCGTTTTCGAGCCAGTCCAGTTCGGCGGCGGGGACATTCGCGTCGGTCCACTTGAAATTCTTGCGGCCGTAGGGCTCGCCGTCGCCGCGGAAGCAGGCGTCCAGCACGACCCAGTGATAGCCGCCGAGATCGAACGACAGGCTCGTCTGCTTCTGGCCGACAATCTCCGAGAACTCGCTCTTCGTGAGTGTATCGACGCAGTGGTTGCCCACCACGAAATAGCGCCGGTCGTGCGCGGCGGCGAACTCGCGGGCAATCCGCTCCAAGTAACTCGTCTCGACGTCCACGGATTCCGCCGCGTCGATGATGTCGCCCAATTCGACGAGGCAATCCACCTTTTCCCGCTGGAATCGATCGGCCGCCTCGGCGAACTTCGAGAGCGTTTCCCGGTAGTAGCGCGACCCGGCCGGCGGCTTGTCGGCGTAATGCAGGTCGGTGACCAGACCGATCCGCGCCAAAGGCTCGTCTTCCGCCGCACGGAGAAGGTCGGCGGACGCCATCGCCGAACCGGCCAGAAACAGCGAGGATCGGCGGAGGAATGCCCGTCGGTGGATGCGTGTAATTTCCATGATTTCTCCCGTTCTATTGCTTCCCGGACAGATCGACGATCGCTTTGATTACTCCGTCCTGATAGGCCGCCACCAATTCGAATGCTTCTTGGATTCGATCCAGGGGAAAATGGTGCGTGAGCAGAGGCGAGGCATCGACCACTCCTTCGCTCACCAGGCGGATTGCCGGCGCGATACAGCCCTTTTGCCGCCGAACGTTCTTGAATGTAAGTTCCTTGCGGCGCATCGTGTGGATGTTAAAGCTGATCGCCGATTGGCCGGGGATCCCGACCAGAACGAGCGTTCCGCCCGGCGTGAGCATCCTCTGGGCCTGCGCGATGCACGCCGGATCGCCGGAACACTCGAAGACCACGTCCAGCCCGCGCGGCTCCTTCTCGAGGATCGCTTCGACGACGTCGTCGCGTTGCGGATTGCCGGTCCAGTCGGCTCCGCACCGGCCGGCGGTGTCCAGACGCCGGTCGATCAGATCGGTCACATAAACGGTCGCGGGCGCCGTCGCCTTGACGCACAACAACACGCTCAATCCGATCGGCCCCGCCCCGAGCACCGCCACGCGGGCGGCCGGGCAGATCTCGCCCAGCCGCACCGAATACAGACCGATCGAGAGCGGTTCGACCAGCGCGGCCTCTTCCATTGACATCGAGTCCGGCACACGCAGGCAATTGTCGGCGGGCACCAGGATCCGATCGGCTGCCGCACCCGGTGCTTCGCCGGGGCCGCCGAGGAACCGGAGATTCCGGCACGTGTTCACCCGCCCGGCATCGCACTGGTCGCACCGCCCGCAGACGATCGCCGGATCGACCGCCACGCGGTCTCCGGGCTGCAGGCGTTCGACACCGTTGCCGACCTCGACCACCGTCCCGGCGCACTCGTGGCCCAGCGTTGCCGGAAAGTCGAGGATCTGATCGCCGATCCGTCCATCGGTGAAGTAGTGGACGTCCGACCCGCACACGCCCAGCCGATCCACTCGCAAGAGGACGTCGTCCGGCCGCTGAATCTTCGGCTCCGGCTCCTCGCGGATGTCAATGGTTCTCAAACTGGTGAAATAGGCGACTCGCATGGGAGATCCAATTAGAACAGAGGGCGAATCCATCGGTCAACTTCGGCGGCAAACGGGGCGAAACCGAGCGGACAGCGGCTGGACAACAGGGTTGTGTCCTTGATTGCGGAGGCGATCTTGTCTTTCACGTCTGCCGATAGCTCAGCCTTCGTGCCGCCAGCTAGTTGCACCAGGACGGTCTTTGGATTTCGGCGTCGATCGTGTTGCGGCGCCGGCAACTCTTCGGGCTGTTCGAGTATCTGCGGCAACGATGCAAGACTCAGCGCCCGTTGTATCGCGGACGCGTCTGCCAACAGCCAGGCTTCGATGCAAGGATGTGCGATACCGATTGCCATGGGAAAATCGGGGAACTCGCAATCGCGTCCCTTGCTCAGCGCTTCCCGCTTCGTTTTCAGTTCGCCCTCCGAGTCGACCACGAATACCACGCCTGCCGTTGCTCGATTGTACTTCGCCTGGCGCTTAGCAAAGCGGACCTTCTGCCAGAGCCCCTTTCCCTGCAGGAACAGGGTCGACCGTCGCTTGACGAGCATGCGGTGCGGTTTCCCGCAAAGCATGTACAAGAGGATGGGCACGACTCCCGACGCAGGGCGTTCCGTCTTTGCAGATTGGCCGACGTCCGTCTTGCCTTCCCCGATAATCTCGATTACGACGTCTGCTTCAGGGCTCACCAAAGAGTTCCTCCTCGCTCAGGTTATACCACAGCTCGCCGAGAAAGAACTCACCGCCGGCCAGTCGCTCGCGGATGTTGGGCGCGTCGCGGAGAGGGCGAGCCCGCACCGGAGCATCCGGCCTGCCCGGTTCTCGACTGAGGAACGTGACCTCCTCCGGCTCAAAGTAGCTCAATACATAAGGGGAGTGGGTGGTAAGAATGATCTGAGGAAACGGGAGCCCATCACGCCGGTGGACGAGTTGCTTCAGGATCGAGATGACCTCTTCAAGACGTTTCGGATAGATTCCATTCTCCGGCTCCTCGATCAACAGCAGGTTCGGTGGATCCGGAAGGTGCGCAAGGGCCAAGAAACCAAGGAGGAGAACGGCTCCGTCCGAAGCGTGCTGGGCGCGGATCGTACCGCCGTCGCTGGTTTCGAAGTAGATTCCTTTTCCAGATGCCCGATCGGCAACGGGTACACCGCTTTGATCGATTGTGCGCCTAAGCGCATTCTCAGACTCGATTCGCACCCTCGTAAATTGCGGATAGCGCGCGCAGAACTCGCGCCGCAGGCGAATAAAAGACTCAGCGTCATAACCGAGTATATCGTCCAATACAGTAGGCAAGCCAAAACCATCATAGTCCATTCGAAAGCGTCTGTGGGGATCGATCGCGGCAGGCGTCGCCATCGCTTTCGCTTCGAGGACGTAATGATGCGCCGGTTTAAGGGCATCCACGATCATGTGGAGTTCTGGCTCAGGTCTGATCACAGGCGGTGCCGAAAATCCGAGTTTCCAGCGACGTATGGCGGTTTCATCGTATTGCCCCTTCGGCAAGATTTCCCGGCGTTCGCCATGGACTTCGATCCACTCCCCCCGCGTCTGACACCGCGATCCCTGTAGAGGAAAATCGACGGCAAAGCCATATCGCACGGCTGACGTAGTTGAATCTGTGTGCACGGATACCGAATCCCATTCTCCCCAGAGTTCGACGTCTGCCGATTCACTCTGGTGAAGAACAAGCTCACGTCCATTCCACGGACGCGGGAATATGCTGCGCAGGTCCAGTTCTGCGCTGGAACAATAAGCTGCCATCGCCTCCAGGAGACTCGTTTTTCCCGCGTCATTCTGACCAATCAGCACGTGGATCGGCGTCAGCGGAATATCAATCTCGCCCAGGCACTTGTAGCGTTTCACTCCGAATCGCGAGAGATACATGGCATTCGCTTTGGATACCGAGGCCGCCATCGCACACCTCTACTTTCCCGTGAATATCTTCACATCTCCGAAAAGCGTGATCCGCGGATGCTTTACGACCGCGCGGTACTGATACGCCTGTTCCGGTTTCACCCCATCGAGCTGGATCTTGTACGTCCCGGGCTCGGTCTGCCCGCTCCGCTCGGTGTCGTGCCACGGATCGGCCGTAGCCAACGGCTCAGTCGAATCATGTCGAAGGCGATACTGGAAGCCGACCTCCACTGACCTCGCATCACCCAGACGGATCAACTCCCCCGCCAATACAACCTTTCCGCCGGGCACCGCCGCGGCCGATTTCGTCTGCACGGCCGGCGGCAGAACCGCCGGATGGGCGTCGGTAATCTTCACGACCACCGGATTCGGCCATTTCCGATCATTGTAGATCCGCTGGGCCCGCATCGCCGAAATGTGCAGCCCCTGCTCGTCCTGGTGCCACCGGACGCCTGGGTCGACATTCGGCTGGTACTCCAGCACCTTTCCGTTCTGGCCGAGCACACTCACTTTAGCCGACTTGCCGGCCTTGACCGACTCCAGCGTGATTTTCCGCCGCGTGCCCCAGGCCCAGTTCGGCTGCGTGACGATGGCATAGACCATGTTCTCGCCCCGGCGTTTCGTGAACCAGATCGTGTCTTCGTTGGTCACGATCCAGGGCTCCACGTCGCAAACCGACTCGCCGTTGATGAAATTCCAAAGGGCCACTTCCCGGATCCGCTCTTCCTGTTCGATCGGCAACTCGCCGTCCGGTTTCGGCCCGAGGTTCAACAGCAGGTTTCCGCCCTTGGCCCGCGTCTCGATGAGAACCTCGATCACCTCCGTGCCCGACTTGTAGTGCTCGTTGGTCGGCTTGTATTGCCACTGGGTGCCCATCGTCATACACGCCTCCCACGGCCCCTCCAACGGCACACTGGGAATGTACTGCTCGGGTGTCTTCATCGCCCCACGCGTGACCACAATCTCCGACTGAAGCTCCCAGCACAACTCCCGGATCCCCTCCGCCGGACCGTCGATGAAGAAGACGTCGATCGGTCCGTAGTTTGTCAGCAACTCTCGGACCTGGGCGAGGTTGTGCTCCATGAGCGGCTTGTTGTTCAGCGGGGAGGCTTCCGGACGGACGCGGCTGATCAGCGTCCCCTGGCAGTGCAGGAACCAGAAATCGTCGGGCGAGAAGTAGAACCCCACCGCAATCCCCCGCTTGCGCAACGCCGCGACAAGCAGTCGCGTGACATCCTTGCCGTAGGGGGTGTTGGTGATCCCGAAATCGGTCGTCGCCGTCTCGAACATGCAGAAGCCCGAGTGGTGCTTGGTCGTAAAGACGACATATTTGCAGCCCGATCGCACGAACAGGTCGGCCCACGACTGCGGGTCGAAGTGCTTTGGATTGAACGTTTTCGGCAGATCCTCGAAATACCGGCGGCAGTAGTCCTCGTCGGCGCCGACGAGAGAGTGGCTGATCACCGAGCCAAGCTGGCTGTCGACACTCCAGTGGATAAACAGCCCGAAGCCGAGGCCGGCAAACCACTCGACGCGCTCCGGCTTATTCCCGAGGGCCGTTTGCTCATTGACCTCGGCAAGCTGCGCGCGGGCAAAAGGTACGCTGGCGACCAGGACGAGGCCAAACATTGTCAAGAATGGAAATCGTTGCGACATCATAGGATGGATTCCTCGGACTGAGCGATCCTCGAGTAGCCGTTCATGGGGTGGAAGAGAATGGGACAGGTCCATGTTTTCGGCCGACGTCTTTGACGCCAAGATACTCGAACTGGCCGAAAAATGGACCAGTCCCCGGCCGCCCCATGAACGGTTACCAGACGGCGTAGCAAGTTCATCGATGTCTCTCCAGCCGTAGTCGATCTTTGTCAGGTTCGTAGCGCCACCAATATACAGAATCTTGCCGTGCCTGTCCGCACATCAGACCAGTATAGCTCTGAGGAGCAGCGTCGAGCGGCCCCTCCGCCGGGTTTGCCGGACGCTGCATCCCACGTATCTTGCAGTGCGGCGATTTGTCCGGCCCCCGGTGCGAAGGCTGCGACTCAGAGGGGCTGCGAGTCTTTTTCCGTGCTGCTTCTGCCGCAAAGCCGGATTCGGCGAGAGGTTCGGATTCGTTGGATGGGGGCTCGGGAAAACGACCAGACCGCAAGCTCGTTGCGTGCGGTATAGAATTCTCCAGCGGGCTCGCCCGCGAAACACTTCGCCGCGTGACCGAAATGTCCGCAGAGGGAGATCGTGCAATGGACGAAATGTCGGGAGTGAGTATCAACGGGGTCCCTGTCGACGCGGTGATTCTCGATCTGGACGGCGTCATCACGCGGACCGCCAGGGTCCACGCCAGTGCCTGGAAGCAGATGTTCGATGAGTATCTCGGCAAGAGGGCGCGCGAGCGGGATGAGAAGTTCCGGCCGTTCAACATCGTCGAAGACTACGGGAAGTATGTCGACGGGATGCCGCGTTACGACGGCGTTCGGACGTTCCTTGCATCCCGCGACATCGAATTGCCCCGCGGCACCGCCAACGATCCGCCGGACGCAGAAACGGTGTGCGGGTTGGGAAACCGGAAGAACGTCCTCTTCCACGAATTGCTCGAGCAGGGCGGCGTCGAGGTCTTCGACGACGCGGTCGAGCAGATCGAAGCCTGGCGACAACGGGGACTGGCCACGGCCGTCGTGTCGTCGAGCAAGAACTGCAAAAAGATACTCCGGATCGCGGGTCTCATGCACCTGTTCGATACGCAGGTCGACGGCGTCGAAGCGGCCCAACAGAAACTCCCCGGCAAACCCGCGCCGGATACGTTCTTGAAAGCCGCCGAGCAGCTCAAGCTGGATCCCGCGCGTGCCGTGGTGGTCGAGGACGCGGTTGCGGGCGTCCAAGCGGGCCGGGCGGGCAACTTCGGGCTCGTGGTCGGCGTTGCCCGCAAAGAGAGCCAGGTCGCGGCACTGGGTGAAAACGGCGCCGATGTCGTCGTTCGGGATCTCAGGGAACTCTCCTCGGAAGGAATCACGACGCCCGATCCCCAGCGGCTCCGGCTGCCGCCCTCGGCGGTGGAACACCGCGACAAAATTGCCGACTCCCTGGCAGACCGCCGTCCGGCCGTGTTTCTGGACTACGACGGAACGCTCACTCCGATCGTGCCCGATCCTGCGGCCGCCAGGCTGGAGCCGGCGGTTCGCGAATTGCTCAACTCGCTGTCGAAGCTCTGCAGCCTGGCGATCGTCAGCGGTCGCGATCTCGGGGACGTCAAGCGGCTTGTGGGACTGGATAACCTGGTCTACGCCGGCAGCCACGGGTTTGAGATCGTCGGCCCCGGCGGGCTGCATATGGAGCACGAAGAGGGCACTCGCCGCCTGCCCGACCTGGACGCCGCCGAAGAGAAACTCCGACAGCGGCTCCGTACCGTTCCGCGAGCGGCCGTCGAGCGGAAGCGGTTTGCCGTGGCCATTCATTTCCGCAACGTCGATGAGGGCCGCGTCGGCGAGGTCGAGCATGCCGTAGACGAAGTGCACCGCAGCTATCCGTCGCTCCGCAAACGCGGCGGTAAGAAGATCTTCGAGCTCCAGCCCAATATCGAGTGGCATAAGGGAAAGGCCGTGCTCTGGCTGTTGGACACCCTCGGGTTGGACAAACCCGACGTGATTCCGTTCTACCTGGGCGACGACGTGACCGACGAAGACGCGTTTCAAGCGCTGGCCGAACGCGGCATCGGCATCCTGGTCGGACAACCGACCGTTCCAACCGCGGCGTCGTATTGGCTTGCCGACCCGGCCGACGTGAAGCCGTTCCTCGAAGAAATGATCGACCTGTTGAGCAAGAAAGCGCAATGAGCACGAGAGAGACGACCGACTGGAAATTGATCTATTCCGGATGGGATCCCGACCAGCAGCCGCTCCGCGAGGCGCTGTGCACGCTGGGCAACGGCAACTTTGCCACGCGCGGCGCGTTCGAAGAATCCCGCGCCGGCGGTCCGCACTACCCGGGTACCTATCTCGCCGGCGGCTATAACCGGCTCGAATCCGAGGTTGCGGGCCGCGTGATCGAAAACGAAGACCTGGTCAATTGGCCCAACTGGCTCGTGCTGAAGTTTCGGATCGACGGCGGCGAGTGGATCGACATCGAGCGGGTCGAATTGCTGGAGTTCCGCCAGGAATTGGACGTCCGGCGCGGCGTGCTGGATCGGACGGTCCGGTTCCGCGACCGTGACGGCAACGTATCCACGCTTGAGATCCGCCGCATCGTCGATATGGCGCATCCGCACCGGGCAGCCATTCACTGGTCCCTGACTCCGGAAAACTGGTCCGGCCGGATCGAGATCCACTCGGCGCTGGACGGCACGGTGAAGAACGATGGGGTCGCCAGGTATCGGCAGCTTGCCGGCCAGCACCTCGAGCCCGAAGACAGCGGCGAGATCGACGAAGACGGCATCTTCCTGGTCGTCCAGACCACGCAGTCGCGAATCCGCATGGCACAGGCCGCCCGTACTCGGGTCTTTTCCGGCGACGAGCTCGCTCAGCACGCGCGCCACGTCGTAAAACGCCGGAACTACATCGCTCACGAAATTCACTGCGAGGCCGAGCAGGGCAAGACGCTCCGGGTGGAAAAAGTGCTCGGCCTTTACGTATCCGGCGATCGGGCCATGTCCGAGCCGCTGTTGGCTGCAACGAAATTGATCCGCCGCGCCCCGTCCTTTCGCGACATGCTGACCGCCCACGTGCGCCACTGGTCTCATCTTTGGGACCGCTGCGATATCGATCTCGCCACCGACAGCCGTGCGCAGTTCATCCTGCGGCTGCACATCTTCCATCTCCTTCAGACCACGTCGATGAACACCGTCGATATCGACGTCGGCGTGCCGGCCCGCGGCTGGCACGGCGAGGCCTACCGGGGCCACATCTTCTGGGACGAACTCTTCATCTTCCCCTTTTTGAACCTGCGGATCCCCGAACTGACCCGCTCGCTGTTGATGTATCGCTACCGGCGGCTTCCCGAAGCCCGGCACGCGGCCGCCGAATTGGGCTACCGCGGCGCAATGTTCCCATGGCAAAGCGGGAGCGACGGGCGGGAAGAGAGCCAAGTGCTGCACCTGAACCCCAAGTCGGGCCGTTGGGTTCCCGACAACACCTACCGCCAGCGCCACGTCAACGCCGCCATCGCCCGGAATGTCTGGCAGTACTACCAGGCGACTGACGATATGGAGTTTCTCTCCTTCTTCGGCGCCGAGATGATCATCGAAATCGCACGGTTCTGGGCCAGCTTTGCCGTCTACAATCCCGACCGGGACCGGTATGAATTGCAGGATGTCGTGGGGCCCGACGAGTTCCATACCAAGTACCCCGACCGCGATGAACTCGGCCTGAATAACAATGCATACACAAATGTCTTGGCCGTGTGGACGATCCAATGCGCCTCCTCGGTTCTCGACCGATTGGCCGATGACCGACGCGCAGAACTCCTCGCGGACCTCCAGATCGACGAAGAGGAAACCAGGTGGTGGAATGAGGTCGGCCAGAAGATGTTCATCCCTTTCCACGACGACGGCATCATCAGCCAGTTCGAAGGCTACGGAGAACTCAAGGAATTCGACTGGGAGGGCTACCGCAAGAAGTACGGCGATATCCAACGACTCGACCGCATCCTCGAGGCCGAGGGCGACGACGTCAACCGCTACAAGGCGGGCAAGCAGGCCGACGTCCTCATGCTCTTCTACCTCTTCTCCGCCGACGAACTGCAACAGTTGTTCGAGCATATGGGCTACCAGTTCGATCCGGAATTCATCCCCCGAAACGTCCAGTACTACCTGCAGCGCACTTCCCACGGTTCGACGCTCAGCCGTATTGTCCATTCCTGGGTCCTCGCTCGCTCGCACCGGGAACGGGCGTGGGGATTGTTCAAGCAAGCATTGGAAAGCGACATCGCGGACATTCAGGGGGGAACCACCTCGGAAGGGATCCACCTGGGGGCAATGGCCGGCACCGTGGATCTCATCCAGAGGGGCCACACCGGCATCGAGATGCGCGACGACGTGCTCTGGCTCAATCCCTGTCTGCCCGACGAACTCTCCCAACTCCGCTTGCGAATCCGGTATCGGGCCCATTGGCTGGGGCTTCAGGTCGATCACAAAAACCTCGTGGTCTCCTTCGGCAAGAGCTGGCCGCAGCCTGCCAGCATCGGCTTCCGCGGAAGGGTTTATACTGCCGAGCAGGGGGACGAGTTGCGATTCCCGCTCGACGGATGCGATTGATCGAAGGCTATCCGGAAACGGGGACAGGCACCCTGCATCTTGGACGATCCTCGGTCTCTAACACACAACATCCGGGAGCCAGTTCCCGTTTCCGGCTGGCCTCTTGCCTTGACACTCGCCCGCCGGGTTGCCGAAAATAGGGTTATTCAACCTGGAGCCCTTCCATGGGGGGACAGATAAAGAGTTCCCACCTCAAGCTACAGAAAGAGCAACCATGAAGCGAGAAAACGCATCGCCGCAATCGAATTCGCAAGGCGCGTCGCGCCGCGAGTTTTTGCAGTGGACCGGGGCTGCCGCGGCCGGATCGGCCCTGGCGGGGGTGAGCATTCCTCGGGTCCACGCGGGCGAAGACAACACGATCCGCCTGGCATTGATCGGGTGCGGCGGGCGGGGAAGCGGGGCCGTGGCCAACGCGATGAACTCCCCGCACGGGCCGGTCAAACTCTACGCGATGGCCGACGTGGTCGAGGATCGGATCGCCAGCCGCCACAAAGCGCTCACCAAGGAGTTCGGCGACCGGATCGACGTGCCCAAGGAGCGGCAGTTTGTCGGCTTCGACGCCTACAAGAAGGCGATCGATTGCCTCGGTCCCAACGACGTGGCCATGCTGACCAGCTTCGCCTATGTGCGGCCCCTGCAACTGGAATACGCGGTGCAGAAGGGCGTGAACGCGTTCATGGAAAAATCGTTCGCCCCCGACGCCCCGAACCTGCGCCGGCTGATGAAGGCCGGCGAGGAGGCGAAAAAGAAAAACCTCAAGATCGCGGCCGGCCTGCAATGCCGCCACAGCGTCAATCGCCAGGAGATGATCAAGCGGATCCGCGACGGGCAAATGGGCGAGCTTCAGCTCATTCGGGCGTACCGGATCCATCCGGTCGGCGGCCTGGGCAAGAAGCCGGCCGACTACAACGAGCTGCTCTGGCAGATCCGCAACTTCGTCCGATTTCCCTGGGTCTCCGGCGGTCTCTTTGCCGAGATGAACATCCACCAGATCGACGAAATCTGCTGGCTCAAGGGCGATCACCCGGTCCTCGCCCGCGGCATCGGCGGCCGAAGGGCCAACAGCCAGGACCACGGTCAGGAGTTCGACTCGATCTCGATCGAGTGGACGTTTGCCGACGGCACCAAGGCGACGGACGGGGTCCGCTGGCTGGGCGGACATTGCTTCACCGAATTTGCCACATACGCGCACGGGACGAAGTGTGCGGGCCAGTTCTCCGGCAACATCCACAAGGGAACAACGCGGATCTACAAAGACCAGCGAATCAAAGACGACAACATCGTTTGGGAAGCGCCCGAGGAACAGTACACCCCCTGGGACGCGGAGTGGAACGTGCTGTTGGAGAACATCCGCCAGGACAAGCCGCAGAACGAGGTCGAGCGGGCGGCGCTGTCGAACTTTGCGGATCTGATGGGCCGTGCGGCGGTGCATTCGGGCAAAGAGATCACCTGGGACGAGATGGTCAATTCGAAGTTCCAACTCTACCCGGGCAAGATCGACGACCTGGATTACGATTCGGAACCGCCGGTGAAGGCGGACGAGAACGGCTTCTATCCGGTGCCGGTGCCGGGCACCTGGAACGAGACCTGAGCCGCAGGATAAGGGCGATTGGCTCAGCAGCCCGGCTGCTGCCGAAGCAGCCGGGCTGCCGGCTTGCCTGCAACGCGCGGCTCTCCCGCGCAGCGCTGCGCCATTTCCCGGCGGCGCTAAGGCCACTGCGATCCGTGCTGACGAGGAATCATGATTCTCGAAGGAATCGTCACGACAACCGGCGCCGACGGGCAGCCGCACGTAGCGCCGATGGGCGCGACGGTCGACGATCCGCGGGACCGGCCGATCGAGCAAATCGTGCTGCGGCCGTATCCATCCTCGACGACTTACGTCCATTTGAAGCGAACGGGCGAGGGCGTGTTTCACGTGACGGACGACGTCGGGCTGATCGCGCGCGCGGCCCTCGGCAGACTCGACCCGCTGCCGCGACTTCTGCGGGCGACGGCCGTCGACGGGTGGATCGTGGCCGATGCCTGCCGCTGGTATGCTTTGCGCGTACGGCGAATCGACGATTCCGGGGCGCGGGCTACCATCGAAGCCGACGTGGTCGAACGAGGCTCGATCCGTGATTTCTTCGGATTGAACCGGGCGATGCACGCCGTCGTGGAGGGTGCGATCTACGCATCACGGATCGGGTTCTTGTCGGCCGAGCAGGTCATGACGGATCTCTCCCGGCTGGCCGTGCTGGTCGAGAAGACGGGCGGTGCTCGCGAGATGGATGCCTGGGAGTTCCTCTGGCAGTATGTGCTCGACAAGATCGAGGAGGAGAGATGAGCAGCCGGGCCGTCCAGGTGTTCGCTCCCAGCCGGCTGCATTTCGGCATGTTGTCGGTCAACCGGGCGGGCGGCCGACAGTTTGGCGGGATCGGGGCCATGATCGAGGCTCCGGGGCTGCATCTGAGGCTCCGCCGGGCCGAGCGCCTGGAGGTTGCCGGTCTGCTGGCCGAGCGAACCAGGCGAATCGTCGCGTCGCTGATCGCAGGCGGCGGGGGAATGCGGTGCCGCATCGAGGTGATGCAGGCGCCGCGCGAGCACACCGGCCTGGGCACGGGCACGCAGTTGAGCATGGCGGTTGCCGCAGGACTGAATGCGCTGGAGGGACGTCCGCCGCTGGACGCGGTGCAACTCGCGGGGTGCGTGGGCCGTGGAGAAAGATCCGCCGTGGGGCTGTACGGATTTGTTCATGGCGGGTTGTTGCTGGAGGGCGGCAAGACCGCGGCGGAAGAGGTTTCTCCGCTGGTCGCGCGGGCCGAGTTGCCCGCCGCGTGGCGATTTGTCCTCGTTTGCCCGCGTGATGAGGTGGGGCTTTCGGGCGAAGCCGAACGGCAGGCATTCGCCACGCTGCCCGCAGTGCCGGAAGAACGTTCCAGGAGGCTGGAATACCTGGCTCGGGAGATTCTCCTGCCGGCGGCTGCGCAGGCCGACTTCGATGCGTTCAGCGATGCGCTGTACGAATTCGGTTACCTAGCGGGGCTCAGCTTTGCGGAAAAGCAGGGCGGGCCGTTCGCCGGCGAGCGGCTTGCTGGGCTGGTCGCGCTGGCCCGCCGACTAGGCCGGCGAGGAGTGGGGCAGAGTTCCTGGGGGCCGACGCTCTTCGTGCTCTGCGCGGATGAACGGTCGGCCGTGGAGTTTCGCGAGCAACTCATCGAGGCTTCGCAGGATCGGTATCTCGAGACGTGGATCAGCGCAGCGAATAACCGTGGGGCGCGGATCGAAGTCGAAACGCGGGACCAGCAATAGCAGCCGGGCTGATGCAGAAAAGATCCTCAAGCCGTTCAGGTGGCCAGTTCGATGGAGTCGAGCAGGAGTCCTTGGCCGCCTTCAAGGGTAACGTCGGGACTGCCACATTGCGGGCACGAGGCTACGAGTTCCTCAACTTCGGTTCTTGCGAGGCAGGTCCGGCAAACGCAAGTCGGCTTCGGCTCTGAGATCTGAAGTTCCGCACCCTCGGCGCGCGTGCCCGCCGAGAGCAACTGAAAGGCGAATCGAATCGAGTCGGCATTGACCCCCGACAGCCGTCCGATCGTCAGATCAAGCCGCGTAATGCGCCCGGTTTCCCCGGAGCGGTCGACCTCGGTCTCGACCTGCTCGAGCATCGCTTCCACGATCGAAAGTTCGTGCATTTGTCAATGGTCATTACTCAAACTGTAAACGCCACCACTGGATTTACCCCGGTGGGGCGATGTTTGGCAACTACAAGCCGCACATAGACACCCGTTCCGTGGTTTTGCGGGTTGGGGGCGGCGCCCACCGGGCGAGCAGCAGACGCGAAATCACGGAACCACTTGGCGGGGTGCGGTTTGTAGTTGCCAAACATCGCCCCACCGACGCGGGGTCGGTGGTGGCGTTTATAGTTTGAGGCATTCGTCATTCGTCATTTGCCCGATGGGGATCGCTTCGTCGACGAGCATCACGGGGATGCCGTCGATGATGGGATAGAGCAGGCCCTCATCTTCGCAGACCAACCCTCCCTGCATTTCGGACTCGACCGAGCGGCCCGCCGCGTTGGTCAGGGTCTTGGCGGCGATCTTCTCGTTGAGGCCGGCGACGAGGGACTGCTCGGCGAGCGTCAGCGGTTTGTGCGACTTGGGGCAAACGAGGATGTCCAGTAATTCCTTCTCAATCACGGATTTCTCTCCCGGGAGTGTCCATTGGGCAGGCAAGAGAGCGGTTCCTGTCGACGCCTGGTCCCCTGCCGGGCCGGCGAACGATTACGCTCTACCCCTCTTTCTTCTGCGATTTCTCTTCCGGCGGCCCGATCATCTCCTTGAGTTGCTCGTCCAACTGCGAGCCGCGAACACTGGTGGCCACGACCTTGCCCTTGCGATCGACAAGAACCGTTTCGGGAATGCCCGTCACGCCGTAGCGGGCGCTCATCGGCTGGCCCTTCTTGCCGTCGGCGCGAGCCTGGTCGTATACGATTGTCCAGGAGATCTCATTCTCTTTGAGAAACTCCTCCAGATCTTCGCGGCTTTCGTCGACGCTGATACCGACCACGTCGAAACCGCGGTCACGATACTGCTGGTAGAGATCCTGCACGTGAGCGATCTCCTGTCGGCAGGGTCCGCACCAGGTCGCCCAGAACATCACCAGCGTAACATTGCCGCGGTATTTGGACCAGTCGAGCGGGTCGCCGTCCATGGTGACTCCCTCCAGCTCCATCTGGTTGCCGACGAGTTTCATGCGCCGGGAAATGCCTTCCATCTTGCTGCCGAGATCGGCGATCGACTCGTCGTCGCTCTTGGCCAGAATTGTGCCCAGGTCGCCATAGGCTTTGGCGGCAAGTTCGTCGCCCGCTCCCTGCATGGTCCGCGCGGTGGTGATCGCCAGGCGCACGCCTTCCTCGCTGAGCGGTCCCTCGGCAAGGAACTTCTGGACGCGATCGAGCAGCTTCTGTAACTGTCCGGGGCCGGTTGCGCGAGACTGAAGCAGTTCTCGCTCGAGCAGGAACGCCTTCATGTCGCGGGCGAGCTCGGGGTGGCCCGCCTTCTTCAGATCCTCCGGGAATCTTTCGAGCTGCTTCTCGTACTTGTCGCCGTAGCGGGCCAGGTGGTTCAGCGCGACGGCCTTGGAGATGGCGGCCTGCTGCAAGGGTTCGTCGCCGGGCTTCGCGGCAATGACCTTCTCGGCGGCACGGACGATCGCTTCGTGTTGCTTCTGTTGGAACTGGCGGACCTTCTCGGGTGTCAGCTCCGGCGGCCTCTGCTCTTCCAGCTTCTGAATGTATTCGAGCAGATCCTCCGGGGCGCCTTCGGGCACGGTGAAGAGGTCCTCCTGAGAGGCCACTTCGGCTTTCTTCTCATTCTGCTGGGCTTGAACGGAATCGAGGGCGACGAGTATCAACACGGCCGGAACCAGGAACAGCAATGCGACCGGGGTCGTCGAAAGGTTGCGTTTCATCAAGATCCTCTTTTGTTCAAAGCGATACGGGCAAAATCGACCAGTAGGATAATGTGTAACCGTTCACGGGGCGGAAAAGAGGGGGACAGGTCCATGTTTTCGGCCGACGTCTTTGACGCCAAAATGCTCGAATCGGCCGAAAAATGGACCAGTCCCCGGCCGCCCCGTGAACAGTTACGATAATGTTTACGCAGATCGCCGCCAAAGCAAGCCCTTATCCGGCTGTTTTCCGGCCCCAGGGGGGTGCTGCCATTGCGAGTTGAAGGTCGAGAAGTTCGAGCCATTTCACTCTGCCGGGACCTCGCGCGGCGGTGCTTCGGCAAGGAAATGGAGCACGAGCGTAGTGTCTTCGTCGCACTGCTGGGCAAGCTTCAGGTCGAATCTTGCGCCGTAGGGCAAAACCTGAACCGGCCGAATCCGGGCCGGGGGTCCGTCCTGCTGGCGGATCGAGACTCTCGGAACCTGTGCAAAGGCCGGACAAAAGGCGAGGTGAACATTGGCGGTTCGCTGACCGACGGCTACCGGAACGCGGAGCCAGCCGCTGAACGCCTCGCCGCCATCGGGCGAACGGCTGCGGGTCATTTGTTGCAGGACTTCGGCCGGCAGTTCGTCATCCGGATCTTCTCCGGAGGCAAGTTCGTCCGGGTCGGTCGTGTGCGGGCTTTCCGGATCGGTCAAGACTGCCGAGGCATCCTTCGACGGCAAAGGCGATTCGTCGGCGCGCGGGGGGGGCACCGATGGCTTCTTCGCAGTGCGAGAGCGCAATGTCCAGAGCACCTCGAGGCAGACGGCCGACCAAAGCAGGATGAGGCCAAGCGGTGCCGAACCGGGCAGGCTCATCGCCAGGGCCAGAAGGACGATCGCCGCGGTCGTGCCCGCGGACGTAACGAACCAAGGCCGGGGAAGGAGCAAACGGACCATCGCAGCCGTACCGGCGGTAGCCAGCGCGACGAGTGCAAGCGTCGGAAGATCGAGCGGGGTGGACAGCGCACCCGCCAACCGCCGAGCGACGAAAACCGGGGCCGCGATCCACAACAGTGCCGCCACGGCAACCGCCACCCAGCGGCCGAAATCCGGCATCAACCGATCGTTGGCGACGGAATGCGGCGGAGACTGTACGGCATCGGAGGACGAAGAGGCCATGGAAGACCTACGCGGCCGTTTCGGCGACCTTGGCTCCCTTTACACCAGCTTCTGCGGCCAATTCCTTGGCGCGGTGAATACTTTCCCAAGTGAATTCGGGCTCCGAACGGCCGAAGTGGCCACCGGCGGCGGTCAAGCGGTAGATCGGACGGCGGAGATCGAGGTAGTCGATGATCCCGCGGGGCGTGAGCGGGAAAAGCTCGCGAACGAGTTCACAAAGCCGCCCCTCGTCGATTACCGAGGTCTCGTCCGTATCGATCAGCACGCTCACCGGCTTGGCGACGCCGATCGCATAGGCCAACTGCACCTCGCAGCGATGGGCGAGGCCCGCTGCCACGATGTTTTTCGCGACGTGCCGGGCCATATAGGCGGCACTCCGGTCGACTTTGGTCGGATCCTTGCCGCTGAATGCCCCGCCACCGTGGCGAGCCCAGCCGCCGTAGGTGTCGACGATGATTTTTCGGCCAGTCAGCCCGCAGTCGCCATGCGGTCCGCCGGTGACGAATCGGCCGGTCGGATTGATGTGGTAGGTGATGTCGCCGTTGATCAGCTCGGCCGGCAGGACGGGTTTGATGACCTTGTCGATCACGTAGCCGCGGATTTCATTCTGGGTGACATCGGGGCTGTGCTGCGTGGAGACGACGACTGTGTCGATCCGCACGGGGCGGGGGCCGTCGAACTCGACGGTCACCTGGCTCTTGCTGTCGGGCCGCAACCAAGCCACGTCGCCCAGTTTGCGGAGCTCGGTCAGGCGGTTCGTGATGCGGTGAGCGAGAGCGATTGGCAGGGGCATCAACTCGGGGGTGTGGTCACAGGCATAGCCGAACATCAGTCCCTGGTCGCCCGCGCCGACGTCCTTGCCCTTGCTATCATCCGAGTCGACACCCATGGCAATGTCGGGGCTCTGGCGGTCGAGCGAGAGCATGACGGCGCAGGTGCGGGCGGCGATGCCCATCTCGTCGTCGACGTAGCCGACATCGGCGATGACGTCGCGGATCACGCTGGTATAATCGACCACGGCTTTGGTCGTGATCTCACCGGCCACCACCGCAATGCCCGTGGTTACCATGGTCTCGCAGGCGACCCGGCTGTAGGGGTCCAGGGCGATCAGGGCGTCCAGCACGCCATCGGAGATCTGGTCGGCCAGCTTGTCGGGATGGCCCATGCTGACCGCTTCACTGGTAAACAGACACTTGCCTTTGGCCACGGAAGGGGTCTCCTTAAAAGACGGTGGAAAGGGCTGCGGTGGATCCGCTGGATTTCAAACCAATCATTATAGGCCGTTATGCGGAGGACCCGCAACCGCAGCACGATTTCCAGTGCGGCAGGACTTTCCGGCAGGCGGCCCCCCCCTCGCCAGCCGCACCTTGACAGGTGGAGCAGGTGCCGCCAGACTGATGGGGCGAAACGATAACATGCCTAGGGGACTCACATCCAGGAGGTTGCACCATGTACCGTTTTATTTGGCTGTACCTGATCTTGGCGCTTGCCGCCGTTCCGGCGGCAGCCGCTGACGCGCTTCTTGAGCACGTCGACGTCTACAAATCGGGAGAAGACGGCTACAAGATCTATCGCATTCCGGGGGTGGAAACGGCGCGCGACGGAACCTTGCTGGCTTTCGCCGAGGCCCGCAAGTACGGCGGGGCGGACCCCGGGTTCGGGAAGCAGGACATCGATCTGGTTTTGAAGCGGAGCACGGACGGCGGAAAGACCTGGTCGAAGATGGTCACGATCGAAGATCCGGGAGATTACTGGTCGGCCGCCAACCCGGCTACGATCACCGACGGCGTCACGGGCAGAGTCTGGGTTTTCTACGCTCGCTGCAAACCGGAACGGAGCACCGTCAGCTCGCGGCCGGGGACCGACGATCTTCAGACGCTTGCTCGCTTCAGCGAAGACGACGGAGCGACATGGTCCGAGCCCATCGATCTGACGGCGGTGGCCCGCGACCTGCAAGACAATCAATGGCGAGCCAGCATCGTCGGGCCCGGCGGCGCAATCCAGACCCGCAGCGGACGGCTGCTGGCGCCGGTTTGGAAGGCACCGTACGGCGTTTTCACGATCTTCAGCGACGACCATGGCAAGACGTGGCAACGCGGCAAACTCGTACCGGGCGGGGATCACGGCAATGAAGACCAACTGGTCGAGTTGGCCGACGGTCGGATTCTGATTGATGTTCGCCAGAGCCGGGGGGACGCCCGGTTTCGGGCCGTCAGCAGCGATGGGGGAGAAACCTGGTCGGAGCCGTTTGCGGGCGAGGCCGTCACGCCCTGCGCTTGTGCGGTCGAGCGGCTCACGCTGAAATCGGCTGGCGCCGACCGCGACCGGATTCTCTTTACCGGCCCCAAAGGCCCGGGCCGCAAGACGCTTGTCGCCCGCACGAGCTATGATGAAGGGAAGACCTTTCCGGCGGAGCGGGTCCTTTCCGAGGAGGCGGCCGCCTATTCCGACCTGACGATTCTGAAGGACGGAACGGTGGGCTGTCTCTGGGAGCGGGGCAACTACCAGTTTATTACGTTCACGCGTTTCAATCTCGCGTTTCTCGAGCCGGATCGGTAACCGCTCACGGGGCGGGAGGGGGACAGGTCCATGTTTTCGGCCAGTGTTTCTACTGCCAAGAGGCGCAGGTTGGCCGAAAAATGGACCAGTCCCCTGCCGCCCCGTACACGGTTACAGCCGGACGGGGTGGGAAGGAGGAGCAAGAGTAGTCTTCTAATCGTGTCGAGAGGTCATGTCACGCGCTTGGGAATTTGAGCTGCCGACGCGGATCCAGTTCGGTCGCGGAGGCCTGAGGAAAATTGGTGAGACGGTTCGCTCGCTGGGCCGATCCGCGTTGCTCGTGGGCTATCGGGAGAGGACCGGCCTCGACGAGGTGTACGAGCGTGCCGAAAGCCTGCTTGCGAAGGCAGGCGTCGCGGTTTCGCACTTCGGGGTCGATCCGGAGCCCGAGGCGGAGAGCATTCAGGTAGGGGCGGACGCGGCGCGGGAGGGCGGCGTCGACGTGGTGGTTGCCGTGGGCGGCGGGAGCGTGATCGATGCGGCCAAGGCAGTGGCCGGCCTGGCCCGGTGCGGCGGGACGCTCTGGCAGTACACGGGCGGGGCTTTCAAAGGCCCGCGGATTTCCGACGCCCTTGCGATCGTTGCCGTGCCGACGACGGCCGGCACGGGTTCGGAAGTCAGCTCGGTAGCTGTGTTCACGTTTCGCGGCGTCGGCAGCCGTCCGGAGGTGCCGCTGAAGGGAACAATTTCGTCGCCGGTGTTGTATCCCCGCGTGGCCTTAGTGGACCCCGACCTAAGCGTCGGCGCTCCGCCGCTCGTGACCGCCCGTTGCGGCGCCGACGCGCTGGGGCACGCGATCGAGGCGAGGATTAGCCGACGGGCGGGACCGATTTCCTCGGCGCTTGCCTGCCGTGCCGTCGGGCAAATTTACCGGAATCTGCGGCGAGCGGTCGACGACCCGTCGGATCCGCAACCGCGAGAGGAACTGGCATTGGCCGCGACGTTTGCCGGCGCGGCCTTTTCCGCCGCCGGCGTGGTGGTAAATCATGCCATAGCCCATGCGCTGGGGGCCGTGCTTGGCACTCCGCACGGCGAGGCCGTGGCCATCGGCACACCGGTCCATTTGCGATACAACGCCCAGCAGTGCCAGAGCGAGTACGCCGAATTGGCCGATTGCTGCGGCATTGAGGGCGACACGGAAGCGGCGCGCGCGGCTCGATTCGTCGAGGAGGTGACGGAGCTTCTCCGCTCGGTCGGTTTGCCGCAGGAGATCGAGGCCCGGGCGGGAACGGAAGGTGATCTCATCGAGCAACTCGTCGACAACGCAATCGAGAGCACGTCGGTAGTCCTCTCGTTGAATCCTCGCAAGGTGGACCGGGACGCGCTTGCGGGTCTGTTCCGCGAGATCCTGCCGGGTGCGATCAAGTGAGCCGCGGTCAACGCGAGACGCTGAGCGGCCCGGCTGCCGGCCCTCCGATTCCCGTGACGTCTGGCCGTTGCCCGATTGAGAGCAGCCGGGCTGCTTGATGTTCCGGCGGGTGGTCTATTTTTTTCATAAGCTCGCGGGGAAGGGCTTGCCAAGATCGTTGTGAGTTGACCGCTTTTCCTGCAGTACAGGTGCATGCCCGTGGCAGACGACCCCGTCCGGATGAAATCTTCCGAAATGGCCGAGACAAAAAGTGCGGGTTCTCCCGTCGACTATGTCCTGAAACCGCCTCCGCGACCCTCGTTCGGACGCTGGAAAAGGCTTGCCTTTTCGAGGCTCTCGCTCATTCGCGCACTCGAGTACGAGGCGATTTCGAGCGTGGCCTTTTCGGGAAAGGTACTGGATATCGGGGGAGATCGCCGAAGCGGGTACCCCAAATTCATCCAGGGGTCTCTAAGCTATGAGACGGTGAATTTCAACAGCGAGGCATCCCCCACCTTTCAACTCGATCTCGAACGTGAACTGCCATTGGCCGATGGTTCGTACTCTCACGTGATCAGCGTGAACACGTTCGAGCATATTTTCAACGACCAACTGGCCGTTTCCGAAGCGATCCGGGTGCTTTCTCCGGGCGGTACGTTCCACTTTTTCGTGCCTTTTCTGTACCGGGTGCACGGGTCTCCACGCGACTTTCACCGACACACGCCCGAGTGGTGGGGATCGACAATCCGCCAATGCGGGATACCGTGCTGCCAAATCATTCCCTTGGTTTGGGGCAAAGTAACTTCCGGCGCCTCCGTTGCCGGAACCGGCCGGTTGGTCCGTGCCGCCGCAATGCTTTTCGACATGGCTGATGTCCGATATCTGCTGGCTCGTTCGGCGGAACAGCGCGCCCGAAGTGAGCAGATCAGGACGGCCCGGTTGGCAAACATTGCGGCGGGGTACCACGTCAGCGGAACGAAGCCGCTCGCGGTAGCGTGACAGGTTCGCTTCAGCCATTCGGGCCGGCGAGCAAGGCCAGGGTCGCCACGCCGTAGAAGGTATACTCGACATCCGCAACGTCGTCCCAGACCCCGCCTCGGAAACCACCCTGCGACATCGCCAGATCCTGCACGAAGCGGCGGGCCGCACCGAGGTTGATTTGAGAAAGCCCCCCCAAGTCGGTGAGCGCGGTGAGGCCGGTGAACGTACTGAGCAGATCGCATACCGGGATCTTCGTGTTGGCTCGCAGGCCGCCTTCGGCACTCTGCATGCCAACGAGAAACTCGGCGGCTCGGCGGGCGGTCTCGTCGTCGAGACCATCGAGCAGGCGCAGACTGCCGACGGCGGCGGCGGTCGGATTCGTACCGCTGTGCTTGAGCGGGGCCAGCTCCACGAATCCACCGTCCTCACGCCGGCGCGAGCGGACCAGGGCAGCGATTGCGGGAATATCGTCGAGAGGAAGTCCGAACTGTTGCAGGCACGAGGAGGCCAGAAAAGTGGCGTAGGTACTGCTATGCCTCGTATGAGGAGTCTTGGCGTAGCCGCCGTCGTCGCGGCGAAGTTTCCGGAAATAGTCGGAAACGGAGCCGTTGCGGTCGCAACCGGCGAGGGCGAAGGCATCCGATCCGGTGACCAACTCGAGCACGAGCGCACTCTGAGCGAGGGCCACGAAGTCGGCAATCCCGACCGGCCGGTGGATTTGCTGCCGAACGAAATCGGCCGCGCGGTCCGCAATACCGTTTTCGAGAGAGCCCAACAGGGCGAGGCTGCGGAGGGCAAAACTCGTGTAATAGAGATCGCTCGGCCCCTGCCGCCCGGAAAACCCGCCATCGGCATTCTGGGCCGCAGCCAGGTATGCCGCGTGAGGACGACGGAACGCGCCGGGCAACCGTGTGGCACCGGCGGCGAGGCGCAAGGTGAGGTCTGCGACATAAGACATATCTATCACCGCGATCGCAATGCCGGCGGTGCCGTTGCCTGCACGTCGGCAGGCTTCGACGCGAGCCGTTGGTAGACAGCGGCCGTCCGCTCGGCCATCAGTCCAGCATGATAGCGATCCCTTACGGCCTGGTGGCCAAGGCGGCCGAACTCCGCGGCCTGGCGGCGATTCTGAATCAGCCCCTTCAAGCATTCTGCAAGCGATTCGGGATCGTTCGGGCGGCAGAGCACTCCCGCACCGGTATCGCGGATCATCTCGGGAAAAGTGCCATGGTCGGGCAACACGGCCGCCACGCCGCACGCCCAGGCTTCCAGGACCGGCAATCCTTTGCACTCCCGGTACACCGTCGGCAGGCTCAGGACGTCGAGCGATTGCAGGAACCGGATCTTCTCAGCCAGGTTCAATTCGCCTACGTGCTCGAACCGTTCTGCCAGGCCGTCCTTGGCGAGACGCGATCGGATGTCGGCGAGGTACTTGCGGTCGCCCTTTCCCAGGTATCCGGCGACCCGCAAGCGTGCCGGCGGAACGCTCGGCTCCTTGCTCAGCAGCGAAAAGGCCTCGGCCAGCACGTGCAGACCTTTATCGGGACAGATTCTGGCGAGGAAGCCGATCGTGAATTCGCCTTCGCTCCGGTCGGCAGGCCGAGGGGCATAGCCCTTCAAATTGAGACCCGCGGGGATCACGTGGAATCGTTCGCGGCGGATTCCGAGATACTCCGCCATGGCATCGGCGTAGTAGTCGTTCATCGTGAGCAGGGCCGACAATTCGCGGCACCGCTCGGCCAGCAGATCCCGCGTCTGACGATAGTACGGTTCGGGCAGGCGCTCGACGAAGCTGTCTTCACCGGTTAGCGTTGCTACGACGGGTATGTTGAGTTTCTCGGCGATTTCGCGGGCCACGCCGACCAGGAGCGAGGTGGAGAGGTGTACCAGGTCGGGTTTCAATTCGTGGTCGAGCCAAAGAAGCAGTTTGTCGAGTTCCCTGCGCTGCCGCCCATCGTGCCCCCGGAGCATCGAGACGGTAAGGGGGCCGAGGTGCCGCGGGTCGGTTGCGGAGGCCATGCTTCCCGCCCAGCGGAGAAGCGCGGGGTGGTCGAAAAGGCGATCCAGCCGCCAGGGCAAGCGGCGAAACAGGGCCGACATCTGCTGAAGATAAACGTTGATGCCGCCAAGGACGACGTGGTCGATGCTGACGCTCTCGTCTTCGGAGCGGAGCGGGGTGTAGGCGGGGACCAGCACGACGTCGTGCCCGGCGGTGATGAGGGCGGAGGCGAGGGTGTTGGCGTAGAGGCAGGTGCCGCAGTACATTCCGCCGGCACCGGCCGCCAGGTGCACGATTCTCATGGTCGGATCATTGTGTCGGCGAAGTAGTGGAGGAGTCGGCGGAGCTCGCCGTGGTCGACCAGGTCGGCAACTTCGCGGGCCCGCTGGTCGTGCCTGGCAATCAGGGCGGTAGCCTTCTCGTGAACCCCGGCGCGGTCGTACAGTTCGCGGATGCGGTGGAGCGCCCCGTTCTCCGCGCCACCCGTGACGAGCGATTCCAGCTTCACCTGGTCAGCCGGACCGAGGGCCTCCATGGCCAGCGCCCAGAGCACGGTCGGACGGCCGCCGACGAGGTCCGTTGCCTTCACCCGCTTGTTGGCCCGGTTTGGGCTCCAGTCTTCCAAATCGTTGAGGATCTGATACGCAACTCCGAGATGCCGCGAGAACCGGGCAACGGCCTGGTGAAACGGATCGGCCGTGCCCGCCATGCGAATTCCGGAGTAGAGCGCCGCTTCGAAGGCCGGGGCGGTTTTCAGCGCATAGATTTTCAGCGCATCCAACGGCGCGAGGCGCTTCTGCTTCGCGTCGCGCCACGCGAGTTCCGCGCCCTGGCCCTCGCAGAGCCGAGTGTGGGCCTCGCCGAGGTGCAAGAGGATATCCGCGACGACGCCGGAACCCAGGTCGCCTTGCTGCGCAGCCACGAGTCGATAGCCGAGCCCGATCAGGTAGTCGCCCACGTTCACGGCCGTGGAAAGCCCGTACTGTCGGTGCAACGTGGGCAGGCCATACCGATAGGCGTCGTTGTCTTCAATGTCGTCGTGAACCAGCGACGCCTTATGGAAGACCTCAATGCCCAGGGCGATTCGCTTGACGGCGTCGGGCAATGCGTCCGCGTACCGGTCGCCTTCAGGACCGGCGGCCAGACCGCCGGTCATCGCATCGTAGGCAGCCAGCGTGATAAAGGGGCGAAGATGCTTTCCGCCACGAATGAGGAAGTCTCTCGCCAGCGTCTCCGTGGCGGCGATCGGATCCAGCCCGGCCAAGCCTTCGTTGCTCTGGGCGAGCGAAGGTCCGCTGCGCGTGCGGGGCACGAGACGGTCGAGTTGGGCGGCGTCGAACATTCCGGCAGCGGAACGGAGGAGGTGCATCCACGTCCTTGTCCGCGATTGCCCCGCCGTATAGGGCGTGGCGATCATTTCGCGGATCCAGTCCTCGTCGGAGTCACTGTCGCTGCACGTGCCGGTGAAGAGGGGGACTGCCATCGAGGGAAGACCGACGAGCAGGACCTTGTCGAGCGCTTTTTCGAGCGAATTCAGGCAGGCGACGCCCAGCACTGCATCCACCTCGCCGGCGAGAAGGATCTGCATCACGATCGGAGAGCCTTCCGCGATCAGGACGTGATAGCCCATGTTTTCCGCAAGGGTCCGCAGTTCACCGAGGAGGCAACCGCCGCAGGCCCGGCATTGGAGCCCGAACTGGTCGTACTCGGCCCGGCATGTCTCGGCGTTGCGCATGCAGTGCGGAAGCAGGAGGAGTCGCCTCTGCGGTGGAATGGCCGTCACATGATCGCGCCAGAAAGCGCTGTTCAGGGCGACCATCGTCCAACCGACGAAGTCATCGGGCAGGTCCATCTCTGCCAAGATCTGCCGGGCATGAGCTTCGATCTCATGCCTGGCGAGGGGGCGTGACTTGTCGATCTGGTCGGCCACTGCGACGGCCCGGCTGCGGATTCGTTGGCGGGTTGCGCGGTCGAGGGGCACCTGCTTGCACCGATTTGTACCGCGGGGTTCAAGGGCGATCGGGGCAATCGGCCTGGCAGGTGCTGGCGTTTGAGTCGGGCGGGATAGCGGGGGCAAGGATGGAAGCCTCTCAGCAGGCGGAGTCGTGATCCAAGGTGGGTTGTTCTTCGTCGAGCCCGGGCACAATCCGTTGCACCGCCCGGCCCAGGGCTGCCGCCGTAAAAATCACCGGGTACAACTTCTCATAATACCAAAGCTTGGCAAAGTAGAAACCGATCGGGGACGGTTCGCGGTGCCGGTGCGACTGGACGGCCGCCAACAGCCAGGTAAGTCCTTTTCCTAAAGAGGGTTCCATCAGGGGGTCGGGGAGGACGGCCGCCAAGGCTTCGACGGCAACGGCCGTCTCTTCGACGCTGGACACATGCCCCCCGCCGTTGTCGAACGGCAGCGAGGCATCTCCCCACCCGCCATCGGGCTGCTGGTTGGCGACCAGCCATGCGTGACCCCGACGAGCGACCTCCGACGTCGCGAGGCCGAGATCCGCGAAAGCCAGTAGGACTCGGGCGGTGCCGTATACGGCATTTTCTTCATCCGTTTGATGCTGATTTCCGAACCAAAGCGGGATCCAGCTTCCCTCGGACCGCTGTTGGCGCCTGAGGTAGTGCAGGCCGCGGCGGATCGCACGGTCGATTGGGCTGGCAGGTGTCGGCAGGCGATCTTTCCAGGCGTGCAGTGCGCGGATTGCATGGGCCGTCAGATCCACCCCGCTGCGATCGAACGGCAGAGCACCCCAGCCGCGGCAGAAGGTGGGCCATCCACCATCGGAGTTCTGCAGGTCGAGTAACCAACGGATGCCCATTTCTGCCGCCGCATCGATTCGGGTCGCTTCGGAGGGGACATGATCTCGAATCGAGCGGAGCGCCAGCAGGGCTCCCGGGGTATCGTCGGCATCGGGAACACCTCCGCTGAGATCCGTCCACGCCCAGCCGCCCGGGGCTGCGCTGGTGAAAGGATGCACTTGGCGATGCTGGCAATGAAGGAGCCACTCGAGCGACTCGGTCGGCATTTCGCCGAAGGCAGCCAAGGCATTGAGCGACAGCGTGGTCGCCCAGGTCGCGAGGTTGGTATCGATCGGCCATGAACCGTTGCTTCGCACGGAGGCGACAAGAAACTCCACCCCGCGGCGGACCACGGGATGATTGGCCCGGCCTGTTCCCGCGAGGCTCATTACCACGAAGCTTGTCAAGGGGGTTGCTTCGAGAAAGCCACCACTATCGGGTTGCGTCCGCTCCAGGACGGCGAGACTTCCGGGGATCGCACGGCGTCGAATTGCGCGGGTGATCGGGTTGAGAGGCTTTCGATGGAGATATCGCGCCTGCCCGATCGCGACCAGCGCGGGGATTGCGTAGCTGACTACCGGCAAACGGATTGCGCCGAGGAGTCCGTGCGGCAGGCACGCCAATTCGAACGGGAGCGGGGCGACTTCGTGCCAGGGGACCAGTCCGGCGAGCGCGCAGTTGGTCAGGATCGGGACGGCAAATGTCTTGTCCTTGCCGTAGCGGCGACGGAGTCCGGCGACGCCGCCTTGGCGCTCGACGTACGTACCGGCACGGCCAAGTGATTCGGAATAGCGTTCCGCCTGATCTGCCAGATGAAAGGCAGCACGAACAAGCATGGTCGTGGCGATGTTCGAGAGGCTCTTGTCCGTATCGCCCCAGCCGCCGTCCGGATTCTGCCGGCTCGCCAGATACATCAGTCCGTGCCGGATCATTTCCGTGAAGCACGGGGCGCCGCCATGGCGGTCTACCAGGGACAGCGCGCTGACGGCCGTGGCCGTGGAGAGCGCGGAGCTGGATAGCTCCCCGATCCAGTGGCCCGACGAATCCCTCGCGTCGAGCAAGTCCCGGCGCACGGTTCGATAGGCGCGGACGAGGTCTTCTGGGTGGATGCTCGAGCAAACGGTTTTCCGCATCGTATGCCTGTTGTCCGCGTTTGGTTTCTTATTACCTCGGCACGAAAGAGAATCACACACTCGCCGTAGGACGGATCGGCAATCCGTCCTACAAGAACGTGGCCTCCGTGAGGATCTTTCGTGCCGGGGTAATACCTTTTATTCTGGCAGGCGGGAGCGGCGCTTTTCAACAGAAAACCACTGCCGCTTGCTCCGGGGATTGGCAGGGAGTTATCATGGCCCTATCGCAACGACCTTTTTCCCGGTCATTTCCACGGAGACCCACCTATGTTCGCTCCCTGCCGCACCAGTCGCCGTCGATTCCTTAAACAGTGTGCCGCCGCCGGCGCGCTGGCTACCTCTCCGGTGCTCGCGCCATCCTTTGGATTTGGCAAGGATTGGTCTGCCAAGGGACTTCGCTTGGGCTCGTGCATGCTCAGCCTGGAGGAAGCGCACCAGATCGGACTTGAGGGCGCTGAGGCTCGCACCAAGTTGGTGGGGGACGATCTTGACGTGGCCGACCCGGCAGTCCTCCAGGAGTACAAGGACGCGATGAAGAAGACGGGGCTGCCGGTTTCCTCTCTGATGCTGGGGATAATGAACTCGTATCCGCTGGCCAGCGATCCGCGTGCGCCGAAGTGGCTGGACCAGTCGATCGACGCCGCCAAGGCGCTCGGCGCCGGCGTGGTCCTCATTGCGTTCTTCAGCAAAGGCAATTTGCTGGCAGAAGACGGATCGTTGAAGAAGGGCGACATGGACGTCGCGGTTGAGCGGATCAAGGCGGCTGCCGGGAAAGCCAAGCAGGCCGGCGTCGTCCTGGGGATCGAGAACCTTCTTTCCGCTCGGCAAAACGCCGACATGCTGGACCGTATCGGCAGCGAGGCGGTTCGGGTCTATTACGACGTCGGCAACACGACCGGCCAGGGATACGATGTGCCGGCGGAAATCCGGTTCCTCAAGGATCGAATCGCGATCTTCCACTTCAAAGACAACCCGCATTATCTGGGGGAAGGGAACGTGCGGTTCGAGGCAATCGCCGACGCGATTCGCGACATCGGCTATCGCGGCTGGATCGTTCTGGAGACCACCAGTCCGTCGAAAGACAAGCTTGCCGATGCCCGGCGGAACGCCGCGTTCGTCCGCAAACTGTTCGGGATGGGATGACTCGCCAGGCCGGATTGCTGAACCACCTGTAACCGTTCACGCTCGCGGAAGAGAGGGGACAGGTCTATCGTTTTCGGCCAACGGCTTTGACGCTGAAACACCCGAATTGGCCGAAAAATGGACCAGTCCCCGGCCGTGGACGTGAACGGTTACAACCACCTTTGCCGATCGTCGAGCGGCCGTTTTCTCGACGGCTTTGGAGACGCCGCATGCTCAGAATACTCCCACTTGCGCTAACGGGGTTGGTTCTCCTTGCGCCCGCGACGCCCGTGTGGGCAGCCGGCACGGGGACGGCGGCGGAAGCCGCCGGTTCGGTCCGGGTCAGCGGACTGGATCTGGCGATCATCTTCGTCTACCTCATCGGCATCGTTGTGCTGGGTTGCTGGGCCGGGATGCGGCGGAAGGGGTCGCAGGGGAGCGACTACTTCCTGGCCGGCAAGTCGCTCTCCTGGCAGGTGATCGGGTTGGCCCTGTTCGCGACGAACATCTCGACCATTCACCTGGTCAGCTTCGCGCAGAACGGCTTCACATCGGGGCTGACTTACGGCAATTTCGAGTGGATGGCCGCATTCACGCTGGTCGTGCTGGCGCTGTTTTTCGCGCCGTTTTACCTTCGCTCGCAGGTTGCGACACTCCCCGACTTCATGGAGAAACGCTACAGCCGCGGCAGCCGCGACTTCCTGGCGGTTCTTTCGATTTTCTCGGCCATTGCCGTGCACATCGGATTCTCTCTGCATACCGGCGCCATCGTGTTGGAAGGGACAATTCTGCAATCGTTGGGATGGGAGGTTGCTCAGGGCTCGCCGAACTTCTTCTATTACCACCTGCTGACGATCGTGGTGCTTTGCGGAGTGACGGCGATCTACACGATCGTCGGGGGCCTGCTGGCCGTGGTGCTTACGGAATCGATCCAGACCATCGTGCTGTTGGTCGGCGCGATCTGCATCACCGCGATCGGCTACCACATGGTTGGCGGCTGGGCCGAACTGAAGGCGAACGTCCATCCGGTCAACCTGACGATCCTCCGGCCTTCGACCGACCCGACCGGCATCACATGGTATGCGGTTTTCCTGGGCTATCCGGTCCTGGGGGTCTGGTACTGGTGCACGGACCAGACGATCGTGCAGCGCGTGCTCGGGGCCAAAGACGAGAACCACGCGCAGGTCGGCCCGCTGTTCGCCGGCTTCATCAAGATTTTGCCGGTTTTTCTCTTCGTGCTCCCCGGCGTCATGGCGTTGGCCCTAGTCAATATGGGGAAGATCCCGCCGCTGCCGGTCAATGCCGACGGTTCGCCGATGACCGAGCGGACCTATACCCACATGATCAAAACCATGCTTTGGCCCGGGATGCAGGGGATCGTCATCGCCGCGATGCTGGCGGCCCTGATGAGCACCGTCTCCGGCGCGCTGAACTCGATCGCCACGCTGGTTAGTTACGACATCTACAAGCGTTGGCGGCCGCAAACCGACGACAAGAAGCTCGTCTGGATCGGTCGCATGGCGACGTTCGCTGCGATGTGCGTGGCCATCGTCTGGTCGACGGCGATCAGCGGATTGGGAACGACGATTTTCCAGGCCATGGTCGACGTCTTTCCGGTCGTGGCCCCGCCGACGGCGGTGGTCTTCCTCTGGGGAGTCTTCTGGCGGCGGACGTCCGCCCAGGCGGCGTTTTGGACACTGATCGGCGGATCGGTCGTAGGGATGGTCCTTTACGTGCTGAAGCTCCTGGGGAACTTCGGGGTGCTCGACGGCCGCGTGTACCCCTGGCTCAGCGCCAACGGACTCGGTTCAATCCAGCCCAACCTCGACGCGATCCTGGCGATCAACAGCCTCTTCATGTCGTTCATCCTTTTCGCGCTGGAGTCGGTGTTTATCTTTCTGTTTTCGCTTGCCTTTCCCCACCGCCACACGGCCGAGAGCGAGTCCCTCGTGTGGCGCTCACCCTGGCAGGCATTGCGGCGGAGCGAAACCACGTGGCGCGGAGTGCTCGATTTCCGCGTCCTCTCGCTGCTGCTCATTGCGACAATGGTCGCACTGTATTTCGCGTTCTCCAGCGATGTAACCCACTACCCGATCGCCGGAGACGTCACCCTGGAAGGCAAACCGGTAATCGGGGCGGTCGTCTACCTGGATACCGAGGACGACCGACTGGACGCGGAATTGCCTACCGGGCTGTCGGGCACCTACGCCTTTGGCACCACGGAGCGTGCGGGTGGCGCTCCCGCGGGAACGCATTACCGCGTACGGATCGAGCCGAAGCACGACTACCTGGTTTTGATGGACCGGGGGCAGACGGGTCAAGTGGCTCAGGTGCTGGCGTTCATGCCAACGGGCACGTTTGTCGAGGAGCGGACGGAAGGAGGCCAACGGCAGTTCGTCATCGGGACGGAGCAAGGGAAGGTCGTTCCTGTTGCGGGCGATGCACTCGTGCAGGTTCTGAAGGCCACCGATGTGCCGGAAAGGTACTGGGCGCAGGAGTCTTCGGGGCTCGATTTCATGGTGCGCGCCGGACCGGTGGAGGTCGACCTGGAGCTCAGACGTGGTGGCGGGGCGACAGGAAACAGCAGCCGCTGACCCGGGGCGTGGCGCATGGCTGCAACCGAATTGCGCTCTGAACCTGGGAGGGTGAAAAGTCGACCACGGCTCGGATGGTTGACATGGGTGTGGAAAGTACGGGTTGCGGAGCAAACGCTGAGAATGGCCGCAGCCGCACTCCGCGCTACAAATGGGGGGCCTGCTGATGGTAAAAACCTCCCATGAGGTATAGTTCGTATAGTGCGCCAGTACTTCTCGTTCCGATCTTCTCTGAGCACACCACATTCTCGCCTACTCCCGAGGGATCGCATGTTTGAGAACCTGCGCAAACCATGGCATTGGCAGGAACTTCTCTTCTCTTTCGGCCGAAAGCGCAAGGCGTCCTGTCCGCGGCTGTCGGGTTGGCGGATGGTGCGGGTTGAACCGCTGGAGGACCGCTGTCTGCTTAGCTTCGATCCGACGGCTCTGTCGCAGGAACTGCTGTTTCACACAAACCGGATGCGGGTCGATCCCCAGGGTGAGCTGGACGTATTGTTTTCGAGCATCGATCCGTTGACCGCCCGGGATCCTTCGTCCCAAGCGGCGATCGAATATTTCCAGGATCCAACGACGGCCGAGATCTTGTCGGAGTGGGCGTCGCTCACGCCTACCGCTCCGCTGTCTTGGAACGAATCGCTGTACAACGCCGCGATGGGCCATAGCCAGTTGATGCAGCAGTATGACGTTCAGACCCACCAGATCACAGAAGCGGGGGAACCCAGGCCGGCAGCACGGGCGGAGGCCGCCGGCTACACGACGTGGACGCGCGTCGGAGAGAACATCTTTGCCTATGCCGAGACCCCGTTCCATGCACACAGTGCCTTCGTTATCGACTGGGGACCGACGAACGAGGATCGCGGACACCGTACCAACATCATGAACCCCGACTACCGCGAGGTCGGGATCGGAATCATCACCGATAACAGCAGTTCCACGAATGTGGGCCCACTGGTGGTGACCCAGGATTTCGGCAACCGATGGGATGTCGGCGGTCCGTTTCTGGTGGGAGTGGTTTACGCGGACGGCGACAGTGATGCCAGCTACGATGCCAGCGAGGGGCTCGGCGGAATCACGATCACGGCAACCGGGACCGGCGGGACGTTCACGACAACGACGATGACCGCCGGCGGCTGGCAGTTGCAACTGCCAGCCGGAGAGTACACAGTCACGGCGTCGGGGGGGGGCTTTACGGGGACCGGACGAGTTTCCGTCGACGTCGGCACTTCCAATGTCGAAGTCGATTTTCTCTCGGGCCTCAACACCGGGTATGTCAATTTCGATCTGTGGGAGATCAATGCGGAGTCGCTGGGGCCGATCGACTTGCTCGCGCTGGCCGGAGTCGATCCGTCCGCCGGATCGCGTTGGTACCAGTTCCAGCCCAAGCATTCCGGGCTCTTAACGGTCGACGCCGCCTACGACGCCGCCGATGGCGCGGCACAAGTTGTGCTATACGATTCCGCCGGGGGGGAGTTGGACCGCTCCGAAACCGGCGGCGGCTACGAGCGGGCCGACGCAACGGTTGTCGCGGGGCAGACCTACTTGATGGAAGTCGGGGGATCCAGTCCGAATGTCGATCTCCGCCTGGTGAATCTCGTCGAGCGCAATGGAACCTCCGTGATCGTCCACGGCACGGCCGAGGACGATGCCTTCGTGTTCGACGCCGCGGCCGATCGAACTGTTTCCATCGTGGAGCTGAGTTATGAGTTCGGCGGGCTTGCGGCCATGACCTTCTCCTTCGATGGGCTTGGCGGCGCCGACACGGTGACGTTCATCGGCTCGGCCCAGGGAGACACCGCAACCATCCGCCCCAACCAGGCCGAGTTCACGGGCCCCGGCTATTCGGTATCGGTGACGAATATCGCGGCAACGAACTACGATGGCGGCGGTGGCGCCGACACGGTCACCGTGTGGGGCTCACCAGGCGAGAATATCTACCACGCCCATCCCGGCTGGTCGGAGATGACCGGCGACGGGGTTTCGATATCCGTCGAGGCCGAAAAGATCTACGCACGCGGCAGTGGCGGCGGAGACACGGTTTGGTTCCACGACTCTCAAGGCAACGACCTCCTGGAATATTTTTCGATCTGGGCGCGGATGAGCGGTGCGGGTTACTTCCATCACGTCCGCGGTTTCCAGACGATGCGCGCCGACACCGCGTTGGGCCAGGACGGGACGGACCGGGTGGTTGTTCGTGGCTCGAAGCTGAACGATTATCTGAGAGTCAATCCCTATAACGACGACGGCACGTCGATTGCGCGCTTTCTCAGCGGCGCGGGCAGCATCTGGCACATCGCTACCGGATTTGAGGAGATTGTCGGCTATGGTCTCGGCGGGGCGCTGGCCGATCAGTTTTTTCTCAACGACACCCCCGGGGCGGATACGTTCGAGCTGGAACGGCTGCACGCAACCCTTGACGCGCCGGACTACGGAGTCGCGGTTTCGACCCACGGCTTCGGCACGGTGGAAGCCCGGCGGATATACCTGAACAGCAGTGCGGACAGGGTCAATCTCGGCGACTCGCAGTGGGCGGAACACGACGACACCCTGGTGGGCGATCCTAAGCAAGTGACCATGAGCGGTCCCGGCTACTCCAACAGCGCTGTCGAGTTCCCGCTCGTGATGGCGTATAGCAGCGGTAAGGGACACGACACTGCGCACTTCTCCGATCTGACCGATCCGGAAGACCGCCGCACCGGGGTCGATACGTTCACCGCCTACCCGCTGTACGCGCAACTGGAGGGAAACGGGTACCGATTGTACGCGCGACTGTTCGACGAGGTGCATGCGGAGTCGAAGTACGGACGCGACACGGCCCTACTGACCGGCAGCGCGGGCGTCGATGAACTCCTCGGCGCGGCTGCGGAGGTGAGCCTCTCCGGCACCAACATCGCCGGGCTGCCCTACGCCAACCATGCCAGGTCGTTTCACGAGGTCCGAGCCGACGCCGTCGGCGAGCAGGACAGGGCGGTCCTTACCGACGCGATCGTCGATCTGCAAACCTACCAGCAACCGAACCTACCTTTGCTCAACGACATGGCGCAGGCCCTGTGGCTGAGCCGATTCGAGAAGATCGAACTGCACGACAGCGGCACGGGTGCGACGACACCAGTGGACAACGTCGACGCCGTATTCGCCTACTGGCAGTAGAGCCGGTTAAACTGCGGTTCGTAAGCAGCCCGGCTGCTCTCAATCGAGCCGCGGCAAGTCGGGCATGGGAGTTGATGGTAGCAGCCGGGCTGCTGGCACCCGCTCAGCAGGGGTTTTGTTAGGGCCTCTCAGCGAACCGCCAGCCTTGCGATTTCTTCGGCCGACAATGGGCGGTCGAAGACGGCAATCTCGTCCAGGCGGCCTTCCCAGTTCGAATCCCGATCGCAGCGACCGCCGAAGAACCACTGGTCGAAGCCCGGCGGAAAGTCGGCCGGAGATTTCGTCTCGATCTCGGGTTGGGCCGCCCCATTCAGGAAAACCTTGACCGTGTCGCCGTCGCGGCTGAAAACGACGTGATTCCAGGTCCATCGGTCGATCTTTGTGTTGCCCGCGACCGGCTGGGCTCCCTCCTTGGGATCCCCGTGGAGGAAGATCAACTTGCCCGGCACGCTGCCGGTGCCGCCGAGGCCCAGATGATCTCCGCGGGGACCGAGCCCGTGGTCGTGGCCGCGAGAGAAGATCCAGCCGGCCGTTTCACGCCCGTCGACCGGCATTCCGTTCCAGAACCAGAGCGACACGGTATACCGATCCGCCAGATCCGGGATTCGGGACCGCAACCGCCCACCGGCAAAGTGGGCTGACCGGTTCGTCTCGCTGCCGGTACAGAAATGTTCGGAGCGGGGGCCCTCGAGGAAGTAGGCCACCGCGGGTTCGTACAGGGCATCGCGGTGACGGCCGGAGGAGTCGAGGGCGCAAGGCCCGGCGAACTCGTCGAGCCGCCAATAGGCCACGGGGCGTGCTTTCAGAAGGGCCTCGCAGGCCGGGCCGCGGGTCTGCCGGTGGACTCGCCGCGGCTTTCCGGCGACCTTCTCGAGAAGCTGCAGGGCGGCCTCGGCAATCTTCGGTTCAGCTTGGACCTCGAGCCCGGCCGAACGGGCCGGCCACGTATTGTAGCCGCCCAAGAGGTGCTGTTCGGGAGGCGGGATATAGCCGTCGCCGCCGTTGGCAAGCTCGATCACCATCGTCTGTGCCAGCGGGCTTTGCCGTTTCAGTTTCAGGCCAGTCAGAGCGTAGGTTTCGTTCGGCGTCGTGGCGATTCCAATATCCCCGATGCGAACGGCCTGTACGACGATCTCGGTGGACTGCATTTCGTGGAGGAGGACCTGTTCGCGGGCATAGACCTCGGTCGTGTCCTTGGGATCGCGATCGCCCATCGCGTCGACGATGCGGCGGGCCCACTCGAGACGCTGCTTGTCGGGCACGCGGTAGTCGAGTTCCATCCGGGTTTCGGCCATGGCCAGATCGACGTCGTCACGATAGCGGATCGTGCCGTAGGCGTTCACCGCGATTTCCAGCAGCCCTTGCACGAACTGGTCGATCTTGCGATCTTCGTGCCTTGCTCCCTCCGGTTTCGAGTAATCGCGCATCCAAATATCGCCGCTGCAGCCGTGCGAAATGATGCCGACGAACGGGGGCGCGCCGCCGCTTTCGCCGCCGGCCAGTCGCTGCTTCAGCCCTTCGCAGAACAGCCCGAAGTAATCCGCGCTGAGCGGCTGGTCGCCGAAGTAGTGCATCGAGAAATTCCCCAGCAGGGCGATCGGTCGTCCGTCTTGTGCCTGGAAGGCAATGAGCGACAGATCGGGATCTTCGGGCCCGGACTCCCCGGTGACGTCGTCCCAGTTGCGCCCGGCGTGCATGTTCGCGCGGACCGTGGAGTTGCCGAAGGGATCTTCGACGACGCGATCGGGCCTGCGGATCCAACGACGTAGGGCCGTGTACTCTGCGGCATTGGCAACGGCCCAGCCGACGCGGGCCGGCTCGAGATTGACCTCGGCGGCAACCACCGCTTCGACCAGCCTCTCGCGGAGAAACGGGACATAGGCCGGATCGGCGCTGGTGCCCAGGCAGCCCATGCATGAAGGCGCGCTGTGCGAATGGGTCGCCGAAATGAGCATCCGATCGGCAGGAATCCTGGTCCGCTCGGCCGCGAGCTGCTTGGCCTCGTCCAGAAGCGGCCGCGGCAGCATGCAGCTATCGACAACTACGATGGCAAGACGCTGCCGGCCATCGTCCAGCACGATCGCCCGCGCGTTGATCGGAGCGTTCACCTTGTCGGCACTGCGGCTCCGCATGCCGCCGTTGACGAGTACGGGAAGCTGCCGAGGGGTCACATCGACTACCGCGGCGCCGACCTTGAGTTCGGCCGAAGCGTTGGTCGGTAATACCAGTACCAGAAAGCTAACACCGAGCAATCGTTTTGCCGATTGGAATCTCATGAAATCCTCCGGATTGAAAGTGGGCAAGATCGCGGCGCATTATACGCGGGTTCCGCGGCATGGCTAAAGTACCCCAGATGGCGCAGACTTCAACGCTCGGAGGAAATTGGTCTCGCGTCTTTCCCGCCAGGCGAGCATGGCAGTTCTCAATCCCCTCGATATGCGTATACTTGATCCGTTACTGATATTCCCTCGATTGCGGTGGATGCACAAGTAAAGTAACATATGGCAACTGAATAGCAGGGGTGTTTTTTCCGGTGTGGCAGAGATCCTTTCTCTCAACACCCTGCAAATGACCGAAGCCATCCAATGGTCGCAGCGAACACAGCCGGAACGCCAAGCCGACTTTGCCGGTAGGGAAGGTTGAGTTGAGCGAATCCTTGCGGGTACGAAAAGCCCGGCATTTCAATATGGTGCTTCCAATGCGTTCATCCTAGGAATATGCATTGACGGATTGGGGTCGGTTTGTTCTGTCACGAGGGGGCGACCTTGGGGCCCAACCTGTTCTTGCGTGATGGAGTTTGTGCTAACGTGCATCTGGATAAGCTACCCGGAGTATTTTTCCATCCACCCACCGTGGTGGAACTGGTACGACACCGCGCTGCGAGGCAGCCCTCGGAGATCGCTTTCACGTTTCTGACGGATGGCGAACAACAGCAGGTCGACATCACCAACGCGGAATTGGATCGGAAAGCCCGCGCGATCGGGGCATGGCTCGAGTCTCTGGGACTCGCCGGCAGCCGAGCTCTCTTGCTGTACCCGGCAGGATTGGATTTTGTTGCCGCCTTCCTGGGTTGTCTTTATGCGGGAGTTGTTGCCGTCCCGGTCTACCCGCCGAGACGAAATCGATCCTTGGGCAGGATCGAGTCCATTGCGAATGATGCCGGGGCGAGTGTCGCACTAACGACCGAGTCTGTACTTGAGCGGGTCGAGCCCCTGGTTGGTGACATTCCGGACCTCAAGAAACTCCTGTGGTTGGCAACCTGCCGCGTGCCGGAGGGATTCGAAGCGTGTTGGGAAGCGCCGGATATTCATGCGGAAACACTGGCTTTCCTTCAATACACCTCCGGGTCGACGGGGGACCCGAAAGGCGTAATGCTGACGCACGCCAACCTTTTGCACAACTCGGCGCTGATCGCCCACGCTTTCGAGCATACCCGTTCCAGCTTAGGTGTTTTCTGGCTTCCGAGTTATCACGACATGGGGCTGATCGGAGGGATACTTCAGCCTCTGTACGTGGGGCGGCCGAACGTGCTGATGTCGCCGATGTCGTTTTTGACCAGGCCGTTGCGGTGGCTTTCCGCCATCTCCCGCTTCGGAGCGACCACGAGCGGAGGTCCCAATTTCGCGTACGATCTGTGCGTCCGTAAGATCAGTCCGGAGGAACGCGACTCTCTGGATCTGAGCACCTGGACGGTTGCTTTCAACGGCGCGGAGCCGGTCCGCAGCGACACCCTCGATCGATTTGCCGAGTATTTCGCTCCGTGCGGTTTTCGCCGAGAGGCGTTCTACCCCTGTTTCGGTTTGGCCGAGGCGACGTTGATCGTGTCGGGGGGCTTCGTTAGGCGTCCGCCGGTCGTCCGCACGCTCGACACTGCCGGCCTGGCTGCAGGCCGGGTTGTTGAATCGCCTCCAACGCAGGAAGATGGCCGCCAACTTGTCGGCTGTGGCGAGTCTCTCGCCGACCAGGAGATCGTGATCGCAGACCCCGAGACAATGACCCGCGTCGGCCAAGGCAACATTGGAGAGATTTGGGTGCGAGGTCCCAGCATCGCGCAAGGCTACTGGAGAAAGCCCGAAGCCACCGAAGCGACTTTCCGCGCATTGCTCCGGGACACCGGCGAAGGCCCATTCTTGCGGACCGGCGATCTGGGATTCATCGATGGCGGCGAGGTTTTCGTGACCGGGCGGATCAAGGACCTGATCATCCTCCATGGAGCAAATATCTACCCTCAGGATGTGGAGTGCACCGTCCAACGGAGTCATCCGCGGCTCCGCCCCGACTGCGGGGCGGCATTCTGCGTCGAACAGGATTACCAGGAGCAGTTGGTCGTCGTTCAGGAGGTCGATCGACGGAAGCATGGCGAGATGGACGAAGTGTTCGACGCCATCCGCCGGACCGTTTCTGCCGAGCACGAGATGGCCGTGGATGTGATCGTGCTGATCAAAGCGGGAAGCATCCCCAAAACTTCCAGCGGAAAAATACAACGCTATGCATGCCGGGAGGCGTACCTGGCGGGAACTTTGGACGAAGTCGACCGCTGGTGGGCAACCAACCAGACCGCCGGACGGCCGGCCAACATGCTCCGGCTTGCCGCGGTCAGCGAGTCCGACCCGGATGAAGAAGTGGCTGCCGTGGGCCTATGCGTGGGCCATCCCGTCGTGCCCGGCAAGAATGGCAAGGAAGGAAATAGCGGGAGCAACGGTAAGGCGGGAAAGGGGCAATCCACGCCCAAACGTGTGCAGACCGGGAGCACCGCCGACGCCGTCTTGGAGGAGGTTCGCGTGGTAGCACGCCGGCGAGCGGATGGCCTTGCTCTGGACACCGCTATTACGGAAATCGGGCTGGATTCCCTTGAGCGGATGGAGATTCTTGCTGCCCTGGAAAGGCGGTTTGGCGGCCGCTTTCCGGAAGACGTCCTGCCGGAGCTGGAGACCTGCCGGGAAGTGGTGGAGGCAGTCGAGCAGTACCTTGGGAGCGAGTCGCCCAAACAACCACTGTTCGTCAACGGCCAGGTGCCGTCGGAGTGCTATTGCTTCGAGCAATTTCCCGAGTATGTTCGCCTCAAGCAGCAGATCCAGACCCTGGAGGGTTCCGGGCTGGAAAACCCTTATTTCACGGTGCATGAGGGGGTGACCAATGATCGGACCGTCATTGGCGGCCGTGAGCTGGTCAATTTTTCCAGCTACAACTACCTGGGGATGTCGGGAGATCCACGGGTCATCAAGGCGGTTCAGGAGGCCGTCCAGCGCTACGGGACGAGTGTGTCGGCAAGCCGCCTTGTCTCAGGCCAGAAGCCGTTGCATGGCGATCTGGAAAGGGAAATCGCACGTTTTCTGGGCGCCGAGGACGCAATCGTTTTCGTCGGGGGGCACTCGACCAATGAGACGGTGATCGGGCACCTTCTCGGTCCCGACGACCTGGTGCTGCACGACTCGCTTGCGCACAACAGCATCCTGCAGGGCATTGCGCTGTCTGGTGCGCGTCGTCGCTCCTTCCCTCACAACGACTGGCAGGCAGCAGACGATCTGCTTCGAGAGAGTCGGCACGAGTACCGGCGGGTGTTGTTGGCGATCGAAGGCGCGTACAGCATGGACGGCGATCTGGCGGAACTGCCGAAGTTCATTGAGGTCAAGAATCGCCACAAAGCCCTGCTGATGATCGACGAAGCACACTCTCTGGGCACCCTCGGAGCGAGTGGGCGGGGTATTGGTGAGCACTTCGGGGTGGATCCCAACGACGTGGATATCTGGATGGGGACGCTCAGCAAGTCGCTGGGCAGTTGCGGAGGCTATATTGCCGCCAGTCAGGCACTGGTCGAGTACCTTCGATACACGGCGCCGGGCTTTGTGTACAGCGTCGGCATGTCGCCGGCCAATGCGGCCGCGGCGCTCGCCTCACTCAAGCTGCTCCAGCGAGAGCCGGAGCGTGTCCGGCGGCTCCAGCAGAGAGCGAAGCTGTTCCTGACCCTTGCCAGGGATCGGGGGCTTAACACCGGCCAGAGCAAGGATTCCCCGGTCGTGCCGATCATCCTGGGCAACTCCGTTCACTGCATGCAACTTTCCCAGGCGCTGTTCGCCCGGGGAATCAATGTGCAGCCGATCCTCTATCCGGCGGTTGAGGAGCGGGCCGCACGGCTTCGCTTTTTCCTGACCGCCCTGCATACCGAGAGGCAGATCCGGTGGACGGTTCATACGCTGGCCGAGGAACTCGATAAGATCGACGCCCGCTACTTGGCCGTACCGGCCGTTGTGGCGGAAGGATCGCTTCGTTCGGCGTAGACTGGTAGGTCCGGCTTGCCGAGCCCGTCTTGATACACAACTTCACACAAAGGGTCACACAAGGCCCATGCCGGTCTTGATCTTGCACGTCTGGCCGAAGGCCACTTTTCACCGTAGCCTGGGGTAATACCCCTGGTTGGTGGTCGAAATCAAGGTGTATAGTTGGCCAACGGCCATTTTCACGCTTGGGAATTCGCGCACACCAATCGACCGAGTGCAAGTGAGTATGGCCTTTGGCCAAAGGATCGTCCGTTGGCGCCGCCCCGTTTCCTGGGGTGATACCCCAGGCTACGGTGAGACTTGGCTTACAGCCAGGATACTCGAGCGATTTCCACGGTGTCAGTTTCGACCAACGACAGGAGAATTACTGGAGTGATGAGATGGACTGAACGACGAGCTTGCCGAGCGGGACTTGCTTGTGCTACCGACCCACACGCGTTCTCAACCCCGTGATCTTTTTCTGGAAAGGGATTCTATCGGGGGGAATGTGTGTTGCCAAATCCTCTCGGGGGAGGTAAAAGAGATTTACGGACCTACAATGGAACAGGTTTTCTGAGCCGTTCTAGGATTGTTGTTTCACTTGGTTCTGCGGCAAGGGGTCTAGATTGCTTACAGAACAACAGATTGCCCGTAGTTTTCGGAAGCTCTTCAGCAAGGGCGATTTCAGCGACGAAACGTTCGAGAAGGCCGACACTCTGCTCGACGAGTTGCGTCCCGAAAGCCCGTTGCGGCATCGCCTCGCGGTGGAACTGGAAGAGTTGCGTCGACTCCGGCTTCAGACGCACTGAGAGCCTGTCCCAAAACCGTCGGGGACAGGCTCTGAGCTGTCTGCCAGGCTGCCAATCTGCCGCAGTGCGGACCAGGCAGGAAGCAGAGATCACGAGCCTCGCCAGCGGCCGCGGGATGGCCAATCGGTTTGCCATCAAGAGTCCGATCGACCGGTGCAGACGAATGGGGTTGCACAGGGGGGGCGTAGCGCGCCCGGGGCCGTGGCCGGCATCAATGTCTCCCGGAGGTGGGCCATTTGTTGATTGAAGGAAATGAGCCGAGGCGGCACCGCGGTTGGCGGCGCCGCCTCGGCTATTGCGCACGGAGGATGGCGGCGGCGAGACGCTCAACGATTGACGTTGAAGCCGATGTTCAGGCCGTGCATGAACACGCTCTGGCGGTTGTCCGCCATGTCGATACCCATGAGGCTGGTCTCCGTCAGCGTATAGTCGATCAGGTTCGACGCACGCGCGATCCCGTCGATCCATAGTGCGGACCAGCCGACTTTGAAATCGATGGATCGCGTGAGCTTGTACTGGAGATCAAACCGGAGCTCGACTCCGGGCGACCACTCTTCCGCCGTTCGGGTATGTTTGAATCCGACGGGATCCATCGTGATCGGCGTGAAGGGTTCGTAATAAAGGGAGTTTGGCGGAATTGACTGGACTCGTCCGACAGTCGGGTAGCCTTCGTCGAGTTCCGTCCCGAGCACCCCTTCCTGGTCGATATGCTGGAAGTTGAAACCGGCAAAAAAGCGAGCCTCGGTGGAAAGGGTCAAACGTTGCGACTGCTTGAACCACCGCAGGGCGAGTTGCGGGCCGACGATGTGGTTCTGGGCATCGGCCCACCAGAAACTGTCGGCCAGAATCGTTCCGGGGGCCAGCGGTGTGGCGGTGAGTTCTTCGTCTTCTTCGTCGTCGCCCGGTTCAGTGAACACCCGCTGGAAGCGGTTTCCATAGCCCTCGAAGCTGAACGTCTCGTCAAAGGCGAAGTAGCGAACACCGCAGAAGAACTCGAAGATGCCCCCGTGGTGCACCGGATGCGTCCGGTAGAAATAATTCGCTTCCGTACCCCAGACGCTCACCTCGTTGCGGAGGATCACCTCGTCAAAGGTTACCGGCAGAGGCCGCAGCGTCATGTTGATGTATTCGCCGTCCGTATCCGTCGCTTCGATCACGTCGGCGACGTATCCCCATAGCCGTCCGATATTCTGTGAACCGTCAGGAGTGACTTGAAGGAAAGGCTGGTCGTCGAAGACGATGTCGACTTCGGAATAGGCAAGCCGTTGGGTCTGGTCGGTGAGGTCGAAAATGCTCACCATGAAGCCCTGATGGCCGTGGACGCAGCCGAACTCGTACCGCTGGCCACCGACCGCATCGGCACTAATGTTGGAATTGCTGAGCGTGTTGTGCTGGACCGTGCTCGCATCGGGTGCGAAAAACACGTCCCGTGTGAGTCCCGGCTTTCCGATCGGATCGGTATCCGGGGGCAGGATCCACCAGTACAAGCCGTCGAACTGAAAGAACAGTCCCTGGTCCGCTCGCGTTCCGCCGCCGAACTGGTCGAATTCGGCCGGCGCAAACAACTGCATGTCTTGATATTCCTGGGCGTTGGCTGTTACGCTCGTCAAGAGCAGTGCCAGCCAGACACCCAGCCACGGTTTCGCTCGGTATAGCAACATGGCTCCCATCCACCTCGGTGTGCGCTGAGTGAAGATACCATTGCCAGACCCGCCGCCACGGAGAGTCTGCACCATGTGGTTGTGACGATAGTATCGGACGCGCCAGTCGAACCAGTTGAGTAAGAAAGGCAAGGCCTGCCGAAAATAGCGGCGTTTTTTCGTCGCGCGGCAAAGCTGCGTAGGATGCGCCGACCAGGTGGGCGCGACGTGGGCGCAGGCGGGTTGAAGATGAGCGCGCCCAGCCGGGTCG
>JAXGMN010000060.1:0-77610 GCA_040768665.1 Thermoguttaceae bacterium
ACGCTGCGGCCACCCCGGATCGACGACGTACTCGATGACCGTGGGCTGCTGCGGATAGTTCGGAGCCGACGCTTTCTTTTCGGCGGCGCCCGCTTCCAGGCAGACCAGTGCGCTAGTCAAGATGCCGAAAATACAGATCGCTTTCATCATGGTGGTACTCCGGGTGTTGTCTTGCCTCTCGGTCACACGACGGCCGCGGTTGATTGTACACGGCGGCCCTGGCCTCGTCACCAGATGGGGGAAAAGAAGATCGTTCCCGAAATCGAAAACCGAATGCATCCTCCCCATATTCTTTTCCACCATCTTCTTTTCTCCGCTCCGCCCTCCTCGGATCAAAGTCTAGACGTGTGCTTGTTGTGAACTCCCTATTTTTGCCACCTCTCCCCCTGCAGGGCCCGCGGCACGCGCTTGACTCCCCCCCGGATAATGTAGTATGGTGCTCCGTAGAGCGTCGCTCCTTCTCCGGGTCGTTCACGAGCTGACTGCGACCTTGATCTCTTTCTCAAGGAGGCATCGCTATGATCCGCGTCACATGCCCGAACTGTCAGAGCAAGCTCAACGCCAAGGAAGAGCTGATCGGCGAAACCCGTAACTGTCCCAAGTGCCAGGCGCCGGTCCTGATCACCCGCCCGGCTCCCGAGTGGGAGCGCGATCCCGGGAACCAGGTTCCGGTCGACGAACCCACCACGACAGAGCAGGTCGAAGTCCGCCAGATCGATCCGCTCCCGCAGGCGGAATCGGAACTCGAGCGTCTCAACCGCGAGAACCGGTACGTCGTGCTCGACAGGTCTTCGGCGCTGGCTGCCTGGGAGAACAATGGGCAAGGGTGGATGCTCAAGAGCCGGGCCGGATACCTGCCCGCCGCGAGGAATTCGGACAAACTGCCAACGCAGGGGCATTTCGTGCTGGTTGAGCTTCGATTCGGCACTACCGACGAAGGCTTCCGACTGCTGGCCATTAAGAGCTACCGGCTGGCCGAGCGGTGGGCGCTGACGGCACTGACTAAGGGCGACGATGCCATCGCCAAGAAAATCGAAGGCCCCGGCTCACTTAACAAAGGCCAGAAGCTGGCTCTCTGCGACCACATCAAAGAGCAGTTCATGCGCGAAGTGTGGGCGAGCGTGCCGGAGATTCACGACTATCTGCTCAATACCGACTACCATTCTCCCGGCGTCGAAGTCTCCGCCAGTTCCAAGTGATGGCAGTACGTCCCGCTTGCCGAGCTTGCCGAGCGGTACTTGGAACGACGAGTGGGCCCGCGGTTTTGTTCCATAAGGCCCGAACACGTTCCCATGCTTTGGCCGAAGGCCTCTTGTCACCGTAGCCTGGGGTACACACCCCAGGACGGCGGAGAGGTAAAACCGGTGCTCTTGGCTGAAGGCCATGATCACCGCAATCACCCTAGCCAAGACTTCACGGGTGAGTATGGTCCTTGGCCAAACTTTTCATAATGGGCAAGATCGCTCAACCGACGATTAACGACTTGCGGCGACGGAGATAGCCCAGTTTCTCAAGCAACCCTGTCCGCGAAAAAAACTTACTTGACAGATAGCGCCGCATCGATCACACTGGAATATGGACAAATGATCATATTTGTCCGCAGGGGGCAGCTCCCGCGGCGCCGAGTGCCTCCTGTTTCCGATCTTTGGCAACTTGGATTTCACTTCGCCCCGTCGAGCGGCCACGCGCGCGTTCAGTTCGCCTCTGCGCGCGGCGGGCGGTGAGGGTGCCCAGCCAGTGCGGGCGCAGCTCTCTCGCCACTCCATTTCGGCGATCCTCCCACCCAGAAGCGCGTGGTGCCCAAACTGCCTTGGTTTTGAGAAATCGAGAAGTTGGGCACCACAGCCGCCACTCCGGGAAATCCTTCGAGGCGGCAGGGGGCCGAGATGGCGATGGGATGCGTCTGCTAGCTGGGAAACCTTTGGCTCCTGCCGCGCGAGGCGGCAGGGGGCCGAGACGGCGATGCGATGCATCTGCTCGCTGGGGAACCTTTGGCTCCTGCCGCGCGAGGCGGCAGGGGGCCGGAAGTGCGTTGGAGGACGCGTGCTAGCTGCCGAACCTCGTTCACCCGTAGCACGAGGCCACGGGGGTCCTGGAGATGTGTAGGACGACGAGCTCGGCAAGCGGGACCTACTTTTCCGGATGGGTTCTTTTCCGGCTACTTGTGGCCCGTCCAGAGGCCCCTCGGCGCCAAACTGGTGTTGACCTCGCGAGTTGCTTGCTGCTATGTAACGCCCCTTACTTTTCCGGGAGTTTCCGCGGGCGGTTCCGCCCCGCGAGGCGCCCAGGGTATGTAATCAGCCGGTATGCCCCGCGATCTTATCTGACAATTTCCCCATTCCTGGCAAGCTAGAGCACGCGATGGGTCATTGCACGAGGATCCTCTCGGTCGGAATCCGGACTCTCGGGCCGATCCCCCGGTCAGCGCTCCTGTTGGCGGCGTGTTTGCCGTGGCTCGCCGGCGGGTGTGCGGCTCGTGCGCTTCGTCCCACCGAATTGCCGCCCGAGTGCATTGCCCGGCCCGCTGCAAACCGCTCGATGGCCAACCTTTCGCGGCTCGTCAACTACGCCGCCAAGAATGACGTGATCGACCCGGGCGACATCCTCGACGTCACCGTGGTCAACGATTTCGAGAACCCGGAAGACAGGACCGCTCCGGTCCGCGTCGGCGACGACGGAGTGGCCGATATCCCGTTGGTCGGGAGAATCCCGCTGGCAGGATTGGAATTGATCGACGCCGAACAGGCGATTGCGGCGACCGCAGTGGCTCGCGGGATATTCCAGAACCCGAATGTTACGCTCGACTTCCGGAAGAAACGTTCCAACCGCGTCACGGTGGTTGGAGCGGTCCTCGAGCCCGGCACTTATGAACTGCCGCGGACCTCCAGCTCCCTGCTGGCGGCCCTGGTGGCGGCAGGAGGACTGAATGAAGAAGCGGGCTCCGACGTCGAGGTGCGCCGTGCCCTTCCGCCCGGCGGCGAAGAAGGCGCCAAACCTCGGGTGGCGGGAGTTGAAGGGCAACTGACCTCCTTTGAACAAAGCACCGCGCGCCCGTTCAAGACGATCAAGATCAATCTGGTCAGCGCATCGGAAGAGGGCAACGTCGCCTACGACCTGAACGACGGCGACGTCGTGATGGTCCCGCCGCAGCCCACCCGCACGGTCCACGTGTTCGGGCTGGTCAATAATCCCGGTCAGCACCAGATGCCTCGCGACACGGATCTGTATCTGCTGGACGCCGTGGCGATGTCGGGCGGGGTGTCCTCGATCATGGCCGACCAGGTGCTGATCCTCCGCCGCGTGCCCGGGCAGGAAGGGATGGTCCGGATCTCCAGCAGCGTCCGCCGCGCGAAGGACGAGCCCGCATACAACATCCGACTCGCTCCCGGCGATCTCGTCAGCCTGGAAGAAACTCCCGTCAGCATAGCCTGGGACGCGGTTCGCAGCGTCGTCCGCTTTGCGGTCGGCGGTTCGTTGGCAGTGTTCTAGAATCCAAGAGGGCGCAATGCTGGAATCCCCCGCCGTGGAAGCGGAAAACGACGAAGGGGCGTCGACCCACTTCGTCCATTCGCTGGTGCAGTTTGCGATCGCCGTGCGGCATCGCAAGAACATCGTCATTGTCTGCCTCGCCGTCGCAATCCTCCTTGGGGCGCTCTACTACGCCACCGCAACGCGCTATTACTCGGCCGAGGCCGGACTGCTCGTGCTCCAGGTCGGCAATGAAACATGGTCGCCGACCGCGACCCAGAAAAGCCTCGAGAAGACCGTGCTGCCGACCTACGAGAGCCTCATCGTCAGCCGGAAGGTCATCGACGGCGCGCTGGCGCTTCTGCAGCCGCAGGATCGCATCGACCTGGCGGGCGTGCCGAGGGAAAACTGGGCCAACGTCCTGCGGTCGAACCTCAGCGTCCGCGCGGTCCGCAACACGAACATTATCAAGGTGGGATACACCTCGAAAGACCCCAATGCCGCCGTGGCGGTCGTCGATGCGGTCGTTCGCGCCTACCAGACTTTCACCGACGAAACCTACAAGAGCACGGCCGGCGAGATTATTCAGATCCTTGACCGGGAAAAGAGCCAATTGTCGGAACAGTTGGCGAAAAAGAATAACGAGTATCTCGCCGCCCGGCGCGTGCTGGGCGACATGGGTATTCCCGTCGACAGCAAGGTGCTCCACCCTCTCGCGCAGCGCGCCGTGTCGCTGAACGACGATCTGACCAAGGCCTGGACGGCACGCATCGAGCTCGAAGCAGCGCTCGCCTCACTCGAATCCGCCGTCCGCAACGGCGAGGACCTGCAGCAGTACGTGCTTGCCGTGGCCACCGCGGTGGGCGAAAAAGTCCTTCTGGCCACCCTCGGATTCACGCAAGAAGACGCCCAAACGCAGAGCCATCTGCAGCAATCTCTCTTCGACGCCGAAGCGGAACTCAAGCAGTTGCAGATTCGCCTCGGCCCGAATCATCCCGAAGTTCGTGCGATCGTGGAGAAGGCCGAGCTTGCAAAACAGCAACTGGCGGGCTACCAGGACCGGGTTCGCGAGCGGCTCGCGCGCCTCGACAACTCCCACATGGGAACGCTGTTGATCAACCTCCTCAGACAGAAGGCGACCCAGGCCCGCCGGCTCGAATCCTCCCTGGCCGCGCAGTTCGACCAGGCTCAGGCCGAGGCGGTTGCCATGAACGATCAGTTGTCCCAGGTTCAGATTCTCGAACACGACCTGAACTGGCTCCGCGGATTGCACGACGTTCTGTTGAACCGGATCGCCGGACTGGACATGAAGCACGAGGGCGGTTTGGACGTGCGGACCTCGGTCGTCGACGAGCCGGTGGTCCGCAAGAGTCCCGTCTCGCCCAAGTTGCTGACCACCTTCGTCCTCTGTCTGACCGCCGGGATGGCCGTCGCCCTGTTGATCGTTTACCTGCTCGACGTGCTCGACGACCATTTCCGGTCGCTTGAAGAGATGCAGGCGATCCTCGGCGTCCCCGCCTTAGCCATGGTCCAGCAGTTGCCGCCGGCCGACGCCGTCGGAGTGCAATCGCTCCAGATCGTGGTGGAGCCCGAGGCGATGGAAAGCGAGGCGTTCCGCACGCTCCGCACCGCTCTGCTCCTATCGAACCAGGAAAACCGCAAGATCGTCGTCTCGAGCTCAGAGCCCGGAGACGGCAAAACCACCGTGCTGGCGAATCTCGCCGCCGCACTGGCCCAATCCCGGAAGAAGACACTCCTGATCGACGCCGACCTCCGCCGTCCCGGGCTGACGGCCATGCTCGATATGCGCGGAGTCGATGGCCTGACGGGTGTCCTCCACGGGCAGGAGCCGGTGGCGACGATGGCTGCCCAACACATTCGAGCCACGGAATTGCCGGGCCTCGACATTCTCCCGTCGGGGCCACGGCCGACCAATCCCGCCGAATTGCTGGCAAGCCCCCGGTTCGCCGAGCTGCTGGCGTGGGCGGAGGTCGTCTACGACCACGTGCTCGTCGACAGTCCTCCTGCGCTCGCGGCGAGCGACACGGCCGTCATTGGCCGCCTGGTCGACGGCGTCGTGCTCGTCGTGCAACCCGCCAAGAACCATCGCCGAGTGCTCATCCGCACGGTCAAGAGCTTTACGCTGCTGAAAATCCCGGTCTTCGGCGTCGTGGTGAACCGCGTCGATGCGGGCAATTCGTACTACTACGGATACAACGGCGCTTACCATTACGACTACACGCCGAACGAGACCACCCAACAGCAGTGCGACGACGGGCTCCCGGTCGATGGCGACCTGCCCGAGGACAACTTTGTTTCCTATGTCAAAGACGACCATCCGGGCGGGATTGTTCCGCGGCGCGTTGCCTGAACGAGCAACCATGCCTTCCGATAGGGCGGAAACCATGAACCAGACATCCGAAGCCCCCGTCGGCGGTCGGCGCGACCACCATCGCCGACAACATCGGCACCACCAGCCGACCGCGCCCGATGCGCTGCTGCGGATCGTCGATGGCGGACTTGCCGCGTGCATCTTCCTGCTGCCGCTGGTGATGGGAGGCCGGCAAGCCGTCGGGGTCCTCCTTCTCTCGGTCCTCGCCGTCGGAATCAGCCTGGCGTGGATCGTCCGGCAACACATGCGAGGCGCGGCCTTCTGGCGACGATGTTCGCTGGAATGGGTCTTTCTTGCCGGCATCGCCCTGCTCGTGCTACAGGTGGTCCCGCTTCCACAGCCGTTGGTCGAACGCCTGGCTCCGCACACCGGCCGGATCCTTCCCCTTTGGTCTTCGCAGGCCGAGGCAGGCGTCCGGCTCGGCATCTGGCCGTGCATCTCCCTCGCTCCCGCGGCGACGCAAGCCGGCCTGATGACACTTCTTGCCTACTGCCTCATCTTCCTGGTCACCGTTCAGCGGATCGCCCACGTCGAAGACGTGGAACGGCTGCTGCGGTGGACCGCCCTGTCGGCCTGTATCATGGCGACCTTCGCCATCGTGCAACTGCTCACCAGCAACGGGAAATTCTTCTGGTTCTACCGTCATCCTTACGTCACGACCGACATCGTTGCCACGGGGAGCTTTGTCAGCCGCAACCACTTCGCCGATTTCCTGGCGTTGGGAATCGGCCCGGTGATCTGGTGGATTCAGCACGCGATCGGCAAGCAGCCCCGGTCCCGCAACGGCCGTTTTCGTGCCTCGGGCGAGACCTCCTTGAAGGAGTTCGCTGCCGCCGCCGCAATCGTCGGACTGGGGATCGTGCTATTCGCCGGGCTTCTCTCGCTGTCGCGAGGTGGAATCGCCGCGATGCTCGTCGCCGCCGTGCTCGGCGCGGCGATCTGCGTCCGCGCCTCGGCGCTGGGGATGCGATTCCTCCTCGGACTGGCTGCCGTGGCGTTGCTGGTGGGGGCGTCGCTGATGATTTTCGGCTCCGAAAGAGTCGCTCGCCGGTTCTCCGACGTCGACAGCTATTCTTTCGACACGATCGACCACGGAGCGGCTCGGCGCACGATCTGGACCGCGGTCATGAAAGCGATGCCCGACTTCGCCGTCATGGGAGCGGGGGTGGGCAGCCTGCGCGACGTCTATCCGCGCTACCTGGACGAACCGCGGGGGCCGAACTACTACACCCATGCCGAAAACAGTTCGTTGCAGATCCTGTTCGAAACCGGGGTCCCCGGAGTCGTACTGCTGGTCCTGGTCGTCGGGACCATCGGATATTGGTGTTTCAACGGTTTGCGCAGGGCGCCGGACAGCCGCGCGCTCGTCTGCGTCGGAGCGGCGACCGCCGGGCTTACCGCGAGTCTGTTGCACAGCGCGGTCGACTTCAATTGGTACTGTCCGGCCTGCACGGTGATCGTCGGCATCCTGGCCGCGTCGGCTTGCCGGCTGTCGCAGATCAGTTCGCAAAAGGCCGACGGGCGATCCTTCACGATTCCCGTGCCCCGCTTCGCCCTGGCGTTCGCCGCACTGGGCCTCGTCGTCCTGGGCGGCTGGATGTTGAACGGTCGGATCGGCCCGGTTGCGGCCGAACAGCACTGGGCCCGTTATCTCCTGATGGAGCTTACGCCCGACGATACCGAGTTGTCGCTCGCCGACGAATTCGAGGCGACCGACGGCGAGCGGCCGGCCGCCCAGGCGGTCGATTCCGAACCGATGGATGAGCGGATGATCTCCGACTTGCAGGAAGTCATCCGCTGGGACCCGGCATTCGCCCGGGCTCACCTGTCGCTGGCAAGCATCTACCTGCGCCGGTTCCACCGCTTGCAGCAGCAGTGTCCGAACGTCATGCCGCTGGCGCAGATACGCGAAGCGGCATTCGCCGCCCGCGACAACGACGCAAATCCCCTGGACACTCCCGAGGCGCTCGGCGCGTGGATGTCTCGCGCATTCGGAGAGCATTGCCGCTATCTCGACCTCGCTCTCTCCCACACGCACCGCGCGTTGGCGCTGTGCCCGATGATCGGCGAGGGTTACCTGTACCTGGGCGACCTCTGCTTTCTTGAAGGAGGAACCGCCGCCACGAAGACCGCCTACGTCGACCAGGCCCTTTCGCTCCAACCGCATGATCCGACCGTGCTCTTCTATGCCGGCAGAGAGGCCTGCCTCGCGGGCGAGTTCGATAAGGGGCTCGACTTTCTTCGCCGATCTTTCCACGCCGGGTCCGGACACAAACAGGAGATCATCGGATGGCTCGCGGGTCAGGCCCCGCCGGAATCGCGACAGGAAGAGCTCCAGTTTCTCCTCGAGTACTTCCAGCCGGACTTCGACGGCTTCCGGCTGCTCGAAAAACGCTACTCGGAAGTGGCACAACCCGAGGAGTTGGGCCTTCTCTACCAGCATTTCGCGCCGGTAGCCCAAGCGGAAGCGGAGAGGATCGAGCCGGTCAACTCGGGCCAGGCCGCCTTCGTCTGGCTCAAGGCCCAGAACCTCTACGCCCGGCTCGACGATATTCCGCGGGCCTGCGAGTGCGGCCAACGCGCGGTCCGCGCGGCGCCGAATGCCTACCAGATCCGGTATCGCCTGGCGATGTTCCTTGCGCAGCACGGGCAGTACGAAGAAGCCCGGCGACACTTCGAGTGGTGCTGCAGCCGCGACCCCGACAACCCCCGGCTGCAGCGAAAACTGACCGAAGTCGTCAAGCAACATATCGCACACGAGGCGGACGCCGCCTCGCCGGCACAGTTCCTGCGATGAGACGCCCGATGGTGGAGAAACAGACGTGCTAGCACCGATCCGCGGCAGAAAGGCCATCCGAGCAACGCGAACATGCTCGCGTGCGGCCGCCTTCGTGTCGGAACGCCTGACCGTGGGCTGGCGCCAATTCCTGTCGATGGCCGCGCTCGTTCCGATGTTCGCCGGCACGTACTACTTTGCCTATTGGCTGCGTTTCGAAGGTCTGATCGAGCCGCGCGATATTGGGAATTTCTACGCGACGGTGGTTTGGGTGATCTGCCTGAAACTCCTGACGTTTGCCTGGTTCCGTGCCGTGCAAGGTTGGGGGCGGCTTCTCACCTTCTACGACCTGCTTGCCTTGGTCAAGGCGTCGACCGTAGCTCTCCTCTTAAGCATCATCATCGACCGCTTCACGGATCCGTGGCATACCATCGCCCGCAGCATTCACCTGTTGGACTGGGGCGCCACGATCGTCGCGGTCGGCGGTGCCAGGGCGGCCGTGCGGCTGGTGCTGGAGCGGGGCCGGCTGTTGCTTCTCTCCGCGGAAAAGGTGCCGGCTTTCATCATCGGCGCCGGCGAAGGAGGAGAGTCGCTCTTGCGCGCGATCATCCGGAACGGGCAACTCACCTACCACGTCATGGGTTTTCTGGACAACGATGCACGCCGGTTCGGCTCGCGCATCGGCGGCGTCCCCGTCCTCGGCGGTCCGGATCGGACCTTCGAACTGGCCGAGAGCCACGGCGTTCGCGAGTTGCTCGTCGTCGGCGACGGCCTCTCCGGCAGGCAGATCCGCGAGTTGGTAGACCAGGCGCCACAGCATGGAGTGCAGGTTCGGGTCTTGCCGAGCTACGAGCAGCTTATCCGCGGCAGTGTCGCCATCCAGCCGCAACCCGTGTCGATCAACGACTTGCTGCGGCGCGACCCCGTCAAACTGGAAATGGACAACCTCCGCCAGTGGATCGACGGGCGGGTCCTGCTGGTCACCGGCAGCGCGGGCAGCATCGGCTCGGAGATCTGCCGGCAGTTGCTCAGTTTTTCACCGAACCGCCTGGTGCTCGTCGACCGGTCGGAGACAGGCCAATTCTTCCTGGAGCGGGAGCTGCGCCAACTGGCCCCGGGCGCCCCGCTGGAGGTCTGCGTTGCCGACATTCTCGACCAATGCCACATGGCGAGACTTCTCGAGCGCCACCGTCCGCGGATCATCTTTCATGCCGCCGCGTACAAACACGTGCCCCTCATGGAATCCCATCCGGGCGAGGCGGTCAAAAACATCATAATGGCCACCAAGGGTCTGGCCGACCTGGCCATGGACAACGAGGTCGACTCCTTCGTAATGATCTCTACCGACAAGGCGATCAACCCGACCAGCGTGATGGGCGCCTGCAAACGGGTGGCGGAGATGTACGTCCAGTCGCTCACCGGGCTGTCGTCCTGCCGGTTTGTCACTGTCCGATTCGGCAACGTGCTGGACTCCGCCGGAAGTGTCGTCCAGGTCTTTCGCAAGCAGATCCTCGACGGGGGTCCCGTCACGGTGACCGACGAGCGGATGCAGCGCTACTTCATGACGATCCCCGAAGCCGCCCGCCTGGTCATCCAGGCGGGGATCATCGGCAACGGCGGCGAGATTCTCGTGCTCGACATGGGGGCGCCGGTGCGGATCATGGACCTGGCCGCCGATATGATCCGGCTGTCGGGGCTGACGGTCGGCGAAGACATCGAAATCAAGGTCGTTGGCCTGCGGCCCGGCGAGAAGCTCTACGAGGAACTGCACGCCCTCGGCGAAAAACACTTACCGACCCGGCATCCAAAGATCATGGTCGCCGATCGCAGGTATCGCGATGCGGACACGGTCGCGTCGGCCATTCGAGACCTGGAAAGGCTCGCCGAAGCGGAGGCTGAGCAGGTGATCCACTGCCTCAAGGAGACGGTGCCGGAGTATCTTCCCACGCAGCCGACGCAAGAACCGGTACGGCTTGCGGCAGCGTGATCTGCGCCTCGTCGTTAGGCTTCACTTCCTGCTGTTCCGGTCGACGTTGCGCGATGCGCACCAGAAGGTTCGCTAGAGGGTTTCGCGGAGGCGATTCGCTGGCGGCTTGAAATCCCATCGGCTATGATGCCCGACACTGCCCCAGAGCGCTGGCTGCTGAGAGCGGTCCTTGAGCACTTGAGCAAAGACAACGGAGGGAATAGCAGATGACGGCACGAGCACGCCAGGTTCAGACTCTTGTCGTGGCGGTATTGCTTTGCGCGGCCGCGATTTCATCGGCCGCACCTTGGAAGGTTGGGTTATCGCAGGTAAAGATCACGCCTTCACGTCCGGTCGTGCTGCTCGGTTATGGCGATCGGACGGGACCCTTCGAGTCTGTCGCCCGGGATATCTATGCCAAGGCCCTGGCGATAGAAGACCACCTGGGCCATAGGGCGGTGATCGTCACGGCGGACCTGGTCGGCTGGCAGGCCGCGGTGGTTACCGACGAGGTTTGCCGGCGAGTTCGGGAAAAGGCCGGGCTGGACCGCAGCCGCTTGCTGTTCAACGCCTCGCACACCCACACCGCGCCGTTGGTCAGCCTCGATCCCTGGCAAGATGCAAATCCAGTGGCACACGCGCCTCTAACGCCGGATGACACTCGCGAGACGATCGCCTACACGCGTGAGCTGCGTAGAAAGCTTGTCGAATTGGTTTGCAGCGCTCTTAACGGGCTCGAACCTGCACGATTCGCCTGGGGCGTGGGACGGGTAGACTTCCCAACCAACCGCCGGCTGCCGCAAGACGGCCGCATTGTGATGCGCGACAACCCGGAGGGACCAACTGACCGTTCCGTGCCGGTTCTGCGCATCGACGCGCCCGACGGGAAGCTGAGGGCGGTGTTGTTCGGCTGCGCCTGTCACAACACATCACTGACCGGCCGCGATAACGTGATCGCGGGCGACTATGCCGGGTTCGCTCAGGAGTATATTGGAGAGCACCATCCCGGCGTGCAGGCCATGTTCATGAGCGGCTGCGGAGCCGACGCCAATCCTTCGCCGCGGGGCTCGATGGAAATAGCCCGCCGGCACGGGCACACCCTCGGCAGTGAAGTGCTCCGTGTGCTTGCAACGCCGCTGAAGCCGATCCGAGGCGATCTGGTTACAACGTATCGTGAGGTCGCCCTGCCACTGCAATCCTTGACCAGGCCGCAACTCGAAACACGCGCAACGCTGCCATCTGCCGAGGCAGTCATGGCCCGTCATATGCTCGCCGTGGAGACGCTACCCACCACGTACCGCGCACCGTTCGCCGTCTGGCAGTTCGGCAGCGACCTGACCTTGATCGCTCTGCCCGCCGAACCGGTGGCCGACTACGTCTCACTCGTGCGTGAGACGCTCGGCCGAGACGACCTTTGGGTTGCGGGGTTCAACAACGACTGTTTCGGTTACCTCCCGACCGCCCAAGTAGTGCGCGAGGGCGGACATGAGGCGATCGGGATCACCCTTTGGATTTGGGGCAGAGACTTGCAAAGCAAAGCGGGGTTCTTTGCCCCGGAAGTTGAGGAGGTGGTGCTGGGCACTGTTCGCGAACTCGCCGAGGAGGCCGGGCGGGGGACACCAAACTGATTGATGGTTCGCGGCGCATTCCTCTATCCGCCGATGGAGCGGCTCCGCGCCGAGGGCTACTGGAGTTGGCCCGGATCCGGGTTCGACGCCGAGGGACGGCAGGTCCAGTACACCGAGCAGCTCCGCCAGGCCGAGAAGAAGCTCGGCATGCGGCTGGCGATCGAGGAAACGCCGCTGGACGAACCGGCGAGCGTAAACCGCTTCATCGCCGACGTGAAGCAGTCGCCGCCGGACGGCTTGCTCTTGATCCCGTTCAAGAAAAGCCATTGGGAGCACGTCGTTCGGATCATCGAGGAGACAAAGCTCCCCGCCGTCGTTTTGGCCACGCTGGGCGTGCTGCTGTCGGACCATATCCGGCAGTTGCACCGCAAGGAGGGAGTCTATTCGATCAGCCGCCGTGCATGGGCTTCATGAGCCTGCGCGATGAGGGGATTGCCGCCGGCTGTCAGGCCGACCTGAGCGCAACGCTCAGCCTCATGCTCGTCCAGCAGCTCTTCGGCAAGCCCGGCTTCCAGTAGAACGCCTCGATGGATACCCGAAACAATCTCTACTTCGGCAGCCACTGCACGAGCCCGACGAAAATGAACGGGCCGAATGGACCGGCGGAGCCCTACATTCTCCGCAGCCATGCGGAGGCGGGCTGGGGCTGTGTTCCGCGCGCATTGACGCCGTGAGTTGAGCCCTGCCCGTGTAAATGACCATCTTCGGTTTTTCTCCCGGCACGTATTGGGCGATCGTGCCGGCGCGGTCATCAGTGCCGCCCAATGTGCGATCGTGTAGCGCATCGGCCAGGCGTGCGGCCGTCCTTGAGGATCGAACTGGCTTGGCATGGGCGGGAGCGGACCGTCGGGCAGGCCGCCGCCCCAATGTTCCGGAGGCGGAAGGATGGCGGCATCTTGCCAGTCCCATCGCCGGCGTGCGAATTCAATGCAGCGCTGCCGGCTGATGTATGAGCAACGGTATTGTCTTTCTCGTCTACGGCCACGCCGGGCTGCCGCCGGAGGCCGATCTTGCCGTCCCGGTAGAATTGACAAACGACCTACCTACCCCCCTCGCAAGAGAGAGACAATAGGATGTCATGTGCACTTGCATGTCCGCTGCCGTTCCTCGCAGCCATTTCGGCCGCCGCGCTGGCGGCCGTCTCGTTCCTGCCTGCTTCGGCCCGGGCACACGATGTTTCCGCCGAAATGGCCGAAGCGGCCAATCGCTTTCTCCGTTCGCTGGATGTCGACCAGCGCAAGCAAGTGTCCAGCGACTTTGCCGTCGAGAATCGCACCAGTTGGCACTATTTCCCCAGTTCGATGCTTCAGGCGCAGGGCGGCCGGCGTGGGCTGCCGATCAAGGAGATGGCGGCCGACCAGCGAGCCCTTGCCCACGGGTTGCTGAACACGGCCTTGAGCCACCGCGGCTATCTCAAGGCGATGACGATCATCGCCTTGGAGGCGATCCTCCGCGATCTGGAAGGCGGAAATGCCAGACGCGATCCCGAGATGTACCACGTTGCGGTCTTCGGAGAGCCTTCGGCCGAAGGCACGTGGGGCTGGAGTTTCGAAGGCCACCACCTCTCGGTCAACGTCACTCTGGTTGAAGGAAAGCGATTCTCCGTCACTCCCTCCTTCTTCGGCAGCAATCCGGCGATCGTGAAGGGCGGAGCCTTGGAGGGGCTTGAGGCTCTCGCCGCGGAACAGAAGCTCGCGCGACAACTCGTGCGCAGCCTCACGCCGGAGCAAACAAAGCTGGCCGTGATCTCCGACAAAGCCCCTCGCGACATTATCACCGGCGCGGATCGCAGCGTGGCCGAGAGCCGGTTCCAGCCGCCGCAGGGAATCCCGTTCGAGAGACTCAACGCCGAACAGCAGGAGACACTTCTCGATCTCGTCCGCCAATTCACGACGAACTACCGGACGCCGGTCCTCGACGAGATCGCCCGGCGCGCCCCGATCGTCGAGGGCCGCGGAATGCACTTTGCCTGGGCGGGCAGCTTCGAGCCCGGCGAAGGCCATTACTACCGCATCCAGACCCCGCACTATCTTTTCGAATACGACAACACCCAGAACGACGCCAATCACGTCCACACCGTCTGGCGTCAGTTCGACGGCGACTTCGGCCAGGATCTCCTCCGCCACCACTACGAAACTTCGCCGCACCACGCCAAGTGACCGCTTTACGACCCATACTGCACGGCGGGATCCGGCAACTGACGGGGGATCTCGGCCACGCGGTAACCGAGCCCCAGGCCGCGGACCGTGGAGAGATCGACTTGCCCCTGCCGCCGGCGGTAGAGCCCGGGATGCACCCGGGTCTGATGACGAGGCTACGGCTTCGTCGATCCACCGTGACTGGCTCCCGCATCCGACGGCTGATCGAATTGCGGGACTGTGAACTTGTGAAGCATGACCGTTTCGCGGTCGACGAACCACAGTTGCGTGCCGCCAGCGGCTAGGAACGGTCCGTCCCAACGGTTTTCAGGACGGGGCAGCGGCAACCGGCAAACGCCGATGCGACGATTGTCGGGTCCGATGATGTACAGATCTCTGTCGGCCACGACGAAGATTGTCTGCCCGTCATAGGCGACCTGCGCGGACCACGCCCACTGCCGGGGACCGAGGAAGGTTGTCCGCGGATTGCCGGCGGGGTCGTAGGTGTTCACCGAGACTTCGCCCGATCGACTTCTGGCGAGCACGGCAACGGATCCGTCCGGCGCCACGCCGAGCGAGGACGCGTCTTCCAGCCAATGTCGATCCGGGCGTCGGCTGATCTTTCGAACGACTTGCTGCAGGTTCTTGACCAGAAACACCTCTTCATACCCGGCAACCCAGCACATGGGACCGGCAGGTTGGAATTGCCATTGCTGAGCCACGGTGTCCAAAGCGATCTGCACGATCCCAGCCGGATTGAATTGCCTGTCGAAGCGGAGGTAAGCACCGTCCTCGCGATCGACCGCCACGAACACCTGGCCGTCTCCGGAGGCAGCGATATGAGCGATGTAGCCCTCCTGCGGCAGATCTGCCGGATTGGGGACACAGACGCCCACCTTGTTTCCAGCGGCGTCGAAGACATGAACGGTCTTGGTGCGATGGTCGCCCAGATAGACACAGTCGTTGGGATCTACGGCCACGCATTCCACTTGGTAGATCACGTCGGACGCCGCCTCTTCGCCGAGAATTCTGTCGACGGTGCCGTCGTCGGAGAGCCGCAGCAAAACGTCGCCGTCGCTCACCCAAAGCCGGCCGTCGGGCGAGCGCTGGACGTCTTGAACGTCCACGGGGAGGCCATCGGAAAACCGGGGCGAGCACTCCTTTCGGATACCACCGTGAGAATCCATCCGAACCAAGGGGTTCGGGGCGTCGAAGTCGTAAACCACAAATCCACCGTCGCAATCCTCCGCGAGGTGCGTCGGGTAATTCGGTTCGCGTTTCCAGCCTTTCGCAAGATCGACGCTTCGAAGAAAACTGCCTTTGACGTCAAAAAGCTGAATCACATTGCGTACGTTGTCCAGAACTGCAATCGAGGCATTGCCGTACCTTGCGATGTCCTCGGCACCAAGCAATTCCTCCGGCTTGCCGGCATAACCTTGATCCTCCTTCTGCCATAGAGGGCCTTTGTTCGCGTCGCAAAGCAGGAGCCCGAACGCGCCGCTGTACTTCATTCGATGATCGGTCAGAGCCGCGAACCGGCCATCCGGGAAACCGGCCATTGCGGCAATGGCAGGGCAGCGGAGCTGCGATAGCTTCTTGACACTTCTGGCATCAAAATCCGCGACGAAACATTGAGCCTTGCCCTCCGGTTCGATATCCGATACCGCGACGACGCATCGGGCGCCGCCGATGCTCGCCGGACCACGTACCTCCGCCGTCTCAGGCATTTGCGGCACCGGTACACGAAGGTCATTGAGAAGGCCGCCTTGCTGGGAAACGCGGAGAAGGCGCAGATCCTCTTCCTCCCGCCACGACAGGACACAGACTCTCCCTTCCTCATCGAATTGAAAGCCGCAGACATCGCGAATCGGGCTTTCTTGCCGTCTTGCCGTACCGCCCAGAGAAATAACCGCCACCTCGTCCAACGCCACCTGGGGGAAAAGGTGAGGTTCTTGGTTCAGCTCCGGGGAATGAAACTGGTATGGGCTCCTTGCTGTCTCGCGGATCTGCCACTCGCCATCCTGCGCCTGCTTGACCGAGAAGTCGATTCGTTGGCTCTGCTTCACGGCATGAATGGCGAAAGCCGCAGGTTTGTTCGAATCCAGAATCGCTCCCTCGGCTCGAATTCGATTCCGAATTCGGTCTTCCGCTTCTTCGTTTTCGGGTACGGAATAGTCGCCATCGAGGGCGAGAGTCCAGACGGACCGTGCTTTGGCGTCGTCAAGATCGATCAGAGTAAAGACCCCGCCACAATCGCCGTCCGTGTATTTCCACCAATGGATCAAGACCAGCGACGTATCCGGTACCGCCCGCGCCGCGAGAATGAAAAGAGCTTCGTCGCTTTTCCTGTCCGGCATGGCCCGGCCCGGCTCCAGTGTGCCGAGCCGTTTGGCGGTTTTCAGGTCAAAGAGCCACCATCGCTCGATGCGTCGATTGATGTCCGGATCGAAGATGCGAACGACGAATCGTTCGCTCGCGGAATCGAAAATCGTGCCGCTTGCGAGCGGATTGGGAGGTGTATCAAGAAAGCGGCTCCAGTGCCGGGCATGCCTCTCTTCCTTCAAGATCTTCCCCTCGGGCGAAAGCATCGCGACGATGAACTCGCCCGGGCTGTCGCTGGTTTCGAATGCGTTCCAGCCGCACATATACGCATAGCCGGCGATTCGTCCCGAATCCGCGACGGTGGCATCCCAGAGCGTGTAGGGGAGACGCTTTGCCCAAACGGGCTTCGAAGCCTTTGTGAAGCGGTAATCAGCCGGGCCCTGCCCGTGGGAATCGGTGGGATCGATCGCCAACGAGTAGATGCCTGATGGTGAGACGAAGGTCGACGGATTCAATACCAGTGAAGGGCCGCTTATCGCAAAAGCGGATCGGAGGGCCATCCCAATCATGCAGGAGAAAAGACAGAGGGTGTTTCTCGCATTCATGCTTCTCGCCTCTTCCGGCAATGGGAAACCAGTCTCCCGGTGCGGTTCGCAGCGTCTGGCCTAAGACCCGAATTGCACGGCGGGCTCCGGCAACTGACGGGGGATCTCGGCCACGCGGTAACCGAGCCCCGGGCCGCGGACCGTGGAGAGATCGACCTGCCCCTGCCGCCGGCGGTAGAGCCCGGGATGCACCCGGGCTTCCGGCTCCGAGGCCGCCGGAAAGAACTGCGAGCCGTTGGTCTCCACGCCCATGATTGTTCCAACGTGGGCGGCTAACTGCACGTGGCCGATCTGCGCCAGCATCGGATTGGCCAGATCCTGGACCATCAGCGGCATGCCGTGCACCCGCGACCAGCACAAGCTCAACAGCGCCCCGGTTTGTGTCTTGCAGGTCTTCAGCGCTACGCCGCTCCAGCCCAACTTCCGGCCGAACCTTACCACGCGCCAATCGTGGGCGCTTTCGTCCATGAACAGCGGCTTGCGCGCGGCCACGCTGTGCGCGTCGATCAGGTCCGCCTCCAGATCGGACGGAAACGGCTGTTCCACATAGAGCAGCATCCCGTAGATCCGCGGCTCGGTGTCGCGGAGCCGATCGAGGATCTCGTTCACGTAGGCCGGCTCCGTGACCGTGCCGTTGAAGTCGGACGACAGCCAGAGCGCCCCCAGGCGATCGCCCACCGAGCCGACGCGTACCAGGCGATCGTAGTCCCACGCCGCGTCGTTGCCGCGGAGCTTCACTTTCAGGCAAGTCAGGCCGTCGCGCTGGATCCAGTCGGTCAGGGCGACCGGATGGCCGTCGTCGGGGCCGGCGCCGGTGACGTCGTCCGGATGAATCGGGTCCAGACCGCCCACCAGGTGCCAGGCCGGTATGCGGTCCGGGCGCGGTGAGGCCAGAAATTCCTGCGGAAACCGGCCGGCAAAACTCACCCGCGCGTCTTCCGCCGGCTCGAGGTAGTGGCCGAGATCGCGGTTCATGAACTCGGCGTTGTAGGTGGCGTAGGTCGGCCGCCCGAGGAGCATGCCGTAAGCGTCGTGCACCGCCAGGTCGAAGGCCGACGCGCACACCAACGACGCCAGCCGCGGCATCGGTTCGGCCAGGCCCTCCGTACGGTTGTGCTCCTCGACGAGGCCCGGCAGAACGTTTTCTAGAAAGTCGTGGCCGAGCTCCATCGGGTGGCCGATCGAGCGGAACTCTGCCCATGCGGCGGCCAGCTTTTCGCAAAAGCGGCGCATCGACTGATGGCGCGCCTCGTAGGTGAGCCGGCTCGGCCAGGCCCATTCGACCGACAGCGGCGTCTCGCCCCAGCCTTCCGCCACCCGACCCGATCGATCGGCGACCGTCACCTTAACCCGTGCGCAGGTGACGTGCGTAAGCACCTGGTGCCCGAACTTGATCGGCATCCGCGACTGAATCGGTAAGTAATAGAGGGCGCAGGAGCGAACCTGTACGTCGGTCGACTTCGGGCTCGCTGCCAGGGCCGGCACCAGCGGCGCGGCCGCCGCCGACGTCAACATCGCCTTCAAGAACCGCCGCCGCGAGCGTTTTCGGGAAACATCTGCTGGGTCCATGCTTTACTCCTTCGAATGAGCGTGATCGCACGCACGTTTTCTAAGCCTATCTCACCCGATAAGCCGGCGGATCTTCTCCCGGCTCGCCCGGGCGACCCGGTCGAGGTTTTCTTCGCCACCTCCGCCGCGCAGGGGCGAGCACATTTCGTAGGCCACATAGCCGTCGAAGCCGCCTTCTCGCAGGCCGGCAAAGAACCCGTCGAGGTCCAAGAACCCTTCGCCCAGCGGAACGGCCCGCACCGCGTCCGTCAGCCGCTCATAGTTGACCAGTCCCGGGGCGTACGCGTAGCGCGGCAATCGCACGTAGTCGGCCAGCGTCGTCTGAACCATGCGCGGCGCGACTCGCCGGGCGCACTCGCGCAGATCGTCGCCGTGCAGGGCCGGGGACCAGGGATCGAACATCGCCCGGCAGTTGGGATGGTCAACCTCGTCGAGCAACTCCAGGTAGCTATCGACGCCCACGCCCACGTCGTGGTGGTTCTGCACGCCGAGAATAACCCCGGAGTCGGCCGCCGCGGCCGCGCACTCGCGCAACCCCCGCACGCATACGTCCCAATCCCGCTGGAACGAATCCCTATCGGTCACGTAGCCGGTGAAGACCCGCACGATCTTGGCGTCCAGCCGGCGAGCCAGCCGGGCGAGTTGGCGCACGTAGGCCACTTGCACCTCGACGGCCGGCAGCTCCGTCCCCTGGGCCAAGGTGAAATTGGTGTACGCGGCCACGGTGGCGATCTGAACACCGGCCGCCGCGGCCTTCTCGCGCAGTTCATCGGCGCCGCGCTCATCCACGTCGAGCACCGACAAGTGGGGCCGTTTGCCCATCAACTCCACGGCCGGGTAGCCCAGCGCGGCAGCCTTGGCCAGGAAGCCGTTCAAATCGAGCCGGCACTGGCCCCACAGCCCGGCGTAGCTGACCGAAAAGAGGGTAGGAATCATGTCTGGTACCTCGCAGTGTCGATCCGGAAACGGGGACTGGCTCCCGGATGTTGTATATTCGAGACGGAAACCGTACAAGATGTAGGATGCCTGTCCCCGTTTTCCGGATAGCCTCGCCGTGTCGATTGCCTTCCGTCACATATGCCATGGCGCACGCATCGGCCGGCTGAGCATCGCGTTGGCCTCGTCGTCGCCTAGGATCTGCTCGCGGTCCGGGTCCCAGCGGATCTTGCGCTTCAAGAGCATCGCGATGTTGCCCAGGTGGCAGACGCTCGCCGTGCGGTGGCCGATCTCCGCCGGGCTGATCGGGTCGCGCCGTGTTTTGACCGCCTCGATGAAATTCCGCACCTGATCGCGCACGTATTCCCCATAGACGTCCGTCTCGCGCGCCGGGTTGCTCCGCGGCAGGTGAATCTCGTTGGGTCCGATCACCGTGGTCGCCAACGACTCGGGCTGCGTCTTCAGACCGCCAAAGCCGAACTGCACCCAGCCCTCGGTCCCTTCGAACCGCGCGCCCATCTTCGGGTCGCGAGTCTCGCAGACCAGTTCCACGCCGTTGGCGTAGCGGGCACGGAAGTGCACCTTGGTGGCCGTCGTGTAAAGGCTGCCCTTGGGAGGCCACTCCGACCCCAGATCCTCGAACTCGACCGGCCCGGTCGCGTCCATGCCCAGGCCCCACTGGGCAATATCGTTGCTATGGGCGCCGAAGTTTGTGGTCTGGCCGCCCGAGTAGTCGAGGTTGAAGCGGAACCGATAGAAGCACCGGCCCTTGTGATAGGGCGCCCGGGGCGCCGGCCCGAGCCACATGTCATAGTCGAATTCCTCGGGCACGGGATCCGGCTTCCAGCCCGGGCCGGGATCCTCCGCGTTCTGCGGGGCGATGAACGTCAAAACACGCTTTACCTCGCCGATCCGGCCGTTGCGCACCAGTTCGCAGGCGAAGCGGTTGGCCGGGCTGGAGCGGAACTGGCTTCCGGTCTGGAGGATCCGTTTATGCTTGCGCACCGCCTCGATCATCCGCCGCCCCTGGCCGATGGTCAACGACATCGGCTTCTCGCAGTAAATGTCCTTGCCGGCCTCTGCCGCCATCACCGTCATGATGCCGTGCCAGTGGTCGGGCACGACCAGGGCCACCGCGTCGACGTCGCGCCGCGCCAGGACATCGCGGAAATCGTCGTACGCGTCGCAGCCCCGGTATTGGCCCGCCCCGGCCTTGGCCGCATAGTGTTCGTTCACCTCTTTCTGCCCCGGCTCGCGCCCGCGAAACTGCTTGGGCAGATAGCCGTCGCTTCCGCGATTCACGTCGCACACCGCCACGATCTGCACGTCGTCCAGGGCGAGGAAGGCGGGCAGGTCGACCGTGCTTTGATTGCCCAGCCCCATGAAGCCCACGTTGATCCGGTTGCTGGGCGCAGCCGCCCCGAAGACCGATCGCGGCACCACGGCTGGCAGGCTGCAGGCTGCCACTGCCAGTTTCAACAGTTCTCTGCGTTTCATATGCGTCGCTCCTTGGTGAAGAGGGCAGAACGATTCTCTTTCGGGCGGCCGAAATAGCTCGGCCGCCTTTCGTTCGACGAGCCCCCGACCGACGTAACCGTTCACAGGGCGGAAGAGAGGGGGACAGGTCCATGTTTTCGGCCAACGTCTTTGACACCAAAAAGCATGGATTAGCCGAAAAATGGACCAGTCCCCAGCCGCCCTGTGAACGGTTACCCGACCGACCTTCAACTTAACCGCCCTGCCGCGTACCGCAACCCGCAATCGCTGTATTTTGTCCTCAAGTCTCACACGCGGCCGCTTCCCCTTCACCGCCGGCCGCGTGAGGCTCGACGCATGGCCGCCGACCGAATCCCCCACTTGGCCGCCTGGACCAAAACCAGACGAAGTTAGGGCCATGGACGGATCCATAGCGCTTTACATCAGGCAGAAGGACGTGGCACAATGGGGCCAGTTTATCAGAAGCCCCTGGGAGGGGGCAGCCGAGGGCGACGGCTTGTGAAACTGGGAGGTCGCTGCGATGGACCAGATTTTTGTTTCGTTCTCGACGGAAAACAGGGAATCGGTCGAACCCATAGTGCGTGAGCTTCAGCACGGGTTCTGCGGAAACGTGTTCTATTATTTGGAGCAAGATTGCAGCAGCGCTCCGCTGATTCCCGACACACTCATTCGAGAGATCGAGAACAGTCAGGCGTTCATCTGTTTTCTCTCGGAGGCCGCAGGGAAATCACGTTGGGTGCAGGGCGAAGTGGACGTTGCCCTGGAAAAGTTGGACAAGGAACGCGTTCGATTTGTACGCCTTCGCGAAGGCTCTAATAAGATCCCTGCAGCCTTTCAATTTCGCTGCCACACCGGCACACGGGTCATTTTCGAGAACGACTTCAGGGGCCCTCGCGAAGTGGCCGCCGAGATCCGCCATAGCCTGGACTGGGTTCGCTGGCGCCCGGACGTGGACGTCCAGTTGCTGTTGGAGGAGTACCTCAGGCATCGCGAAACCTATCTCTGGAGGGCTGACCCAGGCGCGCCGGCAGGGGCGCTGGCGATCAGGGAACCCGAACGGCACGACCAGACTCCGGCATGCCTCTATAGTGAGTTGACCGGGTTCTTCATTTCAGAATCCATCCGCCTTTATGACTTGACGGGCGATGAGATGTTCTTGCACGAGGCCTCCGGTGCAGCACGATGGCTGGTCGGCAGCGCGATGGACAAGGAGGGCGGCGGCATCCTGACGCGTCACTATTTCGCGCGAGACGCGGGGGCGAAACTCGAAACGACCTCTTTTTCGGGCAGGCAGGTTTATGCCTTCGACACGGCGATTTGTCTGATCGCCTTGACCGACTTGACCAAACGCTGGGGCCACTTGGATTCGCCCGACCGTGCAACAGGAGAGCGCCGCTACAACTTCAAGACGGAAGCTCGCCAACTCGGCGACTTTATTTGCGACACTCTGATGCGAGAAAGGAGCGACGATGATAAGGCCCCGCTCGCCGCGGTCTATTCGTTGTGCGAACAGCGTCCGTTGCCCGATGAAAACCGATGGTCTCGCCGGTTTGGGCCGCATCATGCACGGGTGGCGGAAGCTTTGGCGGAATTGCACCACTTGACCCGCAACCGGAAGTATCGGGACTGCGCGTTGAGGATCTGCGACGCCATCCTGCGGTTCCAGGATCCGGAGGGAGACCTGGAGACCTCGCCGGGAATGACCGAGTTGCATCCATTCGCCTACGGGGCGGAAGGCTTGATGCGGGTCGGGGAATTGCTCAACCAGCCCCACTATGTGGACGCCGCGAGACTGATGGTCGAATGGAGCCTGGATCTGCAGAGCGATGACGGTTCGATTGCACAGTGCTTTCGAGACGGCATGCCGGTCGGGCCGGCCGGTCAGAATTACCGGACGGACGCCCTGGGGCAAGTGCTTCTTGTCGCCGCGAAACTCGGGCTCGCCGAAGAAGATCGCGAATATCGGCCGAAAGTCGACCGACTTGTTCACTTCCTCATGCGGCTCGAGAACGGGTCGGGGGTATTTCCCTTCGGTTTCCTGGATTCCGGCAACAACGATTTCCCACGCTGCAAAACGCGGAGTTACTGGCCCGGCATGTACGCGATCGATGCCTTGATAACGTATCAGGTCAGCCGGTTGGCGCACGACGCCAGGGTCATCGTGCTGGCGGGCGGGCGAGGCACGCGGCTCTGGCCGTTGTCCTGCACGCGAGTTCCCAAGCCGCTGTCATCGGCCATGCTGGGAAACCGGAGTCTCCTCGAAGAAACACTGCAACGCTACACGCGTTCCCGGCTGATCCCTGCGGAAAACGTCTACGTGCTGTGTTCCGGCGGGCGTAACCGGTGTTCCGGCGGCTGCTTCCGTTAAGTTGGGTAAGGTGCCGGAATTGAGCTAAACGAGAAACGGCCTCTGTGTCATGCTGGGGCAGTGTCATGTAAATCACCCTGGCATGGAGGCCGCACAATGAGCATGGTCAATCGGCAGGACGGGATCAAGGGCAAATCGTTGGTTGAGTTGGCGAGGGAGTTGGAGGCATCGGTTCGAGAAGCGGCCCGGAATGGGAAATCGCTGTATGAGGTGGAAAAAACCACCTTCGAGCGTGTCCTGCAAATCGGCCATGCTGCGGTCGAACAATTCCTCATACTGCAAGGCGATGGAGATCTCGGCCCCAACGTGAGCACTGCGGAGGGCCGGCGACTCAAGCGGAGCGACGAACTGGTAGAGCGGCCGTTGCGGACGGTGTTCGGCGAGCATACGATCCGAGCCTATGTGTATGCGGCGGGAACCCACGAAGCGATTGAACTCCGTCCGGTCGACGCGCGGCTGAGTTTGCCGCGGGGCAAGTGCTCGTATTTTTTCGAGGAATTCTCGCAGTACTTCTGCGTGGATCAGGCATTTGGGCAAGCTGCGCAAGGGCTGGCGACGGTGCTGCGACAAGAGGTTTCCGTGGATACTCTGGAACGCATCAATCAACGCATGGGAGAACAGGCAGAGGCGTTCCTCGACCAGCTTCCCACGCCTCCCGCCAAGGAAGAAGGCGAGTTGCTGGTGTTTACGGCCGATGGCAAGGGGGTGCCGCTGGTCAAGGAGGATGCGCAGCGTGTGCCTGCCTTCGAGAAGAGCGAGCGACCGGGCAATCGCCGCATGGCGACGTTGGCCTGCGTCTACACGATCGACCGCTACGTGCGGACCCCGGAGCAAATCGTGGCGGCGTTGTTTCGCGACGATACCGGACCGCGGCCGAAGAATCGCCCGCAACCGCAGTTCAAACACGTCACGGCACAGTTTACCAGGGTACGCGAGGAGCCGGACGGGGAGTTGTGGGAATACAACGGCACGATGGAAGCCTTTTGTTGGGCAAACAAACAGATCGATCTCCGCCGTCGGCCGAGCCAGAAGGTTCTGCGACTGATGGACGGCCAAGCCAGCTTGTGGAACGCTGCGGATTCGTGTCTGGAAGTGCCGCCGGAAGAGATCATCGACATCCTGGATATCCTGCACGTATCCAGTTACGTCTGGCGGGCGGCCAAGGTGTTTGATCCGCATAAGGAGCACCAGGAGGTGTTCGCCCGCGGTCGTTTGCTGCGGATTCTCCAAGGTGAGGTGCGCGGCGTTGTGGCGGGGTTGCGGCAAATGGCCACCAAGCGGGGCATCAAGGGCAAGAAGCTCGCGGAAATCGCCACGGTGTGCGGCTACTTCGAGAAACACGCCAATCGGATGCGTTATGACGAATACTTGGCGGCGGGCTACCCAATCGCCACCGGTGTCATCGAAGGAGCTTGCCGCCACTTGGTAAAGGACCGCATGGAGCGGAGCGGGATGCGATGGCGATTGGCAGGTGCCCAGCCGATGCTTCACGTCCGAGCGGTCTATCAATCTTCCTACTGGGATCACTTTCACCAAGATCGTATGGCTCGAGAACTGTGTAACATTCACCCAAATCGTGCTCTTCTATGCAACTACCAGCCTATCGCGCTCGCGAGCTAATAGGCCGGGGCGTCGGTTACGCCCTGTTCCGGCGAGGTGCGCCGCAACGCCCTGAAGCTCTGCATGCGTGAGGGTGTGCCTTCCGACCATGTCCTGTCGGATGTCGATCAGGCCGGCGAAGGTGCTCTCCCGGCGCTCCGAGTCGGCATCCAGCGGATGTCCGAGCCCGAGGACGGGCCCAAGGACACTCGCTTCGGCGCTCGCATCGTCCTGGTTTCGCTTGCGGACGACGTATTCGACCCGTGGGACGCCCCCTGCGAAGTGATCCGACGCGCGTTGCTTGCCGTGGGGCGCGAAGGGGGCTCAGAGGGCAAGACGATTGTTCTCTTGGGGGCGCCCGTCTCGGGCCACGATCCTCGATTTGGCCATGTATCGTACGAGAGAGAGCCGCAAACCCCTCTGGGCTGCTCGCGCGTGACGACGTTCCTCGCCAAGCCGGAGGCTCCGCCGTGGGGTGACGGCCACGCGAACGACGACGACGCGAACTGGGCCTGGGATTGCGGTACGCTGGTGGCCTTGGGCGCGACCTGGAAGGAAGTTCTTCAGTCCGCGTCGGGCCGCGATCTGGACCGGGACTTGCTCGCCGCGGCGACTCCCGGACGCCTCAGCTTGGCGGCCCTTCACCCGTCGATTCGTTTCGATGATTTCGGGGTGCCGGGAAAGAACTTGCTCAATTTCTTCCGGGGCAGACCGTGTGCAAGGCACGGCAACGTCGTTCTCGGGACAGGGCCGGACGGCCACGAAGACAACGTCCGCCTGTTGTGCGCCTCCGGCAACGTGATTATCACCGACCGCCGAAGAGTGGATGTTTACGGTCTTCACCATCAACTGATTATCGACAGTGCCACGACGAACTCCGCCCTTGTGATGCCTTTGGACAGGATCTCTTCTTTCCAGGCGTTCTACGACAGCCTCAGCGCGTCGCACGATCTGGAGGCCTTTTTCGAAGGAGGCAGAAACGCCCGTCGCGCAGCGGCCAACCAATATATCTTCAATTCGCCGGGGAGCCGATGTCTTGGCGGCTGTACCGGACTGATCGTCGTTCTCGACAGTCCTGAGGTCGTCTTGTACCGTTCCGAGGAGCGTCTTTCGGTACGGCGTGAATCCGCGGTATCGCCGGAAATCGACGAGGGGAGTTTGGCGGTCCTGGTCAAGAGGCAAGACGAGGACCCGAAGTTGGTCGAACATTTGGTGCACGTTTGCGCAATCGGGCGAGCTCTTGTCGGAATCTCGGCCGCTGGAATACCGGCCGAGGGTGCCTTGAACCTGCCGCTGGAATTCTGCAACTGGATTCTCTGGCCCGTGCTCTTGTTTCACGATTTCGGCGGGTGCCTGGATCCTGCGGCCGAGGACCGGGAACAAGCGGTTCTTCGGGATCTCCATAACGTTACGAAGCTGAACCGGCGTCACTTGGATACGCTTGTGCTCGACCAGTTGCTGGCTCTGCGAGATCGCGAAGCGGATCGGCGGAATCGCGCGACAGACAAAGCCCCCGCCTTGTTCAACGATGATGTGACTTCGGCGGTTAAATTCCTCCAGACGCGAGGGGAAAGTTACGTGCAACAGAACAAGGCTCACTTGCTCGACGTGGCGGTAATCTTGCTGCAGTGCCACGACAGCCCCGAGCGGTTCAAATCATTTTTGGAGGACTACCCCAATTTTGCCGCCGCGTGGAAAGAGAATGAGCCCGAGGTCCGGATGCCGACCGTCGACGAGGTGATGGACATGTACGCCGTGGTGAGGATTTCGGACAGCCTCTCCTTTGCAAATTGGCACTGGAAGAGAGAAAAGGTGTCCACGATCAGGGACGACGTAAAGCCCGACGAGCCGGAGTCGGCGGATGTGACTCTCAACTACCTGCGAGGCAAATTGAGACTGGCTGGATTTTCGGACGAGCGATTGGAGCAATGGTGTGATCTCGTCAAACGACGGCTCAACGGCGAGCAACTCAAGGCGGTTCTTGATACGCTACGAAAGAGGGAGTAGCCAGGCCGAAGATGTTTGTCGCCTAGCCCGGTTTAATCACGAGCCCATCCTAACCCGATGCGCAAGCGAGGGCAACTCGTTGTGCGGCCCTCGCTTGCGCATCGGGTTAGTATCGCGCAGTCTGCCGGGAGAACTCCGGGGTCGCGAATAATCCGGGCTAGTCGTAGTGCCACACTTTTGCAGCCTGGCAAGCAGAGCCACCCGCCAATGGGCGGTCAGGTGGGATTAGGCGTGTGCCGCCACCGAGTGCAATACTTGCAGGGCTGGCTCAGTGACCCGATCGAGGAAATTGCTCGATTCGCAGCGCCGTGTTATGATCGCGGCGTCCGTCCTGGTGCTGGCCGCGTTACCGGCACGATGCCGAACGAAGGTCGACCGACCACGAGCCACCCTTGGGACGGTTCCCGCAGATTCCGACGCCCGGCAGAAGAGACCAGAGCGTTTGGGCGGCGCTTGCGACGAATCCACGAAGAGGCCCGGACAAAAAGGGACTGGCTCCGAGCCAAACACCTGAAAAGCGCGCAGAATTTGCGTCCTGGCGAAGTGCCTGTCCGCGTTTTTTTAGGGCCTCCCCCACCAAATCGCCCGCAGCAAGGAGAAAGCTGCTCTGCGAGGATGCCCTCAACACCGCCAGGCGTTGGAAGTGCGAGCAATCTCTGCCCCTCTCTCGCGAACAGGACAAGGAGGCATCATGTCCACTCCAGTAGTACTGGGAGATCCGCTCTTCACCCGAGATTCCAATGGGAGACTCACCTCGCAAACCCTTACCGTCTTTCCCTACTTCGACGTCATCGTCACGTACCCCATGCCACATGCCTTCCAGATCGAGGCGTGCATCGAGTGGCTCAACCGGCAGCGCGAATCGCAAGGGCGTCCGGCGCTGACTCCCGAGGAAGAGCAGGAGGTTCGCGAGGATGCCGTGGCCGGCGTCATCGAGCATGGCGCCATCCAACTCCGCCCGGATCCGCAGAACATGCCGTTGGCATTCCGGGCGGACAGGCTCCTGCAGAAACTCGTATCGAAACAGTGCATCAAGTTCCTCAACGTGCTCAACCCTCTCGTCCGCGATGCCCTCAAACGCCGCGGTGAGTGCTGGCGGATGGCCCGCCTTCCCACGTCGCGAGACGAGATGAAACAACGGATCCTCGCGGCGAAACGCGGAATTCGCGGCCGCGAAATCTATTACTACAATGCGACGACCGGTACCCGCTGGCTCACCTGCCACGAGTTTGCCCGCCTGGCGGAACTGGACGAAACCGAGCTTCGGCGCCACCTGGAGGAGATTCGCGAGTTTTCTCGCAAACTGAATCCCCAGCGCAATCCCGAAATCGCCTTCTACATGGCCGACGAGTCGTTTTCGGGGGCGGCGTTCGAACCGTGCGACTTCGCTTCGATGAGCCGTGCCGAGTTGCTCGCGGTGTACGAAGGGCTCTGCTCTCGTTTTCGAGACGCGGTCGCAGCGGAGTTCCAGGACGACGATCTGGAAAACGGCGAGTGGCGACACCGCATGTTCTCCGTCCTGGTGACGGAAAATGCCGAGGTGATCGAGGAAGAGGTCCTGTTGTCGCTCAGTGCCGAGTTCTATATGCAGATTCAGTGGCTTCCCGGAGGGCGGATGATCAACGGGGAGCTGGCGTTCGACGAGCTTTTCGAGGAGGATCAGCAGGACCCGTGCGCGGAAAACGCGCGCGAGTTTCTCTACAACCTCGTTCGCGAATACGAAGACCTGGACTACGTGAACATCGGCAAGGTGGTCAACTCCCTGTCGCGGCGGAGTTGGACCCGCGGGCGCCGGGAGGTCTACCTCGCGGTGATGAAGCGGCGCGGCCTGCCCAGAGAGACGGTGAGTATCATCCGCATTCAGAAATGGGGGGTGCGCGAGCATCTCGATGAAGGGCGCTTCGAGCCCGACGCCATGTCCAGGTCCGACGAGTACACCGAGTACGTGCTCGATCGGCGGTTCGCGTGCCGCTACCTGGGCATGAATATCCCGAAACGGGTCACGGCCAGGAAGATCTGCGAACGGTACTTCGGGCCCTGGACGGGACCGACGGGCTACATGATCTGGACTCCGTACTTCGAGAGGCTCTACATACCGGGGATCGCCTCGGACAAAATGCCTCGCCAGCGGCTTTGCGACCCGGAGTTCGCCCTCAAGTTCGCTTCGTTGCTCGGGCAGGCCGCCGCCCCGAACCTGATCGTCGGCAGGTGCGACTCGAACCACAACGTCCTGTTCGACGACGGCGACGAGATCATCGTCGAGAGAGAAAGACGCCCCGCGGAGATCGTGGTCGCGGACCAGACCGGCACGTTCGGCGATTACCAGCGGCCGTTGGAGGTTTCCGCCCCGGCTTATGCCGGGCCTGTCAACCGACGCCTCGGCGACTTGCCCGACCCCGAACAGTTTGCGCGAGTCTACCTCGACGCCTTCGTTCAGCGGTTCGCGTGCATCCAGGACAAGTACCGCAAACGGCATCGGGCGTTCGACACCCTCTTTCGGACTCGTCCCTACAACGAACACGGGTGCTTCGCCTATCGGTGGAAGCAGGTCCTGAAACGCCTCGAACAGGCCGACCCGCGCGAACTGGCCGAAATCATCCGCGAGAATCTGAAACTCGGCGCCCCCTGCTGAGTCAGGAAGGCGTCGAGGAGATCACCTGGGGATTTGTCGGCGGCTTCGGCCTTGCCGCGGGCAAGTAGGCACCAGCAGCCACCCTTGTAAAGGTCGCAAGGCGTTGCGAATTCATCGTTTAACCGCAGTGCCCAACGGGCCGCGCGTCGGGCGGAGGGTGGCGCGGCTATCGGTCACCGGCGCGCGGCCCGGTGGGCACCGCAATTGGGTTAAACGACCTTTACAGGGGTGGCACCAGCAACACAGCTCGTTTCGCTTTACCTCTGGCGCTTCGCCGCGCCACGTCGAAGCAAAAGCTCTTGGAGTAACGTAAACAGACCATCCACAGCCGCACCGGAGCCACTGTCATGCGAGACCAGCAACATTTCCTCTGGAGTCTGGTTCTTTTCTTGGCGGCAGGCGTACCCGCCCTGTCCCAGGACAAACCACCTTCTCGACCGCATCTTGCCGACTACAATTCTGAGCTTAGGCAATCGGACGGACGGGTGGACGCCGATGCGATGGTCAGGCGGCTGAAGGAACTGGGCGTCACGACGTACTACTGGCTCATCTGGCACGCGGAAACCGACTGGGATGACCTCAAGGTATTCCTGCCCAAGGCGGCCGAGGCAAACATCGACGTATGGGTTTATCTGGTGCCGCCATCCGAAAGCCCGCCGAACTTCGGCACCCGCTATTCCGAGCCGTTTCGCTTGGATTATGTCCGCTGGGGAGAGGAGATCGCCCGCCTCTCCCTCGAGCATTCCAACCTGACGGCCTGGGTGATCGACGATTTCTACGCCAACCATAAGTTCTTCACCCCGGCCTACCTCGGTGAGATCCGGAGGAAATCGAAGGCCGTCAATCCCCGTCTGGCATTTCTGCCGCTGATGTACTTCCCGCAAGTCACGCCGTCATTTGTTGAGGACTACCGCCCGGTCATCGACGGCGCCGTGGTGGCGTATCTCCAGGATCGAGACGAGATTGAGCGGACATGGGCCGTTCTCAACGATGGAACAATTCGACCCACGAGCGAACTCCGCTATCCGTCGAACACTCGGTCGCGACCGGGAGACTTCGTGACGGCCGGCCAGTCGATCAAGGTGCTGCCTGGAGACCACTACGAGATTCGCCTGGTCGAACGGGATGCGTTTGCGGGGCCGACGGCCGGTTATCACTTCAAGCAACTGCTGGTGGACGGCAACGTCGTTTGGGAGGAGGATGTGGCGGGCGGTTCGAGCGGTTGGCGCGACGTGAGGGTCGATGTAACCGAGCAGGTGCGTGGCAAGAGGGAAGTGACGCTGGCGTTTCGACTGCTCGACAAAAAGGGCGTCGGCAACTTTCCGCTGCAATGGCGTCTCAAGGATCTACACGGTGAGAACCTGAAATTCGATGCGGACTTGACCGAGCCGGAGAAATGGAAGGCAAGTAAGCAGGGGGCTTTCGAGACCGGGTTTGGTGCCGGCCCGAAGATCGGCCGGCGGCGATTCCATATTCCCTTCATTTCAATGACCGCCGCGAATCCGCACGAATTCGCCCAGCGGCACGGCGAACCGGCCACTCCCCAGCGAATCTCCCAGCACCTCCGGCTCTCCTTGGAGGCGTATCGGGACGGCAAGTGCGACGGCGTCGTCACCTACTGCCTCGACAAGCGGCCCAATAGCCCCGCGTTCCCATTGGTGCGGAAGCTGTACCAGGAGTTTGGTGATTCCCGGGCACGGCGATAGCCCACACAACGATCTTCATGGTATGCTTGCATCTCTGCAATCCTTTCCGTTCACCCCTTCGCTTGCCCCGTGCCGTACCCCATTCCTTTCCGGCGAACACCGGCCCTGGGCCACAAATCCTGCAACCTGATTCTATGACATCCTCACGTGTGCGACATACTTCCCGTGTGCTTCTTGCTTTTGTTCCACCAGCAGCGATTGGTCCTGCACGGTCGGATTATCGGCCAAAAACCGCGACAGCGGTGCAACCACTCGATGTTCGATCGTTCGCTGCAAAGGCCGGGCGCCGTAGCGGATGTCGAAACCCTCTTCCGCGAGCCATTCGACCAGGCCTTCGGCGAACTGCAGGCGCAATCCGCGCCTCGCGATGCCTTCCCGGCGGCTCAGATCGTTGAGCTCCTTGCGGGTGATCGCGAGGCAGACGTCGCGACCGAGCGGGCGGAACGTCACCAGGCCGTCCAGCCGGTTGAAAAACTCCGGCCGGAAGAACTCCCGGACCTCGCGCTGGTAGTTGTCCGCCGATCCGTCGGAAAACCCGATCGATTGCCCGCGGGCGGAGCCCAGATTGCTGGTCATGATCACCACCGCCGTGCGAAACCACGTGGTTCGGCCGTAGCGGTCGGTCAGCCGGCCTTCGTCCAGCAGGCCCAGCAGCATGTCGAACGCCTCCGGGCAGGCTTTTTCGATTTCGTCCAGCAGCACCACCGCGAACGGCTGTACCCGCACACGGCTCACGAAATCGCTGGGAGTGCCGTCCGGCTTTGCGATCAGGCGTTCCGCCGCCCAGGGCGCCGAGTACTCGCTCATGTCAAGACGCACGAGCCGTCCGGCCGCGTCGCCGTGTCCGAAGAGATAGTCGGCGAGCGTCTTGGCCAACTGCGTCTTGCCGACACCGGTGGGCCCGCAGAACAACAGCGATCCGAGCGGTCGCCGCGGATCGTTGAGTCCGGCCTTGAACGTCGAGATCAGCCTCGCAACCGCGTGGCACGCTTCGTCCTGGCCGATGACCTGTTTTTGAAGTTCGCCGCAGACGTCGTCGAACTCCAGCGGCACGTCGTCGTCGAGGAAGAGCTCCGGCAGCCCGGTTTCGCGAGTGAACTGGTCGACGACAACGCCGACGTCGACGCGTCCGGTGCGGTTTTGAGCTGTCCGATCCAGGAGTCGGCGGAGAAACCCCGTGCCCGCCCCCGGCAGCGGACGGTAGGGGACGAACCGGCGGTAGAGCCGGACGACCGCGTCGGCGGCGAGATCGTCGATTTCCAGCCGGGCGTCGCGAGCCATGATCGCGGCCGCGCGATTGACGGCCGACCGCGCTTTGACCAGCGGCAACTCGTCCACACGGATCGTGTCGAAAACTTGCAGCAAGGCCGGCAGTAATCTTCGGCACGCCTCCAGCTCCGCCGGCGTCGCTTCGGCAACCATGCGAAGCTGCCCGCTCTGCAAGTACGGCAGGAAGAAAGCGGCGATACCCGCCGAGGGATCGCGGCCTCCCTGGCGGATCAACTCGGCGAGGCTGTCGATGCACAAGAGACCGTCGATCTCGGACAGTTCGTCGATGATCTGTTCGCACCGCTCCTGCCATTGGCCCAAGTACTGCATCCCGGCGATCAGCCGCGAGCCGGTGGTCTGCCAGTAACGATGACGTTGGCGGGCCGCCGTATCTTCATCGCTGGTGGTTCGCTCCCGCTCGATCGCCCGAACCGCGTTGACGATCAGCGTCGTCTTTCCCACGCCGTCCTCGCCGACCAACAGCACGCTGCCGGTCCGGCCGCGAAGCCGCTCGGCCAACTGCGTCACTTCCGCGTCCCGTTCGTAAGCGGCCGAGTACGCCCTGCGGAATTCGACCGCCCCAACCGGACGGGCGACCTGATCGAGCGTAGGCGGAACTTTCGGGCTTTCGGCCGCACGCCGCCGGGCGGAAGGAATCTTGACGATGACCTGCTCGAGCCGAACCATCTTGGGTGGCAGGAACTGGGCGATCTCGCCGGGTGTGCGGCCCTCCAGGGCGCCCCGCACCCGCTGGACGACCATTCCCCGCAAGCGCGTCGGCATCGTAGCAATAGAATCCCAAACCCAGCGTCGGCACCGAGCAGCAAAGGATACCGCTGCGGGTGCGACCGCGGACACAGGGAAGCTTCAGCCCGATCGTATGATCGCACGGATACGGTCGGCTCCACTCGCCGGCCCGGTATTCCGGCCGCACTTCGACCGGCACGTGAAAGAGAACCGGCTCCAGGAAATCACTGGCCACCTCCTCATCGCGGGCCTTCACCGTCCACTCGAAATACGATTTCAACTGCTTCAGGGCTCCAGCCTGCGCGGTGTCGACCACCGTAATCGGCTCGCCGTGATGCAGGCCTTCCAGCGTCCTCACCGTGATCAGCCCCTGATCATCCTCCCAAACGGCAACGGGAATCTTCACCGGGGGCATGGCAGGGGTCTCCTAAGTGCGGCAGCGGGAGGAAAGGGGACTGGTCCCGTCGCGCGGATCGGTGTTTCGCGACGTTCGAGGCATCGGCGACGGTGCCTGACCCCTTTCCTCACGCCCTTGCCATCTCGAATGCCCGCGGCTTGTCCGCGGGATCGTTACGCTCCTTGCTACATACGCCACGGCATCACCTTCCCTCTCAATTTGCGTTATCCGATCCTCTCCAATTCTGCCGGCGGCGGCAACGTCGCCACGAGCGCCGCCCAGGCGTTCACCGAGCCGTTGCCCGTCGCTCGCAATCCCGAGCGGAAATCGGCCACGCGTCGGTATCCTCGACCGCCCGGAGCATAAAGAGCCACAACCGGCAACCACGAAAACAGCCCGCTCGCCTCGCTGCTGCCGTTGGCGAAGTCAGTCAGATGTTCCTCGAGCGTTTCTCCATAGTCTGAATCCTCCGGGACCGGCAAGACCACCGTCTGAAGCGGGTGCATGCGGCCGTGCTCGTCAGCAAACAGGTACGTACCCGCCGTTCTCGCGAGAATCGCCTCGCTGCAAACGCCTTCGAAGCCCAAGACCGTCAGGTCGAGTTCCTTCATGAGCCGGTCTTGGAGCGGCCCCGGGCTGAGAAGCTCCCACCAGCCGGCTGCCGAATCGGTGACCTCCGACAGCGAGAGCGTACAGGCAAGCATCGCGATGCCCGCGTCGGGATCATCCCCGGATTCGTCCAGCGGGAGTGTGGACTGGCAACTCTCGAGGTCACGGGCCAGGGCGTTCCGTTCGCGACCGCTATGGCGAAGTCCTCGCACAACGATCAGGACCCGCTCGCGACGCCAATCCGGCGCAGGCCGGACTGCCTCCAGCCACGCCAGCGATTCGCAGACCCGCCGCAGCCGCAATTGCTGAGCATCGGCGGAGACGCTCTCGTCCGCCGGCTGCGAGGTCAATTCCGCGAGGTAGGCGTGGATGTCGTCTGCCGCCACCATTTCCTGCAGCACCTGCCGCGTATGCCGCCTCGGATAATCGAGCGCACATAATCTCACGGCGCTGGGCCGCTTGGGAGCGATGGCAGGCCCAGCGATGTCGTCCCAGTCTCGGCGGCGGCTCTCTCGCAGCTCGTCGAGTTCGCGGCGAATTGCGGTAAGCGCGTCCTTGAACCCGAAGTAGAGTTCCTGTTCAGGGCGAAGGTTCCCGGGTATTAACTCGCCGTCCGGCCGATGCTCTGCCGCCTCCTGCTCCATCCGTTCCAATGCGGCTCGGGCGTTTCGCAACGTACGTTCGGAGGCGTCGATCGTCTCCGCGACCCGCTCTCCCGGCCATCGCTCCGCCTCTTTCAGCGCGATCGCCTCCGGGCAAAGCCGCTCCCCCCGCCGGGCCAGCGAGACGATCATCGGCAGATCGCGAGGCAGCGCGGCCACCTCGACCGACAGCGGCCGAACGACGTGGTCTTCGACCGCCCGCTTCATGGCCCTTGCGCCCAGGGCCGGATCGTAGCCTCGCTCGATGACCCAATCCTCGGCTCCGGGCAATAATTCCAGCGTGCACTGCCTCCGCACGAACCCTTCGCGGCCAAACACGTCGGCAAGTGTCTTGCGCGCGATCCGGCCCAGTTCCTCGCGGTTGAGCGAGTCAAAAGGAATGATGCGATCCAGCCGGTTGAACAGCTCCGGGCGAAAAAACTCCCGCACCTCGCGGAGATAGGCGTCGTGGCGCTGGTGGCGGTCGCCCAAAAAGCCCACCTGCGAGGCGGCCTCGCGGGTGCCGAGGTTCGATGTGAGGATCACGATCACGTTGCTGAAATCGACCGTCCGTCCCAGGGCATCCGAAAGGCGCGCATCGCCGAGGATCTGAAGCAAGAGATCGAAGACGGTGGGGTGAGCCTTCTCGATCTCGTCCAACAGGAGCACGGAGAACGGCTGTTGCCGGATCGCGCTGGCCAGCAGACCGTCGGGCCGATCGAACGTGCCGACCAGCCGTGCGGCCGAATCGGGCGAAGAAAACTCGTTCATGTCAAACCGCAGAAGCCGGTCCTCCGATCCGAACAGATACCGCGCCAGGGCCTTCGCCGACTCGGTCTTGCCGACGCCGGTCGGGCCGAGAAAGAGCATCGAGGTCAACGGCTTCTGCGGATCGTTGAGCTGCGATTTGGCCACCATCACCACGTCGGCCATCGCCTCCAGCGCCGCCTGCTGACCGATGATCGACTGCCGGAGCGCCTCGAGCACCTCCTGCCGTTCGAGCGTCTCGTACCGGTTGAGCAACTGCGGATCCAGCCCGGTGCGGTCCTGGAAATGCTCGAGTACGTGCTGCCGGGTGATGTCGCCGGAGTGCTTGCGGACCAACTGCTCGAGCGCCACGGCGGTCTTGCCCGGGTTGGCCAGCTCGGCCTGGTAGCGGCGGGTCAATTCGAGCACGGTGGGAAGCACGTCGATTGCAAACCGGCAGCCGTGCTTTGCCTCGAACTGGCGGACCAGGCGCAGCACGAGCGGCAGCAGCCGGTCGCTCGCCGGCTCCTCCAGCGGCAGCACGCGAAACAGGTCGGCGAAACCGCGGTCGCGCTCTCGCAACACCCGCCAGGCCTCGGGCGTCATCTCGGCCACGATGCGGACCTCGCCCCTTTCCACGTAGGGTTTCAAGACGTCGGCCACCGAGAGATTCGAGTTGCTGGTGATGCCGGCGTGGTACAGGCCCAGGACGTCGTCGAAGTAGAGCACGTGCTCGCGCTTCCTCGCCGTCTTGAGGATGGCCAGCAGCCGCTCTTCCCACTGGCCCACGTACATCATGCCCGACACGAGCCGCTGCGGCGCGATCGCCCAGACGTTGTTCTTCCGCTCGAACGGACTGCGGCGCCGCGCCACGCGGCGAAACACCGCCTCGTGCACCAGCGCCGTCTTGCCGACCATCGGCGGACCGAGAATCATCACCGGGGCGGCATCTTTGCCGCCGATCAGCCGTTCAAGCTCGGCCACCTGTGGCTCGCCATCGAAGAACCGCCGCAGTCCGTCGGGATAGAGATGGTCGAGGCAGGTGCCGACCTTCGCCAGTTCGACCGCCCCCTCCACCTGCTCCGCAGGCCCGAGCAGCGCCAGGAACCTATCGCGCTCGCTGCGGAGATCCTGATGCGTGTCGACGTTGAACTCGACGTACTCCAGCCACAGCTCGTGCCGCTCGGTGAACGGGCCGAGCGCAAGTTGCAGTTCCGCCTCGCCGTCGCTCCGCTCGAGCTTCTTAAAATATTCCGAATAGACCTCGGTGGTACGCACTGCCAGGTCCTGGCCCCGCTGAAGTTCGAACCAGAGCTCGGGCAGGTGCGGCGAGAACGCCAGGCGGCGGCCGAGGTGCTCGAACACGGCGATGGGAAAACGGCCGTCGCACGTCTGCCGCCGCAGGTCCAGCCGCAGTTTGAGCTGGTGAAGCTTCAGATCGGGGCAGAACGTGTAGCGAACCAATTCGCGGTGCTTGCCGCTCTTGCCGTCGGCCGAGAGCTGCTTGGCAAGCAGCCCGACCAGCTTCGCCTTGGCCCGCACGAGGTCGCGGTCCTGGGCCGCCGGCGAGTTGAAGAAGAGCGGCCGGATGTGAAACAGCCGGGCGCGGGATTCCGGTTGCCCCGGCCCCGAGCCGCCCGCGTGCGGCAGGGCCGACGAAGCCGCCGCCGCTTCGCCTTGAACCTTCCGCGACTCGACCAGGATCGGCAGCTCAATACGCATGGACCCAACTCCTTGCCGCTTTCATGAGCTGCTCTTCGAACCAGGGGGCGAGAAGCTCCTCGAGCTGCTTGCCTTTCCAATACTGGCTTCGTCCGGACGCCTTGTCCTCCACCCGCTGCTTCTTCTCGTCGTAGACCCGCCGGAGAGGATGTGAGTTCATCACCGTCCGCATGTGGATCTTATCCGGAGGACGGTACTCGGCGATCGGGACCGACGCCGTGTCGACGATGGCATCTTCCATGCCCGCAGCGTCGACGAACCGATGGCGGCCGGTCTCCAGAGCAAACCAAGGCTGGGCGAGATAGCCCGCAAACTCCAGGGCCAGGCCGTATATCTGGGCGCCCTCGCTGGAGAAAAACTCAATGGGGTTTTCTTGGCAGATCGCTTCGAGCCGCGCCGCCCCCTTGGCCGAGCCGCGCGCAGCGTCGCCGGTTTCGGGCTCGGCCAGCGCGACGATCCGATCGGCCGCGATGCCCGTCGTAGGTCCTCGCACAATCCGCCAGCTTCGCACTCGGTAATCCCGGCTGCGGGCGATCGCCAAGTAGAGGTGGAGTAATGCGTTGATCGGTTTGGGCTTCGGCGAGTACAAAGCGACCAGGAAGCGGTCGGGCTGGGACAGTCCGCGATGGAAGAGCTCGAGATACAGGCGATCGAGTTCGTCGCGGCGGTCGGTCAACTCGCGCTCACTTCCGTCGGCGCGCGCGGTCTGCTCCTGGTAGAGCGCAACGAGGATCCGCTCTTCCAAATGCGAGGCCCCCTCGGCCGTCTGTGCGATCCTGCCCAAAAGGTCTTCCAGCGACGCGATCTTCTCCTGCACCACCGGATCGGGCGGAGCAAGCGTCCGGATTGCCTTCGACGCCCGAGCGATCAACTTCTGGCGGCGGAGTTCGGCAGAGCGGAGCCGCTCGAGCTGCGTCCGCAGATCGCATGCCGCCCGGCATTCCAGCAGTGAGACGGCCTCACGGCGAAACTTCACCGCGCGGGCCGCGAGACTGTTGTCGCTAAGTCTGGCCCGGACGTCGGCGAGCGATCCGCCGTCGTCGGCCCGCACCCGCACCTGGATCTGCCGCCCGGAAGCACCGACGGCCGCTTCCAAGGGAATCTGTCCCTGGTATTCGTTCAGTGCCGTGCCCAGCGGAGCCAGTACGTGGCGCTCAATGGCCCGATCGATCGGGCGGGCTCCGTAGCGCGGATCGTAGGCGAGACGCACGATCTCGGCGGCCAGCGAATCGCCGAACGCAACGTTCACGTTGCGAAAGCGGATCCCCTCGCGGCGCCTGAGCCGTTCGAGCTTTTCGCGGGTGATCGCCAGCAGGGCCTCCTGGTCGAGCGGAAGAAAGAGAACGATCCGGTCGATCCGGTTGAACAACTCGGGCCGGACCGCTTCTTGGACCGCCCGCAGAAAGTGGTCGGCCGCGGGCGGTGGAGCCCCGTCGGCGCCGCCGAGGCGGATCTTTCCGCGGCCGAACGATTCGCTCCCGAGATTCGACGTCATGATGATCACCGAGTTGCGAAAATCGGCGAGCCGGCCGGATGCGTCGGTCAGTCGGCCCTCGCCGAGGACCTGCAAGAGCAGGTCGAAGAAACGGCGATGGGCCTTTTCGAACTCGTCCAACAGCACCACGCCGAACGGCTGCTCACGGACCTTCGAGGTCAATACGCCCTCGCTGCCGTCGAGCCCGCCGATCAGCCGGTCGATCGAGAGCGGGTCGGCATACTCGCTCATGTCGATCCGGACCATCCGGCGGCGGTCGCGATAGAGAAACTCGGCCAGGCTGCGGGCCATCTCCGTCTTGCCGACCCCGGTCGGGCCAATGAACAACAGCGACGCGATCGGACGCGCGGGCTGCGCCAACGCCGCCTTGGCCGCCGCGAGGATGTCGACGACCACCTCGATCGCCGAGTCCTGCCCGATGATTCGCTGGGCGAACCAGCGGCGGACCGTCTCGACATTCAGCGGGATCTCTTCGTCCAGCAAAAACCGCGGCAGCCCCGTTTCGCGGGCGAAGGCGGCCGTCACGTCGGCGGCGGTAATCTCGGCGTTGCGTGCCGCCGCGTCGACCAGGCTCCGCAGGAACCGTAGCGGCCGGCCCGGCAGGGCCGAGTAGGTGCAGTAGCGATTGTGCAATCGGTCGAGCGTCTTGAGCGCATCGCCGACCAATTGCACCCGCCGCTGCCGGGACCAGATGGCCGCCGTTTTCCGAAGAATCATCCGATTGCTTTTCGCGCTGGGCGGCTCGACCTGGACCACGGAAAACGCCCCGACCAGCCCGGGCACATCGCGCTCGAGGATCGTCCGTTGTTCTTCCGTGCACTCGGCGATCGCCAGCAACTCCCCCCGCTCCAGGTACGGCCGCAAGAATTCGGCGACGCCTTCATCGCTGGCGGCCGATCTGCCGACCTGCAACAGTTCCATCAGGTTTCCCAGGTGCACGATCGCCTTCGTCTTGGCCGCCTCGCGGCAGATCGCTTGGCACCGCTGTTGCCACATGCCGAACCCGCACATCCCGGCCACAATCCTCGCCCCGCTGGTCGTCCAGAACGGCGTTCTGCCCAGCCCATGATCGCCTCGCCTGCGGCACAGTTCGTGAACCAGCGCCGTCTTCCCAACGCCCGACGGCCCGACGAGAAGCACGCTCCTCGCAACTCGGCCGGCAAAACTCTCGGCAAGCGTCGCGATAAGCGCGTCCCGCTCGAAGACCTGAGGGGTGGCCATTGCGCAAAGATCGGTCGCCACCTCGGCGATCGGCGACTTCTGGGTCTTCTCCTCTTCGCCCAGTGCGATCTGCTTGGGCGTCCTCACTTCAGCCTGAAACTCCGTTCGGACGACGGTCAGCCCGACAACCCGTTGGAGCCAGTACAGTCGGCCGAGCGAGGTCGTCTCCTTTTCCCGCCGCAGGGCCAAGAGGATCTCGCGCTCGGCCCGCTGAGCCAGCTCATCGCGATCTTCGGCAATGGCCGCAATGCCGAGCAGCGGAACGTAGGCCACCGTCAGATCGTCATGATCCCAGACGAGATAATGGAACACCAGTTCAACCGGTTCGGACCAGGCCGCTCGCACAAACAAACCTTCGTCAGGCAGCCCGGGCTCGAGTCGGACCTTGGCGGTGGCGACCTCCGGCACCGCCCGTGGCTGCCGGCGATGGATTTCCACCGGGTCAACATCTCGAATGACCCTGGCCGCCAACCGCGCAAGATGCTCACCGAGGGCGTTCGGGTCATGTCCCAGCGCAGAGATTTCCGGGTAGCGCAGCGGGATGCCGAGTTGAAGGCCGTTTTCATGGCTCAGCCAGGCAGTGTCGAGTTGGAGTTGTCGCAGCGGCATTGCGCGGGCATTCGAGCGGTGCACAGGTCGGGAGACTTGGAGCCTGTCCCCTTCTCCTCGCGAGGTTTGGGACAGGCTCTAAGCATAGCGCTTGAGGTAGTTAGCGACGCGGAGCTTTCGTGCCGTGTTTTCGGAGCTCATATAACGGATCTTCCCGAAGATCTTGCGCTCCGGGCCCCACGGCCGATCGTAACGGCCGAGGACCCAGAAGATCCCGGAGTAGGAATTCGGGTCCTCGCCGTCCAAGGCGTACTTGTTGTTCAGCTCGATCATCGTTTCCAAGGCTTCGCCGGGGTTCTCTGTCCACTCGAGGATTTTCTTGCCCCAAAGCATTCGCAGGTAGTTGTGGATGCGGCCTTCGCGGACGAGTTGCCTCTGGGCGGCGTTCCAGAGCGGGTCATGCGTGCGGGCATTTTTCAATTCCTCGAGAGAGTAGACGAAAGCGCGGCGATCGCGAGCATGGTGCGCGAGGGTGTCTTTCGCCCAATCGGGAAGCGATTCGTATTGGTCGTAGTCCGGCCGACGCGATGCGAAGTTGAACCCGATCTCGCGCCAGGTCACCAGTTCGTCCAGGAATGCCTCCGCCGCGGCGCTCATGCCCCACCAGCCTTCACGGCTACCCGTCGGCTTTTCGGCAAGCTCGGCGGGAGACCAGGCTTCGCGTCTCGCCAGTTCGCGAAAAACCTCGTGCACGGAGAGATGGCCGAAATGGAGATAGGGCGATAAGCCGCTGGCGGCATCGGCGTCCGGGTCGTTCCGTCGCTCGGAATAATCGGAGAGCCTGTTTGCCAGAAAGTTGCGAAGACGTTTCGCCGCGGCAGCATGGCCCCCGCGCTCGCCGACCGAATCGAACTGCTGGTCGATTGGAAGCGCCGCCAATTCGTCGTCTTCTCCCCCAAGCATCGCATCCGACGCCGGGGGCCAGCGCCGGGTGAGCGTTGCCGGCAGAGACTTCAGTTTCTGCAGCTTTCCGCTCGAGATCGGATGCTTGCGAGGGAAATCGAGCAGATGCTCGGGCAGCGCTCGCTGGAGAAATCGCCGGAAGGAGTGCGCCGCGGTGAATGTCTTGTCGGTTGCTCGCAAGGGGAGGAGGCCGTTGGAATCGACCAGCTCGAGCGGGATGGAAAGATCCCGGGCGACGGCTGCCGTCTGCTCGGTCCATCGGCGAAGCGGGTATTCGTCGGTCACCGCAATGCAGCTTGTCTCAACCAGTGAAACGAGGAACTTTCGAATGTCTCCCGGTTGCGACTCGACGAAAGGATAGTATAGCGCGCCGAGGCGGCGAAAAGCGTCGGCCTGTTGTGCCATGCCGTCCAGCACGAAGCGGTGCCGGCGGCGACTGTCCCAGCGGTGTCCGCAGGGGAGATCCTCGACAATGACGAGGGGCTTGTCGAGTTCGACGGCCCAGTCCACCGCGCGCTGGAGACTGAAGTTGTACGTCGCTCGCCGACAGGCCTGCATCCAATAGAGAACGAACCGGCCGCGAGCGTTCACCGGCCGGTCGACCGGCCGGTGGACGCGGACCGCGGGGACGTGGCTCGAAGAGAGTCGAACGGTTGGGTTCATGGCAGCGCTGATGAAAAGAGCGGACGCAACTAATCGTAAGTAAATGGGAGCGAAGATACAACGTCTTGCGGAGCCAGTCCCCTTTTTCATCACCCGCCCGCCGCAGCATCAAGCAGCCCGGCTGCTACCACAACGGCTTGGCGCCGCGAGAATCGGATAGCCGGCAGGCGCGTAAGGATTACGATGGTTGGTCGGGAGAAACGGTTCGGGATCTGACAACAGAATAACCGTCCGGGGGGGCAATTGTGGGTTAGAGTTGTGAGAGGGGCCGGCAGGTTTGGCTGGGACTGGGACCCCGGCGAACGGAGGCTCCGCGGCCCTGCTGCCGGCTTCCCTTCGGGACGACGTGTTTCATTTCCACTCGCATCGATGAGAGCGCGGATGGTGCCGGATCGCAGCATTGACGCAAAGCGCGAATCGAACGATTCCCGGGCAACGGGCGTACCAGCGTGGGTCAGGCGGCTGGAGCCGATCGTATGGGGCGCGTCGGTGATCCTGCCGGTGGCGCTGCTGACCGTCCTGGGAGTTTGTGCCGGTCGGCAGTACTGGCAGCAGTGGCATCGGCGGCCGGAGTCGTTTGCCCAGGGCTTGGGAAACGAGCCAACACGGCTGGGCCACCGGCCGGAGACGCCCGCAGATATGCGGTATGAAGCAGACGGGTGTGCTCATTTGGGCGACTACAGCGTGAAACTGTACGATCCGGCCAACGGCACGACGCTTCGCGCCGACTTCACTTTGAGCGGCGAGACGGACTGCGCCGACCGGGCGTCGTTCGACGGCTGGATCGCCAGACACGGCCGCTTTCTGCGCGAACAGGTGATGGTCACGGTCCGCAATAGCAACCTGAAGGAACTCTCCGGATCGAAACAGGAGGCCCTGGAACGGAAGCTGGTCGCGCGCGTAAACCGTTCGCTGGGCAAGCCATTTCTGAAGTCGGTAAGATTCAAGAGCTACGTGCTTTATGAATCGGTGCGGAATTCGGATTATGTGCTTTGGGAGGGAGCCGACGGCCGTGAGGCTATTCGCCAATGATTTTTACCAAGACCCGCTTGGGTCGCCGGCCATCGAATTCGCCGTAAAAGATCTGCTCCCACGGACCGAAATCGAGTTTTCCGCGGGTGATGGCGACAACGACCTCGCGCCCCATGATCTGGCGTTTGTGATGGGCGTCGCCGTTGTCTTCGCCGGTGCGGTTGTGGCGGTAGGTCTGCGGGGAGGCGTCGAAGGGGGCGAGCTTTTCGAGCCAGTCCTTGTAGTCCTGATGCAGCCCCGGCTCGTCATCGTTGATGAAGACGGAGGCGGTAATGTGCATCGCATTGACCAGGCAAAGCCCCTCCTGAACGCCGCTCCTGGCCACCGCGTCCTCTACCTGCGAAGTGATGTTGATGAAGTCCATCCGCTTGGGCACAGTGAAGGTGAGATGTTCGGTCAGGGATTTCATGCTTCTTCTCCCGATGAAGTCCGCTTGGAGCCTGCGGCTAAACAATTGTGGCGTGGGTGCGCGGTTTTCACGAACGAATCATTCAGACAGTGAACGCCACCACCGGCCCCGCGGCGGGTGGGGCGATGTTTGGCAACTACGATTCACGAACGAATTATTCAAACTGTGAACGCCACCACCGGCCCCGTGCCGGTGGGGCGATGTTTGGCAACTACGAACCGCCCCCCACCAACCGACGTTTTGCACTTTGAGAAATTATAGACTTGGTCGACGGGAAACGCGAGCGGGCCTTGTCCGACGGCGGCCCAGAGTTTCTACTTTTCTGAATGTTCTCCCCCGACGATTACAAATTGCTCGACTTCGGCGATGAACGTCGCCTCGAACGTTTTGGGCCAATGGTGCTGGACCGGCCGTCGCCCGTGGCCAGGGAGTTTGCCAAGGCCGATCCCGCGGCGTGGCAGCGGGCAGACGCGCGTTTTGATGCAGACTGGCAGTGCCGGCGCGAACTGCCCGTGCGGTGGACGATCGCCCACGGTCCTTTCGTGCTCGAACTCAAGCGGACGGAATTCGGACACTTGGGTGTTTTTCCCGAGCAGTCGGTAAATTGGGACTGGCTTGGGGAGCGGATCGCGCGGGCCGCCGGCCGGCTGAAGGTCTTGAATCTGTTTGCCTACACCGGCGGCAGTACCCTGGCAGCGGCCGCGGCGGGGGCGGAGGTCGTGCACGTCGACGCGGCCCGCAACGTCGTGGCATGGGCTCGTCGCAATGCGGAACTCTCCGGCCTGACCGACGCACCGATCCGCTGGATCGCCGACGACGCAATGAAGTTTGCTCGACGGGAAGTGAAGCGAGGCAACCGCTACGACGCAGTGATCCTGGACCCGCCCAGCTACGGGCATGGTGCGCGCGGCGAGGTCTGGAGGCTTTCCAAACACCTGCCCAAGCTGCTGGCCCTGTGCAGCGAGTTGACCTCCGGACGGAGGCGATTCGCCCTATTGACCTGCCACACTCCGGGCTTTGGCCCCGAGCGGCTGGCGAGAATGCTTCAAGAGGCGCTAGACGGCATGGGAACGATCCATGCAAGCCGACTGACTTTGCGGGCAGCCACCGGGCGCGAACTGCCCTGCGGGGGCGTAGCGGTCTGGGAATCCGATTAAGAGGGAAGGGAAGCGCGAGACCGTCGCCTGCGGCCCCCCCGCTCGCTTAGGCGTGTGGCAGATGATCGCATCCTCTCACGATTGCCATCAGCCCGGCTGCTGGGAAGCAGCCGGGCTGATATGCGGGTAAATTCTCCTCTGCCGCTCGCTTACTTCACTTCCGGCGGTACGTTGCCATAGGTCCAGGGATTCGTCACCGGCGGGATTTCCGGCGGGACGGGCGGCTTGCCGGGCTTCATATCCTTGACCATGTCGATCGAGGCATCGAGGATTTTCCGGCCCGCGGCGACTTCCAGGTTGCTATAGCTGGTAAGCCGTGTTTCATAGCCGCCGCCATGCTCGCCGAGCGCCTCTTCCGTCGGGACATAGCCGACACAGCCATTGGCTAACTCGACGGGGAACGTGTACTGGAAGGGGCTTTTCGTCTTGAGCTCCAGCCCATACTCAACAAACATTTCGGCCTGGTTCGTGACGAACATCGCGGGGCCGACCTGGATCGCCTGGACCTCGACTTCCTCAACGACCTCTTTCTTCAGAAGCGCATCCAGCAGCACGATCTCTTTGGCAAACGTCCACTCCGTCGCGCCGACGTCCTTCGCGGTTTTCTGGACCAACTCGCGGCATTCCGCGACCCGCGGCGGCGCGGGAACGCGATGGCCGATATCGAGGATTCGTGTCCGCGCGTCGAGGGGGCGCATGGCTCCGCGGTGCATGCTCAGCAGGACTTTCACCGCTTCGGCGCCCACGCGTCCGCCGACGATCGGCCCGTCAATGTTCGGGTACGGACTGAGATTGTCGACCTGAGTGATGTCGCCGCAGTCGCCCTGCAGGAACACGACGACCGCGTCCTGCCCGAGGGCTCCCCGGATCACCTGCTCCATGTAGTAGATCCAGTTCGCCGAAAAGCCCTTCGCACCGCAGGTGGCATGACAGGCGTAGTTCACAATGCAGCCGAGCAACTTACCCTCCTTATCCCAGACGCCGACGACGCCGACCTCAGGATCGATGGGCCCCGCCGGTTCGACGATCTCGGGATTCCGCTTGCCGGGATGGGTAAAGGTGCGACCGTTGTTCATGCGGAAGCGGCGGTTGAAAGCCACCTTGTCCTCGTGGCCGCACCCGACGCCGCACACGGCTTCGGCTCGCTTCTCGTTCGCCTGGCAGACGGCCTCGACGATCTGCTCGATCACGCGATTGAGGTACGCGGCGTCGGCACACGACGATTTCTCATACGCAAGTTGCTTGACGAGATCGTCGGCGTGGTCGTATTCGCCGGGCAGGATCATGCCGGTCGGACCGGAACTGTGCGAATGCGACGCACCGATCAGGACGGCCTCCGGCGAGATCCCGCAACGCTCGTAGATCTGCTTGCGAGCTTCCAGGGTGGTCTGCCGCCGGATCACCAGGGCGTCGATTCCGACGAGGGCAACGCGTTTCGTTCCGTCGTCGAACACGGCAGCCCGAACCTTGCAAGGATCCTGCACTGTCTTCACGTAGGATTTGCCGTAGCCTCCCGGTTTTTCCATGCCAGGCTCCGGCGTGATATCGGTTTCGGCAAAACCGACTTTCAGCAGATTGCCGGGCTCTTCTCCCAGCGAGCAGGCGGGCATCGCGAGGAGGGCCATGCAGACGAATCGGCACATTCCGAGGAGCGTTCGAGGCATTTGGGGTCTCCTTTGAGTTCGGGCAGGTGGAACCGTTCATGGGGCGGCCGGGGACTGGTCCATTTTTCGGCCGGTTCAGGCATTTTGGCGCGAAAGACATTCGCCGAAAACATGGACCTGTCCCCCTCTCTGCTGTCCCGTGAACGGTTACGGGCAGGTTGCGTCAGCCGGGATTGGAGACTTGATTGTCGGGCGGCTGTCGGGGGATGTCAAGGAAACCGCGAAGCAAGAGGCCCCAACTTTCCTGGCGCACGGCAGTTAAGACTGCTTGCACGATGCGCGCAACTGCGCAAGAACCGTTGCGCCAGGATTTACCGGGGGGAACCCGACCGCGTCGGCCGCGATATTCGCCGATCGCTCTTCCCCTTGGCCGAGCCTGCGGGCCTTGCAACGCTCGCTTGTTCCGTGCACGATATTGGCGGCGGCACTCGTCGACCCCAAACAATACTCCACGACTTCACGAAAGGGCCCCGTGATGACGCGACTGTTCCAATCCGAAGACGCCGAGGGATGCACCTGTGGCTGTGACCGGAGAGATTTCCTCTCGGCCATCGGCATGGCTGCCGGCACGCTTGCTTTTCACGCGGTCCAGACGCGAGCGGACAACCCCGAACCGCCGCCGCAAAAAACCCCCGCGGTCGTCCGCGCGGTTTTTCTCTATCCGCCCTCTCAGACCTTCGGCGGCCCTGATGGCTGGTGGAGTTGGCCCGGCAACGAGTTCGACGCCGAGAATCGCCACAAACAGTACGCCGCCGCTCTTGGTGCGGCGGCGGAGAAGATGGGAATAAGAATCGTCTGCGACGGATCTGCCGTGTCCAACGCCGAGGATGCCCAAAAGGTCGCCCGAGAGGTTCAGGCTGCCAGGCCCGACGGCCTGCTTTTGATTATGTTTTACAACCGCAGCCTCGGCGACGCGGATCTCCTTTTGAAAACCGCCGAGGAACTGGACATTCCCGCTGTGTTCTTCGTCGGTCTGGGCGTGAAGCACGGATCGGTGGCCCAGTACCGCCGGCCGGGCGTTTACTTCATTCAGTCGCTCGACAACCTGGAGGCAATCCAATACGGTCTGCGGATGATCCATGCCAGGAAGCGGATGAGTCAGGCGTGCCTGCTAAGCATCACCGAGGCCCCCGAACCCCGCGAAGGAACCGAGGCATTCTTCGGCACCACCGTTCGCGTGATTCCCTTCGCCCGTTATGCCGAGGAGTTTCACAAGGTCTCGATCGGCGAGGAGGGGAAGGCCCTGATTGCTTCCGTCACGGGCGGCGCCAAGGAGATCCGTGGCATCACCCAGGAGTCCTTGGACAATGCCGCGCGCGCCCACCTGGCGCTGAAAAAGCTCCTCGCCGACGAGCAGGCCGACGGCGTGACGATGAACTGCCTGAGGCGCGGAATGCTCAAGCCGTGCATCAGCTTCGCCACGCTGAACGGACAGCTCATTCCCGCCGCATGCGAAAACGACCTGCCCGCCGTCTACACGCAGTTGCTCGGCCAGTTGCTCACCGGGCGGCCGGGCTTCCAGCATAACCCGTGCTACGATACGGAGAAAAACCACTACTACGCATCTCACTGCACCTGCGCCACGAAGCTTTACGGTCCCGATGGAGCCGAACTGCCTTACCTGCTTCGCCGCTTTGCGCACACCAACGAAGGGAGCTGCGCAATCCAGGTCTTCTGGAGTCCCGGCGACCCGGTCACCATGGTCCGCTACTATCCGGGCGACCCGCCGTCGCTCGACGTGTACGCGGGCAAGGTCGTCGCATCGCATCCCATGCCGCCTGCCGCGGGATGCACGACGAACGTCGAAATCGAACTCGGCGACCGCGACGACGCCTGCATGGTCCGCGGACACCACAACCTGCTTTTCTGCGGAGACTACGCCCGGCAGTTCCGCCTCTTCGCCCAGCTCTACAAGATGAAGCTGGTCGACAGCGGATTCCGCGGCCCGTGGCCGGTATAAGCCACCGGGCCGCCTCGACCACGATCCGGTCGTCTACTGGGCGACCTTTCCCGTGGCAGCCCACTCCGCGCCGCGGGCAACAAGCTGCCGCACTGCCGGGTTCAGGATCGCCTTGGCGTCGTGGCCGAACGCGTTGTGCACGACCCGGCCCTTGCCGTACGGCCGCGTGAAAACCAACGGCTCGGTGCGCCCGCTCCAGTCGGAGTCGGCGGTGACGAGCACGTGGATCTCTTCGTCGCCCAGAAGCTTCGCGTACAACTCGTCGTCGACGTCGAAATCGCCGATCCCCTTGGTGATCGGGTGCTCGCGGTCGACCACCTTGGAGCGGAACACGCTCCGCGGCCCGTGCCCCGACTTGCCCATCACCCAGTGCCGCCCGCAGAGCTTACCGAACTCTTCCCATTCCTTGAAGGACGCGCTGGCCAGGTGCTGCACGTAAAAACCTTTGCCGTTCTTGACGAACTCCAGGAGGTTTTCTTGAGCCTGCGCGGTGATCGAGGGAAGACTGCGGTTGTACAGCGTGAACACGATCACGTCGTAGTTGTCCAGGGCCGCCTTCGATTCCAGGATCAACGGATCCTCGCTGGCCCGGACCTCGAACCGGCCCGACGCCTCCAGGGCCTCGCGCGTCGAAGCCGCGATCTCCTTCCAATTGTGCGAGGCTACATCGTCACCGGTAATCAGCAGAGCCTTGATCTTTGCTTCCTCCGCCACGGCCGTCGACACCGCGGCCAACACGACTGACAGGACGATCAAAACGGACGCGATGCGCTGCATGGATAGCTCCTTCAAAAGGGAAAAACGACTCATCAGCCCAGACTGCCCATTGTAGTCCGGGCCTTGCCGACTGCAAGGGCTCGAGCGGCTTGCTGCCGCGACCTCCCCGATTCGCCGTAACCGTTGACGAGGCAAGACGGAGGGGGTGAGTTCCAGGTTTTCGGAGAAGAGCTTTGCCGCCAAAATGCATACGTCGACCGGGTCTTTGCCTGGTGGGAATGATGCGTCTTCAGGAGGTGCATGGGTAGTTTGCCTCAAAAACCATCGGGCCGGGACTGACTTGCTCGCGACTCGTCTCGCAAGCTCGAATGGCATCACCTTTTGGAGGTATATTGACTTCCGGCTCCTTGATGCATCAATTCCTGGACAAATGCGACACAGCACGAGTACCGTGGCTACGGCACGGCTTGCGAAACAGGAAAGTGGCTGAAATTGGCGCCATCCGACGATGCCCCGGTCGGTTGGCGCACCTGCGGTGCGCAAGGATGCACGCACACCCTGATACGAGCATGACCAACTTGGTTGTGCTCTTTGAGGACGCATTGGTCCGCTAATAGGCCTCATTCTCTGTGATTCGGCCGGATCACCGGTATACCGGCTTCTGTCGTCTGTTGGCGGCATTTGCATAGGTCGAATTGCGAAAGGACGGGGCATGTCGACACAATCTTGGCTGCGGACGTTCGCTTGCGCGCTTTGGCAAGATACCAAGTCGAGGAATCGGAGACCACAGAGACGGCGCACGTGTCCTTCCAGGCATGGCGACCTTGTTCTCGAACTACTGGAAGATCGCAGACTCCTCTCCGTTCTCGGGTACTCAACGTACTGGGGCGGCAGCCGCAATGAAACCGCGGGCGGCATCGCCACCGACTCCGATGGCAATACGTACGTGGCGGGAACCACGTATTCGGCGAACTTGCCCGGCAGCAGCGGTCCGGACTTGCAAGTCGGGCGTGCCTTTGTGACCAAGTTCACCGCTTCGGGCCAGGTCGCCTATTCGACCATACTCGGCCCGACCCCGAAGTGGGATGATACAGGGTTCGCCGAGTCGAAGGGCTTCGACCTGGTGATTGGGCCCGACGACTTGCCGCTTGTCAGCTTCGAGACGTTTGAGACGCAAACCGTCAGCGGGTTCCCGCTCCCCGGGCCGCGCTTCCTGCACGTTGCAAAGCTCTCGGACGTAGGGGTACCGACGTTCGACACGATTGCGCCGGTGCTCGACGTCGCGGATCACTTGGCGCCCTATAGTTTCACGGCCGTTCATCTCGCTGTCGACGACACGGGTGGAGCGTATGCGGCGTACACCGCGCTGCGAGAGACGTTCGGCGGCGGAGTTGCGCTCGATCCCTACATTACGAAGGTGGCGCCGAACGGTGCCGTCGAGTTCACCGAAGCGTTGCTGATCTCGGTCGGTGATCTCGCTCTGGATAACGAGCGGAACATTTACGTGGCCACCACCACCAGTCTCAACGATCTGCCCGTTACGGCCGGCGCATTTCAGCCCGAGAAGAACGCCGTCAATCCTGACCGGACGGACATTTGGATCGCCAAACTCGATCCGACCGCGTCCGCCCTGCTTGGCGCTACCTACCTTGGCGGAGCGCACAACGACACGATCGGGGCTTTGGCGATCAGCCCGAACCAAACCGGGCTGGTCTATCTCGTCGGTACGACGGAGTCGGACGACTTTCCTGTTCAGAACCCGCTCCAGCCGAGGCCGACTCCGGATTCGGGCATCGGCGATACGGAATTCTCCACCGATGCCTTTGTCGCGGCGCTCGACCTGACCGTTTCGCCGGAAGTGTCCACTATGAAGTTGCTGTCCTCCACCTATTTTGGAGGCAGCCGAGGTGATTTCCTCACCGACGTCGCGATAGACGCTGCGGGCAGTGTGTACGTGGTTGGATCGACGAACTCAGCCGATTTGCCGCTGGCCAACCCGCTCCAGCCGGCGTGGAACGACGGGCCCATTTTCCACGAGCTTGGTTCTGCGATCGTGGCCCACGACCTGATCGCGGCCAAGTTCGACGCCTCGTTGACCGGGCTGGAGTTCTCGACCTACTTGGGCGGCAGCGGCCACGACTACCAGGCCCGACTGGCTGTTGATCCGAACGGGACGATCCACGTCGCCGCTCATTCGGCAGGCAAAGTGCATGACATCAACGGCAATGCCGTCTCGACGGCGGACTTTCCCGTTTTGAATGCCGTGCAGACGACATTCGGTGGCGGCGATCCCGGGCTCGGCAGTCTGGAAACCGACGCCGTCGTACTGGCGATCGGGCAGCGGGGTGTGGTTTCGGGAATCGGCTCGCGGGCAACGCTGGGACGTGAATTCAACGACATCGTCGCCAATTTCAACAGTTTCCGGCACACGGCAAGTCCCGACGACTTTACCGCGACGATCCACTGGGGCGACGGAACGACCTCCGCCGGTACGGTTTCGCGTCCCAGTTCGGGCATTCCAACCTTCCTCGTCTCCGGGACGCACGTCTACAACACACCGGGGGCGTTTCCGGTGGTCGTCGAGGTTGAGGATCACTTGGCGCCGAAACTTTCGCCGATCCGCAATATCAATGTTTCACGAAACGACATGAGCCAGACGGGCGGCTCGATTGCCGTTGATCCGACCGATCCGAGTCGTTTGTTTGCGGCGATGACGGACGAGCAAGGGGTCGCCAACGCGGCGTCGGGCAGCGACGGCGGCATCCTCGTCGCCACGAGCCGTAACGGCGGCCAGACGTGGACCCCTCGCGTCATCGGCAATGCGGCCGATGAGGTTCTGCCGCGGGCGGCGGGCGACCCCGACGTGCTGTTCGACGATTTCGGCAACCTGTTCCTGGCTTACCGGGGCGTCGAAGGAAACAACATCGTCGTCGCCTGGAGCACCGACGGAGGCGCCACGTTCGAGGCAGCCGCTTTCGAGGAATTGGTACCGCCGGGCAGCACGGGCGGCACCGGAACATCGGCGGTCGGCAGCCCGAAGCTCGCCTTCGGCGCCGCCAACCACGAGATTTGGGTTGCGTTCGAGGATCTTGCCAATGGGCTCATCCTTGCGGCGGGCGCGGGGGTTGGCGGTGTCGGCGATGTGGGCAGTTTTGCTTTGAAAACGGTGTCCGGGTCGAACGACGGCGCGTCAAGCGATATCGCGATCGGTCCCAACGGCGAAGTGGCGGTGATCTGGCAAGCGGTTCCGGTCGGCGCGAGCACGGCCCAACTCCTTGCCAGTTTCGATCTCGACGGGCTCGGCACGGGCGAGTTCGCCATGCCAACTACCGTGGACACGAGCACCACCAACGGCGAACTCACGACGCCCGCCCAACAGAGTCCGGTGCCGCTCGGGGCGACACTCGCGTGGGATACGAGCGACGGCCCGCATCGCGGCCGCCTGTACGCCGCCTATGTGGACATGGCCGACGACGTCGCCAGCGGCGGTCCGGAACTGACCCTCCTGACGACGTTTACGGACGATCTGGGCGTCGATTGGAGCGACCCGAGTCGCGTCACGCTCGATGCCCAGTTCCAGAGCATGTTTCTGCCGTCGATCGCGCTGGATCCCGAGACCGGCAACGTTGCCGTCGGATGGTACGGCACGCGCGGCCCACTCGGCACGGTCGTGACTGCCGCCGATTTCTTCGTCGCTACGACCACGGATGGTCAAGCGTTTTCGGAACCGCAGCAGGTAAACGCTGGTGCGATGGATGCCTTCGATCCAGCGTTGTCGGCGTATGGCATGGCAAATGGATTTGGGGAAGCGCCTTCCATGGCATTCTTGAACCGGCGGCTCTACCCGGTCTGGTCGGACAACAGTGCGCTGGGCGGTGAGAACTACTACCCGTCGCAATTCGAAGTCGCGACGTCCATCGTCGGCGTGATCGACGTCCGGGTGCCTCCGGTTGCGATTCGACCGCGGGCAATCCATGCGATCCGAGGCGAGACGTTCGACGGCACGGTCGCAACGTTCACGCATCCGGACGGCGGCCTGAGACCCGGCGATTTCACCGCGATGATCCATTGGGGGGACGGCGCCGAATCCCCCGGCACGATCACTCAGCCCGGCGGACCCAACACCGAGTTCTCCGTGAGCGGAAGCCATGTCTTCGCAGATGCCGGGGCGTTTCCGGTCTGGATCGAAGTACACGACAACGTTCACAACCTCGCAGCCACTCCGGTCAGCAGCGTCAACGCAGAACGGGGCTCGCAGGCCGAGGCCACGATCGCCATCGACCCGACGAATCCCGACCGCGTGTTCGCCGCCGGCGTCCACGTGAACTTCCAGTGGCCGATCGGGATCCCGGTCGCTACGAGCGAGGACGGCGGCGTCACTTGGACTTCCGGCACGATTGCGGATGGCAGCGACGGACTTCCCCCTTCGATCGGCGACCCCAAAGTGGTGTTCGATCAGTACGGCAACCTGTTCCTCACCTATCTCACACCAAGTCCCCAGCGCGACGTCGTCGTGCTGCTTTCGACCAATGGCGGCCAGGATTTCACGCTGTTGGCCACGTTCACCGACGTGGACGGGGCCGACCAGCCTTCGATTGCCGTCGGTCCTGGTGAAGGCGGCACGGAGGGGAGTGTCTGGCTGACCTGGGAGCGCGGCCAACACCCATTCCAGATCATCATGGCGGCCGGGGCGCCGGTGCACGGGCTGGGCGCCGTCGGCGGATTCGGCCAGCGACTCGTTGCGCCACTCTCCGCCGACGGGTTCTATCGCAATTTCGGCGACATCGCCGTCGGGCCCGACGGCCAGGTGCTCCTTACTTACGTCAAAGGTGTCCCGGGTGCAACGCTGGTCGGGCCGGCCGAGGTCGTGGTCCACCTCGACCCGGACGGCCTCGGCCTCGAGCCGTTCGGATCGGCGGTCGTCGCATCGACCGTGAACATCGGCGCGAACCTGCCGATCCCCGCTCAGGCGGTTCGCACGATCGATACCGAGGGCAATCTCGCCTGGGACCGCAGCGAGGGTGGGCACCGCGGGCGCGTCTACCTCGTCTACACCGACTCGCCGGCCGTGGGTAGTGCCGATACCGACATCTTCATTCGAGCCTCGGACGATAATGGGCAGAACTGGGGCGAGCCGATCCAGGTCCATGATGACGACCCGCTGAGCCAGTTCCTGCCCTCCGTGGCGGTCGATCAGAGCAGCGGGAATGTCGGCGTCGGCTGGCACACGGCCGTCGAGCCGGCGAACGTCCGCACGCGATTCGCGGCCACGCTGAGCGACGACGGCGGCTCCAACTTCCGGCTGGCGTACGCGGTCAGCCCCGGCGACTCCGACGCCACCAATCCGGCGATCGACCCTCGCGGGGCAAACTTCCAGTACGGCGACTATACGGGGATCGCATTCGTCGACGGCGTGTTGCAGCCGATCTGGGCGGACAACAGCGCCGAGTTGGCCGCGAATCCGGACCCCCCTCGCTTCGATCTGGCCAACGCGCGGATCGCCGTGGCCGAGGTCACCCGCGCCCCGCTGGTCGTCGAAACTTTCGACGTCGAGGACGTGGAAGGCAACGAGTTCACCGCAGAGGTCGCGACTTTCACCGATCCGGAAGGTGGTGGCGCCGCGAGCGACTACAAGGCAATGATTCATTGGGGCGACGGCAGCGAGGATTCCGAGGGAACCATCCAGCAGCAGCCCGATGGCTCGTTCAACGTGCTCGGCACGCACCAATACGAGGACTTTGGCACCTGGTCGATCAGCATCACGATCACGGGGAACCGCACTCGAGGCGAAGGCACCGCGACGGCGACCATCGAAAACGCGCCTTTGGACGTGGTGATCCCGGCCGGCCTCCGCGTGGTCCGCGAGATGGAGTTCACCAAGGTTGTCGCCACGCTCAGCGATCTCAACCTCAAGAGCACCGCCTCCGATGTTATTGTCACGATCGAGTGGGGCGACGGCTCCGGATCGCTTGCCACGCTGGAACTCCAGCCGGGCAGCGGCGAGGCCGGCGCTCCCAATACCTTCAACATTTCCGGCACGCACAAGTATCTCTCGGAAGAGACCTTCACGATCAACGTGTCGGTCCTGGAAAGGGAAAGCGGACAAGTGCTCGCCAGGCAGGGCGAGCTGGTAAGCGGCGATCCGCCGCTGATCGTCAATCCCGGACAATTCCTCGACATCGAAGCCCTGGCGGGGATCAACACGGGTGACCTCGTGCTGGTCACCTTCGAGCGTCCCGACGACATCGAAGTGCCGCTGGACACGACGGTGGGCGAATACACGGCCACGATCAACTGGGGTGACGGCAACGTCGATGCGGGCATCACGCCGTTTGTGACCAGTGAAGATGTCACCGTCGTCGGCCGCCACACCTATACCACTGTGGGCGAATACTTCCCGACAGTCACGCTGGTGGACGATAGCGGCGGTTTCTTTTCCGCCCCCTTGATCGCCACCGTCGAACTCGACGTCACCAGCGTGGTCCGCGCGGTCGGCTCCGGCCTGATCTACAATCCGGCGACCGAGCGGTTCGTCGGCGAGCTAACCATCACGAACACGAGCGGGGCGGACCTCCCGGGGCCGTTCTTTGCCGTGTTCCACGACCTCCCGGAAGGCGTGACGCTCGCCAATATCACCGACGTGACGGGCGAAGAAGATCCGCTGGCGAAAGTGAGCGTACTCAAGCTGCAGCCGGGCGAGTCGCTCGATCCGATACCCCTGGAGTTCGACAACCCGGGCCGCGTGCCGATCACGTATCGCGTGCAGGTGTTCGACGGCATCCGGTCAAGCCCCAGCGCGGCGGCGTCTCTTTCGTTCGAACCAAATCTCGGCCAGACCGATGCCCAGGTGGCCTTCGTCGCACGCGGCTCGAATTACGCGATCTTCCTGACCCCCGATCGCGCGGCACTTGGCCTTGGGGGAACCTCCGATGGCGACAGTGCCGCCGTGCATATGCTGTGGCTGGGCGGAAACGAGTCGCCGAGTGTGATCGCGATGGAACCGCAGACGGGCACGAGCAACTACTTGATCGGTTCCGACCCGTCCGGCTGGATCACGAGCGTACCGCAGTACGGCCGGATCCGTTACGAATCGGTCTACGACCGAATCGACCTGGACTATTACGGCCGCGCCGGCGAGTTGGAGTACGACTGGATCGTGCGGCCGGGTGGCGATCCCAACGACATTATCATGCAGTTCGCCGGCGCGGAGAGGATGACCATCGACAGCGCCGGCAACCTGCGGCTCACCGTCGCCGACAGCGAACTCGTGGAGCGTGCGCCGCGGGTGTACCAGGAAATCGCCGGCCAACGGATCGATATTGCCGGCAGCTACGTCATCCACCCCGACGGCACGGTCGGATTCGCACTTGCCGCCTATGATCCGGCGGAAACGCTCGTGATCGACCCGGTACTGATCTACTCGACTTTTTTCGGCCCCGACGCCACAGCGCAGGATGTTGTCGTGGATGACGGCGGCAACGCCTACATCACGGGCACAACCGTCGCCATCGACTTTCCGACCAGCGCCGGAGTGTTCCAGGAAGAATCGATCGACGCGCCGGATCTCGTGGATCCACTCGGCCGATTCTATTCGCGCGTGGACGCTTTTGTGCTCAAGGTGGATCCCAAGGGTGTACCGATTTTTTCGACCTATCTGAGCGGCAACTATGACGACATCGGCAACGCGATCGCAGTGGACGCGGCGGGCTACGTGTATGTGGCCGGCAACACGACGTCGACCATGTTTCCGACACAGAACGCGTTTCAGGCAAACCACGCCGACGATCGCGAGAGCGAAGGTTTCCTCACGCTGACTTCCGACGTATTCCTGACCAAGCTCAGCCCCGACGGCTCGCGCGCGGAGTTTTCGACCTATCTCGGCGGCCAAGGCAACGATTTTCCCAGTGGGATAGCCGTCGATGCGACCGGGGCGGTGTACGTTGTCGGCTCCACGGCAGCAGCGGATTTCCCCACAAAGAACGCCGTGGCGCCGTTCCACCCGTTTGACGCGTTCGTCACCAAGTTCGATCCGTCCGGATCGTCGCTGGCCTTCTCGACGTTTCTGGGTGGCACGGGCGTCGATGAAGCGGTCGGGATCGTGCTGGACGCATCGGGCGGCATTACGGTGGTCGGCAATACGACGTCCTTCGATCTGCCCACGCGCAACGCGTTGTTCGACGAGTACAAGCCGTACACCGGTCCCGACCTGATCACCGCATTAGACATGTTCGTGGCCCGTTTGCCGGCAGACGGCTCCGCGCTGGACGTACTCACGTATCTGGGCGGCACGGGTGGCGATGAGGCATTCGACATTGCCAGGGATAACACAGGAAACATCTATCTCGGCGGCCAGACCTGGTCGCAAGACTTGCCGCTGGTCAATCCGCTGCAAGGCTCGCTCAACGGTCAGTTCGATGGTTTCGTGGTCAAGCTCGCTCCGGATCTGGCGAGCATTCTGTACAGCACATACCTGGGCGGCAGCGGCCGGGAGTCCGACGGGTTTCGGGTCTTCGACGCAGTTCACGATATCGCCGTCGACGCGCTGGGAAACCTCATCGTGGCGGGCGAAACCGATTCGGCGGATCTGCCCGTCGTCGCCGGGATCCAGCCCGAACTGGCGGGAGAGAGCGATTGGTTCCTCGCATCGCTTAATGCGGCCGGCTCCGCGGTGAATTATCTGACCTACTTCGGAGGCGCCGACTACGATTACCTGAACGCGATGGCAATTGATCGCGCGGGGACAGCGGTGATGGCCGGCAGGACCCTCTCGGGCCTGAATCTTGCGTTCGACTTTCCCACGTTCCGCGCGTTCGACAACACGGTAGGAACAACCGAATTCTTCGCGAACCGGATGGTTTTCGCCAAAGTTGCATCCGAGCCGCCGCCCGGCTTCAACCGGCTGGAGCTGGTCCATCGGACGATCGAGGCGATCGAGGGCTCCACACCGTTCGACGGCTTGGTCGCCTCCATTATCACCGTCGGAAGTGAAACGGCGGAAGACTTCACTGCCTCGATCGACTGGGGCGACGGAACCGTGAGCGCCGGGACCGTCGAGCCGGGGCCCGATCCGGGGATTCCCGGCCGGCGGCAGTTCAGCGTGCTCGGTTCGCACCTTTACGAGGACGTGGGGCTCTACGACGTAGTGGTCACGGTCCGTGACTCGGCGGGCAATCTCGCGACGGCAACCAGCACGCCCGCGCCGCAGCATGGCGAGGACCATGCCCTGTACCACGTGGTGATCGACACCACGTCGCTCGCCGGCCAGTCGGGACGGTTCAGCGTGCAGTTCAATCCGGGGGCTGTGCCCGGTGCACCGGATGCGGAATTGACGCTCACCGGGTTCAACGCGCCGGGGGGCGTGCTTACTGCCGACGTCGAGACCGAAGGCGCTGCATCCGGCAACTTGGCCGTTGGCGCCACGCTCCAGCCCACGTCGCTTCTGAATCGGCTCACGCAAGGGCTAACGTTCGGCCAGCGGATCGAGCTGGATGTCCGCATCGCCGGCGACGCGATCGCCGACCCTTCCGTGGAACCATTTGGCAACGCGGTGGGGTTCCAGTTGCTCGCTGCCGATGGAGTAACACCGCTGCGGACGGTGGACGCCAGCGGCGCGGTGCTCACCGTGGCGGTCGATGCGGACGGTGTCACGCGCAGCAAGGCGGCGCTCTCCGGCCCCGACGCATTGCAGTCGGTGGCCGTGGCGTCGACGTCCAACATTGCCAACGTCGCCAACGCACCGCTCGACGTGCTGTTGAGCACGTTCACTGTGCAGGAAGGGGCCGAGTTTTCCGGAACCGTAGCCACGGTTACCAATGGAAACCCCCTGGAGTCCCTGGCCGGCGAGCATCAAGCGCTCATCGATTGGGGCGACGGCTCGCCGCTAACCGCCGGAGTAATCACCGCGGACACGGACCATTTCCTCGTCACCGGAACACACACGTACCGCAGGGCCGGTGAGTATCCGTTCCACGTGACCGTCACCGAGCCCGACGGGGCGAGCGTATCCGGGAGCGAGTCGATCGCCGGCAACCATTTTGAGGCATCGCTGCTCGCCTCCATCGGCGCTCTGTTTGCCCCGGTCGTTGCGGACTTCAACGACGACGGCGAACTCGACGTCGCGGTCGGCCAATCGAATCTCGGCGCCAACAAGGCGTTCATTACGTTCGGCGGTGTTGATTTCACCTTTGCCCCAACCCAAGTCGTGGACATACCGACCAGGTTCCAGGCCGCGGCTGCGGGCGATTTTGACAACGATGGCATCGTGGATCTGGTCGTCGCCGGCCAGATCGACGTGCCGGGGACGGAATCGCTCAGCGTCGTGTTTGGCAGCCGCGACGGAAGTCTGCGCGTGGGATCCTCCACGACTCCCCTGTCCCCCTATCCGCCGGGCTCCATCGCAACGCTGGACTTCGACTCGGACGGCAATCTGGACGTCGTCGTTGGTTACGGGTGTGGGGCGCTGGGATGCTCGCCGCAGATCGAAGTGTTTCGCGGTCATGGAGACGGCACCTTTGAGACTGCCGGCATTCACACAGCCTTTCTCGGTAGTATCGTGGCGACGGGCGATCTCAATGGCGACGGCCATCCCGATATCGTCGTTGGCAGTCCGCTTAACATCTCGCTGCTGATACTGCTTGGTGACGGGACGGGATTCTCTGGCCCGGCAACGTCGGTTCCCCTGCCCGGCACGACTAACTCGTTGGCAATTGCCGATATGAACGAAGATGGGGTATTGGACATCGTCGTGGGCGTGGGCCATCTCGTTGTCTTGACGGGAGCGGGCGACGGTACGTTCACTTCCGTGAGTCATCCCGCGGCAACCACGATTTACCGGATTGCCGTGGTCGATTTGAACGGGGACGGGCGACCGGACGTCGTTGCGTCGGACATCGACACGACCATCACGGTGCTTCTGGCCGAAGCGGACGGCGGATTTGTCACGGCCCAAACGATGATCGGCTCCCAGGCTCGGGAAGTACTGATTGGGGACTTCAACCGCGACGGCCAGTTCGACGTGGCCATCGTAGGCAATTCCGCCGTCCTGCGGATTTACCCGGGCCGCGGCGACGGTATGGTCAACGTCGCTCAAACGATTCCATCGCCCACCCTCCAGCGAGACGTGCTCGCCGCGGACGTAAACCACGATGGATTCCTGGACGCGGTCTCGGTCGCGAACGAGACCGGACTTGGCGGTGTCTTGGTATCGCTCGGCCGCGGGGACGGCACGTTTGATACTGCGCCGCAGTTGCCACTGGGTACTCGGGCAACCGATCCCAAGCCGCTCGCGGTTGCCATTGAGGACCTGAACGGCGATGATCGTACCGAGGTCCTTGTGAGCGCGCCGGGCGGCCTGGCTGTTTTCGCTCGCAACACGGATGGAAGCTACGCGCGATCCGGTGTCTATCCGTTGACTCAATCACCTTATCACTTCGCCACCGGGGATCTCAACGGCGATGGCCACGTGGACATCGTCGCGGCGATTCCCTTGGGAGGCTTCGTGCCGGGAAACGTCGCGATCCTACTGAATGCCGGCGACGGCACGTTTGCGGCAGCGCAGTACCTGGCGACCGGCGAAGAAGCGGGCTCGCTCGTGCTGCGCGACCTCAATGCCGATGGTGCCCTCGACATCGCGGTGCAAGTTGCGGGACCGTTCGACAACGCTTCGAGAACGTTTCCCAACAGCGGCATCGAGGTTTTCCACGGGCGCGGCGATGGCACGTTCTTGCCAGGGGCGCTCGTACGCGCGGGAGTGGCGAACAGTCTAGGATCGCGGGAGACCATTGCCGCCGGTGACGTGGACGGTGATTCGATCGTCGACCTCCTCTTCGCTGCCGACGGGACTTTGATCACCGATCCGGCCAACCCGAGTGGCCCGCTCGTACGATCCGGAAACGGCCTGTATGTCCTCCTCGGCAATGCGGACGGAACGTATCGCCCGGGGCCGCGCTATCTCGATAGTCCCGACCCAACCATCCCGAGCGTCAACTCGGTAACGCTGGCGGACTTCAATCGAGATGGGAAGCTGGACGTAGCCACCTCACGCACGTTCTTCAGCGGAGATCGCCCCGACGACGTGCTGGTGCTCTTGGGAAACGGTGACGGCACTTTCGGTACGGAAGCCGCCTACGATGCCGGACTGTCGGCCACACAATTGCTTTCGGGCGACTTCGACGGAGACGGAAGCACCGACCTTGCGACCGCCGAGCCTTCGGTGGGCGGCGCAGGCATAAGCCTGCTTCTGAATCAAGGGGACGGCACCTTTGGCCCGGCGGTCAGCTATTTCGCGGGCGGAGGCTCTTGGGGTATCGCGCTGGGGGATCGCGATAGTGATGGACATCTCGATGTAGCTACCGCGAACTTCGATTCAGGCACGGTTGGACTCCTGCTCGGTCGCGGCGATGGAACGCTGATCGCCTCGCGCCTCAGCGATGGACTCGCCAACTTGCTCTGGTCCATGATCCCCGGCGACCTCAACCGGGACGGCAAGCTCGACCTGGTGGTTGCATCGTCGCACAGCGACTATGTCGATGTGCTCATCGGCCGCGGCGACGGCAGCTTCGATGCGATGCCGCCGGTGGCAATCCCGAACCAGACCTTCACCAGCGTCGTCGCCCCTCGCGAAATGGCGATCGCCGACAACAATGGCGACGGCCAGAACGAATTGCTCGTCGCCACCGCGGTCACGGGCACCATCGCGACCGTGCCGATCCTGGCCGACGGCAGTCTGGGCACGCCGGTTTTACGCACGCAATCGGTTGGATCACGGTTTGCATTCGGCGATTTCAATGGCGATGGGCGTATCGACGCCGCAGCCATAAGCGACACCGACTTCGCTGGCAACGCTCGATGGAATAACGAGGCCAGGGTTCTGCTTGCGCAAGCCGACGAAACGTTCATCGCGGGACCATCGCAGCCGACAGGCACCGGGGCGTCGGGCGTCGTGGCCGCGGATGTCAACCATGACGGTCGCCTCGACCTGGTTATTGCGAATGCCGGAGATTTGACTGAGGGAGGGACCGTCAACGGCGGCGTGGTCGTGCTCCTGGGAGTCGGTGATGGAACCTTCGAGGCGCCCGTCGTCTACCGGCCGAATGAGTCGTTCGGCGCGATCGACGTTGCCGATCTCAACGGTGACGGCCGTCTCGATCTCATGCTCGTCCGCGGCGACCCGCTGTTTGGCAATGAGCGCGATATCAGCGTGATGTACAATCAGGGTGAAGGCACCTTTGGGCCGCCCGAGATCCTCGATGCGAACTCGCCATACGTCCTGGCCGCAATCACGGCCGGAGATTTCGCCGGAGACGGATTGCCGGACATCCTGGTTGGCAGTGAACTCTTCAGCCGGCACGTGCGCGTCATCCGCAACGTGCCGCTCTTGACCGGTGCCGTAGTGACCGATGCCCCCATCGACGTAACGGTTGCGAATCAGAACGTGCGGGCAGGGGAATCTTTTACCGCGGCAATCGGTTCTTTCGGCGACGCCAACCCGCTGTCTGTCGCGGAGGACTTTACCGCGACAATCGAATGGGGAGACGGCCAGACATCCCCGGGAATCGTCGAGAAATTACCGGACGAACAAGTCCAGGTGACGGGCACACATACTTACGCGGCTGCAGGATCGTTCGCCACCAGGATCGTTGTCGTCGAGATCGGCGTAGGGACGCATTTTGCTACCGGCCAGATCCAGGTGGCGTCTACCGGCGGCAATACGCCTCCGGTCGCCGGCAACGATACGGCCGTAACCCATGAGAATACCGCCGTGGTCGTGGCCGTGCTCGACAACGACCAGGACGTCGATGGTTCGCTTGACCCCGCGTCTGTCCTCGTTGTTGCCCTGCCGGCACACGGCACGACGACCGTGGATCCGGCCACCGGCAAGATCACCTACACGCCGGCGGCAGACTACGTCGGCGATGACACCTTCACCTACACGGTGGCCGACAACCAGGCCGCAGTCTCCAATGCGGCCGCAGTCTCGATCACCGTGAACTCCGTTCCGTTCATCCTGACGACTGACGGCCGGATCGTCACCCTTCCGGGCACGCCCGATGATGGGGTCGGGCTCCACTTCACCTGGACCTTCGACGGCTCGAAACGAGAAGATGAGGTGTGGGCGTTTGCCGTCGACGACGAGCAAGGCACGGTGGCGGGAGTTTCACCGGGCGATCCTGGCTATGCCGCCACAGTGCTCAAGCAGGCCGACTGGTGGCTGGTGTTTCAGCACAAGGTGACCGTGGGAACGACCCGGGACCTCATCTTGCCCGGCGGCACACACCTGGCCTTCTTCGTCATCCAGGACGACGAGATCCACGACCCGGAAGACGACAAACACGACAAGGACAAAGATGGCAAGGACAAGGACGGCAAGGACAAACATGGCAAAGACAAATCGGACGATTGGTGCGGCGAGAAGCCGCTGGCCTATTTCTCTCTCGACGCGGCCAACCCCGACGGCATGGACCATCTTCACGACCAGCAACTCGCCGCCGATACCCTCGAGCATGCCTGGGAGACCGGCAGCGACAACAAGAACCGCGACTTCGACGACGTGGTCTACACGATCGAGTTGGTAAGCCTGGACAACCCGCCGACGATGTACACGCCTTCCGATCCGCGGCCCCCGTTCATGCCGTATCGGCTCGGCGACGTCGAGGATCTCGAGCTCACGGGGCTCGACCCATCGCAGGAAGACCTCTGGTACAAGCTCGAGACAACGCGCGACGGAATCCTCTCGGTCCGGGCCCTCTACGACGGGCCACACCACGGCGTCGGCCTGGAAATCTACGACCAGAAGTACGAGGGCGATCATGACGTGCGACCGGTCGCCACGGGCAGAATCGTCGATGGCGGCCAACGGATCGACTGGCCCGTGCTCGACAGTCGGAAGTACTATGTCCGCCTGACGGGTGCCGAGACGGAGCTGGACCTGCGCCTGTTGAATCTCGTCGAGCAGGTGGGCAGCCACGTAACGATTCACGGTACGGCAGGCGACGACCATTTTGTGTTCGACGCCGGGGCCGGGCACAAGGTCACCATCAACGGCATCGATTACACATTCCCCGCTGCGGAAGCCGCCACGTTTTCCTTCGACGGCTCGGGCGGTAGCGACGAACTCTCCTTCACCGGCTCGAGTGGCCGCGACGTAGCGGCACTCCATCCCACGTGGGGCACATTCACTGGTGCGACTTATACGCTGGACGTCGCCGGCGTCGAATCGTTCGGCTACGACGGGGGCGAAGGAGAAGACAAGGTCGAGCTTTGGGGTTCGAGGGGGAAGAACATCTACACGGTCGAACCCGGTTCCGGCCGGATGACCGGCGATGGCGTCTCGATCTTCGTCACGGCCGAGACGATCTACGCGCGCGGCAACGGCGGCCCAGACGAGGTGCTCTTCCAGGATTCGGCGGGCGACGACCTGCTGGAGTTCTTCCCGACCTGGGCACGGATGCAAGGAGACGGCTACTTCCACCACGTCCGCGGCTTCAAGTCGATGGAGGCCGACGCCGATCTGGGGGCGGGCGGCAACGACAAAGTCGTCTTCCGCGGATCGGACCGGAACGATTATCTGAAGGTCAACCCCTACAACGACAAGTTGCAGACGTCGGTTGCTCGTTTCTTGAGTGGGACGGGCAGTGTGTGGCACACCGCGCGCGGCTTCGACACGATCGTGGGCTACGGCCGCGGCGGCAAACAGATCGACGAACTGATCCTCCTGGATACGGCCGGAGCGGACACGATCGCGTTGTTCCCGCGGCAGGCGGATCTCAAGGCACCGGACTACGGAGTGACCGTCACGGCGCACGGTTTCGGCACGGTGGAGGCTCGATGGACGGGCGCGGGCATCGGCGAGGACGACCTCAGCCTGAACGATTCGCCGCGCATGGACCACCATGACACACTGGTGGGCGATCCGCAGCAGGTGACGATGAGTGGGCCGGGGTACGTCAACAAGGCGGTGGGCTTCCCGTTGGTCAAGGCCTACAGCAGCGGCCGAGGACACGACACCGCCTGGTTCTCGGACCTGAACGATCCGAGCGACAGCCGCACCGGTGTCGACACATTCACCGCGCGGCCGCTGTTTTCGGTGCTGGAAGGTTCCGGCTACAGGCTTTATGCGCGATTGTTCGACGAGGTGCACGCGGAGTCGAGGTTCGGCGCCGACGTGGCGAATCTGCACGGCAACGGCAACGGGGATGGGCTGATCGGCGCCGCCGGTGAGGTAAGCCTGTCGGGCACGCGTTTCGAGGTCCCGTTTGCCAACTACGCCAGGTCGTTCCACAAGGTGAATGCCTTCGGCGGCGGCGGAGCGAACACGGCGGTTCTTACGGACGCCGCCGTCGACTTGACCACGTATGATCCGCCGGAGACTGCCTTGCTGGAAGGTTTAGCCCAGAGCCTGTGGCTGAACAAGTTTGCCGAGATCGAGCTGCGCAACAGCGGCACGGACGAGCGAACGAACGTCCTCGACGTGGACATGGTCTTCGCCTGGTGGGAGTGAATGCAGAACGCGAACCCGAATCCATGCGGCGAAAGCGACTTTGGCCTTCCAGGGATTCTGCCGCCATTCGGCAGTCGGTCCTCCTGGGTTACTCGAGCGGCAGTGCCGCCACCACCGCCCACCCCGGCGGGGAGGTGATTCACAGCTATAAGAACGCCCCGATCTCTTTTGATTGCACGGACCACTTGGCAGACGCAGCCGTACAGGCCGTGGGAGGCGGCGGGCAGTCTGCTTCGTTACGGTAGTCACCTGAGTCCGCAAGACAATGTTCTTGTCCGTGAACCTGCCATGCTCGGCGGAGTCTGCTCGACAGATTTCGGGCGGGAGCGTGGATACCGGCGCCCAACTTCCCTGTGAAGCGTGAAGATCATGAGGTCAATATGCTTCGTTTGACGCAGCCAGTGCATCGAATAGCGCTCGGCATGCCGTCACAACAAAACCTTCTTCGGATTTCCGATCAGCCGGTGCAACCGGCAGAGCCGATATAACCTGCGGAAATCATCTCTTCTTCCCGGCTTTCGCTCAGCCATACAGATGCTGGCCGGGCGTATGGGCACGAGGCTCGCCATGTTCCGTAAACTGTTCTCTCGGCGTCTGTTCCGGAATCCTTACCAGCAAAAACTATCGGTCGAATGTCTCGAGCAGCGATGCCTGTTGTCGCTCCCCGACACGATCCCGCCCACGGTCGAGGGAATTGCACCGGACCTCAATGCAGCATCGCTCCTGCCGGTTGCCGGGCCCTCGAACGTGGCCGTGACGTTCAGCGAATCGGTAACGGGCGCGGACGCCGCCAGCTCTTACCACCTTGTCAGGGCGGGCGCCGACGGATTGCTGGGTACAAGTGATGACCTCCCCGTCGCAATCTCTGCCCAGTACAGCCCTGGAACTGCAACGGCCACCCTCACTTTTCCCGCTCTGGTGGAGGATGTTTACCGCCTGACCGTGCGGGACACAATCGCCGACCTGCCGGCTCATTTCGCTCCCGCCGCTTCGTATGGGAGTGCAGGAAACGAGCCAATGGACGTCGCGAGCGGTGACTTCAACCAAGACGGCTATTTGGATATGTTGGCGGTAAATCGCGAGAGCAACACCGTCGGCCTGCTGCTGGGTAACGGATCAGGCGGCTTTTCCAAGGCTGCAACCTTTGCTACGAACGGTCTACGATCCAATTCCTTGGTCGTAGGAGATTTCAATGGCGACGATCTTCTTGATGTTGCTGTCGCGAACCTGTCGAGCAACGACGTGAGTCTCCTGGTGGGCGATGGCACGGGCACGTTCGCCACGGCGAACACCTACGCCTGCGGCGGAACCAGTCCCATTTCGTTGGCCGCCGGCGATTTCAATGGAGACGGCCGACTCGATATCGCCGTGGTACACTCGGGCGGCGTCGGCGTTCTGCTGGCCGCGGAAGCCGGCGGCTTCGATCCGGCGACGACGTTTTCCACCGGCGGCACCGGCCCCTTTCACGTCGCCGTGGCCGACTTCAATGGCGACGGCCGGCTGGACCTTGCGGCTGCAAATCGCAGCAGTAACAGTATCGGCATTCTTCTCGCCGCGGGGACGGGCGGATTTGAGACGCCCGTGACGTTCCAGGCAGGTCTGGGCAGCCCTTACCGGATCGCAACCGGCGACTTGAACGAGGATGGCCTGGTCGACGTGGCCGTCGCGGGAAGCAACCATGTGGCGGTGCTTCTGGGCGATGGCACAGGCAATCTTGGCACGGCCCATTCGTTTTCCAGCGGTGGGAACACCGCATTCAGCCTGGTTTGCGCCGACTTGAACCAGGATGGACACCAGGATTTGGCCGTAACCAACTTCTCAAGCGCCAACGTAGGAGTGTTGGCGGGCGACGGCACAGGCGGGTTTGGCTCGCCAACAACCTTTTCGCTGGGTGGCTGGTCGGTCACGGGGCTGACCAGCGGGGATTTCAACGACGATGGGCGCGTGGATCTGGCTGCGGCCAACGGCGGCCTCTCGGGCGTGAGCGTCCTATTGGCTGCGGGACCACTCGGCCGCCAGGTCGCTTTGGACGGCGATGGAGACGGCGAGCCCGGCGGAGACTACTACCGCGATTTCGTAGCCGTCGCGCAGGGCGGCGCCACAACGACGCTCAACACCGGCCTCTACAGCCCCGGCTGGAGCGATACCGGCGATTTTAACTCCGACGGCTTAACAGACCTCGCGGTCGCCGATGTATCCTCCTGGAGCAAGGTGGCAATCTTCTTGGGCAGCGGCTCCGGCGGCTTCCAATCGCCAACAACAATGCCCAGCGGTGGCAGCATGCCGACTTCTCTCGTTGTTGAGGATTTCAATGGCGACGGTCTGTCTGACTTGGCGGTGCTCCACGGTGTAAGCGGAAATTCCCTTACCGTACGATTGGGCAACGGTTCTGGCGGCTTTGGCGAACTGACCGCCTACGCGGTCTCAGGCTACTCCCTGGTTGCGGCAGACTTCAATGAAGACGGCCGGGTCGATCTGGCGTGTGTCAATTCCCACCCGCATAACGTCTACGTCCTGTTGGGCAATGGAACGGGAGGTTTCGGTGCAGCGTCCCCCTTCTACACCGGTGGCAGCACACCTCACGAAGTTGCCGTGGGTGACTTCAACCGCGATGGCCACCAAGACGTGGCGGTCGCCAATTTTTACGGGAACAATGTTGGTGTACTGCTGGGCAACGGCACCGGCGGTTTCTCCCCCGTAACCACCTTCGCCATCGATGGCACCGCTCCCTCGTCAATTGCCGTCGGAGACATCGACAATGACGGGGATCCCGATCTCACGGTGATGCACTCCCAAACAAAGATGGCGATTCTGCTTGGCGACGGCCTCGGCGGTTTCGGCGCCGCCACATCGATCATCAGCGGCGGGTCGACTTCGTGGCAATCATCGATCAGAGCCGCGGATCTGAACGCCGACGGCAATCTCGATCTGGCGGTGTGCAATCGGAACACCAGCCAGGTTGCGATCCTCGTTGGCGATGGCTCGGGCGGATTCGCCGCACCCACGTTCATTTCCCCCGGCGGTCCTCCCCAATCTCTCCATGTCGCCGATGTCGATGGCGACAGTCAACTCGACCTGGTGGCAACGAACCACTATGGCGTCATGGGGATTCTGATGGGGCCGTTCCTGATCTCGCCCGCCACACTCACCTCACCTGGCGGACAGCGATTCCTGGTACAACTTGGCGGGTCTGGCGCCGGTCAACTCCTCGACGATGCCGATAATGTTTTCGAAGGGGTTGGCCGACTGCAAGTGGGCGGCACGGCATACTCGCCCAGCCTCCGGCCGCAAAATGTCACCGATGATGGGCAGACGGTGATTACTCCAACTCAAAGCCTGGCCGGGCTCACCGTGTTTCGGGAAATCACGGTGCCCGGAACGGGCAGCCACGACTTCGCCCGCACGGTGGACGTGTTCTTCAACCCGACCGACTCTCCGATCACGACCACCGTCCGTATCGTGGGTAATCTGGGTTCCGACGCAGCCACGGCGGTGTGGAGCACATCCGACGGCGACACCGAGATTGGAACAACCGATTGGTGGATCGGTACCGACGACGCCGATGGAAGCGGTACGCCTGCGATCGTACACTACATCCACGGGGCGCGGGGGTTGGCGCCAACAAGCGTCTTGCGCAATGGCGACAATCTGCAATGGACATACAACGTGACCGTAGCCGCCGGGCAAACCGCCCGCCTGGCACACTATACCGTCCTGGGGCTGACGCGCGCCGAGGCCCAGTCGGCGGCCGAAGTGTTGGTCACCGCCAACGACTTCGGCGGGCAGGCCGCGGCCTTTCTGAGCGAGTCCGAGCGGACTACGCTCGACAACTTTCAGTTCAACCGGGCTCCCACCGGGATCCTGCTCTCGAACGCAACCATTGCCGAAAACCAGCATGCCGGAGCTTACGTCGGAACCTTTTCCACGATCGATCCTGACCTGCCGGCTGACACTCACACATACACTCTCGTCTCCGGCCTCGGTGACACGGATAATTCAGCGTTCACGATCGATCCGGCGGGCAATCTCCACACGGCGGATCGTTTCGACTATGAAACACAGTCAAGCTACGCAATCCGGGTCCGCTCAACGGATCAGGGGGGGTTAGGGTACGAAACGACTTTCACGGTGGCGGTTGTCGACGGCAACGATCCGCCTACCATTACCGACATCGCCGACCAGACAACGGCGGAAGACGCGGCAAAGGGTCCGATCGCGTTCAGCATCGGCGACGTGGAGACGGCGGCAAGTTCGTTGGTGGTAACGGCGGCATCGGACAATCAGGCACTCCTTCCTAACGCCAACCTGATTCTCGGCGGGAGCGGCGCGAACCGCACGCTGCTGCTCACGCCCGCGCCGAACCAGTTCGGAACGGCCACGGTCACGGTGACGTCTCCGACGGCACGGCGACCACCAGCGAGTCGTTTTGCTGACGGTGACCGCGGAAAACGATCGGCCGACGATCACCGATATTGCCGACCAGACGACGGGGAAGACACGGCATACGGTCCGATCGCGTTCACATCGGCGACGTGGAGACGGCGGCAAGCTCGTTGGTGGTAACGGCGGTGTCGGACAACCGGCACTCCTTCTCGACGCCAACCTGATCCTTGGCGGGGAGCGCGCGAACCGCACGCTGCTGCTCACGCCCGCACCGAACCAGTTCGGGACGGCCACGGTCACGGTGACGGTCTCGGACGGGACGATGACCACCAGCAAGTCGTTTCTGCTGACGGTGACTGCGGAAAACGATCGGCCGACGATCACCGACATCGCCGATCAAACGACGACGGCGGAAGACACGGCAAAAGGTCCGATCGCGTTTAGCATCGGCGACGTGGACACGGCGGCAAGCTCGTTGGTGGTAACGGCGGCATCGAACAACCAGTGCACTTCTTCCCAACGCCAACCTGATCCTTGGCGGGAGCGGGGCTAACCGCACGCTGTTCGTCACGCCCGCGCCGAACCAGTTCGGAACGGCCACGGTCACGGTGACGATCTCGGACGGGACGGCGACCACCAGGTCGTTTCTGCTGACGGTGACCGCGGAAACGATCGGCCGACGATCACCGACATCGCCGATCAAACGACGGCGGAAGACACGGCAAAAGGTCCGATCGCGTTTAGCATCGGCGACCGTGGACACGGCGGCAAGCTCGTTGGTGGTAACGGCGGCATCGAACAACCGTGCACTTCTTCCCAACGCCAACCTGATCCTCGGCGGGAGCGGTGCGAACCGCACGCTGCTCGTACGCCCGCACCGAACCAGTTCGGGACGGCCACCGTCACGGTGACGGTCTCGGACGGGACGGCGACCACCAGCAAGTCGTTTCTGCTGACGGTGACCGCGGAAAACGATCGGCCCACGATTACCGACATCGCCGATCAAAACGACGGCAGGAAGACACGGCAAAGGGTCCGATCGCGTTTACCGTCGGCGACGTGGAGACGGCGGCAAGTTCGCTGGTGGTGGTAACGGCAGCGTCGGACAATCAGAGCACTTCTTCCCAACGCCAACCTGATCCTCGGCGGCAGCGGCACGAACCGCACGCTGCTCGTCACGCCCGCGACGAACCAGTTCGGGGACGGCCACCGTCACAGTGACGGTCTCGGACGGCACGGCGACCACCAGCAAGTTGTTTCTGCTGACGGTGACCGCGGAAAAACGACCGCCCCACGGTCACCGACATTCCCGACCAGACGACGGCGGAAGACACGGCAAAGGGTCCGATCGCGTTTTGCATCGGCGACGTTGAGACAGCGGCAAGTTCGCTGGTGGTTACGGCCACGTCGGACAACCAGGCACTCCTTCCCAACGGCAATCTGATCCTTGGCGGCAGCGGCACGAATCGCACGCTGCTCGTCACACCCGCGACGAACCAGTTCGCGACGGCCACCGTCACGGTGACGGTCTCGGACGGCACGGCGACCACCAGCAAGTCGTCTCTTGCTGACGGTGATCGCGGAAAACGATCGGCCTACGATCAGCGACATTACGATCAGACGACGGCGGAAGACACGGCAAAGGGCCCGATCGCGTTTACCATCGGCGACGTCGAGACGGCGGCAAGCTCATTGGTGGTAACGGCGGTGTCGGACAACAGCACTCCCCTTCCCAACGGCACTGATCCTTGGCGGCAGCGGCACGAATCGCACGCTGCTCGTCACACCCGCGACGAACCAGTTCGCGACGGCCACCGTCACGGTGACGGTCTCGGACGGGACGGCGACCACCAGCAAGTCGTTCTTGCTGACGGTGACCGCGGAAAACGACCGCCCCACGGTCACCGACATTCCCGACCAGGACGACGGCGGAAGACACGGCAAAGGGTCCGGATCGCGTTTACCGTCGGCGACGTGGAGACGGCGGCGAGTTCACCCAAAGTGTGTAACGGCGGCGTCGGACAACCAGGCACTCCTTCCCAACGCCAACCTGATCCTCGGCGGGAGCGGCGCGAACCGCACACTGCTGCTCACGCCCGCACCGAACCAGTCCGGGATGACCACGGTCACGGTCACGGTTTCCGACGGGACGGATTCGACAAGTGACACGTTTGTTCTGACGGTAACTGGACGCCTGGTTTCCTTAGGCCAAGCGCTCACCGGAACGCCCGAACAAGACACCGTGGAAATCGCGCCAGGACCCAACGCGGGTGAGTGGCTGTTTACGATCAACAGCATTCCGTACGTGGTCGGAGGAGCCAATGTCAGCGTAACCTTCGATGGACTCGGCGGTGGCGATACCGTGAGGTTCATCGGTTCCAGCGGAGCCGACCGCGCCACGATCCGGGCGGATCAGGCCCAGTTCGACGGTCCCGGTTATTCCATGTCGCTCACCAATATCGGGGCGACGGACTACGACGGCGCAGGTGGGCAAGACACCGTCACCATCTGGGGTTCGAGAGGCCAGAACGATTACCGAGCCCATCCCGGCTGGTCGGAGATGACCGGAGACAACGTGTCGATTATCGCCTCCGCCGAAACAATCTATGCACGCGGCTACGGCGGCGGCGATACGGTCTCCTTCACTGATTCCGACGGGGACGAACATGCTGGAGTATTTTCCCACTGGGCCCGCATGCGTGGAGGGTTACTTTCACCACGTCCGCGGGGTTCAAGACGAAAGCCGATGCCGAGCTGGGGCAAAACGGCTCTTGACAGGGTTATCGTCCGCGGGTCGAATTCGGAACGACTACCTGAAAGTCAATCCGTACAACGAGAGCTTGCAGGCTTCCGTGGTACGTTTCTTGAGCGGCACCGGCAGCGTGTGGCACATCGCCAACGGGTTCGACACGATCATCGGTTTATTCGCGGAGGCGGATTGCTCGACCAGCTCCTTCTCAACGATACTCCCGCCGCCGATACGTTCGATTTGGGGCGGCAGGAGGCAAACCTGCTGACAGTTGCGGACTACGGAGTGACGGTCGCGACCCGGGGATTCGGCACGGTCGAACTCAAACGGACGAACGCATCAGGGCCGACAAGGTCAATCTGTTCGATTCGCAGCGGCCGGACCACAATGATACGCTGGTGGGCGATCCCGAGCAGGTGGTCATGAGCGGTCCGGGATACTCCAACACGGTCCTGGCGTTCCCGCTGGTGATGGCCTACAGCAGCCGGACAAGGACACGACACCGCGTACTTCTCCGACCTCGCCGACCCGGCGGACAGCGCGCACCGGGTCGACACGTTCACGGGGAAGCCGCTTTTCGCCCAACTGGAAGGCACCGGCTACAGGCTTTGGGCTCGTCTCTTCGACGAGGTGCATGCGTCCAAGTACGGGCGGGACATTGCCAATCTCTACGGCAACACGAAACGCGGCCGAACTCACCGGCACGGCCTCGAAGTGCGGCTCTCGGGCACATATTCCGCGGGTTCTTATGCCAACTACGCCCGATCGTTCCGCGAGGTGAACGCCTTCGGGATGAGCAGCGTCGATAAGGCGGTACTCACGGATGCAGCGGTCGACCCGCCGGGTTACGGCCTGCCGGGAGCTGTCGTGCAGGACGACCTGGCCCGGATCCTTTGGCTCGACGGCTTTGAAACGGTCGAGCGATGGGACAGCACCAGCGGCAGTAAGCTTGACGACATCAACGACGTCGACCAGATATTTGCCTGGTGGGAGTGATGGGCTCCTGAGGAGATGTACGTCTGATCGTCGCCTTGCCGACTCGTTCCAGCCGTACCAGTTCCGCGTAATCGGCGGCTTCGCCGCTCTACACGAAATGTGCTGGTCTCCGTTTGGCGGGAGAGGGAGAGAACATACCAAAAGTCCTTCGCGAGCTTGCCCGGACTGTGCACATCGTTTATCGTCACATTATGCGATAGCCACTTCGATGGTCTTCACGAGTCAACTCCATGCCGCCTGCCGATGAAATCACGTATTGGCTTCAGGGACTTGGGGAAAAGGACCCTGTCGCCATTCAGGTGATCTGGGAGAATTATTTCGAGAAGCTCATGCGGCTGGCACGCGCCAAGCTCGAAGGGATACCGCGCCGTGCGGTCGATGAAGAGGATGTCGCTTTGAGCGCCATGAACAGCTTCTTCGCCGGCGTGGCTGCCGGCCGCTATCCAAAGCTCGACGACCGGCATGATCTTTGGAAGGTGCTCGTTACCATCACGGTCCACAAGGCGCTGATGCAGGCTCGGTCGCATCGCGCCCGGAAACGTGGCGAGGGGAATGTTCGCGGGGAATCGGTGTTTCTGGGCAGCCGGGATCAGGGAGCTATGGCAGGCCTCCAGCAGTTTCTTGGTTCCGAGCCTTCGCCTGAACTGGCCGCCATGGTCGCTGAGAATTGCCAACGACTCTTTGAAACGCTGAACGACCCATCTCTCCGGCAGGTTGCCGCCTTGAAAATGGACGGCTTTACCAACGAGGAGATCGCCGTCCAACAGGGTTGCACGGTCCGCTCGATCGAACGCAAACTTGGCCGAATCCGCGCCCGATGGGAACGAGCGGAGCGGCAAAGCGAGGGATAACGTCTTTCACCCTCGGCCGTGGAAGCGGCTCGACGCGTTGCGGCAAGGACTCTTCAGGAGCAATGCACAAACTGATCCATCCCCTCGCCGGTAGTTCCAGTGCGATACGGTCTCCTTACACACATAAGCTGGCATGAAAACCTCCCGGCTCTTAAAACACCCGTGTTCATGCGGGTCAAAAGCGTCGCATCATACCACTATCGCTTTACGGGCTTAAAGTACCTTGACAAGCCGGTGCCGCTCTTGAAGCAACTGCACGACGTCGCTTGCGAGCAGGCAACCGACAGCTTCACTTTGACCAACACTGCCTTCTGACCTTGCACGCGATGTTCAATCCAAAAAGAAAAGGCAACCTTCTTACTCTCGCGTTTCGGCACAGTGGTTCTTTCGAATTGCCCCAACGAAGTAACGAGCATAAAACACGCGCGAATTCCGGCGACTCTCTACTGGAAGGCAATTGGATTCACCTCCAGTGCGACCCTGAATCCGGTTACGGCGTTATCTCCGCCGAGGACTCCGCGAGCACGGCTTGCACAGCGCATGGCTCGGGGGGAATGCCCGTACGCTCCACCTCGAAGGACGCGAACGCTGTTATCTTCGCTGGCAACCGGATCCGACTGCGGTCCTTGCCTGTATTCCACGTATGCGTCGGCGCACCACTCCGCCAGGTTCCCATGCATATCATGGACGCCAAAGGCATTTGGCATCTTCTCCCCCACACCGTGCGCCCTCTCATCGGCATTCTCTCGCCACCAGGCATACTGTCCCAACAGGGACACTTCATCTCCAAAGCTAAACCGCGTAATAGTGCCCGCGCGGCAGGCGAATTCCCATTCGGCTTCTGTTGGTAGTCGGTACTTGTTCCCGCGTGATTCCTCGCCGCTAAGCTTGGACAGCTTCTCACAAAAACGCACTGCGTCGGCCCAAGGGATTGTTTCGACGGGCAAATTGCTCGCAGGCCCGTTGAGCAAGGGGTTCGTGGCACTCGTGACGCGAGCGTATTGTTCCCGAGTGACTTCGCACCGTCCAAGATAGAACGGCCGCGTGATCCGGACGCGGTGTTTCGGCCCCTCGAGCGACACCAGGTCAACGTAATACTCAGGGGCATTTTCGGCACGCGCCTCCGACAGCAGTTGGTCAATCTCCTGTGAGGACGTACCCATCTCGAACTCGCCCGGCGGAATCAGCACGAACTTCATGCCGATGGAGTTCGTCATCTCTACCGGCACTGCCAGGGATTCGGCCCAGGCTTGCCGGTGCTTCCTGGCTTCCGTGGCGTCGAAAGGGGCGACGGCGGGAGCGGGCCTGCCGGGCAACTCAGTCGTGTTCTGCACAGAATTCGTCCGGGTACACATCCAAAGATCCCAAGAGCCCAGCCCACCGCGGCGATCGGAGGCGAAGATGAGAGTCCGGCCATCGCCCGAGATCGCAACGGAAACCTCGTCCGCGCTAGTGTTGAACTGCCCCCCCAAGTTGATAGCAGTGCCGAAAGCCTCGTCGCACGAAGACCTCCCAGATATCCATAAATCCGATTTGCCGTTGCCTGGCCGCGTGGAACTGAAAACGAGAACTCGGCCGTCTGCCGACAAGGCTGAAAAAAAATCCCAGTCGTTGCTGTTCACCGCGAATCCAAGATTCACGGGATCACCGAAGTCGCCGTCCGAGGTCGCGCGAGTCGACATCCAAAGATCGTAGCCGCCGAGCCCGCCGCGCCGGTCCGAAGAAAACAAGAGAGTCCGACCATCCGCGGATAGAGTAGGCCAGGAATCATTCGCGCTACTGTTGACGGTCGGGCCAAGGTGGACTGGCTCGTCGAAGGAATCGCTCAGCAACCGGCGAGTGGCCATCCAAAGGTCGTGGCCTCCCACCAGTCCTCCCGGGCGATCAGAACTGAGCAGAAGCGTCAGACCGTCGGCAGACAGCGAGGGCCCATGGTCATCCGATAAGGTATTGACTGTGGGCCCCAGCTTCACCGGAGAGCCAAATGCGTCGGCTGGTGAAGTGCGAGTAGACATCCAGAGATCCCCTCCGCTCTGTCCCCCGACGCGATCCGAGCTGAAGAGCAGTGTCAGACCATCGAACGAAAGAGCCGGGGCCGATTCACCGCCGGCGGTATTGACGATTGGCCCGAGATTCACTGGATCGCTCCAGCCGCTGAGCCAGTCTTCGAGCACGCTCGCCGACGACGCTTCCGCGCCCTCGCGCATGGTATCCCCCGGAGACTCGGGGGTAGCCCTGCCTTCCGCTTCGGTGAACCGCACCGAGGCGGCGGCAGGGTTCGCGACGGCCGCGGCCTCTCCCCCGCCTGCACTTCCGGACGTGCTGAAATCTTGCACGGAGTGGTCGATATTCCGATGAAGAACGGACGCAGCCACAACGACGGTCACAAGGAGTCCCAGACCACCAGCAGCCGTGTGCTTTGCCAAGCGTCCTCGCATTGCCGCGGTGATCCGTGCGACAATCCCCGTTTCCTGCTCAACCCGGCTCCGCATCGTCGCTACCGCTGCCAGCGGGACGACAACTTGCGCAGCAGGTTTGCCCAGGTTTTCCAAAAAACTCGTA
>JAXGMN010000061.1:0-77046 GCA_040768665.1 Thermoguttaceae bacterium
TCCATTTTTCGGCCAATTCGGGGGTCTTGGCGTCAAAGGCGATGGCCGAGAACATGGACCTGTCCCCCTCTCTTCCGCCCCGTGAACGGTTACGCTAGACTCTTGTGCTCAGCTTCCGTGCCAGCCGTTCCAGCGCCTTGCTGCAGTCGTTGCGGTCCAGATGCACGTGGATCAAGCTCATCCCACGGCTATCGCCCCAGGCGGCGCGCAGTGCCGCGTCGAACTCGCCCTCGGTCCGAACCTCGTAGCCTCTGCCGCCACCCAGCACCTCCGGCAGCCGGTGATAACTCCACGGTTGGATCTCGTTGAATCGGTACTCGCCCGGATGCAATAGCCGCTCGGTGCCGTACCCCTCATTGTCAAGGACGATCACGATCGGGTTCAGCCCGCGGCGGACCACCGTCGAAAGCTCCATTCCCGTCATCTGAAACGCCCCGTCCCCCACCACGGCCACGGCCCGCAGGTCCGGGCGAGCGGTCATCGCGCCCACCACGGCCGGCACCGCGTATCCCATCGACGTGTAATAAGCCGGGCTGATGAATTCCGTCCGTTGACGGATCACGAGTTCGGTCGAGGCGAACAATGCGTCGCCCACGTCGGCGATCACCACGGTCGATGAATCGAGTGCCTCGTTGAGCCGGGCGATCAGCCGCCGGATCGTGATCGGGGCCTCCGGGTCGAGCACGAAAGGAGCATCGACAAGCGCCGGTCGCGGCGGCAGGTCCCGAACGGCCGCCTTCAGGTCCGCGCGGACCAGCCCGTCCAGAAAGTCCGACAGAAGAACATTGTGGTAATTGTGATGGCTGATCCGAAGCTGCTCGCTGGTAGCGTAGATGCAGCGGCTCGGGTCGAGGTCGGCGGTGTAAATGCCGAGGTTCAGATCGGTCATAAAGGTCCCGAGAACCAGCAAGCAGTCGCTTTCCTCGACAAACCGGGTCACCTCTTCACGCCCCATCGCGCCTTCGTAAATACCGGCAAATAGCGGGTGTATCTCGCTGATCACGCTCTTGCCGAGCAACGTCGTCGTGATCGCAATTCCGGCGCCCTCCGCCAGTTCCAGCAATCTGTCCTGCAAGCCGAACCGGTGAAGTTCGACGCCCGCGAGAATTGCCGGCCGCTGGCTGTGCGAAATCCGCCGCGCCGCCTCGGCCACCGCTTCGCTTAGCGCGTCCGGATCGCTCTTTGGAGCAGTGCTTTTCGGACGGTGCGGGCCGTCGGGCACGACCGTCACCATATCGCGAGGAAGTTCCAGGTATCCGGGCCGCCGGTATCGGGCCACCGCATCGAGCACCCGGTCGATTTCGCGAAGCGCCGTATCCGGATCATTCAGTTCGGCCGACGCGGCGCATAGGCGGCGAAACACCTCTGCCTGTGTCCGAAAGTCGCGGACTTTGTGGTGCAGGAGCGGATTGTTGTAACGCTCGCGCACCCCCGGCGATCCGCTGATGACCACCACGGGCGACTTCTCCGCGTAGGCGCCCGCCACCGAATTGCACAAGCTCAGACCGCCCACGCAATAGGTCACACAGACCGCGCCCATGCCGTTGATCCGCGCATAGGCGTCGGCGGCAAAACCGGCGCAATCCTCGCGCGTGCAGCCGACCGCATTGAGTTGGCTCTCCTCCAGCTTGGCGTAGAATGAGAGCACGTAATCGCCCGGAATGCCGAACACGTCCCGCACACCGTAGTCCCACAGCCTCGCGAGGAGATAGTCGCCGATGGAGACTCCCGTCACCGGTTTCCGGCCCAGGGGGACGGCAGCCTGAATCGCAGCCACCTGTTCCATTTCGGTACTCGACATGGCCGTCTCCTTTCGTTACTCTGATGCATTGGCTGGTCAAAAGAATTATTGGCCTCGGAAAGGGGGTAGGCAAGCCGTAGGTCCCGCTTGCCGAGCGGGACCTGGAACGACCATTCACCGCGGCGGCCCCCACCCCGCTCCGAGCCACCCGCACTCTACCTCTCAATGCAATCCCGTTCTGCAAAGTAGGTCCCGCTTGCCGAGCGGGACCTGGAGGCAAGATACCGCTCGGCAAGCCGGCAAGATGTTGCGGTGCCTGTTCCCTTTTTCAGTAGTCTCTGCCGAGCGGGACCTGGAGGCAAGATACCGCTCGGCAAGCCCGACCTGCGCCAACCGCACTGCTTCCGAGGTGCATCCGTGCAGAGCTCACCCCTACACGCCGTAACCGGCGCGTTCGGCTACTCGGGCAAGTACATCGCCCGGCGGCTCCTGAATGAAGGGCAGCCGACGATCACGCTGACCAACTCGCCCTTTCGGCCGACGCCATTCGGCAGCGCAATCAAAGCCTTGCCTTTCCATTTCGATCGGCCGGAACTCCTAGCCGAACAGTTGCAGGGCGTGTCCGTCCTCTATAACACCTACTGGGTGCGGTTCAACCACCGCTTGTTCAAGCACGCCGGCGCTGTGCAAAACACGCTCGTGCTTTTCGAAGCGGCCAAGGCCGCGGGCGTCGAGCGGATTGTCCATGTGAGCATTACCAATCCATCCCCGGACTCTCCGCTGGAGTACTTCCGCGGCAAAGCCGTATTGGAGAAGGCTCTTGCCGATTCCGGCGTCTCGTATGCCATTCTCCGCCCTGCGGTTCTGTTCGGCAAAGAAGATATCCTCATCAACAACATCGCCTGGGTGCTGCGCCGTTTCCCCGTCTTCGGCGTGTTCGGCGACGGCAGCTACCGTCTGCAGCCGATCTACGTCGACGACCTGGCAGGTCTCGCCGTCGACTATGGTAGACTCCGGGACAACGTAATCGTCGACGCCATCGGCCCCGAGACATTTACCTACCGCGAATTGGCCGCGACGATTGGCCGGTTGATTGGCAAGCCGCGGCCGATCATCGGCGTTCCGCCATGGCTCGGGTATTCCGTCGGCCGCGCGGTGGGAGCGTTGGTCGGCGACGTCGTGGTCACACGCGAGGAAATCGAAGGCCTGATGGCGGACCTTCTGCACGTCGACTCCCCGCCCACCGGAACCACGGCTCTGACCGACTGGGTCAGGACACATGCGGATACACTGGGGCGTCGCTATACGAGTGAGCTGGCACGGCGGAAGGACCGAGCCTCGGCCTACCGTTCGAACTGACGGTCTGCCGCCAAGGCACGCCCATCCGGCCGGCCTCTCGTTTAGAGCCTATCCCAAAACCGCCGGGGACTGGCTCATTTTGCGGAGTCTTCGGAGCAAAATGTGCCTGTCCCCTTCTCCTCGCGAGGTTTTGGGATAGGCTCTTAGCCGCAGGCCCAGCGGGCCGCGTGGTGCTCCCGCTAGGCCTGCGGCTCGGCCGGCGAAAAGCTGGTATTCCCTTGCTCTTAGAGCCCCAAAGGTATTCATGCGAGGCACTCCTCAAGCTAGAATACGGAATTACCCCGTCTCCGGGGCAGTCTGGGTGGAGGTAACCGTTCACGCACACGGCCGGGGACCGGTCCATTTTTCGGCAAATTCGAGTGTTTTGGCCTCAAAGACGTTGGCCGAAAACGTGGACCTGTCCCCCTCTCTTCCGCCCCGTGAACGGTTACGTGTGGAGAGAGGAGTCGTACTGGACCATGAATTTCAATCTGCCTGAGTCTTCGCCGATTCAACGGTTTTTCAGTTGGTTCCCCGAAATCCTCAGGCTAAACCGGGCGCGATTCCAGGCCCGAGTACGCATTCTGGGCTTGGCCACTCTGGTCGGCGTCGTGGCCGGTGTCGGGGCAATTGGGTTCTATCTCGCGACTCGGGCGGTCGAACATTATGCTCTGGGCGTTCTCGTTGGGTACCATCCTGAACCTCATCCGGGCGGTGAGCCTGCAATCTCTTGGCCCGAGACTCCCGCGCATCCGTTTTATCCGTGGCTCTTGCTCGTAGTTCCGACAGTGGGAGGTCTGGCCAGCGGCGTGCTCGTCTTCACACTCGCGCCGGAGGCGGAAGGCCACGGCACGGATTCCGTGATCGCCGCCTACCACCGCGGCCAAGGCCATATCCGCCCGCGGGTACCGCTGGTCAAGATCGTCGCCAGCGCCGTGACGATCGGCACGGGCGGATCCGGTGGCCGTGAGGGTCCGATCGCCCAGATCGGGGCGGGATTCGGCTCCCTGTTGGGTAACATGTTGCGGCTGCGTCCCGTCGACCGGCGAGTCTTGATGGCAGCCGGCATGGGCGCGGGGATCGCCGCGATTTTCCGGGCACCGCTGGCGGGCACGATTTTCGCCGCCGAAGTCCTCTATCGCTCTCCCGAGTTCGAATCCGAAGTGATCATCCCGGCCGGCTTTGCCAGCGTGGTTTCGTATTGCGTGTTCGGCACCTACTCCGGCTGGAGCCCCATTTTCACGATCCCCAGCCTTGCTTTCACCAATCCGTTGCAGCTTGGACCTTATCTGCTTCTGGCCCTGTTTATGGCCCTGCTGGCGATGGTCTACACACGATGCTTTTATGGCATCAAATCCGTGTTCAATCGGATGCCGATTCGCCGCCATTTCCGCCCGATGGTCGGCGCGATGCTGACCGGGCTGGTGGGACTGGGGCTTTATTACCTGGTGGGAAAGCAGCAAACCGTCCTCGCCGTCCTCGCTTTCGGTTATAACGCGATTCAAGACGCGATGCTCCTGGATACCGGCGCCAGCGCTACCCTCCTATTGACAGTCGCTTTGGGCAAAATTCTCACGACGAGCCTGACCATCGGCAGCGGAGGCTCCGGCGGTGTGTTCGGCCCTTCCATGGTGATCGGCGGGTGCGGCGGAGGTGCATTGGGAATCGTTTTGCACAACATGTATCCCGCACTCGCCCCCCATCCCGCGAGCTTCGTGATTGTCGGGATGGCCGGCTTCTTCGCCGCCGCGGCGAAAACGCCCTTTTCCACTCTCATCATCGTCAGCGAGATGACCGGTGGCTATTATCTCCTGCTGCCGTCGCTTTGGGTCTGTGCCGTTTCCTTTATCCTCTCCGATCAGCAGTCGATCTACTCCTCTCAAGTCGAGGGCAGGTCTCGGTCGCCCGCGCATCAGGGCGATTACGTCCGCGACGTGCTGGCGGGAATACGCGTGCGGGAGTTTCTCTCACCGCGAGAGCGGACGCTCGTGCTGCGTCCCGAGGATTCGCTGTCCACCATCATGAGTCGGCTCAGCACGGCATCCACGCCCGTTCTGCCGGTCGTCAACGACGACGACCAACTCCTCGGCGTCGTCAATCTGGATGAAGTCCTGCTTGCATCGCAACTGCCTTCGCTGACGTCTCTGGTGTTGGCGGAAGACCTGATGCGAGGCGATATCCGCCCACTCAGCCCGGACGATACCCTGGATAGGGCGTTGGAACTGTTCGTCGAAAACGATCTACTGGTCCTGCCGGTCGTAGACAATTCTCACCAGCGGCGTTTCGTCGGCACGGTCCGCCGTTTTGAGATTTCCAGTGCCTATGTCCGCCATCTCCACGCCCCCGTAGCAACCGGCAGAAAGTAAGAGAGGGGCGCGGACGGCCGATTGACTTCGGCCGCCCCTCCTTCCGAACCGTACAGGCGGCTTTCCCGCATCCTATGTGTTCCAACACATGGGGGAAAGGAAGATGCTTCCCAAGTCGCAAACCGAATTCATCTCCCTCGTCATCTTCTTTTCCACCATCTTCTTTTCTCAGCTCGGCCTTCAATCGCCAATTCTGCGTTGGTTGCGGCCGAAGGCTGCGCCAAGGTTAAACGGCCTTTACATGGAAGGGGCCCGGTATCAGCAACGGCGAGGATTACTTCTCGCCCCGTTTAGGGTTCAGGATCGGGCAGGATTGTACAATCGTCGTTGACGAGGTATCTTCGGGTTTGTGATGCGGTTCGGGCAAGCGCGGTGGGATGGCGTATCAGGAGCTTCTCCTTTCTGCGTCAACTCGATCGGGGCCGACGATTGCCGCGAGCAACGCGGCCCCTCCCGGAAAGTGAACTCATGAACTACGACGCCTTCATCAGCTACGCCAGGGAAGACGGCGCGGTTGCCCGTCGCATTGTCGACGGCCTCCGGGAGCGAGGAATTTCTTGCTGGTTCGACAGCCAGGAACTGCAACTCGGCGACAAGTACGACCTCGAGATCGAAAGGGCGATATGCGCTAGCGGAGTCGTTCTTTGGCTGGTGTCGTCGCATTCGATTGCCAGCGATTATGTGATGTATGAGATCCATACGGCGTGTACGTGCAAGAGGCAGATCGGCCCGATCTTCCTGGGATCCGCGGACGCGAGCCGGTTTCCGCCACCCTTGAACTTGAAACTGGCCAATGTGCAGGGGATTGAGTGGATCGACGGAGAACAGGAAGCGAACATCGAGAAGCTCACCGCAGAGGTTCGGCGTTTGCTTGGCCGGTTGCGCTTGCGACGCGCGGCTGCGGTCGGCGGACTCGGCGTGGGCGCTTTGATCCTGATCACAGCAGCGCTGGTCTTCTGGGGCGGGTGGGCGGCGCGACAGGATGGCGGGCCCGGCGAGCCGCGGCCTCATCCGGCATCAACGCCCCCGGCGCGGCGGGACTTGCCGGCTGCCACGCCGCTTCCCGCTCGCCTGAATGGGCTGCCGGCGGCTGATGTGCTGAATGTCGCGTATGGCAGCGCTCCGCCGACGAAGGACACGGGAGCCGAGCGGCCGTCGATCGAAATGGCGATTCTTGCCCGGCGGGAGGGTGAGAACGGTTTTTCCGTTCTCAACGACGGCGACAGTCTGGCCTCCGGGCGCGATGAGTACTTCCTTGCGATGCGGCCGCTGTCGGCCGGCTATCTTTACGCGTTTCAGGTCGATTCGGCGGGCAAGACAGCGTGGCTGTTTCCGCGGAACGCGACGTCAGAGCACTCTTCGGGGACAAATCCGGTGCAGCCGGGTGGTGTGCTCCAGGTTCCGGCGGCGGACTCGAAACGGGTGTTGTTTCTCGACGACAACGTGGGCGTTGAGCACGTCTACGTGGTCTTTTCGGCCGTTGCATGGCCCGAGCTGGAACGGGCGCTGGAGCAGACGGGCAGGATCCAATCCCCATCAAACGCCGAGGTGGTCGCTTCGACGCCGAGCATGGTGGTCGATAGTCCCAACGAGCTGGCGTTTCGCGGCGTGGGCGGGACGCGTGTGACAACCGATGCAATCTCGGCCTCTTTCGTCGTCGACCGCACCGAAGCAACCCAGAGGTGGTCGACGCCGGTTTCGGCCCAGCCCGTGCAGGCGACCGGTTCATTTCTGGTGGTCGAGCGGTGGTTTCATCACGTCGACTCGCGCTGAGGCACACTTTGCGGGTACTAAACGCAACGCGCTGGGGGCGCCGTTGCAAAGGATGGAAGGCGATGTCACAACGGTCCTTGCTCTGCGTCGTCGTCACCTTGGCGTGCCTTTCTGGGTGTGAGAAACCACCGGATGCCCAGGATGGGTTGGGCGCCGCGGACGCTGCCCATGCATCGGATGGAGCGACCGTCGTCTCGGAAGAAGAGGTCTACCGTGTTTTTCGCGCCGCCTGGATGTCGGCAAAAAGAGCCAAGGAGGAAGGGAGTTCCTTCGCGCCGAGTGATGCGGCGATCTACGCGGTTGCGCTGGCTAGGGACGGCTACGATATTCCGAGGAGTCAAGTTTCCAAGATTGTGCAGAAAGCAGAGGACCGCCGCGATTGGAGGGCGCCCTTCCGCTCGCTCTCGTTCGAATCGAAGCTCGCGGAGCTCCAGGATCTGGCCGCGGCGGAAGATCGAATGCCGACGTTCGAGGAGTACAGGAGGCTGGTTGTTGGCTACGCGGAAGGTGGAGAATCGATCTCGGACACGGAGCGGGGGATATCGGGCAGGGACCGCGGTTCGCAGCCGGGCAACGAGGCGGCCCGAGCCCGCTGTCGGGAGCTAAACAGGAAGGTGAAACAACTCACCGAGGCGGGGAGGTACACTGAGGCTGCGCGGCTCGCCGAAGAGGCCGTGGAAGCGTCGAAGGCCGCGTTCGGCCCGGAGAGTCCTGAATACGCAATCGACCTCGGCAACCTCGCTTCGCTCTACATGTTGATGCACGAGTACGCGAAGGCCAAACCGCCTATCGAGGAGGCGACGGCCATCGAGAAACTGTTGGGAGACGATGGTCCGAACTACGCCGTGAGCCTGAGAAACCTTGCCACGCTGTATTTGTCGATGGGTGAGTACGGCAAAGCCGAACCGCTCTTTCTGCAGGCGCTCGCGATCTTGAAGAGGTTTCCAAACCATCGTGATTACGCCACGTGCCTGATCAACCTGGGCCACCTGTACGAGTTGACAAGCGAGTACGGCAAGGCAGAGTCTCTCTACCAACAGGCGACTAAAATCAGAAAGAGGCTGCCGGACCAGCGGGACTATGCCGCGAGCCTCAGCGCCATGGGCGTTCTGTACATGCACATGGGCGAGTTTGTCAAGGCCGAGCCGCTCATTGGGGAATCGCTTGCGATTAGGAGGAAGCTACTGGGCAAGGACCATCCGGACTACGCCGCGAGCCTGGTCGAGGTCGGCGGGTTGCACATGTTTCGGGGCGAGTATACGAAGGCCCAATCGTTTCTGGAACGAGCATCCGAGATCCTTAAGATGGTGTTCGGAGAGGAGCATCCCCAGTATGGCGCGATCCAGAACAATCTCGCCGGGCTGTATTTGCGTCAGGGCAGTTACATCCTGGCCGAAGCGCTCTACCGACGGGCGTCGGCAACCCTGAAGAAGACGGTCGGAGAAAACCATCCAGACTACGCCTTGAGTCTGGCGAACCTTGGTTCGCTGTACCTGCACATGGGCGACTACGCCTCGGCCGAGCCGCTCTGCCAGGAGGCAGCTCGAAAGCTGGAGAGAGCCCCGTGGAAAAACCGCCACGACTACGCCCGATGTCTGAGCAGTCTGGCCAGGCTGCATACGGCACGCGACGCGTCTGAAAAGGCAACTGCCGAGTTCGACCGTGCGCTGCAGGTGTTGCACGGCCACACGACGAATGTGTTGAGGGGTGTCTCCGAGCGCAGGCAAGTGGCTTTCGTGCAGCATGCGTGGTACCACGTGGAGCTGTTCCTGAGTTTCATTCACCAGGAACCGGGATCGACGGACGCCGCGTTTCGGGGCGCGGAGTGGCTTGCGCGGTGGAAGGCGCTGGGGGCCGAGGTGCAGACAGAACGTGCTCGGCTGTTGCGCGAGAGCCAGGACCCGAAGCTCCAGGATTTGGTCCAGGAAGTCGAAGCCGCCAGGAAGGAATTGGCACAATGGACGATAAGTCCGCCGGCGTATGCCAGACCGGAGGAGGTCCGAAAACGCCGCGAGGCGGCCGAGGCGGAAGTGGAGAGGTTGGATTCGAGGCTTGCCCAACAGAGCGCCCGGTTTGCAGAATTGGGGCGCGTGGGGCGCGCCAGCCTTGCTGACGTCGCCGCGGCCTTGCCCGCCGATGGTGTGCTCTTGGATTACGTCAAGATCCACGACTTCAACTTCAAGGCCAAGGGGACGGAGCTTCGATGGGACGCCGGGCGCTACCTGGTGTTCCTTACCGCAGCGGGCGAGGCGCCGCAGCCGGTGCTGGTCGATTTGGGACCCGCAAAACCGATCGACGAGAAGATTGCAGAACTCCGCGATGCCTTGAGAAAAATCGAAGGGGAGGAGAAGCCCGAGGACGACGGGGAAGTCCGCGAGATACTGACGGCGATCCGGAAGCTTATCGTCGATCCGGCTTTTCCGCAGATCCGCGAGAAGAACCACTGGATCATCTGTCCGGACGGGCAGATCTCGCTGGTGCCCTTCGAGTCACTGCCGATCACGGACGGCAGCTACCTGATCGAGGTCAAGAAGGTCAGCTATCTCGGTGCCGGCCGGGAGGCGGTGGCGTATGCCAGGCCGCCGGAGGCATCGGCCACGCCCGCGGCCTCCGTGCTGTTGGGCAACCCGGATTTTGATCTGCCTCCGGACGCTCAACGGGCGGAGCTGCGGCGGGTTGAAGGAGCGGCAGCGGGGTTGGCGATGCGCGGGGTGGGCGGGTCGCGAGAACTACGGGAAGTGATTTTCAAGCCCCTTCCGGCCACCGGCCAGGAAGTGAAAACGGCGGCCAGGCTGATCGGCGGTCGCGAGTATATCGAACGTCGGGCACTCGAAGCCGCGGTCAAACAGGCGTCGCGGCCGGACGTGCTCTACCTGGCCACGCACGGTTTCTATCTGCCCGACCAGGAGCGAGACCGCGAGGCGTGGGACGCGGACCCACTGTCTCCCACGACCGCGTCCGGTGTCGATGGTGCGATGGACAATTTCCTGCTTGCAGGCCAACTTGGGCGAATCGAGAATCCGCTGCTTCGCTGCGGGCTGGCCCTGGCCGGAGCGAACCAGCGCGAGGTGGCGGAAGGCCGCGACGACATAGACGACGGCATCCTCACCGGGATGGAAGTGGCCGGTTTGGATCTTTGGGGAACGAAGTTGGTGGTCCTTTCTGCCTGCCAGACGGGCATGGGCGACCTGGAACAGGGGGAAGGCGTGGTGGGGCTTCGCCGCGTGTTCTTTTTGGCCGGGAGTCGGCGAGTGGTGTCTGCGTTGTGGATGGTGCCGGACCGCCAAACGCTGTGTATCATGACGGACTTCATTGCCCAGTGGCAAGCCGGCAGTTCCGGCGTCGATGCCTTGCGCGGGGCCCAGATCGGCATGATCGAGCAGATGCGCAAGCAATACGGCCACGCCCATCCGTTCTATTGGGCCGCTTTCACCATGACCGGCGACTGGCGGTGACCAGTGCCTCCCCCCAGTCTGCCAACCCCGCTCCTCATCCTCCTCATATTCTTTTCCACCATCTTCTTTTCTCCCCTCCGCCTTACTCGAATCGCCAATTCTCGGAATTCCGGAATTCCGGGGACACGGAATTCCGGGGACACCATACCTATTTCTTTTTCGCGTTACGCTTCCGGCCGGGTTTCTGACGCTGCAATACTCGGCCAAGAGTCTGCTCGAGTCGACCGAGAAAGTCCTCGTCGCCCAGGGGACGCCCCGTTCGCTCGTGTTCGCGCAATCGCCTCCATTCCTCCTCGCTCACCGCGCTGCAGAGCAGCCGACTCCAACTCCCAGCCATTGCCAACAGCGGTGCCACCTTCACCAGAGCGTCATCCCGACGCAACAAGTGAGCCCGCGCGCTGCTCCAACGGTAATCTCTCGGAGCTATCGCCAACCCGGCGCGAATTGGATTCAGTTCCACGTACCGAGCCGTCGCAAGCAGGTACGGCTCGTCCATCACAAAGGACGCGAACCGACCCTGCCAAAGGTGCCCGCGCCAGCCTTCCCGAAAGTTGATGCGTCGCGTGTATCGACGATGCGCTTCACCGATGGCTCGCCGCAGACCATCTTCCGAGTTCGGCACGGCTACCAAATGCGCGTGATTCGGCATCAGACAATAGGACAGAAAAGGGGTCAGAACTATTTTCGTGTCTTTTTCTCTGGGATGAGCCCTTTTCTCGGCCGGCCGCGCGGCAGATGGTCAGGTCAAGTGAAGTCGCTTCGCCAACCGATCCACCCACGACGCATCGCCAAAAGGCAATCCCGTCTCGATGCTCCGGCGAATCGCCGCAAGTTCCTCTTCTTCCGGCTCTTGGTGCACGTAGGCCGACCAGCGGCGACATCGCCACGCTGCTCGCACGGCTAACTGCTGGTACGACTCCACCGGATCCAGCAGCGTCCGGACGGCCTTCGCCGTGCGCGCCAAAACTGCTCAACGATACTCTCCTGCCTGCTGCACCAGTTTCGCACGCAGGGGGTTCGCCTCCACGTAACGAAGCAGCGTCAACAAATGCTCATCGTCCTGAACTACCGGGCTCTTGAACCGCCCCTGCCACACGTGCCCACCGCTCCCATGAAAGCGATGGTACCGCTGTGTGTGCGACACCAACAGGCTTTGCACCACTCTGCTGATGGTGCACGTCAGTGGGCGAATGACCAAATGGATGTGATTCGACATGAGCCAGTAGCCATAAAGTTCGAACGGCTTCCGCTGCTTCAGATCGCCAAGCGCCTTGAGAAAGGCAAGGTAGTCTCCCTCCGAAAAAACACCGGCTGTCGATTGTTGCCACGGTTGATGACGTGGAAAATCAAGCCGTCGTCGATAGGTCGCAGTGGTCGAGGCATGGCGGCGTTTTATCACGAATTCAACGCATGGTCAAGTGAAAAACAGTTCTGACCCCTTTTCGGCCTGCAGAACCCGCCACCGTCGAAGTGCAGGATCTTCATCCGGTCGCGACGGCGATTGATGAAGACGTACAGGCTGCCGTCGGTGGGATCTTCGCCAAACTCGCTGCGGACGATCCCGCTAAGGCCATCGATCCCCTTGCGCATATCGGCCACGGGCGTATAGATGTAAATCTTCGTTGGCGTGGTGAGGTTCAACATCCCTTCCCTCCCGCGCTCGTCTGGTGATCGAGCAGTTGTTTCACAACCTGCTCGATCACGACCAAATCGTTTCTCATCTCGATCTCCGCGCCCGCCAGCAACCGAACTTTCACGCATGCCGCGTTTGCCGGTGGCGTTACCACCACCGATCGGAAGCCGGTCAAGGAAACCGCGGCTGGCCCGAAGCGCGGACGCCGCTTCACGCTTTGGCGACGTCGTTGGTCGCCACTGCCCGGAAGCCTCCGCTTCCAATAGTAGAACGACGCCTCAGACACCGCCTCAGCCCGGCGAAGTCGCCAATCGTCTGAGATGATTTCCTGAATCGCCGGAAGCGGTCGCTCCATTCTCGCAGCTTGGCGGGATCGGATCTGCGTGCCATGGTCTAGCTCCTTTCTGTAGGGGTTCTCGAAAACCCTCAGAATAAGCCAGACGTCAACAATGGTTCTGGTGCACGCTTACGTTGCCACCACATCCGCACCTCCAGATTCTCGAAAATTCTGGCTCTCGACCCTCGACTCTCGACCCTCGACTTTTTAGCCACCCAGCTTTCGGACGGTGCGAACTTGCGCGCACGTCCTTTGCCACAAATCCAGTCTCGTCCGCTGCTTGCACCCAGGACCCGCGACCAAGCCAAATCCCAAAGAACTCGGCTTGGCCAAAAACTCCTCTCGCCGTCTCCCCCTGCCGGGCCGTTTCGTCCGCTTGGCTGAAAATGCCGCTTGACACATTGCGCCGCATCGACAACAATGAGACAGGTAAATGAACATGCGAACACATCGCCGGCCGAATACATGGACCTGTCCACCTCTCTTCCGTACCGTGAACGGTTACCCGGCAACTCCCCTCCGCGGAACAGCGGTCGGGAACCGTCGGTTCTTTGGCCTCCGGCTGTGGTTCGACAGACCCTCTTCGGCCCGTGAACGATTTGCTTTTCTCCAGAGTCGCACGCTACCGGCAATCCGCCAGGCTCCCAGCCCGAGCCGTGGCGCAAAACCGTCGGCCGCCGCCTATGCCGTGGCCTTGCCACCCAGAAGCGCGTGGCCACCCAATGCCCTCCGTTCTGAGAAATCGCAGACTTGGTGGCCACACCCGCCAGCCGTGCCGCCCGGTCCGCCATCTCCTTCCTCGTCTTTCACCCCTCCCAAGATACCGGGTGGTCCGGGGATCGAGAAATTGGAAAATCGCACTGCGTGACCGCCACATCTTTGCCGGCAATGTTCCGATCCCCTTGCGCCGCCACCTCGACGCTCTTGCCACTTGGCCGCGGTCTAGGTCGCCGGATTGCTGCCCCCGGGCAACTCTTGCCGCACAACCGCGTCGCGGACCGCTTGCGTCGAGACGTTGCCCCGCCGCTCGGTCATCGCCTATATTGGCCTTGTGGCTCCGGTTCCATCCCGGGTAACTTTTCACGCCCGCGGTCGGGGACTGGTCCATTTTTCGGCCAGTTCCAGTATGCTGCCGTCAAAGACATTGGCCGAAAACATGGACCTGCTCTCTTCCGCCCCGTGAACGGTTACCAACCCGGCGACCACTGCTGTCCTGCAAATGACCAGTGACAAACGACCAATGACCAACCACAAACGACCCCCGAGTGAAATCATGAGCGAGAAATCCAGAACCACGCGACGCGAGTTTCTGCGGCGTTCCGGCAGCATCGCTGCGGCGACCGCACTGGCCTCGGTCGCGGCGCCGCGCGTTCACGCTGCGGAGAACAACACGATCCAGGTCGCTCTGGTCGGCTGCGGCGGGCGGGGGACCGGCGCTGCCGCCGACGCGCTCTCGGCGACCGGTGGTCCAATCAAACTGGTCGCCATGGCCGACGTCTTCGAAAACCGCTTGAGCGGCAGCTACCGGCGGATTCAGGAACAGCGGATTCAGGGCCGTTTCGCCGGCGAGGTCGACGTTCCTGAAGACCGGCGGTTCGTCGGCTTCGACGGCTACAAGCACGCGATCGACTGCCTTCGGCCGGGCGACGTCGTGATCTTCGCCACGCCCCCGGCGTTCCGCTGGCCCCATTTCGCCTATGCGATCGAAAAGGGGGTCAACGTCTTCATGGAGAAGCCCGTCACGGTCGACGGCCCGTCCACGCGGCGAATGATCAAGCTGGCGGACGAAGCGGACAAGAAGAATCTCAAGGTCGCTGTCGGCCTCATGTGGCGCCACTGCGTCGCGCGACGCGAGCTGGTCGATCGCGTCCAGCAGGGCCAGATCGGCGACGTCCTCACCATGCGGACCTACCGGATGCACGGGCCGATCGGTTCGTTTACCGCCCCGCCGAAACCGGATGGCATCAGCGAGCTGCTCTACCAGATCCAGCGCTTCCACAGTTTCCTTTGGCTGAGCGGTGGAGCCTACAGCGACTTCTACATCCACAACATCGACGAACTCTGCTGGATGAAGGGCGCCTGGCCGGTCGAGGCCCAAGCCGTCGGCGGCCGCCATTATCGGGGCGACTCGCTCGACCAGAACTTCGACAACTACTCGGTCGAATACACGTTCGCCGACGGCACGAAGCTCTTCCTCTACGGCCGCTGCATCAGCGGCTGCTACGACCAGTTCGGCGGCTACGCCCACGGCACCAAGGGCTTGGGCGCGATTTCCAGCATGGGCGACAGGCGCGGGACGTGCCGCATCTACAAGGGCCAGGATCCGTCGAGCGAAAACCTCACTTGGCACTATCCGCCCCCTGAGCCAAGTTCCTACCGGCTCGAGTGGAACGATTTTGTCGATGCCATTCGGCACGACAAGCCCTACAACGAAGCACGCCGCGGGGCCGAGGCCAGTCTTGTCAGTTCGATGGGCCGCATGGCTGCGCACACGGGCCAGATCGTCACCTGGGACCGGATCATCGCCTGCGATCATGAGTTCGCTCCCCAGGTCGACAAGCTCGCCATGGATTCGCCCGCCCCGCTGCAACTTCAACCCAACGGCAAGTATCCCGTGCCGCAGCCAGGGCTCGTCAAAGACCGCGAGTACCAGTAGGTCCCGCTTGCCGAGCGGGACCTGGGATCGCCGACCGCCTCGGCAAACCCCAACCCGTTGCGAACCACCCGTGGACCGACACCCCGCATCTCCAACCCCCGCAACGTCGATCGCGTTTACGGAGTTGGGAACTCTGTCCAAGGTCCCGCTTGCCGAGCTTGCCGAGCGGGACCTGAAACCGCCGACCACCTCGGCAAACCCGCTCCGAGCCGACTCCGCCTTTACACCTCAAGCATCCACCGCCGTCCCTTGAAACCTGCCCCTTTAGGGTTAAGATTCTGATACCGGCGAGAAACTCGCTCGGATCGTTTCCAGCGTCGATTGAAAAGGGGGCACCAGAATGACGATACGGGGCAGAAACTGCTTGGCGCTGGTCGCCATGCTTGGACTATGCGGATGCGCAAATCGCGAGTCGGCTCCTGTGGATCCAGGCAAGGAAGCGGTCCAAGCCGCCGAGGAAGCCGCCGAACGCGCCCAGGACGCCGCCGAGTATGCCAAAGACGCGTCGGAGGCCGCCAACCACGCGGTGGAGGCTGCCGGCGATGCAACGCAGAAGGCGGAAAAGGCGGCAGAGATGGCCCAACAGGAAATCGGGCAACAACAAGCGGAGCTCAAGGCGGCTCAGCAGGCCGAAGAAGCAGCCCAACGGGCCGCAAATGCCGCCCAGCGCGCCCAGGAAACCATGGAAAAGTCCGGTGATACCGGCAACGCGCCCTCGGCCGACGCGCCGGCTGCCAACCCGTAAGACGCGAAGAGGCTATCCGGAAACGGGGACTGGCTCCCGGATGTTGTGTTTTCGAGGCGGAGCATACAAGATGGTGGGTGCCTGTCCCCGTTTTCAGATAGCCTTTTACTCCCGGCAAGCAGGTCGATGATGAGCCGAGAAGACATCTTTCGCCTGACCGCGCTCTCGTCGAGCGCCGGATGAGCGTCGAAACTGGGCACCGAAGCCCTGGCGCAGGTCCTGCGTCCGTTTCAAAATCTCTTCGACCCGGCAGCCTATCCTGACTTGCTGCTCGGGCTCAACCGGCCTGACGATGCCGCTGTGTACCGGTTGGACGGCCAACGGGCGTTGGTGGTCACGACCGACTTCTTCACTCCGATCGTGGACGACGCGTATGCCTATGGCGCCATCGCCGCCGCCAACGCGTTGAGCGACGTCTACGCGACCGGCGGCCGCCCTCTGCTGGCGCTAAACATCCTGGCTCTGCCCGCCGATCTCCCGCCCGAAACGCTCTCTGCGATTCTGATGGGAGTCGGCGAGAAGGTCCGCGAGTCGGAAGCGGTTGTGGCAGGTGGCCATACCGTCCAGGACAAGGAACCCAAGGTGGGACTTGCCGTCGTCGGCTTGGCGCATCCCGAGCATTTGCTGACCAAGTCCGCGGCGGCCCCGGGCGACGTGCTCGTTCTGACCAAGCCCCTTGGCTCGGGCTGTATCACCACCGCCGCGAAACGCGACCAGGCCGCACCGGAGCACATTGCGGATGCGATCCGTTGGATGTGCCGATTGAATCGCGCAGCCTGTGAAGCGGCTCTCGCGGCCCAAACGCACTCCGCCACGGACGTCACCGGGTTCGGGCTCCTGGGCCACGCCAGCGACATGGCCGTTTGGAGCAACGTCACACTTTCGTTCGATTTCGATCGGATTCCGCTGATGGATGGCGTCGCAGAATACGCCTCTCAGTCAATATTCCCCGGCGGCACGAAAAAGAACCAGGACGCGTATGGTCCAGGGATCCACTTCGACGGCGTATTCTCGTCTGCGGAAAAACTCCTGCTTTTCGACGCCCAGACGAGCGGGGGACTGCTCTTGGCCATTGCGCCGCGGAATCTCGACCGCTTTGCCCGCGAGATGGAGCGCTCCGGGCAGCCCTGGTGGCAGGTAGGCGAGGCTCGGCCGCGGGACCGCTACTGCGCCGTAATCCGGCGTTGAGCTGCTTTCACCAGGCTGTCATGAGAAGCACCGCAGACTGCGATGGCCGTTGGAGCCTTCGAAATTCTGCTCGATTTCTATCAGTCGCCGGCCGACACTTACTTGGGGGCGCTTGCATCCGATTCATCCGGTACAGGACACCGCCAGGGAGGGCACCTTGTCCGTCACGCGCTGCTTGAAGCTTCAGTACCTTGTCCATTTTTCCAAACCCATCAAGAATCGCGCCGTTTATCGGACAATCCAGCAGCAGAGACCTCGAAGAATCCTGGAATTCGGGGTAGGTAGCGGCGAACGGTCGCTCCGTATGATCGAACTCGCATCGCAATATGCGACCGCCGACCAGATCCAGTACGTGGGCGCCGACCTTTTCGAGGACCGAGCCGTAGCGGCCAGCCTGACGCTGAAAGCCGCTTATCGGGCATTGCGGACTACCGGGGCCCGAATCAGGCTCCTGCCGGGAGATCCCGTGGCAGTTATGTCGCACTTTGCCAACGGGTTGGGCACATTCGACTTGGTTGTCCTCTCCGCCGCTCAAGACGCGTGGGACTCCGGCCGGTTCTGGTTCTACCTGCCGCGAATCCTTCACCCTGCCTCGTGCGTTTTGAGGGAAGACACACGAGGGGGAGATGAACGATTCTCCCCCGTGGCGCCCGGGGAAATTGAATCGCTTGCCTCGGCCGCCACACCGCGCCGCGCCGCGTGAGCCCGCCGAACAAAGCGATCCTCACGGCACACCCCGGCGGCTTGCCACCGTGAGCCAAGCCCTTGTGCAGCCTCCGCTTGCGCGGTTCGGCCGATTTGGCTCGAGGCCCTGACGGCGCGAAACTGAGAATTCGCTCGCCGGCGCATCCCCAGCCATCGCCCCGGCAGCTTCCACTGTGTAAGATAGTGTGGAAAGCGGCCTCTAAGACGAAGAGCCTGTCCCAAAATGCGGACCGGCTCCGAGCAATTAACGTTTTCCTCCGCTATGGGGATCGGCTGCAAGGTGCCTGTCCCCATTTTGGGATAGGCTCTAAGCAGGTCTCGCCCATGCCCCCCTCCTCGCAAGCCAATAACACACCCTCCCCAAACGAAGTAACCTTCGACGCGTATCCGCCGACCGAGGTTCACGAGAGGCACCCAGCGCATCGATCACCGCAGACGCATGGTCCGGCAATCTGCCTGGTGGAGGGATCGCGCGGACCCGAACTGACTGCGGAAACGGCATGTCTGTTGCAGAAACGTCTGCGACTCGCGGCCGGGGTGCTTCTGGTCGGTTGCGCGGTATTCCTGGTCCGGCATTTGTTTTTCGCCGATTTCTCCGACCCCTTCGGCGTCTTCTTCTTCGCCTTTCACCTAGGCGTTACGGTCGCTCTGGCGCTGATCGCCGTCATGCTCTGGCGACGGTGCGATCCCCGCATCGGCTGGCTGCATGCGACGGAACTCATCGTGTTCGGACTCCCCGCGGGCTTGCTCCTGCTCTCCCAGTTCGTGATTGCCCAGCAAAGCGCCGACGCCGGATTTTTTGAATTTCCCGTCGGGGTCTGGCTGGTCCTGATCTTCACGTACGCGTTGTTCATCCCGAACAGCTTTTGGCGAGCTTCGGCGGTCATCGGATTGATTGCATCCGCTCCGCTGGTGATGCTGCTCGTGAGTATGGCGGCCGATCCGGCGTTGGCAAACCTGGTCACGTGGGACGACCTGATCAGCCTGATTCTGATGCTCGGGATATCAGCCATGGCGGGGGTGTTCGGCGTCGACACGATCGGATCGTTGCGCCGCGCGGCCTTCGAGGCAAAGCAACTGGGCCAGTACCGCCTGAAAGGCCTGATCGGCGCCGGCGGGATGGGCGAAGTCTATCTGGCCGAGCACCAGTTACTTAAGCGGCCGTGCGTTGTCAAGCTGATCCGGCCGGACAAGGCCGGAGATCCTCGAATGCTAGCCCGCTTCGAACGCGAGGTCCAGGCGACGGCGCAGCTCACGCACTGGAACACGGTAGAAATCTTCGACTACGGAGTGGCCGAGGACGGCACATTTTATTACGTCATGGAATACCTCCCGGGAATGAGCCTGGCCGACCTGGTCAATCGCTATGGTCCGCTCCCGGCAGCACGCGTGATCTACCTGCTTCGGCAAGCGTGCGACGCCCTGGGCGAAGCGCATCAAGCTGGGCTCATCCATCGTGACATCAAGCCCGGCAACATCTTCGCAGCCCAGCAGGGTGGGGTCTACGATGTGGCCAAATTGCTCGATTTTGGTCTGGTCAAACCGATTTTCGACGAGCAACCGATCCAGTTGACGACCGATGGGGCGGTCACCGGTTCTCCACTGTTCATGTCGCCCGAGCAGGCGATCGGCGACCGCGAACCTGACGCCCGCAGCGACATCTATGCTTTGGGTGCCGTGGCCTATTTCCTCCTGACCGGCCTGCCGCCGTTTGAGGGCGACAAGCCGATCAAGATTATGTTTGCCCATGCGCATCAGGAGGTGCCGCCGCCCTCCGCGCACCGGCCGGAAATACCGGCCGACATCGAGCAGGTCGTCCTGCGTTGCCTTGCCAAGGATCCCGACGATCGCTATCCGAGCGCCGGCAGCCTGGCGGAAGCCCTGGCCGACTGCGAGGCCGCCGCCGGCTGGTCCCGCGAGGAAGCTGCCCTTTGGTGGCAGCAGCGCGAGAAGCAAATTGCGGTCGTGTAGGGCTTTAAAGCGGAAAGACAGAGAACTATAATAAAGGGTTTCGTCCTTGGCCAGTCGCCCGCGAGTTGAAAAGGGGACTGGCTCCGAGCGTAGCTTTGGCCGGGAGTATCAAGAAAGCCCCTGCCGCTCGGTGCCTGTCCCCTTTTCAACGGCGCGGCATCGTCCCTCCTGCCCTTTGGCGGAGCCTTTTAAGACTAGTTGATTTGGAACTGCCTGCTATGACGCCATCTTCTTCTCCCCGGACCATGTTCGAAAAGATCTGGGACGACCACGTCGTCCATGCCGAACCGGGGAAGCAGACGATCCTCTATATCGACCTGCAACTTGTGCACGAGGTGACCAGCCCCCAAGCGTTCGAGGGACTTCGGCTTTCCGGGCGGAAGGTCCGGAGGCCCGAGCGGACGGTGGCGACGGTCGATCACAACGTTCCGACAACAGACCGCTCGTTGCCGATCGCCGACCCGATATCGAAGCAACAGATCGACACGCTTCGCTCAAATTGCCGGCAGTTCGGAATCCGGCTTTACGATCTGCTGGATAAGAACCAGGGGGTTGTGCACGTTATCGGTCCGGAGTTGGGCCTGACACAGCCGGGGATGACGATCGTCTGCGGCGACAGCCACACTGCCACCCACGGCGCGTTCGGCGCGTTGGCCTTCGGCATTGGCACCAGCGAGGTCGAGCATGTGTTGGCCACGCAGACGCTGCTTCAGTACAAGCCAAAAACCCTGGAAATCCGCATCGACGGCAAATTGCCCTTCGGCGTGACCGCCAAGGACCTGATTCTCTATCTCATCGGCCGCATCACGACCCAGGGCGGAACCGGATACTGCATCGAGTACACCGGCGAAGCGGTGCGGGGAATGAGCATGGAGGAGCGTATGACGGTCTGCAACATGTCGATCGAGGCGGGTGCACGCGCCGGACTTGTTGCTCCGGACGAGACAACCTACCAATACCTCCGTGGCCGAGAGTTTGCTCCCGCGGATTTCGACGCGGCGGTTACCCGATGGAAGCAGTTGCCCACCGATGCCGGCGCGAAGTACGACAGGATGGAGGTATTCCAGGCGGTGGACATTGAGCCGCAGGTTACCTGGGGTACCAACCCGGGACAAGTGACGGGCATTGGCGGCAAAGTGCCGGCCCCCGGAGAATTCTCCGACCCGACCGATCAGAAAGCGGCCGCGAGCGCTTTAGAGTACATGGGACTCAAGGAAGCAACGCCGATCCAGGACATCCGGCTGGATCGCGTATTCATCGGCTCCTGCACCAATGGAAGAATTGAGGACCTGCGCGCGGCGGCCGCCGTTGTCCACGGGCGACGCGTGGCCGACGGGGTGCACGCAATGGTTGTTCCCGGCAGCGGGCTGGTCAAACGCCAGGCCGAAGCCGAGGGGCTCGACAAGATCTTTCAAGAAGCCGGACTCGAATGGCGCGAGGCCGGTTGCAGCATGTGCCTGGCGATGAACCCCGACAAGCTGGAACCCGGAGAGCGATGCGCCTCAACCAGCAATCGCAACTTCGAAGGCAGACAGGGCAAGGGCGGCCGCACCCATCTCGTCTCGCCCGCCATGGCGGCTGCCGCGGCAATCGCAGGGCATTTCGTCGACATCCGCCAGTGGGAGTACAAGTAAGACATGCGAGCCTTCACCAATCATACCGGGCTGGTCGCCCCCATGGACCGGTCCAATGTCGATACCGACCAGATCATTCCCAAGCAGTTCCTGAAACGGATCGAGCGGACCGGCTTCGGCCAGTTCGCCTTCTTCGATTGGCGCTACCGGGACGACGGCTCGCCGAACCCCGATTTCGAGCTGAATCGCCCGGAGTTTTCCGGGGCGACTATCCTGTTGACCCGCCGAAATTTCGGCTGCGGTTCGAGCCGGGAACACGCTCCCTGGGCCCTGGAAGACTACGGCTTCCGCGCGATCCTCGCCCCCAGCTTCGCGGATATCTTTTACAACAATTGCTTCAAGAACGGCTTGCTCCCGATACACCTCGAGGAAGCCGCGATCGACGATCTTTTCCGCCGCGCAGCGAAGCATTCCGGGTACCGGCTGACGATCAACCTGGAAAGCAAAAAGATCACCGACGAGTACGGCCTTGCGATCAATTTTGAGGTTGACGAGTTCCGCCGCTACTGCCTGTTGAATGGGCTGGACGACATCGGGATGACCCTCCAGCACGCGGACAAGATCGCCGCCTACGAGGCGGCGCACGCGATCTCCTGAGTCACCGCACAAGGCCTGGAATTATTGTCCGCCCAGATCCTCGCCGGGAGTGAGCGGCGGCAGTTGGTTGAATCCGATCAATCGCTCGCACCAATGGGCGGTTCGGAGGAGTTGGTAGTCCTCTCGCCGACGACCCACGAGTTGAAGGGCCACTGGCATTCCGTCATCCGCAACGCCACAAGGTATCGAAACGACCGGCACCCCGGCCAGGCTCCACGGGGCCTGAAACTTGGAGTCACCCGTGGTGTCCAGTCGGGCCGGGGCCGTCGTATCTGTCGCGGGCATGATCAAGGCGTCCACCATTTTGAGCATTGCGTCGACTTCACGTCGGAATCGCTGCTGGTACGCAAGGGCCTCGTAGTACTCGGCGACCGTCACGGCATGCCCTTCGTCGAGCATCGCCGCAAGATTGGCCCCGTAGAACTCCCGATGCGCCAGCAATTGCGGGAGGTGATACGCCGCGGCTTCGACCGCCATGATCCGTCGGTGCATGCGATGAACGTTCTCAAAGCCCGCTGGCAAAGCCACTTCGTCAATCGCGGCACCGGCTTGGCGAACTCTGCCGATCGCGGCCTCCGCCGATTCGCGGACCTTGGGCTCTGCTTCTTCCAGAAAGAACTCCCGCACCAGACCTAATCGGGGCGACCGCATTGGGACCTGCAACTCCGCGGGGGGTAGATCGCTAACCGCCCGAAGCACCAAATAGAGATCTTCTACCGTGCGGGCGATCGGGCCGGCGTGATCCAGGTGGAGGGCGACTGGCACGACTCCCTGCATCGGCACCACTGCAAACGTAGGTTTCATGGCGGCTACCCCGCAGTAGCTGGCCGGCCGGACCAGCGACCCGCCCGTCTGGGTACCGATTGCCGCCAGGCACATGCCGGCTGCCACGGCCGCGGCCGAGCCACTGCTCGAGCCACCGGGAGAATGTCCCAATCCTGAGTCCCACGGATTTCGTGTGGGAGAAGGGTCGAAACAGGCGTACTGCGTCGTAACCGTCTTGCCGAGCAGGACGGTCCCGGCACGGCGCAGGCGGGCAACCAGCGGTGCATCCTGCCTTGCGATCCGACGCTCACGGAGCGGAAACCCGGCACGGGTGGGGAGGCCGGCCACGTCGACGATGTCCTTGATGCCGATCGGGATTCCGCTCAGAGGTCGAAGCTCTTCGCCACGGACTCCAGCGGAAGCGATCCGCTCTGCCTCCCGCCTCGCCGGGTCCGATTCGACGACGACCCATGCGCGGATCCCATGCTCAAGACGCCCGATTGCCTCGAGACACCGCTCAACCAATGCGACGGCAGCCGGCCGCGAGGCTCGGATCTGCGTGCAGGCCCCGGAAATCGAAGGAAGCTGATCCATCAACTGCAATTCTGTCAAGTTGGGGGGATCTGTCAAGCGAGCCGCCCACACGCGACAGATGCCGGGAATGCGACGGGTTGTCCAAAATAGGCATTCTGAGAAGCCTGGAAAGATGATCTTGCGACCTTTTGCGCATTTCTGGTAACCTCCGGCCCCGCAAACCGACGTCCCAAGCCTGGATCGAACAGCCCGGGCCCGATCCGGGCACGTGTGGCCAATCTGCCGCGGTTGGAGTTTCGATGATCCAGCGATTGCGCACTGCCGCAGACACCATCCTGCCGAAAGGCCGACTGGCCCGTAGCGCGCTGGTTGTGTCGTCGGGCCATGTGGCAGGATACGCGATCATGCTGGCGGTCACGCCGCTGCTGACGCGGTTGTACGGCCCGGCGGACTTTGGCGTCTACGCAGTCTACACCTCGATCATCGCAATGCTGGGGCTGATATGCATGGCCTCGTACGAGGCCGCGATTCCATTGCCGGAAGACGATCCGACAGCACTAAGCCTCGTCGTGGTGGCGTTGGGAACTTGTGTGGTCGCCTCTTCGGCAGTAGGAGTATTTGTCTGGCTGGCGGGCGAAGACCTTTTGGGCAGACTTCAGGCCGGCGAATTGGGTGGACTGGCTTTCGTCTTCACGCTCCACTTGCTCGGGTCTGGAAGCGCGGAGACATTCACCAATTGGTTCGTCAGACAAAGGAGTTTCACGCCAATCGCCCGCGGCCGGTTCGCCGCCAGCACGGTAAACGCTTCGGTCCAGGTGGCCTCGGCTTTCGTGGTGGGCGGGGCAACCGGGCTGGTTGCCGGATCGGCCGCGGGAGCGATCGCCGGAGGCGGATATCTGCTGATTCACTTCGGTCGCAGCGGCGGGGGTTTCCGCGGCAGAAGTGCGGCGCCCATCGTAAGCACAGCCATCCGGTACCGTCGATTTCCGCAACTCTCGATGCCATCGACCGTTCTGCAACGCACCGCACTGCTGCTGCCGCCGCTGGCCCTGGCGGCATTCTATGACTCGGAGATTGTGGGGTGGTATGGATTGGCGCAGCGGGCACTCATCGTACCGCTGAGCTTGATCGGACCGCCGCTGTCGCGCGTGTACCTGGCCGAGGCATCGCGGTTGCACCGGGAGGGCCATGGTCAGCTCCGCCTGCTCTTCCTGCGCACCGCGAAAAAGCAACTCCTCTACGCCGGTCTGCCTCTCATGCTCTTTGTACTGGTGGCGCCGCCGTTTTTCGCTCTGGCCTTCGGCGAGCCGTGGCGGGAAGCGGGCGTGTACTGCCAGGCGGTGTTTCCGATGTTGCTTCTGTTTATTATCGCCAGCGTTCTTGCGGGCACGCTCGACGTGCTGGAACGCCAGGACCTGCAACTGTTCCGATCCGTGGTTCTGCTGGCCCTGGTGGCGGCAGGCATGGCGATCCCTCTTCTTCTCGGCGCCGCTCCACGCACGGCCATCGTCGCGCTGAGCGCAACGGCGTCGGCTGGATATCTCATCACGTTATGGCTCGTTTGGCGAACGATCCCGGACGACCGCCCCGGAGTGCCATCCCCTGCTGATCTCCGCTCGGAACACCGCCGGCCGGCGAGCGAAACGTCCCATTTGTGCCCCCGGCTTCCCTCAGCCACATCGGTGAGCATCCATGATTAAGACCCGCATGTGGATCGGATTTCTGCTCGCCTTCTATTTATTGGTGGGGCGATGGAACCTTGCTCGCATCGGCGTCGACGTTGACCGAACGTACTCCATGCAGCCGCGGCTCTGGGCCGTCGTTGCCCTGGCCGTCGTGGTGCTGCTGGATCAGACGATCAGTCGTTGGCGAAAGAACCGGCGAGCCGCCAACAACCCGCGCCTCGGCGTTTTGACCCTCGCAACCGTCGCTTTCTTCGTTTACATGATCCTGACCGCAATGTGGGCACCCGATGCCGATTTGGCGGAAGAACGAGCATTCGGGCTCCTTTTGAACGCGCTGATCGCGGTACTCCTTTTTCTCGCGTTTCGGGGTGGCGATCCACAGGCGATCCGCGCGGAATTCTGGAAGGGATTCGCGTTGATGGCGGCCATGATTGCCGTGGCGAGCCTGATGGGCACCCAATCGCAACGATTTCAGACGCTGGGCGGAGGACCGAATACCTTCGGCCGAAATATGGGACTGCTCGTGCTGTCGGGTGTCTACCTCTCGCGGATCGACCGAACGACGATTTTGTGGGCGGCCTGGTGGTTGACCGCGGCGGTCGGAGTTCTCCTGGTACTTCTTTCCGGTTCACGAGGGGCCCTGCTGTCGCTGGCAGTATCCGCAAGCGTCTTTCAAGCTGTCGACCGGCAACCGCTGAGCAAGAAGGTGATTCTTTTCATGGGCGCGGCGATTGCCGGAGCCGTGCTCATAACGCAAACGGAAATGGGAATCCAGGCTCAAGAGATGTTTGCCCGGCGCGTGCTGAACCTTACCGTCGAGCAGCAGTATACCGCCGGACGCATCGTGATCTACAAAGAGTCCTTCGATCTTGGCATGGAAGAACCGATATTCGGCGTCGGGATCACGGCGACCCAAGTGATCAACGGGCGATATCCGCACAACCTTTTCCTTGAGGCGTTTTGCGAGGGCGGCGCAATCGGGCTGCTGCTATTATTGTTCGTCATGCTTTCGGGAGCGGTACGCATGATTCGCGTACGACGCCGGCTGAATGCCGCGACCGTTGCCGCCTTTGTCCATGTGCTGATCGCGGCGCAGTTCAGCGGCAACCTCTTCGACAGCCGCGGCGTCTTCATGCTTCTGATGCTGGCTGCCGTTCCTATGGCCGTGCCCGGTTCGCAAGGAAACCGCAAGCGGAGCAAGACTCGCGGGCCGGCCCAATCGTACGTGTGCGGGGCGAAACGTCCCGTCGTCGGCATCCACCTGGATCGGCCGGCCAAGACGAGGACAAGTATCTACGGACGGGGGAACTGATCGCGAACGGAATCCATCGGTACGCATGCTTGAAGCTCTGTCCATCCTTTATCTTGCGGTGCCCTGGCTCATATTTGCCTGGGGTTGGCTTTGGTGGCCGTATGCTGCGGCCGTCTGGTCGATTCTGGCTGTCGCCATCGTTTTGAGCATCTCAAGGCCACGGCCGGCGAATGACTTGCCGCCGCCAACTCACCGTCGATGGGGAAACCCTGCGATCGTGGCCGCGTCGACACTTGTCCTATTGGGCCTTTCGGGCGTCGGCGGGCTTGGCAGCCAACACAGCGACTGGCAGAAACACAACGCGATCCTTCACGACCTTACCGTGCGGCCGTGGCCGGTCCACTATGACGGTGGGGCGAAGGACCCGCGTAACCGTTCACGGGGCGGTCGGGGACTGATCCCTTTTTCGGCCGGTGGAGACGTTTTGGCCGAAAAGACGCTGGCCGAAAAGATGGACCTGTCCCCTTCCTCCCCGTCCGGTGAACGGTTAAAGGATCCGCCGGACTGTCGTCTCACTTACTACCTGGCCTATTACTTGCCGGCCGCGGTCGCCGGACGTGCCTTCGGGCTGACGGCAGCCCACCTTTCGCTGGCTGCGTGGACGTACGCCGGACTGCTGATCACGGCGGCGTGGCTGTCGCTCTTGGTGGGAACCCGCTCCTGGTTGGTTTGGGGCGTCTGGTTTCTTCTCAGCGGAATGGATGCCCTAGGAATGCTCTTCCGACTCGGAGGCCCGCCTGTGGCCGTGGAATGGTGGGCCGGCGTCGCGCAGTATTCGGCAAACTGGACCTTGCTGGCATGCGTGCCACAGCACGCGCTGGGCGGCTGGATTGCCACGGCGGTGATCGTTAGCCGCGCCGAGCACTCGTGGGACATGTCCCATGCCGGTTTTGTTGCCGCACTCACCGGGCTGTGGTCGCCGTTTGTCACGATCGGATTAGTGCCGATTGCGGTCACTCTCGCGTACCGCGCCAGACTGCGTACCGCTCTCTCCTTCGCGAATCTTGTTGCGGCTCCCCTCGTTCTGTTCGTAGCCGTCACCTATCTCGCATCGGTCCCAATCGGCAGGCTTCCGAATCATTGGAACTTCGCCCACGGCGATTCGGGATGGTTCGCTGTAGCGCTGCCGGTATTCTGGGCGTTGGAATTCGGCACATACGCTCTCCTTCTAACTCCTTACCTCCGAGAGGCAACCGAGCGGCAACTTCCCGGAAGTCCTTGGAACCGTGCGTGGATGGCAACCTCCGTGACGGCTCTACTGCTCATACCGCTCTACCGGGTCGGCCTGTATAACGATTTTGCGATGCGAGCATCCATTCCTGTGCTCTTCCTCTTCTGGGTCGTGCTGCTGCGGGTGGTATGGTGCGATGCTTTTCGCCGCAATCAATGGCAATCGGCCCTCCTGGTGGTTTGCCTCCTTGTCGGTGCGGCCTTGCCCTGCTACCGTCTGGTCAAGCAGATCGCTCGGGCCCAAGGATGCCTGCAGTACCACAGCGGTACGGCGCAGGCAAGCATTCCCGATCTGGATGCCAGGTTTCTGCCCCAATACCTTGGCCGCTCGGATGCCTTCTTCTATACGCACCTGGCACGGCCTTCACCGGCGGTCTGGAGGCGCGGGTTATGAAGTCAGACCCCGGGTTGCGGACGGCGAAGGCTGCGTTTCTGGCCGCGATGGCAGGACTGGCCACGACGGCAGCGACGTACACCTACGGCAGCGGCAATCAGATTGAACAGTTGCCGATCGTGCTGCGATCGATCGAGCCGTCGTACTTGAGCCACGATTTCTTCGTAAACTCCGCCAGCGGCTTTGGTCCCCGGTTCTATTTCGCGGAGTTCATAGCCGCCGTGGCAGGCTCTCCGTCTCGCGTGCCGGCCGTGTACCTGGCCTTGACGGCCCTTTCGAACGTCGCAGTCTCGCTGGTGACTTTCTTTTTCGCCCGGGCGCTGTACGCAAAGTCGGACGAGGCTGGCCTGCTGGCATCCGCTGCCGTGATGAGCGTGACCACCTTTCCGCTGGGATTCTGCCCGGCCATCTACCACGCGAGCCTCGTGCCCGCTGCGCTCGGTTCGCCTTGGATCTTCGCAGGGATCTTTGCGAGCGTTCGCGGCCGACTGGTCCTTGGCTCGACGCTCTGTGGGATCGCGTCGATTTTTCATCCGCTGTTCGGGTTGGAGGCGGCACTTCTGTCGGTGGCGTGTTGTATGGTGACCGAACTGGCGACTGCGCGAGCCGTCCCGAAAAGACTCTGGGGGCCGTTGCTGCTCTCGATGCTCCTGATTGCCCTGTTCTCTGCGCTCTCGCTGATTCCCTACGCGTCGCAGCCGAGGATTTCGTCCGAGCATTTCGTTAGAATCCTTGCCGAGTTCAGGCATCCGCATCACTATGTACCGAGCACGTTTTCGCCCATGGAGTATCTGTCAGCATCGGCCTACCTCGGCGCATTGCTGATAGCCGGGATCTGGTGGCGAACGATGGCGGTCTCCACGCGGAAAGAGGCCGTGCGTCTGCTGGTACTTGGAGTTCTGATCCTGACGCTGTGCGTCGCAGGCTTTTTCTTCGTGGAAGTCGTGCCGCTGCGCATCTGGGTCACCGCGCAGCCGTTTCGTCTGCTGTACCTTCTGAAGTGGCTTGGCCTGGTTCTCATGGCCGGCATTATTGCCGACCGCTTTCACCGCGACCGGGACCAGGAGGCAGGACTGTTTCTCGTCGGTTTGTTGCATCCACTTGCGACGGGAATTGCGTTTCTGTCGCAATGGCTCCGGGCCGCCGCGCCACCGGGCCTGCGGTTCGCCCAGAGGATCCTGCAGCCGTCCACCGTCGTTTTCCTCAGTCTGGGCGCCCTGGTCGCGGTGGCCACGGAGCGGCACCTGTTCGCCGTGTTGCACCTCACAGTCGCTACCCTGATCTGTTTTCCAAGGAAGTACGTTGCTGCAGCAGTTCCGCTGGGAGCCGCCGCTATGTGGCTTGCCGCTGCCGTGTATTGGCAAGGCGACCTGCCGGACGACTTCCGATCGCACACGAGAGTGTTGAGGAGCCTGAGCCTGCAGATTGGACACCACGAACTGGGGGAGGACGGGGCGGAATTGGCGGGGTTCGCCCGGCGGCACACTCCGGCGGATAGCCTTTTTCTGACGCCGCCCAACTGGGGCCAATTTCGCCTGGTTGCAGACAGAGCCGTCGTCGTGGACTGGAAAGCGTTCCCGTTTCAGGACTCCGCGATGGCCGAGTGGTATCAGCGTTTGGCAAACTGCTATGGTCCGTTTCATTCAGAGAAGAGTCTCCCGGCGGAAGCGGCGGAAATCCGGCGACGGTACCAACGGATCCGTGACGGGGAACTCGAAACACTCCACGACCTGTACGGAATTTCTCATGCCGTGCTGCACAGCGGCACTCCGACCCGCTTTCCCACCCTCTTCGAGAACCGGGATTTCAAGCTCGTTAAAATCTCAGCGGATAGCCTTGTAGGGCCGATCGTCTCGACGAAACGGAGCCTCCCCATTACAATGCGGCTCTCGCGGTCCGATTTGCGGCAGTGCTCCTCTGTTCACCAAGAGCCTCGCCCTTCTCAGGGCGGGATCGGTTGGCTCCCTCCCCCGCGAGTGAACGGCTTATGCTATCCGTGATTTCTTCCTTGCGTCGCACGCGTATGCCGCTCAACGGTCGTTCTTCCAAGTCGTCCCCGTATTTCTCCGATCATGCCAATGAACCAGCCTACGACACGCAGAGTTGTGGTAACCGGAATGGGAGCGATCTCCCCCCTCGGAAACACCGTAGAATCGCTCTGGGATCACCTGGATTCCCAGCGAAGCGGTGTGAGGGCACTAACGATCGCGCCTCCCGACTCCCTGCCGTTGTCGTACGCGGCAGAAGCCCGCGACTTCCGAGGCGAGATTGAGGACTTCGGGCCGCTCGAAAAAGAGCAGAAGAAGGCGATACGCAAGGGGCTGAAGGTGATGTGCCGCGAGTGCCAGATGGGAGTCGCCGCGGCGCAGTTGGCCTTGGCTGATGCGAGGCTCACCGTCGGGAGGTTCGACCCAGTGCGTGCAGGAGTCGCCTATGGCAGCGATTACATGATCACGATGCCGGACGATTTCGGCGAGGCCGTTCAACGGTGCCTGGACGACTTCGGGGAATTTCAGTTTTCCCGCTGGGCCGGCCAGGGACTTCCCAAGATGTCGCCTCTTTGGCTTCTGAAATACCTCCCCAACATGCCGGCCAGCCATATCGCGATCTACAACGATCTTCAGGGACCGAACAACTCGGCCACCCACCGCGAAGCATCGGCCGGACTGGCGGTGTCCCAGGCGATTCAATCCATTCGGCAGGGCCGCGCGGACATCATGCTGGTCGGAGCCACAGGGACGCGACTTCACCCGATGAAGATGGTCCATGCAATCCAGCAAGAGGAAATCGCTACGGGAAATGGGGATCCGCGACGGGCCAGCCGCCCTTTCGACCTGCACCGGCGAGGAATGGTGCTGGGCGAGGGTGCCGGAGCGATCATTCTCGAGGATTTGACGAACGCCCAGGCTCGCGGTGCTCGGATCTACGGCGAGGTGTTGGGCGCGGCATCGTCGTCGTCCACTGACCGCAACCGAATGGCTCAAAGAGAGCGAGCCCTGCAGAACGTCATTGGGGCGGTGCTCCGAAACTGCGAGTTCGCGTCCGACAAGGTCGGATCGATTCATGCTCACGGTTTAAGCACGCAGAGCGGTGATATTGAAGAAGCCAGGGCGATTTGCCACGTGTTTGGCGATCGAGCCCAGTCGCTTCACGTGACTGCCGCCAAGAGCTATTTCGGCAACCTGGGAGCGGGCGGGGGGCTGGTAGAGCTCGTTGCGGGCATTTTGTCGCTGGAAAAACGGAAGCTATTCCCCGTGCTCAATTATGACACGCCGGATCCCCAGTGCCCGGTACGAGCTGTTCAGAAATACCCGGTGGAACCAGGCAATAGCCTTATCAAGCTCAGCGTGACTCCCCAAGGGCAGGCGACGGCGGTTCTCGTATGTCGCTTCGAGGGGTGAGGCGGCGAACCGCAGATTCGGCGGCTCACACCCCCTGATATGGGTTATCTCCAATGTTGCCTCACCTTGACACCGCGCCAGTCGGGCGGTATCTTTACCAGATTACGTAGCCCGCTAAGTTGCGGTCTTGCCACGGTTTCCGGCTTCTTCGCCGTATTTTTCTGCTGCACGGAGAAGCAAGGGGATAGCGTATTGTCTTGATTTTGTCGTGGTGCGGCGAGTGCCGTGCTGGTAGTGTCGGAGTATAGAACCAAGGACGCCTGCCGTCCCCGAGTGGGGAAGTGAACCTCGATGAATCCCAGCGAAGTGTTGCGGATCGTTGACGCGATCCACCGCGACAAGAATATCGACAAGGAAATCGTCTTCGAAGGGATCGAAGCTGCGCTTGTGTCCGCGGCCAAGAAGCACTACGGAGAAGACGAGGAAATCGTCGTCCAGATCAATCGGGACGACGGCTCTGTTTCCGGGACCCACAACGGGGCTCCTTTGGATCCGATGGAAATGGCCGAGCGAATTGGGGCTCAAACGGCCAAGCAAGTGATGATCCAGAAGATTCGTGAAGCAGAGCGGGACGCCCTGTTCGACGAATACATGGAACTGAAAGACCAGTTGGTCACGGGTGTCGTTCAGCGGTACGAGGGCGGAACTGCCACCGTCACCCTACCGAACGCCGAAGCCATTCTGCCGAAGAGCGAACAAATCCCGGGAGAAAGCCACCACACCAATGAACGGGTCCGGGCGACGGTCTGCGACGTTCGCAAGCAGGGCTCGAAGGTCAAGATCGTTCTGAGCCGCACGCGGGTGCACTTGGTGGAAAGGCTGTTCGAGCAGGAGATTCCGGAAATCTCCGACGGAGTGATTGAAATCAAGGCCATGGCTCGCGAGCCAGGATACCGTACCAAGGTGGCGGTCAACAGCACTGACCAGCGAGTCGACTGCGTGGGAGCGTGCGTCGGCGTCCGCGGAAATCGAATCAAGAACATCGTCGACGAGCTCGGCGGTGAACGGATCGATATTGTCCGCTGGAGTGACGATATGCAGGTGTTGATCCCCAACGGCCTGCAGCCCGCGGAGGTCGACGAAGTGATTCTCTGCCGGATGCTTGGCCGCGCCATCGTGCTGGTTCGCGAGGATCAGTTGTCCTTGGCGATCGGCCGCAGGGGGCAAAATGTCCGTCTCGCCAGTAAACTGTGCGGCTGGGACATCGAGATCATGACCCGCGACGAACTGGAAGAACAGCTCGAGCAGGCCGTGGTGGGCTTTGGTTCGCTCGACGGAATGACGGACGAACTTGCCGAGAGGCTGGTAGGAGAAGGCTTCCTGTCTTACGACGATTTGTCGGTAATCGAGCCGGAAGACCTGATGGAAATGGGCGAATTGACGCAAGAGCAGGCCGATCACATCATTGCACAAGCCGAGCAGAAAGCCGAGGAGGCGGAGCAAAAGGCGGCCCAGGAACGGCGTCGGCAGCGCGAAGAGCAGCGGTTGGCCGCCGCTGAGGCAGAGGCAGCATCCAGCGGCGGCGACGGTCAAGTGAATTCGGCGGCAGGCGAAACGGAGGAGGAATCGGACGGAGAGGCATCGTCCTCGAGTGATGAGGTGGAATTGTCGAGCGATGAGAGTCCGACGGAGCCGCAGTAGGGCGACCGCTGTGGGAGCCCCCGCGCCAAGCGGCGTCAACGAACGGACAAGCGTACCGCGATCATGGAGGATCTTGGCTGCGTAATAAGTGGGTAAGCCTTCCCGGAATCGGCGGGGGAGGCAACCAGAACAAGGAGAATGTGCCGATGGCATGATTCGGAGCTTTAACGTGGACCGCTCGCATTGGCGGCTGGTTCGAGGGAGACAACGGCGTTGGCAGTTCGCATCTATTCTTTAGCGAAACAACTCAAGATCGACAGCAAAGCGCTCGTCGACATCTGCAATAAGCTGGGGATGACCGGCAAGGGGTCTGCGCTGGCTAGTCTGTCGGACGACGAGGTCGCGCAAATCAAGGCAGCTCTCAGTGGCCCCAAATCCAGCTTGGCGGGGGCCCCGACGGGAGAACGGGTCGAGTCCGCCGCGGGTGGGCGAGGGGAAACATCTGCGATCCGTCGCGAGGACTATATTCCTGCGGCCGGCGGTCCCAAGAAGGTCCCGGTGCTTGGCAGAAAGTCTGCCGCGAAATCCGCCCCGGCAGCAGAAACCCCGCCTGCAGCGCCTGAATTAGAGCCTGAAGTGGCGCCGATTGCTCCGGAACCAGAGGTCCGGTCGCACGAAGAAGAGAAGCAAGCGGAGACCGTCGAAGCCAGGGAGGGCGTCGAGCCTGAACAGGCTCGGGGGCCGGCTATCCCGCCCGAATTCAAGCAGCCACGCGAGATCCGCGAGATTCGCCCCGTTCGCGAGATTAAAGAGCTTCGCAGCAGCAGGGCAGCCAAAGAAACGAAGGATGCCAAGGAAAGGGAGAAAAGCAGTCCTGCGATCAAGCTCGCCCCGATGCCCTCGGCTCCCCCGCCGCCGGCAGCCGCAAAGCCTGCGGAACCCGCGCCTCAGAAACCCGACATCAAGTTGCCGCCCGATGCAATCCGCGCGTCCAAAGCGGGCGGTAAACCCCTTTCCGAGCATCTCCGCAAACAGGAGGAAAAGAAGCGCGAGCGGCAGGCGGCCGGCAAGAAGGCCGGCCCGAAAGAGAAGGATCGCGAGACTCGCGAAGTGCCGGGTGAGTCTGGTGTTGCCACGCCGGGCAAGGAACGAGGTCGCCGCGGCAAGGCGGTACGAGCCGATGGCGATGAAGAGTCCGAGGTCACGCTCGGCGGTCGCGAACAGCGGCAACTCAAGCGGAAGCGAAGCGCCACCACGCGTCGCCGCGACGATGCGGAAGAGGAAGAACGTTCGACGCCGCGGCAGACGCGGCGATTCAAGCGAATCGGTACGAATACTGCGGCCCCGCGAAAGAGCAATGTCGTGGTACATCTGCCCTGTACGGTGAAGTCTTTTTCCGAGGCTCTGGGGATCCCGGCCCAGCAGGTGCTCGGCAGGCTGCTGGCTCTCGGCACGGTCAGCAGTATCAACTCCAGTCTCGACACCGAAACGGCGGAGCTTCTGGCGGCCGAATTGGGAGTGGAGGTCGATTTCCGCCATGAGGTTTCGCTGGAAGAAAAGCTGGTGGCCAACATGGCGCGCGAGGATGATCCCGCGTCGTTGGAGCCTCGTGCGCCGATCATCACTTTCCTCGGCCACGTGGACCACGGGAAAACGTCCCTTCTCGACAAGGTTCTCGGAATCGACGTCGTTTCCAGCGAGAAAGGCGGGATCACGCAGCACATTCGGGCGTACCGGATTGAATGGAACGGACGCTCCATCGCGTTCGTCGATACGCCCGGGCACGAGGCGTTCACGGCCATGCGGGCTCGGGGCGCGAACTGCACCGACATCGCGGTCCTTGTGGTTGCCGCCGACGACGGGATCATGCCGCAGACCGAGGAAGCGATCAGCCATGCCCGGGCCGCCGGCGTTCCCATCGTCGTGGCGATGAACAAGATCGATTTGCCGGGCGCGAATCCCGAACGCGTCATGCAGCAGTTGGCGGCCAACGAACTGCTGCCCAGTGAATGGGGGGGCGAGACGGAGGTGGTTCGCACCAGCGCCGTCACGGGAGACGGCGTTGACGAACTGATGGAGACGCTTCTTACGGTCGCCGAACTCCGTGAGTACACGGCGAATCCCGGCCGCGCCGCCACCGGAATCTGCTTGGAATCGGAAGTCCAGCAAGGGCGGGGCGTGGTCGCCAAGATCCTGGTGCAAAAGGGAAAATTGAAGATCGGCGACGTGATCGTCTGCGGTGCGGCTCACGGCCGGGTCAAGGCGATGTACAATACGCTCAATCCGTACAAGAAGCACAAAGAAGCGGGGCCGTCGACGCCGGTGAACCTGACCGGTCTGGACGTCGCTCCCGCCGCCGGCGATCGCTTCTACGTGCTGGACGACATTAGCGAAGCCCGTCAGATTGCGGAGATACGGGCCGCGCAGAACCGCCGGCTGGAGCTAACGGACACGCGAACTCACGTCACGCTGGAGAACCTCTTCGAACGACTCGGGCAGCGCGACGAAGTACAGACGCTGAATATCATCCTGCGGGCCGACGTTCGCGGGTCCATCGAGGCAATCCGCAAGGAACTGACGAAACTCGAGCATCCCGAAGTCCAGATCAAGGTCTTGCAGGCGACCGTGGGCGGGATCACCGAAGCGGACGTGCACCTGGCGGACGCCTCGGACGCGATCATTGTCGGATTCAACGTCGTGCCGGACGAAGGGGCGAGGGGCCTGGCGGAACGGACCGGCGTACAGATTCGCCGTTACGATATCATCTACCAGGTCACCGAAGACGTCAAAGCGGCATTGGAAGGCATGCTCCGTCCGGAGCGGCGCGAATCCGAATTGGGGCGAGCTCTGGTGCAGCGGACGTTCCATATCAGCCGCCTTGGGACCGTCGCCGGCTGCCGCGTGCTGTCGGGACATATCCTTCGAGACTCGAGGGTTCGAGTAATCCGCGAGAACCGCGTGATTGGCGACTATCCTCTGGACTCGCTGAAGCGCGAGAAGGATGATGCCCGCGAGGTTCGCGAAGGTCTCGAATGCGGTATGAAACTCAGTGGATTCAACGATCTGAAAGAGGGGGATATTCTCGAGGCCTACAAGATCGAAGAAGTCGCTCGTACCTTTTGATTGATCGGTCCACGCCCATACGTTTTGATCGATCGGTCCAATCGCCAGGAAAGCCGGTGTTCGATGTCGTCCCGACGTGCCCAGAAAGCGGCGGAAGCAATTCGAGAGGTCGTCAGCATGGCCATTTTGGCCGAATTGCAGGATCCTCGCATCCAAGACGTTACCGTAACGTTCGTGGAGGTTTCCTCCGACCTTCGCCATGCCAAGGTCCACGTTTCCGTGATGGGAGATGAAGCGAAGCAGCGGCTCAGCCTGCGCGGGCTACAAAGCGCGACGGGATTCCTTCAGGCGAAGTGTGCCAGCCGGATTGACGCCCGCTACACGCCTCGCCTGGTATTCGTCCTCGACCAGGGTGTGAAGCGGTCGATCGAGATCTCTCGAATTCTCAAGGAAGTTCTTCCCGAAGAAGATGTTTCGGCGGAACCGCAGACGGACCGCGGGTTTGATGAGACGGAGGAATCGGAGCCGTAGAGCCGTCGGCTCGCTGCGCCTCGGGGCCTGAATCGGCTCGCAACATTCAATTGCCACCCTCGCAGGGAACCGCAACTCCATGGCAGCATCCAGTCGGTCGGCACAGTACAACAACCTTTGGAAAGTTCTCAAGAAGCACTACAGGCCGATGCTTCCTCCGGCGGAGCGCCCGGTCCTGGAAACGCTGCTGTTCGGTTGCTGCCTCGAGAATGCACGCTACGAAGCCGCCGAAGAGGCATTCGCGGCCCTGGTGCACAGTTTCTTTGATTTCAACGAGGTTCGCGTCAGCAGTGTACGCGAGTTGTCGGAGGTCATGGCCAGGCTGCCTGACCCCGGAGCTGCGGCCGCTCGAGTGAAACGGATCCTCCAGGAGATCTTCGAGGCGACCTATTCCTTCGACTTGGAGGATGTTCGCAAACAGAATCTGGGACCGGCCGTGGAACGCCTGGAGAAACTGGGCGGTACCACGAAGTTCTCCGTAGCTTACACTGTTCAGGCTGCGCTGGGTGGGCATTCGATTCCTGTCGATTCCGGAACGCTTCAAGCACTCCACGTCGTCGAGTTGGTCGACGGCGAGGACATGAGCACGGAGGTTGTTCCGGGGTTGGAGCGTGCCATTCCGAAGAATAAGGGCGCGGAGTTCGGCTCGCTTTTGCACCAACTCGGCGCAGATTTCGTCGCCAATCCTTACGCGCCCGCGTTGCACGAGATTCTCTTGCAGATCAACCCGGATGCGAAAGCCAGGCTACCCAAGCGCCGGGCGGCAAGGGCGGCCGAAGCGGGACCAAAACACTCCACCGGCACGCCGACCCCGTCGGAAACGGCATCTACGGATTCGGGCAGCGAGTCCGAAGGAACCCGGAAGAAGCGAAAACCTGCTGCCGAAAAGCCCGCCAAGTCATCGAAGAAGAAATCGGCTGCAGACGTCTCCGACAAGCAGCAGGCCGAGGGTACGCCTGTGGAAAAGCAGGTCCAGCCTGTCGGGAAGAAGGAGAAGAAGGCAGACGCGTCGAAACCAGCGACCGCCAAGAGGAAGTCCAAGTCGTCTGCCGGCGGGACGCTCGATGGGACGACCGCTTCCGACCTTCCCAAGCGCAAGCCTCGCTGACCGCTCATCGTAACCAAGGGGACAAATCGGGGGGCGAGTTCGGATGCGAAGCCAGGTCGGAGGTCTGTTGCTGATTTTGACGTCGCTCGGGGCAGCCCCGGCACAGGCCGCACCCGGGGCGCTCGAGCCCTCGCCTCCGGTCGTCAAGCCGGCGGAATCCCCGGGCGAATCCGGTGTGGCGCCCGGCCCGCTGGTGCTGGACGACCAGCCACAGCCGCTGGTTCCGCGCAAGATCTCGGGGCCAGAGGATCGCGACCGGCTGGAAGCCCTGGCGATGTTCTCCGCTGCGAGAATGCTCGAGAACCGGGACAAAGAGGCCGAAGCTCTGCGCCTTTATCAGCGGGCGCTTCGCTACGACCCGCAGGCTGCCACGATTGCTCGCCACGTCGTACTGCTCGCCTATCGGATGAAGCGGCACGCCGAAGCGGTCCGGTACGCGCTGAAGCTTATCGACCTGGACAAACCCGATCCCCTGCTATTGAACCAACTGGCAATCCATTTAACCGATCAGGGCGAGTGGGACAGGGCGATCGAGATCTACGAGAGCGCGCTCGGCGGCGGGAACCAGGAATTGCGGGCTGCCGACGTTCTTCTCCGCATGCAGATGGGCCGGCTGTACAACCTCGTTGAGAAGTACGACAGGGCGGCAGAGAGCTTCTCGCTCGTCCTCGACGCTTTGCAGGCAAGTGATTCCGCCGCTTTGGACGAGCAGCTCAGGAAGATTCTGTTGGGCGATGCCGCTTCCACCTATAACCTGATCGGAGATACTTTCCTGCTGGCCAATCGTCCCGAAGACGCGGCCGATGCCTTCGAGCTAGCCTACAAGGCCGAGCCGAACAAGGGACTGCTCAGCTACCATCTCGCACGGGTCGATGCGCACCTCGCCAAGCACGAAGAAGCGCTGAGTAAGCTCCGGGTGTACTTCAACGAGCGGCTCTCGAGCGAAGGGATAGAGCCCTATCGCCTGGCCGCCAAGATCCTCGAGTCGCTCGGCCGTGAGGGAGAACTGCTGCCGATGCTTGAGGAAATCTATTCCAGGGACGGCCGGAATGTTCCGCTCGGTTACGCATTGGCCGAACGCTACCGCAAGACCGGGGCGCTCGATCATGCCGAGAAGCTATACCTGGACCTGGTCGCACGGGCGCCAACTACAGTGGGATATCGGGAACTCGTCGATCTTTACCGCGATTCGGGGCGGATGGAAAACCTGCTGACGGTGTTGGGTGAAACGATTGCTAAGACTTCGACGCTGGAATCGCTCGGTGAATCGTGGCGAGCGATAACGAAAGACCGCGATCTCTCCCGGAAACTCATCGAGGCAGCCCGTCAACAGCGAGATTCCCGGCCGGAGGAATTGGGCTCCGACGTCGCGTTGGCTGTGGCCCAGTTGGCTTTGGATATCAAGGATTACGATGCTGCCGCGGAGTTTTTCGATTTCACCGTCCGGCGCCGGCCAGAGGAAACCGTCCATCATCTACTGACCTGGGGATTGGGGCTATTGGCCGACGAGCAGTATCGGCTTGCCGCGGACGTTTTCCGGCGGGGGATCCGAAGTGAGGGGAAGGATGAGGAAAGAGCCGCTTTTTTCTTCTACCTGGCCGCGGCCCTGGAAATGGATGGCCGCACGGACGACGCGATTGCCGCTGCACGCAACGGGGCGAAACTCAGGCGCGACGATCCTCGATTTCTCGGCCGCGTGGCTTGGGTTCTCTATCACGCGAAGCGTTATGCGGAGGCGGCGGATGCCTACCGGAAGCTGATCGAGAAATTCGACGCCGTCCATGACTCGGGCGAAGTTCGCGAAGTCTTGCGAGAGGCGAGGTTTGTCCTCTCGAATCTAGCGGTTACCGGGGGAGAGTTCCCCGAGGGGGAGGAGTGGCTTGAACAGGTTCTCGACGAATTCCCCGGTGACGTGGGAGCGATGAATGACCTGGGCTATCTCTGGGCCGACCGGAACAAGAATCTTCACCGGGCCTACCGCATGATCCGCGAAGCTGCCGATAAGGAACCGGATAATGCCGCTTATCGCGACAGCCTCGGCTGGGTCCTCTATCGGATGGGGCGGTTCGACGAGGCGGTCGTCGAGCTGGAGAAGGCGGTCGAGCTCGACCCCGACCCCGTCATCCTCGATCATTTGGGGGATGCGTATCGCGGTCTGAAGAAGATCGAGAAAGCAGAAGACAACTGGCGCAAGGCCGCGGACGGATTCAAGGAAAGGGAGGATGCCGAAAACGCATCCCGCGCGGAGCAGAAGATCCGCGACGCGTCGCCGCAGTCGGCGTTATAATTTCGGATAGACCCGTTCATTCTTTCGACGAGAGACATTTCCATGGCCGGCCACTCTCACTGGGCAGGAATCAAACACAAGAAGGCGGTGATCGACGCAAAACGGGGAAAGCTTTGGAGCAAGTTGTCCAAGGCAATCATCGTGGCTGCGAAATCGGGCGGCGGCGATCTGGACATGAACATCCGGCTTCGTGCCGCCGTCGACGCGGCGAAGGCCGTGAGTATGCCCAAAGACAACATCAGCCGGGCGATCAAGAAAGGCACGGGTGAACTGGAAAGCAACATTTTCGAAGAGGTGATGTACGAAGGCTACGGACCGGGCGGAGTTGCCGTGATGTGCGAGGCGCTCACCGACAACCGGAACCGCACGGCCCCCGAGATCCGGAAGATCTTCGAAATGGCCGACGGCAAGCTCGGCGCAACCGGATGCGTGGCGTGGATGTTCGACAAGAAGGGCCTTCTGATTGTTTCGGCCGACAAGACCGACGAAGATACCTTGATGGAGATATGCCTGGAAGCCGGGGCGGAGGACGTACGCCGCGACGGCGACAAGTTTGAAGTGATCAGTCCGCCGGAGGCCCACCAGGCGGTGGTCGATGCGGTGGCCGGCGTGAAAATCGAGCCGGAGGTCAACGAGTTGTCGCTGCTACCGAACAACACGGTCGAGCTCGACGCCGACACGGCTCGCAAGGTCCTGAAGCTCATGGAGTCGCTCGACGATCACGAAGACGTGCAGAGCGTTTCGTCGAACTTCAACATTCCCGACGAGGTGATGGCGGCTCTCGACGCCGAGTAGGTCCCGCTTGCCGAGTCTTGCCGAGCGGGACCTGGACGCGGAGTCCCACTTTGCATGCTCACTGTTTCTCTTTCTTTTCGTAGTGTTCGACGTTCGGCCAGTACTCTTTGAAGTCGAAGTCGGGACTGTTGTCCAGATCGTGGCAGGTCATGCACTGCCACTTCTCGGAATCCTCTTTGGTGATCACCATCGCCTGGCGCAGCCTCGTCTTGAGTGCCTCATTGCTGTCCTCAAGCTCCGCGTCGACATGGTTCAGCCCGGGCCCGTGGCACGATTCGCATCCGACGTCGACCAGATGTGGCGTGTCCTTCTCGTTGAGAAATCCGCTTTCATAAGGGAAGTAGCGCTGCGGGTCCCAGCCGACCACGTGGCAGCTAATGCATTCGGGGTCGAAATTCCGCGGCGGATCCAGTTCGACCAGCGTCGCCCAGGCCTTGGAATGGCCGGTGTTCTTCCAGACATCGTACGACTCTTTGTGACAGTCGCGGCATTCCTCCGATCCGGCAAACTCGCCGCTAAGATCTTTCTGTGGATGCGGCACTTCGCGAATTCCCAACCCGGCAAGCCCCTGTCGCTTCAGCTCGTCCTGATAGGCCATCATCAGGAGCTTCATATCCAGGGAATTCGGAAAACGTGAATCCAGCGGAACGCGCTGATAGCGGATCGGCTTTGCGGATCGTCGTACAGCCCGACGACGACCACATTCATGCCTTTTTCGCCCACTTCGATGAGGAGCGTGTCGGCGCCTTCGACCTTGGCGGCTTCGCGAGGCGGTTCGGGCGGTCCGCCGGACGTGACGACGATATCGAAGACGGGGAACTCTTTGGCCATCGCGATCGACTCCTCCTTGGTAGCATGGGCCAAGAGGATCAACAGATCGGCCTTCTCTTTGAGCTTCGGAACGATCTTGGCGAGTGATTCGCCCGGTTTGGCCATCGCCACCTCGGCGTTGTTGATCTCCGCCTGATATTTCTCGCCAAGGATCGCCGTGACGCCGATCGTCCGGCCGCCGGCTTCGATAAGCCGCGACGAATTTGTCAGCCCCGACTCGAACCCGAACAAGCCTACGTTGGCGGCAACGAAGGAACTCTGCTGATCATCGACGCTGACGGCGACCGACACCAGTTCGGCAGCCGGCAGTTGCAGATCGGTCTTCCCGAAGGTAATGGCGTCGTAGCCCATCTTCCGCATGGCTTCCACCGTGGTGTGGAACTTGAGTTCGGCCTGACGGCCAAAGCCCTTGATCAATCCGCCGACGTCAAGCCCGACGACCGGCCATCCCTGGTCGCGCAGTCGCTGGAAGAGTGAGTGTTTCCGGTTCAGGCCGCCTTTCATACGGTCCAGCCCGGCACAGCCGCAAGGTTCGAGATAACCGTCCTGGCGTCCGCTGATCACCAGCGCCAAGTCGGGCTTTTCCCACCCGACAAAGATCGGCCCGTTTTCCTTAATGGGATCAAACGGAACGCCACTGTGTTTCCCCTTCCCAAAGGTCTTCTTCTCGGGAAGGTTGCCGGCCAAAGCTTCGGGCTTCGCCTGCGAGACATCGCGCAGGGGATTTGCCCGCAACTGGTGGTCGGGCATGTCTGCGCCGTCCTCAGCGGATGCGGGCGCTTCCTGCGAATCCTCAACAACGCCAGACGAGGCGATTATCGGGGCTACCGCAGCTTCCGCCAGCGGCAAGTCCGGCTCCTTCGCCGGAACGGCGCCGGTGTTCGAAGGAGTCGGGTCGGCCGGTGGAACTTCGGCGTCCGATTTCTCGAGCTTGACGGTTGCCGTAGCAGCGGAGGCTAGTTTCGTCTCTTGGTCCTTTTGTGCCTGTTGGGGCTCGCTATCCGCACCAGCAGACTCGGAGTGAACGACCGACTGCCTCACGACCGGGGCGGCCGACTCGGAACAGCCGGCCAAAGGCGGCAGTGTCAAGGCAGACGAGAGACATACGAGCAGGAACAGCCGCAGACTTGCAGAGGTCGGCATCGTGAGGGTCGCAATTCGGCGTTTTAGTGGTGGGGTAATCCGTTTCAACGCAAAGCCCGCCCTACGTCCGCCGCCACATCCTCGCCATGCGTGCCGGGCGTGCCGTGGTCAGTCGACGACTGCGAATCGCAGGAGGATTCGCAGTTGCTTCGCTTTCGGGTGGGTGGTTCCGATAACAATTTCGGCGGGGTGTTCTTTGTCCGTGACCAGGTAATTGGCTGGGGGGCTTCCCTGAGGAATGCGGATGGTAAGCGGGATCTGCACGACTTGGCCGCCCTGCCACTCGGTGGGCTCTCCAACTTCCACCTTGACAAGGTCCGGAGTCGCCGACAGCGGCTCAACTTTCACGTCCTTCCGGTCCGGACCGCGGACAAGCATCCGGAGCGTCCGCGCCAGTCCTGCCCGACTGCTAATCGGTCCCAGGGATAGGACCTGCCGCTCTTCGCTCCATCCGGCCCCGATAATCGAAATCTCACTGCTAATAGTCCCCTGAATGGGGACATCCACTGTGGGTGCATCTTCGGCATCGGTGTGGATCACGATTTTCTGCTGAAACGCTCCGAGAGGCAAGCCGGGTTTTAGAGTAATCTGAATCCGGAATCCGCTCTTCGCATCTTGTTCCTCAGCAACCTCTTCGGGCGACAGTGGCTCGTAATCCACCGAAAACTTGTCCGCGGTGGACTGGTCGGTGATCTCGTGGCTGGTGATTTTCAGGGGTTTGTCCTGATAGCCGTAGAGCCTGAGTTCGCCGGTAGCGCCTTCGTCGGCCGAGACACCACTAAGAACCAAGTTGGTCGGGGAGATGGAAACGGCAGAAACAATACGGCCCGTAATACTGAGGGTCAACCGTGGATGCTCCGGATCGTTGGTGTGGATCGTGGCACTTTGGTGAAACGGCCCCATGAACCCCTTGCCTTTCCACTCCAACGTGACTTCCGTCGATTCTCCGGGATGCACTTCAGCGGCATCGCCGCTTTCACCCAGGAGGCTGGCGGTACACTTACAGGTGGTATCACCCCTGGTAAGCTTCAGAATCGCTTCGCCGGTATTCCGAATGACGAAGGCGTGGCGACCGGTGGCGTGCGAATCCAGAGCCCCGAAATCATGTTTGTCGTTGTCGACGATGGCCGAGGGGTGCGGACCTTCGGGAATGCTCGCCGGAGCTTGATCGGCCTTAGGCACGGCCGAGATGCCGTCCCAACGAGTTCTCTCCAACCGGACGACCGCGCTGCCCACTCCAACACCGAGCCCCAAAATGATCGCGATACCAACAACAACCGAGGTCTTCATTTCCGGCTTTCCCCTCTGCATCGTGAGTTCACTATAACTATTTTGCTCCAGGGCTTTTACGGGGTAGATGCTTGCGCAGTTCGTCGGCGAGGTCGGGCTTGAGCTTCTTGTCCTCATGGGGGGTTGCGCTGTCGATCTCGAAGGCTTTCGCGGCATGTTCGGTGAAACTCGTTTTGTCACCCGCCGTTAGGAGGGCGAAAGCGAATTCGGCCCGGTAATTGGCATTCGTTGGATAGTACTCGACGGCGACCCGATAGGCTTCGGCCGCTTTTTCGGCCATGGACCGCGTGCGGGTGACTGAGTACGCCTGAGCGTACAGTCTACCGGCCTGTGCCCATGCTGAGCTCGAATGGGGGTCTCGCTCGAGCGCCGCGGCCTGATGCTGCTCAAACTCGCGGAAGGCTTCCTGACTGCCGGTTTGCTGCCAGCGGGCGAACGCGAGCATGGCGAGTTGCGTCCGAGGTTCGGCAGCGAGGGGGTCCGTCTCGGCGGCTGCGTGGAACAGCTCACCGGCGCGCTGGGGATTATGACGAGCCGCCTCGATGGCCGCGCGGCTCTTGAGCACAGGGCCGTAAGCCGAGAGATAACATGCCGCGGCAGCGAGCAAGGTGGCTGCCAGCCCGGCGAAAGCGGCTGACCTTGGCAAGGGGTGGACGGTGCGGTGCTCGGCCAGATTCAGCCCCAGAGCCACTAACAGCCATAATGATCCCGCTACTCCGGCAAAGCCAATGCCTCCGGCAGCCAAGAGGTTGAGCAGTAGCACGAACGCTGCAACGCCGGGCAAGAGAACGGGAAGCCGCCCTCGCTGAATCCAAGGCCACAAAGCGGCAATGACGACCGAGGCGACGGGAAGAGCGATGACAACCGAAATCCAGCCCGGTGGGGCACTGCTCGTGAGCGCCAACGGCAGCGAGAGAAGCAGCCCCGATGCTCCACCGAGGACGGCGAATCGGGTCGCGTCGGTGGGGGCGATTTCGGGCAGGGTATCGGAACCGGCAGGCGGAACTTCGGGGTTGTCGAGCGTAGGGCCATCGGTCGCGCGTCGGTCCAGCGAGCCACGGAAAAGAGTGGCCGAAAACAGGAGGATTGCGGTGATCAAGGCCAAGGCTGCGGGCGTGCCGGCGTTGGCCCAAACTTCCAGGAGGAAATTGTGCGGATCGGCGATTTCCTCGCTGGCTGCCGGCAGTTTGTAGGCGGTGTAGGCGTCTTGAAACTGTCCCGGGCCACATCCGAAAAATGGATGATCGGCAATGATTGCGAGCGATGCCTGCCAGTACTGGAGCCGATAGCCCAGCGACTTGGTTGCCTCGGCAAGGACCTCGTAGTCAAGGCCTCCCACGGCCATGCCGATCCCGGCGACCGCCACAATCGCAACCATTACGGCAGCGGCGGCGGCCGCTGTTCTCCAACCCCAACGGCCTTGCCGCGGACTGCGGCCGACCCACCATGCCGGTCCCAGGCTGACCAGCGCGGCCAAGTAGCCGCTGCGGCTCTTGGTGAGGACGAGACAGACGGCCATTAGCAGGACCGCGACAATTGCGGCGCCAACGATTCGGAACTCGCGGCGACTCAGGCCGGCTCGAGAAATAAGTGTCAGGAACCATTTGTGCGGAGCACCCGGAGGGCCGGTTCCCGGCAAATGGTTCCTAACACTTATTTCTCGGTTACCTAGGCCGGCGGAGGCTGCAATTCCGACGGCCATGGTCATCCAGGTGACCAGGAACCCGGCCAACGAATTGGTGAGGGCGAACGTGGCAATCGGCTCTCGGGCGCCGAGGCGAAGGGCAAAGGTATATCGCTCCTTCGAGTCGGGCGGGCTCCATATGCCGATCTCGCGAAGTTGTTCGTCCGGATTGCGGATGAATTTGTTGAAAGTGTTGGGCATCTCGTAGAAATACTGGTAGAGCCCGACGACCGCCAGCGCGACCGCCAGGCCGATCATCACGGCAACGATCGCGCGGGCTTCGCGCCGGCTCGCCACAAGCTGCCGGATCATGAGCAAGGCCAAGGCGACGCCGACCCACTGCCAGAGGATATTGACGGCAGGGCGAGGGCTGGCTTCGAAAGCGGCCCGGATCGCGGACACAACGTACCAAACGACAAGCAGCATGATCGCGGCATCGGTCCACCCGAAGCGGAGGCGAAGCCGGCTGCCGCGGATCGCTCCTGCAAACCAAGCCATCGTGACGGCGAGCCAGAGCATTACCACCGGCAGATCATCACCGCTTTCGGGAAGTCCTTCGCTGGGAAACATCGGCCGGGCCACCACCAAAGCACAAGCGGCCGCCAGGAGCCATGGGCGGAGTGAATCGGCGGGCGCGGCGTTTGCGGCCGGGACATCGGCCTGCATTGCCTGAGACTTGCGCTGGCGTTTATCCCTGCCCATCCGTGCTCCTCGGTGGATCGCCGTTGCGCCGGCGCCGGCCTGCCGTTTCCAAAACCCCGACCAGCAGCAGCACGCATGCGACCAGCAACAGGATCACGCACGCCCCGGTCCAATCGACCTGGTGCAACAAGAGGGCGCCCAAACCGCAGGTTGCCGTGGTGAGGTAGATCGTGAGCACGGCCTGGGTCTTGCTCATGCCGAGTTCGACCAGCCGGTGCGAAAAATGGCTCTTGTCGCCGACGAATGGACTGCGTCCCTGTCGCAGGCGGATGAAGACGACCGTGGCCGTGTCGTACAGGGGAACTGCCAGGACGCACAACGGTGCAAGGATGGCATAACTGGGAACGTCGTCGCCGGCGAACGTCGCTGAAAGCGTGATCGCTGCCAGCAGATAGCCGATCAGGTAAGCGCCCGTGTCGCCCATGAACAACCTGGCGGGAGGCCGGTTATGCCAGAGAAACCCGAGCAGCGACCCCACCAGTACCAGGAGAAAGCCGCCGACGAAGAGCTGGGGTTGGTTGGTCGTGGGGGCTGGGGCGAGAAGCATAACGGCGGCGAGCATGGCGGCGGCGATGGCCGCCACGCCGGCGGACAGCCCGTCCATGTTGTCGAGCATGTTGAACGAGTTGATGAGTCCGACAATCCAGAGAACGCTCAGTGCGCCGGTGAGCAGGGGAACATCGAGAAAGATGCTCAGCCGCCACTCCTGGCAGACCAAGACGACGGCGACGCCGCTCTGCACGGCAAGCCGCACGCGCCAGTCGAGTCCCCAGCGGTCGTCGAGCAGGCCGAGGATCATCAGTACGGTTCCGCCTGCGAGAAGCGTCCAGAGTCGCGTCGACTGCTCCGCCAGACCGGCCAAATGCGGTCGCACGAACTCGGGCACCTGAAAGCCCCAGCCGTGGATGATCCCGCTGGTCGGTTCCGTATTTAAGAGAACGACCTGGCCGACGGCCAACGGGAGGACGATTCCGAGCCAAACCGCCAGCCCGCCCGCGGTGGGCATGATCTTGCTGTGGACCTTGCGGTGGCCGGGTTTGTCGACCAGGTTCAGACGCGGTCCGACCGCCCGCACCACGCAGGCCGCCGCCCACGTGGTGGCCATGCTCGGCAAAACGGCTCCGAGGATCAGCCAAGTCACGCGAGCGGCTCCTCCCGTAGGCGTTGATGAAGGTAGTCGCGGCAGCGGGAGAAGAACTCTTGATAGTCGCCGCGACGATAGTCGGCAAAGGTCCAGTCGTGATGGCGCCAGCCGTGGTGCTTGTAGTAGAGGGTGACCTCCGCATAGATTCCGCGGTTGAGATAGATGCGGTGGGTGAAGTCCTTTGTCGAGGCGAGAACCAGTTTGCCGAGCGTCAGGTAGCCGGGATCCAGGTTCAGGGGGCGAGATTCCGGGTAAGGGGCGATGCCGGCATACGTTTCCTCCCAACGGTTGGTTTCGAGCTTCACGTCGACGAGGCCGGCGGGGTCGAACGGGCGGGAGAAAGCGAAGAAGACCTTCCGCAGGCCCGCTCCCATCGTGCCCTGGTAGTACGTTGTTTCGTGGAAGTCGAAAAGAGGGCTTTCCATCGCCAGAGGCCCCCAGGCTTCGGTGGCCGTGCGTCGAGCCCACTGTAGTGCGTCGTCGTGCCGGCTGAAGGCCGCTAGAAGAAGGAGAACGGGAGCAGGCGGGGTGGGTTGGCCCATGAGGGGTTGGAATGTGTGTAACGGGCGACTGCTTTGACATGGGGCTCCCCCTATTCTAGCATGGATCGGCCGGGAGGGTGCGGTCGCCGCCCTTGCCGCACACCCTTCGCCTGAAGTTGCTTGGGAAAGGAGGTTTGGGATGCCGCGAACCGCTATGGTCGGGATAATCGGACTGGTGGTGTTGCCTTCGTTCGTTCCGGGACACGAGGAGGGCGCAGCGGGCCGGTCGCGTCCGAATGTTCTGTGGATCACCAGCGAGGACAACAGCCCCTACCTCGGCTGCTACGGCGATCGGCTGGCCCAGACGCCGAATCTGGACGCTCTGGCTGCCGAGGGCGTGCGGTATCGCAATGCCTTTGCCAACGCGCCGGTCTGTTCCACGGCACGCACGACGTTGATCACGGGCATGTATGCCTGCTCGCTCGGGGCCCAGAACCATCGGAGCCGGATGCGGATTCCGGACGCGTTTCCGCTCTACCCGGTACCTCTCCGCGCGGCCGGCTACTACACGACGAACAACTCGAAGACCGACTATAACCTTGCCGACCCCGGCAAGCCTTGGGACGAGAGCAGCCGACAGGCCCACTACAGGAACCGGCGGCCCGGTCAGCCGTTCTTCGCGGTGTTCAACCTGACGACGAGCCATGAGGGGCAGCTTACGGAGGAGGCGGTGGCGGGCCGCCGAAAGAAAGGACTGCTGCCGCCGGAGCCACGGGTTGCGCCGGAGAAGGTGGCGTTTCCGCCTTATCATCCCGATACTCCGGTGGTTCGCCGCGACTGGTCGGTGTATTACGACAACATCACTCTCATGGACCAGGAGGCGGGGCGGATTCTCGACGAACTGGAAGAGTTGGGGCTCGCCGACGACACGATCGTGTTCTACTACTCGGACCACGGCGGGGCGTTGCCGCGCGGTAAGCGAAATATTCACGACTCGGGGACGCGAGTGCCGCTGATCATCCGGTTTCCCAAAAAGTGGGCGCAACTGGCTCCCGCGGAAGCGGGCGAGTGGGTCGATCAGCCGGTCAGTTTCGTCGATTTCCCGGCGACGCTCTTGAGCCTGGCAGGCGTGAAGATTCCTGCGAACTACGAGGGGCAGGCTTTTCTCGGAGAGGCAAAGACGCGGCCGCGGGACCACGTGTTCTTGTTCCGGGGGCGGATGGACGAGCGCTACGATACGGTCCGCGCGGTTCGCGACCGGCAGTTTCGCTATGTCCGGAACTACAGTCCGCACCGCCCCTGGGGACAACATTATTCCTATCCGTTCCAGGTGATGCCGAGCATGTCTTCCTGGTACGAGGCGTTCGAGGCCGGCAAGTGCAATGCGGTCGAAGCCCGTTACTGGCAGGCGAAGCCCTCGGAAGAGCTTTACGACACGGCCGCCGATCCGTATGAGATCCGCAACCTGGCGGGCGATCCGCGTCATGCATCGCGGCTGGCCGAAATGCGCCGCACGCTCCGCGATGAGATGATCGCCATCCGCGACGCGGGCTTCATTCCCGAGGGGATGTGCGACCGGCTGGCAGGCGAGAGAACGATCTACGACTACACCCATAGCGACGCGTACCCGATCGAGCGGATCATCGATCTGGCCGACAAGGCGACCTCGCGGGACCCGGCCGTGCTGCAAGAGTTGATCGCCGCGTTGGACGATCCGCATCCCGTGATCCGGTATTGGGGAGCGACGGGCTGTCTGATCCTCGGGGAGAAGGCAGGGCCGGCGAAGAACCGGATGAAGGCGCTCGTCGAGGACGAATGGGGCGACATTCGCGTCGTGGCGGCAGAGGGGCTCGGATGGCTCGGCGAGGCCGATGTTGCGATGGAGGCACTCAAGCGGACGATCACCGGAGGCGAGCCGTACGAGGTGCTCGCGGCGCTGAACGCGCTGGAGTTCCTCTGGAAGGCGGGACACGTGCCGCTGGGGCGAGCCCAAGGGATGGTCGAGGGGCTCGACCTCGGCGAACCCGGCAATCGTATCCCGCGGTATCTCCTTCAGATCCGGTAACGAATCTGCCGGATCGATTTGAACTGCGCGCTGTGGCCCGACTACCCGTTCCGCGGCGAACGCCGGGCAAGCGTCGACGCTCTGGCCAATCATTGAGGACCGACGAACGACGGGCGCGAAATCCAGCGGGAGAGAGTTGGCGGACAAGCATCGCGTTTTTCCAATTTCGCGAAGTCCCTTGCCACCCAGGGTGCCTGAAGAGGGGTGAACGTGGAGCGGGGATCATGCAGCGCGGTGCCGGCGAGGCTGTTTCTGTTGCGGGCGAAAAATGCACTCGCGAGAGGCGCTGCCGTGGTGCCCAAGTTGGCGATTTCTCAGAACGGAGGCACCTTGGGCACCACGCGCTTCCGGGTGGCAAAGGGACCAGGTATGGAGGGCACGAGACTTTGCCGGTGCGTTGCGTGTGTGGCCACCAAGTCTTCGATTTCTCAAATTCGAGGGTGTTTGGTGGCCACGCGCTTTTGGGTGGCAAGGCCGCCGAGTAGGCGGCGGGCGGTGGCGTTGCGCCGCGCGGCTAGAGGCTGGGAACCACGGGGGGAATTGCCCGCGGCGAGCGGCCAGAGAGCTCATCGCTCACGGGCGGAAGAGGGCCTGCGAAAGCAGAGCCGTGGGCAAAGAGACCGCCCAGTTGCCGGCCGTTGGTCAGCGGAGGGGAGTCGGCGGGCAGAGCGGAGCCGGTTACCAAGTTGTCAAAGAGCTTCGGAGCGGCGAGGCGCAAAGTCGGCTGGCGCCGGCCCGAGGGGGCATGTGTTCACATGTCCATTCACCTGCGTCATTGTGGCCGATGCGGCGCGCCAGGTCAAGCAATTTCTTGAAACAAGAGCGGTAAGTGGAGGCGGGGATTGGAGTTATTACGCCGTCGGACGGCTCATCTTTGCATGGTTTGCGTTTGAGCGGCCGACAGGTTTTCCCCATTTGAGAATCGCCGTGGGGCGGCTTGGACGCCCCGTAACCGCTCCATGTACAGGCATTTACTGGAATGGGAGGCTGCGCCGGATTGATTCTATGGGTACGCATGTTCTAGTAGTGGCACGTACACCACTCGTGGACCTGTGTCACCCCTACCATGACGGCCACCTGTATCGAGCCGCTGGCACTGTATCGCCCACGCGACCCTCAGACCTCGGACTTGCGACGACGTGGTGCCGGGAATGATCGCGGCGATCCAGACGTTTGGCGAACTTTTGCATTTTCATCCACACATGCACACGCTGGTCACGTGCGGGGCGTTTACGCGCGAGGGCGAGTTCCTGGAAGTGGCCGAACTGGACAAAGAGCGGCTGCGGGAAGCCTGGCAGGAAGCGGTGTTTGCCCTGTACCTGGCCGAGGGCAAGATCGAGCCGGAAGTGGTCGAGAACATGCGGAGCTGGCCGCACAGCGGGTTCAGTGTCGATCAATCGGTGTTTCTGGCCGCGGGGGATCAAGCGGGGATTGAGCGCGTGGTGCAGTACATGACGCGTTGCCCTTTTAGCCTCTCGCGCCTCGTCGAGGTGACCAGCAGCGCCCCAGGTGGTCTACAAAGCGGAGAAGGAGGCTTGCCGGCCGTTTCCCGATCCGGAAGACGGCGGCCTGGGGCGCGGGGTGAAGCGGAACTTCCAGATCCTCTCGCCGCTGGATTTCCTCACCCGAGTTCACGCAGCACATTCCGCCGAAGGGATCGCATCTCGCTTGGGTACTATGGCTGGTATTCCAACAAGGCACGTGGAGTGCGTGCGAAGGCAGCGGAAGCGGCACGCGCGGCAGAATTGCCGCCCGCGTCGTCCGGTGTCGAGGCGGCAGAGGTCCGGACGCGAAGCCGCTCGAGCCAGACGTGGGCGATGCTGATCAAGCGGGTGTACGAAGTCGATCCGTTGGTTTGTTCGCAGTGTGGTGGCCAGATGAAGGTGATTGCATTCATCGAGCCGCCGCAGCAGGAGGTGATCGAGAAAATTCTGCGTCACTGCGACCTGTGGGATCCGTCGCCGCCACGGGGGCCGCCAGCACCAGAGGGATCAGTCCACGATGACGAGCTCCGGGAATTAACGTACGTGGACGAAGCGACATTCTGGGCCACCTTCTGATTTTGCCCGCCGCGGCTGGGCACAGGGACGGTGCGTGCCTATGGCGGGATTCGCCCTTGATCTGCCGTCCGACCGCGCATCACCGTACCTTCGGGAGGCTTCCCAAGAGCGTCCTGGGTCGCTTGCCACCGTGCCGGGGCACAAGAAGGCGAAGGCGGCCGCGGCCGCCTTCGCCTTCTTGCCCCCTTGACTACCCAATTCTTCGACTAGACTCGGTGTCTGTGGGAAATCAATTTGCCTATCATTCATTAGGAACTCACGGGGCGGCTGGTGGCGGCGATGGAAACTGCCATCGCATCGACCCGGATGGCGCCGCTCGCCAAAATCGCATGGCGGACGGTCCCGCTGAAGCTGCCCCCCAGGACCGATGCCGGCTACACCCTCGCCGAGAACCTCGCGATCCTGGCAAATCCGAAATCGGCGGGCCCTGCAAGGGTTGAGGCCGCCTCGCGAGTCGCATTTCACGAGTCGAGCGATCGGCCGATTCAGCTTAGTGTGCTGGAAATCGGCTGCGTGAGTATCCTTCACCTGCCCGGCGAGCCGATGGTGGAGTTCCAGCAGTTTGCACAACGATCGCGGCCGGAACACTTTGTCGCTGTTGCCGGCTACGGAGACGGCGCCCCCGGCTACCTCTGTACGGAGGAATCTTATGCTCAGGGCGGCTACGAGCCGACTGCCACATTGGTTGCCCCCAGCGGCGAAGCCGAGTTGAAAGCAGCCATCCGGAAAGTGCTGCTGCCGGAATAGCGTCTGCCCGCCCAGCGGAACGGTCGGCCGCTTGGAGACCTGGCCAATTCGGTTCCGCCATATCCCCATCTTCGTTTCAGGAGCGACCGGCTAACCTTCGAATGGAGCGAAACGACCATGGAGGACACCGTCTTCCAAGCACGTCACGATCTGTGACTCGCCGAAGAGGATGTCCAGGCTGCCCCAGGGCTGCATGGTCGGCGCGAGCTTCCTCCGGGCAATCTTCTCTGGGGCTGCGCCGTCGAAGCGGGGCGGTGTGCAGCCGGGTCAGCGGCCGAGCCTATCCGCACTGGCAGGTGGGCGATGATGAACGAAAACGAGATGGTCGCCCCCCGGAACGTCCCAGGATGGAGCAGCTTGCCCAGAAAGCGACGGGGCAGGGAGATGGTTGGTGCTGTCCCGACTGCGGACGTCGCCATCTGCGGGTGACGAACGTGTGGACGAATCGGGATGGCACGAAGCGGCGGCTCAAGAAATGCCGGAACTGCGGGTATCCGGTGCGTTTGTCGGAGGTGAATGAGGGGTGAGACGCCGAGGGCGAGAGCTGTGCTCCGAACGACATGACTGCAGTCATTGGATGCGACGACATTCCTTCACTCAACCGGCTTCAGGTGCTTGTCCAACCATTCGTCGGCAGCCTTCTGGGCCTGATCCCACGGAACAGCATGCCCGGACTCGTATCGGATGAGCTTCTTGTCTTGTGACCCGATAGCTCGGTACAGTGGGTCTTGTGATATGGCAACTGGGAAGATGTAATCGTACCGACCGTTGAGCATCAAAACCGGAACGCCAACGTCCGGCGCAAAGTTGAACGGATCGACTTCCGGTAGTCGTCGATGTCCGTGAAGCCCTGCCGCGATCATCACGCACACTTTGAATCGTGGCTCAACAGCAATGACAATCGGAGCTACGGCACCTCCCCAACTGAAACCAACAAAGCCGATTCGGTTTGGGTCGATGCCATCACGTGTTTGTAAGTAATCCACGGCCCTTCGGGCATCCCTGGCCACGTCCATATGGCGTTGCCGATCAAGATTGACCTTGGACTTCTTTGACTCTCCCTGCCGCTCGTACATGTCCATGTAAATCGGCCAACACACCACCCGCCCGTTTTCGACTAAGGCGAGCGACTTGGCATCGCCAGTGTTAAACACATCGCGGAAACTTGAGCGATTGAAACTACCCGCGCCGGGGCAATACACGACGGCTTCGCATTCGGTCGTTTGCACCTTCGGAAGAAACAGATGGAGAACGAGCCGCCCCGGACGATGTGCCGAGTTCACGCTGATTATCTCGTACGACCAATTCACTGTTGACTCCGACGACACCACGATTGGCTCCAAAGGAACTGCCGAATCGATGGTGTACAGAGCCTTGAATGCATCGACTTCAGCACGAGGAGCAGGCGTAGCCTGAGAATAGTCGAAGAAAGGTCTCGTTTTCGTGTCGAAAAGAACCCGACGTGGAGTAGCGAGATACTTCACACAGCGGAAGCCGACATTCTCAGGGCGGTCTAACGACGCTACCGCATCCGGTTGAACGAACATATAGGATTGCTCATCCCAAGAACCTCCTCGCGTGCACCGCCTGCCGCTCTCCATCTCGTTCCAGCACCATTCCTTGACATTTCCCGCCATGTCGTACGCGCCGAATTCACCGATTCCCCGGTAACATCGTCTTGGAGCAGTGCCTTTTCCAGCGAAGTTGCTCATGGGTGCTATCTGAGCGGCCGCATTAAGGGTTGCCGCACGGTCCCAGTGATAGACAGTTGGCAGTTGTTTGCCAACAAAGTTGGCATACGCAACAGCCTCATGCCAACTCACACCTCGCGCGGGGCGGCTTTCCTCTCCGTCGGGAAAGATACCGTTGCTCCAGACCGCGGGCCCAGGCTTTCCCGTTCGGTCGACGAAGCGGCGGACCGCAGTCTGCCAGTTCAGTTTCGTCCCATCCTCCTCATACGACTGGTCCGACCACCACTTGGGTTCTTCATATCCGCCACTTTCGACGAACCGCTGGTATTCCTCGTTCGACACTTCAAACTTGTCAATAAAGAAATCCTCTTCGATGGCGATCTTATCAATCGATCGTGCCATTCCTTGCGTGACTCGCACCATTTCCGGACGGACTCCGTATTTCTGGAGATCAAGTTCGCTGTCCAACGAGACGGTGACCACCCCGTTGGCTGCCACATTTCTTAAGGTTTCCACCGTCAGATGGCCGTTCTTGGAAAACACCCACCGTAAGTATCCTTGTGGAACCCTAATGTCCTCAATAGGTGTGAGCTCTGGGAGAGACCACATGTCCTCCAAATGTTGCCAGTCGCTGACGGTAACACGAACTCCCGACGGCTGCGTGCGAACATGTGTGGGGAGCGAAACCATGGACCACAATTCGTTGATGGTCGGGTCGTCCGGCAAGACATCTCTTGCCTGCAGTGCTGCCACGAAAGCGGCAACGATGCGTCCGGACGCGATGCGATCCTTGATCACTGGGACCAGCTTTTCTCGGACGACTCGCTCGCGCTCGCGTGCGGTTTGCTCCGCGATCAGCTCTTCCTGTCTCACCACAGCTGACCACATCGCGAACGCGGCAACAACTGCCATGGCTATAACGACAGCCGTCACGGCAACCGCAGTCTTGTTTCTTCGGATGAACTTCACTATTCGTCGCGCCATATGCGGCCGCCGAGCTTTGATCGTGTAGCCGTCAGCATAGAGACGCAGGTCTTCCGCCATCTCGCTGGCGGTCTGATACCGGCGGTCGGGATCCTTCTCCAATGCCTTTAGGCAAATCGTATCGAGATCAATAGGCACACGGCGGCTGACTCGCCGCGGAGGCTTTACATCTTTCTGGAGTATTTGGGCAATGACTTGCTCTCGCTGGCGGCCAGGGAAGGGTGGTCTTAGGGTGAGCAACTCGTATAACGTAGCCCCAACGGAGTAGATATCCGTACGGTGGTCGACGGGAACGCGCCCCGCAGCAATTTGCTCAGGCGACATATAAAGGGGAGAGCCGACAAACTCCCCAGTGAGTGTTACCCCCGGCTGATCAAGTATCCGCGCTAATCCGAAATCGTTAATGCTCAGCCTACCCTCCCGCGAGAGCAATAAGTTCGATGGCTTGATGTCTCGATGGATAACTCCCCGGCTGTGGGCGTGTTCCAGGGCATCCGCTACGTCGGCCATCATTCTAGCAACGGTCTCAAAGTAGTCTTGGCCAGACTGCAACGAAGAGTCACTGGTAATGCCGCTGGAACCTGTACCAACAATCACTCGCTCGTAGGCAATGGTTTCGGCGACCCAATCAGGCACTTCTGTCGCCGGATCCTCTTTGCCTTCGGTGGGATTGGTCTCTTTGCCCGTTGCCAAGTCGCCATGCTGCAAGTGCTCTATCACCTGCTTCAGCGAGGGGCCCTCAACCATCTCCATCGCATAGTAGTGCGTGCCACGGTCTTCCCCTGTCGAGTAAATCGGCACGATATTGGTGTGGTGCAACCTTGCAGCCGCTTCAGCTTCTCGGTGAAAACGCGCGACCGCGGTGCGGGTCAGTCCCAAGCCTCCAGAAAGAACCTTGAGTGCCACTTTGCGGTGCAACGAAACTTGAATCGCTTCGTAGACCGTTCCCATTCCACCGCGCCCGAGTTCGCGGAGAATTTGGAAATCGCCAAGTTGATCAGTGGGCTCCGGAGAGAAGGGCTCGCTCATGAATATACCTTGATCGCTTGACAGTGTGAAAAGGGCTTTCCGCCGTTAGTTTCCTTTGATCCTGGCGAGCTGAGGCGATTTGCATCTCGAGGAAACTCGGTCCTATTCTGGAGAAAGCCTCCCGAGAAGCCGCTAGTCACGATAATGGCCCACCAAACGCACGTCAATCTCGGGCGTTCTCGGCTCGCTCTAAGAACTCTCATCCCACAGGTCACATTTCACGGCTACAGATCGCCTCTGAGGTATTGTCCGAGCCGAATTGCTACCCCTAGCAATTTCCCTCCCCATTTTCTTGTCCGCTGCGAACCTTTCGGCTAAGACGAAGAGAACCCAACCGGGCGACGCCGCGGCCTGATCAGCCGCGGCGAGACCAGCGCCAAGTCAAGGCAGTGCGGTGCCGCACCACCGTGCTGTTTTCTCGTTTGCGCTCGCCCGTGCCGCGGGTTTGGCCAGTGCCTGGCAAGATCCCATACGCCTTGCTCGCTGGGTGCAACTCACGGGCCCGCCACTTGGAAGGAACCGAACCATGGCCGACGACACACACCTGACGGACCAGATCGCCGAGACCACTGCCGGAGCGGCCGGCGCGTCAACCTCCGCAAGGCGGCGGCACGACCTATCAGTCGTCCGTCTTCGGCTTACCCCAAAACGGCACCGTCCGATGAAGGCAAGTACCTTCATCTGGCCAGCATAATCAGGACAAGCCAAGGCTTCTCGATCTGTCTGTCAGTCTCGGCTTGTTGCGAGCCTTTCACGGCGGCGTGGGTGTCTGGGGGGCCAGGGTCAGGTACAGGTCCGGCCGGCGCTGACGGAGGATGGTTTCTTTGAGATCGTTACGCTCTTCCGGAATGTGCGTGGGCTGGTACTCGGGAAGGTATCCGCCTGGAGTGTGTGGTTTGAAGTTCCGGACATAGCGGGCGGGCCGGTCCTTGTCCAGGTCGATTACGGCGGTCGCCAGGCCGTTGCTGCGGTAATGATGCAGGAACGACCGATCCGATACTGCCGAGCTTTTTCCGCCAGAGCCTGGCTGATTGGACCAGGAATGGCTTCGCCATCGGTCTTCACGCATTCCATCGGCAGGCAGACGATATCCGCGTGGTCGGCCGAGCCCGCCTCGTCCAGTCGGTCCAGGACAGTTTTCAGCGTGCGTCCTTCATCGCTCCAAGGCAAAGTAACGACGCTGGCCCGCACGCGCCGGAACCGCGCTGGAACGGATTGCTGCTCGCTGACTCCGGCAACACTCTCCGTGCCAGACGCCGCGGCATCAGCCGCTTTGCCCTCGGCCAGAACGCTCAGGTGGACAAGCCCCGCAAACAACAAAAAACACATGACTCGGTTACTTTGGCCCACCAGGCCAGACGTCCGATCTCACGGATCGACGGGCTGTTGGTCGGTTATGGTTCTCAGTTGTTGCTGGCCATGGCTCGGATCTCATAGCACCATAGGCAACCGTGATCGCGTAGGTAAAGCCTTCCCCCGGCAACCACTGGGTACACCCACGCTTTCTCCATATTGTTGGCCCGCGTAGGCGGGTCCGGAGGTGTGAAACGTCCCTGCTCGCGATAGCCTTCTGGCGAAGGCGCGACCAAGGCTACCTCGCCGTTTTCCCCGTGCATGTACAAACGACCGTCAGCAAAACAAAGGGACGCTGCGCCCAGCGCGCGATCCTTCCATTTTACTTGACCGGTTTGGAATTCAAGGCACAGCAAAGCCGACCCTGTTGTGCCATACAGATAGTCGCCCACTTTCACCGCGCCGCCAATCGCGTTGGGTAGGTTTGCTTCGAAGTAGAGCGGCTCCGCCGCTATGGCGCCGTCCTTCGCCTGCAGTCTGACCGCTCCTCCACCCGTGCCCGCGGACCCCGCATACGCGATACCATCGGCGAAGACAGGGGTGGGAATGTTGGCGTTGAAGCGGCTCACAGGCTTGTCAAATCGCCAAAGGAACTTGCCCGTTTTCGCCTCGACACCAACCAACCCTTCAATCGGTGTTTCTGGCCGCGGGGGATCAAGCGGGGATTGAGCGCGTGGTGCAGTACATGACGCGTTGCCCTTTTAGCCTCTCGCGCCTCGTCGAGGTGACCAGCAGCGGGCAGGTGGTCTACAAGGCGGAGAAGGAGGCCTGCCGGCCGTTTCCCGATCCGGAAGACGACGGCCTGAGGCGCGGGGTGAAGCGGAACTTCCAGATCCTCTCTCCGCTGGATTTCCTGGCCGAGTTCACGCAGCACATTCCGCCGAAGGGATCGCATCTCGTTCGGTACTATGGCTGGTATTCCAACAAGGCACGGAGTGCGTGCGAAGGCAGCGGAAGCGGCACGCGGCAGAATTGCCGCCCGCGTCGTCGGTGTCGAGGCGGCAGGAGGTCCGACGCGAAGCCGCTCGAGCCAGACGTGGGCGATGCTGATCAAGCGGGTGTACGAATTCGATCCGTTGGTTTGTTCGCAGTGTGGTGGCCAGATGAAGGTGATTGCATTCATCGAGCCGCCGCAGCAGGAGGTGATCGAGAAAATTCTGCGTCACTGCGACCTATGGGATCCGTCGCCGCCACGGGGCCGCCAGCACCAGAGGGATCAGTCCACGATGACGAGCTCCGGGAATTAACGTACGTGGACGAAAACACCTTCTGGGCCACCTTCTGATTTTGCCCGCCGCGGCTGGGCACAGGGACGGTGCGTTCGCATGGCGGGATTGGCCGTTGATCTGCGGGCGCGTGGGGCGCGACGCATCCTTTCGAAGGCCCAAACGAACCTGCTGGTCCGCCTGCGAGTGCGGGCGCGGGTGTCGGAAGTCGAATGCGGCCATGGCCGCATTCGACTTCCGACACCCTTGACGCCCCAGTTCTTCGGGGCTAGGCTGATCGCGTGTGGAAAATCGTTTTTCCTATCACTTCACTTCCTATCACTCCGGTATCAGACGGCGGGCGAGCTTGGGGCTGACCTGCGCAGGTTTGTCAATCGGCATGCGATCCAGGCCAGACGGGTAGGGATCGCCGGTCGTGCCGCCAAGTGGGTCCGCCGCCATCCGGGACTCACCGCGGGCTAAACGTGTAACCGGTTATCGTTTCGCGGACCTTCTCACCAACCACATCTGGTCCAGGCTGGGCATGGAACATGACGCATCGATTATCTGCGATCCGCAAGGGGCCTCGACGCCCAATGGTGGCATGTCAACCACGCTCCGCGATCTGGCTCGATGGGGGCAGATGCATCTCAATGGCGGTACGTTTCAAGGCGAACGGATTGTGCCGGAGCCGTTCCTTGAGGACATTCGGCGCCAGGCAGACCCTCGGAAAGTGACCGAAGAGTCGATCCCGTCACGCGACTTTCTGCTGCCGGGGTGGGCATACCGCAGTCAGTTTTGGCTCCCCGACGGGAAAGACGGCCCTTACTGTGCTTCGGGCGGCTATGGCCAGTACTGCTACGTCCATCCGGAATGCGACATGGTGATCGTCAAGTTCTCCACACAGAAGGGGTTTGATCCCGAGCTCGGGAAGCTCGAGATGCATGCTTTCCGTCAGATCGCAAAATCCTTGTAGCCCTAGATGATGTTGCGATGCATCCGGGCACTTCCAGCGCAGGCAATTCGCAGTTGACCGCTCCTGGCTCGCGTTCCATATGTCGAAAGACGTGCTGGTGCCCACCTTTCATCGTGCATTTACTGGCAATTGCGATCGTGTCTGCCTGCGTCAGCGGGAAATTCTGATTGGACCAACTGCTTCCGAAAACGGATCTCCTCCAAGATGGTTATTGACGGCCGAGGCGCAAGCCTTAGACTGGCACCTCATAGGCTAGCGAGTAGGGACGAGTTGGCTCTGTCTGTTTGAGCTGGCCGCGGTTCTGAGATGTGGCGGCCGGGTTTGGCGATGCTCTCGCGCAAGGCCCGACGAGTCTGAATTCCTGTCGGTTTTTTTCCTGCAATGCCATCGTGATCCGCGCCGGGAAGCGTCTGCCCGGCGTCCGGAGTAGAAGTCCCATCTTGCTTAAAGGAGTCCCACGATGAACCGACTGACGACAACGCTGTTCGCGGCGGCCCTTTTGTTGCTCGGCGTTTCCCCGTGCATCGGGGCGGAGGCCAAAGCGGTTCCGGATTACGAGCAGTTGAAAGCCCTGGAGTGGATGATCGGCGACTGGGAAGCGGAGTGGGTCATTCCTGCGGAAGGATTTCCATCCCTGGAGGGCTACGTTCCTGGCGCAGAAGTTCATTCCACAAGCTCCAATTTCTGGATGCAGAACAAGAATTATATCGGGTCGAAAGGCCGCGACGTCATGGATGGCAAAGTGCTCCACGAGGTGTTTGAAATGGTGGGGGTGGATCCAAAGTCCAAGAAGATCATTCATTGGCTCTTCAGCATATTAGGGGGATGGGGAACCGGGGAGTGGAGTTTCGAGAACGGAACCTGGACGCTCAAGTGGTCTGGCACCACGGGAGACGGGACCAGGCTTGGAGGCGTCTCGTACATAACGCAGATTGACGCTAATACGTACACGTGGGAAATGAAGCAACTGAAGAGAGACGGGAAGAATGTGCCGGATACCCCAAAGATCACCAATCGCCGGGTTGCCAAGAAACCGAAGTCAGGCTGACTGGAACCCCCGATGGAATCCTCATAGGCTGCTTTCACCATTGGATGCATGAAGACCCGTTTTGGAGGAGATCGACCATGCGCTGACCGTATTACTCACGACCGTAGCCGGCATGATCCTCGCCGCAGGAACCGCAGGGGCGGAGGAGAAACGTGTTGCCACGGAAAACGTCGGCGGCCACTACCTGGAATTTTGGAAGAGCTATTTCCAGGGACAATGGACAGCCAGAGTCGTCGGAGGAGAGGATAGCGGGCGAATTGCCGTTGGAAATGAGGGGACGTGGTCCTGTCAATTGGCCCCGACGGAGAATTCAGTCCTGATGTCCGGGACCATCAATGGAAAGCCTGACTCCAATGGGATCGGCGGTGTAGACGCCAGCGCCAACGTCTGGAGAGAGGTCTTCTTTATGGGCGACGGCGGCCATCTGACGCAGTTCTACCGAGCCAAGCCTGCCGATCTGCTCGGAGATCCCGCCGGTAAGGTCATCCGGGGAAAGGCCAAGTACATCCACGCTGACGGGGGAATCGACGACAGCGACATCGCAGTCTCCATTGTGGACCGAGACATCTACGAATACGCGGCCACGAATCGACACAATGGTGAAGAGAAACTGCCGGACCTCAGGGCTGTCTACAAACGGAAGAAGTAGCACGAAACGGGAGGATGTTGTTTTGGCGATTGTGGACGGCCGGGAGAAAGACCAGGCGAGCCCGGCACATTTCTCAAGGGAGGTGGATCATGCAAGGTGTTGTCAGTTGCGTTGTCTTGCTTTTGCCCTTGGTTGTCGGGCAGGCTGCGGAACAACCGTCGAAAAAGGACCTGGCGAATCTTCGGGGCTTCTTGGGAACGTGGGAGTCAACGGACATCGAATTCGATGGCCGGAATATCCAGGGTACGACTTGCTGGCGCCCCTTTCTGAATGGGCATTTCATCGAGCAGAAGTGGACGACTCACGATGCGAGCGGCAAGCTGGCGGAAACCGGGCTCATGCTCATCGGGACAGATCCGTCCGATCAGCGAACGAAGTTCTGGGCGTTTCTGAGCGATGGCTGCTACGCTCACGGTACCTTGGACGAATGCGACGGCACGAAGGTCCGCCTGACCACGGAGGAACTGAGGGCGGGCGGCGCGAAGCGCAGCGGCCGAATATCCCTGGATCTGGAGGACAAAGATACCTATCGATGGGAAATCGTCTATGAGGATGGCAAAAAGGGGAGCGGCGTCTTCAAGAGAACCAAGCAAAAGAAGGCGGCCTGGCCGCAACCCACGAGCAAAATGCCCGAGGGCGTCGACGAACCCATGAAGGACCTCGCTTGGTGGGCCGGCGCCTGCACTACCGAGGGCACCGATGCCTTCACGGGCAAGACATCCGTCGGCCAATCCCGATGCGGCTGGACGCTCGGCGGCAAGTTCCTTCTGTATGACCTTGCTTTCGTGGAGAGCGATCTGGCCGCCGGGCGGTACAGGGCGATCGTTGGGGTGGACCCGTCCACAAACGTGCCGACGGGCTGGGAATTCGACAGCGCGGGGACGGTGGGCAAGTACACGGTTTCCGATAAGGGCCAAGACATCACAGGCAAAGCGATCTCACCCATCGCGGGTGTGCTCGACTTCAAGGGAAGGATGGCCCAGACCGAAACCGGCTTTGAGTACCGAGCGACCGGAAAACTGCCGACGGGGAAGGAGACGAGTTACTACGGTGTCTGGAAGAAGCGTCCCGATGGGGAGTGACGAGCCATCGTTCATAGGATGCGTTGCGGCTGGACTCTCGGGCGGACCAGTACATCCGACCGCCGATCCCGCTGCTTACTGTCCCACGAGCATGAGATTGCGAGCTTTGCCGATAACCGGCCTGAAAACTCACGCTGGTTTTCCAATTCCTGACAGTCCATCGTTACTCTGAGGGAGGGTCTACCATGTTGATGCAAGCGTGGTTCCGTCTGGTGATTCTGGTAGCCGTTGGTCTGGTCTCCTACCCGGCGGCTTTTGGCCAAGACAAACGGTCCAAGCCGCAGTCCCTGGCTAAGGACTATATCGTCGGCAAATGGATCGCCGAAGGCACCGTGGATGGGAAGGCCGTGACGGGCTTCATGCGGATCAGCCCCACGGCGGGCGGAGCGTGCCTGATCTACAACTGGTCGTATGGTCCGTCGCCGGACAAGATGGTGCGCGGGGCGGCTCTGGGAGGTCGCGATCCCAACTCGACCGACTTCCTTGAGTATTGCTTTGAATCCGACGGGTCGCACTTTATCAGCCGCTTCCTGGATACACCCTTCCCCGATATTGGTGTCGGGCATGGCGAGCGAACGGGAACCATCAACGGAAAACCTTACAAAGGCAAACTTACGGTTGATCGACAAGGCCGGGCCGAATTTACCTTCGTGGCAAGCTCGGATAGCGGTGAAGACGTCAGGTTCACTTTTCGACGGGTGCAGGAGGTAGCCGCGGTTTCACAGAACTACGAGCGCCTCAAGGCTCTGGAGGACTACATCGGGGACTGGGTAGGCGAGGTGACGTTGGTGGACGACATCCCCGGCTTTGCCAAGAAAGGCGAGACCGTAACGAACCGGCCTTCTTTGAAATGGGTGCTGAACAAGTCCGCCGTGCAGATGGACTTGACGGGCATCTCCGCTGACGGCAAGGCCATCGACACCCGCTGGTTGTTCGGATGGGACAGTTCGAAAAACGAGATTGGCTACTCGGGGATGGATTCAGGTGGCAGTCGGAGTTGGGGCACGCTGAAGAAGGAAGGCTCGGACAAGTGGATTTGGCAGATGAAGTGGTGTTCGGCCGAAACCAAGGAGGGCAGTTGCACGGACGTGACCACGATGCAGGAGAACAACACCGTCCACGTTCACGAGTACACCAACTGCGTAGCCGATGGCAAGTCCCAGCCGGACTCGAAGGTCGTCTACAAGCGGGTGAAGTAGCCGGCTTCTTGGGTGTACACGGACTGCTCGCAATCAGAATACTTCCGATTGCCATTTCCAACAGGAGCAGGCCATCACTATGAACAAATATATTCTAATGATAGGACTGCTGGCGTGCGCGATCCTCGCAAGCTCGACGCGAGGACAATCGGCAGGCAACCCAACAGAGACTCCTTCGACGATAAGCCCCAACGCCCAGGCGTTTCTCAAGAGTGCCGACTGGACGAAGACGCCGATTCAAGATATTCCAGCCTTCCGAACAGGTTTTGCTGCTCACATGGCTGTGTTGCAGGATGCCGCCCAGCGTAAGTTCAGCCCAAAGCTGGAGCGGAAAAGGATTGCTGGGGTTAATGTGCTTGTGGGGGAGGTTTGGGCCGGGTCGCCCCCGGGGTGCCAACACCCCGGGGGGCCCCGCCCCGCGGGGCCCCTGCACGCGGACCAGGATCGTCTGGTTGGGGAGGTTGTTCCGGACATCAGGGAGCGGTACGCCAAGCGACACCTGCATCTGGTCGATGTGGATCGCCGCTGGAGAGTCTCAACAAATCAACCGGAAAGGGGGCAGCGACGCGAAAATCTGCGTCCGAATGATTAGGACTGGAAGATCGGCACGCCTGATCAAGGGGAGTCTTGAGAGATCCTCTACGGCGTACTCAACGATCCGCAGATGCAGCGGCGGGCATTCTTCTTTTTCCGAGACCCGGCGTTCGTCCGGGAGTTGGACGCCTCGCATCGGCAAGTGTTCTGTGAGGGCCCGCAAGGAGGGTGTCAGGAACCTTTTGCGGAAAGACCGATTAAAGGTTCCTGACACTTTATGCTGGTCCGTGGTTGTGGCTTCGCATGTTGGTACGTGGGAAAGACGATCATCGAAGCCGCCGCCAACAAGGGCTCGGCCGCTGAGTCCTGCGAGGACGCCTCGGTGGTGGTTGCTGCCGCTAACCTCTGGTAGAATCAAACGTAGTTGAAACCCGGCTGGTCCTGGCAACTACGGCGTCGGCCGCACGTTCCGTTGGCCCGACTTGAACATGGACCCTCCATCACGGACACCTGAAGGCGAAGGGCATCGATGCCGAGTATGCGGCAATCGAGTCGTCGTAGAACCGTCGCAGGATACTCGCGATGCCCCGTGCCCCTGCTGCGGCTCGTTGCTTTGGTTTGAAAGTCCTGATAGCTCGACAAGGGAACACGGACGACTCGAAGAAACCAAACAGCAGATCCGAGTTCTTGTGCAGGAGTGTGCTGAGCTTTCCAGGCAACGGATGCCGCTTCGGGAGTTTTTCTGCCAATTCTTGACGCGTGTTGTTGCCGCTCTCGCCGCGCACGGTGGAGCGATCTGGACAGTCAATGACCACGCCTTGGCTCTTGAGTGCGACGTGGACCTTCCGAAGACGAATCTCCACAACGACGAAGAGAAACAGAAGCGGCATACTCGGCTTCTCCTGAAGGTCTTGCACGAGGGCCAGGGGATGTTGGTCCCGCCCCGTTCGCAGAGTACCGGCGAAAGCGAGATGGAGAATCCGACCGACTTCCTCCTGGTTCTGAGCCCCTTCCGATCGGAAACGGGACTCATCGGCTTGGTGGAAGTCTTCCAGAGGCCGGATTCGGGGAACGCCACCCGAAGAGGTTGCTTGCGGTTCGTGACGCAGATGTGTGAACTTGCGAGCAGCAGCCCTGTCTTTCGGACACGGAGGAAGCCCTGGTGGAAGCTGTGGCGATGAATCGGAAACGCCAACATTCCGCAGCCCCAGAGCGGGTCGCCAATTGGTGGTGCGAACGAGCCGGGGGTGGAACACTGACCCTTTGTCGAACCGTATTCCGGAACTGGCTGCGGCGACCGTTGGCCCGCGGCGAGGCCATCATGGAGAGCGTTGTATGAAGCCGGGAACGACCTTTGTCGCGGGCGGCGGGTGGGTTATTCGTCGGGCAGTTGGAAGACGGAAAGCGCGATTCTTCGCCGTCCTGGCACTCGTGTGGTCCCCCGTATGCGTTAGCGCGGGAGTGATCGTCGGCTCGGCAGAGTTGTCGCTTCTATCGCAACGGGCCTGCATCGTCCTATTGGCGTTGGAGCTGGTTTTCATAGCGATTGCCGTCGGGTTTGCGGTCATAGAGAAACCGCGCGAGATCGCCAAGTATGTGCCGAATCCTGACTGCGACAAGCACAACCTATATTGATGAGCCAACACGCAGCGGCTAAGCCCGGCATCCGTGCCGGGGACGCCTCCGGTGTGGTGCGGACCGCGGCGGGGTGGTAAACTGGATCGTAGTTGAAACTCAAACCAAGTGGCCGGGATCGGCCTCGGCTTCCGTTGGCTCCGTCAAACAGCCAATAGCCGTATTGCTTGCATGATGATCAGCGATCCGCAAGATGAGCCGGCAACACCAGAGTGCATGCGGCGCGGCTCGGACCGTGGTAGAATGGCGAGAGGAGGAATACGCTGATGAGTTTGGTCTTGCATCTACCGCCGGAACTCGAGTCCGATCTGGTGGCTGAGGCTTCCCGGATGGGCCTTCCCCTGCCGGAGTATGTCAGGCGGGTGCTGCTAGCTGGGCGTCCTGCCGGGTCGATGCCGCGTAACGGCTCGGAACTGGTGTCATATTGGCAAGGCGAAGGGCTCGTGGGCACGCGGTCCGACGTCACCGACAGCCGAGAGCACGCCCGCACGTTGAGACAGCAGGCCGAACGGAGGGAGCGACCCTAATCCATGGATTTGGTGGATATGGCTCTTGGCTAGCCGCTGTAGCTGGTGAACCTTTGGCTCCTGCCGCATGAGGCGGCAAGGGGCCCGAAACAGTCACGGGGGACGAACGCTAGCTGCCGAACCTCGTTCACCTGTGGGCCGAGCCCACGGGGGTCCTTATGGAACAAAACCCGATGCCAAGCACACAGTCGAACACCCGATGTCTTCACCTCCCCACTGCCGACCCCCTCGGCTTCCACGGTACCTCTGTTCGACCGATCACTGCCCGAATTCTTGTTCATCCGTGCCCCGGCTTTGCCATCCGTGCTGCTTCGTCTTCCACTTGTTCTCATAGCACGGATGGCAAGGCCGGGGCACGGATGAAGATGAGGAACAAAACCGGAAACCCAGTAAGCCGACGACATGCCATCTTGCCTGCCTCGACCGTGAGGTCGACGCGAGGAAAGGACGTCGCATAATAGTCCCTGTTGCCGTAGGTATCCGTCGATTGAGCCTCGATCGGCTCTTCGTCCGTCAAGTCGCCATTATGGTTCCGGTCGAAGTAGAGCCGGTCGTAGGGCACCGCCTTGAACGCCTTCTTTGGCGTTTCGGGTTCTGAACCGGTCAATATCTTGGCCAGTGCCGCGAGGAACCCGCCCTCCGGCTTTTTCTCCTTGTCCGCGTCTTTCTCGTCGGCCCCGGTCACGGAGGAATCGAGAACGTAGCCGAAACTCTGCGAGCCCAGCGTGACCACTCCGCGAACCGGGTGCGTCGTATGGTACTTGTGCGGCTCCTCTGCTGCCCGCCGAACCGGACTCCCTCCGAAATGGGCACGGAGACGTGCTGCCGCCCGGCCGCACAGTAGATCAAGGGTCGAAGGGCGCCGTTGGCACGCACCTTCCCTTTGCGCAGCGCGTGAGCGGGCAAAATCAGAACGTCGCCCAGCAGCTTCGGCCAGATAAAAGCGACCACACCGCTTCCCGCCACGATGCCCGAGAGGACTTTGCCGGGGGGAGGGCAGAAAAGAAGATGGAAGAAAAGAAGATGAACCTGGTCCCTTGGCGATTCACTGTCGCGGGTTAGGATCGGTAGCAGGTCTCGCTACGTGGTTGTGGCTTCGCATGTTGGTACGTGGGAAAGACGATCATCGAAGCCGCCGCCAACAAGGGCTCGGCCGCTGAGTCCTGCGAGGACGCCTCGGTGGTGGTTGCTGCCGCCAGCCCCTGGTACAATCAGACGTAGTTCAAAGCCGGGCATCGAAAGGGCAAGACATGCGAATACTGCATCCAAGTTTCCGCCCGTTGCCGAGGCGAGCAGCTTATTGCCTCATAGCGGCGTGTGCTGCTTTTGCTTGTGGATACGTCGCTACCTGCTTCGAGCAGCGTGTCGCCATCCAACTCGGCGTCGTGCTCATGGCGATATCGGCGGTCACCGCAGGAGTTGTTCTGCTCAGGGTCAATTCCACTGGCCGCTGGAGGATCTGATCAAATCACCCAACATGGACAGGCTGTTTTGCCGCGGCATCCATGCCGCCGACGCCTTGACCGTGGTTTCGGCCACTAACCTTTGGTAGAATAGAACAACGTGCAAACCAGGGCTGGCTTCGGCGAATACGGCGTCAGCCCGTCCTTTCGTTGGCCGGGCGCATCCTTATGCGTGGATCCGCACTTGCCGAAACACCTCCGCAGCGAGTCTCAGCGGACAAGGGTGCCGCAAAGAAGGCGGTGCACATCCTGGAAGACGCCCTGCTGGGGGCCGCGCTCGTAGCGATCACGCTTGAGGATCGAATTCCGCGCGACATAGTGCTGGATGTGGTAAGAACCCTATTAGATGCCCGCCGAGACGGGCGAGTTGAGGAATTTCAGATCTCCGCTCATTCGGAAGCCGCGTCGCTGCCCGAATGGCATTGCTCGCGGTGCGGGAAAGCCAACCCTGGAACATTCGAGGTAGAAAGGGGCTCAATTGTCCGCCGAAGACATCGCGACGATCAGCAGGGAGTGCCATCCCCTCGGGTCGCCGTGGCTTCTTGAAGCTGAAGTCCTGCATTTCGCCACGCCACCGAGGTCCCGTGGAACTGAATCCCTACCGATCTCTCCGGGCTTGCCACAACTCCAAGCAGTGTTTACGGAGCGATTGACTCACCATCCCAGCACATCAGACGCAACGCCGGGGGTCCAAAACCGGAGGCAACGCGCGAGCGGCACTTCCGCACTGCTTGCGATTGTGGTAAGCTCTCCCCGTATGGACAGTCGGTTCAATCGCAAGCAGTGGCACACCGGCATCTTTGCGCCTGCGGGTTCGACGAACGTATCACTCGAAGTGCAGAGTTCGACGGTGGAGAGTTAAAGGCCGCCAAGACCATTTTTGCAGTGCCAACATCGAACATCTCCAACTTGCTCCGTCCCCGTTTCGATCTCCCGCTCGCGCGCTAAGCCGCTTCGCGGACGCCGCCGGGTGTGGTGCAAGCAGGCGAGGGATAGTAGAATGACATCGGTGCTCGACGGTTTCTCGCTCCGCGGGGGGCGGCGTCGGGCAGGCGTTGACGCCGACAAGGAATAAGCGATGAGCGCCAGCAATCACGCTGCTGCCGGGTATCGCGCGCTAATCGCTGTCCTAATCTCAGGTATGCTCGGCACGGTCCTCGCCAACTTACTCCGGCCTCAGCTTCCCGCGCTTGGCGCTAATCCAGCGCTCATCCACTTTATTGCGTGGCCAAGCTGCATTTTGCTGCTGCTTTCTTTCCTGATGTGGAAAAAGAGGATGCGTCAGTCCACCGGCCAGAGTCCCTGCTGCGAACATGATCGTGGGCGCTAAGGTGTGGTGCCGAGGGCGACCGAGTGGTAAACTGAGGTGTAGTTCAATCCGAGACTATGAGGCCGGATCGGCGTCCGCCTCGGCTTCCATTGGCAGCGCGAAAGATGACGGAGATGCGCGGTAACCCATATCGGCCACCGATGAATGCTGGGAGTATTCCCACGACGGAGAAACCGACATTCAGTCCCTGGCAGTCCGCACTGCAAACGTTCGGTGGCTGCCTTTTCTGTCCCGCGTTCCTCATTGTGGTGGCCACTGCGACGCATAACTCTTGCGTCAGCCAGAATCGAGAATCACCGTTTCCGCGGTTTGTCATCAACGTCCTGGACGCCGACAGAGACGGCGTGCTGAACATTCACGGTGACCCGTTCGTGCTTGTCCTCCATATCGCAGGCCCACTAGGCTTCGCGCTGTGTTGCGGCATTTTGAGCTTTTATTTTCAACGCGTACGACTCCGTCGAGAGGCAAACAGCCAACATGGGCTGGACTGCTAGGCCGCGGCATCCATGCCGCAGACGCGTCCGGTGTGGTGCACGCCACGGAGGGGTGGTAGAATCATTTGGAATACAGAATCAATCAGGTGGCCGGCATCGGCCCCACGTTTCGTTGTCAACTGGACGAAGAGTGGTGCATCGCCATGTGCAGAATCGGCAAAGTGCTTTGCAAGGTGGTGTTGCTGCCGACAATGAGCGAATCCCTCTTGGCCGCGCCCCCTCTGCCTCTCGTCACTGAGGAGAAAGGGGCTCAATTGTCCGCCGAAGACATCGCGACGATCAGCAGGGAGTGCCATCCCCTCGGGTCGCCGTGGCTCTTTGAGGATGAAGTCCTGCCTTTCGCCACGCCACCGAGGTCCCGTGGAACTGAATCCCTACCGATCTCTCCGCTTACCACAACTCCAAGCAGTGTTTACGGACCGATTGACTCACCATCCCAGCACGATGAGACGGTATCAAAGTGGCGGGCATCGGCGTCGGCCACGCAAACAAGTATGCTGAGAGGCAAGAGGGTATCTTGGTTCGGGGGCCGGGGATTCCAGGGATGAGATGATGGAATCGTCAACCGGTGAAAGGCACTGCCTGGCGTTGTGGTAATCCTAATCGGAGTGGTCGGCACATTCAAAGCAGCGGATGCCACACCGAGCGCAGCCGAACAACCTGACTTTGGGCGGACGCAAGCAGTGGCACTCCGCCAGCCCGCGATCGAATTTCCTATCGGCACAGCCATCGCGGCTTGTTGACGTGGGATCTCCCGGCGCGGTAGACTCGTAAGCAAGCCCGGGATCGAAATCCCTATCCGCTGGCTGGAGGCGTAACCATTCACGCCCACGGAAGAGAGGGGGGCAGGTCCATGTTTTTCGGCCAACGTCTTTGACGCCAAAATACTCGGACTCGCCGAAAAATGGACCAGTCCCCGGCCGTGGGCGTGAACGGTTACCTGGACGCGGATCCGAGGCTCTTCCTTTTTAAGAATCTCGCCAGGTTTGGGATCGATGGCCAAGAAAAAGACGACTCGCAAGGAGAAGGCACCGGCAAAGCCGGGGCAGGTAAAGAAGCGATGGACCGAGGAGCAGATTCGCATCTTGAAGCGTCTCTACAAGAGCCACAGCAACGCGGATATCGCCAAGGCGGTGGGACGCAAAGTCGCTTCCGTCACGTTCAAAGCCCACTGTCTGGATTTGAAAAAAGGCGTCCGCCGCATGCGGGAGATGGGCCGCGAGAACATCCGGCACCGCTGGGGCGAGTAGATCGCTTTGGCCGTATTGCACTCCCTCGATCGCAAGCCGCAAAGTCCGGCACCGATGCCGGAACGCCTTCGGTGTAGTGCGGATCGCGGCGAGGTGCCGGGTGCCACTGCTTGCGTGTCCCGTTCGGCTGCGGTCCCTGTGCCATTGCCGGATGCCACTGCTTGCCCCAGCGCGTTCGGCTTCGATTCGTGTGGCACTGCTTGGAGTTGTACGGGCGCACCATGCGAACCGCGCCTTACCACAACTCCAAGCAGTGTTTACGGACCGATTGACTCACCATCCCAGCACATCAGACGCAACGGCGGGGGTCGAAAACCGGCAACGCGCGAGCGGCACTTCCGCACTGCTTGCGATTGTGGCAAGCTCTTCCCGTATGGACAGTCGATTCAATCGCAAGCAGTGGCACACCGGCATGTTCGGAGACTCCCTAGGGTCAGGCTTTGGCAGCCGGTTCGCCGGCGAAACCGTGGCAACGCCAGCAATGACGTCTTCCGCAAGGAGGACGACTATCTGGCGCTGTTGAATCTCATCGGCGAGGCGTGCGAGCGGCTGCCATGCTGCAGTTTCGTTTGACGCCACCAGTTCTCCAGCGCCGCGATCATCCTTTGCTTTTGAGCCGAACGCGCGGGATCGTTCGCGAGGTCGGCGACTTCGCCTGGATCGGCCGCCAGGTCGAAGAGCAGTTCATGGCCGTCGTGGTACCGGACGTATTTCCAGCCCTGCCCGCGCACGGCGAAGGAGCAGCGGGCGCCGGGCAACACGGTACGCGTGTTTTCGCGGTTGGGCGCGACCCGTTCGCAGAAGCTGTAAGGCCTTGCCCCGGCAGGATCGCATCGCCCGGCAAGGAACGGCAAGAGGTTCTGCCCTTGCGCCTCGGGGGGGATCGGCCGCCCGGCGGCGGACAGGATCGTCGGCATCAGATCGGTCAGGTCGACGGCCATGTCGCACCGCTGCGGATGGAAGAGCCGCGGACAGCGGAGCAGCATTGGGACGCGGACGATTTCATCGTAGAAGGAATCGTTGCTTTTCCAGACCATGCCGTGACCGCCGGCCATGTCGCCGTGGTCGGCGGTGAAGATCACCAGCGCGCCGTCGAGCCGGCCGGTCTCCTCCAAGATGTGCAACACGCGGCCGACCTGCTCGTCGATCAGTTTGACGGAGGCGTAGTAGATGCGGAGGAACTCCCGCAGGCCCGGCTCGCCCAGAACCTGAACGATCTGGCGAGACCAGCTTTTCTCGCAGCGAGGATCGCGGGTGTGGCGGTTGGCGGGAAGCTTGATGGCGGCCGGATCGAACATTTCGTAGTAGGGCGAAGCGACCACGTTCGGGTCGTGCGGTGCATTGAACGAGCAGGTCACCATGAGCGGACCCGGCCTCGCGCCGCGGATGCACTCGACCGTTTTGTCCGCCACGCGGACATCGAAGCATTTCCCGGGCGGGAGCTTCAGGCGGCCCATTTTCGTGACGAATTCGCGATACGCATGAGCCTTCCATCGCTCGTCGGCCGCGCGCGCAAGCTCGCGAAAGGCCGGACTCTGCTCGACCAGCAGCGCCCACTGATACCAGTTCATCCAAGCGGCGGGCGGTTGGCGGCGGACCGCCGCGAAATCCGCCTCCATCTCGCGGGCGTAGGCATCGTGCTCGGCAAACAGATCGGCGTAGTACGGCAGATCTTCGTCCAACAGGTGCCACTTTCCGTAGAAATGCGTCGCATAGCCCGCGTCGTGGAGCAGTCGCCCGGTGGTGATGTCGGAGGTTTTGATGCCTTCTTGTGTCGGTGGCGCCGGCACCATCGGGTAATCTCGACGCATGACATTGTAGGTGATGCCGTGTGCGTGCGGGTATTTCCCGGTGGCGATGGACGCCCTGGCGGGCGAGCAGAAGGGGCAGGTGCACATCGCGCCCAGGAATTGCACGCCTTCCCGGGCGAGACGGTCGATGTTGGGTGTCTCAACGGGACCTCCGTAGCAGCTCAGCACCCGGGCGTTGAGCTGGTCGCAGAGAATGACGACGACGTCCATGGGACGGGGCGGCGCGGACGGGGCGCCAGTGGACTGAGCGGCCGCCGTGGCTGATAGCAGGGCGGCGACGGTGAGGACACCGCGAGGTAATGACGTTTTCATGGCGGATAGGCACCTCTTCCCACTGTCGAGCGAGGGGCAGATGAGAGTTTACCCACATATCAGCCCGGCTGCGTGGAAGCAGCCGGGGGTGATGGCAATCGCGAGGGGATGCGATCATCTGCCACACGCCCTGAACCCTCATTGTTGAACCGTGCAGAGGAAAACCGGCCGCGGCCGGCTCTTCGGATGCCGGGGCCACTGCGGATCCTCGCGGCGGCTTGCCGTTGGCGCCAACTTAACAGATCGTTTGGACTGATTTCAATGCCAAGAGGCCGTAACCGTTCACGGGGCGGAAGAGGGACAGGTCCAAGTTTTGGGGAAAGTCCTTGCCGCCGAAATACGTCAACCGGCCGAAAATTGGACCCGTCCCCGACCGTGGGCGTGAACGGTTATAAGAGGCCGGTGGAGTTTTTTTTCGGCGCGCAAGCCGTATCGAGGCCATCTCCGTCTCGCTCGGGTGTCATGCGACAGGAGGAGCGATGGTCGCTCGTTCATGCTCCTTCGGGTTAGGGCAGGTTCTGATTTTGGGAAAAACGGGCGTGGATTGGCCGCCGACGATTGACAGCTTACGGACAATTCGTTTGGCTACAAGCGCATCGTTTTCCTTTCTCGAACCCATGGAGGTATCCGCCATGAGAGCGACATGTTCCCTGGTCCTGACATTGTGCTTCCTGGCCGGCACTGCTTTCGCGGGAGAAACTGCTTCTGTAGAAAGAGACCTGGCGGCGGCGAAGAGACTACTCGAGCTGCCCGAGGCGTCCGAGGAGGAATACGCCCAGGTCGAGGGAACCTGGGAACTGGTTCAGGATACCGACGAGGCAAAAGGCGAGCGTCGTGTCAAGACCCACCGAGCCGGCAAAACGACCGTCACCGTGTACGGGGCAGATGGCCAAATCATCGGCCGGCACAACTCCGAATACAAGCTGAAGAAGAGCGGTATGGCCCGCATTTTTGTCTTCTTCAATATCGTCCCTGCCACGGGGCCTTCCAAGGGGCGCGAGTTTCCCGGCCCGTTCTACTACACCTACAGCGCGCGAGACAACAGGTTCATCGAAGCGTACGGGCTTCTCAAGGGTGATGATCGCAGCCCTCGAATGATTTTCTGGAGGCGGGGCAAGAACGGCGATGCGTCGCCGTGAGCGGTTCCCATTGCTGATGGTGTCGGATGGTAACCGTTCACGGGGCGGAAGAGAGGAGGAACGTCTGATGCGGTGCGCTGGATGGATGGGGGCTTGGCTGCTTGCTCGGAGACGCTAAAATAAGGGGTTTAACGACACGGAATCGAGAAGGGGCCTTCGGGCGATCGTTGCTCTATGGATACTGTCTACCTGGGTGCTTCCGCCGCGCTTGGGACGGCGATGCTCTGGACGCTGTCGACCCTTGCGTGGACATCGGCCGGCAGGCAGGTCGGTGCGCTGTCGGTGAGTTTTCTGCGACTGGTGGTAACGATCGGCATTATCGCGTTGTACGGGTATGCGACGCGGGGGCATTGGCTGCCCGGCAGTGCGGATCCGCAGGTGTGGCTCGCTTTGGGTGTTTCAGGCGTCTTCGGGTTCTTTCTCTGCGATCTGTTGCTGTTTGAATCGTTTCTGCTGATCGGCCCCCGGCTATCGCTGTTGATCCACTCCCTCTCACCGCCGATCTCGGCGCTGATTTCAGCCTATTACCTGGGAGACCATCTTGCTCCCATCCATTGGCTAGGAATGGCGGTGACGCTCTCGGGCGTCGTCTGGGTTGTGCTCGAGCGGCAGTCGGGGCCGAGGCCGGCTGAGCATCACCGGAGTTTCGCACGCGGGGTAGCGCTCGCCGCGGCTGCAACGGTGTCGGCCTCGGTCGGGTACGTGCTCGCCAAGCAGGGGATGGGGAATTGCGATCCGGTCGACGCCACGCTGATTCGCATTTTCGGCGCGATGATCGGCTACGTGCTTCTGCTGACGGCCGCCGCCCGATGGCAGCGGATATGGCGTGCGATGCAGCACCGGCGTGCGATGCTGACGGTTGTCGTGGGAGCGATCCTCGGCCCGTTTCTGGGGGTAACGCTGTGCATGGTGGCGTTGCGGTACAGCCCGGTGGGCGTGGCGGTTACCATTATCAGCACGATGCCGGTGCTGATCCTTCCCTTTGCCATTATCGTGCATAAAGAAAAGGTCAGCCCACGCGCAATGCTTGGCGCGGTTGTGTCCGTTGCCGGTGTGTTGCTTCTGGTGACGTGAACGGCCCGGCAACCGACTGCCGTCGTTGATGCGGTCGGGATTGCGAAGATCCGGTCGGGATTGCGAAAGCGGTTCTCGGAAGGACCGCGTCAGTCGATTCTCGCCTTCCACAGACCGTGCAGATTGCAGTAGGCACGAGCGGTTACGGGATTCTTGCCCACCTCGAACGTTGCCTGAGGAATAGCACCGGGCTTCAAATATCGGCGCGTGATGGCATCGCCCTGTTCGATCTCGACCCACTCAATGAAGTGCTCTTCCCCCATCGGGTGCGGGACCGTTCCGATCGTTACGGTCACATCGCTGCCGGCCCTGGCAATCGCAGGGACGTGTTTTTCCTTGGAGGCGTCGACCGTATTCTCCGCAACGGCCTGCATCGCTTGATCGCAGCACGCCAGATTCCCGGCACCGCCGCGAAGCACTTCCACCACATTGCCGCACTGGTTGCACGCGTAGACTTCTGGTCGCTGGGCCATCCTTCTCTCCTGGTGTGCTGCGAGCTGTTTGGACGCCCTAACAAAACGGAGACAGGCACCTCGCCAAGACGCCTGTTCCGCAAATCCTTGGCTCGGAGCCAGTCCCCATTTTGCTAGGGCCTTTTCCTACTTCCGCGGTAGGTAATCCTTTCCGCTACGACCATGTTGTACACCGCCGAACGGCGTCTGAAAAGTGCACTTGGGAAAGGGGGATTCGCTGCATTGCGTCCCCCGCCGGGCCAGGGCTACCATAGTGAGGACGTCGCAGAGCGGTGGAGATTTCCGAACCCGGGGCGGTAGGAGCCTGGAAGATGGAGCGGCTAGTGAGTCTGCTCGGTTTTTTTGTCATGCTGGCGCTGGCGTGGCTCTTCTCCACCAACCGCCGGCGGATGAATTTCCGCCTCATCGTCAGCGGGACAGCATTGCAGTTGCTATTCGCATTGCTGCTGCTGAAGTCCCGGCCCGGCGAGATCGCGTTTCAGTGGGCGAGGCTTCTTATCGCCCAGATCGTCGGTTTTTCCGATGCCGGGGCAGAATTCGTGTTTGGTACGAGCTTTCGGGAGCACTACTTCGCCTTCTCCGTGTTGCCGACGATCATCTTCGTTTCTTCGGTCACGGCGATCCTGTTCCACCTGGGTGTCCTGCAGTGGGTGGTGAAGCTCATGGCGTGGGTGATGGTTTGGGTGATGGACACCTCGGGATCGGAGTCGCTGGCCGCCTCGGCCAATGTCTACATTTGGATGACCGAGGCCCCTTTTGTGGTCCGCCCTTACCTGGAGACCCTGAACCGATCGGAATTTATGGCACTGATTACC
>JAXGMN010000062.1:0-71834 GCA_040768665.1 Thermoguttaceae bacterium
CACCCGGCGTTGCCCCCCCCCGCCCACCCCCGGCCCCCGCAGCACCCCCTGCCGCGCGGCCCGGCCGGGCCCCGACTCGGACCAGAAAAGACCTGCTTTTTTGAGATCAAACCAGAATGTCCCTTTTTTCACTCAGGCACTTCTTACGCCTACATGCGTTCGGGCGGCATCTTTTCAATACGTGAAAAGATGAAGTCCTTCTTGCCTCGGATTATCAAGTTATCTCCATCTCTTCCCAACGGTAACACGAGCCCCAACTCAGAGACAATGGAGTCTTCTTTCAGTTGTCCGTGGAACTTCGCGACTAATCGACGATCCACACCAAGAAACCAGCACACCACAGAATTGTCCTCACGAATCTCGTAGAATTCATGATGTGGGCCATCTTCTTCCTCAGGCACAAACGTGTGCCACCGCCCGACGTACGGGCTTGTGGACTGTCGCCCCTCCTTGTTTTCGCTCACAACTTCTTGCCCACATTCTGGCGGGATCTCATCGACTCGCGACAATCGGTATTCTTTATCACCCGTGAGAATTAGCGAGTCGCCGTCTCTCCGTACAGGCCAACGAGCGAATCCAGATTCAAATAGAATAACCTCGTTTTCGAGTCGACACCGATAGTTGCCAAGGAGCCGTTGATGATCGTCCCGCAAGGACACGAACACCGAATTATCTTCATGGATCGAGTAGTATTCGTGGCGTGGCCCACCAACTTCATTCTGGGGAACGAATACGTGCCAATTGCCACAGTACGAATGTTGCGAGGGAGTTCGCTGGACTTCTGCCTTCTGTGCTTCGCGCGCACACGCCACAGCGTGGCAAACAGCCGCGATTAATAGGAAGGTCAACAACTTTGCCATGCTGAACCCCATGGATGGACTGCCGAACGACCGAGCGAACCCGCCGGGAACAGGCCGGCGCGAACGACCTTTATTTCAGGACTCACACGACTCGCCGGCCTGTTCCCGGTCGGGTTCAGCGACTGGTTAGCCCCTGATTCCCGATGGCAAACGGTTTGCGCGGGCTGGCCTTCGATTTCGCTACCAGGGCCTGAAACTCCGGATTGGACGCCAACAGTTCGTCCATCAGGCTGTCGTCCTCCTGTGGGTCCAACGACTGAATTGCCAGAAGCCGTTGATCGGGCATCTCGACCACGACGGTCTCGCCCGACTCAGCACACTCATTGAGAGTCTTCCTCAGGTCCGTTTCCAGGCGGTGCAACGGGATGGTCTTGATGGCCATGGAATTCCTCGCCTTCCACAATGAGTTTGTTACCGACTTTCCGTCCGACGACCAGGATGACGACCTCCTCGGTCTCGACATTATACAGGGCACGCAGGTCTCCTGCACGCAACTCGAACTCGGCCAGAGGATTCGGCCTGAGACGCTTGATCGCCTTCGTGGGTGTCGTCGGCTGATGCTCAAGCCGGGACAGGATTGCTGCTTCCAGGATTCGTTGCTCACGCGCCGGCAATGACCGCAGTTGCCTGTCCGCGTCCTCCGTGATGGTAATCCTGAACGCCATGTCAGCTCAACCCGTCTCATGCCTTCCGTGCTCTTGCATCAATTGGTCGAACTTGACCCAACCGAGTTTGTAGCCGTATTGGGCATTCTTGGGAACCCAGACGACTGTTCCGTTGGATACTTTCAGACGGCCGACCATCTCGCCGTTCCGTTTGATCTTGAACTCAAGGTCGGCCTTTCCCAGCGATCGCTCCGGAATCGTAAATGTCACGTCGTGCTGAGCCATAGGGAAAGATTGGGGTTACAGGGGAAGACTGGGGTTAGGGGAAGATTGGGGTTAGGCCGTCATTAGTCAATAGTGAGTTCCCGCACAAGGCTGGCGATGCTTCTGCGGACCGCATCCGTGCCCGATTCGACCCTGGAAACCGCCATGCTCACGCTGCTGTGTCCTCGATATCCCAACGCTCTCGCCACCTCTCCAGCAGAGTAGCCGTACTGACAACGCGCCAGGTACGCCGCCACGGCTCGACTGATGTCGTCGCACCGCGATCGCGCCGGCCAACTCGCGCTCACCCCTCCGAAATGCCGGGCAACCGCCGCGCCAATCTCCTCCAGCGAGGGACGCACACGCAAACCCGCTAGCTGCGGCACGTCCGGATCTGCGGGGCGATCTCCCAGCAGTCGCCGAATCCGCTGCGCAAACGTGTCTGAACCGACGATCAGCCCCCGGAAGGCATTCGCCCACGGACACTCCGGCGGTTGAGCAATCCCCGCTTGAACGAAGCGGCGGTACGCACGTCGTGCTTCCACTGGGGCCTTGCCGAACTCGTAGAGCACGCGGTCATAGGTTACCCAGCCCAGGACGTCTGCTGCTCGGTGATAGCCCGGATAGCTGCTCCACCGCCACTCCTCCGGTCGCAGCGACAGTTTCGCGCGGACCGCGTTGAGATGGATATAGCGGCTGATTTCCAGATAGTAGCCTTCCTCTTCGATCAACTGAGCCTTGAACCGCCCTTGGAACAGATGCCCGACACGCCGATGCCGGAGGTTGAAGTACCCGGTGTAGCTGCTGTTCAACAGGTGCATGCCCGCGGAGAGATTGGGTTCCGGCGTTTCCACGAACAAATGTTCATGGTTCGTCAGGAGAGCGAACGCATGGAGCCGCCAGCCGTGCGTCTGCACGGTTCGCTCCAGCCAGTCCAGTCGCCGCTGCCGATCCGCATCATCGCGGACGATGTCGCGCCGCTCGTTGCCTCGCGACATCACATGATAGAGCCCACCAGCCAGTTCGATGCGTAATGGTCGTGCCATAATCCGCAGCCTACCTGATCCGGTTGTTCAACGCAAGCCTGTTGACTGTTGACGGCCTGACCCCAATCTCCCCCAATTTGCAAAACCCCAGTTGAAATTTAAAGCCTGACCCTGTCCTCTATGACCCTGTCCTCTATCCTCTTGTAAAACGCTCCCAAGCGTACTTTTCTTGGAGACCTCGCCTCTTTCATGGTATCTGTTTCGATTTCCCCACCGGCACCGACCGATCGCCGAGCAACACCAGACACTTTGCCAGAAGCTACGCGGCCACTTCGCGTATTACGGGATCACGGGAAACAGCATCGCGTTGGCGCGATTCCGGGAGGTGGTCGCACGCACCTGGTGGAAAAGCCTTGGCCGTCGCCGCGGCGGAAACCGGCCCACTTGGGCCGAATTCTTACGATTCCAGCGGCGCTGGCCGCTGCCGCCGCCGGTGGCTATTCATTCCGTGTGCCGTGTGCGAAGCGAAGGGGTTACTTGAGGAACCGTATGCGGTAATTCTGCACGTACGGGTCTGTGGGAGCCCCTCCAACTCAGCGATCTTCCGGGCTGCGGCAGACTCCTGGCGCCTCCGGTTCGCCTGGTTCGGCCGCCGATCGAAGGAGGACGCGGCGTTCTCAAAGAGTTGCTTCTGCCAGTTGTAGTACTGCGTGGCGTGGATGCCCAGTTCGTCACACAAATCGGAGACCGGCACCCCTTCCAAAAGGTGCCGCCGCACAATCGCTACCTTCTGTTCAGGCGTAAAATGCTTTCGTTTCGACATCGAGCTTCTCCTGTCGGGCTGTGCTACACTCTAGCTCACAGCCAAAGCTCAACGTCCTACTGGCGCAAAACAGGGTGAGTAATCACCCAGGGCGACCCGGCGCTGTTTCCCCCCGCTTCCGACTTACGAAACCAGGACAATTAGCGGCCGAAATGACAGGAGTATGAACAGAAACGCCGTACAGATAAATATGTAGTATGTCAAAACGCGAAAGGTGGACCTTCCGTCCTTTTTCCGGGAACGTAACAGCAAGCAATAGTCAAGCGATAGGCCGAAGATCGCCACCCACGGAAGGACTTGCCACCAAATCCGCGCTGTGAATGGTGTAAAATTCGTCCCGCGATAAAACTCTACAGTGAATGGCAACAAGGCTCGTGCCACAGCAAAAGCGACAAGCCAACCCCCAATGGCGTAGGCAAAGAGCGCCCTGCTCCGTTTGCGACGTTCGTCCGTCTCCATGCGTGTCACACTTCCCTTCTGCGCCGCTCTGATGCAATCAAGCCTGATTCTGTCAACTCCACTAAAGACTTGCGCGCCGCTCCAATTCTCCTTTGATTAGATCAATAAAGTGTTGCTGCCGTGGGATCTCATTCAAAGCCCAGATAGTAAAAAAAGTTGGAGGATCGCTTGAGAAGACATGGTATACGGGCCAACTAATAACCCAGAAGCAAGTACCGCCCCAGAGGCCCAGCAAGTCCCACGTTGCATTGATCCAACTGCCTTCGTATGCATTCCAGACAGGATCCTTTGCCCCCTTGGCCGGGTTCCCGCCCTGCTTTCCGCCAGACTTGCGCAACGACTCCCCCGTTGCTGCCACCTTTTCCAGTATCTCTAGCCCCCTTTCCGCTTTCGCCAACGCCGTTTCCAACTCGTCGGTTGTGAACGCGCTCAAGTCGACCGTTCCCGTGGGATCGAGGTGCAGCGTCGCTGAGTTGCCCACATAGCGGCAGAGGTTCGCGTCACCGGCCTCAAACCCGATCGGATCCTCGCTGATCCACCGCCCCACCTCTGTCCTCGCCCGACTCCCAAGCCCAGCCACTGCTCCAATCGCCGTCGCTGGTGGAATCGGCCGACCCGCCCGCCGAAACCGACCACGTCTCCGTGCCGCTGCTCACCCATTCGCCCCCCGACGACGGAGTCGTCGTCGACACCTGATTCCGCGTCGAATGGCTCGACTGGCTGATCGTCCGCGCGGAGTTCCACCCGGAACTCCACTCCTCCGTCTCCGGGCCGACGCTGTCGGAGTACCACGAACGGCCGCTGCCGCTGTACGAGTAAGTCACGCCCAGGTCCGCCGTGCCCCCGGCCGTCTCCGTGATCCCCGTCAATTCCCACGGACCGCCGCTGCCCGATCCGCCCGAGCTCGACCCGGAACCCGAACTCGACCCCGAACTCGACCCCGACGCGCTGCCCGCGGCCGGATTCCACGTGTAGCTCTCCACCCGCAGGTACGAGCTGGTGTGGTTGCTGGTGTTGGTCTGCGTGCTCGACTCCGACACATTGCCACCGAAGCTCGAGTCGCCCCAACTGTCGCTTTGCGACTCGGTCTGCGTGGCGCTCGTCGAGCCCGAGCTGGTTGTACCCTCGCTCACCGTGGCCGTGCCGTCGGTGGCGACCCAGGCCCCTGCACTCAACGTGAAATTCAGCGAGGCGCTGGCCGAGTTGTTCGTGCCCCCGCTCGCGCTGATGCTGGTGCTCAGGTTGCCCACCGACGACGACCCGCTTCCCGAGTAGGAAGTGTTCTCGGTGGCGTTGCCCGAAGCGTTGCCCGACCCGCTCACCACCCACGCCGGCGACCACGCTGGACGTCGCCGAATACGAATGCGAAAGGCCCCCGTTGGCATTTTCCGTCCTCGTGCCGCTGATCCCGGTTCCCGTGTACGGCCCCGTCCCCGACACGCTCCAATTCGAGCTGCCGCCGCCGGTGGACGTCCCGCTCCCGCCGCTCCACGACCACTCGCCGTTCGCCTGCAGCATCGGCGTGCCGCTGAGGTTGTACGAGTACGATTCGGAGCCGCCTTCGCTGGCCGTGCCCGACAGGCCGCCGTCCGTGTACGACCCGCTCGAAGAGAACGAGCCGTTGCCGCTCCCCTGATTGCTGAACGTGCCGGAGCCCGAATAGACCCAAACGCCCGCGGCGGCCGTATCGGTCGTGGTCACCGAGTAGGTCATGCTGTCGCTAGCCGAATTGGAAAACGTCCCGCCAATCGTGCTCTCCCCGACCGGATACGAATAGCTCCCGCTGCTCGAAACCGACCAACTAGAATTCCCGTTGGCCCCGCTTCCCCCGCTGGCCGTGTCGAACTCCCAATCGCCCTCGGAATCGAGCACATATCCCAACGTGTACAGGCCCAGGTACGAATCCAGCCCGCTCTGGTTCACCGTCACGCTCGCGCTCCAGCCGTCGCCCGACGGGTTCACGGTGCTGCTGGTCGAGTAGTTCGAGTTGCCGCTCACCTGGTTCACCACCGACGCCCCGCCGGTTTCCGTCCAGCCCCCGGCGCACTGCTAATCCCTAATCCCGGCCTGACCCTGAGTTTTCCCTATACGAGCAGTTCCCGCCCTGGTTGGCCTCGGCCGTCACCGTGCCGCTGAAATTCCATCCCACCCCGGCCGCCACCAGCGGCACCGAACGGACATGGCGCAACATCATGCCTTAATTTGAACCGTGGCTCCCACTTCATACCCGAAAGTTGAAATTTAAAGCCTGACCCCGTCTTTCTTCATCGGACGCCTACTCCATGTAGCGCCACTTCCGGGTCTCAAAGATGTAGATTCTCCGGTAGTGTGGCGGAACAACATACCATACAAGCATGGGGTTTCCCTGGTTATAAAAGTAGACGAATTGCCCCCAGTGCCCCAGACAATACTTCGCGCGTGGAACCGAATGCAGGTACTCGGGCACGAGTTCGTTAAGATCCTTTGGAAACCTACCGTTGGCAGCGCGATACTGCTCGCAAGCCGCCACGACTCGCGGAGCGTTTGCCTCTGCGACCGTAAGTTGAAACGCATCGTTGGCCATAACAAGCCCCAAGGTCAAGACCGGAATTGCGGCTCTTGAAAGAGTGAGTCCCCACCCGGGGCGCTGGATCGCGTTTTTCAGGAGACTGAGAAGAAACCAAATCGGACAGAAGATCCATGACATAAGAAATGATCCGCTGAACCCCGCGTCCCAAGCGAGAAGTAGAGCCGCAGCGCCCAAACTGACTCCAATGCGATGACGAAACCGCTGCTTGCGAGCCACAACCATCGCTCAGAGGCCTCCTTCTGTGTCCACCCCGCCTGTTGGCAGGAGTTGCCAGGAATTGTCTTCCGGCCCCATCGAAGTCGTTCGTCGAAATCTAATTGAATGTATCAAGCCAACCAAGACCACCTTGTAGTCGACACCATCAATCCATCAATCCATCAATCCATCAATCCATCAATCCATCAATCCATCAATCCATCAATCCATCAATCCATCAATCCATCAATCCATCAATCCATCCCCGGCCAGAACGGAAACGTGTCGATCAAACCCTGCTTCAACCGGTGCATCCCCGGCCGCTCCCACGGGCCGAACCGCGCCAGGATGCTGTCCAGCGTATCGTTTCGGCTCAGCGTCAGGTACTTCTTGTCTTCCAGCCCGTAGACGCTGTAGTAATCGCGGTACTTGAACTCCGGCATCCCGGCCCGGTCCTCCTCGCCGGGGTTTACCCGCAGCCATTCATTCGGAATGCCCAGCCCGTCGGCCGCCACCAGGCCGTGCAGCGCCGAGGCCAGGATGTGCTGGCAGCTCGACATCGCGTCGAGCACCTCCTCGACCGGCCCGCACAGATCGATCACCGCGATCTCCGCCGACTTCGCCGCCACGTGCGCGATTACTGGGTTTCCCATCTCCGACCAGTGCGGCACGATCCCCAGCTTGTACCGGGTCCTCTGCGGACGGGCAAACAGCCCGCACAACAGCCCCGGATCCCCCAGCACGATCGACTCCTTGCCCCGGCACCCCGTCCGCTCCAGACTCAGCCGCCCGCGCAGCGCCACCACCTGCGCCAAGGGAAATCGATCGGTCCGGCGCCGTACATGCGGCCCGTCCCCCAGATGAACCCGCGGTATTGATTCCACGAACCGGGCTGCCAGAAATGCGGCTCCAGGATGCTGCCGATCGCCAAGATATCCGCCCGGTGCGGTTCGGCAAACTCCACTCTCTGCCCCGAGAGCCGCTCACACAACAGCCGCGCCAACTGGTCGCCAAAGTTTCCCTTCCGCGGCCCGCCCTGCCACCAATACGCCTTGATCATCCCCAGCGCCCTTTGGCGTGTACTCGCCGCTGCTCGACACCCGACGGGTCGCAACGGATCAACGCATCGAAAATTCGATTTCCCGCACGCGCCAAACCTAAGGCCGAAGAACGCGGTAGTCAAGGGGTCGCAGGAAGGCTCCGCGGCCTACCCCAGGTCGTGCACCGTGCGAAGAATTCTTCAATTTTTCCCGCACACCCCCGCCGCGCAACTCCTTACCGGGCAGTCTCTTCCGCAAGTGCCCTCCACCAATCGGCCCCTTGGCCGAAAAAAACTTCTTGTCAAAATGCGCCGCACCCATTATCCTCAAGAGGCGATGGTGAACATTAGTACTCATTCCGCGCCGTGCCGCCACACCCGCCCCCAACAAAAAACGAAGAACGAAGAACAAAGAACGACTGACAGAACAAATGACCAAAAAACCGAGAAACAAGCTTCGCCCCCGGCCCGGACTCCCCGAACCCGGCGACGACGCGCCCTACTGGCTCCCGACCGGCAGCCTCTGGCACGACCTCCCGCCCGCCATCAAGAAAGCGGTTCACCAGGTCCTCCTGCCGCTCTGGAAAGGCCTCGTCCTCGATCCGCAGGACGCATTGGAACGCTCAGCCGGAACCACCCTCGTCCACCTCATGTGGCTCGAACTCTGCGATCAGGCCCACATCGGCTCCGTCGTCGGCATCCGCGACTCGATCTTCTCCATCCGCGCCGACCCCGATTCCATGATTGCCCGGCATCTGAATCTCATCTCCGCCAAGAACCAGACCTGGGCCCTGCTCGCCCGCCAACGCATGGCCCGCGAACTCCTCGCGACGGTCGAACGGTCCGTACCCGGCCCCGGCCCGAACACCCTGCCGGCCTTGCCGTTCATTCCTGATCGGCAACCTGCCACGACCCTCAACGTTCCCAGCCGCGCGGCGCAGCATCCCATGCCCGCCGCTCCGCCCCAAGTAGCCGACTGGCCCACCATCCCCTTCACTCCTGCTGAGAACAACAATGATGTCCAGGCGAAAACGTGAACAGTTCCACCCAGAACGGTGTGGAGCCCAAAGTGCCTCCGTTCTGAGAAATTCGCAACTTGGGCACCACACCGAACACCCGGCGATCCGCCTGATTCCCGCCAATTCCCAGTTCTTTTCCAGCCAGGGCTCGATTCGCGAGCACTATCACGGCACGGGTGCCCGGAAGCGAGGCCCGTACTACGGTTTTCCGTGGGTTGACCACGCTGGCAGGGCCTGCGAAATGCGGGGCGCAAACGCGTTAATACAAAAGACTTACGCCGATTGTTTTCTTGCCGATCCCATTGTGATCCGGCCGCCAAAACGATATACTAACGGCTACCCACAAACACCGTTCGTATGATCACAAAGGCCCCGCTCCGGAGGGCCTCTCTCGGCAAATCGTGGCCGATGAAAGGATGACTCGCCTTGTCGACCGACTCGAACCTCCCGCCTGAACCTCCCGACTCGGACGATGCCACCGATAGTGGCCCGGCCGAAGGCGGCGTGATTGCCGGCCGCCTCCTGGATATGCCCATCGAGGACGAACTCAAGGGCAGTTACCTGACCTACGCAATGAGCGTGATCGTCAGCCGCGCCCTGCCCGACGTCCGCGACGGACTCAAGCCGTCGCAGCGGCGGATCCTCGTCGCCATGAACGACCTTAACCTGGGACCGGGGGCAAGCCGCATCAAGTGCGCGAAGATCTCGGGCGATACCAGCGGCAACTATCATCCGCACGGTGAAAGCGTCATCTATCCCACCCTGGTCCGCATGGCTCAGGATTGGGTGATGCGCTACGTGCTGATTGACAAGCAGGGCAATTTCGGATCCGTCGCCGGCCTGCCTCCGGCCGCTATGCGGTACACGGAGGCCCGCATGTCGCATTTCGCGGCTCTCATGCTCGAGGACCTCAAACTCGACACGGTGGACTTCCTCCCCACCTATGACGAGCGGATGACCGAACCGAGTGCGCTGCCCGCGAAATTCCCCAACCTACTGGTCAACGGTTCCCAGGGGATCGCGGTCGGTATGGCCACCTCGATCCCGCCGCACAACCTCGGCGAGATTTGCGATGCCTTGATCCGCGTAATTGACGAGCCGACCGTCTCGATCGACGAGTTGCTGGAAACCTGCCCGGGCCCCGACTTTCCCACCGGCGGCATTGTCTGCGGCCGCGCCGGGATCCGCCGCGGCTATCACACCGGCCGCGGCACGGTCGTCATCCGCGCCAGGGCAAAGATCGAAGAAGTCAAGGGCGGGCGGTTCCGCATCGTGGTCAACGAGATCCCGTACCAGCAGGCCCGCGACCGCGTCGAGGAGCGGATCGCCGCCCTGGTCTCGGACGGAAAAATTCCCGGGGTCTCCGGGATCCGAAACGAGAGCGACCTGAAAGAACCGGTGCGCCTCGTCTTGGACCTCAAACGCGATGCCGATCCCGACATCGTGCTGAATCAGCTTTACCAGTTCTCGCCGCTGCAGGACAGCTTCTCGCTGATCTTCCTCGCCCTGGTTGATGGAAAGCCACGTGTCCTCTCGTTCAAGGGCCTTCTCGACGAGTTCATCCGCCATCGCGTCTCCGTAATCCGCCGCCGCACGCAGTTCCTTCTGGCCAAAGCCCGGCAGCGGAAGCACACGGTCGAAGGCCTGTTGCTGGCTCACGCCAACATCGACGAGGTGATCCGCGTGATCCGGTCCTCCGGCACCCAGGCCGAGGCCAAGCAGCGGCTCATGCAAATCGAGACCCCCGCCGCGCTGCTCCGCCGCGCGCTGGGCGATGAGGGCTTCGCCATCTTCGAATCGGAACGCGGCTCGCACGAGACCTACACGCTCACTCCCGTTCAGGCCGATGCCATCCTGCGAATGACCCTTGGCCAATTGGTCAACCTGGAGCAGGAGAAACTCGGCGAAGAGCACCGCAACCTGCTGGCTGACATCAAGGAATATCAGCGGATCCTCTCCGACGAGCAGAACATCCTCGAGATTATCCGCAACGATCTGGTCGAGTTGAAGCGGAAGCATGCCGATCCGCGGCGGACCGAGATCAGCGGCGAGGAAATCGGCGATATCGACCTCGAGGATCTTATCCCCGAGGAGACGATGGTCGTCTCGATCAGTTCGAATGGCTACATCAAGCGCACGCCCGTCACCGCCTACCGTGCCCAGCGACGCGGCGGCAAGGGGCTCAAAGGCGCGAAGGTCGATGAAGAGGATCCCATCCAGCACCTCTTCGTAGCCAGCACCCATGCCTACCTGCTGTTCTTCACGAACCTTGGCCGAGTCTATTGGCGGAAGGTCTACGATCTGCCTCAGTTGCCCCGCGACAGCCGAGGCCGGGCCGTCGTCAATCTGCTCAGCCTGGCCGAGGGTGAGTACATCGCCGACTGCCGCGCAATCCGTGATTTCGACAAACCCGACCACTACCTGATGATGGCCACGGCGCGGGGCCTGGTGAAAAAAACGAATCTGGCGGCATATAGTCGTCCCTTGAAAGGTGGAATCATCGCCATCAAGCTCCGCGACGGGGATGAACTGGTCGACGTCGTAATCACCGGCGCGGGCGACGAGGTCGTCCTGGCGACCGCGTCCGGCATGGCCATCCGTTTTCGCGAATCCAACGTCCGCCCGATGGGACGCAATTCCAGCGGCGTGAAAGGAGTCAGCTTGGGCGCGGACGACCGCGTCGTCGGTATGGTTGTCGCCGATCCGGAAGCCTCGCTCCTGACCGTCTGCGCGAACGGCTACGGAAAACGGACCCCCTTCGGTCCCAATGCGGCCGAGCAGGCGGAAGAGCCCGCCGATCTCCCGGAAACCGATCTCCCGGAAAATGGTCCCGAGACATCCGGCGAAGATACGGCGATGGAGCCAGATGGCGAGGATACCGAAAGTGAGCATGCCTCTTCGAGCCACCACTACCGCACTCAATCGCGCGGCGGCAAAGGCGTGCGAGATATCAAGACCACCACTCGCAACGGCCCGGTAATCGGCATCGTCCGAGTTCACGAAGAGGATGAACTGCTAATGATCAGTGCCCGGGGCAAGCTTCAACGCATCGCCGCCAGCGACATCAGCATCATCGGCCGCAACACGCAGGGCGTGCGGATTATGACGCTGGACGAGGACGATACGCTGGTAGCGGCCAAACGCGTGCCGCACGAAGAAAAAGAGATGGACGAAGGCTGACACGAGCCCGCATCGCGGATGGAAATCGGTCCGATTACGGCCGGCTCCCGGTCAGTTCGGCTTCGATACGAATCTCCAGCACCAGCGAGTTGCCGGAGTGGAACGGCAGGTCGGCGGCCGGCCTGGGCGGGGCCAGCGTCGGCTGTTGGGACTCAACGGCTTTCGCTCCCTCGCAAAATGACGCCGTCTCCATCGGGTTGCCCCAAGCGCGCAGACTTGCCCCGTCCGCGATCGTGCAGTACGAAAGCTCCCGAGTTGATGGATGGCACTCGGACCTGCAATCGGCGGCGCTCGCTGTCACACAAACCAGCAAGACAACGAATGGGGTAAGGGCGACTCCCCGAACGAAACGCATAGAAGTTTCTCCGCCAGACGAGAGGAAGACTATTGAAAAGGCAATTTCTCGCTAAGAGCCTATCCCAAAACCGTCGGGGACTGTGTGCCTGTCCCCTTCTCTTCGCGCGGTTTTGGGATAGGCTCTAAAGCCAATACCAACCAGCCCGCGACTATAACTACCAGTCTATTTGGACCTCCCAAGTTAACAAGGCTGAATTCGGTTTGCGATGGCGTCTGCTTGACAACCTGTAACGGATGAGCAGAATAATGCCATCTGCTCCGGGGGAGGCGACGGGAGGGAACGATAGTCGGCGGCAGGCGTCGTGGCCTGGAAGGCCCCCCCTCGGTGGAATATTCCTCGAACATTCTTGTAGGCCCGAGGTCGGCGGGAGCAAAATCGTTCCCGCCGCCTTTCTTTGAACGATGCCCTTTTGCCTCATTGCGCTGGGCTCCAACCTCGGCAACCGACGCGACACGCTGCGAGCCGCCGTCGACGAACTCGACCGGCACGACGGAATTCGCGTCCTGCGGGTCAGCCGGTGGTATGAAACCAAGCCGGTTGGCGGACCCGGGGGCCAGCAGACTTTCCTCAACGGTGCTGCCCTGCTCGAGACATCCCGGCAGCCGCGAGACCTCTTCTCCGTGCTCAAACAAACGGAGAGTCGCCTCGGGCGAGTCCGCGTGCAACGGTGGGGTCCGAGGACTCTTGACCTCGACTTGTTGCTCTACAACGATCTTCGGCTGGACACACCGGGCCTCGTAATCCCCCACCCACGAATGGCTTGGCGGCGATTCGTTCTCGAACCCGCGGCCGAGATCGCCCCCTCGATGCTTCACCCGACGACCGGCTGGTCGATGCAGAAGCTGCTGGATCATCTGAACACCGCACCCGACTATGCCGCCATCGCGGGAGCGTTTGGGACCGCGAAAACCACCCTTGCCGGGCAACTTACCGAGGCAGCGTCCGCCCAAGCGATCATGGAACCGGTGGACCTTGAGTACCTGCGTACCTTCTTTCCTTGCGATCCGTCTGGTGCGCGCGGGACAGTGGAGCTAGAATTTCTCGACCGATGGGCCGACCTGCTCTCGGCAAGCCGCCCCGGCTGGCACGAGCAAGTTACCGTCAGCAATTTCTGGTTCGACGAGTTCCTTGTGCTGGCAAACCTCCGGCTGCCGCCCGACCGACTTGCCGCGTTCCACGAGAAGTGGCTTTCCGCGCGGCAGGACGTATTGAAGCCGAAACTGATCGTGTTGCTTCATGAACCGGTGGATTCACTGTTCAGCCGCGAACAACGTCGTAGCAGCGGGATATCGGCCGCGGAATTGAACGAGGTCCAACGGGCGATCTGGGAGCAGGCGATGCGGCCAGACCAGGGGCCGGTCCTCCCCCTGCCTGCCAGCGATACGCGCGCGGCTCTGGCCGAAATCCAGGCGGCAGTGGCCTCAATGCGCTCGTTTTTCCCGACCAAACCAGTTATTGGTCCGTAGAACCAGGGTGAACCAGGAACCTCCGAACATGGACAATCCGATCGTCGTCTCCACCGTGGCCGAACTTCGCCAGGCGGTTGCTGTCGCTCGTGCTCACGGCAAGCGCGTTGGATTGGTACCCACGATGGGAGCACTGCACGAGGGCCATCTGAGCCTGGTACGTGCGTCGCAGGCCGAATGTCCGTTGACCGTGGTGACGATCTTCGTGAATCCCAGCCAATTTGGACCCGGCGAGGACTTCCAACGCTACCCGCGAACGCTCCAGGCGGATCTCGATGCCCTGCGGTCCTGCGGCGGCGAGATTCTCGTCTTCGTCCCGGCAGCCGACGGCGTTTATCCGCCCGGGTACGCGACCTGGGTGGAAGTGGGCGATGTGACGGAACTCTGGGAAGGCCAATGCCGGCCGGGGCACTTTCGCGGCGTGGCCACGATCGTCCTGAAGCTCTTCAATATGGCCGGCGCCGATGTTGCGTATTTCGGCCAAAAGGATTACCAGCAGGCTCTCGTGATCCGCCGCATGGTGGACGATTTGAACGTTCCGATTGAGGTCCATGTCTGCCCGACGGTCCGCGAGCCGGACGGTCTGGCTATGAGTTCTCGGAATGCCTATCTCGATCCCGAGGCTCGTCAGCACGCCCTGGCGCTGTGGAAGAGCCTTCGATTGGCGGAAGAACTCGTCCAGCAGGGGCAGCGAGATGCCGCGGCAATTCGAGAGCGAATGCGCGAGTTGATCCAGACCGCTCCGGACGCACACATCGATTACATCGCCTTGGCCGATCCGGAGACTCTCGCTCCGGTCCAACAGATCGAGGGGCAAACCCTGGCGGCCCTGGCCGTTCGAATCGGCGGTACGCGCTTGATCGACAACTTGCTGCTGGACCCCCGCAAACAGTAGGAGATCGTTGTGCTTCAGACACTCTGGTTCATCCCTAACGAAATCGCAGGCATTCCGGTATTCGGCTTCGGGCTTCTCCTGGGGCTGTGGACGCTCGGCAGCATCCTGCTCCTCGCGTGGCTCGCGTGGCGGCAGGGATTCAGCGCCGATACCCTGGGGTACATTCCCGTTTTGCTCCTGATCGGAGCCGTGATCTGGTTCGTACTGCCGCGCCTGGTGGAACCGAAGGGACTTCCCATCCGTGGCTACGGGGTGATGCTGTTGCTGGCCCTGGTCGCGAGCACGGCGCTGGCCGCGTACCGCGGTCGTCGATTGGGAATCGATCCGGAATTGGTCTTCGCAATGGCTTTTTGGCTGTTTGTGCCCGGGATCATCGGGGCTCGGCTTTTTTACGTTATCGAGTATTGGCCCAGTTTCGCGAAGCCGACCGTCGCCGGCACCCTGGCGGAGATTGTCCAGGTCACGGAGGGCGGACTGGTCGTGTACGGAGCGCTCGTCGGCGGCTTTTTGGGCTTGGTGGCGTTTCTGGCGAAACATCGGCTGCCAATGCTGGCAGTATTCGATCTGTTGGCTCCCTCGGTTATGCTCGGAGTCGCCATCGGCCGCCTCGGATGCATGCTCAACGGTTGCTGCTATGGCGGTGTATGCGACCTTCCTTGGGCCGTTCGGTTTCCGGCACAGAGCCCCGCTCACATCCATCAGGTTGAACGCGGCCAGACGTTTCTGCACGGCCTGAAAATCGTCGGCGAAAGCGAGGCCCCGCCGGTGATCACTGCGGTTCAACCCGGCTCGCCGGCAGAAGAGCAAGGTCTCGCGCCCGGGCAGACCATTACGGCGATCGGCGGGCAACCGGTCCGCACGATCCGAGGCGCACAATGGGCCCTCCTGGAAGCTCCCGATCACGGTTCCCAGCTTTCGATTGCCACGAAGGGGAAGCCAACCGCTGCAACCTGGCCGATCACCCCCCCGCCGCCGAGAAGCGAACCCGTACACCCGACCCAACTCTACAGTGCGGTGAACGGCTTGCTGCTCTGTCTGTTCCTGATCGCCTACGCCCCCTTTCGTCGACGCGACGGCGAACTGTTCGCCCTGGTGTTGACGCTGTACCCGATCACGCGCTTCATCCTGGAGATTATCCGTACGGATGAGGCGTCGGTCTTCGGCACCGGGCTGAGCATCTCGCAGAACGTCAGTCTACTGGTGCTGGCCGCGGCGGTCGGCGTGTGGATCTATCTCTTCCGCCAGCCGGTTGGAACGGCCTTCCCGCGCTACGGCAGTTCCACGCCCTCAATAGCATAGTGAAAGTCGCTTGCCAAGATCCGGCTCGGCGTCTTGTATACGAAAAAGTAATCGTCGAGCGGTTCTTGCAAGCCGAACAGGTAAGCGATGCCGAACTCGTTTTCGCTCTGCCAGGTGGTCTCGAAGGCATCGTACTCAAGCTTTTTCTCTTGGGGGCCTTCGAGATAGGCCTCGTTGTCGAACATCCAGGTGCGGTGCGAGGCCATCGAACCGGCAGGCTCATCGTAGCGAACGCGGATGCGAACCTCCCAGACCGCGTTGTTCTTGCGGACCTGCTCGAGCCTGACCGTTACCCCGGCTACCCGCTTCTCGACATTCTTCGCCTCCGTGAGATCGTCGAAGCGAAACGTTTCAATGTTCCCCGGGACCAGGGCTCTCAAGTTGCCGCTGAGCCGGGCAATCTTGTTCACCTCGCGCGACGGAAGCTCGAAAGGCAGCACGATTTCCACGGCAGTAGCCAGCGGCGAAACCGGCACCTCGATGGCGGCTTTCTGCTGGTCGACGGCAATGGGATTGCCTTTCTCATCCAAGGCTTCCACCGTGTTCATGGGCTGCTGAAGGCTGATGGGCGACAATCGCGGCTCCCACGTGGCCTCGACCGTCAGGCGCAGCGACCCACCATCGGCCGCACGCAGGTCGCGCTGGGCCAAGACGCGGATCGCCTCGAAGCGAAAAGGACCGCTATAGCTGACCAACGACTCTCGGGCCTGGCTGCCCTCGCCCCGAGCAACCAAAGCAATCGCTTTATCCTCGCCGTACGGATAGACCGACAGGCCGGCCTGTTGCGTGAGTTCGTCGAGCGCCTGCCAGAAAGAAACACCGTCGAAGTCGACCGTCAGCTTCCGCTCCCCACCGAGACCACCGGCGTCTCGGAGGACAATCCGGTTGCCGGTCTGCTCCTGGATTCCGGTCAGGATCTCCGTCAGCGGCAGCGTTCCCTCGAGCTTCACTCGCGAAGGCTCCGCCGCGGCCACGGCCAACTGCTGCGTGAGCATGTGCCGGATGCGGCCAACCCGCTGTTGGACTTCCGCGGAAAGGCGGTCTTGGGGGGTGGGAAGCAGGTCGAGCACCTTCGGGCCCATTTCGAGAAGTTCTCGCTCCGCGGTCTCGCGTTCTGCCAGCCGTGGACCGTCGAGTTGACGAACAAGTCTACGAACGGTTGACTCCACGGACGGGTCGTCGCCCAAAGCTTGCCCCAGCAATAGGGCCACCGTCGTCAGTATTGTGGTCGACACAACGGGCCTCCGGACGTTCTGCACGAGTTGGCATCAACAAAGAAGGGAGCAAATCGTCGTGTCTTCATTGTAGAGCGAACCCCCCGACCGTTCCAGTTTGGGTCCGCGGCCGAGCACACGCAGGGCAAAAGAGACGCCTTGGTTGCCCTAACAAAACGGGGACTGGCTCGGAGCCAAACCTATGGAAAACACGCAAATTACGCGTCCCGGCGAGGTGCCTGTCCCCGTTTTGTTAGGGCCTTTTAGAACTCGTGTTCCCTCAAATCCGCCACATTGGTACCCTGTTCAGCCGGCCGGCTCGCACGGCGGCGAGGATCGCCCCGAAACGACCGGCAGGGAGGTGAGCAGATGCAGATCTTGGCGCGAGGGTTTGTCCGGACGGCCGCGGCGGTTGCTGCGGTCTCGGTGGTCGCCGCTGCAGCGGGGGTAAGCCTGTCCAACGGACGCCCACCAGTGAATCAAGAGGCTTCCGAGCCCTCGACGGTTCCCCGGGCCGACTCCCGTCCCGGGCAAACCGCACAAGTCGATCGGACTTCGCTTCACCGTGCTATCCAGCTTGCGGCAGACTATCTGGTCCGTGCCTGCGGGCCGGATGGCAAGTTCGTGTATTTGGCTTATCTCGATCCGTCGGAGGTGCCGACGGGGGCCTATAACATTGTTCGACACGCGGGCACGATCTACGCCCTCGGGATGCATCACCAGTGGCGGCCGACCGATGCAGTCCGCGATGCGATGGTGCGCGCCACCGGATACTTGAAGCAGCAAGCGATTGCGCCGGTGCCGGGTTGCGAGGAGTTTCTGGCAGTCTGGCAATGCCCGGACGTCGACTCGCTCCATAAACCGATCCGCACAAGCCTCGGCGCTTGCGGATTGGGGCTGGTGGCCCTGGTGAGCACGGAAGGGGCGGCGCCTGGCACCACCGGAATCGAAGGACTCCGTCGACTGGGTCGTTTCTTGGTGTTTCTCCAGCAAGAGGATGGCTGTTTCTACCACTCGTATATTCCATCGCGAGGCGGCGTGAGCGACCGTGGCGAGTGCCTCTATTATCCGGGCGAAGCCGCACTCGGCCTGCTGATGCTCTACGAACTCGATCCCGATCCTCGGTGGCTCGAGACGGCTGCGAAGGCGCTGGGCTGGCTCGCGAGAAGCCGCGAGGACGAAGATTCCGTACCTGCAGACCACTGGGCGCTGCTGGCCACGGCGAAACTGATGACGCGGCACGAGCAGTGCGAGTCGATCATCTCTCGGGGGCAACTCCTCACTCACGCGGTGCAGATCTGCCAGAGTATTTTGGAGGAGCAGAGGCAAACGCTTTCCGGCAGTGCGGACCCGGAGTGTATGACGGGCGACAACCGGACCTGCCCGACTGCCACGCGCGTTGAAGGGCTCGCGGCCATCTACCCGTTCCTGGCAGGGGAAGCCGAGCCCTTTCAGCAGCGGGTGAGAACCGGCGCGGCAGGCGGTCTCCGATTCTTGATTCGATCGCAGTTCCGAGAGGGCCCACTTATCGGCGGGATTCCCGGCATCAGCCGCGCAGAGGATCATTCTAACGCCTCCGAGATGCTCCACGGTGAGATTGCGGAGGTTCGCATCGACTACGTCCAGCATGCAGTCAGCGCGATGATCGATTACGACCGCGTGATGCCGGGCCGCGAAAGGGAAGGGTGAGAGCTGGCGAAAGCCGTCCGCGACTTGATTACGACCGCCGGGTCATCGCCCGCCGCAAGTCCCGCTGGATTTCCGCCTTCTTGATCGATTCGCGTTTGTCGTGCTTCTGCTTCCCTCGGCAGACGCCCATCAAAATCTTGGCTCGCCCTTCCTTGAAGTACATTTTCAGCGGAACGAGCGTGAGCCCCTTCTCGTAGGCACGGCTGGCAAACTTCTGGATCTCGCGACGGTGAAGCAACAGCTTGCGGGGGCGCTTGGGGTTGTGGTTGAACTGGTTGGCCTGCACGTACTCCGGGATATCGCATCCGACAAGCCAGAGTTCGCCTTCGCGCATCCGGCCATACGCGTCGTCCAGCGAGACCTTCCCTCCCCGTAGGCTCTTGACCTCGCTGCCAACAAGAACCAGTCCGCATTCCAGGGTGTCAAGGACGCTGTAGTTGTGGTGGGCCCGCCGGTTCTGAGTGATCAGCCGCTCGTTGTCCTGATCTTTCGGTTTCTTTTGCTTTTGTTTGGCCGTGGTAGTTACCCCTTTTGTCTATCGCGGATCCATGTTCTCTGCAACAATCCGCCCCCGGTAGTCTCTTGTACTCCTTACGCAACGAATTCTCAAGTTGAGCGATGCCGAACCGACTATCCGACGAAACGACGTCCGCGCCGGCCCTGCAGGCCTATCTCCTTGGCACGGTTGGTTTTGACGCCTGTCAGGAACTGCAGTGCCGGCTCATCTCGGCGCCTCAAATCTGGGGAGACGGGCAGGTTCATCTCCTTGTTTGCGAGCATCCTCCAATCCTCACCGTGGGCCGCAGCAGTGGGGTAGACGCCTGGCACCTTGCGACCCTCCTTGGTGGGCCGCGGTTGGAAAGGCGCTGGGTGAAACGTGGAGGGGGGTGCCTGCTCCACGGCCCCGGCCAACTGGCCGTCTACCCGGTTGTTTCGCTTCGGTGGCGAGGCTGGACGGTCGGCGAGTACCTCAGGCGTCTGGCCACTGCCGTACGAGGCACGTTCGAGCAATTGGGGATCAAGACCGAGGACGATTCCACCTTTTCGGGCCGCACCGGCAGCCTGGCCGCGTTGGGAGTCACTGTCCAGAATGGGATCGCCTCCAATGGGGCCTTTATCAACGTTTCACCACCCATGGGGTTGCTCAGGTCTCTTCAGGGATGTTCTCCGCAGGCAACCCGGATAAGCTGCCTGGTGGCCGAACGGCAGAGGCCGGTTAAAATGACATCAGTTCGAGCGGAATTGGTACGGCAAGTTGCCGATGCGCTCGGCTGCGATCATTATCACCTTCATACCGGCCACCCTCTATTGAAGCGGGCAAGGCAAAGCGGCCCGATCTGCCAAGGATCCTGAAATCTCCGTGCTCATGACACAACCTGTCGTAGAACATCTCCCGCGCTGGCTCAAGCGAAACGTTCCCAAGGGCAATGCGAACCACTTCACCGCGAAACTCATCGATGAGCTACGGCTGGAGACGGTCTGCGACCACGCCAAGTGCCCGAACCGGATGGAGTGTTACGCCTCGAAAACGGCTACGTTCATGATCCTGGGCGACGTCTGCACGCGCAGGTGCGGATTCTGCCATGTTGCGAAGGGGAAAACGCGGCCGGTCGATCCGAGCGAGCCCGGGCGACTTGCCGAGGCGGCCGTGCGTCTGGGGCTGAAGCACGTCGTCATTACCTGCGTCACGCGAGACGACTTGCCGGACGGCGGCGCGGCCCACTTCGTTCGGTGCATTGACCGGGTGCGAGAGGCGACCGGCGCCACGATCGAGGTGCTGCCCGGCGATTTTGCCGGCAACGGTTCCGCGGTCGACCTCGTGGTGGACGCGCGGCCCGACGTCTACAACCACAACACGGAAACCGTGCCTCGGCTCTACGAAAAGGTACGAGGGCGGAAGGCCGATTACCGGTGGACGCTCGAGATGTTCCGGCGGATCAAGCGGCGCAGTCCGGCCATGAAGACCAAGAGCGGGCTCATGCTGGGGCTGGGCGAGACCCGCGACGAGTTGTTGGAGACCCTGGCCGACCTTCTGGATGCGGGTTGCGAAATGCTCACGTTGGGACAGTATCTCCGGCCTTCGCTGGACCACTTGCCCGTGGTTCGCTATCTCGAACCGCAGGAGTTCGACGAACTGGGCGAGGCGGCGCGACGCATGGGTTTCCGGCAGGTGGCGAGCGGCCCGTTTGTGCGGTCAAGCTACCACGCCAGAGAAATGGTTGGCTAGGCGGTTTATGGCACGGTGTGAAGTGCGGTTGCCGGAACTCGGCGTCGGGCAGGCGGCGGTCGCCGGTATCTGGTTGGTACGGCGGGGTGAGCGAGTCAGCGAGGGTCAGCCGTTGCTTGAGGTTACGGCCGCTGCGGCCGTCGTTGATCTGCCGGCGCCCGTCGATGGACGGCTGGTTGCCCGGCTGGTCGAGGAAGATGAAGCCGTCGAGGTTGGGCAGGTGCTAGCACTCATCGAATCGGACGAGTAGGTCCCGCGTGCCGAGCTTGCCGAGCGGGACCCGGGATATTAAGCACAGCTTGCCGTTCCAGGTCCCGCTCGGCAAGCGGGACCTACTGGTGGCGGTTGTTGCGAGGGTTGGGTGATTCGAGGCGGGTTACGGATTGCCGAGCTGGTCGGCGGCTCCAGGTCCCGCTCGGCAAGCGGGACCTACTGGCGGCCCAGGTGACCAGTGGGACTGCTTGGGGCGCAACTGTCGAGAGGAGAACGATTTGCGCGATGCTGATGTTGAAGGGGTGAGTAAAAAAGTTATCGTTTCTTGACTCGCCGGGATGCGGTACGCCGGAGATCTCTGTCCGAATTCCTGGCGCTGAGAACTTGACGAAGGAAGACAAAGGAAAACAGGAGAAGGTGATGAAACAGTTGCGATGGTTTTTGCTGGCGCTGGCCCTGGTCGGATTGGTCGGGGTCGTAGCGACGAGCTACACTCCGCCCGAGGAGGGTGGGCAGTTCCGCACCGCTGCGCTGTTCGGGAGCGATGCTCCCAGTTGTTGCGCCGGAAAGGCCGACCATGCGCCAGTGACGCTTGCTTCCGCCGGGTCGGAAGGCTGTTGTGCGGCGGCCAAGGCGGAGGGTTGCTGCGCGGCGGACGGAGCGGAAGTTGCTGCGGCCGAGGGCGAAGGGTGTTCGAAGGCGTGTGGGGCGACGGCGGAAGCGGCTCTGGCCGCCGGTGAGACGGGCGGATGCTGCCCGTTGTCGAAGAAGACGGCGGCGGCGCTGGTCAGCCAGGAGTCTGAGGCGGCCGAAGGCGGTACTTGCTGCCCCTTGAGTAAGAAGGCATCGGCAAGCCTGGCCGCGGCCGAAGGCGGATGTTCCGAATCTTGTGGACAGTGCCCGTTTTCGGGCAACGCGGATGTGACTCTTGCGAGTGCTGAGACGGGTTCCGATGAGGAACCCCGTGTATGTCCGTTGAGCAAAAAGGCCGGCGGCTGCCCTTCGGACAAGAAGACCGAAGCAACACTGGCAAGCCAGACGACCGAAAAGGGATCGGCCGAAAAGGGCTGTTGCGGTGCGGACGCGTCGGCGAAAGCCGCCGGCGAGGTGAAAGGCTGCGGTGGATGCCCCGCTTCCGACTCAGGCAAAACGGAAGCGACGCTGGCGAGCCAGAGGTCGGAGCAGAAGGAGTGTGCGAAGAAGGACGGCAAGTGCTCGTCCGAGAAGTCGTGCGAGGGCTGTCCGGCAAACAAGGAAGCGAAGCAGGTAGACCAGGCGAAGGAAACGGACAAGAAGCTGGCAGCCGAATAGCTGCTAAACCAATTGTGTGAGTGAACTTAGAGCCTGGCCCAGAACCTCGCGAGGAGAAGGGGACAGGCACATTTTGCTCCGAAGACTTTGTAAAATGAGCCAGTCCCCGGCGGTTCTGGGACAGGCTCTTACCGTCGCCTTCGAAAGAAGGCGGCGGTTTTTGTTGCACGTGAGCACCGCTACGAGTTCTGTCGCACGAGTTCGACCGTCGCCCAGAGGCTCGGATCCTCCTGATAAGGCATGGGGCAGCCGGCGCTGAAGGTCAGCTCGCCGAGTTCCCGATCGATCACGGCGTAGGTGAAGCCCAGGCGAGGATGCTCCTGGGGGTCGAAGCCGGTGAGCGATTCGGCCGACAGGAAAGCTTCCAGGATATAGCCGCCGGCGGTGCGTTCACTGCGGACACGGACCTGTCCCTGGGCGATCGCCTTGGGATGCTCTTTGGCGCGATGGATCGGCCGCCACATGGCAACGGACTCGTCGAGCCGATTGCCGCCGCCGACGGGCATAAAGAGGAATCGATGGCAGAAGCGGCCCGCGCGATGGACGTTGTGAACGTCGCGGGTGTCGATCCAGACCTGCACGCCGTCGCTGTCCTCCGGCCGGTTCGTGCGGCACCAGGGCGCCTGCCGCTTGCCGAGCACGTGCGCCCGCAGCGCCACGCCGGTCTCGTTCCAGGCCATGCGGAAGTCGACCAGCGTTGGAGTGTCCTCAAGCTCCGCGATATTCGCCAGACGGTACGACTCGTCCAGTCCGGAGCCCTTGGCGGTCCAAATCGGCTGCCGATAGAGGCAAGGGACCGAGAAGCGGAAAAGGAATCGTTTGGGGAGCAAGGATTCGGACATATTGGGTGACTGAACTGAGGCGGCGTCGAGTGCGTTACTGCTTGCCGTTGAGGTTGAACTGGGCGAGGTGTTCTTTGAGGAAGGTTGCGAGGTCGCCGCGGCCGAGGTCGTCGTGGGATCGGAATTTCAGGTGGACCAGATCGTACCCGGGCCGCTGGGCGTCGAATTCGGGCTCGTGGCCCAGCTCGGTGATGCGGCCTAGTGTGAAGCGGCCCTTGGGACCGGTCAGATGAAGGTAGACGGCGTCGGTCTTCTTCGTCTGGACCGCCGCCCAGGGCTCCTGCTGATCGCCTACGTAGAGCGGCACAACCTGCTTGTTGCCCCAGACAAACTGTCCGTGAGGGGCTGTTTTCTCCAACAGCTCGAGCACTTTCTCGAGGACGCCGACGTCCCAGACGGGCTGCCTTCCGTTGTGAAATCCTCTTCGGGTGGTGTGCCACTTTCGGCCAAGGACTTTCCAGGGCATCAGGTCTTCGGGTTTCTGGCGGGCCCGCTCGGTGAACTCGCCGAAACCGGCGATCGCCTCATCAACGAACTGCCAGAACTCAGGGCGGTCGATCTCCTGGTAGGAGTGGACCCGGAGTTCGACCTCCTGCCAAGGGCCGTGGAGATTGGTCGTCTTTGCGCGGGGTTCGGTCCCGTAGAGCGGTAGCTCGGGCACGTCGTTCAGGGGCTTCAGGTCGAGCCGGGCGACGAGCTCGTCGCGGCGGAATGTGTTCTTGGCCGTGCGGAACTTCATCTTCAAGAGCCATTCTTCGCCGGTGATCGCGTGGAAGAACCAGCCGTCGGATTTCTTGGGCGGGCGGATCTCGACGATGGTGCGGGAGTTCCAGTCGGTCTCGCCGAACTGGCCGGAATCCTGGATCCGCTCGACGACCTCGTCGAGGATGCGGCCGTCCCAGCGGCACGGGTTGCCGGTGCGGCCGACCCGGTCCTTCGTGTGCCAGCGACGGCCGTCAATCTCCCACGGCATGCTTGCCTCGCCGCCAACTTCATGGATCTCCACGTCGCCCTCGCGTTTGGTCAGTGCCGCCGCGAAGTCGTGCGGCTTTCGCTCGGCGTACGGTCCGGCCGCCAGCACCGGCTCGAGGACTTCACCGGTATGAGACCGGAACGTGGCGGTGCCATTGGACCGCGATTTTCCAGCGCGGACGGCATGGGCGACGACGTCTTCAGGCGTGCCGGCGACGACCACATAGCCCCCCTCCTCGCCGGCCTCCGGTCCCAGGTCGATTACCCAATCGGCTGTCTTGATTACGTCGAGGTTGTGCTCGATCACGGTGACCGTGTTGCCGAGATCGACCAGGCGGTTGAGCACGTCGAGGAGCTTGGCCAAATCGTCGAAGTGCAGTCCGGTGGTCGGCTCGTCGAGCAGGTAGAGCGTTCGGCCGGTGTCGGGCCGCGACAATTCGGCGGCCAGCTTCACGCGCTGCGCCTCGCCGCCGGAGAGTGTCGGCGCGGGCTGGCCAAGCTTGACGTAGTCGAGACCGACGTCGCAGAGCGTCTGCAGGATGTGCCGGATCTTGGGCAGGTTTTCGAACAGTTTCACGGCCGCACCGCACGACATGTCCAGCACGTCGGCGATCGTCTGGCCGTGGTAGCGGACCGCGAGGGTTTCCGCATCGTAGCGGCGGCCGCGGCAGGCGTCGCATTCGACCCAGACGTCCGGGAGGAAGTGCATCTCGATCTTGAGCTGCCCGTTGCCTTCGCACTTTTCGCAGCGCCCGCCCGGGACGTTGAAGCTGAACCGCCGCGGGGTGTAGCCGCGAAGTTTCGCTTCCGGAAGCTGAGCGTAGAGCTCGCGGATCAGATCGAACACGCCGGTGAACGTGGCAGGGTTCGAGGTGGGCGTCTGGCCGAGCGGCTGCTGGTCGACCTGGATCACCTTGTTGATCATTTCCAGGCCGCGGATTTCATCGTGCGCGCCCGGAAAGGCCTTGGCCCGGTGGAGTGTGCGAGCAAGGGAGTTATAGAGCACGTCCTGGACGAGCGAGCTCTTGCCGCTGCCGCTGGTGCCGGTGACGACGGTGAATGTGCCGAGCGGGATCCGGACGTGGACGTCTTTCAGGTTGTTGTGCCGGGCGCCGAGAATCTCGATCCAGCCGCCGCCGGGCGGCGGCTGCGGTGCCTGAGACTGTGCCGGCTCGGATTTGCGTCGTTTGCGTTTGGCGGCAGGCGGCTGGGATTCGGAGGCCGAGGCCATGCGGCGGTTGGTCGGCACCGGGATTGATTTCTTGCCGGAGAGATAGGGTCCGGTGACGGAGCCGCGCTGTTTGGAGACTTGCAGCGGGGTGCCGCGCGCGACGATCTCGCCGCCGCCGTCGCCCGCCGCGGGACCGAAATCGAGCAACTGGTCGGCGTTCGCAACGACCTCGCGATCGTGCTCGACCACCAGGAGCGTGTTGCCGAGATCGCGGAGCTTCTTCAAGGCGTCCAACAGGCGGCGATTGTCGCGGGGGTGCAGGCCGATCGTCGGCTCGTCGAGCACGTAGAGGACGCCGCACAGCCCGCTGCCGACTTGCGCGGCAAGCCGGATCCGCTGGGCCTCGCCGCCGGAAAGGGTCGGCGCCGGCCGGGCGAGCGTCAGGTAGTCGAGCCCGACGTCGACGAGAAACTGCAGCCGGTTGCGAATCTCGCGGACGACCTCGCCGGCAATCTTCCGGTCGGTGGCGTTGGGTTTCCACGATTGGAATTCTTCCAAGAGGCGTCCGAGCGGCATGCGGCCCATCTCGTCGATCGTCCGGTTGCGAAAGCGGACCGCCGCCGCGTCGTCGCGGAGGCGGCTGCCGCTGCATACCGAGCATTCCACCTCGTCGACCAGGTGCTCCAGCTTGCTGCGAAACCCGGGCGAGATGCGGCTGGCCTCTTCCAGGGCCGGATACAGCCCTTTGTACTGGAAGCGAAACATCGGTTGGGAATCGGCTGCCGGCTTGTCGTTCTTACGGCGGCCGGCGGGGAAGACGTCGAACCACTGCTCGCCGGTGCCGTGCATGATCAGGCGGCGATGGCGAGCACCGAGTTGATCGAACGGCACGTCGGTCGGAATGCCGACGGCGCGGGCGAAGGCGTCGAGCATGAGCGGGAAGAACCGGCTGTTCACTCCCGGCCAAAGGGCGATGGCGCCTTCGGCCAGCGTCGCCTGGTTGTCGCGGAGCAGCATCGCGGGATTGGCGCCGGTCTGCACGCCGAGCCCTTCGCAGGCCGGGCACCAGCCGAGCGAGCTGTTGAACGAGAAATTGTGGGGCGACAGCCGCTCGAAGCTCCGCCCGCACTGCTGGCAGGCGAAATGCTGATTGTGAATATCCACCAGCCACTGGGATTCGGGGACGTCTTCCAGCACCACCGCGACGTGCAACACACCCCGGCCGACCGATAGGGCGTTCTCGACGCTGTCGGCAATCCGCGAGCGGGCATCGCGCCGGACGATCGCCCGGTCGATCACCACCTGGACCTCGTGTTTCCGGCGGCGGTCGATCTTGGGCGGGTTGTCCAGGGGATACGTCTGACCGTCGACGCGGATTCGGGCGTAGCCGGCGGCTCGCATCTCCTCCCACACGGTCTCGTACTGGTCGCCGACCTGAATCTCCAGCGGCGCCATCAGGTACAGCCGCGTGCCGTCCGGATGGGCCATGACCTTGTCGATCACCTCGTCGGACGACTGCGTGCCGATCGGGACGTCACAGGCCGGGCAGTAGGGCTCGCCCAGCCGGGCCATCAGGATGCGGAAGTAGTCGTAGATTTCCGTAACCGTGCCGACGGTGCTCCGCGGCGTGTGGCCCGAGTGTTTCTGTTCGATGGCGATCGCAGGCGAGAGACCCTCGATGTGCTCCAGCTTGGGTTTTTGCATCTGGCCGACGAACTGGCGGGCGTAGGCACTGAGGCTCTCGACGTAGCGCCGCTGGCCTTCGGCGTAGATCGTGTCCATGGCCAGCGAGGTCTTGCCCGATCCACTCGGGCCGCAGCAGACCGTGAGCTGATCGCGGGGGATTTCGACGTCGATGCCCTTGAGATTGTGCTGTCGAGCTCCGCGGACCTTGATTGATTTGGCCAGTTCGGCTCGGCGCGAGCTCTTGGTGGCGCTTGCGGTGCTCGACGCCTTCTTGCCATTGCCGTTGGAGGCAGGGCCGTTGAGCACGGGTCGCAGGGCCCGGCCGGTATGCGAAGCGTCGACGCGGGCGACGTCTTCGGGGGTACCGGTAGCGACGATCCGCCCGCCGTCGCCGCCGCCCTCGGGGCCGAGATCGATGAGCCAGTCGGCCGTCTTGATCACTTCGAGGTTGTGCTCGACGACCAGGACGGTATTGCCGGCCTCGACGAAGCCGTGGAGCACCTTCAGCAGCAGCTCGATGTCGGCGAAGTGCAGGCCGGTGGTCGGTTCGTCGAGCAGGTAGAGCGTTCGTCCGGTGCTGATCTTGACCAGTTCGCGTGCGAGCTTCACCCGCTGGGCCTCGCCGCCGGAGAGGGTGGGCGACGGTTGGCCGAGCTTCATGTAGTCGAGTCCCACGTCGTGGAGCGTCTGCACTTTGTGGCGGATCTTGGGCTGATTCTCGAAATGGACCAGGGCCTCCTGGATGTCCATTTCCAGAACCTCGGAGATCGACTTGCCCTTGTAGCGGATCTGGAGCGTTTCGCGGTTGAACCGATGGCCCTCGCAGACCGGGCAGGTGACCCAGATGTCGGCCAAGAAGTCCATTTCCAGCCGATTGGAGCCGTTTCCCTCGCAGGCTTCGCACCGGCCGCCGACGACGTTGAAGCTGAACCGGCCGGCCTTGTATCCCCTCGCCTTCGAATCGGGCATTTGGGTGTAGAGACTGCGGATGTCGTCGAAGACCTTGATGTAGGTGGCGGGGTTCGACCGGGGTGTGCGGCCGATGGGCGACTGGTCGATGGCGATCATCTTGTCGAGATGCTCGAGGCCTTCCATGGCGCGATGTCCGCCGGGATTGCCGATGCCGCCGTTCAGATCGCGCCGCAACGCCTCGACGAGGATATCGTTGACCAGGGAGCTTTTGCCGGAGCCGGAGACGCCCGTGACGCAGACGAACTTGCCCAACGGAATCTCGACGTCGACGTCCTTGAGGTTGTTGTGCGTTGCGCCGCGGATGACGAGCTGCTGTCCGTTGCCTTCCCGGCGGCGCGCCGGGATCTCGATCTTTCGCTTGCCGGAGAGAAACTGTCCGGTCAGACTGGCTGCCTTGCGGATCACCTCGGCCGCAGGTCCGGTGGCCACGACCTTGCCGCCGCGGACCCCGGGGCCGGGGCCGAAGTCGACGATATGGTCGGCCGCCCGCATCGTGTCTTCATCATGTTCGACGACCACGACGGTATTGCCCTGGTCGCGGAGTTGGGCGAGCGTCTCGAGCAGCCGATCGTTGTCGCGGGGATGCAGTCCGATCGAGGGCTCGTCGAGGATGTAGAGCACGCCGACCAGCCCGCAGCCGATCTGCCCGGCGAGCCGGATCCGCTGCATTTCGCCGCCGGAGAGGGTCGGGGCGGTGCGATCGAGCGAGAGATAATCGAGGCCGACGTTTGTGAGGAACTGCAATCGGCCGCGGATTTCTTTGAGGGCCTCGGCGGCGATCGCGGTGCCGATCTCGTCGAGGTCGAGATCGCGGAAGAATTCCTCCGCCTGGGTGACCGCCAGGGCGCTGACCTCCGGCAACGACCGTTCGGGGCTATCCTGAAAACTTGCCGACCGGGTCGCCAGCCGCACCGCCCGCGCCTGGGGATTCAGGCGCTGGCCGTGGCAGGCCCCGCAGCCGACGACGTTCATGTATTTTTCCAGGGCCCGCCGCTGCATGCGGCTGCGGGTGGTGCGGTACTGCGAGAGGAGCTTGGGGATGATCCCCTCGAACTTGCCGCCCCACTTGTGTCCCGAGGGGCCGGACCGCCAAGTGAACGTGATATGCTCGTCGCCGGTGCCCCAGAGGAGCATGTCCTGGAATTTCGGGTCGAGCTCTTCCCAGGCGGTCTCGAGGATCGAGCCCTGCGGCACCTCGAACTTCCGCTCCAAGGTATCGGCCACTCCGCGGTAAATGTGCCGCCGCCAGCGGCCCATTTCGCGCCAGGTGCCGAGGATCTCAACGCACCCCTGCTGGAATGACCGCGAAGGATCGGGGATGAGCAGGCCGGAATCGAAGCCGTAGATCTCGCCCAGCCCCTGGCATTCGTGGCACATGCCCTGGGGACTGTTGAAGCTGAACATCTGCGGGCTGGGCGGCTCGAAGCTGAGTTGGCAGTGGGTGCAGGCGTAGTGGGCGGAAAGCTGGATGTCGGCTGCGGGAGTCTTCGCGGCGGCCGCCTCGTCGGGTTCGGGCGAGACGATGAGGTTCCCGCCGCCCATTCGGAGCGCCAACTCCACGGCCTCGGCCAGCCGTTGCCGGGTAGAGGGCCCGGCGGTGAGCCGATCAATGACCACTTCGATGTTGTGGCGCATCTGGCGGTCGAGCCGCAGGTCGTCGGTGAGCCGCACCACGGCGCCGTCGACCCGGGCCCGGACGAAGCCCTGCTTGAGCAGGTCCCCGAACAGGTCACGATACTCGCCTTTCTGGCCGCGGATCATGGGAGCGAGCACGAGAAACCGCGTGCCTTCGGGAAGCTGCGCAATCTGTTCGAGGATCTGCTGGCGGGTTTGGGCGGTGATTTTTCGGTGGCACTGCGGGCAGTATCCGGTGCCGACGCGGGCGTAGAGCACCCGCAGGTAGTCGTAGATCTCGGTGATCGTGCCGACGGTCGAGCGGGGGCTCTGGCCAGTGGACTTCTGGGAGATGGAGATGGAGGGGCTGAGCCCGGCGATGGCGTCGACGTCGGGCTTGGGCATCTGGCCGAGGAACTGGCGTGCGAAGCTCGACAGGCTTTCGACATAGCGCCGCTGGCCTTCGGCGTAGAGGGTATCGAAGGCGAGCGAACTCTTCCCCGACCCGCTAACACCGGTAAAGCAGATCAGCCGGTTGCGGGGCAGTGTAAGATTTACGTCGCGGAGGTTGTGTTCGCGGGCCCCTTTGAGAACGATATCGGAAACAGCCATTAAGCGGCGGCTCAGTGGAGTGGGTTGCGATCGAGCGAAACTATGGATTATAGGGCACGCACGTTCACAGGAGCAAGCCGGCGAATCGTATGGGTGCGGCTCTTGCCTTGCTTGGATCCAGCGGGAGAAATGTGGCTGCCAAGAGTCGCGTTTTTCCAATTTCGTGAAGTCCCCTGCCACCCAGGGTACCTATAGCGGGGTGAACGCGGAGCAGGAAGGCTGGGAGACTCTGACAAAACGTAGGCACCTCGCCAGGACGCGTATTCGGGTGCTTCTGATCCCGTGTCCGGCGCAAACTGCGGGAAACGTCCCGGGAAGGGTAGCGGGGATGAGAGAAAGGAAGATGGAAGAAAAGAAAATGGTGCGAAGTCGTGGCTTATCTTCCTTTCTGTTCATCTTCTTTTCTGCTGCCTGTCGCGCATCGCCTTCCACTTCGTGTTCGAGACCGCAAAAGCCAGCAGGGACCATGCAGCGTGGTACCGGCGGGGAGAGACGGCAGGGGCGTTTCTGAGAAGGCAACAGCGGGAGCAGCTGCGTGTGGTGCCCAAGGTCGCGATTTCTCAAATCGGAGAGGGTTTGGGCACCACGCGCTTCCGGGTGGGAAGGCCGCCGATTCGTGGCGGCGGGATCTCGTGCCGCAAACCATGGGCAGGGACCTGGCGCGCTTGCTGCGGAGAGAAGCGAGCAGCGGCTGGGATGAATGAGAACCAAATTTTCAATGAACTCCAAAGCCGAGGAAGCGCGACGAGATCGGGCCGGCGGCTTCGTGGATGATGCGTCAGTTTCCGGTATGAGTATGATCGATGCTGGCGCCGATTGTCAAGCAGATTTTTCAGCCACGGGAAAGAAAAGGCGAGGCGGAGTTCTTTGCCAGGTTGGGCTTTTTGCGATTTGATTTGGGCGGGGAGTCGCGGCTGGAAGGGGTTGGTTGGGGAGGGTTTGCGCGGGCAGGCGTGCTCGCGAGTTTGCACCGGCCGAAAGCTGGGTGGCGAAAAGCCGAGAAAGATTTGCCGCTGGCGGCCATGCGGCCCTACCATCGCGTCGGAAATCCAGTAGGATGGGCGCGGTTCTAATCACATGTCAGCAGTGCCGTACAGGCGAGGAGGCCGAGGGATGGCCCAGAACGTCGTGATCGCCAATCCGATCATCAACTCTCCGTTCGCGGAGTCTTCGCGGCACTTCTTCTTCGACGAGGAGGGAATCACCGACCGGATCGTGGAGAGCCGGCGGCGAAGCCGAGTATTTCGTGCCGATTGCGCGGCCCAAGAAGGCAAGGACAAGCAGCTCACGTTCGACGATTGGACGGCGGACCGGATCGAAGAGACCGGCGCCGGCAATCTCTTCATGGTCTTCGGCGAGCCCGACCTGGCGGTGACCGGGGCGAAGGACGGGCAGATCATGGTCGAGATCCGGGGCGTGGACGTCTACGACCACACGACCGGCGAGATCCGCTCCTCAGCACCTCCGACATCGCCTGCTGGCTATTGGACACCAACTACAACGGCGAAAGCTCCGTCAGGAAATCGGAGTCCCCGACGGTTCTGGGATAGGTTCTTAATGCGGCCCCCTGTTGAGTGATGAAGTCTAATGGCATCCGGAAAGCTCGCGCAGGAGCTTGTTTCCGCATGATGGAGCGCGCATACTGCCCAATCCGACACGATTGAACACTTTCTCGCGGACGAGCCTGATGTAGTGCTTGGACAGCTTGTTCGTCGAAGCGAATTTGCTGTCGAGCAGTTACAGCGCGATGCTTGGCTTGCGCAGATCGAGCAACTCAAGTCGATTCTCCCTGGTTGCCGCGGTTCGATCTATTTCGAGTACGCGATTCCTCGGATGGGCAAGCGGGTCGACGTCCTGTTGGTGATCGGTTCGGTGATTCTTGTGCTGGAATACAAAATCGGCGAAAGTCAATTCGCACCCTACAGCATCGATCAGGTTGTCGATTATGCGGACCTGAAAAACTTCCATGAATCAAGCCATGATCGGTTCATCGCGCTGTTCTCGTCGCCACACACGCACCCCACGTCCCGATTTGCATTGCGTTGACGCCTCACAACGACAGACTCTTCGCCCCAATAAAATCAAACGGCGACTCTCTGGTGAAATCATCCGATCCGTTCATGAGTTTATTGGTGACGAACCGACGATCGACGCGACCGTTGGGGGCGGAACCGGTATCGACCGACGCCGACAATCATCGAGGCCGCCACGGCGTTGTATAACAGTCACTCCGTCGCAGAGATCTCGCGCGACTTGCAGGGCGGCGGCGGGTTGCGTCGCACGACGCAGACCGATTAGGAATCTCATTGCCGACGCGCGCGCGAATTCGTACAAAGCAGTCTGCTTCGTCACTGGCGTGCCTGGGGCGGGTAAGACACTGATTGGGCTGAACGTAGCGACGCGGCATTTCGACAAAGACAACGACATGTACAGCGTGTTTTGTCGAACGGCAGTCCGCTGGTAAAAATCCTCCGCAGAGCGCACGCGCAGACAAGGTCGCACGTGAAAAAGCTGCTGGCCGAACGGTCAAAGACACGTCGCTCGAAGCGAAGTCAAAATGTTCATTCAAAACGTCCATCACTATCGGGACGAATGCCTGCGTGATCCGAACCACCGGTGGACCATGTCGCGTTGTTCGACGAAGCCCAACGGGCGTGGAACCGCAAGCAGACCTCGACCTTCATGCGGCAGAAGAAGGGACAAGCCAGTTTGATCAATCAGAGCCGGAGTTCCTGTTGTCCTGCATCGATCGACATCCGGATTGGGGCATCGTAGTCTGTCTGGTTGGTGGCGGACAGGAAATCAACACTGGCGAGGCCGGCATCAGCGAGTGGATCGTTGCCCTCAATCAACGCTTTCCCCATTGGCGCATCCTGGCCCTGATCGCCTGGCGGACGCAGGATTCGGTGCGGGCGAAGTTCTTCGAGAGTTGGCATCTCGCAAGGGATGTTTACTACGACCCGCGGTTCACTCTCGGTCTCGATGCGGTCGTTTCGAGCTGAACACGTGTCGCAGTTGGTAAAGCAACTGCTCGATTTGAGATGAAGCGGGCGAACACTGCGACAAATCAGACGGTACCCGATCGTGCTCGCGCGCGATCTGAATAAGGCCAAGCGTGGTTTGCGCGCGCAAAGCACGCGGCGGAACGGCGGCATCGTTGTCTCGTCGGCTGCCTACCGGCTCAAGCCGCTGGCAATCGAGGTTCGGCTGAAGCCGGATCCGTGCATTGGTTCTTAGCCGGTAAGGACGACGTTCGCTCGTCGTACTACTTGGAAGACGTTGCAACCGAGTTCGAGATTCAGGGACTCGAACTGGACTGGGTGTGCGTCACTTGGGACGCTGATTTTCGTTACTCGACGTCCGGCTGGATCACGCATTTCGCGGGGACCGATGGCAAAGGATCAACAAAGCGGACCGAAAGCTCTACCAAAAGAACGCCTATCGGGTGCTATTAACTCGCGCACGACAGGGAATGGTAATCGTCGTTCCATCTGGCGACACGGCGGATCCGACTCGCGATCCGAGTTTTTACGACCCGACCTTCGAATACTTGAGAAATACGGGGCTTGAAATCTTGGACTGATAAGGAGGTGGGCGGGGAAGTTGAAGTCAGCCGTCCACGAACTTCTGCAAGAGACGGCACCAAATGGGCTCACGAACGCCGAGATTGGCAGGAGCTTGGGTATCTATGCCGGACACTTGGGCATGAAGGGCATATCTCACGAACGCTGTTGGCTATTATGGAAAGCGAGGTGTGGTAGGAACAAGACTGCGAGTCGAAGCGTTGGACACTTCGGTCTCTTGTCTTGACAGAGCCAATTGCGGCAAAATGTCCAGACGATTCGCAACAAGTAGTTGATTCTATTCTCTAATGGCAGCTCTTCAGCATCAATAAGGGCCGGGACATCGCTCGTGGGCCGCCAGAAACTCGCCGGTTCCCGGCAGCCACCGGGGCGACACCATGTCTCCGGAGACGCGCTAGAGTCATGGCCCGGATCAAGGGTAAGGATACGCATCCGGAACGGACCATTTGCACTGAATTGCGAAGACGAGGGTGTCTACTTCGCAGCACGTCAGGACCTGCCGGGCGGCGGACATCGTCTTCCGTCGAGCAAAGCTGGCAGTCTTTGTCGATGGAGATTACTGGCACGGCTGGCGTTTTCCGCTGGGAGCACAAGCTATCTCAGAAATGGCGGGATAAAATTGCTGCAACGCGGAGAGAGATCGCCGCAACTGAGAGTTGCGGCAACTGGATGGAAGGTTCTGAGGATTTGGGAGCGTCAGATCGATAACGACCCTGAGAACTGCGTTGCGCAATCCGCTGCGCGACACGCAACTCGCGCGACGTTCAGCCGAAAGTCGTGAATGCGTCTCGCAAAACCGTCATTGACAGTGTCCCGCAACTCGAAGCGGTGCTCGTCCAATGACCAACGGACTTTCCCGGTCGGGCGGATCGGCCGGCAAGTCACCGCCGAGAGGATGGGCGAGTCGGGTCGCGGCTTCGGCACTGCTTGGGATTGTAGGGCGATCTGCTCGGATAGGAGAGAGTGGCGGAGTGGACCTGCTTGCCTGGGAGGCACGGCGTGTGGGAGTAGCTCGATCTCGGCGAACCGGCAGCAACATTTCTCCCTCGCGAACTGGCAACGAATCGGTTCGACGTGTTGGGAATCGAGTTGGCGCATGCGACACTGGTGGAAACCTTGCCGTCGCACACAAAGACCCTTTCGACCGCTTGCTCGTCCCTCAGACGATTATCGAGAAGTTACCACTGGTCAGCTCGATCAGTACGGCGTGACACGGCTATGGAAGTAAAGTCCCGCGCGGACATCCCGATGCGCCGGCGCGTTCGGCTGGTTCGGTGTGGCACTGTTTGGAGTTGAATGGACGGGCCATAGGGACGGAGCTTCCCACAAGTCCAAGCAGTGTTCGTCCACCGACCAAGCGGCTTTCCCAGTCGAGCGGATCGGCCGGGAAGTCACCGCGGAGAGGATAGGCGAGTCGGCTCGCGGTTCGGCACTGCTTGGGATTGTAGTATGGTCTGTCGGTATAGGAGAACCCGTTCAATCCCAAGCAGTGGCACACGAACACGGGGCAGAGTGCCCTCGCCGCAACGCGGCCGAACCCGATGGCCCGGAGCGGCGGAGCGGGGAACCGGACGGCGGCAAACGACCAGCAAGGCCCAACGGGTCGCGACCCGTTCCAACGACAGTTCGTTGAATCCGATCGCGTGCGGGTCATGGCGTGGGTTCCCGGGGTGACGGCCCGTTGGGCCTTTGCGCGCGGCGTATCGGGCAAGCGACCGCAGGGCTCCGCGGACTGCGCTGGGCTGCCGGGTCTTGCCCCTTCGGGGACGGAGCGTCGGCGGGTGTTGCGGGTCGCGAGGGTGAGCGGGAAATGGGCCCAACGAATTTAGGAGTCAACGAATGGGGAAGCCTTGGGCCGGGGTGGAGTGGGGAGGTGAAGCAACGGGGGCATACGATCGGCTTTTCCATTTTTCTTCCTCATTTTCATCCGTGCCCCGGCCTTGCCATCCGTGCTATCAGAACAACTCAAGGACAAAGTAGCACGGATGGCAAGCCGAGGCACGGATGAAGGAATCGGTGGAACAGAACAGCGAAATCACAGAACAGGGTTCTTGGCGTTTGTAGTTGCCAAACATCGCCCCCACCGACGCGGGGTCGGTGGTGGCGTTTACCCAGTTTGAGGAAGTAAGATTCCGTCGTTCGGTTTTCCCCTGCGCGGGACGTTTTCAGCGTCAACAGGCGAGTCGGCTCGCGCTCGGCCACTGCTTGGGATTGTAGTACGATCTGTTCGTAGAGGAGAACCGGTTCAATCCCAAGCAGTGGCACACGCTGCCGGGGGCGGGTGCCGTCGCCGCAACACGGCCGAACCCGAGAAGCCCAGGGCGAAGCAGCCGGCGCAGCGGGGAATCGGACCGCGGCAAAGGACCAGCAAGGCCCAACGGGCCGCGACCCGTCCTCAAACGACATCGTTCATTGCATTCGATCGCGTGCAGGTCATGACGTGGGTTCCTGGGGTCGCGGCCCGTTGGGCCTTTGGCGCCAGCGTATCGGGCAAGCGACCCCAGGGCTCCGCGGTGGGCTGATAAAAACTTGATAAGAACGGGGACAGGCACCGCAACTAATAGCGGTTTAGCCAGAGCGACCACACAAGATGTTGCGGAGCCAGTCCCCGTTTTTATCAGCCCACCCCAGGGCTCCGCGGACTGCGCCCTGGGCTGCCGGGCGGGCCCCTTCAGGGTCGTTGCTTCGCTGGGCCGTATCGCAACAGGCTTGTCGGCCGGCGAAAACTCGCGCTGCGATACGCCCCGGCCCGGCAACACTGACGGCTGACGGTCGCGATGGGAAGGCTGCAAGAAAGAAAAGGCCGTTCGGGGAACCTCCCCAACGCGCCTCCCAATGAGTACACTGCCAGTGGGACACCGGCAGTGGTGAGTGCAGTTCGGGCGGCCGTCAGTGACGCGAAGATAACCGGAGGATGCCATGAGGGCTTCAGAGGAAAAGGTCATAGCTGCCATTTCGCACCCGGAGAGGAAAATACGCCGGACTACGGTCGCCTATTACTCCCGCTCGTATAGCTCGGATCCAACGGTAATGCCACTGGTCATCCGGGCCGTGGAAAAATATGGGTGGGACGCCTCTTTCAGTGTCTTGCGCGCCGCCGGCGGCCTGACCCAAACTCCCGCGACTGTGGCATGGCTGGTGAATGAGCTGTCGAAAGATTGGGATCTCGCAGACATTGGCGAGGATAATCACCGCGTTGCGGTGGCCCTGATTTTGTCCGACGCCGCCCCGGAGCTCCTGAAGCCCGAATACGCAGACCTCCGCTCGTTTCCTGAGGAGCTCCGAACTCCGTTTCGAGACCGTCTCCAGATGGCCCAATGGGAGCTGGGATGCGGCTCTGGAAGGTCCTGGAAGATTTCGGGCAACAGAGCCGGGCAAGAGGCCATAGCCGGCTCAGCGATCTGCGGCGAGGGGGATTGACTGGCCAATGCACTGCTCGGCCATTTTGCCGACGAGGCGGTGGAGCCCATCCGGCAGATGCTCGTCGGCCCTGCCGACCGCCTGCAACGCCGAGGAAGTCGAACTTCGCCGCCGACTGGTTGCCGCATCCACGGTTATGGGAGTGACGTTTTCCCGAGCTTGATGTCTGGTACCAGGAAGCCGTGCGGGCAGATTGGGGAGATCTCGGGGACCGCAGATTCCGAATCCGAAAGTACTTTCGAGACGACGTGGATTTCCAGGACGCCCTCGCTGACGTGCTGGCTTCGCGACCCACTGCCGCGCCTCGTCCGCGGCCGGCAGTGGGTGGGTTGCTTAAGAAGGACAAACCGGTTGAGTCTTTCCGGGGCCCAAAGAAGCCGGTCGGGAGGAACGATCCTTGCCCGTGTGGCAGCGGGCGGAAGTACAAAAAGTGCTGCCTGAAAGAATAGCTGCCGGGTGCCACTGTTTGTGCTGCTGCGGTAATGCGCGTTCGGCTGGGTCCGTGTGGGACTGCTTGGAGTTGAATGGCCGAGCCATCGGGACCGAGCTTCCCACAACTCCAAGCAGTGTTCGTCCACCGACCAAGCAACGTTCGAGAGCGAGAAAAGTGTCAGGAACCATTTGTGCGAAGCACCGAAGGAGCCGGTTTCGGCAGATGGTTCCTGACGCCATTTCTCGATCAATCCCAAGCGGCTTTCCCAGTCGAGCGAATCGGCCGGGAAGTCACCGCGGAGAGGATGGGCGAGTCGGTTCGCGCTTCGGCACTGCTTGGGATTGTAGGACGATCTGTTCGTAGAGGAGAACCCGTTCAATCCCAAGCAGTGGCACACGAACACGGGGCAGAGCGCCAGGGCCGCTGGCGCGGCGCAACTCAATAGCCCAAGTCGGAGCCGCCGGCGCAGCCCGGGGGAGCAGGAAGGGGGCTTCGGCGCGTGGTGAAGGCTTGCTTTATTCGCTGGACGAGTCGGCAGGCGTCCAGCAGGGTCGGATGTTTTCTATCATGATTTTGCCGACGGCGCGCCAGGACCGTGCTTCCGCACAGCGGCGGATTCTGCCGGTAAGCTCCGCCTGCTCCTGTTCGCTTTGCGCCGCGATCTGCTCCAGCAGGCGTTTGAACGCCTGCAGGTCCGAGGAGTCGACCTTCCAACCGATTCCCTCGGCGGTCACGTAATCGGTCAAGTCCGGGGGGCCGTCGACGATGACCGGTTTCAGAAAGGCGCGGGCCGTTTGGGCCGTGCCGCTTTCGTGCCGAATGTAGTCCTGGTACAGGTTCACCACGGCGTCGGCGCAGGCGAAATAGACCGGTTGGTCCGCCGGCGGTACAAACCGGTTGTCAATGATGATTTTGTCTTCCACGCCGTACTGTTTCGCCAGCTCCTTGATGCGCGAATACTGGTAGTCGCCTTCCGGACCTGAGAGCAGCCACATCCACTCCTCGGACTGAGCAAGTACGGCAAGGAGCGGTTCGTACTTCTTGTCGGTACGGAGCGTTCCGAACGACAGGAGATATCGCTTCGACGCGTCGAGTCCCAGCGTCTCGATCGCAGTGCGGCGCGGGACGTGGAGTCGGGGTTCCGGAGTCGGCGCGCCGTAAGGCAGGATCTTGACCTTCTCTTCCGCCAGGCGGTCGCCCGGAAAGACCGTTGCCAACAAATTGTCTCGCATTGCTTTGCCGTGGACAAAACAACAAGCCGATCTCCGAATGATCGACCTGACGTGGGAGCGGGCCGCACGCTTGTAAAGAGCGACCAGGAGAGACGTGTGGCGGAAATCGAAGTTCGTGTCGTGAAGGATGCACGCGTAGCTCTGCGATGCGCAGCGATTCCTCACGAAGCGGTCGACGGAGCCGTACTCGAATGCCTCGAAAAGGACGAAAGGCCTGCCCGTCTGTTCGTACACGGCGGCGAATCCCCGCATGAACGCCAGGTCGCGCCTACGACGCTTCCAGGCGTAGCGAAAAAAGCCCGACAATCCCGGCCTGCGATGGAATGCCCCCTCGGGAACCGCTACACGGTGGCAGACGCTTGCGCTAGCGACCTCCAGAGGGCCATCGTAACCTACCACGTGCACTTCCACCCCCAGATGCGACAACCCCTCCGCCAGGCCGCCGGCATAGGCGTGGCTATGACCGTAAGGCAGAAAGGCTGTCGGACTGAAGATCAAGATCCTGGCCATTCGTCGTATCGTCCTTCCGAGCGTAACCGTTCACGGGGGGGCAGGGGGGACAGGTCCATGTTTTCGGCGGACGTCTTTGATGCCAAAATGCTTGAACCGGCCGAAAAATGGACCAGTCCCCAGCCGCCCCCCAGTTTTGCCCCGCCCGGGCCGTCGACGCAAGGGCAGATCCACGGTAACCGTTTACGGGCGGCAGAGAGGGGGACAGGTCCATGTTTTCGGTCGACGTTTTTGATGCCAAAATGCTTGAACCGGCCGAAAAATGGACCAGTCCCCGGCCGTCGACGCAAGGGCAGATCCACGGTCCACACCTCGCGATGCTGCTTTCTGGTCAGTCGGGTGGGTCGCATTGAGCGGGGATTGTGGTTATTCTGAATGAGGATCGCGGGCTCCAGGCTTCGCACACACCGCCCGGAAGGATCGCGGCCATCATCCGGAACAGAGTCTTCAGCGTCTGCCCCGCCTCTGAGCCAAGTTGGGTGCCGTTCAAGAATAAGTTGTGCAATTCGGTGTGGAGCAAATTTCAGTCTGTCCACAAGACAAGGGTGGATTGAAATCCACCCTACGTGGATTGGCATCCACCCTACAATGATTGACCAACTTGTTCTTGAACGGCACCTTAGTGCCAACATCGCAAGCTGTTTGGCAGGAACATGTTGCGCCGCGGGCGTGAACGGTTACGGCTCGCGTTTTTCGGACGGTGGTCCCTGCGTCCGCTCGCCCGCCCAATTCCAGCCCCCGCCCTATTTGCCTATCGCGTGACGGAGTCGTTGCCATGTACTTCACATTCCCTTGTCCCCAGTGCGAGAAGAAGCTGAAGATTCAGAAAGAGGCCGCGGGGCGGAAATCGACCTGCCCGTACTGCAGGCACACCATCGTCGTTCCAAACCCTCCCGCAGAGGAAGAAATGGATGAGATGGCGGCTCTGCGAAACATCGGGCAGACTCAGCAGTCGAGTCGCGTGAGCCCGCGCCCGGGACCGCAGCGTCGCGAGGCGCCCAAGAAACGCTCTACCTCCAGTGGCTGGTCGGATCGGACCGATGTCAGCGCAATTCGTAGCGGCACGCTGGGCCTGGCGCTTACGATTGCGGTGCTGGTGCTTCTGCTGCCGATCCGCAACACGTACCTGGGCGAACTGTTTTTGCACCGCGGCTGGGTCCCTTACACGGAAACGTTTCTGCTCTGCTGGTCGGTGGCGATCCTCTATCTCAAGTCGCGAAAGATCAAGCGGCAGCGGGAGTCGATGCTTTTCGATCTGCTTCCCGGCGATATCTCGAAAGACATCACGTCGCAGTCGGTCGGCCGTTTCGTCAAGCACATCGAAGAGCTGCCGGTGCAGCCCAGCGAGAGCTTTCTGGTCAACCGCGTGCTCCGGGGGCTCGAGCACTTTCGCGTCCGCAACAGCAACCCCGAGGTGGCCGCGATGCTCTCTTCCCAGTCGGAGATCGACGCGAACGCGGTGCAGTCGAGCTACACGCTGTTGAACGTCTTCATTTGGGCCATCCCGATTCTCGGTTTCATCGGTACGGTGATCGGCATCAGCGCGGCCGTGGGCGGGTTCTCCGGTTCGCTCGAGCAGGCGACGGATATTTCCGTGCTCAAGGAGTCGCTCAACAACGTGACCGGCGGTCTGGCCACCGCGTTCGACACGACGCTTCTGGCGCTGGTGATGAGTATGTTGGTAATGTTTCCTTCCAGCTCGATGCAGAAGTCGGAAGAGGACATGCTCAATTCGGTCGACGAGTACTGCAACGAGAACCTGCTGAAGCGGCTGAACGACGGCAACGAGGGGCCGGTTGGCGATGCCGACGGGGCGGTCTCTCCCGCGCTGCGAAAGGCCATCCATGCGGCGATGGCCCCGCACCACGCGGAGCTGCGGGCCTGGGGCGAGAAGCTCGAAGCGATCGGTTCGAAGCTGACGGCCGAGGTCGTCCAGGGGTGGGGTTCGATCAACCGCCAGATCGAGAAGGAACAGCAGGAAAGCGCCGCCCAGATGCGCGATCTCGACGCGATGGCCGCCTCGTTCCTGCAGACCATGTCGCGCCTGGCGGAAGAGACCGAGAAGGCCCACGAAGAGTCGTCCGGGGCGATGAAGCGCTCGGCCGAGTCGCTGCAGGGATACTGCACGGCGCTCGAGCAGGGTCTGGCCGGACTGAACGGCGTGCTCGCGGAGTTGGGAGGAAAGCAGGTGGTCATCCAGGGACGGCGCCGCGGCTGGTTCTTCCGACGCAACAGCGGGGTCCAAACCGATGGCAAAGCGTAGAAGCAAGCCCAAGACGACGATCTCGCTCTTTCCGTTCCTCAGCATTCTGGCCTGCGTGATCGGGGTGCTGACGCTGATGATCACCGCGATGGCCCTGGGGCAGATGGATACCGACTCGTTCGCGAACCTCTTCGAGTTCGAACAGGTGCGTTCCAAGATCGAAGAGGCCAAGAAGCTGATCCAGAAGCTCCAGGCCGAAATTGCCAGACAGTCGGGGCACGCCGACGCAACCCAGCAGGAATTGGCCGAGGCGCAGATCCAACTCGATCAGTTGCTCGAGAAGAGGGAGGAGCTTCTCAAGTCGCAGAACGATCCGGTCGAGGTCGACATGGAGATCCCGCAGGTCGATGCGGCCGCGCACGAACAGCGGCTGGCCCAGATGCGCGAGGAGCTCTCCGGGCAGGACAAAACCAAGGAGGAACTTCTGGCGGAGTTGAAGAAACGGAACAAGCCGCCGGAGGAAGCGCAGGTGGTGATCCAGCCGGGCGGAAGCGGATCGGACCTCAAGCCGACCTTTGTCGAGTGTACGGCCGCCGACGTCGTGATGTACGAGAGTGCGGAGCCGACGCGCGTGCGGCGGGCCGACCTGGCCCAGGACGAGAAGTTTCTCGGATTGCTCAAGCGGATTGCCGCCCAGCCCAAGTCGACGATCATCTTTCTCGTCCGCGACGATGCCTTGGGAACCTATTACGCCGCGCGCGACCTCGCTCAGGCCAACTTTGCGCGCAACGGGAAGCTCCCGGTAATCGGGCACGGAAAAATCGACCTCAGCCTGTTTCAGAAGTGAACGATGCGACGATCCAAAAAGCAGAGCGGCGCCAGCCTCGACTCGCTGCTGGACACGATGACCAACGTGGTCGGCATCCTCGTGATCATGCTGACCGTCACCCAGCTTGGCGTGGGCGATGCCGTCAAGCGAATCAGCGCCGGCGACCAGGTCGATCCCGAGGTGCTGGAAGCCGCGAAGAAGGAGCTACTGAAGCTCGAGCTCGTCAAGAACGAACTGGTCAAGCGGCTGAAGGCGCTGGTTTACAAGGAAGGGTTCGATATCGCCGCCGAGCTTCGCCGTCTGAAGGCGGAGTTGGCAAGCGCCAAGGCCAACGTGGCGGCGCTGGCCGACAAACGCGAGCAGCGCGTCCGACAGGCGGAGATGGAGATGCAGCGGCTGCTGGAGGAGGCCAAGCGGGTTCTCGAGGAGCAGAAAAAGAAAGAGGAAGAGCTGATCACGAAGATCACCGCCGGCAATGCCGAGCTGGCGACGCTGCGTGCCCGGTTGGAGGACCGTCCGGTGCAGGAGGCGCCGCCGCCCAAGGTGGTCCACCTGCCGAATCCTCGCCCGGCTCCCGAAGGAAGCGAGCCGGTGACGTTCCTCTGCCGCGAGGGGCGGGTCATGCACGTCGACGCCGAGAACTACCAGGACCGAGGCCAGAAGCTGGCCAACTTCATTGTCAACCGCAGGAAGCTCGGCACGGATCCGGCGGCCGGGATCGACGGCAAGGTGCTGGCCGAGGAGTTCAACCGGGCATCGTCGATCCGCGATCGCAACTTCGATGTCAATCTCGAGGTCCAGGGCCGGTATCCGAGGCTGGTGCTGAAGCGCCGCGGCGACGGGGGAGACACGCTGGAACAGCTCCAGCGGTCGGGCTCCAGGTACGAGCAGGAGATCCGCCGCTTGCCGCCCGACAAGTTCTACCTGCAGTTTCTCGTCTGGCCCGACAGTTTTGAAACGTACCTCGCGGCCCGCCAGATCGCCTCCGACCGGGGCCTGCCGGCCGGCTGGAGCGCGACGACGATGCAGGGGGAGTATTCGATTCCGCTGGGCGGCGATATCCGCTGCGGTCCTCCTCCGCCTCCGCCGCCCAAGACCTCGACTCCGGCACCAGCGACGCCCGCGAGGAAACCGCCGATGGACGTCGTCGACTGAGGCCGATGCCGGGACGGGAAACCTTGAGGCGACTACCGGTTCAGCGCATCGGCCGGCACAACGCCGCGTTTCTGCAGTTCGCGGGCCATCCGTGCAATGGCACGCGCGACGCGCCGGGCGGTCCGTTCGTCCATGTTCTTCACCGGACCGCCTACCGTGCTGCTCTCGAGGATCTTGTCGACGACGCGGCTGGCCTGCTCCATCAGGTCGGTCGGCCATTCGTCGGGGTTCTCCATCGCCGCCCAGAAGTCCTCGCAGGCGGCGGCGAGCCGCTGTTTCATCGTTCCCTCGTGGGACGACAGGATCCACGCCGCTCGGTTGATATGCCAGATCTGAGCAACCACGCCAGTTCCTCGTTGAGAATCGAACCTTAGCCGCAATTCGACGATTGAACACTCGCCGCAATACCGGAGCTTCGCGAAGGCGACTTTCTCGCGCTCGCGGCCAGATTATGTAAATGAGAAGAATATCCGTGGGGATGACGGCGACCTCTGTGAAAACGATTCACGAGGCCACCATCCAAGCAAAGACGAGCAGTCAACCCGACATGTCTGATCTCCTTCAAACCGAGCCCTTGCCCAGAACGCTCGGCTGCCCCTATCGAACCAATATATACGCACTTTGCGAAAGCCGTCAACACCCCCGCTGGGCGCGGAAAAGTGGGGCTGTGCGTCGTCAGTACGGATCGGGTAGTCCGCGGGGAACGGTTCTGGTAGCCTGGGGATAGCCTAAGACCTAAGAGCCTATGCCAAAACCTCGCAAGGAGAAGGGGACAGGCATATTTTGGTCGGAAGACTCCGCAAAATGAGCCAGCCCCCGACGATTTTGGGATAGGCTCTACGGCAAACAGACGCCCCCCAACTGGACAGCAGGAATAAGCCAATGCTCCACCGCGCGTTTCCAAACATGATCCTGGCGTTCACCGCGATAGCAGGGATGGCCCCTCTGGCAAGGGCTGGGGATTCTCCGGCGAAGAACGTCGTCCTTTACGTCGTCGACGATTTGGGGTTCCAACTGGGTTGCTACGGCGACCCGGTGGTGAAGTCGCCGCATTTGGACCGGCTTGCGGCGGAAGGCACTCGGTTCACCCGCGCATTCTGTACCACTGCAAGCTGTAGCGCCAGCCGCTCGGTTATCCTGAGCGGACGGCAGAATCATGCCAACGGCCAATACGGCCACGCCCACGGCTACAACCACTTTTCGAGTTTCGATTCGATCCAATCGCTGCCGGTCGTGCTGACCGGTGGCGGGTACCGCACGTGTTCGATCGGCAAGTACCACGTCGCACCGGAAGAGGTGTACCATTTCGAGCGCTACGCAAACGAGGGGATCGGCGGCGCGAGAAACAGCGTGCGCATGGCAGACAACGCCAGGCAATATATTGAGGAGAAGGACGACCGTCCGTTTTTCCTCTACATCTGCACGAGCGACCCGCATCGCGGCGGCGGCCCGGGGGAATTCGGCAATCCCAAGGGATCGAAAAGCTACCCGGGCGTTACGCCGGTCGAGTACCGTCCCGAAAGAGTGCCGGTGCCCGAGTGGCTTCCGGACATTCCGGAGACCCGGCAGGAACTGGCCGAGTATTACCAGGCGGTTTCACGGATCGACCAGGGGATCGGCCGGCTTGTCGAGGTCTTGAAGGAAACGGGACACTGGGACGACACCTTGATCCTCTTCCTGAGCGACAACGGACCGCCCTTCGCCGGCGCCAAGACCACGCTCTACGAGCCCGGCATGCACTTGCCGCTCATCGTCCGCCATCCGCGGCAGAAGCAGCGGGGCATTACGACCGACGCCATGGTGACCTGGGCGGACCTGATGCCGACGATTCTCGACTATGCGGGTGTTGCGCCGCCAAAAGGCGATCGGCTCGACGGCCGGTCGTTTCTGGCTGTTTTGGAACAGGAAAGCCCCGACGGCTGGGACGAGGTTTATGCCTCCCACACGTTTCACGAGATCACGATGTACTATCCGATGCGCGTGATCCGCACGGACCGCTACAAGTACATTCTCAATCTCGCCCATCCGTTGCCGTATCCATTCGCGTCGGACCTCCACGCGTCGCTCACCTGGCAGGGACTTCTTAAGCGAGGGATCCCGCGTTACGGCAAACGAACCGTGGATGCTTACCTCCATCGTCCGCGACACGAACTCTACGATCTGAGGGACGACCCGCACGAGATCCGAAACCTGGCCGAAAGCCCCGACCACGCGGACGTCCTGTCCGACTTGCAGGCGAAGCTCAAGGCGTGGCAGGAGCGCACGAAGGATCCGTGGGTGGTCAAGTACCGGTACGAGTGACACCATCGACAACCCGGGCCAAGAAGAAAGGCTCAACCATGAGAAGATTGCTTTACGTGCCGGCGATCGTCGTGCTCGCATGGGTGGCGGATGCCGCGTCCGCGCAAGTCGGGTCGCCGGCGGAGGAGCTTATCCGGCGGGCCGGCAACTCCGATAGCGACGCCCAGCGGCTGACGCTTCTCAAACAGCTCCGCGCGCTGGACGAACTCAGCCCGGCCATGGCGGCCGACGCCGACAAGCTTATTGCGTTCGTCGATCGATGGGTCGAGGGCAAGAATCTCCACTTCTACAGCAGGGAGGTCTCCAAAAAGCAGGACGTAGACATCGGGATCGACGCATCGTCGCCCTTGTATCCCCTGACCTGGCTCTACCGTGGCCGGGCCGTGTTGACGCTGGTGCTCCAAAACGGCAATCTGTGGAGCTATCCGGAACGGCGGCGGGAGTGGTTTGGGATTGCCCGCCGCTTTTTCGAAAAGGCCCACGAGGCGTTCCCCGAAAACCGGGTCGCGCGGATGTACTTGGGAGAAGGCATCCCTTGGACCCGGGATTGGGAGCCCGTGGCCACGGCCCCGGACTGGGCCGCGCGGCAGCGTATCGGCCTGGAAGGGCTGGCCGACATCATCCAGTGGTGGCTCGATCACCGGCAGCAGGCCACCGGCGAGTTCGGAGGCGGTTGGGGCGACGATTGCGAGATGTGGCGGTGGTGGGCGCCGGTGCTGGTCGGGTTCGAAGACCCCGCAATCCGCCGCGGACAGGCGCGATTCTCCGAGGCCCTCCTCAGCCAGCCGCACATGGCCGGCGGCTACATGTCCGGCATGACCGACGTGGAGCACAGCGCCGAGGACTCCACCGACGCCATCCTGCCCATGATGCACCTGGAGCCGGACAACCCGGTCTGGCAGCGCCGGGCGCTGCGGCTGGCCGAGCTGATGGCGTCGCTCTGGACGGGGCGGAACGAGCGTGGGTTTGTCCAGTTCAAGAGCACATATTTCACCGTGGACCGGGTCCACGAGGATCCGCGGAAGGCATGCGACACGCCCTACCACGTGCGAGCGGTCCTGCCGGCGATGCTCTACTGGCTTCGCAGCGGCGACGCGCGGGTCGGACGGGTGATGGCCGACTGGATGAGCACCTGGGTCGACGCCGCCGAGCGGAGCGAGAACGGCAAGCCGGCGGGAGTTCTTCCGGCGGCGCTGCACTGGCCGGAAGGAACGATCGGCGGATTGTCGCCCGCCTGGTGGGACCCGCAGAACCACGGCGAGCCGACGCTCTACCAGTGGCCCAGCGCCATGGGCGGGCTGACCGACGCGTTGCTGCTCACCTATCACCTTACCGGCGACGAGAAATACTTGGCCCCCATCCGATCGATGGCGCGGATCGCGATGCGCGATGCCAAAGAGCCCGCCGACCAAAAAGCGCCGCCGGGCAGCGAAGCGTGGTGCGCCGCACGGCTCGGTTTCCTGCGGGGGACTTTGTCGAAATATCGGCTGTTGACGGGCGACGACTCCTTCGATCGCTTTCTGGGAGGGAAGAAATCGCCCGTGTTGCACTTCCGGCTGACGGGCAATCGAGGTCCCCTGGTGGCCGCACTCGGCGACGCCGCCACGGCTTTCTCGTACAACTTCGAGCGTTACACGAGCGAGGTCCGCTACACGGATCGGGTGCTGCGCTTCCCTGCCGTGTTTCAGGGCGAGGTGCGTCTGGCCGAGCCCAAGTTCCCGGTGTGCACGCCCGATCCCGAGCTGCTGTATTCCACCGTGACGGGCGATCCCGGCGGCTCCGGCTCATTCCCGCTCAACGCGGTGCGGTGGCAGACGCCGCCGCGTGAGATCGCCGCGCTGGTGACGCACAGCGATCCGCGCCGCTTCGAAGCGGAACTGTTCCACTTCGGCCGAGCGCCGCGATCGATGGGGGCTGAGCTGTATCTGCTCAAGCCTGGACAGTACCGGCTGACGCTGAGTTGCGGCGCCGGCAGGCTTGAGGAGTCGACGGCGACCTTTTCCGGTCCAAGGACGCAGGTGAAGTTCACATTGCCGTCTCGGCAGTTGTGCCGGCTGACGCTTGCGCCCCGATAAGAGGCTTTCCCTGCGATCCGCGAACGGCCAACGCGTGCACGGTTTGCGGGCGGGCCGTGCGCGAACGCACTTGTACGCTGGGTGGGTGAAAACTGAGTGGTTCGATCGGCTGAATCGACCTCCGGTTCTGTTCCACCGATTTCTTCATCCGTGCCCCGGCTTTGCCATCCGTGCTACTTTGTCCTTGAGTTGTTCTGATAGCACGGATGGCAAGGCCGGGGCACGGATGAAAATGAGGAAGAAAAATGGAAACCCAGCAAGCCGATCGTATGCCCCCGTTTTCACCTCCCCACTTGTACGCCGGCGGCTTGCACCGGGTGTCCGGATGCGTCATGATCGGGCGTAGCGGAGCATGGTTTCCTCGCGACATCCTTCGCCCGCGGGGCGGAAGAGAGGGAGACAGGTCCCTGTTTTCGGCCACTGGTTTTGGAGCCGAAATGCGTCGACCGGCCGAAAAAGGGACCAATGCCCGGCCATGAGCGTGAACGTTTACGTGTTTTCCACCAGCAGATTCGCTTGGGGAGTGAACCATGATCGGCAGAAAGAAGTGGCGTGAGGAGTGCGGGCGCGGCGTCCTGCCTTGCGCGGTGGTCGTCCCGTTGGTCGTTGCCGGGTTGCAGATGTTCGTGCCGTCGCGATTGGCCCGCGCCGCGGAGACGATCCCAGTCGGTGTGGCGAATGTGGACATCACGCCGGAGACGCCCGTCCGGATGTACGGTTATGCAGCGCGGAAGACGGAGTCGGAAGGTATTGCGGGGCGGTTGAAGGCCGCGGCCCTGGCCATTGGGTGCGACGAGGGCGAGGGACCGGCCGTGCTTCTTACGGTCGACTGCGGCGCCGTGCCGGCGGAACTGCGGGCGGAGGTTCTCCGCCGCGTCCAACAGAAATGGCCGATCAAGCCCGAGCGATTCATGCTCTCGAACTCGCACAACCATTCGGGACCCAATCTGAAGGGGAGAGAAGGGATGGAGGGGCTGGAGGCCGAACACCTGACTCGCTACGCCGAGCAGTTGACCAGTCGTCTGGAGAAGGTCGTGCTCGAGGCCTTGTCGTCGCGTCAAGCGGGGCACCTGGCCTGGACGCAGGGTTCCGTTGGGTTCGCGGCCAACCGGCGCGTTCTGAAGGATGGAAAGTGGACCGGCTTCGGCGCGGTGCCGGACGCCCCGGCGGACCACAGCCTGCCGCTGTTGCGTGTGACGGATGCCGGGGGAAAGCCGATCGCGGTGGTCGTCAACTACGCCTGCCATAACACAACCTTGCGGGGAAATTTCAAGCAGATCCACGGCGATTGGGCGGCCTGCGCCCGGGAAGCGATCGAAGGCGACCACCCAGGCGTCGTCTCGATGGTGACGATTGGCTGCGGAGCCGATTCCGATCCTTGCCCGCACGGCACCGTCGAATTGTGCCAGCAGCACGGCCGTGCGCTGGCCGACGAGGTGAAGCGGCTCATGTCCGGGCCGTTCAAACCGATTCAGCCCAAGCTGACCACCCGGCGGACGACGCTGGAGATTCCGTACTGCGAAGTCCCTTCGCTTGAGGAGCTCCGGCAGCTTGCAGACAAGTCGTATCGAGTCGGGTCTCTGCTGAGGATGATTGAGCGGGGCGAGACGCCACCTGCCTCGAAGAGCTACGAGATGTTTGCCTGGACCTTCGGCGGGGATCTGACCATGGTGTTCTTGCCCGACGAGGTTGTCGTCGATTACGCGCTGCGTCTGAAGCGTGAACTGGACGGCAGCCGGCTCTGGATCAACGCCTACAGCAATGACGTGTCGGGATACGTCGTCTCGAAGCGCCTGATCGAAGAGGGCGGGTACGAGGCGCGAAACTCGCACAGCTCGACGGTTTCCTATGGTCGCCCGGAACGGGTCCAGCCGGCAATCGAGGATCGGATCGTCGAGGCGGTGAAAGCGATGCTCGGTCGCCCGAATTGACCGTAGGCGCCGTTCAGGAATTCGTTGTGCAATTCGGTGTGGAGCACATCTCAATCTGCCCCAGGAAACAAGGGGTGGATTGAAATCCACCCTACAATCATTGACCAACTTATTATCGAACGGGACCGTACGCCGGGAGCCTTGTTTGAAAACCGTGGGGAGGAAATCGCCATGTACCGTTTGTCCGCGTTGGCAGCGCTGTTGATGTTCGGCGGGTCCGTCTTGGCGCAGGCCGGGGAGGAGCCTGGCAGGCCAAACATCGTATTCATCATGGCCGATGACCTCGGCTGGGCCGATGTTGCCTTTCACGGCGGCAACGCTCCGACACCGCACCTCGATCGGCTTGCGCGCGAGGGCCTGGAATTGGGGCAACACTATGTCGCCCCCGTTTGCAGCCCGACGCGTACCGGTCTGATGACCGGGCGGTGCTGGAGCCGGTTTGGCGTGACGAGCCCGCAGAACACGCGGGCTCTTCCCTGGGACACTGTCACGCTGCCGGGGGCTCTCAAACAGGTCGGCTACGACACGTGCCTTACCGGCAAGTGGCACCTCGGGTCGCTGCCGGAATGGGGGCCGAATCATTTCGGCTTCGATCACTCGTACGGATCGCTTGCCGGCGGCGTCAGCCCTTGGAACCACCGTTACAAGAAAGGCCCCTACAGCCAGACCTGGCATCGCAACGAAGAACTGCTGGAAGAATTGGGACACGTGACCGATTTGATCGCCGCGGAGGCGGCCGGCTGGATCGAGAGCCGCGGCGGGGCGCCCTTTTTTCTCTATGTGCCGTTCACGGCCGTCCATCTGCCGATCAAGGAGCCGGAGGAGTGGCTTCGGCGGGTGCCCGAGTCGATCCGCGGCGACGTACCGCGACATTATGCCGCGTGCGTGATGCATTTGGATGACGCTGTCGGCCGGATTCTCGCCGCGCTGGAGAAGAAGGGGAAGCGCGACAACACGCTCGTCGTATTCACCAGCGACAACGGCGGGAGCACGGTGGAGAACAACGATTTGAAATACCCGGATGACGACTGTCCCAACGGCAAGCTGACGGGCAACAACGCTCCACTGCGAGGCAGAAAGGGCGACCTTTACGAGGGCGGGACGCGGGTGCCGACCGTCGTTCGCTGGCCCGGGCGGGTGAAGCCGGGCAAGGTGGAAGACCCGGTGCAGATTACGGACTGGATGCCGACCTTTTGCTCGCTGGCCGGTTATCGGCCCTCGCGGGATCTGAAGTGGGACGGCACGGACATTTCGAGCCTGCTGGTTGGGCGGCAGGAAATTCCCGGGCGGCCGCTTTACGCCGCCGCTCCCGGGTGGCGGGCACGCTCGCTTCGGCTAGGAGATTGGAAGCTGATCGTCCACGAACGGGGGGAGGCTTGCAAGACAGAGCTCTTCCATATGGCGCGAGACCCGGGCGAGGCGAAGGACGTAGCAGGAGAGCAGCCGGATCAGGTGAAGCGACTGTCAGGCGTGCTGGACGAAGTTGCCGCGCGCGATCGGGATGCGGTGGTTGAGAAGCCGTAGGCCCTCGTTAGCGGCTTGCAAGTCGCCGGTTTCTATGTCATATTACGCGTTTTGTCGCTCGGCTCGGGTAACCGTTCATGGGGCGGAAGAGAGGGGGACAGGTCCATGTTTTCGGCCAACGTCGTTGGCGCCAAAACACTAGAATTGGCCGAAAAATGGACCAGTCCCCGGCCGTGGGTGTGAACGGTTACCGGCTCGGCGGCCAAACGGGAGCTAGTACGCGGTGGAGATCTGGCCTGCAATCGACCTGCGTGGCGGTAAGTGCGTCCGCCTCCAGCAGGGGGATTATTCGCGCGAGACCGTATTCGGGGATGATCCTGCCGCAATGGCACGGCATTGGGTCAGCCAGGGCGCGGAGTGTCTGCATTTGGTGGACCTCGACGGTGCCCGGGAGGGTCGCCCCGGCAACGTCGCGGCCGTCGAGGCAATTGTTGCCGCGGTCGACGTGCCGTGCGAGCTGGGCGGAGGGATTCGGAGCGAGGAGACGATCCGCCAATGGCTCGACTCGGGGCTCGCCCGGCTGGTCGTGGGGACGCTTGCGATCAAGCAGCCGGACTGGTTTCGCCGGATGTGCCGGGAGTTCCCGGGCAGGTTGGCGTTGGGCATTGACGCGCGGGGAGGCCGGGTGGCGACGGACGGCTGGCTCGAAACGAGCGACATGGCAGCGGTCGACCTCGCCCGGCAGTTTGCCGGCGAGCCGATCGCGGCGATCATTTATACGGATATCGCGACCGACGGGATGATGGGGGGGCCGAATGTGGCGGCAATGGCCGAGATGCAGGCGGCCGTCGACTTTCCGGTGGTCGCTTCGGGAGGAGTGACGACGAAAGAGGACGTGGTGCGGCTGGCCGCCGTGCCGATGGCCGGCTGCATCATCGGCCGAGCGCTTTACGAAGGCACGCTTTCACTGCCCGACGCGCTGGAGGCGTCGCGACGCACGTAGACAGCAGACAACGGTGAAAAGGAAGTTTCCATGGCGAAATACCAGGTTCAAGACATCCGCAACCTAGCGTTCTGTGGCCACGGCGGGACCGGCAAGACGACGTTGATCGACAAGATGCTGACGACCACAGGCGCGGTCAATCGCCAGGCGAGCGTCGACGATGGGACGAGCATCTGTGATTTCGACGAGGAAGAAAAGAACCACCGGTACACCATTGAAGCCAGCGTGGTCCACTTCGACCACGGGGGCAAGCACTTCCACGTGATCGACACGCCGGGCTACGCGGATTTCATCGGGCAGACGATTGGGGCGCTTCGCGGGGTCGATACCGCCGTGATTACGGTGAACGCCCAGGCCGGCATCGAGGTGAACACCCGGCGCGTCTTCGCCGAGGCCCAGAAGGCGGGCGTCGGCCGGATGATCCTGATCACCAAAATGGATTCGGACAACATCAACTTTGCGGAGTTGATCGACAACATCCGGGAAGTGTTCGGCGCCCAGTGCGTATTGCTGAATGTGCCGCTCGGGCAGGGGAGCGATTTCCGCGGCGTGGCCAGCACCTTGACGGTTTCCGGCGACACGGGCGGCGCCCTGATCGATCCGGCGGAGGTCAGCGAGTCGCTGCTGGAATCGATCGTCATGGCCGACGAGGACGTGATGAACCGTTATCTCGAAGGCAATCCTCCGACCGAGGAGGAACTGTCGCGGCTGATCGTGCAGGCGATCGCCGAGGGAAGCCTGATTCCGATCGTCTGTGTGTCCGGCAAGACGGGCGCGGGGCTCAAGGAATTGCTCGACGCGATGGCGCTCTGTTCGCTGCCGCCCGACGCGGTCAAACGCACGGCGAAGAAATCGGATGGCGAGGAAGTGGAGGTGAAGGCGGATGCGAACGGGCCGCTGGTCGCACAGGTGTTCAAGACTCGGGTCGACCCGTTCGTCCAGAAGCTGAATTTCATTCGCGTCTATTCGGGTACGCTCAAGAAAGATGTGACGGTGCCGGTGGTCGGTGAGCGGAAGGGCGTGAAGATCGGGCAGTTGATGCACGTTCAAGCCGACCACATGGACCCGATCGACGAGATCGGCCCGGGCGGGATCGCGGCGGTAGCCAAGGTGGAAGAGCTCCAGACCGGCAGCACGATCGGCGAGCTCTCGATGCCGAAGATTCCGTTCCCGACGCCGATGGTCGGCCTGGCGGCGACCCCGCGGAGCCGCGGCGATGAGACGAAGCTCTCGGGATCGCTCCAGAAGGTGACGCAGGAGGATTCGACCTTCCGGGTCGAACGCGACCAGCAGACCAAGGAAATGGTCATCACCGGGATGAGCGAGTTGCACCTTCAGATTATCCAGGAGCGGCTCAAGCGGCGTGACAAGGTGGAGTTGGACACGAAAGAGCCCAAAATCCCATACCGCGAGACGATCCAGGCGAACGCGGAGGGGATGTACCGCCACAAGAAGCAAAGCGGTGGACGAGGGCAGTTCGGCGAGGTCCATATCCGCATGTTCCCGCTGCCCAAGGACGTCGACGTCGAGCAGTGGGCTACGAAGAGTCGATTTCCCTCCTTGAAGGAAATCCACTATCGCGAAGAGGACAACTTCCTCTGGATCGACTCGGTCGTCGGCGGAACGATCCCGGGCAACTTCATGCCGGCGGTGGAGAAGGGTTTTCTCGATCGACTTACTCGCGGCGTGATCGCCGGGTATCGCGTGCAGGACGTTTGCGTGGAGGTGCACTTCGGGAAGCACCACCCGGTCGACAGCTCGGAACAGGCTTTCAAGACGGCGTCGTCGATGGCGTTCCGAAACGTCTTCCAGCAGGCCAAGCCTTCGCTGCTGGAGCCGATTGTGAAAATGGAGATCACGGTTCCCAGCGACAAGGTGGGCGATATCAACAGCGATATGTCTGGGCGGCGGGGCCGGGTGCTGGGAATGGAGGCCGCAGGCGGCGGGCTGACCACCATCACTGCCGAGGTGCCGCTGGCGGAAGTGACGACCTACGCGCGCGGGCTGTCGAGCATTACGGGCGGCCAGGGAAGCTACTCGATGGAGTTCAGCCACTACGAGGCGGTGCCGGGGAATGTCCAGGCGGACATTATCAAGGCGGCCAAGCTGGAGGAGGAAGAGGAGTAGGGGTGACTGTTTGGCTGGTCTGATGAAAAAGGATGAAAAAGCCGGGCACCGGAAGTACCTTTAGTGGCCCGGCTGCTCGGAAGCAATCGCTTACCCCTTTGGCAGCCCGGCTGCTCGGAAGCAGCCGGGCTGCCTCGGCGCTTATTTGCTAAGGCCGGATGCCCGAGGTATCCGAAAAGAGAGACATCCGGGTTGATTCGGGGCGCGGGCGCGCCTAGGATTAGCGTCGGAGAAGCGGAGCGAAAAGAGCATCCCGTGCATTCATCTTACCAGGCTTGCCTCACCTGCCGTTGTCTGTGTCGCTGTCCGGTCTGAGGACCGGACAGCCCAAGCCTTCTATTTCCATCGCTTCCGCAAGTCTTTATTCCGTCCGCTGAAACGGCTTGTTCATCGCCGTGTTCGCCTGCGCGCCCTGCCCGGAGTGAGTTTCCATGGCCTCCGACTTTCGCCTTAAAGAACGTCTTCCCGAACTGACGGACCGCATCGTCAGTACGTATGCCGAGGTCGGTACGATCCACCACCTCGGCTATTGTCCATTGCCGAACTATGAAACAGTCATTTCCGCGACGGAGAAACTGAAGGAGATCCTCTATCCGGGTTACCGGCGGCGGGACAATCTGCACTTGGGAAACGTCACGTACCATGTCGGTGATCTGATCGACAAGCTGCATGACGAATTGACCGCGCAGATCGCGCGGGCACTGTGTCATGAGGTCGGCGGCAACTTCACGTGCAATCCCCAGAAGCGGCAAGACTTCGAGGCGATGGGGCAGGCTCGGACGATGACGTTTCTGGAGCAACTGCCGCGGCTTCGGAAAATTCTGGCGTTGGACGTCGAGGCTGCCTACGCCGGCGATCCGGCGTGCAAATCGCTGGACGAGGTGATCTTCTGTTATCCCGGACTGGAGGCGATCACGGTGTACCGGCTCGCTCATCTGCTGCACGAGCTTGGTGTCCCGCTCATTCCGCGAATGATGACCGAATGGGCCCACGGCCGCACCGGGATCGATATCCACCCCGGGGCGAAGATCGGCAAAAACTTCTTTATCGATCACGGCACCGGCGTCGTGATCGGGGAAACTTGCGAGATCGGCGACTGGGTGAAGCTTTACCAAGGCGTGACGCTTGGGGCGTTGAGCTTTGCGAAGGATGCGGAAGGGAGGCTGGTCCGGGGAGTCAAGCGGCACCCGACGATCGAAGACCGCGTGGTGATTTACGCGAACGCCACGGTGCTCGGCGGGGAGACGGTTATCGGACACGACGCGGTGATCGGTTCCAGCGTTTGGATCACCCAGTCGGTTGCCCCGCATAGCACGGTGACGCTGGAGCGGCCGGGACTGCGAGTGCGAGGGGATCGCACGGACGAGCTATCGGCGGTGGTTTCATCTGCGACGGATCCGCCGGACCACGCCTCGCGCGGCCAGTAGGATGCATGACGCGGCGGTTGCCACGGCGCCCCAGGTGAAGCTCGCCGGACGGTAGCGAAATATCAGCCGGTGATTCCCCGGCTCGAGCCAGGCGCCTCGCATGACCCGGTTGGTGCAGAGAATCGGCGCGGGGCGGGCGGGGGTGTCGTCGGATGCCACGTCCAACTCCCAGCCGGGGAAGAACTGATCGCAGAGCACGACGAGACCCGGGCGGTCGAGCGTGGCGGCGAGTTCGACGCGGGTGGGCGTGTCGAGGAGGACCTTGCAGGAAGCAGCAGAAAGGGGCCGGGAACCCTTTTCCATGTCGGCCGGGCGGGCTTCCATGGCATGACGCGTAGCCCGAGATGGAAAAAGACTCCCGGCCCCTTCAACCAGGGCCGTTTGTTTGAAGTCTCTCGGTTTGCCGTGGGGCCAGAAGACCTGGCGGGTTCGGCGGCGGAGGGCTTCAGCGACGTTGCTGGACAATTCAGGCAGCGTTTCGCATCGGTGCACGATCCACGCTCGCGGCAGGGGATCCGGGAGAAAGCAGATCGAGGCGTTCTTGAGAGCGGCAATGGGCTGAATTCTTGGGACCGCATGGCTCAGTTTCGCCCTTTCCGGGCTCGGATCCATGTTGTTGCCTCCGGTCCCCGGGGCTGCGTCCCGGGCTATTGGCTGGCGCCCTTTCAGGGCAGGAACTCCGTCGAGCACGGCGTATCGGGCAAACCACTCGGCAATGGCTCCTTCGCCTGACTCCTGTCTTGCGAGTCTCAGAAGCATGCGGTAGTCGTAGGGCATCAAAGCGCCATGGACTTCGGCCAGCGAAATGCCTGCCGGAAGAGGATATTTAGGAAAGAGCGTGTCGCGGTCCCATCGGACCGCTTCGGCAATCCTGTTCGGCGAAGGCGAATCTCTCCACTCAGGCGGCATCCAAAGCGGCGAGCGAAAGACGCGGTAGGGCTGGCCGTCGCCGTGTCGCGAGTCGTGATGTCTCATAGCGGCTGCAGCTTTCGGCTCCTGATGCCACAAGCGGGCCGGTGCGGTTGCGACCATCCAACCGTTGGCAATGGCCAGGTCGGCGGCTGTCAGCAAGAGCGCCAGGATGGGAGGCCACGCGCCGGCGTTATGTTGCCGGAGAAGAATCGAAAAAACTCCACAGAGGATGGCCGTCTGGAGAAAACCAAAAGTCAGGTCGGTGGCCGCTCCTCGAGGATCGAAGGGACCGAACAGAGGGCTCGGCGGGGCGCCCGCCAGCCAGGCGGCCCAGAACGGCCGGAGGGCTGCCATGGCGGCGGCGCCCAACAGGCTGAGGCCGCCGAGCCAGATCAGACTTCGCCGCAGTCCGGCAGGCTGTTGGGAAAACGCCCGGTCCCATCCGCGTGCGGCCAACAGGCTTAGCGCCAGCGTGGCTACGACGAGCAACTTCGCCGGGTAGCGGAAATAGATGTAGCCGGGCAGCAGGACCGTCATCAGCCAGTAGAGCCCGCCGACCGGCGCTCCGAATGCCCACGGTGCCTGGGGATTGCGTCCGGCGGCGAGTTGGATCTCGTGTAGGATCCAGCCTAGACCGTACCATCCGAAGCCGGCCGCGACGGCGAAAACCGCGACCCAGGAGAGCCAGCGATCCCGCGGATCTCCACGGCGGAACCGCATGGACCAGATCGCCAGGACCAACGGGAGCAATCCCAGGTAGAGCGATGGAGTCCAAACGCGGCCCTCGGCGGGAATCGCCTCCATCCAGCGACGATGGGTCGGAAACTGGCGACCGCCGAAGTTGGGCCAAACGAATTCGGGGAGTCGCCAGGGACCGACGCTGAAGTGGTAAACTTCTTCGTGGTGCGTGTGCGGGTCGATGTTGCGGCACAAGAGGCCGTCGGCCCAACGTTCGCCGGCGGTGCGATAGGGAAGCTCGTAAAGACTGCGTGCGACGGTGGCGGCGGTGCGGTCGGTCCGGCGGCTGTACTCGGCGGAGGGAATCCACTGGATCGCCGACAGGCCGAGCGCGAGCAGGGCAGCCGTGGCGAGCAGGACGAGTCGGCGCGGCGTCTTACGGGCATCAGATTGAGATTCCGTATGCGGGCTTCGACGAGACGCCCACGCCAGGATCGCCGCGTAGAAGAGGGCCATCAGGCCGGCATGATAGGCGGCCTGGGGATCGCCGCCGAGGACCATCATGGCAATCACGACTCCCAGGCCGATCGCTGCGTTGAAGTCCCGGTCGACGAGGGTGCGGTGGATGGCAAGCAGCGCCAGCGGGAGCCATGCGGCGCCTACAAGATAGACGATGTTGCAGTACTGAAAGAGGACGCTCCCGGAAAAGGCATAGGACATCGCGGCGATCGTGGCGGCTTCGCGGCTCGCTTGCCAACGCCTGGCCACGGCGTAGGCTGCAACGGCGGCAAACAGGACGTGGCCGACGACATAGAGCCGGAAGTTCCAGTCGTATCCCAACGGAAGGAAGAAGAGGAGCTTGGCCGGATAGAAGACGCCGGCCGTCGCATCGGCTGCCAGCGGCACGCCGAGGTTTTCGTGGGGATTCCAGAGAGGAACCGTTCCGGACGCCCACTGGTCGTGCACGAATTGGAACAGCGGATAGTAGTAGTGCGCCGCGTCGCGCCAGGCGAAGAGGTGGTCGAAGAAGAGGACATCGGCAAACAGCCAGGAGGTGACCGCGGCGAAGAGCGTCAGAATGAAAGGTCGTGAGAGACGATGCATGCCACAATCCAGGGCTGGGGTGATTTCGGAGGCCGGCAGGGCGGTCGTCTCTTGGTCGGGCATCGCCGAGAGGAGACACGGTCCTTCGCCTTCCGAACGTGACGGCGGATCCTATGCATTTCAGGATGATGCAACGCCTCGAGTTCGTCCAGCGCCGGAGGCCCACTGGGACGTCCTGGCCTGTGGGAGGCCGAGGTGAGCAATCACCCGGGGCGACCCGGCCCACAGGCGGGCGACCCACAGGGCCACCGGAGCCGCATCGCAAGTCAATCGAGGTCGCCGTACACTTCGACGCTCCGGAGGACATTGACCCCTGCGCCGGTCAATGCCTCGATGGCGCGGTCGGCGTTGTCGAACCGGAAGACCAGGACGGCCTTCCTTCCGGGGTGCTCGGCGAAAGCATACATATATTCGACATTGACGCCGGCGACTTCGACCACCGCGAGGATACCAGCCAGCCCGCCGGGCCGATCGGGCACTTCGATGGCCAGCACCTCGGTGACGCTGACAACCAGCCCGGCGTCTTCAAGGACACGTTTGGCCTTCTCCCAGTCGCGGACCACCAATCGCAGGATTCCGAATTGCTGCGTGTCGGCCAGCGAGAGGGTGGCGATGTTGACGCCCACCTCGGCCAGCGCCTTGATCGGCGACGACAAATGGCCGGGCTTGTTTTCGATGAATACGGAAAGCTGATGGATCTTCATGGTTTTCATTGCCGGTCGCACCGGTGGCGCTTCGACGGCGCCGCGGATCACCGGCTCCTCATATCTGGCGATTGTCGACCACCCGTTTCGCTTTTCCTTCACTCCGCTGGATCGTGTGCGGCTCGACGAGGCTGACGGCAACCCGGATGCCGAGCGTATGCTCGATTTGCCTGGCGATCCGGTCCTGCAGGCTCTCCAGCGCGCTGACGCGGTCGCTGAACATCTCGGGCGTGACCTCGATGCGGACTTCGATCTGATCGAGCCCCTTTTCTCGTGCAAGCACGATCTGATAGTGGGGGAGGGTGTCTTCCACGGCCAGCAGCGCGGTCTCGATCTGCGAGGGGAAGACGTTCACGCCGCGAATGATGAACATGTCGTCGCTGCGACGGAGGATCCGCTCGATCTTGCGAATCGTCCGCCCGCAGGGGCACGGCTCGGCGAAGATCGTCGTGACATCGCGAGTGCGGTAGCGTATCATCGGCATCGCTTCCTTGCTGAGCGTGGTGAGCACCAGTTCGCCTTCGTGGCCATCGGGCAGGGGGTCGCCGGTCGCCGGGTCGATGATCTCCGGGTAGAAATGGTCCTCGAAGATATGCAGTCCGTGCTGGGCGCGGCATTCCGCGCCGACGCCCGGGCCGATGATCTCTGAAAGCCCGTAGATGTCGAACGCTTGAATACCAGCGGTTTGCTGAATCCGCTGCCGCATCGCTTCCGTCCAGGGCTCCGCGCCAAAGACTCCGGCGCGCAACGGCAGCGTTTTGAAGTCGACGCCGAGTTCGCCGGCGCGTTCCATAAGATGAAGGAAATAGCTGGGCGTGCAACAGATGGCCGACACGCCGAAGTCTTTCATGATCATGATCTGGCGGTCGGTGTTGCCGCCCGAGGCTGGAATGACTGTCGCTCCGAGCGTCTCGGCGCCGTAGTGCAGCCCGAGCCCGCCGGTGAACAGGCCGTAGCCGTAGGAGTTCTGAATCACGTCGCCTTCGTGGAGGCCGAACGAGGCCAGCGCGCGGGCGATCACTTCGGCCCAGACCTCGACATCCCGTTTTGTGTAGGCGACGACAATCGGCTTGCCGGTGGTGCCGCTGGAGGCGTGCAGTCGGACCACGTCGTGCATGGGACAAGCGAACAGGCCGAAGGGATAGGAATCCCGGAGGTCGGCCTTTACCGTAAAGGGAAGGGCCGCGATGTCATCGATCGCGCGGAATTGCTCCGGACGGACGCCCGCATCGTCCATTCGCCGGCGGTAAACCGCGACGTTTTCGTAAGCCCGGCGAACCACCTGCCGCAACCGCCGGGATTGCAGATCGCGAAGATAGCGCGCGGGCACGTAGTCGGGGCTGCTGGCCGGGTGGAATGGTTCCGATATGCAGTCGTCGAGTGGTCGGTTCATCAAAAAGCCGTCTATTCCGGTGGGAGCCGAGGGGCCCAACGCGACACTTCCGTAGCCATCGATCTTCACCGCGCGGTGGCACGGCCGATCTGAAAAGCGTGCCAGTTCACTTCGACCAATGCCGGCTTCAGGTTGTTTGCGATCGCCTGGCGCCAACAATCGACGCCGATGTCGAGATGCCGAGCCAGCACCCCAAGGAGGGCAACGTTGGCGGTGCGGCGATTGTCCAGCGAGGCCGGATCGATCGCGGCGGGCGCGATCAGCGCACCGCCCTGCCGAAGCAGCCCGCGGTGGACGTCGACCTGATCCTCGGCCAATACGAGGAGGAAGTCGGCCTCGCCGGGAGGAACCATCGGACTGAACACGCGCCGCCCGAAGCGGACGTCGGTCATTACCGACCCGCCCCGCTGGCTCATGCCGTGGACCTCGGCTTTCTTGACATCGAGTCCGGCCAGGAAGGCGGCGTCCGCGAGGATGTCGGAAGCGGTGAGGACTCCCTGGCCGCCCAGTCCGGCCACCACGACATTGGTTACGTCGCCTGAAGGCTTCGAGACACTCATGGCTTTTCTCATTCCGCCGAAACGGCTGAGCAGGTTTTCGCCGCCGCCGCGGCCTCTTCATATTGTCTGATCTTGCCGGCGGCCAGCAGGCACGGTTTGCGGGCGACGATCAGTGTCAGCTCATCGATGGCGAGCGCTTCGGTCAGCGCTCGTTGGAGTGCTTCCGTATCGCGGCTCGGGTCGATCGTAAGAACGTTTTGAATGCCGAGCGAGCGGGCGAGGTCTTCATAGACGATCTTGCCGGTCGGCCGATGATCAAGCGTACGGCCGGTGCCCGGGTGTTCCTGCAACCCGGTCATGGCGGTGGTGCTGTTGTCGAGAATCAGCACGACATGGCCGGTCGAGGGCGGGTTGTAGACCATCTCGACCAGTCCCGTGATACCGCTGTGGATAAAGGTGCTGTCGCCGATCACGCTCACGACGCGGCGGGCTTCCGACTCGGGCAGTACGTGCCGCAGCCCCAGCCCCATGCCGATGCTCGCCCCCATGCAGACGAGCGTGTCCATCGCTTCCAATGGCGGCAGCACTCCCAGAGAGTAGCAGCCGATATCGCCGGCCACAATGCAGTCGAGGTCCTTGAGCACCTGGAACGTGGCGCGGTGGGGGCAGCTCGCGCAGAGCGCAGGCGGCTTGCCGCGGGGCGCAACCGGCTCGGGCGACACGTCCCCGGCAATAATGCGACGGACGCGGGCGACGTTGAGTTCCCCAAACCGATACATCTCCGGCTTGCCTTCCACGGCAATGCCGGCGGTGCGGAGCTGTTCCACCAGGTACGGGTCGCCTTCCTCGATCGCGATCAACCGGTCGTGCCGTTCGGCGAATCGGTGGATCCGCTCCAGGGGAAGCGGGTGGGTGAGGCCGAGTTTGAGGATGCCTGCCTCGGGAGCGGCCTCGCGGACGTGCATCGCCGCGATGCCCGAGGTGACAATGCCCAGTTCCCGGCCGCCGGGGATCTCCTGATGGAGATCGCAGGTCTCGCCGAAGGCGGCGATCTCCGCCAGCTTCGCTCGCAGTCGACGATGCGCGGGCCGGGCGTTCGCCGGAACCATGACGCGCCCGTGAAGGTCGCGCCGGAAGCCCGGTACCAGGGATGTTTGCCGGCCAGCTCGAGGCACGACGACCGTCTTCGAGTGGCATACTCGCGTGGTCATCCGCAGGATCACCGGCAACCGCCAGCGTTGCGACAGATCGATCGCCGCCAAGGTGAAGTCATACGACTCCTGCGAATCCGAGGGTTCGAGCATCGGCACGGCGGCGGCCAGAGCGAGGCGGCGATTGTCCTGCTCATTCTGGCTGGATGCCATGCCGGGGTCGTCGGCAGAGACGATTACCAGGGGGCCATCGCAGCCGGTGTAAGCGACGGTGAAAAGCGGGTCGGCGGCCACATTGAGCCCGACATGCTTCATCGTGGCCAACGCCGCCGCCGACCCGAAGGCGGCGCCAATCGCCACCTCGAGCGCGACCTTTTCATTGGGGGCCCACTGGGCACGACCGCCGAAGCGCGAGAATGCTTCGAGGATCTCCGTCGACGGCGTGCCCGGATAGCCGGTGCCCAGGGCGACTCCGGCGTCACGGGCTGCCAGAGCCACTGCTTCGTTGCCGCTGAGGAGCAGTCGTCTTGTTTCGCTCACAGGTTCTCCGCGTGCCTTTCAACGAATTCCGCCAGCCAGGAGGGCGGCCGGATCGGCCTGCCCGCTGAATTGATCACTGCGTGTACGGTCCATCCGCGGCAGACGGGTTGCTCGGTTTCGGCCGCGCGAATCTCGACATCGAAACGAAATCTCGCCCGACCTGCCAGCGAAAGGGTGGATGCCATCTTCAACAAATCGTCGTATTTCGCCCGGCCAAGGAATTGAACGTGTGCCTCCACCACCGGCAGCAGGACCCCCTGGTGTTCCATCTCGCGGTAGGTCATGCCGAGGCTTCGCAGCAGTTCGGTCCGGCCGTGCTCAAACCATTCCAGCGCCCGCGAGTTGTAGTAACTCCCCATTGGGTCCACTTCACTGTAACGGACGCGAAAACAGACGGTGTGGGTGGCGGGCATCGAGCGGTTTCTGCCTTCCTGCGGTAACCGTTCACGAGGCGAAAGCGCGCCGGAACCGTTCTCCGGCGCAAATCCCCATTATCCTTGAGACCGGGGCCGGCAGGTACCGCTATTTCGCAGAGTCGGGAATCCCTTGCTTGATGGGGATGCGGGTCGGTTGCTGTCGGTCGCCGATCGAATGGAGAATCATGATCTTCTGCCAGACCTTGCGATCCAGTCTTGGATCGCCGCCAGGGCCCGGCGGCGTTTGATCCGCGTCTCCGTCGTGAACAGAAAGAAAATCGCGGCGCCGATCAGCGCCGGATCGTTGATTGCCGCCTCGAGCATGCTCTTCGACCTCGCTCAGCCCCCAGAAGGACCGCGTGCGGCGGGGGCGGATTGTCGTCGCCACGGCATCTAATTTGCGGTTGTCCATCGAAGTCGCTTGCCGTTCTTGGCTCTTCTACTGTTCATGCTGGGGCTGATGTCGCTCTTCGGTTACAGTTTAGCGGTCAGCCAGGGGGTCTTGACCTTTAACTTGCGGGCCGCTGCGCGTGGCCGGGACGACGTTGACGCCGGCAATCGGCGTCAAAAGCGAACGATCGGCTTTCGCTCGTTGCCTCGCGACATCACGCGATACAACGCCCCGGCACATTCGACACGGCCTCCTGAAGGTCGTTGCGGCTGGCAAGGGCTGTGATAGCCAAATGATCGGTTGTTCCCCAGCATTTGCCACCCACGACCCATCTGATAGCTCGCCGGGTTGTGGCGAGAAAACGATCTCGATCATCCTTGAGAGTCTCACGGCATCGGGGCTGCGGCAAATGGACTAACCACCGTCACGCCATCGTAATCCTGACCAGCATTCAGGTCTTCACTATAAAGTGTGCCGCACCCCCAACTGTTTGGCTGTCGCAACAATGGCGGCATCCCGGTAACCGAGCTGAAATCGCCGGTGCAGTTGGATGGCGGCGCGAACCAGATCGGCCGTCAGTGGCAAAGTCGGGTAAGTGAGCCAAGTCTCGACCAGGGCCGCAGCGTCAGCGCTGTCGAGTCGGAATGGACGTCTGGGCGAGATGGCGTTGACGAAGAACTCCGCCGCGACCTGAATCGACCAGCCCCAGGGCTCGGACAGGAGGAGTTGCTGCGCCCGCTCGCGCTTCGAGGCCGACGCTGGGTCTTCGTCGATCGTGTACAGCAGGATGTTGGTGTCAACGAAGGCTTCCGCGTTCATAAAGCTCCTCGCGCGGAATCTTTCTTCCCATGCGGAAGCCCTCTATGGTTCGGAAGAGCTCCCGCATCCGAGCACGCGCGGCGGTCAATGCCTCGTCGTCAACGTGTGTGGACGCTTCGTTGGACCGGACCTTAGGGCTAATGGTCACTTCCACCTCGGTTCCAGGGGCAAATGGCACGCCGACCACGCGCACTTCCCCCTCCGCCTGCACCATGGCCGATGTTTCATACGCGGTCATAGCTGCTTCCCCGTTTGTTGGGGGCGTCTGGTCATTGGTATCTCACTCTGATATCTCAACGGCCAGTCCGCTTCCGTTCCGTCTCCCGAAAAGCACGCCGAAGCGCGCCAGCGCTTCCCGTGAGACGTTTCCGACACCCCCTTCCAGGATACCGTGCCGCGTGACTCGGGGCAACCAGCGCGGTCTCGAACGCAGCACTCCCTACTTCCTGTCTGCCGCCAGCACCGAAATAAATGCCTTTTGCGGTATCCGGACCTGGCCGACCTGGTTCATCTTCGCCTTGCCTTTCTTCTGCTTCTCCAGCAGCTTCTTCTTGCAGGTCACGTCGCCGCCGTAGCACTTGGCCGTCACATCCTTGCGATTCGTGTGCAGGACCTTCTGGTGAGAGCGATCGGGATAATCGATTGACAGTCGGTCGAGATATTCGATGGGATGCTTGCGGTTTGACGGACAGCCGAAGTACCGGTGGCCTCTTCTCTGTTGGGATGTGGGGGCGGAAGTCGGCTATTGGATCCGCTCCGAGGTCTCCGGCGTCATCACCAGCGGTAGATCCAGGGTACTTGGCGACCGAGCGATTGGCATAGGTCGATCGCCGCTGGATACAGGTGCAGCCGGGTAAAGGCCGCCCAAAGCTCGAGCTGGTTGCCTTGACTGTGACACTTGTGGCAGCGGTAGCGGCGTGTTGCCACGTTCACGGAGAAGACGCGACTACGGCCGGGACTCGATGGATGCAACGGGCAAGGACCGTACCACTGATCGCCGGTTCGGCTCGACGGTTCAAAGCCCAGCAAGTCCAGGACGTCTTCCATCGAGATTTCCTCGCGAAGTATGGCGAAGTCGATCCCGGGCATCGTTCTTTCCTTTGGCGGTAGCCGATTGGTGGAAGAAAGAGCGTCCGGACCGTTCCGTTCCCTTTTTCTCCATAGGGGGAACGGGAACGATCCGGCCGGATGCCATCAGTCGAGGCGTTGCCAGCCGCCTTGTGTGCGGCGGAGGCGGCCGGCCCGCTCCAACGATTCCAGGGCGTCGCCAAGACGCTCATTCTTGACGGCAAGTGCCTCGCGGAGTTTGGCCCGCGTGAGCACGACGCCCTCGGCCAGCAGCGAGAGCACCTGCTCCGAGAGGCTGCGTTGTGGCGGATCGTGGACTTCGCTCACGACCTCCAGATGGGTTGTGTCGGCGTCGCCGGCCACCAGATCGAGATAGACCGGCGGCGATGCCGGCGCGGCGCGGTGCTCGCTGACCAAGAGCAAGCGATCCTTGACGCGTCTGAGGTAGAGGTTCGAGTCGCCGAAGGCGTGCAAGTCCCCGGAGCCGCGAAGCGACTGGCCGGCGGCCACGCCCGCGGCGTTCTTCCGCGTGTGATGCACCAGCATCACCGACAGGTCCAGTTGCCGCTGAAGCTCGCGAATGTAGGCCAACAACCCGGCGACTTCGCCGGCGCTGTTTTCGTCGATGCCGTGCAGCCTCACCAACGGGTCCAACAGCAGCAGTCGCGGCTTGAGCCGCTGGGCCGTCTGGTAGAGTTGTCGGCGGTGCGGATCGCGATCCAGCCGGAGCGTGGGGGCGGTGATGACATCGATCTCCACCCGCTCCAGGGCCAGGCCGCGATGCCGGGCCATGCCCTCGACGCGTTGGCGGACGATTGGCAGCGCGTCCTCGGCCAGGTAGACCAGCACGGGGCCGGGTTGCGGGACGCGGTAGCGCCCCAGGCAGGCCGTGCCGGTAGCCACGCTCAAGGCCAGGTCCAACCCCAGCCAGGTCTTCGAGCACTTCGGCGCCCCGCCGATCACGCCGACCGACGAGGCGCCCCACAACTGTTCCACCAGCCAGGGCTGAGGGCGGCTTTCGCGGGGGATCTCTCCGATCCGCACCACCGGAAGCGGCGAGTTGGAATTCACCACCATCTCAGGCCCTCGCTTTCTTCTTGGAGGACGCCCGCGGCCGTGCCGGCTGAAATGCCTCCAGGTAGGACTTTTCGTCGAGCTGGGCGACTTCGTGGGCCATGCCGTAGGCCAACAGTTCGCCGCCCAGGGTCATCAGCAGCCGGTAGTTGCCGGCGGCGTGGTCGACCAGCGTGTCGCGCAGTTCGTGCGTCATCAGCGTGGCGTTGCCGGCCTTGGCCAGCGCGTGGCTCAACAGTTCCGAGAGTTCCTCGCGCGAAGCGGCTTCGGTGGTCAGCCGCGTGCGGATCCGGCTGGCCAGCGGCACCAGGTCGGGATGCCGCAGCCGTTCCAGGAGCCGGCCGTCTCCGGCAAGCACCACGGTCAATAGCGATCTGGCGTCGAAGTCGGCGCTGGAGAGAATCCGCAACTCGTTCAACACTTCCACGCTCATCTCCTGGGCTTCGTCGACCAAGAGCACCGGCTTGATGCGGGAGGAGGTCAGGTGAGCCCGCCAGCGTTCGCGGAGCGCTTTGAACCCGCCCCAACGGTTCCAGGGAGTGAGTTTCACCGAGAAGACATCGCCCAACTCCCGATAGAAGTCGGCGGGACGCGACTGCGGCCTTTCGAGCACACCGACCACCACGTCTCGCAGCGCCGCGAGGCGCTCGGCCACGATCCGCAGCGCCACCGACTTGCCGGTTCCCGACTCGCCCGAGATCAAGGCGAAGCCGCCTTCCTGGACCAGTTGCTCGACGCGCCAGGCGAAGTTCTCGACCGCTGCGGTCGCCAGCAGTCCTTCGCTGGGAAGTTCCGGCGAGAAGGGGTTCCATTTCAGTCCCCACAGCGATAAGAGTCTCTTGGCATTCATGGTGTTTCTCCTTGGGTGGAAGGCGGATTCTTGGGGAGGTACGCCGGCGGGAGTCCTCTGGCCGAGTACTCGTCGAGGATGCGCTTCAGAAGCGGCGGCAGTTGCTTGTCGCCAGGCGATTGGGCGGACTTCGGCTGCTCCGGATCGTCCTGGCCGGCAGGCGGCTTCTCGTCGGTCGTCACGCGGTCGTCGCGCTGGAAGAGCAATCGCTGGCCGTCGGCGTTGGCCTGGCGGTCCAGCGGATACAGGGGCGAGAGAAGGGTTCCGCTGCGAGGATCGACCAGATCGACCCGGCGGAGGTCCCAGCGGGCGTAGCGCACCGAGACCTTGCGGAAGTGGCGATAGCGTCCGGGGATCTCGAAACGCACGCCGTCCAGGGAGATCGTCCCGTCACTGATTCGCTGAGTCCTTGAGACCTCCATGCGAAATGCGTCGCGAAGGGCGTCCGAGGAAGGACTGGGCCGCAGCACGTCGCGCGCTTGAGCGAAACGTTCCACGGGCGAGCAGCCGATCTCGCGGTGCGGCCTGCGGTTGTACTCGATTTCCAGCCACGCCTGGGTGACTTCGTTGAGGAACTCCAGCGAGAGTTCCGGCACGCCGTCGAGCATCTCCATCAGGCGTCCTTCGAGGGTCGCCCAGAAGCACTCCTGCTTGCCGTTCTGGTAGGGCGAATACGGCAGCGTCTTCTCGTGCACGATCCCCAGTCGCTGGAGCCCTTCGATGAATTCCTCGGCGATCATCGCTCCCCCGCCGTCGGTCATGAACGCTCGGGGAAGACCACGTTTCTGGATCCCCTGGGAGAGCCCGTGGACGAGATCCTCGGTGGTCTCGGAGAGGTACCACTGCAGATGGCAGCCCAGTCGCGAATGATCGTCGAGGATGCCCAGGGCGATGGGAGGCTGCCAGCGGCCGCCGGGCGTGAGGACCTTCAGCCGGCCGTGGTGGAAGTCGCTGTGCCACAGCGAGCCGACGTACTCGGCTTCGTAGCTGCGGATCTCGCGTTGTTCGCGGCGTTTGGCTGCCTCGATTTCGCCGGGACGCCCCTTGACGCGTGCCCGCCGCTTGCGGAGCATGCCGTGGGCCTGCATGTAGCGCCGGACCGTCGGGTACGATCGCATCGGTCCCATCAAAGGATCGGCCTTGACCGCCGCGGCCAGGTTGTCGAAGTGCAGTTGGTAGGTCCAGTGCGGATGGGCGTCGTACTGCTGGGCCAGTTGCTGGATCAGGGGTGCAGGCAGGGAGACTTTGCCGCAGTCCTTGCGCACGGCGCGTTGGAGGACTTGGAGGGGGTCATCCTTCTCTCGACACTTGTAGAACCACCGTTCGATGGTGACGGGGGAGAAACGGACCTCGCGGGCACTGACCGGGTGAGTCCAGGTCTTGGCGGCGAGGGATTGGAGGGCAGCCTTGAGTTCTCCGCGCGCAGGGGGCGAGCTCAAGAGCGAGCCCACCACCGAGAAGCGAAAGCGTGCCCACAAGGCTGCGGTTGAGGATTCGGGTTTTTTGGTCATAGATCTCCTCGCGAATCGGTTGAAAACGACTGGAAGACGACACTACGACCAGACTAATTCCATCCGCCAAGATGCTCGACGCGCATCTTCTGCGGGCGGATCGGAATCATCGCGAGATCGCGACCGCCAGGCCCCCAGCGATCGTGATGGGCGAAAGAAAACACAGCAGCCGCTCCCAGTCCCCCTGCAGGTCGTCGGTGGTAAAAAACGCCTGGAGCAAGGAGTGAGGAAGCGTGGCGACGTCGAACATGGGCACGAAACGAGCACGCTCGCGCTTCCAGAATCGGGTGTTGGGAAAGTGCTCGGACCACAACACCTGCCAGCGGGCGATGGTCCGGCGGTCTGCACCGAAGGTTGCCGAAAGATCCCGCATGGCGCGCGGTGAGGGCCCTTGCCGCATCGCCGCCGCCAGGAAGATCACCGGCAGCAGATAAACCTTGGGTCCGAGGAAGCGTGCCGACGGCGGCGTCACTCGCTTGCGACAACCATCTCGATCGCAGCACAAACTGAGCTGACGGCGACAATCCTCGGGGAGATCCACCGGCGCGCCACGCGGCTTGCGGAGGTAGTTGGCCGAATGACGTCGCGCCCCACAGGGACAACCCTCCTGCCGAGCGGCCTTGATGGAATCTCGATCAATCGACAAAAGAAACCGCCAAAACTCGACATCGCGCAGCAACTCATGATGCATACTGGAGTACTCCGGCGTGTTTTCGACTCTCTATCCGGAATACGCCGCCCCTCGGCGACCTCGATCAAGCGATCAGGCTCTCCGAGGGGATTTTTCTTGAGCACATCAGAGAAGTTGATCGGGATTTGCCGATTGTGCCGCTCGTACCGTGCGCGCCCTCACTGGGGTCAGTGCAGGACCTTCTAGGGTCAGTGCGCCGTTCGTCATTAGTCAAGGTGCTTTCCCAACCTTTCCGCTGTCTCCCTTTGCTGCGGACTGCCTGTCTCGACTCTCGCCACCGCCGTCTGGACGCCGCCGTGACCTCGGTAGCCCAGTGCGGCGGCCACTTCGCGCGCCGCGGTAGCCAAACGCGACGCTGCGCAAGCTGCGCCGCCACCGGCGCGCCTGCCGTCATCCACCCGCCGGGCGAGGCTGCCACAGGCTCCGGTCCTGCCCGAAATGGGCTCACCACGGCATCCACAATCATTTCCAGCGCCGCCACGCGGCTTCAGCGGGACCAATTGCGGCAAGCAAGGCGTCGTTCGGCTGATCACCCAAAAGCCGCCGCATCTTCGCCACCAAGCGATCCGAACCCACCAGCAGTCCGCGAAAGCGCGCCGGACTGAGGGCGACGGCCCGCTGGCCCTTCCACGAGGTTGGTTGAAGCATGTCCAGCCGCCGCAGACGGCGGCGGAGTTGGAAGCGTTGCGGCGGTCAACGCGTGCCAGGCACTCCCTTCGGCGACGGGACCCGCCAACAACAAAGACTCCCAACCGCTTCAATTCCACGACGCGATGGAATCCAAAGGCTTAAAGAACCGGCTTCGATTGCGAACCACCCATGCAAGCGGTATAGTGATGTTGGACGTGCGGGACAGGTCAGGTACGTTCCCGTCGTGATGAGGGATTGCCGGAGGCAAGCCGGGGAGCTATCCTCGGCAACCATCTTCCCAAAGGCGGCGCCAAGGTCCAAGGTACTCAGGCAACTTGGGCTCATCCGCTGTCTAGGGTACAATTGACGCAGTCGACCGTACCGTTTCACATCGGGGTATTTGATCGCGAATCGGAGACACCGTGATGAGCGAAGAACTGCAACTCCTCGAACAGCGTGTTGCACAACTTGAACGGGATGTTTCTCAGTTGAAGGCTGGGTCTACGGACCGCTCGAGGGAGCCCTGGTGGGAGCGAATTGCGGGACGGTTTGAGAATGACCCTGTGTTCGACGAGATTGTGCGTCTCGGAAAGGAGTACCGTGAATCCCTACGTCCGGAGGACGAGTAGATGGCTTACGTCATGGACAGCGACCATCTCGTCATTCTGCAACGCGGAACAGAGCCCGCGTTCCGGAACCTGCAGAGTCGACTTCGTGGCAAGAACTCGACCGACGTCTTCGTCAGCATCGTCAGCTTCCATGAAGAGATGCAGGGCTGGCTGGCACTGCTGAATCGTGGTCGATCCGCACAGCAAATCGTCTTGGCATATAGGAAGCTCGAGGAGTTGGGACGATCTTTCTTCGAGATGAATGTCCTCGCCTTCTCGGAAGAGGCGCAACGCAAGTTTGATGAATTGAGAAAGAACCGCATCCGAATCGGCACGATGGACCTGCGAATTGCCAGCATCGCTCTGGTGGAAGGGGCCACCGTGCTGACGGCGAATACCATCGACTTTGAAAAAGTGCCCGGCCTTACGATTGAAGATTGGACACAATGATGTGAGGGCGGCAGAGGTCTGTGGATTTGCTCGTCAAACCATCTCCAGCCTTGCGCAATCTCCTAAGGTCAGAACGCCGTGTGTCATTAGTCAAGGTGCTTTCCCAGCCT
>JAXGMN010000063.1:0-69800 GCA_040768665.1 Thermoguttaceae bacterium
CTTCGCGCACGATCACCGATCCGATCGTTCGGTCGGAGCATCTCCACCTCTACTACGGCGATTCGGAGGCCCTGACCGATATCACCATGGATTTCCCCCGCAACCAGGTGACTGCCCTGATCGGCCCCTCCGGGTGCGGAAAGTCGACCTATCTCCGTTGCCTTAACCGGATGAACGACCTGATCGACAGCGTCCGGACCACGGGCAGCATTCGCTTCGACGGAAAGGACGTGCTCGATCCGGCCATCGACGTCATCGAGCTGCGGCGGCGGGTCGGGATGGTCTTCCAGAAGGCCACTCCTTTCCCCAAGTCGATCTACGAGAACGTCGCCTACGGCCTGCGGATCGCCGGGATCACGAGCCGGACCACCCTGGACGAGACGGTCGAGCGGAGCCTGAAGCGCGCGGCGCTCTGGGACGAGGTCAAAGACCGTCTGCAGGAATCGGCCCTGGGGCTTTCCGGCGGCCAGCACCAGCGGCTCTGCATTGCACGGGCGATCGCGGTCAATCCGGAGATCATCCTGATGGACGAGCCCTGCTCGGCCCTCGACCCGCGGTCCACCACGCGGATTGAGGACTTGATTGCCGAACTGCGGGGAGAGTATACCATTATTATCGTGACTCATAACATGCAGCAGGCGGCCCGCGTCTCGGACTACACGGCCTTCCTGTACGAGGGAGTGCTGATCGAGTTCGGGCCGACCAGGCAGATGTTTACGAATCCCGAGAAAAGAGAGACGGAAGACTACATCACCGGGCGGTTTGGTTGACTTGCCGAGCACGGAGCCGGCATGCGGCCGACCGGGCTTTCGTCGCCTAAGAATCAGGGAGGTCCCCATGTCCGTGCATCTGCAGCGTGAGATCGAGCGGCTCAAGAAAACGGTCTTGTCCCTCTGCGCCCTGGTCGAGGAGCAGGCCCAAATCGCCGTGCGGGCCCTGCTGGACCGCGACGAGGAAGGTGCCCGGGATGTCGAACGCCGCGATCTCGAGATCGACCAGCGGGAGGTCGAAGTCGAGGAGGAGTGCCTCAAGCTCCTCGCCCTTTATCAACCGGTCGCGGCCGATCTGCGGTTCATCATTTCTGCGCTGAAGATCAACAACGACCTGGAGCGGATCGGCGACCTGGCGGTGAACATTGCCCGCAAGGCGATCACTTTCGCCTCGCTGCCCCCGCTGGAGATCCCCTTCGACCTTAGCGGCATGTGGCTCAAGGTGCAGGGCATGCTCCGCGACTCGTTGGACGCCCTGGTCAATCTCGACGCGAGCCTCGCCAACGAAGTCTGCGGCCGCGACGACGACGTCGACCAGATGAAGCACGAAATCCGGCACCGCGCGGAGGAAATGATCCGCATCGACCCGGAGCAGACCTCGGCGCTGTTGACGCTCGTGGCCGTCTCCCGCAACCTGGAGCGGATCGCCGACCACGCCACGAACATTGCCGAAGACGTGATCTACATGGTCCAGGGGACGATCGTCCGCCACGTGACCGTCGAGGATGACGAGATCGGGCAGCTTCGTTCGCGGTAAGGCTGAGGAGGCGCAGCCCGAAGGAGCCGGCGGGGATCAACCACGGGGCGCATTCGGCAACGGCCGGCCCTGGCGGTAGAATCGGACGCGCTGCTCAATGGTCTCGGCCAGGGCCGCGTTTCCCGCCCCGAGCGCGGCCTGCAGAGCGAGGTTGCCCACCGCGGCGGCTTCCACGAATCTGCCTGCGGCCGCATGCGCATCCGACAGGGTCGCCAGCTCCAGGGGAGTTCGGTATTGCGTCAGTTCGCAGGCCCGCGTCGCAAGCCGGACCGCTTCCTCGGGGTCGCGGACGGCGGGCTCGGTGCTCGTGGCCAAAATCGACGCAAGCCCCACAAGTGCGACGACAAAGTCCGGCTCCGCCTTCAGGGCACTGCGGAAATAGGGCACGGCCGCCTTGAGCTTGCCCTGGTTGGCCAACGATATCGCGAGCGAATAGCTCGCCTTGGCATTGTAGGGGTCCAGTCGTACCGCCTCGGCAAGATGTTTGCGGGCTTCGCCGGCTTCGCCCATGTCCATCAGCACGATGCCCAGTCGAAAGTGGGCCACGGCCAGCTCGGGATCGAGCCGCAGCGCCTCTCGGAACGCCGCCACGGCATCGGGGAACAGGCCCTGCTGCGCCAGCGCGTTGCCCAGGCCCTCATGGCCGCGGGCGTTTTCGGGTTCGATCCGAACGGCGCGGGCGAACTGTTTTTCGGCCTCTTCCAGTTTCCCGAGTTTGAAGAGGCTGTCTCCCAGAGCGAGGTGCGCCGTGAGGTTCTGCGGATTCAGCGCAAGCGATTTCTCCAGGTCCCGGACCGCGGCGTCGTGGAACCCCGTTCGCGCATTCACCTGGCCGGCATAAAGAAAAGACGTCTCGTCGACGAATTGCTCGCGGATTCTTCGGATCGCTCCCGAATGCGCGTTGACAAACTCGGGGATATTGGCGGCCTTGTCGGAAGCGGTAAAACGGTCCAGGACCACAGGCGGGCTGCTCCGGCCCTCGGCATCGACGTGGGTGAGAAAAAGCTGTGTGTAGGCCGAATTGCACTTCGAGGAAAACACCAGCCAGCGGCTGTTGGGCGACCAGCTATGCCAGGAGTTCATGCGCGACGTGTTGCACCGCATCCGTCTCGCCTCGCCTCCCTCGGCCGGGATGATGTAGAGCTCGCTGTCGGGCTGCAAGAGCATGAAGCTCCGGGCCTTGCAGAATACGATCCACTTTCCGTCGGGAGAGTATCGCGGAAAGTAGTTGCTCATACCGTTGCGGCTCGCGCCCCGAAGCGGCTCCGGCTCGCCCCCTCGGCCCTCGTTGAAAGCAATGCGGTACAGATCGAACTGGAACGTCTGGCTGCCGTTGAGGAACTCCCGGCATTCATCCGGGGTCAGAAGCACCTTCTTATTGTTGCTGAGGCGCTTCAACTCGTGCGCCTCGCTGCGCGCAAAGACGATGTACTTTCCGTCGGGGCTCCAGGTCGGATTGCTCTGAACGAACCGCTTGACGTCGGCGCCGGGCAGCGGTTGGAAACTCCCCGTCTGGCGGTCGTACACGACCAGGATGCCCTTGACCGGAAAGAAGAGCTGGCTGAATGCCAGATCGTCCCGGGGCACGAAGACCGAAAGGTCCTTCACCGTGCTCACCACGTACCGGCCGTCGGGCGACACCTGCGAGAGGAGGCCGAACGTGTCTTCGCCGTCCTCCTTGCGATAGTCGCTCCACGTGATCACGTGGCTCTTGTCGAGCACGATTTCCGGCGATACCGGATTGATCGTGTAGGAGCCTCTGTCGTTCGCATAGTCGACGTCCATACCCATCACGGCGCCGTCTGACGAGAACGAATGGCAGTTTCCGCACACGGGCAGCTTGTCCAGCACGATCGGCGGCTGTTGACGCGAGTCGATGGTCCCGAATCGCCAACGGATGTGCTCCGCCGGATCGGTCACGGAAGTCAAGAAAGGCAGGTCGACCTCCCGGTAGAAGACGGGGGAACCCACCTCGTCTTTCGACGTGCTGATGCGGACCGTCGCTGCCGAGAGGATTTCGGTCGGCTCGCGACGGGCCAGGCCCAGGATCGTCACGCACAGCGGGCTCTCCACGCTTTGGCGCTTGAGCGTCTCCCAGAGTTCGTCCGCCGGGGTCCACTGCGTGGACGCAACGGCGAAGCTCATCTCGCCGGCGCCATCGGGCGCGACCACCACCAGCCACGAATCGGCCGCCGTCTGGCTATCTTCCCAGTGGAAGGTTGGCGGGGGGATCTCGGACGGGAACACCGTTTCATCGAGGGGATAGCGGATCGCAATACCCCCGTATTGCCCGCCTTCCCGGTAGGCGGCAAGAATCTCGCGGATCGGCAGGGGGCGGTCGCGCCGCGACCAAGTGACCGCCGCCAGGGCGCAAGCGATCGCGCCCGCAACGAATGCAAGGCGGAGCACTAGTTTACGCACAGACCATTCTCTCACCGCTGCACGCAGCAAACCCGCGGACTTTGTCCCGTATGGCGTGTTGGTCAGTCCGTCAAATCGAAATTCACCGTGTTGTCACTCTCGGCCACCGTGGCGGTCAACCCCGAGGTACTCGGGTCGGCGTACTTCGCCGGCAACAGGTTCTCGGGTTCGGCGGGCGGTGCGTCCTCGGCGGTCGGTGGAACATAGTCGGGACTATCCGTATCGCCCCCCGATCCCGCTTGGGCCGCTTTCACCTTGGTAACTTTCACCTTGTATTGACCGGGCGCCGCGCCGTCGCCCGACGTGTAGGTCGTCAGGGTGTACCTGCCACCGGCATCGGTCACGCCGAACGCGCCTTGCCCACCGGCCGTCGATTGCAGCGCGACGGTCGCGCCCTCCACGGGGTCGCCGTTATAGGTCACCACTCCCGTGACCGGATAGGTTTTCGGCCGATCATCACCCGCCTGACCGCAGCCGAGCGCCAGCGCGAAACCGAACAATCCTACCCCGTACAGACTTCGCAGTGTCAGGTCGTACATCATGCACCTCTATCTCGAAGAAGCTGAAGCAAAGCAAGCAGCGCCACCGAAGCGGAAGCAGGACGGCGGAGCCTGGTCCTGCTTCGCACCTGAGCAGCCAAACGCCATACGATCGCTCGGTTACTATTACAGCCCCACGGACTCCCCGCCCTCTTTCGAGCCAAGGGCGCCCCATACGCCGTACCGGCTGTGACCGGTGGCGGGTTGCGCAACGCTCAAATCGCCGCTGTCGATGGTCTCGCTGATAAACGAAACCGACCCATCGGCTTTGAGGCAATTCACGCCGCCGGGGTGCCTGCTGGCGGGCGGAATCAACACGTTGACCGAGTCCACGCCGTCCGGGTCGTCCGTGCATGCTGGCGCATTGGGCGGAAGTACCGTGTTGAATGCGACCCGGTCAGGCTGGCCATCGTAGTACCGATGACCGAAATTGCCCGCAACCTGGGTCCCCGCGGCATAATACTTGCCATCGGTCTGCGAAAGGCACACGCCCGGCGTCGTCGTGATCGAGCCGACGCCCACGGCAATTCCCAACACTTTCTCGACCTCGCCTCCCGCCACGGAGCGAGCCCCGAAGAGCGTTTTCAATCGCTCGCTCATCAGGAGCGTATTGCTCGTGCCGTCGCGGATGTCCGCCATCTTCGTGCACAAGCGGTACGCGAAGACCCCGCGAAGCGTCTGAACGTCGCGAACGTTGGCGATCTGGTCGCCGATGCAAAACGCGTAATTATTCCGACCTCTCATTTCCGTGCTGGAAAAGGGGAGTTCGGAGTCGGACGGACAGAAGAACAAACTGGGAGCATGGTCCCAAGGACCCCAGTAGCTCCAGCCGGCCGGACCTTCGGGAGCCGCTGCGGCGTCGCCCGCCTGAATGCGGTCCCACATGTTTCCCGCCTCCACGAACGGCAGCAGCGAAGGGAACCCGCTGCGCCGACTGCAATTGCCTGCGGCAGGAGTACCACCACATCCGGCCGTGCCTCCCTTCCGGAAGACGAAACTCTTGTACGTGTCGTGGTAGTTGTGCAAAGCCAACCCGAATTGCTTGAGGTTGTTGACGCACTGAGAGCGCCGGGCCGCCTCCCGAGCGGCCTGAACGGCCGGCAACAACAACGCGATCAAGATGCCGATGATAGCGATGACGACCAGCAACTCCACCAGCGTGAATCCCGCGCGAGCCAGTCGCGTGGCTCGAGCGACGCAATGAGAAGACGATTCACCCATGACTGAACTCCTGAGTAGCAAAAACCTCTTTCGTGACCGTAAACGATGCTGCGGTCAGCACAAGACTGTTTCCGGTATCCCCATGCGATCCGGCGAATGACGTCCTTGGCACGGAGTGCAGCGCAACTTCACAGGTCCTCCCGACACAGGAATACGCCAAGCGAGCCCGCAGTTGGTTCTTGCGGGCCCCCGACCGACCCCTTGTCTACGGGAAAACAATCCTCGAAAAGGGGCGCTCAGCACCTCGTTCCCGGACTACTGCTCCTTTACGCCCTCACCATACTTCACTGCGCAACGTGTGTCAACGAAAAAGAGCCTCTCCCATGGTCGGAATTGCCGACAAGAGGGCAATCGTGTACGCAAGGAGTCGCGCAAGCGCCGCCGCCCACGCCGACTCCGCGAGCTATGCAGGAAAAAGGAATAGGCGCTGTCGTGTCAGTCGGCGTCTTCTTGACGACCGACACAAGTGATGGCGGAATGCTCCACCGGCGCCGGGCCGGGAGGAACTGGCCTCGTGACGTCCACATCCGGTGCGACGGCCCTGGCCGGCCCGGGCGGTCGCGGAACGAGCAAGACCTCGCTTTCCATGTCAACCCAATAGTCTCCGCCGAGCTCATCGCGCAGAAGGGCGAACCACTCCACGATCAAATGCTTGTGAAACACCGACCAGAGCCCGAATTGCTCGATCCGATCATCGACATCCATCGCCACGGTTCCGCTTTGCCCGGCGGGAATGATCTCATGCGCCAGCCGATCGTGCCACACGATCCACGGTTCATTCTAGCGGGTTTCCAACGGGCAAAGTAGGTCCCGCTTGCCGAGCGGGACCTGAAAGGGGCGCTCACCTCGGCGACCCACCCGCGGTCCGCACCACTTGGCTCTACTGCTCAAAGCACTCCAACTCTCACCACGAGCGCCAGGGTCCCGCTTGCCGAGCTTGCCGAACGGGATCTGGAACAGCCGTTCACGGTGGAGCCAGCCCCCTTTCGGCACCCAGGTCCCGCTCGGCAAGCGGGACCTACTGTGGCTGTCAGGGACTGCGATTTTCCAATGTCTCTGCCCCCGGACCACCCGGTATCCCGGGAGGGGTAAGAGAGGAGGAAGGGCCGAGCGGGCCGGCGTGGCCACCAAGAGCGTCGATTTCTCAAATTGGAGGGCGTTTGGTGGCCAAACACTTCTGGCGGGAAAGCCGACGACTTTTTCCCCCAGGAATCGTGTCGCAGGGCTGGCGAAGGCCTCGCTCGGCAATGTGCAGAGAATGATCCCTTCCGGGAGGCCGGCCCTAAAGTCACAAAGTCGAATTGCCAAAGAACAACGGGAACAGACGGCCGGCAAACCGGCTGGATCTGCGACCAGGAATTGCATGTATTCATGCGTTCAGTATAGTCGATGCAGCGCCAGTGGTCAAGCGTTTTTCTTGAGCCGGGGCAGGGAACGCTGCGGTGGGGAGAAGAGGGATTGTGCAGAAGGAGGTAGGTGCGAAACAAGGTAGCCGCGTCGTCGCTTGTGTCGCACCACACCAGAGAGTTACGATCGTGTTAAAGGCTATCCGGAAACGGGGACAGGCACCCTACATCTTGTATAAACTCCGGCTCCGAGACACAACATCCGGGAGCCAGTCCCCGTTTCCGGATAGCCTCTCAACACGCAGTCCGCACATTGGTGTAGAATGACGAGTTTGCCGAGCGGGACCTGAAACAGCCGTTCACGGTGGGGCCAGCCCCCTTTTCGGCACCCAGGTCCCGTTCGGCAAGCGGAACCTACTGGCTGCAACCCGCTCTCGAACCGTGCCGGAGTCTCTACTCCGACTCGACCGCAAAGTCGAAGGTGTTGTTGCCCGAGACGACTTCGGCCTTGATGTCGCTCTTGCGGTGATCATCCATGACCTCGTTGGGCATCTGATCGAGCTTCTCGCGAACGGCCTCGATCTCTTCCTCCACGGGCTCGGGTTCCGCCGGGGCCTCGCAGAATTTGCACGCTCTGGCGGTGTCGGGGATTTGCTTTCCACAATTCCAGCAGTGCACAGGATGTCTCCGTGAACTCCGCCGCCCCTGCCGAGCCACCGCGCGCGGGACGAATGGCACTAACGATGCGCGTGGGCCAAGCTCACCCAGACACGGCGGAGAGACTGGGCATGGCTCTTCGGGGGGGATGCAGTGCGAGGCCCCGTCAAAACGATTGACAAAGGACCAAGTGCAACAGTTCAGCCAAGCAACTCCCGAATCGAACTTGCTCAGAGACAAAAAGCGTCTCAGAGTATTCCACGCACGGAAACCATCGCTCCACCTTTTGTGTCAGTCGCTACTTTCGCCTTTTGCCCTTAGGAAGACACGATCCCCGCACCCTTTCCCGCCTATGGCACGAATTCCACTTTCCCGACAAGGATTTCCCCGGATGCCTCCGCCGGCCTGGCCGCACCGTGCAGGCCGATCGCGACATGCCGCACCTCGTTCAAATCGAGCCGGTCGTTTTCGTCCTTGGACCAGCCGCCGCGCTGAAATCGGTCGAACGGTATCGTTCCCGTGGTCCATTCGGCCGACCCCGGGGGTGCCGGCTCGGCGTAATACTGGGTGCCGTCGGCCTCCATGAGCATTACCAGCAGGCCGCTGATTCCTTCCGGCAACCTGGCCCGGTACGTGAACCGGAGGCCCGAGTAGCCCTCCAATTCCTCGACGCTCACCGGTACTCGCGGGATGGCGTACATATGGCGGCCGCCCGGCATCGTAAAGCGGTAAACCATGCACGGTCCGCCTCCCGGGTCCGAGTTTTCCACCGTGATCTGATCCTTCACGGCCGGATCGTGCGCCGAATCCCAGGTCCCCTCCACCACATGAGCAGACGTCGGCCGAAACGGTTCATCGGTGAACACGGCACGCGTGAGATCCAGCGTGGCTTGAATGGGCTCGTCGATCAGCATCGCGACCCAGACTCGCTCGACCTGGTTCCACCGGATCGTCTCGTCGGAATCGTCGGCAAAAACCGCGCGCGTAAACGGCCGACTTAGCGGCACTCGCATGTTAACCGTGCGTCCTGCCGGCGGACTGATTTCCACTGTGCGGTACCACACGCCTCCGTCCCGCTCCATGGCCAACACGGCCAGTTGCGGCAACTCCTGCCGGTCGGTTTTCAGCCGGAACTGCAGCTCCAGCGCCATCTTCTCAGTGACGGGCCCGGATGGCTTTCCCTCCAAAGCGGCAATTCGCCGTTCTTCGCCGGCTTTCTCCACTCGCAGTTGCGTGCCCGCCGGCGCATCTTTCGTCGCCGCGATCTTTTCAGCGGACGTGGTGACGCGAGGCAGCGGGACGGCGGTCAGGCCCTGGGCCCCTTGCTCGCCGCCGCCCAGCGGGACACGCGTGTACGAAGCGGTCTGACCGCGCAACATACCGGCGGCCAGACAGAGGGTGAAAAGCGTGAGCAAGAAAGCGAAGCAATGGAGGATCGTCAAAGTCTTCTTCACTGGTCTGGTCCCGTAGTTGTCAGTTCGATATTATCGAGATAGAACGCCGTGGCATGATCCGCCGTGCTGCAGAAGCCGAGCCATGTGAGTGAGCCGAAGTCCTTGTGAACAAAGGGGAGACTATCGAGCTTAAGCGGCGGCCGGCCCGCAACCGTTAGTGCGAGACTCCAGGTGCCCGTGGAGTCGCCGCCGAGGGCTGCCGACATTTCTACGTGCACCCACTGAGCCGCCGGCAGTTCGATCGGCTTCAATCCCGGCCCGGTCAGTTTTCCGTCCCTCACCGACAGATGTGGCCCAACTCGATACGGCTGGGCGTCGTTGCGCCAGTCCATGAACCAGACCGAATCCTTCTCGATGCGGAAATCGAAGGCGAGGCGCGTCGTTCCGCTTCGGTGCCCCGGGGAAAAATAGAAGTGGGGATTATAGGGGTGGTCGAGGCCCGCCGCATCCTGGAATTTGAGGCACCCGTTGGAACCGCCGGCGCCCATTCCCTTGATCACGTGCACGTAGGCCTGGCTGCCCCGACCGCCGTCGTGCGCGCGCGCAGCGCCCGCCGGATCCGAACCCGCTGGCGCGGCCTCAAAATCATCATGTACCTCCAGCGGCGGCAACGGCGGTGGCGGATCGGCGAACTGGACCGCCGGAAGATCGAGGTTTGCCGCCAGGATCACCCACTGCGGATCGCCGTAAACGCCCGCCTTGTTGTAGTCGAAGGGCACAAATCCGATCTTCTCCGCAGGCGAGCCCGGCTTGAGCCGGAAATCTCCCCGCTGCGGATCGACGAACATCGGGTCGGCAACGATCGATCCGGCGCCCTTTCCGCCAGGAAGCTCCCGCCACTGCTGGAGCGTCAGTCCATTGAAATCGACCTTTCCGGCTTCATTCCAGTAAAGGTTGTGGCGAAACACCACGTTCTCATCGGTCGCAGGACGCCCCAACAGCGGACTGCCGTTGTTCCAATAGACGATATTGTTGGTGAAGTGGAAGGAAACGTGATCTTCTTTGCGCGAGCGTTGGATCTGGCCGTCCATCGACTCGGCCAGGATGTTGTTGCGGATGATGTTATCTCGGCCGTAATGCTGGTGGTAGCCGCCGGTCTTGGTGTTGTAGACGAGGTTGTTCTCCATGACGATCTCGCTGGAGCCCTCGTCGTTGTACAGCCCCCATCCGCCGCGGCCATAGTAATCGTAGCTGTACACGTCGTGGATGCGGTTGTTCGACACGGTCGTGCCCGGCGAAGGCCCGAGCGTGTAAACGCCGCCCATGTCGCTCAAGACACCCCAGCCGATGTGATGGATGTGGTTGAAGTCGATCGTGTTGTGGTGTGCGTGGCTGTCGCGGTAACCCCAGCGCCAGCCGACGGAAATCCCGGTGTAGAAGAAGTCGGCGATCTCGTTATGGGTGACCCGGTTGTGGCCCGAGTGGCCGATCCACACTCCGACCGCTTCGCGGAAGATTCTCCCGCCCTGGCGGATGATGTTGTTGTCGACCGTGATCCCTCGGGTCAATTCCGACTCCGGCGAGTTGTCCATCTCCCAGCCCTGGCCGATCCGCACGCCACCGGCTCCCAGGTCGTGGATGGAACAGCGTTGCACGCGGCAGTCGCGGCAGCCCCGCCAGAACCAGATGGCATAGGTGCCGATATGGGCGATCTCGCAATCCTCGATCGCCACGTGGCGGGCGCCGTGGCCCTGAACGACCGCCTCGATGCTCGCGGCGGCCTGGCCGTCGCTGTGGCCCTCCGGCGGCAGGATGTATTGGCCGTAGCGGAAGCTCAAGCCGCGAAACGTCAGGTGTTCCACGTACATGCCGAGCGTCGGATCGCCCTGGAATCGGAGAAAACCCTCGGCGACCGGGGCGACGACCTCGGCCTGGCTCATGTCCTCGCCGGGCCGCGGTTTGTAGCTGAGGATCCCGTTGCGATCCAGATACCATTCGCCCGGCTCGTCCAGGGCCGCCCGGAAGTTTTCCAGGTGATATCGCTGGCTCGCTCCCCAGCGGAAGAACGGCCAGCGCCCAGGCCCGGTGGTGACGACGATGTTCGTCTTGGGGTCGATCGAAGCGATCCGGTGCAGCCCCGTCGCCCAGGAATGGTAGGCGATCAGCGCGACGTCCTGGATCCGCTCCGAAGGGATATTCAGCAACGGCCGGATGTCCTCGGGCTTCGCTCCGAACGCCCGGCTCTGAAGATCGGCCGGCTTGCCGGTGAGCGGGTCGATGCCGTACGTGACCTTGCGGGCCATGTAGTGATAGAACTGATTCGGTTCACGGGCTCGGATGGCCCGCCGGCCGTTTACCCAGAGTTGCTCGAAATACCACTTGCCCTCAGCCACGTCGGGGACCTTAGCGGTCCAGATGCCATCGGCCCCTTGCGTCCATCCGCCGATGACGCGGCCACCGTGAAACAGCGGCCGGGCGCCCACAGCGGCCTCGTAAGCAATCGGGGCGTCCTGGGTGCCGCTATCTTCCGGCGTGAAGGTCACCGGTTCGGTGAAAGGGTAAACCCCGCCGGCAACAACGACGGATAGGGGCCCCTTCAGGCCGTCCGTCTTGAGTTTCCGCACGGCATCGCGTGCGCCTGCGAGCGATGCGACCGGGCCGTCGGTCCCGTCCGCATTCGCCTTTTCCAATCGCCCCGACCACACATCTTTGCCACCGGGTGCGACGAAGATCTGCTGAACAGGTTTTGCAGCCACGGCCGCCGAAGCCGCCAGGAGCAAGACCGCGGCGACAACCGCCAGCCGTATTGCGTTGCCCATTGTTTGCCTCCTCAAAGTTGGATCTCTGTCTCGAAACTCCGGCAGCGTTTGATCATTCATTGGCCTTCTACGGGGCCGCGGGCTCGAAGCGGTCCGGAACCACATCCAGTTCGTCAAACTGCCGCTCGAAATCGGCGGGGGATTCCAGGTGCAGGTCGCGGCGTTCCCGCAATCCGTTCACGAGAGAATACACGCCGGAAAGAATGACGCCGAGCCCGCCCAGCGCAATGAGAGTCGCCGGAGAGATCGCCATTGCAACCAGCGCCATCCCGGCGGCGGAGGCGGTCAGGCGGATTGCTCCGTGGAGAAATGCCATGATGCCCATATAGCGACTCGTGTCTCCTCCGGGCGGAGCGAAATGCGTGACGCCGATCTGCCACCAAAGGATCCACCATCCGCCCTGAACACTGCCGCGGAGCACGCGACCGGCGACCGGCAGCATCACCAGCGCCGGCGGAAATACGGTCGCGGCATAGGGTGTAGCTGCCAGCAGAATGGCATCCAGTCCCCAGACGAACCGGATGCCCGCCCAGGAAATCCAAGGATTGGTGCGGTCGAGCACTCGTCCGATCAGGCCGGTGGTTGCGAATGCGACCAGGGCGGGAACGGCGTGCATCAGGGCGCTGCACCCGACGTAGCCGAATCCGAGTTCTTTGCTCAGGAAAACCCAGATCAGCGGAAGATAGAGCATCTGAAAGAACCCGTCGAGAAAGCAGCCGAACAGGTAGCGGCGATAGCGCCGATCGGCCGCCACCACGCCCAACGCGGCGCGAAAGGTCTTGCCGAACTCGGGCCTCAAATCATGGCGCTGTTGGTGGGGGTCCTCTTCGACCCGGATTCGGCGAAAGCAGACGAAGCTCGAAATGCTCAGCACCCCGGCCAGCACCATCAGCAGATGCGCCGCGTGGGCGGTCGTCCAACCGATGAGCATGCCCACCGAATTCTGAGGCTCGAGCGCGGCACGTACCTGCTGGTAGTCGGCGGCGACCTGCAGGAGAATTGCCGAGACCAGGCTGGATGCGACAAAAGCGAGCGAGGACCATTTTCGCGCCTCGCCCGTCGCATGACCGCGCTGCTGGACCGGGTAATTCAGCCGGAGGATCGTGGTTACCGCGGGTCGGGTGATGTTCTCGAACATCGCGCCGATACCCAGCATGGTGAGGAAGGCGAAAGCGCTGTCCGTCACTCCGGCCATCAACAGAGTACTCACGCCCGCCAGCACTCCCGGCACGAACACGAACGGCATTTTTCGGCGCGACGCCATCCAGCTTCCGAGGTAGACCGCGGCGATCATTCCGATGCCGGAGTACAGTTCCCTTAGCGGGAGGTGCCAATTCGCCGCGTCGAACGCCTTGATCGCCACGATCGGCGCATTGAGCAGGATGCCGCCCGCCGTGCCGTCGAGCACCGCGTAGGCGAGATGGAATCGGAACGTCCGCTCGGGATTGTCCGATAATTGGGGGCCTCGAAACCAAGCTCTTACCGCCGCAGCGCTGCGCATCATCGCTTGCTCCAAAATCTGCCTGCCCGATGGTATTCATTCTGTCGAATGCTCGCGCCGATAGCAACGGCGGCAGGACTCCCGACCCCTTGGCTCCCGCCCCGACAAGACTCGCCCGCCTTGCGCAAGAAGGCGGTCCACTGCTTGCCGGCCGGGAATCCCCGCTTGTCCTCCGCGTGCCTTGGCTTTCAAAGCCGCGGCGGCCGAAGCGAACCGCACGCTTTCCGGCACCGGCATGCCTTCGGACAGCGCGGCCGCGTAGGCCCCGTGGAAGACGTCGCCGCAGCCGGTGGTGTCGGCAGCCTCGACCGCAAACGCCGGCTGGTGGCGCGCCGTGCCGCTCGAACCACACACATACCACGAGCCGGCGCCTCCACAGGTGACAACCACCGCAGCGTGGACCGGATGCCAAAGCAGCTCCGCAGCCGTTGCCGGATCGGCTCCTCCGGTCAGTTGGCCGGCAAATCGCTCCGAGATCACCAAATGGTCGACAAGCCAAAGCAAACGCTGGAACCCGGGGCCGGCATCCCGTTCGAAGTCGGCTACCACCGGAATGCCATGCCTGCGAGCGATCCTCACAACCCGCAGGGTTCCACGCAGGCCGTGGTGGTCCACCAGCAGTACCGTCGCCGCTCGAATCCTCGACGGCTCGGGCAGTTCGGGATCGGGGCCGAGAGCGCCGCCGAGGCTCGAAAAGACTGTCCGAGTGGTGTGCGCACGGTCGACGATGATCGTAGAGTGGGCCGGCCTCGCCTCCGGCCGGCGAACACACAGTTGGAGATCAATTCCTTCGCGGCGCAGCGAACCGGCGGCCTCGTCCGACAAAGGATCTTCGCCCAGCGTACCCGCGTACCCGCAACGAGCGCCGAGCCTCGCCGCGGCGACCAGCGCCGTACCAGTCAATCCTCCACACTGCCGCTCGCGGTACACGACGCGGACCTTGTTGTCGGCCGGGGGGTACCCGTCGACATACAGCAGATCGTCGACGGCGATCGCGCCAAAGCCGAGAACATCGTAACGAGATCGCCCGGTCGACTTCGAACGCAAGGGACCAGCCCTCCTCTGACGGAAAACGGCACCAGTCTGTATTGTTCTAAACAACCGCCGGCCACCGACGCAAGCACATCGGGGCGTCGCCGCCTGCCCGACGGCGTACGATCGGCTAGAATAGCGGGACAACCGCTTTCGATCGACAGCCAAGTGCCGACCGCACCCGTGCCACCGACAAGTGAAAAAGGGGACCGGCGCTGCAAGACCTTCTATATTCGGTCCCGTTCACCCGCTATTGTGTGCGGTGCCGGCCTCTTTTGCATCGGACCAGACCGCCCCTGTCTCACCGTCAAGGAGCAGATGTATGACGGCGGAATTCGACCTCGCGCCAATTCTCGCCGAATATCCCGCCGAATACCGGCCCTACCGAGTGGAAGAGCTTGGCTGTGCGGGAGGGTTCAGCGGGGCCCGATTCTGGCGTCTGCACACCGCAGCCGGACGGTTGTGCCTGCGCCGGTGGCCGAAAGAGAGTCCAACTGCCGAGCAGCTCCAGTTCATCCAGGCCGCCCTGTGGCATGTTACCCTGGAAGGCTTCGAACGCGTGCCGCTGCCCCGCGAGACCCGAATGCAAGCCGGATTTGTTCGCCACGGGGGCTATTTCTGGGAAGTATCGCCCTGGTTGCGGGGCATAGCCGATTTCCGTGAGAACCCCGCTATCCCGCGGCTTCGTGCGGCGATGCAGGCCCTGGCTGAATTTCACCGAGCGTCGGAGAGCTTTCCCATTCCGGATCCTCAACCGGGCCACTCCCCGGGCATTTGCAGCCGGCTCGAACAGCTTCAACGGTGGATCGGTGGTGGGTTGGCCGACTTGATGGAATCGGTGCGTCACGAAGTGTGGCCGGAACTCATGCCACGCGTCAGCGCCATTCTCAATCTCGTTCCCAGTGCCGCAGGCGGGGTGTTGAGCACGTTGTCGCGTGCTTCCCGTACGGAGGTTCCTCGCCAAGTCGTGATCGGAGATATTTGGCACGACCACGTCCTCTTCGTCGACGACCAGGTATCGGGGCTTGTCGACTTCGGGTCAATGCGAATTGACAACGTCGCGACCGACGTTGCACGGCTATTGGGAAGCATGGCTGGTGATGACCCCTCATTGTGCAGGGAAGGCATGGACGCGTACCAGGCGGTTCGTCCGTTGACTGGGACGGAACAGACCCTTGTCGAAGCATTCGATCGGAGTGCCGTGCTTATGTCGGGCCTGAATTGGATCGACTGGATCTACGGGCAGCGGCGCCAGTTTGAATCCAAGGAAGCAGTACCCGGCCGGTTGGACGACATTCTCCGGCGGCTGACACACCTTGCTGGCGGTGCAGCGGGGCCTGATATAATATGGCCCGATGGAGCTGATGGAAAAGGGGAAAGGCACTGCAAATAATAGGGGTTGATGGAGTGACGATACAAGGTCGTGCGGATCCAGCCCCTTTTTCATCACCCGGGGATAATCGGTGATGGTCTGGACAGCGCACGGAAGAGCCCTACTTGTCCCAACCGGGGACGCCCCCCTCTTTCGGCGCGTGCCTGTGCCGTAACCTATTCGACCGATGGCGCATCGACATATAAACAGACACACTCTGGGCTCAAGGACGTGTAGGATTGTGTCTCCCGCATGGACATGAGAGCTTCCGTGTGGTAATCAGGACGGAACCTTCAGTCAGAGGATCACGCATGCGACAGCCACTTCGACGAGTTTTCTCAACCATAATTCTCGCCCTTGGCACGTTTGCTTTGGCAGCGCCCGCCATCGCTCAGTTCAGCGTTGGCCCGTTTGGAAGAGCTGGCGCATCCGGGCAAGAGGAAGCCCCCCCGGTGGTCGTTGCAGCGCAGTTTTCCGTGGCCACGCCCGAGAAGCCCGCGCGTCTGTTCGTAGCGGCGACCATGAAGCCGACGTGGCATGTCTATTCCATAACCCAGCCGCCCGGCGGTCCGGTCGCGACCAAGATCACCCTCGCTGAATCTGCGCAGTATCGTCTCACGGGCGACTTCGAGGCGAGCCCTCCGCCGAAGAAGAAGAAGGAAGAGGCCTTCGGCGGGCTGATGGTGGAAAGCCATTACGACAGGGTTGTTTGGTACGCCCCCATCGAATTCGCCGCCGGTATCGATCCGGCAAATGTGAAAATCGAGGGTACCGTTCGCCTCCAGCCCTGCGATCCGAACAGTTGTTTGCCGCCCGAGCGATTGCCGTTTACGGCGGCGTTTGGGCCCGGTTTGCCCCTGCCGGAAGAGAAGCAAGAGACGGCGGAAAAGGCGGACGTGGCGCCAGACGCAGCGGACGTGCCGCGTGCGGACGCACAAGACAGCTCCGGAGGGCAGGGTGCCCCAGCCTTCAATCCTGAGGCGGTTGTCGTCGACGAGCAGGCGAAACTCCGCGAGACCTCTCTACCGCTGGCGCTTCTGCTGGGCTTTGTCGGCGGGCTGATCCTGAACCTCATGCCGTGCGTGCTGCCCGTGATCGGCCTGAAGATCCTCTCCTTTGTCGAACAGGCGGGCCACAGCCGCAGACAGGCCCTGCTGCTGAATATCTGGTATTCCGCCGGCCTGCTCTCCGTATTTCTCGTGCTGGCGACACTGGCCGCCTTTCTGGGATTCGGGTGGGGGCAACTGTTCAGCATCAAGGAGTTCAACATCACCCTGGCGGCCATTGTGTTTGCCATGGGACTGAGTTTCCTCGGGGTCTGGGAGATCCCGATCCCCGGGTTCGTCGGCAGCGGCCGGGCCAGCGCCTTGGCCCAGCGCGAGGGCGCCGGCGGCGCGTTTGCGAAGGGAGTGCTTACCACCATTCTCGCCACGCCCTGCAGCGCCCCGTTTCTCGGAAGCGCGCTGGCCTGGGCGGTCTATCAGCCCCGCCCGATCATCTACGGTGTATTCACCGCAATCGGCTTGGGAATGGCCAGTCCGTACCTGCTGATCGGGGCATTTCCCGGCTTGATGCGTTGGATGCCGAAGCCGGGCGCATGGATGGAAACCTTCAAGCAAATCATGGGATTTGTGCTGATGGGCACGGTCGTCTTCCTGTTGACGGTTATCTCCTGGGAATACGTGGTGCCGACGGTTGCCTTGCTGTTCGGGATCTGGTTTGCTTGCTGGTGGATCGGCCGGGTGCCGTACACCGCCGATGCGGGCACGCGAATCCGAGGATGGCTTTCGGCCCTGGCGATCACGGGGATCGCCTGGCTCGTCTCCTTCGGATGGCTGGCCGATGAGATGGCAAGCCGTTTTGAGAAGCGGATCGACCAGCGGAGCACCGAGCGGCTTGCGGAAGCCGCCGCGGCCGGGACTCCGCTGGCCGCCATGGCCGAGCCGCCCAGCAAGTCCCCCGACACAGACGGCCTGCCGTGGCAGGCGTTCAGTCGACCCTATTTCGAGCAGTTGGTCGCCGCGGGCAAGACGGTTTTGATCGATTTCACGGCCGATTGGTGCCTGACCTGCAAGACCCTGGAGGCGGCCTACCTCAACACGGACGAGGTCCGCCGCCTCGTCGACGCCCTGGACGTTGTGACCCTGAAGGCGGACTGGACAAACGCCGATCCGGAGGTCACGGAAATGCTGAAGTTGCTGGGAAGCAAGCAGGTCCCCGTAGTCGCCGTGTTTCCAGGCCGTAATCCCAACAATCCGATTGCGCTGATCGACGGCTACACGCGACAGTCGGTCCTGGAGGCCTTGCAGAAAGCCGGGCCTTCTCTGCCGCGACCGCAGCCGCTCTCGACGGGGACAGCGTATCTTCGATAGCCGAATCGCCAACCGTATTGCACGGAGAAGCTCGCTTCCGGCGCTTCGCTAGCGGCAACGGTGAAGTTTTTTTTGCCTTTGTCCAAGAAAACCGTTGTCGAAATTGCATTGTCATCTTATGATTGTCCGAATAAAGGAGGAGAATCCGGTAAGCATCGCTTCGTGGGCCGCTCAGTAAGAGCAAAGGATCACGACACCTGACACCAGGACAACCGTAATGGAAACAGCAGCCGAGCTGCCTGTTCTGCTGATTTACGACATCGATCCATTATGGACACCCGCGGAACAGGCAGAAGTCGACCGCGAAAGTCGCCGTCTCGGTTTTGCCATGCGGCGACAGGGCCATTCGGTTTCGCTGTTGCCGGTAGCCGATCGCGACCTTCGCGGAGCGCTTTCACCCTATCGGCCGCGCGACGTTCTCGTTTTCAACTGGTGCGAGGGCCTTCCCGGGGTCAGTCGCAGCGATGCGCTGGTGGCCGAAACGCTGGAACAGCTCGATTTCACGTATACCGGCGCATCGGCGGAAACCCTGGAACTGAGCTACGACAAGCCGCAGGTAAAGCGTCTGCTGGATTCGCACGGCATTGCTACCCCGCGGTGGACCCTCTGTAAATCGGCCCGCGTGCCGCCGTGGGACGTCTTCCCGGCGATCGTGAAACCGGCCTGGGAGCATTGCAGCGTCGGTGTCGACGCCGGGGCCGTGGTTTCCGACCCCCGGGAGCTCAGCCGGCGGGTGGCTTACGTCCTGGAGACGTTCGATCAGCCGGCCCTGGTCGAGGATTTCATCGACGGCCCCGAGTTCCACGTTCCCGTTTGGGGGAATGAACAGGTGGAGGTATTGCCCGCAGTCGAACGGGACTTCACGGCCCTGGACGACATGCGCAAACACCTCTGTTCCTACGATGCGAAGTTCGTTCCGGAGTCGGAGGCCTATCAGAAGATCAAGACCTGGGTCCCGGCCCGGCTCTCCGAAGACGAGCGGGAGAGCCTCGAAGCGACGGCAAGAGCGGCCTATCAGGCCCTCGGATGTCGCGATTACGGACGGATCGACGTCCGTTTCCGCGACGGCGTCTTCTACGTGATCGACATTAACCCCAACGCCGACATCAGTGCCGACGCAAGCATCGCTCTGGCCGCGTCAAAGGCCGGATACTGCTATGGCGCGGTGGGCAGCCGGGTCGTGAAGCTCGCCGCCGAACGCCATCCTCAGAATCTCGCCCCCCACCAATAGCTGCACAGAAGAGCGGTGAGCTGCGCGGCCAAGAATGTCGTGTCGGTATCCGGGGAGATCCGGATTCCCGAGGAGCTCGCTACCGTCGTGTAGTCCCGATAGAACGTGCGGAGATCGCCGCGGGTTCGCTGGCCGTTTCCACCCGCCCAATGGGTAATGCTATCCATAATGAGTTCCTCGTTGTTTTCCAGAAACTCCGCCAGAAACGGCCCTTCTTCGATCTGGCGACCATCGGGGCTCGCCAGAGCGGCCATTTCCGCCAGATCGTTTGCCATCCCCTCGGCCGTATCCGCGGAACCGCGTTCACACAGGCGGAGCCAAGACTCCGAAATTTGCCACTTCGGAGGCTGGCCGTCTTCGTGGCTCAACAAGATGGCGAAGTATTGATCCGGTTCGTACGAATCTCCCCCCGACGCGACATTCCACGCGTTGCGGATCAGAGTCGCCTCGGACCATCGAAAAAAAACGGTCTTCTCCTTGGGATCGACGATGATGAACTTGCGTTGCCTGGTCAGGTAGCCGATGACCGCCACCCAGTGGTCAAAATGCTTCGAGAGCAGAATGGCAGGATTGCCTTGGCGAAGGTGCAGCCGCAACCGGCGAGCGAATTCCTTTCCTTTGCTGCGGTCGTCCAGCAGAACAAAGTCCGATCGGACTCCGAATGCCCGGGCGGCGCGCCGCAGGCCGCGCTCATCCACCCCATGCGTGAACACGCTCACCGACTTGCCGGCCGCCGCCGCCAACTGCGTCTGCGTCGCGGAAATCCCCAGGATAAACAGACATGCGGAAAGGCTGCACGGGCCGCAATGGCTCGGAAGCTGTAGTTGGCATAGAGGAGCGAAAGGGCGTTGTTTTCGAGTTTTCATGGATTTGAGAAGAGCGTGGTTCCCCGAGACTCACACTCAAGCGTGCCGCCTCCGTCCCGAGTTGTCAACGGCAGTGCGAAACAACCGACTCCCACCTAGAGGAAGGGGTGCCGAGATCTAGTTCGCCCGAGCGGTTAGATGATGTCCATCGAGAGTGCAGCTCGCCCAGTTTGGAGGATTCAGGAGACGGAGTCCCGAGCTGCCCCGAGCTAGATCATCGGCTCATCCCGTCGGCAGAGCTGGATAGGATAGCCCCAGGGGTCTCGGAGCATCGCCAAGCGGTCTCCAGCCGCAGTCAGTTCGACTTCCCCGACCGCGGAAGCCCCCGCATTCAGGAGCTCGTCGCGCGTGCCGTCGACGTCTTCGACGGTGAAGGCAAGATGGAGCACCAAAGGATCGAGCGACGCATAGTCGGGCACGGTCGCTCGAGGGTTGTTATAGATCTCGATCATCAGGCGGCCCGAACCATCGGCCAGAAAGTGCGTGTACGGCGGTTTGTCCATCTTGCGGCGAATGCAGAAGCCTAGATGCTGGACGTACCACTGTGCGACCGCCGTCGGGTCGCCCACCATGTAGCCGATATGTTCAATACGCATCGCGAGAACTCGAAGGGCTGTGAACTGAAGACTTTCGTCCCAATTTGAAGGATCGGCTAGAAAATGCAAGGGGATGATCAACCGGATGCGGTTTCTTCGTTCCGGCAAAGGGCCTCGTTCCGTCTTGCGGCATCACGGACCGAAGAAGAGATACCCCCTCGCACTGGCTGTCCGGCAGTTGACACCAGCCGCCCTGCCGCGAGAATCAGGATAACAGTCGTCCAATCTCGCGAGGCCCTGCCATGTTCGCTCGTGACAATCCGGAAGTCTTGGTGGTCGGTGCCGGGCCGGTGGGTCTTTTTGCAGCGTTGTCGTTGGCGAAGCAAGGCGTTCGCGTGCAGATTGTCGACCGCGAGTGGCGCACTGGCGCCCATAGCTACGCCCTTGCTTTGCATGGCCATTCGCTCCAGCTCCTTGAGGAGTTGGGGCTTGCCAACGCGATTCTCGAGCAAGCCCATCGTGTCGATACCGTGGGGCTGTACGACGCGAAAGCCCGGCGAACGGAGATGCGGCTCTTGGATCCGGGTGGTCCCTTCCCTTTCATGGCCGTGATGCCTCAGGATCGGCTCGAACGCGTCCTGGAGAAAGCCCTTGAGGATCATGGAGTCCAGGTCCAGTGGAACCACGAGGTCGCCCGGCTGGAACAGAACGAAAAGCAGGTCTCGGCGACCATCCACCGCCTCGAGAAGCAATCCGCCGGATACGCGGTCGCGCGCACGGAGTGGGTCATCGCCAACACGATCCAAGTGCGTGCCCCGTTCGTTATCGGCGCAGACGGCCATCGCTCCACCGTCCGCCGGTCGTTGGGGATTGAGTTCGCCGAGATGCAACCGCCCCAGCATTTCGCCGTCTTCGAGTTCCGCACGGACGCGGAACTGGGCAAGGAGATGCGGGTCGCATTCACCCGGACCGGCACGAACGTCCTTTGGCCGTTGCCGGATGGCCTCTGCCGCTGGAGCTTTCAACTCGCCGACTTCAATCTTCCCGCGTCAACGCGGAAGAAAGACCGGGTAATCGTCCAGGAGGTCGGCGGGGCGGAGTTTCCGGTTATTGCGGCACAACGGCTGCGGACCCTGGCGGCCGAAAACGCGGGTTGGTTTCGCGGCAGCATCGAGGAGATCCAATGGCAGATTGCCGTTCGCTTCGAGCGCCGCCTGGCGGAACGGTTCGGTCAGCGGCGGCTTTGGCTTGCCGGCGACGCGGGCCACACCACCAGCCCCGTAGGCATGCAGAGCATGAACATCGGTTTCCGCGAAGCCCAGTCGCTCGCCGAAGCGATCAGCTCGGCGTTGCGAGGCAAGGGGTCGGCCGACGCACTGGAGTCCTATGGCCGTCATCGTACCGACGAGTGGCGATTTCTGTTTGGCATCGGCGGCGGACTTGTGTCTACGGCCGCAACCGATCCCTGGGTCGCAGAGCACACGGACCGGCTGTTGCCCTGCATTCCCGCGTCGCGTGATGTCTACGCAAGGCTGGCGGAACAACTCGGGCTTCGGCCGAGGCCGTCTTAACGGACCTCCGGCAACTCAAATCCCTTCCGGTGCTCGCGGCCGACGTATTGGTTTGCCTCCTCGTCGTCGAATGTTTCCGTCGCGGGGTCCAGGCGGAGCTTCTTACCCGTCCGCCAGGAAATGTTCCCGGCGTGGCACATCACGGTGCTGACGTGCCCCGAATAAATCTCCTGGTTGAGCGATTCGCGCTTTCGGCTGCGGACCGCGTCGAGGAAATTCCGGATATGGGCCTGTTGCGTCTGGCTCGAGTTGCCATCGCCCTGCTTGACCACCTTTCCGGCGCCGTCGTACGCCGTCCAGGAGTTGTTCGTCAGCAGGATCCAGCCGTTTTCTCCGTATACCGCCGCCCCTTCGGTGATCCCGAACAACCTCGGCTGGGACCACAGCCGCATCTCGTACTCGACGATCTTGCCGGGATATTCGAAGGTGATCAGTTGCGTGTCCGGCCACTGCTGATCGTCTTCGAAGAAGAACTTGCCGCCGGAACAGCAGATAGCCTGAGGCATCGCCTCCAGCCCCATCACCCACCGGCAGTAGTCAATGCGGTGCACGCCGTCGTTGCCCAGATCGCCCGTGCCGTAGTCGAAGAGCCACCGCCAGGCCCCGCCGACGATCGACCGGTTGTACGGCCGCTCCGGCGCCGGGCCTTGCCACAAGTGGTAGTCAAGTTCTGCCGGCGACTGGCTATCCGGGGCAAGGTGTACGGCACCATTGCGACACGTCTCCCAGGCCCTTCCAAAGATCACCTTTCCCAACCCACCACTCTGGATGTAGGCAATGGCATCGCGCATGAAAGGGGCGCTGCGGATCTGGGTGCCGACCTGCACCATGCGGTTGTGCTTCCGCGCGGCAGCCACGGCTACCTTGCCCTCGCGAATATTGTGGCTGGCGGGCTTCTCGACGTAGACGTCCTTGCCGGCGAGGCAGGCGTGGATCGTGGGCAGCGCGTGCCAGTGATCGGGCGTGGCGACCATGAACACGTCGACCGACTCGTCCTCCAACAACGTGCGGTAGTCGTTGACCTGCTTGGGCATGAGCCCGGTCTTCTCCTTCATCTCCGACGCCCGCTGCCGGCGAGTCGACTCGTTCACGTCGCAGATATGCGTGACGACGCAGTCCGGCTCCGCTGCGAAACTGTTCATCACCGAATTGCCCCGCCCGCGCACGCCGATGCAGGCGACGCTGATCTTGTCGTTCAGCGCCGGCGCCCCGCGCGCGGCTGCCGCGGTCAGGCCCAGGCCGAGAGCAGTGGACTGTCGGAGAAAGCCGCGACGCGTGGTCAGGAACATGGGACAACCTCCTCAGGGGAAATGGTCGTTGCGAGGCCCAGACAGAACCTGCCGCTCGCAACCCGCCGCACGACCTCGCAGCGATCGATCGGCATCCTGCTGGCACCTCCTGAACCGCCTAAGAGGCCCGAACAAACGGGGACAGGCACTCTCGCACTCTCCTTGCTCCACCGCTTCTCGATAATTCACCGGGAGCCAGTCCCGTTTTGTTAGGGCCGAAAAGTCTGCCCCTGAGTATAGTTGCACGAGCCCGCACGCGTCGACCATAATAAAAAATTCCCCTATTGCCATCTTGACTCGGCTCCATAACCGACATGACCGAATCCGTCCACGTCATCGGCTGCGGTGTGCTCGCCGTCGATTTCGACCAGATCGCTCGCCGCCTCGGCCTTCGGCTCACGACCGATTTCCTGCCCGGCGGTCTTCACGACCGTCCGCACGAACTCAGATGCCGTTTGCAGGAGGCGATCGACCAGGCATCGGCTTTGGGCCGCGGTGAGCGGATCGTCGTCGGATACGGGGTCTGTGGGATGGGAAGCGTCGGCATCCATGCGCGTAACGTCCCCCTGGTCATCCCCCGGGTCAACGACTGCATCGCCCTGTTCCTCGGATCCGACGCCGCCTATCGGGAACAGTTCGCGAGGTACCCCGGCACGTATTACATTTCCGCCGGCTGGGTTGAAGGCAAGGCCCAGCCGCAGTCCGCCGAGGGAGAGATTCGCTGCGGCCCCGACTGCTACACCTTTTCGCGGCTCGTTGCCACGTACGGCGAGGAAAACGCCGAAGCGATCCGCCGTTTTCTTACGAGCTGGCAGCGCAACTACCAGCGCGCGGCCTTCATCGACACCGGCGCCAAAGCAAAGAGCCGCTACGCGGAGATCGCCCGCGCCATGGCGGATGCCTTTGGATGGAAATACGAGGAAATCGCCGGCTCCGACGAACTTCTCAAGAAGCTGCTTCTCGCCCGCCATTCGACCGACGAGATCCTCCTCGTCCCGCCGCACCACGTGACCGCCTACGATCCGCTTTCCAAGACACTCAAGGCGGTACCGGTTTGGGAAACGGAGTATGCCGATGCCGACCGCGACCATACGCTCGTCTTCGACGATTCCCCGGCCGAACCGCCGCAGTCCTCTCCTGTTCGACTGGGCCTGGGGATCGATGCCGGGGGCACGTACACCGACGTGGTCCTCTATGACTTTGCCGACGACGAAGTGCTCGAAAAGGCTAAGGCGCTCACCACGAAGTGGGACTTCACGGTCGGCATCTCCGAGGCCCTCGACCGGCTCGATCCCGGCCGGCTCGCGCAGGTCGACCTGGTGACCATCTCGACGACCCTGGCCACCAACGCCATCGTCGAAGGTCGCGGCCAGAAGGTCGGCCTGCTGATCTTCCCTCCCTATGGGCTCTGGGATCCGTCGCACATCGCTTATCGGCCGATTGCCGTGCTCGAGGGCAAGCTGGAGATCGACGGCCGCGAGATCACGCCGATCAATCCCGGCCAGATCGGCCGCGTGGCCGCGGAGATGCTCGGGCAGCACGAGGTCGGAGCGTTCGCCGTGGCCGGCTACGCAAGCCACGCCAACCCGGCCCACGAATTGGCTGCCAAGGCAATCCTCCACGAGCAGACCGGGCTGCACGTCACGTGCGGCCACGAAGTCTCCGAGGGGCTGAACTATCGGGTCCGCGCGGTGACGGCGGCCCTGAATGCCGGTATTATCCCCTGCTTGCAGTCGTTTCTCGATGACGTGGAGGTTTCGCTCCGCCGCCGTGGGATCGAAGCGCCTCAGATGGTGGTCAAGAGTGACGGCTCGCTGATGAGCCTGCCCGTCGCCCGGCGGCGCCCGATCGAAACGATCCTCTCCGGCCCGGCAGCCAGCGTCGCGGGAGCGAGCTACCTGGCCCGGCTGACCGATGCGGTCGTCGTCGATATGGGCGGCACCACGACCGACACCGCCACGATTCGCGGCGGCCGAGTCGCCACGTGCGAGCATGGGGCGACCGTTGGCCCTTGGCGGACCCACGTCCGGGCCCTCGACATGCGGACGCTCGGACTCGGCGGCGACAGCCTCATTGTCCTGGACAAGGCCGAAGTGATGATCGGTCCGCAGCGGGTGGCTCCCGTTTCCTGGCTCTACCGCAATGGAAACGCGCTTGCGGCTCTCGACTGGCTGGAAGATCACCTCGACCGCTTTCGCACGTCCACGCGACCGATGGAACTTCTGGCGCTGAATGGCCACGCTCGCCACGACGGCTGTACTCGCGAGGAGTCGCGGATACTCGAACTGCTGGCCGAGCGGCCTCGCAGCCTCGAAGAGCTGGCCATCCGACTATCGGCGCGGCGGTGGGAGTTTCTCGGCGTGGATCGCCTCGAGAGCCGCCACGCCATCCAGCGCTGCGGTCTGACGCCGACGGACGTGCTCCAGGTTGCCGGTCGCGTTTCCCTCTGGAACACCGAGGCGGCCCGGCGCGTGTCCGCGATGTTCTGCCGGCTGTCAGGCATGTCGCCCGAGGCGTTTGCCGAGCGGATCTCCCGCCGTATCGTCCGCCGGCTGGCAACCGAGCTGCTCAAGAAGCAGCTTGCCGATGAGCATGCCGATGGCCGCCGGGCCGGAGTCCTCTGGGAGTCTCTGGACGACGTCGACGCATCGCCGGCCGCACGGGTGATGCTCGGCAATTGGCTCGAAGGCGGCAACGACGCGTTTCAAATCCGCGTCCGTCTCAAGCACCCGGTGATCGGCATCGGCGCCCCGGTCCATCTCTTCCTTCCCGAGGCCGCCGGCCTTCTGGAAACCGAGGCCGTCATCCCTCCCCACGCCGACGTGGCCAATGCGATCGGTGCGATCACAAGTCGCGTCTCTGTCGAAAGGCATGTCGAAATATCGCCGGGCGACAACGGCCGTTATGCGATCGCCGGGCTTGCGGAGGCGAGGTGGTTCACCGACTTCCAGGAGGCGAGTCGCTTCACTCTGGACGAACTCGCCAGGCTCGTCCGCCAATCCGCCCGCGACGCGGGCACCACCGAGTCGCGCGTCGAAATTCGCGTTCACGACCGCGTTGCTCCGACGGCGATGGGCAGCCCGGTGTTCATCGGCCGCACGTTGTCCGCGAGCCTTTCCGGCCGACCCGATTTGCGCTGTCTCGCACGATAGCGGATCGCCTCCATTGACAGGTGGTGGTCCGCAACCTACCATGAATTGGGGAGTTCAGGAGGTAGTTATGTCCATAGCCGATGAGTCGCAGTGCTTAGTGCCGGGCGTCGACGCGGCGATCCCTACCGATTTCGTTTGCCGCCTCTCCGTGGAGCAATACCACCAGATGGCCCGCGCGGGGATTCTCGTAGAAGATGCACCCGTAGAGCTCCTCGATGGATGGCTGGTGCCGAAAATGACGAAGAATCCGCCGCACAGCGTCGTCACCGAACGCGTACGCAGAGCTTTGGAGCAGAGAGTGGGGGGCGGATGGTTCGTCCGGTCCCAGGAACCGATCACACTTGCGGCAAGCGAGCCCGAACCGGACGTGGCCATAATCCGTGGGCAGCTCGATGACTACCTGCAACGTCATCCCGGGCCGCAGGACGTGGCGTTGGTGGTGGAGGTGGCGGACGTCAGTCTGCGACGCGATCGCACCACCAAGAAGCGTCTCTATGCCGAGGCGAAAATCCCGTTCTACTGGATCGTGAATCTTGTCGAGCACCATGTCGAAGCCTACGCCGGTCCCTCCGGACCCAGTGAGACCCCGGACTACAACACGCGCCGCGATTACCGTTCCACGGACATCCTTTCTATTACTTTGGAAGGGCAGGCGTTGGCAGCACTCCCTGCGGAAGCTATCCTTCGTTGAGTCCAGGATTTACCCTGTGGCAGGCACGCACCACCTGAGTCGAGAGCTGATGCCAGACCGCAACAAGCCGCACAACGCCGAAGAGGACCGCGTCCGTACGGTTTTCGGGCTTCCCAGCCATGCTCCTTTACCGAGCGTCGGCAAGGATACGCTTTTGAGATACCACGAGTATCTCCTTGACAAGCTGTCATTTCCATTCCAGGCCCTTTACGCCGAGACGTCTCCGCCCGTGAAGCAGATCGTGCGTTACGTGAGCGTGATCGGTCTCTCCGACAACGCAAGACGCCGAAATTACGGCCTTTTCTGCAAGGTCGATCTCGGCGACCGCGTCGTGGAACTGCCGCTTGCCGAAATGGGGCTGCAAGCGGACGATCCAAACCGGCAACTGGTCGACGACTACCTCTTCTGGCTCTGGAACAGCCGCTAGATCAGATTTCACAATTCGCGCAACATCTAGCGCCGTCGCGATTCCAGATCCAGGTCGATCATTCCTCCGCCGTCGGGAACCTCAGCGCGTAGCGGAGTCGTAGCCTGGTCCTGGTAAATCAGGGGAACTCCTCCTTTCCCGTTGACTGCCTCCGCCGGCATCAAGAAGCCCTGCATGGCCTCATCCCCTTCCGCGCCTTGAATCGGGATGGCGCGCTCGAACACGGTCACCTTGTATTTTCCCGGAGGAGCCCCCTTCACGTCGGACGTGATGCCATTCACGATTGCCAGCAGCTCATATTTTCCTTCCGTGTCCGTGTTCGCACTGGCACAGGGGCCTTGCCCGGATTCGGGCGCAAACATCAGGCTCTTATTGGCCAGCGGTGCGCCGTCGAGCTTAACTGTGCCGCTAACCGGGACCAAATTCAGGTCGGAGGAACTACAGCCCGCGACGAAACACAGTGCGCCCGCGAGCCAGCCACAGATCCGGAGCATGATGCGTCATCTCCCTGGCAAGAAGAATAAGAGTCGCCTCGCTCCGCGGCGGTCTTCTGACCGCTGCGGAGCCAATATCGATCGCAGTTAAGGCACGCTAACCGGAGTGCCGTCCCCGATGCCACACAGGGCCACCAGCGCCGGAAAATCGATGGTCTCCGAGATGAAATGGACCGACCCGTCTGCCATCACGAAGCTGCAACCGCCCGGATGGAGACTTGCCGCCGGGCACCACCAACTTCGCGCGTGTCCTCGGATCGGAACATAAGGTGGGCTCTGCCATGTCGGATCAATCCAGGGCTGGTGCCAGACATTGATGCCTCCATACCTGGGGTTATTGGTGTAGGCCGGATCAACGCCGCACATCACCCACCCGCGGTAAGCCCAGGCGAACGCCCGCCCATTCGAATGCCATCGGGTCGTTTCGCCCACCATGAACGTGTTGCTGGTGCCGTCGGTGACCTTCGCAATCCGGCAGTTGCTCTCCCATCCGAACATCCGCTCCGTCGATGGAGGCCCCAACGCGACTTGCTTCCAGCGATAGCTCGAAAAGACGTGGTTCGCATAGGTTACGAGGTCGTAGTTCGTCTTCGATCCGGTACGGCCCGTGGCCGGGCCATAGTTCGTACCTGCCAACGTCTGCTCGTCCCGATTCCCCGTGGGGTCTGAAGGACAGAGAAAAGCATCCAGTTCCAGCTCGGACGCTGCCGCATTGCCGTTTGTCGCCGCATCACCGACAAGCGTTCCCGTGCAGTTTCCGGCCCAATTGGTAAAACACTGCCGGAAATCGAGCTTGTCGTAGACCGCCTGCTGCTCCAGGTAGGGCAAGAGCGTGGCCAGACCGCTTGCGCCCTTCTTCTCGCCGTTTGCAGCCGCCCCCGGGGTGTGCTGGTTCGCGCCCCATCCGAAAGCAGGGAACATCTGGTAGCTGTCATGATAGTTGTGCAACGCCAAGCCAATCTGTTTGAGCTTGTTCGTGCACTGAATCCGGCGAGCCGCCTCCCGCGCGCTTTGAACGGCCGGGAGCAGCAGGGCGATCAGGATTCCGATAATGGCAATGACCACCAACAGTTCAACGAGGGTAAACCCCGTCTTTCCTCGGGAGTTCATAACACACTCCTCTCGCAACAAGAGAAAAGAGAACGACAAGACAAGCCGATCGACCGACGTCAACACCGTCTTTTTTGGCACGTGTGGCCGACAACAGGCACCCACTATTCAGAGGGGTAGTATGGGTGCCGTCCTCCTGATGCCCATTGATTTTGACAGAACCCTCGTTCCTGTCAAGCATTTTCTCGCTGCCGATTCATATCGCGTCGGCGGCCGGTCCGATGTGCGTCGGCGGCGGAAGCGTGGTACGATGGTTTCAGCCGCCATCGGACGTCCCGCAGGCGGCGGCCTTTTCGGTGTTTACTTTGCAACGGGGGAAAGAGATGGCGATCAGCGTGCTCGACGAGACACTTTGGCGGAGCTTTCTGCAGCAGGGATACCTCGTCCTCCGACAGTTACTCGACCCGGCCAGGGTGCATAAACTCCAGGAAACGATCGACAAGATCATGCTCGGCGAGGCGGATTGCCAATACGACAAGATGCTGATGCAGTTGGACAGCGAGACCGGAAAATACGAGGATGCGGGGGAGCAGACGACCGGACACAAGGGCCGTACGCTCAACTACCGGAAAATCCAGGGGCTCGAGTTCAATCCGCAATTCCTGGAGCTCATGCGCCACCCCGTCTTCGAAGATGTGTGTCGAAGGGTCTACGGAACCGATGCGGATATCGCCTGCTATCGCGCGATGTTCATGAACAAGCCGGCCAATCGAGGAACATTCCTCCCCTGGCACCAGGACCGTTGGACTCACCTTGATCGCGACCCCGAACTTACCGTCTGGATCGCATTGGATCCGGCCACGAAGCAGAACGGTTGCGTGCAGGTCATACCCGGAACTCACCAGGCCGGGCTCATCAACCCATCCCACCACTCCGGTTTTCTGACGGATGCCCAGTCGGCCGAGTGGGCGGTCCCGGAAAATGTGGTGTTCCTGGAACTCAGCGCAGGCGATGTTGCTCTCCTGCACAATAAGCTGCTCCACGCATCCGACCGGAATCACAGCGCCCAGTCGCGCCGCGCATTCAGTGTCTGCTATATGGATGCGTCCACCCGTGACTTGGAGGACCCGAATCGAAAATACCCAATTATCTTCGGGCAAAACCGCCTGACCCTGTAGGCCATTTGCACCGGAGAGCGTCATGGTTTGCAGTAACCGTTCACGCGGAAGCGAGGGGGACAGGTCCATGTTTTCGGCCAACGTCTTTGACGCCAAAACACTCGAATTGGCCGAAAAATGGACCAGTCCCCGGCCGCCCCGTGAACGGTTACCGGTTTGCTTGGGACGCAGGATTTGGTTGGTCATTGCCGGATGGGCAGGGCTGACCTCCTTGGTGTACGCGGGCCAGTGGTCCGATCTACGAACGCCGCAGGCCGTGGTGCAAAAGCAAATGCGGGCTCGTGAAGACTGCCTTGCGTGGTACGACTTCGGCGAGGTGCCCGACGGCCTGACCTTTGATCCGGCTCCGGAGGGCGATCCCGTCACGGAAACCGCGGGGATCCTCGATGGACAACGGGCGACCCGCATCTTTCACGGAAAGATGCGAGGTAAGGTCATCGATTTCCCCGAAACCGGCTTTACACTTTGCTGCTGGCTAAAGGTCAACGAGCTGGAGGGGGTGGATCGCGGCGGCTACAAGCGGTCGGTAGGCGGCGTGATGGCCTCGGGGAGCGGCTACTACAACGGCTGGCGTCTGCTCGTTTCTCCTCACAATGCGACGCTGAGCATCGCCCTGGGGCATCCGGAGGGAAGCAAGAGCGTCAGTAGTTCGGGGTCTTTTACCACGGGACAGTGGCACCACGTCGCGGTGACCTGGCATCAAGAGAGGCTGGCGCTGTGGATTGACGGCATCTTGCGTGGAGAGAACGCGACCGCGATGACCTATACGCCTTCGGCGACACTGAAGTCTTTCCGTGTCGGCGAATGCAGCGAAGGCACCGGGGTCCTCGACTTCGAAATTGCGGACCTCGCTTTCTTCAACACTGCCCTGCCCGGCGAGTTGTTCGAAGGTCTGGGCAGTCCCGACGCCCTGCTGGCCCGGAAACTTGCAGAGTTCCTGCAGAAGGCGCCCCTGCCCCCGGCGGAAGGCTCGGCGGCCGGCGACGCCGAACGGGAACGTCGGTACCGGGAATATTTCCAGCCGCTGCTGACCCTGTCGGGGTTCGACGATTCCGGGGCTTTTCAACAGGCTCGTTCCTATGCCGGGCTCCTCGTCGCCAGGAGCTTTTTGCGAAGCTGCTTGGAGAACGAGGCCAAGGCAGCGTTTGCGCAACTCGCCAACGACAACTCGGCCATGCTCGTCCACCGCGCCCGCGCTATGCTCGCCCTGGGAGACATTTTCAGAGACAAGCGAGAGTATAGCGCCGCCCGTCGCGAGTACGCAAAGACGCGCGACTTTTTTGTCGCCCGGCATGAAGGCTTCCGTGTCGAGGCAATGACCAGGCTTCGGGATGTCGAGACGCTGGTCGATGGCGCGCCGCTGCGGGACGAACGACAGCGGCGGATCGATCGGATCAATAGAGCGACGCCATGGTTTCACGTATCGCCCGGCGGCGACGACGGCGCGGCCGGCTCTGCCGAGCATCCCTTCCGGACCCTCGAACGTGCCCGCGACGCGCTTCGGCAGCGTCGCAAGAGCGAGTCGCTTCCGCCGGGCGGCGTTGCCATTGTTCTCCAGGGAGGTGTGTATCCACGATTAAGAGAGAGTTTCTGCCTAACCTCCGAAGATTCTGGCACGGCCGAAGCGCCGATCGTCTACCAGGCGGCGGCCGGGCAGCGGCCGATCCTTCGGGGAGGAAAGGTCGTGGCCAATTTCGTGCCGCTGACGGATAGTCCGGCGGTGCGGCGGATTCCCGAATCCGCGCGAGCCGGAGTCGTTCAGGCCGACCTCCGCGCCGCGGGCGTGTCCGACTTCGGCCAATTGCGGCCGCGCGGCCGCGGCCCCGGGAAGCTGGCAGATATGAATGATCCGGCCCACGTGGAGCTATTCTGGGACGACATGCCCATGTCGTTGGCTCGCTGGCCGAACGACACACCGAAGATGAGCCGGCGGTTCGCCCACGTCGAGCTCGGCGATCAAAAGACGGTACGCGAAGGCGGGCGGACCATCGTCGAAGACTCGGACATTTTCTATTACACCGATCCGCGGCAAGACGCATGGGCACTCGAACCCGATCCCTGGCTCTTCGGCTATTGGCAGCGGGCCTATTTCTCCTCCTATCGCAAGCTCCTTGGCCTCGATCCGGAGAAGAACCGCATCCAGGTCGACTGGAACCTGCCGCCCGGCACCGAACAACGCGTCGAAATGGTCCAGGGCTCAGGGTACCAGGGGGTCAATCTGCTGTGTGAACTCGACAGCCCCGGCGAATGGTATCTCGACCGCGACACGGGCCTTCTCTACTTCTGGGCTCCTTCGTCGGCTGGCAAAAGCCAGGCGGTCGTCTCGATGCTCGAAGCCCCAATCATCGCGGCGGAGGGCGTGTCGCACGTTGCCTTCCGAGGCCTCACGCTTGAGGCCGGGCGCCGGCACGGCGTGGTCGTCCAAGACGGCGAAAGCGTGATGCTGGCAGGCTGCGTGGTTCGCAATATGGGATGCAAGGGCGTGAAGATCGAAGGCGGGCGCAGCCACGCGCTTATCGGCTGCGATCTGGCCCACCTGGGCGATGCCGGGGTGAAACTCGCCGGCGGCGATCTTCCGACGCTGCGGTCCAGCGAGCACGTCGTGGAGAATTGCCACATCCACCACATCGCCCGCTGGAATCGGGGCGCCTATCAGCCGGGCATCGAAGTGGAAGGCGTGGGTGTTCGGATATCGCACTGCCTGATCCACGACGTGCCCCATCAGGCTTTTCTGATGAGCGGAAACGACCACGTCACGCAGTACTGCGAGGTCCACGACGTGACGCACGAGGCGGGCGACGCCGGGGCCTGGTACATGTACGGCAGTTCGGGCGCCGCGCTTGCGGAGCGCGGCAACGTGGTCCGCTACAACTACTGGCACCACCTGCCGTACAACGAGACGTTCAAGGATTACCATTGCGTTTGCCACATGGGAGTCTACATCGACAACGTCAACGGTGGCGTCACCGTCTACGGCAACGTCTTTTCACGTTTCGACGGGGCGAGCGGGGCCGTGTTCTTCGGCGGCAGCGACAATATCGTCGAGAACAACCTATTCCACCGTTGCCACACCGGCATCAATCTGCAAGACCGCTCGTGGGTCTATGCCAAAGCCTACGGGGCCCTCGACGCGCATTTGGCCCGCATGAAGGTGACCGAGCCGCCGTGGAGCGTCCGCTATCCGCGCCTGGCGACGATCAAGCCGCACACCGAGGATCTCACCCTCATCGTCCGGGGAAACGTCGTGGCGGGGAATATTGGAGTGGACTGCGGCCAGTTCATCTTCGGCAATGCCACCACGATGCGCTACGCCCGGATCGAGCGGAACTGGGCGAAGGGCAATCCAGGATTCCGAGATGCCGATGCGGGCGATTTTCAACTGCCGCCGGATTCGCCCGTCTTTGCCACTTGTCTGTTTGAGCCGCTCCCGGTTAAGAGAATGGGCCTTTACCAGGACGACCTGCGAGCCTCGTGGCCGGTAAGCCATCCCAGCGGAAACTACGAGACGATCGACTGGCAATAGCCAGCAGGTTCTGCAGAGAGAGATGAGGGATGAGGGCGCGGCGGGTGTGGCCACCAAAGCCTTCGATTTCTCAAATTCGAGGGTGTTTGGTGGCCACACGCTTTTGGGTGGCAAGGCCGCCGAGTAGGTGGCAGCCCGTGGCGTTGCGCCGCGGCTCCGGCGGCGAATCTCGGGGGGATTGCCGGCGGCGAGCGCCCAGAGAGCTGGAAGCTGATCCCAAAACCGGCGCGAGGGGACAGGCACATAGTGCTCCGAAGACTCCGCAAAACGAGCCGGTCGTGCGGCCGTTGATCAGCGGAGGGGAGTCGGCGCGCGGGCGGAGCCGGTTACCAAGTTGTCAAAGAACTCCGGAGCAGCGAGCCGCGAAGTCGGCTGGCGCCGGTCCGGGGGTATGTGTTCACATGTCCATACACCTGCCTCATTGTGGTCGATGCGGCTTGCTTCGTCAAGCAACTTCTTGAAACAAGAGCGGTAAGTGGAGGCGTGGATTAAGGTTATTTCGCCGTCGCATGGCGTCGGAAGTGCGTCACGCAGGTACGCCAGCCCGTGACTGGACAGCTCGTCTTTGGAATGCGCGTGACTTGCCACCGCTTTCTTTACTTCCTTCTCTTCTTCCATCATTCGAGCTGGTGAGGGGCCTCTTTGGATTCTCTGCCGACTGCTCTTGTTGCCCGGAAAAACGATTTCTGCAATCGCCACCACGCGCCCCAAGCCGTGATGAATCGCCAGGCGAGTTGCCTTGCCGGCGTACCGTTCTTCCCCGCGCCGTGTGTCAACAGGGTTTTCCAGACCAAGGCAAAGACGTTTTTTTTGGGGGGGAGGTTAACAGAAAGGAAGATGGTGGAAAAGAAGATGAGGAGAAACGGGAGTAGCCTGATATGGGAATCAACTCGCCAAGGCGAGCCCGACTCACCGCCAATGACCAACCCGGGCGCCAAGGTTCGCCCGGGGGCATTTTGGTGGAAACACCACGTGGCGACAAGGTGGCGAAAGGTAACCGTATCGGCGGCGAACGAAGCGAGTCTGTGTGCCATCCCCGAAAGAGCTTGAGTTGTCAAGAGGGTTGTCCCAGGTGTTCTCCAATGATTTGGCTCCCGATGAAGTGATTGAAGCCTTGGAATTGCCGCACATTCTACCCGTTGACCAAGCTGACTGGTAGAATCGGGGGCGACTTAACCCTGGCTGCCGCCTTGACCTGTCGGCGGGGTGATGCGCCGGCACCAACTGGAAAATAGGAGATTGAGGTCATGAGAAGCTGCGGGACGTGGTTCTGCTGAGCAAGATCGCAATTGTGGAGTAGACCGGAGAGACACTGCTAACCGGATTTGCAGGAGGGAAACGACTCATGAAACGAGCAATGGCACTTACGGTGACACTGATGCTGACCATCGCCGGCACGGTCCTACCGCAGGAGTCGAAGCAGCGAACCCAACAACAGCAATCAGCATTCGATCAGGTCTTCACGTTACGGGGTGTTGAGTTCAGCCCGTCCCAGCAAGCCCAGGTCGAGGAATTGCGGAAGAAGTACACGCCGCAGTTGATCGAGATCCAGAAGAAGTACGGCGGACTGTTGACTGATGAACAGCGTCAGGCCCAGAGGGGAGCGTTCCGAGCCGCACGAGAAGCGGGAAAGAAGGACGCAGAACTGCGACAGGCTATGGAGGCGGCGGTCAAGCTCACCGAGGAACAGAAGGACCAGCAGGCCGAACTCCAACAGGAGCGGAACACCCTCTTCGCCAAGATCCAAGAAGAGCTACGGGCGCTGTTGACCGACGAGCAGCGGAAGCAGTTTCGCCCGCAAGGTGGGACTCGTGGACCGGCACAGCCACCGACCCACCGGGACGTGAAGTACGGCCCTCACGACCGCAATGTCATGGACGTATGGCCGGCCGATTCCGACAAGCCGACGCCCGTGTTGGTCTCCATCCACGGGGGAGGCTTCCGTGGTGGCAACAAGAGCGTAAGTGGAAGTCTGTTGCGAGAATGCCTCGAATCAGGCATATCCGTCGTAGCGATCACCTACCGCCTGTCTGACCAAGTCATCGCCCCGGCTCAGTTCCATGACGCCGCCCGAGCCATCCAGTTCATTCGGCACAACGCCAACGAGTGGAACCTGGACCCGGCCAGAATTGCGGCCACTGGCAGTTCTGCTGGGGCCGGGATTTCGCTGTGGCTCGGCTTCCACGATGACTTAGCCGACCCAGACAGCCAAGATCCCGTCTTGCGTCAGTCCACCCGTCTGACCTGCATGTCGGTCAACGGCGGGCAAACCTCCTACGACCCTCGTTTCATTCGTGACCTGTTTCCTGGCGCAAACACGTACCGACACTCGGCGCTTGCACAACTCTTCGATGTCGATATGGACAACCTGGATCAGTTGCCCGAGGAGAAGTACAAGTTGTTCGAGGAATGCTCGCCGATCACCCATCTTACCAAGGACGATCCCCCGGCCCAACTGATTTACGGGATGAGTATGGACGCCGCCGACATTCACAGCCCCCGCTTCGGCAAAGCACTTAAGGACAAGATGGACCGCCTGGACATTCGGTGTGAGGTCTATGCCGGTCAAGATGTGCTCGGTGGAGGTGAGAGAATTTCCACGATTGACTTCGTGAAAGAAGCGTTTGGGATGAAATAAGAGATTCACCACTTCAGAATTGGGAGTTCGTCCATGAAGCCATGGCAGAACCTCGTCGCAGCACTTGCCTGCATCCTGCTGCCGCTGAGCTACATTGGCCGGTGTGCGGCGGCAGACAACGGTCCAATTGTCCTCGAAGAGAACATCACTTACGGCAAGGCAGGTGACACGGATTTGAAGCTGGACATGGCTCGACCGCAGGGCGATGGGCCGTTTCCAGCCGTTGAGCATGGGAAAAGAGCGGCGGACGCCACGTGGGAGTTCTTCGACCAGCACTTGAAGCTCGTTGGGAAGAATGTCAACGAGCCAGGCTGGATTAGCCTCTTCAACGGGAAGGACCTGGACGGCTGGACTGTGAAGTGCCGACCGGAGGATAAGGACAAGACCGGCTACTGGAAGGTCGTGGATGGCACGATCACTGCCGAAACGCCACCCGACAGCAAGCACAACTACATCTGGCTGTTGGCCGAGAAAGAGTACGGTGACTGCGAGCTTCGCATGAAGATCCAAACCTACGCTACATCCACCGGCAACAGCGGAATCCAGGTTCGCAGCCGCTACGACGACGAGACCGGATGGCTCGACGGTCCCCAGGTGGACATCAATCCGCCCGGCCCGTGGCGGTGCGGCTTTGTTTACGATGAAACAAGAGGGGCACAGGTGTGGCTGTGGCCTGACGTGGGGAAACCCGCCAACGCAAAGCCGGAGCACGCTCCCGAGGGCTGGAAATGGTTCCAAGCCGACGAAGGAGACGTTTGGAACGACGTTCACATCCTCTGCAAAGGCACGAGGATCATGACCGTAATCAATGGCGTGCAGGTGGCTGATTACAACGGCACGGGACGACTGGATGACCAAGCCCACCGGGGCCGAAACGTTGGCATGAAAGGGCACATCGGATTACAGATCCACCCAGGCAAGGACTTGCTCGTCCGATTCACGGATATCGAGGTGAGGGAGTTGGAGTAACCTTTTCACGCCCTCCGAGCACACGACAATACACGTCAACACTGGTCGGCTGGCGTGCTGCTTGGGAAGGTCTGTGCGTCAGTTCGCCACCCGTGCTTCAATGGGAACAAGCTCATCAGGTCGGACGCCGTATTTTTTCTGCCTCGCCCGGCCCCACGGGCAACCGCCGAAGGTCACCAGCATCTCGACCCGTTGCAGGAAACGAGCCATACGGTTGCCCTGCCGAGCCCTCGTGCAGATCGGACAGCGCTTTTCGCAGAAATCCGGGTCGCAGGGCACTACCCCAAAAACGAGCACCAGCAGTCCGCCGAGAGCACCTGCTGCCAGAACCTGAAAAACTCTTCGTCGTTGCATAGGATGCCCTCCCGGTTGTCGAAGCCAAGCTGTCTGACCACCGACAACGGTCCAGATTGCGTTTCCGTTATTGAGCAGTTATCCGTCGCTGAAGCTCAGGTCTTTGAGTTCCTTGCCGCTCAAGACCCGGTTGAAGACGGCCACTCCATCGATGTACAGTTGGGTGCCGTGGTCAATGGGCTCGGTCCCCAGCCCCAACGCTCTGCCAAACGTAAAAGGGGCACCCTCTCGAATTCTGTAATGGATCTCTTTGCCGACTCGTTGCCAGTCCCCACCTTCTCGGAATCCCAGCGAAGTGACGATCTCGTCGCCGGGCCGCATCTTCATCTTAAGTGGTAGTCCGACGACATTTGGGTTCGTCGCTTGGAAAGTCATCGGTGCTATCAAGATGCTCTGCCCGGCACGCCTCACGTCGATGTTCACCCAATAGTCTTTCCCAATCTTGTCGGGGACTGGAACGCTCCGGCTGTAGGCGACAGTTTCTTTCTCGACATCCACGTAGAGCCAGTGCTCATAGACGCCGGTGGACTGCACGTCGTAACCATTGAATTTGAGGACGAACGATCTCGGCGAGTAAATTGGCCATGGGAAGCAGTAAGGGTTGCTGGAGACCGGTTCCTCGTACCGGAAGACATCCTTCGCAACAGGGTCAGTGATGCGTGTCGGAGTCGCCACGCCGTCGCAGTAGACCGTCACCGTGCCGGTCGTCGGATCGAAAGTCATCGCCATGGACACCCATTGATCGTTGTCGAAGCTGCGCCCGTCGATTGCCCGGCATCGGGCGTATTGGGAACCCGAGATGGTCGATTGGGGATAGCTGGATGCGCCGGTGGCCGAGATATGGCCAATCACACCTTTGGAGCCGAAGAGTCCTCCAAACAAGGCGACCTGCCGCCGTCCGCCGTACTTGTCCCAGCCGCCCTCGTCCCAGATTCCGGCGACCAGATGACGCTTGCCGACAAACTTCACCCAAGCGACGAGCGTGAACGGCTGCTCGCCATGAATGTCCAATGGCGACTGGTCGAAGTCACTTCTCGGCACCTCAGCAAAGATATAGCCCTGATTGAACTTGACAGCGTGGCCGAACGGCCCTGACGAGTCAACCATGAGCCTCGACTGCTCGTCGGTGTACGGCCAGCCGTCTTGCCGATAGGATTTCGGGTCACCGATACGCCGAAGGACAACGGGGTAGCCATGCTTGACCACGACCTCATCGTGGTATGAGGTCCATCGGCCATCCTGCATCAGCGAAAAGTCCCAGAAAGCGATGAGTCCCTTCGTTTCGGCGACTTCCGAGACCCTTTGTTCAGGAGTTGCACCGAGCAGGCACGTGGATGCCGTCGAGGTAATGACCGAAACAACCGCTGTGACGATTTTCCAGTTCACGGTCGATGCTCCGAGTTGCTCATGAGACTGAAATCTTGTTTGGGCTGTCCTTCATCGGACTGTTCTGCGGCCGGGCTTTTGCATTGCCTCCAGCACGAAGGGCCACATCAGGTCTTTGTAGAAGCGGTGCCCTTCGTCTCCCCACCGATGCTCAAACCGTTCTGGGCAACCTGCCGCCGTGTAGATATTTCGAACGGTCGTCGCTGCCCGCTCGACTGCTTCTTGTGAAAACAGGGTGTCCTTGCGGCCGTTCACCGCCAGCAGGTGCCGAGGAGCGATGAGCCCAGCCACTCCCGGAAGGCCGCCCAACTCCATCAAGCCGGGGACCATATTGCAGTCACAATGAAAGATGTACCCCGACTCGCTGGTGGTGGGGGCGAAGGAGCAACTTGGGACGGCGATTCCAATCCGCTGGTCACAAGCGGCTGCGAAGATTGTCACCATGCCTCCGCCCGAATTACCCATCATGAGGACGTGCCTCGGATCGACTTCCGGCAGCGCCAACGCCCAGTCCAGAATTCGTTGCATGTCCCAGACCCGTTCGGCCGTTGCCGTGCGGCCCGCCAACAGGCAGTGCATCACATGGCTCCGGCAGGCAGATTTGCCGTGCCGATCATGCAGATCAGGAACGCCGTCCGTCGCCAAACCTCGGACCGCCGGGGCGATGGCAACAAATCCGAGTTTCACGGCCTGCACTGCCACGTCACGATCTTCGCCGATGGCCTTCTTCTCGTGGGCCTCGGTGGCGTACACACCCGCTGTGGTGTCGTGGCCACGCCGGTCGTGCCCGTGAGGGAAGACTCCCAGCGGCCACCTGCCCTCACCCTTTGGTTTCAGCAGCCAGAACGGGATGCGAACGTCGGGTTCGGTCTCGATCACGCCTCCCTGCCGGGTATACTCGCCGAAATCTGCCGCCTCGTCGAGTTGCACAGCCGGGCGGTGGTCTGCCGCCGATGCAGCTATCCTGTCCATGCCGAGCTTGATCTGAAGTTCCGCCCGAGCTTCCTGCTGCCACCTCTCAAAGCCGCCGGGATAATCCTCTCGATAAGCGAGTTGCTGCTCGCTCGGGACGTACAGCCGTTTCAGGTACTTGACGACGTGTTCGGGATATACGTTGAAGTCTTTTTCCTGCCCCAGCAGCGGGCACGAGAAGAGTAGTACAATCGAAACACTTGCTAGCCTCGGGAAGCTGACCCGTCCCAACTTCCATAACGTCACTTTATTCAATCGGGAGTTGTGCATCCCCAGTCTCCTTAGTTCCCGAGCTATTGCTCGGGTCGCTGCTGCTTGATTACCAGTAGCCGCCTTGGATAATCCGTGTAAATCCGGCCGATGCCCATGTCGAGGAGCCGCTTCATTGCCGCTTCGTCGTTGACCGTCCACGCTCCTGCCTCCAATCTGGCCGCATGGATCACCTTGACTTTTTGCTCGGTTGTGACGCTGTGGTGCAGCACGAGTGCCTCGAAGCCATGTCGCTTGGCGATGCGAATGTCGCTCTCGATATCCGATTGGCTCCTGTCCCAGAAGACGGTGAGTTGCGGTGCAATCTCCTTCACCTTGGCCATGTACCCGAGATTGCCGTCGTTGAAGCCAACCCATGTTGCCGCTCCGAGATGCTTTACCAATTCCACGGCATCGGCCACGCAGTCCATTTTGGGCTGGATCGACACTCGGGTCTTGGCCTGACTCATGACGAGTCGGAGCACATCTTCCAAGAGCGGAACCGTGTGCTTCGGGCAATGGGTGATAGACTTCCTATGTTCACGCCGGAATCCGGTAGCCACATCCACCGCCAGCAATTCTTCGTAGGTAGAGTCGGGTACGATGAGATTCCTGTCGCCCACTCGACCGGTGGTTCGGTCATGAATGACGACCAGTTTGCCGTCCCGAGTACAGAAGATATCTAGTTCAATCCAATCGGCTCCCAGTTCGATGGCACTTTGGAACGCCGGAATGGTGTTCTCGGGGTACTCGCCGGAGTTGCCACGGTGGGCGGTAACGCCATTGTGGAGAAAATCGCTGCAAGATGGCGGGGCGGCGACAGCGCCGTTAGCCGAAGTCAAGAGAAGGATGGTCAAAAGTCGGAAGAACGCTGCTCGCCTCATCGATTCCCCTCAGTGCTTGGCTCGGCCCGCCCGCACCGTGAGCGGATCACCGACCTTATCGCCACTGTAGCGAATCGGCGGCGGAAACGCTACTTTGGAGGTGGGTTCTGCTTGCCGTTCATGTCTGCAAGGAACATCGTGATGAGCCGTACTCCCCCTATCTGCTTGATCATCGTGGCACTCTGGCAGCCGGTCATTGCGATCGCCGACGACGCTTGCACACCGGGCGACCTTCGCACGGATTCGACTCCGAATTCGATCAGCATCGAGTGGGATCTGAGCGGTGACACTGATCACGATGCCATGTGCAGAGTACAGTACCGGCAGCAAGGATCGGAGAAGTGGCTGGAGGCTCTTCCGCTATTCCGTGTCGATTACCAGTGGTGGTATCACACTGAACGTGCCGAGAAGCCGCTGAACATGTTCGCCGGAAGCCTGATGTTCCTCGAACCGGACACGAATTACGAGATGCGGCTTGATCTGGCCGATTCAGACGGCGGTACGGCCACCAAGACCGCAAGCGTTGCCACTCGACCAATTCCCAAGTTGCCGCAGGATGGCCGAACCTTGCACGTCGTTCCGGGATCGGCGGGTGGATCAGGGACAGCCGACGATCCATTTCAAGGAATGAAAACTGCCCAAGAAGCCGCCAAGCCGGGCGACATCGTGCTGCTTCACCAAGGCGATTACGGCAGCTTCGCCTTCGAGAAGTCTGGCGAGCCGGAGAAATACCTCGTCTGGAAGGCAGCCGGAGATGGTGAAGCACTTTTCTCGGCCATTCGGGTCAATGGCAGCCATCTCTGGCTGGAAGGACTTCACCTGAAACGAAGAGAAGAGCCGAAGGGTCTGCGTGCATCCGACCGCACTGCCGACGTGGTGATCCGGGGATGCCAGTTCGACGGCTTCCACTACTCGATCACCCTCAAAGCTACGAGTCGCTACTGGCACATTACCGACAACGTGATCGTGGGCGACAACGACCCGAACCAGCCGACCAACGAGGGCGGGATCAGTGGCGAAGGCGTCGAACTGAGCCATTCGGAGGGGCACGTCGTGGCCTACAACCGCATCTCCCGAGTGGCCGATGGCGTCTCGTATCCGCAGCGGAACGTCGATATCTACGGCAACGATATTTTCGACGTTTCCGACGATGGACTGGAGCCGGACTATGGCTTCGCCAACATTCGGATGTGGACAAACCGGATCACAAATGCCAAGAACTATGCCCTCAGCTTCCAGCCCATGAAGTGCGGCCCGTGGTACTTTGTCCGAAATCTGGTCATCGGAAAAGGCATTTTCAAGTTCCGGGTACAGGACCGGTTTGTGCTGATCAACAACACGTTCGTCACGTGGGGCTCCATCGGTGACCGTATGCACCACATCCTGACCAGCTATTCAAGGAACAACCTCTACATCTCGGCGGACGGCGCAGGCCCAATCTGGGCTGCCTATGACTGCAATCAGCCCCAATACTGCCTGCCGAACAACTACGAACCAACTTGGATGACCGACGTGGATTACGATGGTTTCGACTGGGGAAGCTCGCCCGAGGCGTTCCGCTGGAACAGTGGCCGCCAGCGATTCAAGGATCTCCCGAGCTTTGCCGAGGCAGTCGGCATCGAACGGCATGGCGTGCGAGTTCGTAAGGAGGACATTTTCGCCAAGTGGTCGGTTCCCGCCGAACTTGCTCGGGTAAATCCGCAGCACTTGCCGTTGAAGGCCGGTAGCAAAGCCGTGGATGCGGGAGTCGTCGTTCCCAACATCAGCGACCAGTTCACGGGTAAAGCTCCTGATCTCGGGGCCTATGAGTCTGGAGGAGAGATGCCACACTACGGGCCGAGGCGGGAATAGATCCATCGGACGAAGGAGAATCAATATGCCACCGATTGCCGAAATCGCACCAGACGTTTATCGCCTGTCAATTTACGTGCCCGAGATCGATTTGCAGTTCAACCAATTTCTCGTGAAAGACGACGAGCCGTTGCTGTATCACACGGGCACGAGAGCCATGTTCCCCTTGATGCTTGAAACAGCGAAGCAAATCCTCAAACCATCAGCCATTCGCTGGATCGGGTTCAGCCACTTCGAGGCGGATGAATGCGGTGCCCTCAACCAGTGGCTCCAAGCCGCACCTTCCGCCGAGCCCGTGTGTACCTTCGTCGGAGCGATGGTCAATGTGAACGATTTCGCCATCCGGCCAGCCCACGCCATAACGAGCAACGACCTATTGGCCACGGGCAAGTATCGCTACCGACTTCTTCCTACACCCCATCTGCCGCACGGCTGGGATGCGGGCATGTTGTTTGAGGAGACCGAACGCACCCTGTTCTGTTCCGACCTCTTTCATCAGGTCGGCAATGTAGAGCCATCAACAGAATCGGACCTAATCGGGCGGTTCCGAGAGTCTCTGACGCAATATCAGGCTGGTCCACTCAGCAACTACATGCCGTATACCCCAAACACCGGGCGCTTTCTGGCGGAATTGGCGGCCCTGAAGCCAAAGACGCTTGCTGCGATGCACGGGTCGGCTTTTGTCGGCGATGGTGCGAAAGCCTTGCTGGATCTGGGGCCAGTATTGAAGGAATTACTGGGGAGTTGACGAGACCAGTCGAGGGCTTGCACTCACGACCGCAGCGCCCCATGCAGCCGGTGAAGTTGCTCGACCGACTCGGCAGCCATCGTGCCGTCCTGATAGATACCAACGTTGAACGTCATCGGAGCCATGTGCTGGTTGCTCTTACGAACGAAGCTGATCACCTGCTCGTCGGAATACAGCGGAGCCGGGATCGGCGTGTCCAGCTTCCGGTGAACCCAGCGGCGTTCATCGAGGCAAGTCCACCCGAACCACTGAAGTCCGTTTGGAAGGAATCGAGCGGTCGCCGGTGTATCCAGATTTACCAGTTCACCCGCCCAGTAGTCCTGATGGGTCGTATAGAGGTAGGTCTGGGCGACACCGGCGTTGTATGTCACCAGCCGCTCTGCATTGCCGGTCTTCGCTGCGACGGTGAACTTCTCCCACGGGAACTGAAATGTACTCATGTCCGTGGTGACGCTGTTGTGCGGGCCACTGGGGTCGAGCGAATAAGAACTGTCGAACCACCACGCCTTGAGATTCTTCCCGTAACGTTCGCCCATGAACTGAACAATCTTCGTCAAGTCCTCGGCCAAATGGCGCTTATCGTCGTCGTGATACCCCACTGCCTGTTCCCATGACGGATCGTCCTTCGAATTGCAGGAGTGGTTGTAGTAGAGCAGGAAGTGCTTGCCCTTTGCAGCCAGCCGGTCGGCAAGCTCTAGGATCAGATCTCGCTGGCAGGTCCGGCCCGGCAATATGCTGTCGATTACCGGATGCGGGGCGGGCAACATTTGCAGCGCATGGGTCGCCGTGAACAGCACGTAGTCTGCCCCGGCGTGTTCGACCGCCGCCACGAAACGGTCAAGGTCAAAGGACTCGACAGCTTTCTGAAAAGGTTTTGCAGGCCCCTGCCTTGGGACCGTCTGCGCCGTCCAGTGGACGCCGATGCCGAATCGGCACTGGGCAAGCCAATCCGTGTTGGCTCGTTTGTAGCCGGGCTGGTCGCCGCCAAACACGGGCAGATCAATAGCGAGGACTCCCGCCCCGAGCCCGAGCAGAGAAAGGAACCGTCGCCTCTCGATCTTTTGCATCATTCCCCTCAACGGCGTCGATGAACGCCTGCATTTTACCACCTGCGATCAAGATGAAGTAGGACGAACCCATGAAGCCCGAATCCGAACGTGATTTCATAACTTGCGGTTTGCCAGTGTCCTGCCGATGGGTGGAAAGCTGGGAACCGGGAAAGACGGAGCTTAGCGTGAGGGCATTGGTGGAAGAGGCTAAACCGCTAGAAGTTGGAGGCGGGGACGATGACCAAGAAGAAGAGCACGAAAGAGGCAGCGAAGAAGAGCACCACGAAGAGGGTGACCAAGAAGGGAACTGCGGCAAGGCGGGAGCCTGCAAGAACAGAGCCGACAGAGAAGAAAGACTTCGTGCCTTTCGATGTCTGCAATTACTACGGGGTCTACCTCCGTGAGATATTCGAGAAGGAACATTTGCGAAACAGCAATGCTCAATTGGGTGAGATCTTCGAGCGTCTTCTTAGCGACCTTCACGGAGCTTGGAATTTGGTGAAGCTGTACGGCAGGGAAGCCCCTTTAGAAAGGTTACGGGCCAAGGGTAACCCGTTTCATCACGACAAGTGAGGATTGAGGAAGCTTCACCAACGTCGTGACCACTACCGTCACGTCGAGCGGGTATTCCAACTTTTGTAATTCGTCGAGCAATACGGCTCCCCACGACATTCAAGGAAGGCGAAACTCGCTGGCCATTATTTCTTCCCGAGAGGACAAGGGGCGAAGGGCGGTACCTTCACGCTCGACGACAAGGCGAGTCCTGCCCAAACGGAGGATATCGCCCGGTAAAAGGTGGGCAACCGGTACTCTGTGCCCGTTCACGAAGGTGCCGTGCTGCGACTCAAGGTCGAGAACCACCAACCGTCCATTGCTCTGGTCGATCTCGCAATGGAGGCGGCTGACCCACGGATCACGGAGGCAAATATCGCAGTCAGGATCTCTGCCCACGATGGCCGGAAGCCGATCCAAGGCGATGTCGGAGGTGCGGATCAATGGGTTGGAAGAAATCAGTACCAAGCTCATGGTTCGACGCAGCAAGACAAGTGGGGCTCAATCGAAGGTTTCAGACCAGAGCGGGAATGGCGACTGCCCCGCCGACCACTTCGGTTTGGTTCACGACCTCGACGATCCCCGGAAGATCGGAAACCGCCTCTTGGGCAAGTTGTTTCTGGTAGTAGCTGGAAAGACGGCCTCGCAAGTAGAGCACGCCTCGCTCGTCGCAGTCGCAGGTGAGGCCACGAATGCTGGGGTAAGAGGCGTTTCTGAGCCGCTTTTGAGCTGCTCGGGCAAGTTCAGTACGTTCCATCGTCGGCGTGGCAATCATTGGCATCAGGCTGAGGGTTGGTTGTGTTGGTCCCACGAAAAACGCCTGGAAAACGCCACCCAGAGAACTCCCCACGTGAGGAAATGGCAGGTGGCGTATGCCGCTCGAACAGCCAGAGCCTTGCTTCCTTGATGGCAATCCGAGCGGCCAGAGTCCAATTAGTTTAGACCCGCAGTTGAATTCGTCAATGGCCCGCTCTCAGGGGATCGTCGCCCGGTTCTCTGGGTTTTCCATTTTGGCAGTCGCAGTTGCCCCGTACACTGACGCTGACGGTTTTGCCAACCGAAGCCGCTTGTTTGGCCGATACATCCTGTAGAAAGCGTTGGTGGAGACGGATCGGTCCCTCGGGCAAGTGGCAGGGTCCCAAGGGGAGTTCGGACTACGGCGGTCGCTGGTTGCCAAGAGGAAAGATAAGCCTCCAAACAGCATCAATGTCATGCCTGATGCCTGCCCTTCGCAGGAGCGGCTGCCCCTGCGAAGGGCTGTCGTGTTTTTGGACGGTATTCACGGCGGCAATCACCATCACTAGAATCCCCCAAGAAGCTCGACCACTAAAGCACGTTTCCCGAGGTGGAGTCATGGACCGAGCCACCCAAGCGAAGATTCATCAGACCATCGTCGAGACCCTCAAGGAACTCGGCGTGCCCAATCCCAAATTCTCGATCACCGACACCACGATCCTCGTGCAGGACGGATCTTACATCGGGCGGAGCTTCGAGTGTGGGCATGTCCGAGTCATCATCCTATCCGATGGCGAGAAGATTGAGTTCTTTGACCGGAGCGGCGCAATCCTCCGGGTGATCTGCCTGCCCCGGTCAGTTGCGCAGGCCGAGGCGGCGTGAACAGCACCGCTAACTCTTCTTCCCGTCCGTGTGGTCGGTCAACACCATCGCTGCCTGCGTCAAGACGTTGTGAACGAAGTCAAACCCCGCTTCCCTCAAGGCGGCCTCTACCTTCTTCTTGCTGGGCGGTTCGCCATTTAAGAAGACGAGTCCCCAATGCACAGTCTCGCCTCCATCCACATGAACGCCAGTCGCCACCTCTTTGACTGCGAGCTTGGGATTCAAGCGGGTCATCAAATGCTCGATGGGAAGGAACTCATGTTCGTCTCGCACGGAAAACGCCTTCGGCAGTTCAATCTTTGCGTGCATGTCTTCGCTCCTCATGGTGATGTGGGTCACGAGGTTCGGCCCCGCCAACGGCAGCATCAGGCGAGGTCACCTGTTGTTCCAGAACCAGTACGAGTAGTCTTCAATCAACTGCCGATTGGGTTTCCCCTTCTTCACTTCCAACTCTCCCAGCGGCAGAGTCACTGCACGGCGTTCATGCCGGGCCTCGCACAAGATGCCGTACATGTCGTCAATCATCGGTTCGTCGTCTGGATCACCAAGGCCAATCACCTTCACCTGTATCGTTCTGCTGGAGAAAGGGCCAGTCTCGGAGGTACGCTCGGCCTCGAACGGAAAGACTAGAGTCTTCGACAGGTGCTCGTGGTATATTTCTAGCGTCTCGTCGTCCACGTCAGGTAGCGGATCGTTGCTAGTAAGGTCGAAGACCATCCTCACCCGATCATCTTGATCTTTCTTTGAAAGTGGCTCGGTGGTGATCTCCGTAGGCTGCTCGATGTCGAGTGGACCACCTTCATCCGGCTCCATGTCATCTTCGCCGAGCCAATACTCATTCAACTCCATGCCGTCCCGCTCACAGCGTTTTTTGAATACCGGGTGAATGGCAGCCAGCGTCTCCCGAGTCCACCGGATGGTGATCATGCCGTCCTTTTCGACTTCGGAAACAGTTCCCGCCCAACCACCCAGCAGCATGTCCGGGTAGTCCGTGTCCCGGATTCCTCGTTTGACTCGAACCCGATCCCCAACCTTGAACTTGGCCGGGGCAGATGGCTTCCTTTTCTTCGCCATGGCGATGCCTCCATAATACTGGTGCGTCTACATTCTCGAACTGCTCTGACATCTTGGCAATCCTGCCGAAAGTGGTATTCTGATGGAAGCCTGTAGAACAGGTGTCAACGTCGAGGTAAAAGCTACATGGTGTCATCCGTTGTCAGCGGGAGGATCAATTCCCAACGTGGATGCCAGATGATTGGCAATGTTCACGCCAATTTCCAGTGACTCCTTGCGTTCAGATGCGTCTCCCACCTTCAGACCAGTTAGGGCCAGCAAGACTGCACCCCACTCGTTCACGCTCAGGTCAATGGTCTTCCCCTTGGCAGCCATTGCTTCCAGCCGTGAACAGAATTCCATGCTTTCGGCAAGCCTGGTCTTGGTCAGAATCGTTTCCAGTTCATCGGGCTCTAAGCGAATCGGCAAAATGGTCTCGGGGGTGTATTGGGGCGCTGGAACCGTCCGGGAAGGATAGGCTCCATCGCACATCTCATGCGACCAGGCCATTAGGTCCATCGAACGGCGAAACGTGCTCCGCCGTCTTGGAGGGAACGGTTTGCGAAGCATCGCCCTGAACTCCTCCGACACAGGCACTCCGGTCGATACCCTCCGACTTAACGTCCACTCGATATGTGCCTCGTCGAGCTTCGTCGCCTTCCTTGTCTTGTGCATCCACTCGGCTGCCGCAAGATCGAATCTCGGCAACTCGTCAGCCAACACAACCCGGATACCAAGTTGCTGCAAGTGTGGCAGCAATTCCTGCCACTGAGGGCGATGCCGAAGATGGACGGTACCGGGCCGCTGCCGGTCCCATTCCGCCAACGGTCGAAACATGGCATGGGCCAGCAGGGCTGCAAGGTCATTGACCGTGGGTGGGCGAAACTGCACGTCTGTCAATGCCAACACGGCACCGAGTTCCCGCTCAGTCACTATGCCTATCCAGACTTCCCAGTCTTCCTCTGAAAACCTGCGTTCGAAAAAGAAGTCGGCTTCGAACTCGGCGTCCGTCACCGGCAAGAGCCGCAGGTTCTTCTTGACGAACGGAGAACCTTTGCCCAGTTTCAGGTGTTCGTCCGACGCCAGCATGGCTGGTCACTTCCGTTTTCGTTCATGGCGACTACGCCAGCATCTTCCCTACTAACGGGATTTTGGCTGGTTCTGTTCCGCCCGTTTTTGAAATACCTCCAGCCAGTTTCGCATCAAGGCTGCCCGGATCGTTTTCATTTGCCGGTATTCCTCCGGTGTGGTTCCCCAATAAAACCCGATCCAGCCGTTGGCAACGTTCCTCGACCCATCCAAGAACTGCTCGAACTCCTGAATGGAGCACTTGTGTACGAACGTCTCCTCGATGACCACGGGCTTCCCAACGGCGAACCCCGACAGCTTTTCCAGGGCTTCCTCGACCTTCCCTTTCTCCGGGTAGAGGTGGACGGAGATGAAATCGAGTTCGGGCGCAATTTCCTTGGGCACGAACCCCGATGTCATGCCGGGACGATCCAGACTCCAATGGACGAGCCCAACCGTGACCAGATGACGCTGATCGTGTCTGCGAATGGACCCGACCAACTTCTTGCACCACTGCCGGGCGATCTCGGGTCGGGGACGTTTCTTCGGGTCCAGCGTGATGAACTGGACGAAATACCCGGATTCGCCTCCCGCCAGAGGCGGCCCTAGCCAGTCGCCGGGGTTCCTGGTACGCCCGGCGACGACCGGCTCGTTCATCAGGTCGTAACAGAAGATGGCCGGGCTCTTGGCACATCGCCCGGCTACCGCCTCCCAGAACCGAGCCTGGACGTCCCACCGATCTTGCTCCGAGAGATTGTCATACCACTGAGGAACGTCCTTTTTGCGGTAGCAGGCGAGGCCGGTGATGTCGAGGTAGATGCCGGTTTTCTCGGCCAAGGCGACCAGCCGTCCCAGCCGCTGCAGGTTCGCTGCATTCACCGTCTCCGGGCCGGTCATGAAATTGGCGGTCTGGAGGTGAATCCGTACCACGTTCGCCCCCAGTTGCTTCATTTCCTGGAAGTCTTCTTCGACCTTGAGCCACTCTTTTTCCCAGTAGTCCTCCAGCAAACGGCCCGTTTCGTCGTGGTCGTAGTTGAATCCCCACGGCACGAACGGCTTGCCAGAATCGGAGAGGACAAAGCCACGCTTGTCATCGGCGACCCGCACCCACGGCATTTCGCCTTTCTGGATCGGCCTTTCGCCGACCGGGTTGGTGTCGGTCTTGGCGATCCCGATTTGCACGACACGACCGACACCCATTTCAACAAACCCGTCGCCGAAGGCCTCCTTGAACAGGACAATCGCCTTCTCGCCGGTGCAATGTGTCGGTCCTATCTTCTGGATTCCGAGCGATTTCAACTCCACAATCACCTTGCCGATCTGTGCTTCCGACATCTCAAGCAGGTGCATCCCGCCGCAGATCATGTAGATGTCACGGCGCAACTGTTCCTTCGCTCGCTTGGCGATCTCGATCACACCAGGGTGCGAGCATCCCGTTATGAGGACGATCCCTCTGCTGGTATCCACCGCCAAAGCCTGCTCGATGATCTTGTCGCCGATTGGGCCGATCACGAAGACCCCTGGGCAAATCTCGACCGGCTGCGTCACCGTGACGGCCTTTGCGCCGAGCTTTTCCACCTGCTGGACCATCGTTTCGGGACAAGAGGGCGGCAGATAGACGGTCATCTTGCCGTTCTGCCCGACCACTGAGACCAGCCCACCTGTGTGGTCGCCGTGGTTGTGCGAGACGACGGCAACTTCGGCGTTATCGGGAGTGACGTTCATCTTCGCCATGTTCTGGAGGAGTATGTCTCCCTTGGCCCCCGTGTCGAACAGGATCGACTTCTCGGTGCCGGTGATAAGGCAACTGAAGCCCCAGTCGGCCGTGAGTCCTTTCTCAGCCGTGTAGTTGTCGTAGAGCACCTTGACGGTGATGGACGATCCCTGTTCGGCCAGAAGTCGCCCACATCCGACCATCGTGAGTACAATCGCAGCAAACCGACAAAACCACTTGCTCATTGCCGTGACCTCATTCCCGAAAGTGACGATTTCATTTCACGTCTCTCCTCGATCCCACAAGTCCTCTTCAGCCTCAAGCATTCCCTGGGTGCCGGCGATGAGTTCCAGCCGATCCAGCCGGATCGTGAGGCGAGGCACGACCTTCTCCATGAAGACCAAGGTGACCAACGATCTGGTTTTCCTCGACTGCCTTCAGGAAACGCCGATCTCCAAACCGGGCGAGCAGGTCCGCCAGGGTTTCCAGCAGTGGTGGAAGGGCATTGTCATCGTACCTTGTGGCTTCCGTCTGGTAGGCAAGATACTGGAGGGCAAGGATGTGCGCGGTGTCGTCGGTCGTGGCAGGGCTGACGTTCATACGCCACCCCTGAGCATTTCGCCGGTGGTCAGGTAGTGGTTGAGCAGTCGCTCCAGGATGCAAATCTTCTGCTGGTATGCTTCGTCGGTCAATCCCGCCAACAGTCGGTTGCCCTCCTCGGTCAATCCGGTGATGACCTGCTTCCACTGGGCCGTGGTTGTGCCGTCACCGTCGTCGGTCAGGGTGATGCCGTAGCGGATCACTCGTCGCCCATTGAACCGCACAAACTGGATTTCCTCGTGCGGTCGGTAGACGCTGACGACCCACACGTCTTCCCCTTCGCTCGGAAAGTCGGTGACGAAGATGCAGTCCAGTTCCGCAAAGCCGGAATCGGAGTGGACCATGCGACACGTCCACGGCTCAATCCAATCGTATTCCCGTTTGGGACATAGAAGCGGAAACACCTTGTCAGGCGGGGCCAGCAAGTGCTGCGTGGCAGTCTTGACTGCCCGCCGGGCTGAGAATCCTAAGTCCTGTTCGGCCATTCTGGTTGTCCTTTCCTCTTTCCCCGTTGCGCCGAGTGGCACTTCCCATCCAAGCGGCCTACCTACTCTTCCCCGGCTTCCAGTCGGTCAACACGCCCACCTGATTCGATTGGAGCCATCGCTGCATCTCACTTACGGTTCGCACGTCGTCATCAAGGACCGCCCGATACAGATCGACCGAGAGGAATGTGGGCAAGCGGCCGTCTGCCCTGGCTTCCTTCAGGGTCAAGATCGCCTGACGAGTCTCGTCGGTGAGCGACTCCTTCATGGGCCGCACGAAATCCTCGCCCCGTGGCAGATCGTAGTCTTCCGGGGCCGACCACATGTCGATTTTCCACTCCGTGCCGTTATCGGTGCGGTAACGAAGCTGCCAGTACAGTGCCTTATCGGGCGAGGACAGGGCGTTGAGGAATTGGGCGGCCATGACCCGAGGATTGAGGGCACACTCACCAAGAACCTGAAATCCATGCTCAATCCGCAACTCAGGGCAGTAGACCTCCATGTCGATGTCAGGGGCTACGGCCAAGCCGAACGACACCGCCCCGACCAGCACCGGCCGCCCAAACCGCCGCCATTTCTCCAGTAGGCCAAGATCATCCAAGATCGCCTGGGACTGCTGCCGTGTTCGGGCCGCTCGCTCCAGAATATCCATGCTTTTCTCCGTTAGATCAAGGTCGGCCTCCAGCCGCTTGCAGTTGAGGGGCGATCAGGTTAATTGCCGCTGCATCCACACGATGTCGAAATCCTGGTCGTTCTTCCGACCCGCTCGCTCAAATCGTCCGCACTCCCGAAAACCGTTTTTTCGGTGGAAGGCGATGCTCTCCTCGTTCCTGGATGAGATGCTGGCCACCAGGGAGTCGATGCCCATCGGGCTGGCGTCCTCGATCAGCCGGTTCAGCAGGACCGTGCCAATTCCCCGCTTCGTGAATTCAGGCGAGACGAAGTAGGTCACTTCGGCGGTGCGCCGGAGCGTGTTGGCCGGGTGAAATGACCGCAGGAAGCCGAAGCCGACCACACGACCGGAATCGACCGTGGCGACGAAGGCCGGGTAGCCCTGCGTCATGTGCTGAAATCGGTTGAAGAACTCATACGGCACCGGCTGGTCCGGGTAGGCGGCGAAGCCCTGCGTGACAAAATGGTTGAAGATGTCAATGACCGCCCGGCCATGGCACTCAGCCATCGGCTTAAGGGCGACCTCGGTTCTCTGCTTCGGCAGGGTGGTATCCCTCACCGCATCCGACTCCCGATGCACGTTCTCGGGGGAGAAGGCTGGGAGGCACACGGCGATATACTCAGCACCTTCAGACGACGGGCTGCTGTATTGCACCCATTCCCCGGCCTGGACGATGATCGCTTGCCCGGCCGCAACGTCGAACTCTTGATCTTGCAGCTTGATGCGCAGGCTTCCTCGGAAAACCACGGTGTACTCGTCGAACTCAGGCTTCTGCCCCGGCTCCGACCAGCCCGATGGACTCTTCATGCGAGCAATGCTTACCGCCGTGGTCGCCGAGTTCACACGGCCGATGAACTCCTCGATCAGCTTGGGCGGGTGGCCTGCTGCCTCGATGGTCGTAGGTTTTCGGATATGGGTTGCCATGGTCCATTCCTGCTTCTTCGCATTCATCCTAAACCACCGAGGTGGTCACGACGCCTGCTGGTTTCTCTTTTTACCACTTGGACTGCACCGATGGCAAGCATCACCTCAAGCATGTTGGCTGCTCCTCCTTGCTCGACGATCTGACCATCGACCACCTGCGGGAAGGCTGCTTTCTCGCCTCCTCCACCCACTCCATGACCGCCTCATCGAACCTGGGCAAGTCGTCGCCTAAGACCACTTCGATCTCAAGGTGCCGAAGGTGGGGCAACAATTCCTGCCATTGCGGGCGGTCCCGAAGATAGATCCGGCGGGGGCGTTGACGAGCTTCGTAGTTCGGCGGCCTTCGCATGGCCTGGTACGGCAGCCCAGCGAGGTTGTTGACCGTGGGCGGTGATAAGCTCACGTCCTCCAATGCCAGAAGCCGGTAGTCGATCTGTCCCTGAACGTAGCCGAACTGGAAGTCCCCGGAATCCTTGGCATCGAAAACTTGCCAAAGCGGTTCCTGAGCTTCTTGCTGACCTGACCCATGAAATCGCTTTCTCATGTCCTGTTCGGTTTCAGTCTGCACATCCAGGAACCCGCCCGGCCGGAATCCCTCTCGTGCCAATCGCAGAATAGAATAGCCGACCCGTCCACCGCCGTGTAGCAGGTGATCTCCACGACCCAATCCTCTTCGGGGCGGAACATGCCGTAATTGCCCTGATAGGTAAGGCCGCCATCGTAGGAATGGGCCTGAAGGTGATAGCGCACGCCGTTCTCTATCCAGTCCAAGGCAATGCGGTCGGCGGTAACAATCGCTTCCTGCACGCCATGGCTTTGGTCCCAGTGCAGATTGTCGTACTTTTCGCCCGTGAGTCTCATGGGAAAACTGCTTGCCTCATTCACTCTCGTTCCCACGCATGGCGTCGTAGCATTGCTCGTCGCCGGGCATGATCTCGATGGCGAAGTCCCATTCCTCCTCTCCACGCTTTTCAGGCGGAATGTATCCTTCGGCCATACCCGGAGATCATCCTACCATTTCGTTGCGGCTGAAGGCCGGGCCAAGGTTAAACGACCTTGACAAGGGCTAATCCCGCAACCCCGCGATGTACCGTTCGGCGTTTTGATGGTAGACCTTCCGCAGAACATCGTCCGGAAGATCCAGTCCACACAGTTTCCACCGGGTGTAGACGCCGAAACGACCGATGTAATCCGGATAGTCAAAATACTCGTCGCGCGTCTCCAGCAGCCGATAGTAGCACCGGTAAGCCTCCGGTGATACGGGCATGTCGAGGCCAAAGAGAATGCGGTCCTGGTATTTGATGAAGAAATCTCTGGACGTGTAAGGCTGCCGCCCCAGTTCGTCGATGCGAGCCGAGAAATCAATGATCACGTTCGGATAGGTATCGAGCAGCTCCGCGACCGACGCCAGGCTTTCCGGATGGTTGGCCACGTGCGGCAGTAGAAACGTCGTACCCGGGTGATCGCCGATCATCCGGTTGCGCTGCTTGAGCAGTTCGGCTTTGGAAAAGTGTGAGCCCACGAAGCTCCAGCCCGGGAACTCCTGGAGCGTCAGGTAATGCTCATTGTGCTCGTCGATCGGGTGGAAAAATGCCACGGGATCGGAGACATGGATCAGCACGGGGACGCCTCGGTCGCCGGCCCGCTGCCAGATCGGGTACAGCCGCTCGTCGTCCACGCGCAGCAGCTCGCCGCTCGAATCGCGGAAGAACAGGCCGAGTTCCTTGGTGACCTTCAGGCCGCTGGCGCCGTTGGCCAAATCCTGTTCGAAGTGTTCGATGCACCGCGGCACCCAGCCATCGTCTTTCAACAGAAGGGGATCGCCCCACTGGGCGAAATCGGACATTGTGAACGCGGCAAAACGGCCGGGGTAGCGCTTCACATAGCGGTCGAGAAAGATGTCCAGCTCGCGGCGGGCGATGGTGTACGTATTGTTTTCCAGCGGCATCGTGACGTTGCCGGTCACGTTGAGCCACCGTTTGACTCCGACCGCGTCCATGATCTCGATCAGCTTTTCGGCCGCCAATTCGCCGAAGAGGTGATTGTGCGCGTCGATCACCGGAAACCGCGGTTTCTCGGGAATGTGCGGCTGCAGGTTGAGCAGACACTTGGGCTTGAAGTCTTTCAGCAGGACCTGTTTCACGGGAGGATTCACGAATAGGCTCCCTTCTTTGCCTGAGTGGCCCTAACAAGACGGGGACGGGCACCTTGCCAGGACGCGAGTTGTACACGTTCTTCAGGTGTTTGGCTTGGAGCCAGTCCCAGTTTTGTTCGGGCCTCTAAACCGAAAACGTAGTGATTCGCTTCTCAAACGCGTCGATTTCCGCGGAGCCGTCGAGCAGGCCGATCTCGACGTCGGATTTCCAGTGCTCTCCGGGAGCCAGGGTGGGAAGCATGCCTCGTGCGCGCAATTCAGCCCGATTTTCGCAAGGCGCGTTGCAGGGCTCCATCGCGACCACATAATCTCCCTCGGCCAGCATCTTCCACTGATTCAGGTAAGGAAGCGACTCGGCGCGGAACCGCACGTAGAGCCCCAACCCGCCCGCGAGGTCGGGGTTGACCAGCGCGGCCCAGGCATTGCCGTTCTCATCTCCCGTCATCGTATGCAAGAAGTTTTCTTCTGCAAAGTGCTGCGCAGGTGACGAACAGGCATGGAAACGGTCGATGCCTGCGGCGGATCCTGCGTCGCACGGTTCGGTCTTGCGAGCGCTCAGCAGTACGCGGCTCGACTCATCCAGGAGAGGAAATCCGGCATTTACGTGGTAGAGGATCACAAATGGCGACGGCCTGTATCCGAAGTTCTCCACAAGATCGGAGACGACCAGCGACTTGCGGCCGATCGCCGTTCGAATCGTTCGGGTGAGCCGGAGCTTGTCGCCGAACAGCGCCGCCTCCTCCATCCGCCCGGAGAGTTCCACCACGTATTCGTCGCCCTCCCAGCGGGAATTGTCGCGAAACTGCGCCGCAGGGGTCGTCGCATAGCGGCCGTGGAGGCCAAGCTCTTCGTCGGCGTCCCTGCCGGGCGGCCCGAGGTAGGTCAGGCCGCAGGTGGTCAGGAGCCCGCCGAAGAAAGTCCGCAGCCAGCCGGTGCCCTGCGCCTCATAGTAGGCCGGATGAGCTTCGCCGCTGGGAGTGAGATAGACGAGATTCAGTCCGCGGTAGCTGGCCAGGGAAATGTCCATTCCACGGTCGGGCAGCACCGTGAAGCGAAAACCGCTTCCGGTATCGACATCGACCGCGGCAACGCCCCTGGAGCGGCCATCGCTCAGCGTGTAGTGGCGAGCGCCACCGATCTGAGCAATACTACCCACGTGGCATAGCAGTTCGGTTCTCGTAAACTGGCGACCGGCAATGTTCACTTGCAGGCTCTGTGATAAACCTGATGCTAGGCTCCCACATCGAACGCCCGATGTTTTCTCCTCAACTTCAGATCGTGTGTCCGACCGGCTACGGCAGGATCAGATGGATATCGGTCAATTCGCAGAAGTGAATCAAATCCCCGTAGAGGTTCTCGCCGTAGCCCAGGCAGGCATACTCGTTCGTCCAGTTCAACAGCATCTCATCAATGTCGCAATGGGCGGTGACGAAGCCGTGCGGCCAGAACGGGATGCCGCATTCCAGTTGCCGCTTCTCCAACTGATCGGCGGGCGGCTCAAAGACCGTGCAGCGGGTGAGCACCATGGTGAACTGGCCGTTCACACGACCGAGCCGGGCGAGCACCCCTTCACCGAGCTTGCAGACGAGTTTGACCGACAACCCGCCGGCCTCGCCCTCGGTCGGGATGCCGTGTTCGGCGAATCCCGCCGGCCCGAGCTTGCAGGCGAGCGACGGAGGGCAGGCCCCGTCGCCGATGATCTTGATCTCGTTGGTTCGCTTGTCGATGTGCTGAAGGTCGCCGTAGTAAACCGGTCCCTTGCTCAGTTTTGTCAACAAGAGCACCGTCAGGGCCGTGTTGAAGTCGCCCAGCGTCGACGTACCGACGCCATCCTCGAGCATCATGCTCTGGGCGAAGCAAGTGGCGCTGTAATCGTCGCCAAGCCCGGGGAAGGACTGGACCGTGTAGAAGTCCCAGCGGTTCTTTTCGACGAGCTTCTTGATCGCGAGGTAGAGCCGCATCGACCGCTCGTTGACCACGTTCAACTCGGGCAGCGCGCCGAAGAGCTTTTCGATCCGCGGGTGCAACGCGGCGAGTTCCTCCGTGCTGATTTCCTGAGCGGTGCGGATCAACTCGGTGGTATCCCGCGAGTCGATATCGATACCGAACTGCCGCATCCACTGGCTCGGATCGGCAACGCCGCAGGTCTGGCCCATGCCGCGGCCGCCAAAGGTGCCGATCGTGGACATGTTGAGCCAGTTCTTCATATGGCAGGCGCGGCAGAAACTGGCGATTTCGGCGATTTCATCGGCATCGTCGGCCGGGCCGTAGACGAACTTGTGGTCGATCCCCACTTCAAACAGCGCCCCGTGCAGCACGAGCCCGCCGACCGGCCGCCATCCCTGAGAGCCGGGGTGGGTCCAGATCAACACGCCCTTGCCGGACATGGCGAAGTCGCGAATGGCGGCGATCATGTGTGCCGACCAGACCCACGTGCCCGAGAAGAGGACCACGCAGTCGACCTTGTCATCGTTCTTCATCTTCTTCAAGGCGGCGCGGGCCTCGTCCTTGGTGGCCACGATCACGTCGTGCTCCACCAGGTCGACGCCCTGATCGGCCAGGGCCTTTTTGGAACGGGCGATCAGTTGGTCGTCGATGAAGGGCTGGCCCATCGGATCCTGAAGCCCATCCTTGTGAACGCCGTAAACGACAAAGCCGGCAGTGGGGCGGATCATTGCGCTGTCTCCAGAGTTTCAGGCAGGTGTTGGTTCGTTGACGGTTATGCTCGTCGTCTCTGCGAAAACTCGCGAATCGTCGGATAGAGTTCCTTATACGAGGCGAAGCGGTCGCTGTAAACCGACGCGCGGCGCGCGTCGGGGTCGACCACGCTTGTCGGTTTCACCCAGGTTTCCACCAGTTGCTTCGGCGAGACGCCCTGGTCCTCCGCGGCCGCAAGCATGGCCACGCCCAGGCAGGCTGCTTCGGTCACCGAGAGGGTCGTGATCGGCCGGCCGAGCACGTCGGCCTTGAGTTGCGTCAGCCCCGGGTTCTTCGCCCCGCCGCCGATTGCGAGAAATTCGTCGATCCGCAGGCCGGCTGCGTCGAGGATCTCCACATTCAGCCGCATTTCCATGGCCACTCCCTCGAGCAGTGCCCGCAGGACCTCGGGCCGCGTCGACGACAGCCGCAGCCCGACAATTGCACCGGGCGTACCGGCGTCGAAGTGGGGTGTTCCGGAGGGAGTGAAGTAGGGCAGTACCAGCAGATCGCTCGGTTCGAGGGGCATCTGCGCCAGCAGAAGATCGTAGGGGTCGCCACCGGTCCTCGCAGCTTGCTCCACTTCGATCGCCGACCACTGATCGCGGAACCATTTCAAAAGATTGCCGCCGGTCAGGCTGAAGGCAACGGTCGTGTAGTTGCCGAGGACCGTATAGTCGTAGGTGCACAGGTTGTTGCGAAACAGGGCCTCGTCGAAGATCGGCCGATCGAAGGCAGGGCAAATGCACTCGACAGTGCCGGTGGCGTACATCGCCCGACCCGCCGTCACAACGCCTGCCCCCAACGCCCCGCACGGTTGATCGTGGCCGCCGGCGACCACCTTCACTCCCTCGGGCAGCCCCAGGCTGTCGGCAACCGGCCGCGGGATGACGTCGACCACCTCGCCGGAGGGCAGCGTGCGGGCAAGACGCGACGGATCCAGTTCGACGGCGGCAAGGATCACGTCGTCCCAAAGATGCTCGCGGATATTGAAGAGCATCGTCCGTCCCGCCAAGGGCCAACTGATCGCCGGCTGCACTCCAAGCCGCGACTGGATCAATTCCTCAAAGCAGAAAAACTGCTTTGCTGATTTCCAGATTTCGGGCCGGTTTTCCTTGAGCCAGAGGAGCTTGAAGAGCGTGAACATCGGGTGCGGGGTGTGGCCCGTGATCTGGTAGAGCCGATTGCGGCCGAATCGATCGCTCCAAGGGCCGACGAGATCCGCCGCGCGGGCATCGGAGGAAACCATGCCGTTGCCGAGGATGTTTCCATCGCCGTCGAGCGGCGTGAATGCCTCACCCTGGCAGGAGATGCCCAGCGCCCGCACGGGATCCTGCGGCCATGCAGTTGCAGCCTCGCGGATCGCGTCGAGACAGAGCCGGCATACCTGCGCTGAATCGATCTCCGCCCAACCCGACTCGGGGCTCAACAGAGGATACTCCCGGTAGGCCAGGGCTCGCAGGTTTCCATCCGCATCGAACACGCCGGCCTTGCAGCCAGTGGTACCGACATCCACACCCATCGTGCTCATGCTATGCTCCGCAAGTTGAATTGCGTGGTTGGTTCTGATTGTAACCGTCCCCCCAGTGGGAACAACCCCCGTAGGCCGTCTGCGCGAGATTGGCCGGCGAAGTGCGGCAGATTCCGGGACGCTCGCGACCATCGAACGAGCGTTTGATCATGTTAAAATCGAAGTGAAGACGCCGCGGGCTTTGCGAGAGACGGCCGCAACGGTTGTGACCGCCAGGTTCGCGATTTCTCAAATGGGCGAACCTTTGGCAACTACGTTCTTTTGGTAGTGTTACGCTTCCACTTAAGAAGGGCTTCTGTCGCGTGGGCAGACCCACTCGAGTCGGTGTGTTGAGCGACAGGGCGGCCGATAGGTAAAGGGTATGGTTGGTTTGGTAGCCCAAGAGAGGGGTCCGCCTATGAGGACGACGCCACGCAGGTTCTTCGATCTTGTTGTTTGGACGGCACGTCACCAGCTCTGGCTGCTCGTCTCCTTGTTTATGATCGCTCTGGCAGTCTGGACATTCCTGGAGGTTGCCGATGATGTGCTTGAAGGGGAAAGCAAGGCTGTCGACGAGGCAATCATCCTCTGGTTCCGCGAGCCGGGAACGACGAAAACACCGGTCGGGCCGCGTTGGGCTGCGGAGTTCGCTCGCGATATCACTGCGCTGGGCGGGACCGGCGTGCTGGTGTTAGTCACCGCAGGTGTAGCAGGCTACCTGTGGCTCGATCGCCGCTTCGGTGGGATGTGGCTAGTCGTACTTGCAACCCTTTCCGGTACGGGGCTCACGTACCTGTTGAAGTTCACATTCAGCCGGCCTCGGCCCGATCTGGTTCCCCATCTGGCGGAGACATTTACGAGTAGCTTTCCCAGCGGCCACTCCATGCTGTCGGCGGTGGTCTATCTGACGCTCGGAGCCCTGCTCTCCCAGTTGGTCGGCTCAAAACGCCTGAAGTCGTATATCATCACGTGTGCCGTACTTCTGACCGGCATGATCGGATTCAGCCGCGTCTACTTGGGCGTTCACTATCCGACCGACATCGTCGCAGGCTGGGCGGGCGGAACCGCGTGGGCGATCATGTGTCTGCTCGTTGCCAAGCTCCTGCAGCGGCGTGGTCGGCAGTTCTAGAACCTCCGCGGCTGTCGCCCCGATTTGATAGGCACGGGAGTGTGGCAAGCGTATTGCGTCGTTTGGGGCAACATGGTTGTAAGATTGTTGTAACAGATCGCTCCACTAGAACACTCGGTCTTTCGAGACTGGTGTGCCTGTTCGGTAGCCGCGAACCATCTGACGATCCGACCAAGCATACGTCTTGCGCCGAGCTTCCGGACGGCGAAAGCAACACCTGTGCTCACCATTGCGCCCAGGGATCTGCCCAAGCGCGGGACCCGCGGCTAAGGGACCTGGGTACGGTGTGACATCGCAGAAAACATGGACCTGTCCCCCTCTTCCCCGCCCCGTGACCGGTTACGCCACCACCCCGCAAGTGGTTACAGCCTGGTATCAGCGACGTGCTGGATCCATTGGCGCGTCCACTTGACCGACTCGAAACCGAGGTCCAGCGTTGTGTTGCCCAAGAAGACGATGCCCTCGATCCGGCCCTCCTTGAGCCAGCGGAGCCCGGTTTCGCACTGGTGCTTCATCGCGGCCAGCGGAGTGCCTTGTCTCTTCGAGTAGTGGACGACATAGCAGCCCAGCATCTTCCTGGACTTGGGCGCCACGGTCTCGACTTTCTTCATATTCGCTTCGAGGTTCATCAGTTGCTCAGGATCGCCCGTCCAGAGCGTCAGCACGTCGATAAGGTCCAGGTAATCGGCGACGGGCAGATCGAGGCGGCTGGTGTAAAAGGTTGCGAAGACGGCCAGGTCCTCGCGGATCTGTTTTAGTTGCCGCCGGATACCGGCCAGCTTTTCGACGGTCAACTTGGCGCGGCGGCCTTCGGTCCGGCCGGTGAAGAAATCGTCGAGCATGACGCCCGCGAAATTGGACGTCGTCCTGGCCATTTCGAGGACTTCCGCGGTTTCCTCGGGCGAGTAGAAGCCGCCAGAGCCGACGACCGACCAAACGACTCGCTTGAGCGGTTCCAGGGCAACGTTGTATTGGGCCAGCGGCGGTTGCAGCCTCCCGTAGGGAGCTTCGCTCTCACTCGACTGGACCATGAAGATGTTGGGCACACCCAGGTAGAACGCGCCTTCGGCGGGGGTCATGACCGAGCGGCGGCCAATATGCGGGAAATCGCTGTTGGCAGCGCAGGTAAAGATCCAGAGCCGGTCGCGGACGGTCTCGCCCGTGGCGGGCGGCTGGGCCAAAACTGGATGCGTCAGACTTAATCCGGCCGCTCCGGCTGTCGTTGCCTTCAAAAAGCCTCGACGGCTGGTCGGGAACACAGTCGGGACGGCAGTCATCGTACTGTTCCTGCTGCAAGAGACGGCCGGCCGGCTGACCCCGGAGCGCAGCGGCCGACGCGGTTGAGCATTGCCCAATGCCGTCTGTTATGGCCCAGAACCCGGTACTATGCAAGTCAGCCGGCCCAGCGAACTGGCCAGCCGCTGTGGTGATAGGAAGATTGAGTTACCACACGCGCTGAGTCTCGCGATTTGCTTGGAAGATACTGGTACGGAACGGCGTGGTCGCCGACTACGCGGAACTGGCCCGCCTGGGGCGAGTTACGCAATCGAGAATGTCGCAGATCATGAGCTTGCTCCAGTTGGCTCCAGATATTCAGGAGGAGATTCTATTTCTGCCGGCAGCAGAGAGCTGCCGCGATCCCGGAACGGAGCGGCAACTGCGGGCGGTTGTGGCGGAGGGGGATTGGACGAAACAGAGGGGGATGTGGAGGAGGGTGGGGCAAGGCCGATCTTAAGTCAAACTGGCCCTGCACCACCTCAAAGCCCATCACTCCCACCAAGCAAAGACCTTATCAATGTTGTTGATGTCATCGATTTTATTCCCCGTGGCGCTGTCCTGACGCTCGATCCCTTCGAAGCCGTCAAGCCACAGCATCTGGGCCAGGTCATCCAGCACGAGCCCTTCCGGTATTCCGTAGCTCGCCGGATCGACCGCTGCATCCGTGAGGACCGCCTTGTCTGCCTCACGAGTCCCGAAGGCGTTCACCTCGTGGAACGAGCGGGCGTGGTTGGCATAGGAGCCCGCGGAATGCGTGCTTGAGAGCCGCACTTCGGTAGCCGTGGCGGTCAGTTGCGCCGCGTTGGCATTGCCATACATGTTGGCAATGTCCACCCCGTAGTTCGATTTCGCATGCACCTGGTCGAACAATCGAGCATCAAGCCGGTATCCAGAACCTTCCAACATCGCGACAAACGGCCGCGCTGTGAAGATATCCGCCCCGGTGCGACCATCCTTCGGATCGGCCAGATCGGAGAAGTAGGCGGTGTCGTATCCTTCCCCGCTGCTATAGGCTTTGACTATCGGGAAATTCAGAACCTTGTTGACGTACCCGGGACCACTCATCGTCACTTGCTCCGGATCATCGACCACCGTGTCGTCGTGGTCCGGCCGCTGTGAATCGCTCAGGCTGATCTCGTCCGCGCTGCCGTTCGCGTTGGTCCGTCGGACTTCCACCGTGCCGAAGCCGTGCGTCGCGACGGTGAGCCCGTAGTCCGGCGCGTCGAGGCTCGCATGCAGTCGACTCACGTCGAACGTGTCCGCGCCGGGAGTATCGTTCAGAAAGAGTTGGTCGACAAGGGCCCCGCCGCGGCCATAGCCTACAATCGTGTCCAAACCGCAGGCCGTATGCCACACGCTGCCGGAGCCGCTCAGGAACCTGACAACCGACGTCTCTCGCCTGTCGTTGTACGGATTGACTCTCCGGTAGTCATTAAGCTGCGATCCGCGGACGACGACCCGATCGGCATCGCCTTGCACCGCTTCGGCATCGGCCTCCATCGTCTTGAAACCGCGGACGTGGCGGAAATACGCCAGGCCTACCAAATCTCGGAGGAACTCCCCACGCCAGCCGTCTGCATCAGCCATGATCGCCGATCCTTCATTTCCGCTCGCCCGGGTCAACTCCGTAGTCTGGTCAAGGAGTGCTGTCTGCTTCCATTTTTTTCGGGTCCGGCGATTTGGCAGTAAACGACAGCGTGCGTATGTGATAATCGCGAACATTGGATGCACGAAATCCGGCCCAGCATGCTTCAGAACCAGATCGAGAATGCCGGAAATCTCCTCCTGTGTCAGATACAGGCAATCCCAAAGCTCCTCTGCCTCGGCATCGTCGAGGCCACCTCGCTTGAGGATCTCTTCGACTTCTTCGAGCGTCCGAAAAGGGGAACTTGTTTCCTGGCTCTTGATTGTGGGCAAGACCGCGGCGGGTGAGGTCGCCAAATACCCGTTACGCACTGCCCATGCGAAGAAGCTGACCAGTGTCTGCCGCTCTTTTCGGACCGTCGTGCTGCAAACGGCGTCCAGTCGCTGCTGGAGTGCAGATTCCAGGTGATTGTGCCGCAACTGATTGACTGGCCGGCTCGCAGCCCTTCCCAAAAGAGCTTCAATGTTGCTTAAATGAATCCGCTCGGTGAGACTTGTTGAAGCCGCCTTCAAGTGCTCGTGGGCCTTGAGGTAGACCTCTTTGAGCTCTGCAAACGACAGGGTGGGTTGAGCTTCCGCAGCTTTGCGGGCCGAATCCCCCCATACAATGTAGTCGCCCACGTCAACGCCATCTGGCACCGAAACGTAGCCTTTTTGGAGGGAGTAGATCCGGTTCTCAACCTCTCGCAGAGCCGTCTTTGCGCCGTCCTCGTTCCTCGTTTTCAGGGACTTTTTGTATTCCTTTTGTTGAATCGTGAATCGCGCAACGAACCAATCCCCTTTCTTGGCGAGGTGCGCCATTGTTATCCCCAGTTTGGACGACAAAGGGTTACCGTGCCATACAAGGCCACATGAATGCCCGTGACGGCACTTTTCCGGCACCAATACCAGGGTACAATAAAAAAAGACTTACGCCGATATCGACGTAAGTCCTTACCTGCCAAAGGTGCCGAAGACAGGACTTGAACCTGCACTCCCTTGACGGGAACTAGGTCCTGAACCTAGCGCGTCTGCCAATTCCGCCACTTCGGCTCAAGCTTCTTATTCTTGTAGAAAACCTGGCGCCGGTTTGCAAGCCCCCCCTGTAATTTCGGGGGTTAACTTTGTCGTCTCGCCAGCCGTCCTTTTCGACAAGGGCATCGGCAGTGACATGGCTCCTGAAGAACTCCTCGCGTTGCTCCGGCCCTGATGAAAAAGGGGAGAGTCACCGCAGTTAATAGTGGTTGACGGAAACGAAGTTCATCAAGTTGCGGCGGAGCCGGTGCCCTTTTTCGACGCCCTCACGTTGCCCCCGGATACTACGGGATTAAATACCACCGAAAGTAGCAATTCCAGTGGATTGACGGGTGGCGGTTGGCTTGGAAAGAATGAGCGGAATCGGCGAGCCGGCTGCCATACCTTAGGGCCGGTGCTGGGCGGCGAAACTAATTCACTCGCTTGCAGCAAGCGGCACATCCCTCTTGCCGAGTGGAACTTTGCCCCACAGACTCGCGTTTCGGATGGGAACTGCGTAGCTTAGGCTACTTGCCGGTGCCGGGTCTTTGAGCCGCGCCGTCATGCTCAGGCGGCTACCAGCTTCATGCGCTCGCCGAACCGATCCAGGGCAAGCCGCCGACCGAACTCGTGCTCGGCTTTCTGGGGCCTGCCATGGAGTATACTGTGGTGTGGAATGAGGACTCCCGAGACCGCGTTGTCACGATGGCAAACCGGAGCATCGCCGACCTTGGAAACCAATGCTGAGAAGCGACGCGCGTTCGCCGAGCAAGTCGTGGAAAGACTCCGCGGCGCGGGTTTCACGGCGTACTGGGCGGGCGGCTGTGTCCGCGACCAGTTACTCGGCCGTACGCCAAAAGATTACGACGTCGCCACCGACGCTACGCCGCCACAGATTCGCGACCTGTTCGGACGACGGCGAACGCTGGCCATCGGCGCCGCGTTCGGGGTGATTACCGTCCTTGGCCCCAAACAGGCAGGTCAGGTCGAGGTAACCACGTTCCGGCGAGAGACGACATACAGCGACGGCCGCCATCCCGACAGCGTGAGCTTCAGCAGTGCTCAGGAGGATGCGTCGCGCCGCGATTTCACAATCAACGGAATGTTCTTCGATCCGGTCGAAGGCCGCGTCATCGATTTCGTCGGGGGACAGGAAGATCTCCGGCGAGGAATGATCCGCGCCATCGGCGATCCCGAGGAACGGATCGCCGAGGACAAGTTGCGGATGCTCCGCGCGATCCGCTTCGCTTCAGCCTTCGATTTCGAACTGGATCCGAAAACGTACGAGGCGATCCGGCGGAGAGCGGCGGAAATCGGCGTGGTTTCCGTGGAACGTATTGCCGAGGAAATGCGGAAGATGCTCACCGGCGACGGCCGCTCACGTGCAGTCCGGCTCATTCTCGAGACGGGACTCGCAGGCGCCATCCTCCCGGAAATCGTTCCGAGCGGCCCGGGCGAGCAGCAACAGGTCGAGCGATCGCTGGCCGTGCTGAAACTCCTGGAGAACCCCGGGTTTCCCCTTGCGCTGGCTGCGTTGTTGATCGGTCGCGTGGAATCGGGTGAGTCGGAAGAAATCTGCCGGCGATGGAGACTCTCCAACAGGGAATTGGACCGCGTACGGTGGCTCGTAGTGCACCATGGCGCCACGGCAAACGCTTCGCAGAAGCCCTGGTCGGAGATCCAACCGATCCTGGTCGCCGAAGGGGCCGAGGATCTTCTGGCACTCGGCGAGGCAGAAGCTAAACTTGGGGAAAGGGCGGCGGGGGAGATTGCCTGGTGTCGCGAGCAACGGATGCGCCCCCCGGAGGAGCTGGACCCGCCGCCGATCCTGACGGGCGATGACCTGAAACGCCACGGTCTGACGCCGGGGCCCGTATTCTCGGTGCTGCTGGACCGCATCCGCAGGGCTCAACTGGACCAGAAGATCCACACGCCCGGGGAGGCCCTGGATTTCCTCGATCGGCTTCTTGAAGAGCAGGAGATCGGTAATGGACAAAAAGGCAAAAAAGAAGGTTGACGCGCTCAACCAACGGATCCAGCGGCTTCGTCAGCAGTTGGCCGGGGCCAAGCACCAGGTCGATGATCCTCGCGAACTGGAAGCAATCAAGGAACAACTGGCCTCCGCGGAAGCGGAGTTGCAGAAGCTCAAGGGAATCTGAAAACAGCGAGATGGAGGACAACGGAAATGAAACGGCGAGCGGCTTTGGCAATCGTTCTCTCGTGCGCTGTTGCGCATCTTTCCCGGGCGGACCTTGTCGTCGATCTTACGACGGCACAAATCACGATCGACGAACAGGGCTACGTGGCCGCGGTGAAACTCAGCGACGGAACCTCGCTGCCGGCTTCGAACCAGCCTACGTTCCACCTGGAGACGGAAAGCGGCCTCGTACTGCCACGATCCGTCAAACAGGTCGGTGAGAAGGTCGAAGTGGTCCTGGAGGATGACTCGAAAGCCGTGTTTACTCTCGATCGCCAGCCGGGCTTCGCGTTGTTTCGACTTGAGAGGTTGGATGCCCGGAGCCCAGTCAAACGCTTAAATCTATTCACGCTCGCGCTGCCTCCCGATGCGGAGCTCGCCGGAATGATCAACGCGGGAATCACCGGGCAATGGTGCGCGGCGTTGATGGCGGCCGAGCCCAACATTCAGCCGCTCTCGGCGATGTTTGGCAGCCATAAGGCGGATCGCGAGGGATGTACTCACGAATTTGTACGTATCGAAGAAGCGAAGGCCGGGCGCTACGCCGCCCGGTTTACGGCTACCTGCAACGAGAAATCCGGCGGATGGAGCATGCGCGGCCGGAGTTTCTCCCGGCCTTTGGATCTCACCGGGCTCAAGACCGTTCGCGCATGGGTCCGCGGCGACAGAAACGGCCAGAGCCTCAAGATCCAAATGAACGACGGTGCAAGCGGCTATCGCGACGACTATCTGACGATCGACTTCGAGGGATGGCGGCAGGTGGAGTTGGCGAACCCGGCAATCAATTCCATCCGCTATGACCGCGTGGCGACCTTGAGTTTCTACTACAACGGCATGCCTCCCGACCAGACCGTCACGTGCCTGATCGACCAGGTGGAGGCGGTGGTCGAGCGCGACGGCAACGAGCAGATCATCCTGCTGGAGGACTTCGAATCGCTCGATTCGCCGCTCTGGTCGGACAGCCTCCGCAGCATTTCCGTGCGAACGCTCGAGGAGCACGGGGTCGAGCCGGCCGCCTTCGGCGTGATCATCTGTCCGAAAAAGCGTTTCTACGAGACGGTCGCTCGCTTCGAAGGGGCGGCGGGACTGCCCAGCCCGCGGCTTGGCAACGTCTGGAACAAGCAGTCGCCCTGGGTGAAGCGATCGTACTTCTTCCTCACCGGGTTCGCGGAATCGCAGTTCGACGAAGCCCTTGCCATTGCGCGTCGCGGCAATTTCGACATGATCCTCCTAGTCCAGTCGTCGTGGTGCGAGTCGACCGGACACTACGAGATCAACCGGAAGAATTTCCCGGATGGGTTGGAAGGGCTGAAGCGGACGGCCCGACGTTTCCGGGACGCCGGATTCAAGTTCGGCCTGCATTTCCTCGGCCCGTCGATCTATCCGCCGGACCCATATCTCACGCCGGTGCCCGATCCGCGACTGGTGAAGGACGCCTTTGCCCTCCTTGCCACGGACTTGGATGATCAAGCCGATTTTATTCCGACCGCCGAGGCCCCAACGGGTTTTCCGGTCGAGGACGGAGGATACCGTGGTTCAGGTGCGGTTATCCAGATCGGCGATGAACTGATCTTCTACGGTGCGAGGTCGATGGAGGCCCCGTTCGGGTTTCGCGAGTGCCGCCGAGGTTACCTGGGGACGAAGGCCTCGCCGCACAAGAAAGGTGAAAAGGTGGCTCACCTGCTGAAGTCCTACGGTTACTTCCTCTTCGACATGGATACGTCGCTTCTCGACGAGGTGAGCACCAACTTCGCCAAGGTCGCGAATGCCTGCGATGTCGACATGATCTATTTCGACGGCTCGGAACGGCTCCAGGGCGATCACTGGTACTATAATGCCAGACTTCACAAGGCGTTCTACGACAAGCTGCAGAAAAAGAATGCCCTGTTGCAGGCCAGCAGCACCAGCCACTATTCCTGGCACATGCTGGCCCGGAACGCCTCGGCCGACGGGCACGGCGACCTGAAGGGCTATCTCGACGAGCGTTCGCCCGGATTTCTCTACCTGGCGCGGAACGCCATGCCGCTGGATATCGGCTGGTACTACGGCTACGACACCAGCGCCACGCCTGATATGTACGAATATGTGCTCGGTGCGACGATCGGCTACGACTCGTCGATGTCGTTCCAGGTCTCGCCGGCGGCGGCCGCCGAGCATCCGTTCACGGGAGAGATCCTCGATTTGATCGCCCGCTACGAGAAG
>JAXGMN010000064.1:0-61019 GCA_040768665.1 Thermoguttaceae bacterium
ATAGGCCCCCCTGCGACGAGCGGACGGTCGGATTTCCCGAGTCCGGTTCTGACCTTGGCTTGTCCTCCTGCTGCCTTCCCAGAACCAGTGACGCTACGCTCGCTGGCGTCTAATGGCCAAGCCGAGGCCGACGTGATACATTATTTAGAGCCTATCCCAAAACCTCGCAAGAAGAAGGGGAGAGGCACATTTTGCTCCGAAGACTCCGCAAAATGAGCCAGTCCCCGACGGTTTCGGTTGAGGTAACCGTTCACGGGGTGGACGAGAAGGGGACAGGTCCATGTTTTCGGCCCCCGTCTTTGACGCCAAAAACGCCCGAACTGGCCGAAAAATGGACCAGTCCCCGGCCGCCCCGTGAACGGTCACGGTTGAGACTCCGCGCACGTCCACGACGGGCGTCCGTCCAGGGCGGGTCGGAGAGGAGGCGTCCGCGTCGTCCTGTTCGAGGCGGTCATGGCGACCCATCGCAGAATCCCTGAAGCGCTGGATGAGAGGTTCGTGGCCACACTGGCCGGCGAGGGCCCGAGCTCGGAGCCCGTCTCGCCGACGCAGTGGGAAGCGTTGCACGGCCGCGGACGCCCTCGCGTCGATTCCGACGCCCTGATCGCCTCGGCGGCCGTTCATGTAGCCGGACTGCTGGTGTTGTCGATCATCATGTTCTCGGCCGACGTCCCCGAGATCTGCACGCTGCTGGCCGAACTGTCGTCCGCACGCGAGCCGGCGCCTTCTGAGCCCGTCATGCCGGGGCCCGGCTTAGCCGCCGAGATCCACATCGAGCCCGATACGACCGTGCCTGTCCAGCTCTCGCACCCGCCGGAAGAAGATTCCGACTCGTCGAACACGGACCTGGAAGTGCTTGCGCTCGCGAGCGGATTGGAAGCTCCGCTGGCAACCGAAGGCTATCGGCAACGTCTGGGACGCCGGGGCGGACGCCTCGCGACCGCGGCCACGGTCGCCGGCGACCGCGGCACTGGAGACGGGCCGCGCACCGCCGAGTATTTCGGCACCGTCGCCACCGGCGAACGGTTCGTCTACGTTCTCGACATGTCGGGCAGCATGGCCGAGCCGAAGAACCCGCCCGGCCAACGAACGCGTTTCGATCGTGCCGTGGCCGAGTTGTTGTACTCGCTGGATCGTCTTCATCCCGACCAGATGTTCTACATTGTTCTCTTCTCCGACAAGATGAAGCGGATGTTCGACGAATCCGCCGGTGCCGAAATGCTCGCCGCGACGCCTGAGAATCGGCAGCGTCTGGCGCAGTGGATCGCGTCGATCGAACCGCGCGGCGGTACCCATCCCCTCGCGGCGACCCGCTTTGCAATGTCGCTGAATCCGGACGCCGTCTTCATGCTCTCCGACGGCGACTTCAACGGCTGGAAGCCCCGCAGCGGCGGTGACATGTTCCGCCCCAATCCCCGGATCAATGAGCTCCTTGGACAAGCCGAGCGCCGAGCGGTGCCGATCCATTCCTTTGCTTTCGAAGACCCGCAGGCAAAGGCCAATATGGAGGCGCTGGCGTCGTTGACGGGCGGCCGGTTTCGATACCTCGAACCTCCCGAACCCGAAGAGAAGCGTCCGCAGACGCCGGCCGATCTGCTCGCACAGGGCGACCGGCTTCGCGAGGCGGGGCGCGTCGGGGAGGCCCTGGCGGCGTACCGGTACCTCATCACGCATCATCCGCTCGACCCCGCCGCCCCAACCGCGTTCGATCATGTGGCCGAAATCTCCAAACAGCAGGACAAATCCGAGTGGAACCGCCGTTGAGCGTTGACCGAATCCGAGCCCTTCGCCGCTCCCCGGAACCATCGCGGGTCGGCTCGCGAGGCGCGGACCGCGGCATGAAATTGGCGATGCTGGCGCACCTGATCCTGGCGGCAGTGCTCTTGCTGCAAGACACGGGTCGGTTTTCCCAGGCATGGCTGATGGTGGTCATGGCCGTACCGTTGAGCCAGGCAAGCCTGATTGCGATTGGAGCGGCATTCTGGCGCGCGGCGTGGCCTTTTCGCGTTGCGGCAGCCGCGGCAGGGTCTGCGTGGGCGTGGCTGGTGGCCATCGCCGTGTTGCCGGGGATCGGCGCCCGAGGCGCGGAATCGGCCGCGTGGGCTGCCGGCCTGGTCATCCAGGCCGCGATCGTCTTGGTCGTTGCTTCCGCCCGATCGGCGTCAAGGCGGTGTGTTGCGGGCGGCCGTGGCAGCGGCGAAGAATCGCCGAAGCAGCGGCTGCAGTTCGGCACGGGCTCGCTTCTGGCGTGGACTGCGGTCCTGGCAGGCGTGTTGAGTTTCGGCAGGACCAGCCCGGTTCTGTTCGGCTGGAACGCGGAGGTGATCCATTGGACGTATTTCGGCTTTCCTCCGGTTCTGGGAGCGTTCAATGCCGCGTATGCCCTGGCGGTCCTCTTCGCGGTAGCTGAGCGGAGCCCGACTGTCGGGAGGATCACTGCCGCCGGGCTCGGCATTCTGGCGCTGGCATGCGTGCAACCGAGCGTGTTCGTTCTGGTTTTCGGTCAAGCCGGCGGATTAACCCGTACGTCGGCCGTGATCCTTGCCGGTACGCAGGCACTGGTGATCTATGCCACCGTTGCTTTCGGTTGGCGGCGAGTCCGTACACCTCCAGTTGGTCATCTCAATCCGTCGCCTTCCGCCGCCGGCGATTCGGCGCGGGCAAGAGCGGTGCGCTGAGTTGCTGATAGAGATTGAACAAGTATTCGATCCGCTTCCGCTCGTTGGCGAACGGCTGCGAGCGGTAGCAACGGTCCACGGCGCGGTCGAGCCTTGCGTGGGCCTTGGCCAGGTCGGCCGGCATCGCGAGGGGATCGTACAGGTCGGCCAGCGTGGCGTCGGGATGGGCGGCCCTCGCGTCGAGAACACCTTGCGCCGTCTCTTCCACCGCCTCGCGCCGGGCGTCACTCACATCTTGCGGCCAAGGAAAGTTGTTGTAGACGAGCTTGGCCGAGTAGCGGAAATCCGATTTCAGCCGGCCCGCCACGTGTCGCACCCACGCCATGTGCATCGTTGAACTCAGCACGCCGAAATGCAACAGTCCGGCCTTCGGTACAACGAGCGTTAGATTGCTCGCAATCACGGAGGGCGGATTAAACCCAATCGGAATGTACCTCCGATGTTCTGATGACACGCTTGGCACCAACAAGTAGCGAAACTTCGGTTGCCTGATTTCGCCAAACAGCGTGGGCGTTGCAGCCAGTTCGCGCGTTGTTCCGCGGCGACTGGCTTCGCGATGGCTCTTAACCCCCTCCACTCGCTCCATCACCGGTTTCATCCGGCGCAGCTCATCCGGCGACGCGTCCACCAGCCACAAACACCATCGTTCCAACTTGTTGATAAACTCTTGAGATCCGACGAAACGTTTGATAAACCGTTTTGCCTCAGGGCACCGGCGCAGCAGTTCTTTTCGCTGCTCGGGATCGAGCAACAGATGCCCGCCGTCGTTCGGCATGCTGCCAAACACAATCGGCGGCACCGCCGACAGGGGCGCCGTCCGAGACTCGATGAGCACATTGGGGCCGTCGACAAGGTAAGCGTTGATATTCGATGCCCTCGCGACGCTCGGCTCACGCGTGCCGTGCTCGTAATCGAAGATTCGCTTGTTGTTCGCGTTGACGGGACTGAACCCAATGACCACCACATGCACGTGCGCCTTACCGCGTGCCTCGCTTTCCCACGGAAAGGTACGATGGGCAAACAGGATTACCGGCTCACCGCGGCGACGCAGTTCCTTCCACAGCGCCGCACACTGTTCTCCTTGTGAAATCGAATTGGTTGACACGAATGCCGCTCGAATTCTCGTTCCCTTCATATAGTCGGCCGCTTTCAGGTACCAGCAGCCGACATAGTCCACCACTTGCCCTCCGTTTTCGTCGCCCCACACAAGCCGCATGTCTTCGACCTGCGACTGGCTTCTGAACTGTTTCCCTACAAATGGCGGATTCCCAAGCACATGCGTGCATTCAGTTGCCGGCAGCACCTCGTTCCAATCGATCCGCAGCGCATTTCCCAAGCGGATGTGCGGGCTTTTCCGCAGCGGCAATCGTACAAAGTATTCTCCAAAGTCCTCGCTCACGCGCTGATTCATCTGGTGGTCCATCAGCCACATGGCCACCTCGGCGATCCGCGCGGGCCATTCTTCAATCTCAATCCCGTGGAATTGATCCACGTCCACTCGGATCAGCGTATTGACATCCAATCGCCGCTGGGTATCAGGCTTTTTGTGCAGCCGTCGCACAATTTCCGACTCTAACAGACGCAACTCGCGGTACGAGATCACGAGAAAGTTCCCGCAGCCGCAGGCCGGGTCCACCAGTCGCATCCTCGCCAACTGCTCGTGCAGTGCCTTGAGTCTGCGAGAATCATTGCCCGCCTTGGCCAGCTCCGTCTTGAGCTCGTCCAGAAACAGGGGGCCAATCACTTTGAGAATGTCGCGCTCGCTCGTGTAGTGGGCTCCAATCTGCCGCCGCTCCTTTGGCTCCATCACCGCCTGGAACAGCGCTCCGAACACGGCCGGCGAAATCCGACTCCAATCGAACTTCGTACACGCCAAGAGCCGATTCCGCATATCGCGGTTGAACTCCGCGAAGCTTAGCGGCTCCGCGTAAAGTTCGCCGTTCACGTAGGGCAGCGACGCTAGTTCCTCCAGTAGATTCTTCTGACGCTGCTCAGGGGCCCGGTTCAGCACGTCGAACAGCCGGGCCAGTTGCGGCCCTAAATCCGAGCCGTCTTCCCGGGTATGGTTTTCCAGATACAGCGTGAATGCGTCCCGCTCGAAAATGCCGGTGTCTTCCGCAAACAGGCAGAACAAAATGCGGACCAGCAGCCGCTCCAATTCATGGCCCGAGTAGCCGCCCGTCTCCAAGGCGTCGTGAAGATCGCCCATGATCCGCACAGCCTTGATGTTCACCGGGTCTTCCGGCTCCAGCTTGTGCTGCTTGTAGCCGGGTATGAAGCCCAGGCGGTTCACGTGCCGGTGAAGCTCCGGCAATTCGAACACGAACGATTGTTCGGCCGGCGTTTCTGCTTCCAGGTCATGTAGTGCCATCCGGGCGAAGTCCGAGACAAGGACGTATCGCGGCACTTCTTCTCCGCGGCCCTCGTTCACGAGGTCTTGCACGTACTGCATCGCCTGACTGTGGGCTTTGTCCAGGTTCTCCCCGCGGCTCTTGTGTTCCGCGAGCAAGACGCCTTTCCAGAACAGATCGATGAAGCCGTAGTGTCCGCGAATGTTTTTGACCGGCTCTTCGAAACTGGCCACGTGACGCCGGGTCAATCCGAAAACCTTGAAGAACTCGTCCCAAAACGTCTTCGCCTCGGCGTGCTCGCGCTCCTCGTGCGCCCACTCTTTCGAAAACGCAAGCGATCGGGACCGAATCTCATTCCAAGACAGGGGCATATGGATAAGCTGCGTCGTTCAAACGGCGAAGGTGACCAACCGGTCGTTGATAGGAAAATTGGACGTCCACAGGCCTGAATCTAGCTGCCAGGAAATGGTGAGTCAATGGGGTTTAAGAAGGAGAAAGCGGCAATGACCTTCATCTGCCCGGAACATGGACGACACGTCAGGTTCGAGGAGCAAACGGCTGACATGTGCCTTGTGATAGCGGATGCCGAACTCTTCCTCAATAACCCGAGCGATGGGGCACAAGTCCAGACCTCGCCCCGAGAGCCGTACGCCTCCGCCCCGTGCCAGAGGAATTCCGGAATCAAATGCTTCTGCTCGGACGAGAGCCTCGGCGGACGGCCCGTTGCAGGCCGCGCCCGCAGTGCTTCGGGGCCACCCGTGCGAGCGCGTGCGAGCCAACGACTGACGGTATCCTCAGCGACCCCAGTACCTCGGCGATCTGACGCTGATACCAGCCTTGCTCGTTCAGGTACAACGCCCGCAACCTCCGCCATTCCCGCCAGTCCGTAGCATGTGACGCTTCCATCCCTCCATTCTACGGTGAAAAAAGGTCCGACCTCCTTTATGCAACGATCAAGGAGTAAGCGTCAGGAGAAAAATGGGAGGTCAAGACCTGACCCGTAATCCTGCCCTGGCCCCACGCCTACGGAATCGTCCACATTGTCACCGCGTCCGCGTCCTTGATGAAAATGCGGTTGCCCGCGATCAGCGGGTGCGCGTAGGTCGGCGAGTCGGCGACCTTGACGCGGGCCACTTCCTCGTACTTTTCTTCGCTCGGTTTGAAGGCGATCAGTTCGGAGCTGCTGGGCAGGACCAGCAGCACCGTTCCGGCATCGACCATCGCGGCAAAGCCTCGCTCGTAGCGCGTGTCGTCGGTCCACGCGATCTCGCCTGTCGCTGCCCGCAGGCAGAAGAGGTTGCTCCGGTCGGTCAGGCCGAAGAGCAGACCGTCCTTGAGGACCGGTGTGTTGAACTGCGTCGCGACCTCCGGGTTGCTCCAAAGCTCGCGGGCGGCAAAGCCATCGGATTGCTTCTCGATTTTCACGGCCCTGGTGCCACGGCCGGAGCCGGTGAAGATCACCGTTTGCCTGTCGATGATGGGTGTGGCGGCGTTGTAGGCGCGCCCCTTGGGGACGAAGGAAACCTGCCACAAGAGCTTTCCATCGGCCAGACTGATTCCCAGGAGGCTTTTTTCCGAGAGGGTCACGATCTGCTCCGTGCCGTCGACGGTCATCAGGACGGGCGAAGCATACTCCGGCGCCTCGGCGGTCCACCGCCATTTCTCTTCGCCGGTGGCCAGGTCCAGCGCCAGCATGGCGCCTTCGCCCTGACCACCCAAGTGGGCGATCGCCGTTGTTCCGACGATCATCGGCGACATGGCCGTGAAGAACCTCGGCACCACCTTGGGGAAGGGATCTTTGCGCCAGACGAGCTTGCCCTTGGCCGCATCGAGGCAGGAAAGCACGCCGCCGACGCCGATCGTGACCACTTTACCCCCTGCCACCGCGGGCGAACTCCGCGGGCCGGGATGGCGGCTGGCCGCTCCGCTCACCGCTTGCGCCGCGTAAGCGTCTTTCCAGATCTCCTTCCCGGTGTCGGCATGAAGGCACAGCGTCACCTCATCCTCGCCTTGCCGTGCGAAGACGTAGAGATTGTCGCCCAGCAAGGCAGGGGTCGCGTCGCCCGTGCCCACCGTCGTTCGCCACTTCTCGGTCAACTGCTTGGGCCAGACCGCCGGGGCCTCGAATCCGGTCACTTTCCCATCGCGAGCGGGTCCTCGCCACTGCGGCCAATCCTGGGCGAAGGCGCAACTCGCCGCAGCCAGCACCAGGCACCCCACCATACCTGCACTCAGCCAACTTGCTTTTTTCATGGCAGATCCTCCGATTTTCTTGAGAACTCTGGATCGAACTACCTCTACTGCAATGTGAACTCGGGCAAGTCTACTGGCTTGCCGCCCTGCAGTGCCGACTGGTGCGCACAGATCCCTACGCACGTCCAGTTGGCCGATTGCACGGCGTTCGGCCAGGGCTGGCGATCCTCGGCCAACGCCGTGACGAATTCGTGAACCATGTGGGGGTGGGATCCGCCGTGCCCTGCGCCCTGGATGAACGAGAGATGCTTGGCATCCTGAATCGTCTGGGTGAAGCCGCGGATCGGCTCGGGCAGGAGGTGGGCGAAGTCGGGCACCTTCACGTCGGAGGGGATTTCCGGTTCCGGCTTCTTCGCCGTATGCAGCACGTGCGGCCGGCCTTCGACCAGGGCCCACTCGAAGCTCTTCTTCGTGCCGTACACGTCGAAGCTCTCGCGGTACTGCCGGGCCGTGTCGTAGAGAAACCGCCAGATGTGGGCCACCACATCCGAATCCTTGAGCTTGATGTGGCACGACTCCACGGCGAACGAATTGCCGGATTTCTCTCGAATGTCGTCGCGGACCGTGCCCGAGCCGAAACACGAGACGTATTCGGCGCGGCTGTTCATCAATCCCAGGCAGGGGCTCACGACGTGGGTGGCGTAGTGCATCGGGATCATCCGCTCCCAGTAGTCCGGCCAGCCGTCCATGTCCTGGGGATGCGAAGCCTGAAGGTACTGGATCTTCCCCAGCTCCCCTTTCTGATATATCTCCTTCAGGAACAGAAACTCGCGCGAATACACGACCGTTTCGGCCATCATGTATTTCAGGCCGGTCTGCCGAACCAGATCGACGATCTCGCGGCACTCCTCGATGGTCGTGGCCATCGGCACCGTGCACAGCACGTGCTTGCCCGCCTTCAAAGCCGCGATCGACATCCAGGCGTGGTCCGGGATCGGGGAGTTGATGTGCACGAAGTCCACGTCGGGATCGGCCAGTACGTCCTCGTACCGCGTGTACCGCTGCTCGACGCCGAAGGTGTCGCCGACCTTCTGAAGCCTTTCGGCGTTCCGCTGGCATAGGGCGTACATCGTGGCGCCCGGGTGCTTCTGGTAGATCGGGATGAACTCGGCCCCAAAGCCCAAACCAATAATCGCCACACGGACTTTTTTCTGGCTCATACGATTGTCTCCTGATGGTTCCACCAAGGTTTCGGAAGAGGGGGACAGGTCCATGTTTTCGGCCAACGTCTTTGACGCCAAAATACCTGGACTGGCCGAAAAATGGACCAGTCCCCGGCTGCCCAAGGTTTCGAGGTGCCCGCGGGTGGGTTTGGCAACCAATATGACGCGCAGAACGATCCGGATCAAGTATGGGCTGTTGTGGTCAGCTTCCGACCGGCGCCCGAGTTCACTGCAGAGACCGCCCCGGAAGTTAACGCCTTTGCCCGCTCATCGAGACGCGAATAATCCGGGCTATAAACAATCGGCCCCGGGCGCTGCCGCCCGGGGCCTTGCTCATTCGGCGGGTTCGCAGAACTCAGCTCAGTCGCAGTGAAGCGACCGAACTGACTAGACTACCTGCGGCCCCAGGGCCCGCCCGGCGACCGCCTCAGCCCGTGCCAGAAGTCTGGTCCGCTAAAGGCAAGGTCGGTTGTGCGGGACTCGACGTTCTCCTCCTGGTCGGCATTGTCGCTCAGGACGAGCGATTCAACCCAGTCCAGGTCGTCGGAGGCGTCCGAGACGGGAGCGTCGCTTTCGGTGCTCTCGGGCATCACCGGATCGTAGAGTCGTGACAGGAGCAGATCGAGGTCGGCCTGGTTGACCGCGGCGTCGGCCGTGAGGTCGAACTGGGGCCGGTAGTTGGCGTCGCCCGCGGCCGTGAGATTCTCGGGTATCCAGAGGGCCAGATCGAAGTGATTCACGAACCGATCGGCGTTGAAGTCGCCGAGCAACAGGTCGATCTGCGCGGTGCCGAGTTCCACGTTGTTCCAATCGACGCCCGTGCCCTGCCCGACGAGCGCGAAGTTCGAGGGCACGATCGTGCCATCGCCCTGGCCCGGCGCGAGCGAGAAGGTCACACTGCTGTTCGGATCGTCCGGGGCCCCCGCGCCGTCGCGGCGGAACTCCCAGGCGACGTACGCCGCCGCCTCGCCGACCCCGACACCGCCGGTCGTGGCCAACGCGCCGGCGTCGTCGACCACTCCGGCGGCATCATCTGCCGTACCCTGCTGGAACTCGCTGAACGCATCGCCGTAGGAGACGTTGCCCGTGGGCGTCAGCGCCAGCGTGTCGAACAGCAGGTCGACGGCTCCACCGACAACCCCCTGGGGCAAATCGCGGAGATCTTCGACGTAGGCGTTCACCCAGAACGTCGAGCCGCCCCAAATCGGCCCGGCGTCGTCGCCGAACGCCGTGCCGGAGATCTCGAGATGGATCCGCATCGTCGTCTGCTCGACCGTGATCAGGACCTCGGCCGGTTCGGACTCTAGCGCGCCGTCCGTGGCGATGTAAGTGAAGCGATCAGTGCCCGTGTAGCCGGCCTCCGGCGTGTACACGAAGGAACCGTCTGCTTTCAGGTCCAGGGTGCCGTGGGCGGGCCCTTCCACAAGCGACGCGGTGAGCGGATCGCCGTCATCGTCCGCGTCGTTGGCCAGGACGCCGTCGTCGGTGGCTGTGAGTGTTTCGCCGGCGGTGACCGAGTAGGCATCGTCGGCCGCGACCGGCGCGGCGTTCGCGCGGACAACGGAAACGGTTACCGTGGCGGCGTTCGACTCGGCCTGGCCGTCGGAGGCCACGTAGGTAAACGTGTCGTCCCCGGTGAAACCATCCGCGGGCGTGTACTCGAACGAGCCATCGGCATTGAGAACCACCGTACCGTTGGACGGCTGCGCAACGATCGCCGCGGTGAGCGGATCGCCGTCGTCGTCCGCGTCGTTGGCCAGCACGCCGTCGTCGGTGGCTGTGAGCGTTTCGCCGGCGGTGACCGAGTAGGCATCGTCGGCCGCGACCGGCGCGGCGTTCACCTCAGCGATCGAAATGGTCACCGTAGCCACGTTCGACTCGGCCTGGCCGTCGGAGGCCACGTAGGTGAACGTGTCGTCCCCGATGAAACCATCCGCGGGCGTGTACTCGAAAGAGCCGTCGGCGTTGAGAACCACCGTACCGTTGGACGGCTGCGCGACGATCGCCGCGGTGAGCGGATCGCCGTCGTCGTCCGCGTCGTTGGCCAGCACGCCGTCGTCGGTGGCTGTGAGCGTTTCGCCGGCGGTGACCGAGTACGCATCGTCGGCCGCGACCGGCGCGGCGTTCACCTCAGCGATCGAAATGGTCACCGTAGCCACGTTCGACTCGGCCTGGCCGTCGGAGGCCACGTAGGTGAACGTGTCGTCCCCGATGAAACCATCCGCGGGCGTGTACTCGAAAGAGCCGTCGGCGTTGAGAACCACCGTACCGTTGGACGGCTGCGCGACGATCGCCGCGGTGAGCGGATCGCCGTCGTCGTCCGCGTCGTTGGCCAGCACGCCGTCGTCGGTGGCTGTGAGCGTTTCGCCGGCGGTGACCGAGTAGGCATCGTCGGCCGCGACCGGCGCGGCGTTCACCTCAGCGATCGAAATGGTCACCGTAGCCACGTTCGACTCGGCCTGGCCGTCGGAGGCCACGTAGGTGAACGTGTCGTCCCCGATGAAACCATCCGCGGGCGTGTACTCGAAAGAGCCGTCGGCGTTGAGAACCACCGTACCGTTGGACGGCTGCTCGACGATCGCCGCGGTGAGCGGATCGCCGTCGTCGTCCGCGTCGTTGGCCAGCACGCCGTCGTCGGTGGCTGTGAGCGTTTCGCCGGCGGTGACCGAGTACGCATCGTCGGCCGCGACCGGCGCGGCGTTCACCTCAGCGATCGAAATGGTCACCGTAGCCACGTTCGACTCGGCCTGGCCGTCGGAGGCCACGTAGGTGAACGTGTCGTCCCCGATGAAACCATCCGCGGGCGTGTACTCGAAAGAGCCGTCGGCGTTGAGAACCACCGTACCGTTGGACGGCTGCTCGACGATCGCCGCGGTGAGCGGATCGCCGTCGTCGTCCGCGTCGTTGGCCAGCACGCCGTCGTCGGTGGCTGTGAGCGTTTCGCCGACGGTGACCGAGTAGGCATCGTCGGCAGCGACCGGCGCGGCGTTCACCTCAGCGATCGAAATGGTCACCGTAGCCACGTTCGATTCGGCCTGGCCGTCGGAGGCCACGTAGGTGAATGTGTCGGTCCCGTGGTAGCCCGCTTCGGGTGTGTACTCGAAGGAGCCGTCGGCGTTGAGCGTGAGTGCGCCGTGGCTGGGCCCCTCGACCAGGGACGCGGAGAGCGGATCGCCGTCGAGGTCGGCATCGTTGGACAGCACCGCGCTCGGTTGAACGGTCAACACGCCTCCTTCGTCCATCGAATAATCGTCATCCGCCGCGACCGGAGCATCGTTGACCGGCGTGACCTCGATCGTGACGGTGGCCGCTTGCGACAGCGCGGTTCCGTCGTCGGCCATGTAGGTGAAGGTGTCGGTTCCATGATAGTCGGCATTGGGCGTGTACTCGAGTGATCCGTCGGTGCCGAGAATCAGGGTGCCGTGCTTGGGAGGAGCGACCAGTGCGGCGGAGAGGGAATCCCCGTCGCCGTCGGCATCGTTTGCCAGCACGCCGCTGCCCTCGACGGAGAGGACGCCGTCCTCGGCGACCGTGTAGTTGTCGTCGGCGGCCGAGGGAGCGTCGTTCGCTTCGACGCTCAGCGCAACGTTGATGCGGACGGTGGCCTGCTCGGAGTCGGCCTGGCCGTCGCTGAGCTGGTAAACGAAGGTATCTTCACCTTCGAAATCGGCCTGCGGCAGGTAGGTGAACAGGCCGTCGTCGGCGAACTGCAACTGGCCGTGGCTCGGGCCGCTGATCAGGACCGCCGTGAGCGGATCGCCGTCGGCGTCGCTGTCGTTGGCCAGCACGCTTGCGCCGATCTGTTGATTGCTTCGGATTGCGTACGCGTCATCCCGTGCGACCGGAGCCGAATTCACATTCGACTCGGAGACGTCCTGGTCCGACAGTCCGCTGCCACCAACGACGTCGCCCGTGCCGACCGAATCTCCGGGATCGCCGACGTAACAGCTCGTCGTGATCTCTGAAGGTCCGAGGTCCCACGCGCTGGGCAGTGCCGGTGCAACCGACAGCAATTGCCGGCTCTCGAGCGCTTCCATGCGGAACCGCCGGATGCATTTTGCCGCGGGCGATTTCCGCCCTGGTTTGTGTTCCCGGTGCGACCGGCCGTTGCCCTGCGGATTCCGCCGCAGATGTTGGAAGAGAGACGCCATGAAAGAAACCTCCGTGCAGTGGTGAGATGGTGACCCCTTCTGCGCGAACCGCAAAAGGTTGATTTCTATCACATCTATCCGGGATTTACGGACCGTCAATCGTTTTGCACGAACGAGTCGTCTTGCTGTTTGGAAAGATTGTCTTTACACTTCGCGGCGCCAGTTGAATTGCCAAACGGCATTCAAACCTTCGACGTCCAAGGCCAAACGCTTTTGCGTTACGGCAGCACGCGCTGCCAACGTCGGGTTGCCTGCGGTGCGCGCCGGCGGTGCAGTCTGCCGGGCGATCCTGCACTTATTCTCTCTTGCAGCTTCCACTTAGGCCCCGAAAGGATGCGCACCGAAAAAAATCTGCAAGAAATTTTTCGTGTGTGCGAATGATTGCTCCTTCCGGTGGGTGCGCGCAGCAAGGCCGTAAGGAAACCGGCTCAAACTATAAACGCCACCACCGGGTCTATCCCGGTGGGGCGATGTTTGGCAACTACGAACGCCGCATAAACACCCGTTCCGTGATTTCGCGTTTGCTGGTCGGCCCCTATGGGCCGACCAGCAACGCGAAATCCGGAACCGTTTGGCGGGGTGCGGCTTGTAGTTGCCAAACATCGCCCCACCGACGCGGGATCGGTGGTGGCGTTTATAGTTTGAATAGCCGGGAACTCCGCTGACGGCTACCGCTGCCCAAGGATCGGCAGCGGCGATTGCAGCAGTTCGCCCTTGAGCGCAAGAGCGGCCGTAGGGCAGGCGGCGACGCACTCCGCGGCGGCCTTGCTGAGGGCCTCCTCCAAGGAGCGATTGAACGGCACGCCGATTCGTACGTCGAATCCTCGGCCGACGAACGTCAGCCCGAGCGGCTCGCCGTGCCTCGTGGCGATCTGGATGCACAGCCCGCAGTCGATGCACTTGCCCGGCTCGTAGACGACCAGGGGATGGTCGGCATACTGCCGCACGAGCGCCCGCTGTCCCCGGAAGCGGTTCGGATCCGCGCCATACTGGGCCGCATAACGACGGAGCTTGCAGTTCGACAGCGCGCGGCAATCGCAATGCAGACATCGCGAAGCCTGCTCGACGGCCTCTGCGGGAAGGAAACCCACACGCGGCCCGCCGAGCGGCTCGCGGCGCGCCGCCGATCCGGACGTCGTGAGGAATTGGTCGATTTCGCCTTCTTCCAGACGGCCGATGCGAACCGAGAACGCCTTCTGGGCTGCGTCGGACGGACGGTCTGAAAGGAAAGCCTCGATCGCTGCGGCTGCCTCCTTACCGTCCGCCGCGCTGCGAACGACCAGTCCTTTGCCGCGAATGGCGTTGCCGGCTGCGAACACGCCCGGCACGCTCGTTTGATAGGTCTCGCGGTCGATTTCAATGCCGCGGGAACTTGACGTCAGCCCCCATGCTTCGACCATGGACCGATCGATCGCGCCGCACGCGATGAGCACCGCATCAAAATCGCTGCGGAGGTCCTCCAGGCCGGAGCGGTCTTGGACGGGACTGCCGAAATTCACCTCCATCCCGAGGCCCACGATGAGGCCGATCTCGGCGTCCAGCACGTCGCCGGGCAGTTTCCCCTCGTCGACCTCCGCCAGCAGTCGCCCGCCCGCCCGCTCGGCGGCCTCGAAAATGGTGATCGCCGAGCCCGCCTGGCGGAGATAATAGGCAGCCGATAAGCCTGTGGGGCCTGCCCCGACGATCGCGACGCGCCGCTCCGTAGCGGGCCGGCACTCCGGCAGATACGGCCGCTCCGAGGCCAGGTCCACATCAGCGACGAAACGCTTGAGCTCGCAGACCGCCACCGCCCCGTCGGCGGCGTTGCGGCGGCAGCCCTTCTCGCACGGCTTGGGGCAGATTCGCCCGAGCACCGCCGGAAGTGCGATGTCACGCTTGACCGTAACGATCGCTTCCCCGTAATTCTCCGCCGAAATCTGGCGAAGCATGAGCGGGATGTCCATGTGCGCGGGGCACGCGAAATGGCACGGCGCGAGGCAATCGCCCACGTGGTCCGACAAAAGCAACTCCAGCGCCGTGCGACGCACCTGGTGCACCTCAGGCGTTTCGCTTTCCACTTCCATGTCCTCGACCGCCCGTGTGCCACATGCCGGCAAAAAACCGTTTCGCCCGCGAACCTTGACCATGCATACCAGACAAGAAGTCGAGGGCTCAAAGCCCCGCAGGAAGCAGAGCGTGGGGATCTCGATCCCGAGCCGCTCGGCAGCTTCCAGAATCGTCGCACCCGGCGGGACGGTTACTTCGCGCTGGTCAATCGTCAGGCTTGGCATGGGAGGGGGAGAGTGGATTGGTGGATAGGTGGATAGGTGGATTAATGGATTAATGGATTAATGGATTAATGGATTAATGGATTAATGGATTGGTGGATTAATGGATTAATGGATTAATGGATTGGTGGATTAATGGATTGGTGGATTAATGGATTGGTGGATTAATAGATTAATGGATTAATGGATTGGTGGATTAATGGATTGGTGGATTAATGGATTGGTGGATTGGTGGGTGGAGCTTGCTCCGCTCCCGCAATCGATCATCCCATGCTTCGGACGGTCACTGCACCGGTGGGGCAAACCAGCCGACAGGTGTCGCATCGGGTGCACTTCTCCTGGTCGATCGTGTGGCGGACGTATGGGGTCATCGGGATCGCGTCAGCCGGGCACTGCTGGGCACAGATCGTGCAGCCAATGCATTTTTCATTGATTCCGTACTCGATCAGGTCTTTGCACTTGCCGGCCGGGCATCGGCCCTCCAAATGCGCCTCGTACTCGTCGCGGAAGTATCGCAGCGTGGAGAGGACCGGATTCGGGGCCGTCCGGCCGAGGCCGCAGATGCTCGACGATCCGACGGTGCGTGCAAGCTGCTCAAGTTCGTCCAAGTCGCCGCGTTTGCCACCGCCGGAGCAGATCCGGTCCAGGATGTCCAGCATCCGCCGCGTCCCGATGCGGCAGAACGTGCACTTGCCGCACGACTGGTCCTGCGTAAAACGGAGGAAATAGCGGGCGATGTCGACCATGCAGTCCGACTCGTCGAGCACCACCAGCCCGCCGGAACCCATGATGGCGCCCACTTGGGTGAGCGCCTCGTAGTCGACGCGGGTTTCGGCAAGCTCGGCCGGGACGCAGCCGCCGGAAGGGCCGCCGACCTGCACCGCCTTGAGCTGCTTCCCGCCGGCCACGCCCCCACCGATCTCGTCGACGATCTCGCGAATCGTCACCCCCATCGGCACTTCGATCAACCCGCCGCGCCGAATCTTGCCGGCCAGGGCGAATACCTTTGTCCCCTTGCTTCTCTCCGTGCCGAGCGCCGCGAAGTCGGCCGCTCCGTGCCGCAGGATCCACGGCACCAGGGCAAACGTTTCCACGTTGTTTACGAGAGTCGGCTTGCCGCGCAGCCCGCTCTCGGCCGGATAAGGCGGTCGAAGGCGCGGCATTCCGCGCTCGCCCTCGATCGAGGCCAAAAGCGCCGTCTCCTCGCCGCAGACGAACGCTCCGGCGCCTTCCTTGACGGACAAGTTCAAGCTGAAGCCGGTTCCCATTACGTGGTCGCCCAGCAAGCCCTGCTCGCGGCAGCGGTCGATTGCTTCGGTGATCCGCCGGACCGCCAGGGGATATTCGGCGCGAATGTAGAGGTAGCCCTCGCTGGCGCCGATCGCCAGCGCCCCGATCGCCATCCCCTCGATAACCCGGTAGGGGAACGACTCGAGAATCATGCGATCCATGAAGGCCCCCGGATCGCCTTCGTCGCCGTTGCAGACGATGTATTTCGTCGGGCCGGCCGCCGCGCGCACCGCCGCCCATTTCTGGCCGGTGGGAAAGCCCGCCCCGCCCCGGCCGCGCAGACCGCTGGCCCGGATTTCCTCGACGATTCTCTCGGGCGAATACTCGGCCGTGCATCGCCGGAGCGACTCAAATCCCCCGTGACGAAGGTACTCATCCAGCTCCGTGGGATCGAGCTGTCCGCAGTATTCCGTCGCCAGATGTTGCTGGCGACCAAGGAATGCGCAAACCTGTCCGTCGCGGACATCGAGCGCATGGCGATCGACCGGGTCGCCCACCTCGTCGGAATGAAGCCGGTCGAGAATGCGAGTGATCGAGTAGCCGATCCGCCGCAGGATTCCCCTGGGTTTGAAGTTCTCGAGGACGATGCCCGGGGCCGCATCGGGCGTCACCTTGGAGTAAAGGCGTGTCTGCCCCGAGGCCGGAACAATCTCGACCAGCGGGGTCTGGTGACACATCCCCACGCAGCCGACCCGCTTCACCACGGCCGGAGCGCCGCTGGCTGCCAGCGTCTCGCGGATGGCATCGCGTACTTTGCCGCTTCCCTGGGCCACGCAGCACGACCCCAACCCGACGCGGATCTCGCCCAAAGCACCCGTGGGCGAAACGGCTTTCCGCGCATGTTTTGCCGCACCGTTCTGCTGGTGCGCGAGGAAATCGCGGAGCACCTCAGGAACCATCGCGGGCGTCAGCCGCCCGTAGGTCAGTTCGTCAATCTGGATCACGGGCGCCAGTGTGCAGCAGCCGAGGCAGGCGACCTTCTGGATCGTAAACAGGCCGTCGGCGTCGGTGTCGTCGCCGTTGCGAAGCCCGAGCTGGTGCTCCAGCGCATCTTGGACCAGCGCTGCTCCCTTGACGTGGCACGCCGTGCCGTGGCAGACGCTGATCACGTGTTTGCCGACCGGCCGATGGCGGAACTGCGTGTAGAACGTCGACACGCCGGTAATCGCCGCCGGAGTGATATCGGTCAAGTGGCAGACACGCTCGAGGGCCTCTTGCGGCAGATAGCGGTAGTGTTGCTGGATCGACTGGAGGATCGGAATCACTTGTTCGGAGCTTCGGCCGAGTCGCTCCACGGTCCGGTCGACGAAAGACAGATCGATACCGGAGGCGGCCACGTCGGGCGACGACTTCGCCTGGTTGTGCCGTTGTTCCGCGTCTGGAGCGATCAATAATTCCGCCATCGATTGTCACTTGCTGCCGATGCAGAACAAGTGCTCCTTTCCTCTCAGATACATTCGCCCCGGCTGGAACGCCGGGCTTGTGACACACTCCTCTCCCAGCTCCGACTCGCTGATGATCTTGCACTCCTCGCGGGTCGGTTCCGCAACCCAGCACTTGCCCTCCTGGCCGATGAGATAGAGCTTGCCGCCGACCAGGCTTGGTGACGCAGTGAACGTGGCGTCGAACTCCTGCTCCCAAAGAAGCTCGCCTTCTTTCGCATCGTAGCAGGTGAGCATACCCCAGGAAGCGAGAAGGAAGACAAACTCATTGGTGGCCAAAGGGCTGGCGGTATCCGGCAAGCCGTCTTCGCCCTCCCACAAAAGGTGTGTTTCGGTCACGTCGCCCTCCCCATCGGCTCGTATGGCGGAAAGGCAAGGATATTCGTTCACCACAAACACCACGCCTTCCGCATAGGTCGGCGATGGGCCGACGTCCTGCCGCAGGCACTTGACTCGCCAGATCTCCTTGCCGTCTGCCGGATCGTAGGCGATCGCCCACGGATCGGCGGCGGTGATGATCTGCTTCTTCCCTCCGCTGTCGATCACGATCGGCGAGGTCCAGGAATTGGGCACCTCGCGCTTCGTCTCCCAGACCGTCTTGCCGGTAGCGGCGTCGAGCGCCAGCAACTTGGAGAGACCGTCCTTCGGTCCGCCCTGATCAAAAGGCACGATCAACAGGTTCTGGAACATGGTCGGCGAAGCGCCGTGCCCGTAGGCATTCTTCGGAATGCCAAGGCTCCGCGACCAGGCCACCGTGCCGGCAAAATCAAGAGCGGCCACGTCGCCATTGGCGAAAACCGCATACACCCGGCGGCCGTCGGCGGTCATGGTGGGGGCGGCAAAGCCGGTGTCTTCCATCACCTCCGGCGGCTTCGCCGTGCTTTGGGGCGTGCCCGGCACTTCCTTCTGCCAAAGGATCTCGCCTGTCTTGGCGTCGAAGCAATAAACCTCCCGCTTCTCCTCCGTGGCCCCGGAGAGAAACACGCGGTCTTCCCACACCACGGGCGAGTTGTTGCCGGGCAGCGGCACCGCCGTCTTCCAAACGATGTTCTCACCGGCAGTTGCGTCCCATTTCGTCGGCACATCCGCAACCGTGGAAATTCCCCTGCCGCCCGGGCCGCGGAACCGGGGCCACGCCTTGGCGATCTCCTCGTCGGTGGGGTAGTCGGCCGGGCCGGCCGCCGGTTGCTTCGCGGGCTGCTCGGGCCGATCCGACGCGGCGATCGGTGCCGCAGCAGCCGAGGGCGCGCCGGCCGAAGCGGTATCCGTTTTCGGCAAGGCATTCTCAGATAATTCGGTCTGGCAACTGGCGGCAAGCACCAACATGGCGGCCCCAAGAATCAATCCCAGACCTCCCACCGCCCAGCGGCCGTTGCGGCCCAGACGCGCATCATGGTCCAAGGGCACCGCCTGCGGCTGCGGCATCGGCGGCTTCTGCTGCAGCGTCGAGGCCGTCTTCGCGGCAACGAAAAACACCACCGCGCCGCCCAAGAGGAGCCAGGTACCGAATTCGGTGAACTCGCGCTGCCGGAAATACTCTTCGCGAAGTGCCAGATCCAACTCTCGGATCTCCGCCTTGAGCTGTTCGTTGCGAGGATCTTTGGCCAATTCGGCTTTCAAGGCCAGAAACTCCGGCGACTCCAGCGGATCCGTGGCCTGCCGGCGACTGAAATCCCAGAGCAAAAGCACCACGGCCACGAGGACGAAAGCCCCTGCGACAATCGTCGCGGCCCTCGCGATCGGGTACCACGCGCGGCTTCGGCGGTCCACCGCTTCCGAGTTCGATACCCCCTCGTGACATTCACTCATGAATGATCCCTTTGCCAAATCGTTTAACCGCAGTGCCCAACGGGCCGCGCTTGGAGCGAGTTCAGGCATTCCATCCAATGTTGCGAGACGAGGGAGGGATGCCCCGTGTTCCCGTCGACGCGCGGCCCGTTGGGCACTGCGGCTAAACGATGATCTCGCACTGATCCGGCATACGCTGTCTTCATACGCCACTCTTCTCCATCACAGAGATCTTCTGAATCAGCGTCTGCCGTTCATGCTGCTCGCTGGGACAGTAATCGAAACACCGCCCGCAGGAGACACAGAACGCCGGATCAGGAGCATACTCCTCTCGCTTCCGCCGGATCGACAAACTCACGAGTTTCACTGCAACGACCAGCCCGACCCAACCACCCAGCAGATCGCCGAGCCAGGCGTACCGCTTCCGCAGTTCGATCGCTTCCGCGTACAGTTCGCCCGTGGGCCGGCCGGTGTTGCGAAACGCGTCGCTGGCGTCGGTCGTGCCCTCCACTTTGCCGGTCTCCTCCAGCCGGATTCGTTCGGCGAGGCGAACGTCGGGGTGGACCTGCGACAAAGGGACCGCCAGCCCATATCCGAGTCCCGCGCCGGCTGCAACCAGCACCGGTGCGAACGCCAACATCCAACCAAGGCGTTTCCTGCCGCGGAACCGCTCGGCGGCCGTCTGCGGCACCGTCGGCGGCCGGATTGCTCCGTAAGGGCAGGCGTCTTCGCATAGCCGACATTGGATGCACTCTTCCGGCGGGATCCTCACGTGCCGCCCCGACGCGCGGGAAAGCAAACCGAAGATTGCCCCCAACGGGCAGAGATAGCGGCAGTACGGACGCCCCACGAACAGACCGACCACCAGCAGGGCGATGCCAAAGACGATCATCGCCGCATCGCCGCTAAGCCGGAAGAAGCCCACGTACGGATCGTATTGGCAAATAATGAATCCGGCCCCCGTGGCGGCAAACAGCACGGCAGCTCCCAGATAGATGAAAGGAAAAAGCCCGAGCGAATGGTCTACCCAGCCGGGCACGCGGACAGGCCGGACCAACGTCAGTTCCTGCACGGCCCCCAGCGGACAAACCGCCCCGCAGAAAGTCCGGCCGAAAAACAGCGTCACCAACAGCGGCAGCGCGAAAAAGGCCAGCACCGTAAGCGGAATCGCGTAGCTCGTATCGAAAACCGCAAGCGAGACGTTCTGGATCGCACCGATCGGACAGACACATCCCTGCCGCCAGAATCCGAGCCACAACAGGGCCGCGATCGCCAGCCCCAGCAGCCCCTTTCGCGACCGTCCGGCCAGCGCGAAGTAGCTTGCCAGCACGAGGCCCACGGCCAGCGCCGCCACGTCCAGATATTCCCAGCCAAGCCAGCGTCCGCCGGGAACGGTTGTCTGCGGAAGCTGATGGTCGGTGAAATCGGGCGGAGGAAACCGCTCGGCGGCGAACACCGCCGAGGCGCTCGCCGAAACCAACACGACTGCCAGCGTCGCTACGGCAATCCGTGTCATGCACCCGTCTCCTTATGCTTCAGGAGATACGGGTTGGCGGCCGGAACGCGGACGAACGCCTGCGAAGGACACGCTACGGCGATCGCACACTCGTTGCAGTTCAGACAGCGGTCGTGCCGCACCTGCATGTGGAGCGAGCCGTTGCCGAAGGCGTTGCATCCCTTCACACACTTGGCACAGCCGATGCAGAGCGTCTCGTCGATGGAGTATTCGTAGTACGGCTCTTCGATAAACTTCCGGACGATCGCGCCGGTCGGGCAGAGCTGGTTCTCGGCGCCCGAATTCAACCCGTTCGGGTCGGGTTCGAAGTATCCGGTGCAGAGCTCGCAGTACCCGCACATCGGGTAGCTGTGCACGCACTTGGCCGCCGACTCATCGAGCACGCAATACGTCGCGCAGTTGCCGCACGCGATGCATTTGTCCGGATCGATCTGCCAGACCATATCGTCGGCGTGGCCGCGGCGCCCGGCCAGAAAACCGACGAATCCGCCCAGGCCGACCGCGCCGGCGATGCGGATGCCGTTGCCGACAAACTGTCGGCGGTCGATGGAGTTGCCCGTTTTCGCCATCACTTGTTCTCCTTGCCTGCCCGCTCAGGCTGGCGGGAAAAGGGGACTGGCTCCGGAACATCTTGTCCTCGAGCCAAGTCACCACTCGTTGCGGCGCCTGTTCCCTTTTTGAGCTCCCGCTCAGCCCGGGTTTGCCTGGCCCGAGGTAGCCGGCAGTCGGCGAGGACCGAGCAGTCCTGGCAGGGCAGCGCACCTGGACAGCGGTCATCCGACGGAACCCCGGAACCTCGCCCGGCCAGGCCGGCACACGCGCCGACAAGCCCGGTCGCGGCCGTATAGCGCAACCACGTCCGCATCCATTCCCGGCGGTCGCTCTTTCTCTGCTCACCGCTGCTCATGATTCGGCCTCGTTCTTCTCGCTGCGACGCTCAAAGATCCGCACTTTCCGGCTCGCCGGGTCGAGCACCAGCACCCGTCCGCGACGATCGGCGGCCACGTCGACCACATCGAGCTTGTGATCCTCGCGGGTCTCCTCGGTAATGGTCGGGGTCGGAGCCAACACGTCCGGTCCGGCAACGACGCCGACGAAGTCCCCCTCGGCGCTATAGACCTTCACGCGCGGTATTCCTTTTTCGCCCGTGACATAGCCGCCGCCGGGCAGCACCGCCATGCTCGCCGGATTGCAGCAGCCGCAGAAGCCTTCGACGGCAAGCGCCGCCTTGCCCCAGGCCAGCGGCTCTTCGAAGTGGCCGTCGAACGTATACGCCTCGATCCGATGCATGCCGGGATTCACCGCGCGGAGAAGCCCGTCCGGCGTTACGGCCACGTCGAAGTAGGGACTGGGAATGATGAAGCCGCGGATCTTCTGTTCGCGATTCATGCGGCCGATCTCGGCAAGCCGCTTTCCCGACGGGTCGTACCGAAGCACGACGCGGTTGCCGGCGTCGGCCACGAAAACGTCGGGCTCGCCGGCCGCATCGGCCACCGCGATCGAAGTCAGCACAGCTTTCTCGCCCAGCCGCTCCCAGGCCGCCTGCCGTTTGCCGTCCGGAGCATACACTTCCACGTGGTCACGCATTCCGACGTAGATCAGCCCCGGCGGATCGTGCTCCTTCCCGCCGACCGCCAGGCACCGCGGCTCCTCTTCCAGCGCGATCTCGGAACGTTTCGTTCCGTCCGCGTCATAAACGACCACCTTCCGATCGCCTGCCACATAGATACGTTCTTCCGGTCCGACGGCGACCGCCCGGCTCGCCGATATGTCCAAGAGCAGCTCGCCCGCCTGCCGGTAGAGGACCAGCGCCGGATCGACCGTCTTGTAGGTCTTCAGGCTGTAGTCGAATCGCTGCGGCAGACCGCTGCCTGCATCGCCGGAAAGATCCACCCGCCGTGCGGCCACTAGGGCCACCGCAACCGCCACGGCAATGGTGGTGCCAATGATCAATCCACCTGTGAGAGTCGTCTTGGGCGGGTTCACTGAAAAACTCAACGGGGGTGTGTGCTTATGACTGAATGGACGCTTCACTTGCGGGGAGGCCACCGCAGTCGCAAGCAGTGGCGGGTGTGGCACTGCTTGTGATTGTACGGACGCTCCACTTGCCGGGAGGCCACCACAATCACAAGCAGTGGTAATTGGTCTAGGGCTGTTCCGAAACATCGAGGCAGGCGAGGCGGGTAAATTCGCGAACGAGCAGGCGGTTTCCGGCCAGGGCCATCGGGCCCCAGGCATCGTGGCCGTCAAACACGCGGTGCTCGGCAAGCTGGTTGTATCCGCTCGGCACCGCTTCGGCCAGCGTGAGGACGCCGTCGTCGTTCATCACGTAAATCAATCCATCGGCGATCAGGTAGGGTCCAAGCCCAAACCGGTGCTGGCGGCCACTCGTCCAGACCTCTTGGCCGTTGAAGTCGAGGCAGACCAACTCCTTGTCTTTTTCACGGATGCCGTACAAGTGATCGCCCAGTAGAATAGGCGTGTGTTGGGTCGACCCGAACTGATCCGGCTTCAGCCGCGACAGCGTCTCGGTCGTAAACCGGTCGCCCTCCTGACGCACCTGGAGCACCAGCGCGCCCGAGTTGTAACCGCCGGAGAAGAAAAGCTTTCCCTCAGGCAGAACCACGGGCGAGGGCACTGTCGCAATGCTTATCTTCCAGTCGGTTGTATCCCAGAGCAGCGAGCCGTCGTCCGCCGCCACCCCGGCCACCCCGCCGCCTCCACAGTAGACGTACATCCGCCGACCGCCGAGTTCCATCGGCACGATCGAGACGTGCGTCATTTTCCAGCCACGCGGGTTGGGCGTTGTCCACACCGGTTCGCCCGTCGCACAGTCCAGGGCCACCATCAGCGTCTCCGGCCCGCAGGGCGCAACGATCAGTCGGCCGTTGTCAACGAGAGGACATTGCCCGGCATACCAGGGTGGCACGGTCGTGCCATACTTCTGCACCAGATCAATGAGCCAAAAGGACTTTCCCGTCGCCCGATCCAGACAGCTCAAATGGCACTTCGGTCCCAGGGCAAACACATACTCGTCGGTCACCGCCGGAACGGTTCGCGACATCCCGTGGTTTCGCTTGACGTCGACCGGGTAACTGAACCGCCAGATCTCGTTCCCGTCGGCCAGAGAAAGGCAACGCAGTGCATCGGCCGCAGCCTCGCGATCGTAATCGAGCAGATAAACGCATCCCTGGTAGACGGCAGGCCCGGCATACCCTTCGCCCACCTCGATCGACCACAGCACCGGGGGCCCTTCGCTTGGCCACTGGCGGGCCAGACCGACCCCCGGTTCGCCGATGCCATTCAGCCGTTCGCCGCGGAACTGCGGCCAGGAGCCCGGCAGAGCGGACGGCTGTCCATCGCCGGTGGTCAGCGTCCCTTCCAGCGGCTTGCTCTGCGTGGCGATCAGGTCGGCCGGCCGGTCCATGCCCGGGATCCGCGCATGCAGCGTCCGCCCCGGCCCGACGCAAAGCCAAATGGCGATAGCTGCCAGCCCGAGAGTCGTCAACACACCGGCAATGAAGGTACTCGCGACATTGAGCTTCATCCCTTCCAATGTACCAGGAGTAAGGGCTCCTGCAAACGCGCCGGGGGCGGAAGTCCTTTTGCGCGTCGGCCACATCAGCCCGGCTGCTCGGAAGCAGCCGGGCTGATCACAAAAAAGAACCGCCGTCCTTCGAGGAGCAACGAGTTCCCCTCGTGGGTTCCCCCTCGAAGCTCGGCCTCACCCGTGATATTGCCCTACCCGGGCGCCGGCGAAACAATACAGCAAGTTCTCAAGCATTTTTCGAAGCCTCAACTTCCAAAAAGAGATCGCTCCCATGCTCTCGCGTACTCTCGCCGCGTCTCTCCTAACCTTTCTCCTTGCCTTTTCGGCGTTTGCCGAACTGCGTACCTGGACGGACCGCAACAGCGGGGAGCAGGCCGAAGCGGAGTACGTCGGTTTCAGCGTGAACCAGGTGATGCTCCGCTCGCCGTCCGGCAAACTGTTCCTTGTCGCCCGCGACCAGTTGAGCGACGCCGACGGCTCGTACATCGACGAACAGGTCCGCCGCAAGCTCGCCCGTGACGAGGCGATGCAGAACGGCGCCGATCCGTCCGCGATCCGCTATCTCCCAGCCCGCCAGTTGGCCGTCCTGGCAAATCAGGCGATCGACGAGAGTAGTGGAATCGCGGCTTCGCGACGCACGCCCGGTGTTTTCTGGACCCACAACGACTCCGGCAGCGACGCGCGGATCTACGCCTTCGACACCGAGGGCAAAGACTTGGGCTCGTGCCTCCTGGCGGGCGTGCAGGCTTACGACTGGGAGGATATCACTTCGTTCACCTGGAATGGCAAGCCGTACTTGCTGATTGGCGACACCGGCAACAACGGCCTGGCCGCGGCGGTGCAGATGCTCCATCTTGTGGAAGAACCGGCAGTCGATGAAGCGAAGGGCGTTCTCGTCGATACCGTGCCGGTTGTTCAGACAATCTACTACTCCTACGAAGACGACCATCGCAATTGCGAGGCCCTGGCGATCGATCCCGCCGACCGCACGATCCTGCTGGTCACCAAGGAGCGCGACGGCCAATGCTGCGTCTATGCGCTGCCCTGGCCCGAGAATTCGTCCAGTCAGGAAACGGCGCTAGTCGCCCGCCGCATTGCTTCGCCGAGAGTCCCCTCCATTACCGGCATGGACATCTCAGCGGACGGACGGCGCGCCGTTCTGATCGCCTATCTCAACGCCTTCGAGTTCACCCGCGGCGAAAATGAACCGTGGGCGAAGGTTTTCTCGCGCCCGCCGCGCGAAATCCCGGTCCCCGATCGACTCCAGGGCGAATCGATCTGCTATGGCCAGGACGGGAAAACCATCTACTTGACCAGCGAGAAGCTCCCGACGCCATTGCTGGAGATTCCGTACAGTCGTCTTGTCGCCCCTTGCCGTGCCCGATAAAATGCCCGCTCGTCCATCCCTCGCCAGGAGAGCCGGGGGCGAAAACGAACCCCACCCTCCCCGACCGGCGGGTAGGGAGGCACTACGGACCTCGAATCCCAGGAACTACTGCATGTCGGCGGAAGGGATGCCGCGGACAGAGCCTTCGCTCTTGGCCAGACCGCTTGCTGCAATCACCGGCCTCGTCGTTCGTTACCCGGTGACCGTGATCGCATTGGCCATCCTGGCCACCGTCTTGTCGCTGTTCGCCACCGCAACTCGGCTGGGGTTCCGCACAAGCCGGCTCGATTTGCTCAATCCCGACAGCAGCTTCAACCAGCTCTGGATCGACTACATCAACGAATTCGGCGACCGGGACGACGTCGTGATCGTCGTCGAAGGAGAGAGCCGGGAGGCCGTCGTGCCCGTCCTGGCAGAGCTGTCGACCGATCTGGCTCGCCGCGATGGGCTGTTCCGTGCCGTGCTCCATGAAGTCGACTTGTCGCGGATCCGCAGCAAAGGACTGCATTACCTGCCCCCCGGAGAAATCCGGGCGATCGAACGTTTCCTCGACGAAATCAATCCGATTCTGACCGGCGATTGGGCGAGGCTGAACCTGGGAAACATGATCTCGGGGATGTGTGGCCGGACGACCGGCCAGGCAAGTCCCGTCTCTCCCGACAACCAGTCCGCGGCACAGGCCCAGGTGGCGCAACTTTCCGAAAGCCTCTTGTGCTCGTTGAACTCTGCCGAGGCGTACCGCTCTCCGTGGCCGGAAATGCCCTGTTCGGTCACGACGCTCAGCGAACTCAGCTCCGAATACCTCCTTACCAAGCAGGGCAAGATGGGTTTCGTCCTGCTCCAACTGGCCGAAAGCAACAACGGAGACTTCGCCCAGGGCAGCCGCGCCATCGACGAACTCCGCCGCCTGATCGCGCAGGCCCAGGCGCGGCACCCCGAGACGAAGATCGGCCTGACCGGCCTGCCGGTGATGGAAAACGACGAAATGCGGTCCAGTCAGACCTCGATGAGCGAGGCCAGCCTCCTCTCGCTCTTTGGGGTAGCGTGCCTGTTCGTCGCTGGATTCGGCGGTGTACGCCATCCGCTGATGACGGTCGGCGTTCTCCTCCTGGGAATCGCCTGGACCCTGGGGTTCGTAACCGTCTCCATCGGTCACTTGAACATTCTCAGCATTGCCTTCGGTTCCATCCTGATCGGCCTCGGGATCGACTTCGGCGTTCACTACGTCGCCCGCTACATGCAACTGCGGTCGACAATCCGTTCATCCTCCGATGCACTCACGGAGACGGCACGCAGCGTCGGTCCCGGCGTCGTCACCGGCGCCGTCACGACGGCCGTGGCCTTCTTCATGGCGGGGTTCACCGAGTTCACCGGCCTGGCCGAACTGGGCATGATCGCGGGTGGCGGTGTGCTCCTCTGCTGCCTCGGGGCGATGGTCGTCCTGCCCGCACTGATCCATGTGAGCGACACCCGACGATTCGGCGAACGGCTGCCCGTGCCGCTGGACATCTCTCTCGTCCTCCGGCCGCTCATGACCCGGCCCGCCCTTCTGTTGGCGATCGCGACTGCCGGCACCGCGCTGGTCTGCTTCGGCCTGACACACCTTCGCTACGACCACAATCTGCTCAACCTGCAAGCGGTCGGCATGGAGAGCGTCGAATTGGAACGGCGCCTCTTGAAGGAGAGCGACCAGAGCGCCTGGTTTGCGCTTTCCATCGCGGACACTCGAGAAGAACTCCTCGCTCGCAAGGCCGAGTTCTTGGCTCTGCCCTCGGTCCAGAAAGTGGAAGAGATCGCTTCTCTCTTTCCCACCGCCGACGACCAGAAGGCCGCCGCGATCCAAAGGATCCAGCGCCGCCTGGCCGACTTGCCCGAGCGCCCGCCGCAACTTCCCGTCGAGTCGCCGGAAGAACTCGGCCGAATCCTCGGGCGCCTTCAGGCAGCCATGACCGGCAGTGCCCAGGCAATGCGGATCCAACGGCAACTCGAGCTGGTTCGCGACGCCATGCGACGCATGTCGCTCAGCGAATGCTACCAGTGGCTATCCGGCTACCAGCACCACATGGCCGGCGACCTGCTCAGCCGTCTGCACACTCTCCGTGCCATGGCCAATCCCGCTCCTCCGCAGCTCACCGATCTCCCCGAAAGCCTCGTCACCCGCTTCGTGGGACAGGACGGCAAGTTTCTCCTGCGGATCTACAGCAAGGGCCACCTGCCGGTCCACTCCGGCGAGTTGGAAAGCATCTGGGCCATGCGAGCCTTGGAGCAGTTCGTCCAAGAGGTCCGCAGCGTCGATCCGCGCGTCACGGGCAATCCCCTGCAGGCGTACGAAGCTTCGCGACAGATGAAGCAGAGCTACATCCACTCGGCCTGGTATGCCCTGGCAGCCATCCTGGTAATTCTCTTTCTCGATTTCTGCAGCTTTGGTTACACGCTGCTTGCCATGCTCCCGCTCGCCCTCGGAATACTTCAGATGTTCGGAATCCTGGGCTTGCTGGACATTCCCTTGAACCCGGCCAACATGATCGTGCTTCCGCTGATCCTCGGAATCGGGATCGATGACGGCGTGCACGTGGTCCACGACTACCGGCGGCAGAGCGGCCGGTACCGGATCAGTGTCTCGACTGCCAGTGCCGTCCTGATCACCTCGTTGACCACGATGATCGGGTTCGGCAGCCTGATGATCGCCAGCCACCAGGGCCTGCAGAGTCTCGGTCGGGTGCTGACCATCGGCGTAAGTTGCTGCATGTTCAGTTCACTTGTCATTCTCCCCGCCATCCTCACGCTCGTTACCCGGAATCGCGCAGAAGCCGAGCCGCAATCCTCGGAGGAAATCGTATCGCAGCGAATCCACCGCTGGGACCCTGCGCATCACCCGGGCATGGGCAGCCACGCCGCGTTGTCGGATGCGAAGACGTCGATCCCGGGCTCGGCGCGCGGTGAACGAGGTCTCCCGGGCAAGTTGCCGATCATCCGGCACCGCACTGCCGGCGATCAGGACCGAACGCGTTGATCTATCGCTCCGAAATTCCCGCGACAAAATCTTCTGTCTGGGCCATCTTCCATGTCTTTCCGCCGTCGCTGGACATCATCAGCGCCCGCCGGCTACCGCGGTGGTCCGTTCGGTAGAACCAGAACGTCGACCAGTAGTCGTAGGAAAGAAACAGCCGGCCGGCCCGGTCCACGGTTAGCCGGTGGTAATAGACACTGTATTCCGAAAACGGCGGAACGATGAGCACTCGCGGTTCCTCCCATGGCTTTCCCTCCGGCTTGCGCTGCATCGTTAGCGTGGCATAGTGACTTGTGGGAAACGGCTCTTCGCCGCGTTTCCAAAGCCGGAAAGCACTGTAGAGAGTATCGTCGGGACCGCAGACCAGGCCGATATAGGTCTGGCTCAAGCCATCGCCGAGGGTGACCGCCTCGGTCCAGCCGGAGTGGGCATCGTTCGGCACGAGCGACCGCGCGTATGGAAACGGCTGCCCGTGCGTGCCGGCCAACACGTGCAGATACCCACGGCTGTCGATCGTAATGCTCGGCGTGTTGTGGATGTCGTTCGCCGGCGGCCCGTAGCCCACGCAGGCCGGCGTCCCGGCTTCGCCCGTCGCGCGATCGAAACTGGCCACGTACGCCGGCACCCCCGCCACCTTCTCCTTCGGATCGGTCGCCTCACCCCAAACCACGTGAACCTTCGCACCCCGCGAAACCACCGTGGAAGGAATGCCGGAATGGACGGCCAGCCCGATGCACTTCCTGGAAAGAAGCGCGGGATCACCAATTTCAATTCGCCCGTCGATTTTCCTCGGGCAAAACAGCTCCAGATCATGAAGCTTCCGCCAGAAGAGGTTCGGGTCGCTTTCGGTGCGCGTGTAGCGAACGATCGGCGGCGGTCCGTCCAGCACGTTGTGCCCGGAGAACTGCTCCATGTCGAACGACCGGGACTCGCCCTCGCGCCCCGGAATCGGATACGCGGCAAAGGTCTTTCCTCCGTCCCGGGAGTGCACGAGCGCGATCTGGCGTCCGGCCGATGCCAGCGCATACACATCGCCATCGCGGTCGAAAACGATCTTCCCCGACGGGGCCCCGAACGAGCCGCCCTCAAACTCCGGCGCCCGGGAAGTCACCGCCTTGCCCAGATCGATCGCGGTCCACCGGCCGCTCCGAAGCGTGACCAAGTCGCCGCCCGTCCGGATCCAAGGACGGTTTTCCATGTCGAAATACACCTGGCTTTCTACCGGATAGTCGGGCAGGTAACCAAACTGCTCGTTCTCGTGCTCGTAGGGCTTGAGGACCAACGGAATGTCAATCGGTCGCGAAGCGGGGGCCGTTGCGGCCACGACCGTCACGGTCGAGTACGTGGAGAGCTGAGGATCCGCATCCGGTGTGACACGGAGATGGCAGACCCGGCTCTCGCCCCGCGGCGGGACCGTGTATCGAAGCACGACCTCTTGCGTCCGGCGGCGACGCACCGCCACCTTTGCGGCCGAAATCTCCACCGGCCACCCCGTCGACGGAAACTCGATGCTCAGATCGAACGTCTTCTCTGCCGGGCTGTTGTTGTGAACCTCGAACACAATCTCGCCTTGCTCCCCGGCCTCGCCGTACACGGTTCGGCTGTACGGCATCAGGGCCCAACGGTACTCGGCCAGCGGAAAGAATGAACTCAGCTCCGGTGTCCACAAAGAGAGATTCGCGTAGGGATCGGTGGAATCCCAGCGAGTGACGCCGTCGATGTGGATCGTTGCCTGCTGACTTGGCAGGTGGAGCCGCCAGGGCACCGCCTCGCGATGCACGTTGGCGGCGAACGTGTACAAGACCTTGCCATCGGCTCCGGCCTTGAATGTCTCAATCAGCTCGCCGCGACGGTCGAACATCTTCAGCGGTTCCGTGCTCTCGGGAAGCCCGGTGATTTCCATATCAAACTCGCCCTTGCGCGGCACAAAGCAGACGTCGCCCGGCCGGCCGGGATTGCCGAGAACGATCGGCTCCTCGTGCGCCCGGTCGCGGTGTCCTCGAGACGTTTCAATCAGATAACGGGGACAATTCGTCTTGAATCCCCAGAAAATGTTGTCTCCGTAGCGGTCCTGAGACACGGTGACGTTCAGCACGTACACGCCCTTGCGTTCGACGCGGGTTGCCAGCCGCGCACGCTGGACCGGCCCCTGCTTTCCACGTTCGCTGCTGCCGTCGTCCGGTATGACGACTTCCTCGACCACCCGCCGGTCGGGCCCCAGGAGAATCGCTCGAAGGTCCGTCCGAATGCCACGGACGTTCCGGTCCCGCTTTTCCAGCTCAATGACCAATTCCCCCGGCTCTGCCAGGAGATAGACCCCGCCCACGCCGCCGATAGCCAGGTTCATGCTTTCGCCGTCGGATCGATCAGGACCATCGGCTTTGGCATGCAAAGGAACAGCGAGAAACGCAAGAAGCAGCAGGCTGACACTTGAATGTCTCATCGGCACGACCTCGTCAATGGAAGCTCACGTCAGAAAGACTCGCGACACACAATACTGCCAGACTCAAACAAACGTAACCGTTCACGGGGCGGCCGGGGACTGGTCCATTTTTCGGCTGATCAAGGCATTTTGCCGACAAAGACGTTGGCCGAAAACATGGACCTGTCCCCCTCTCTTCCGCCCCGTGAACGGTTACAAACAAACAGTTCTCACTCCGCCGCCGACCTCGTGTCAACGGTTTCCGGACGGCGGTTTATTCACCTTTTCGGCGAGCAAACTGCGAACCCGCCCGACGGCTGAGCAGCCCCTCTGCTCGGAAAATTTCACTGCCGGACCGCGCCAGGGTCCCTCGTCGGCTGTAGGCCCGCTTGCTGGTCGAAGGCCATAAGTTCGTCCCAGGTCATTGTTGCGGACCGTGAGGAGCTTCTCCGCAAGCCGGTTCTGGAACCCGGCCACGATACCGGCATGCGCAGGGTCGTTCGCCAGGTTCGTGTACTGGTGCGGATCGGCGGCCATGTCGAACAGCTCGGCGCCCTTGGACGCGTCCTCCTCGTATTGGATAAACGCCCACCTGTCGTCTCGCAGCAGAAATCCCCGGCGCATGGGAGCGACACAGAACGCCGTGTCGCGCACCCGATGCCGCGGGTCGTCGAAAACCGGGCTGATGTCTTCGCCCTGCAATCGCGACGGGACTTCCAGCCCGCACAGCCTTGCCATGGTGGGGTAAAGATCGATCAGTTCGACGAGGGAATGGCAAATCGCGGGCCGCTTGCCGGGCACGCGGATGATCAGCGGCACCATGGCCGACTCGTCGCGGAGGCTGACCTTTGCCCAGAAATCGTGCTCGCCGAGATGGTAGCCGTGGTCGCTGGTGAAGATGACGATCGTATTATCGGCCTGCCCCGACCGCTCCAACGCGTCGAGCACCTTGCCCACCTGGGCGTCGAGATAGGCGACGCACGCGTAATAGCCGCCCACGGCTTTCTTCTGCCTGCGAATGTCCATCTTCATATTCACGCTGGTCTTGTAGTTGATGCCCGCCTTGGGGATGTCGTCCCAGTCGCCGGGGATCTTAGGCGGCAGAGGCAGCTTGTCGTATGGCAGGAACGGCTCGAAGTAGTTGCGGGGCGCGACGAAGGGCACGTGCGGCCGGACAAAGCCGACCGCCAGGAAAAACGGCTCATCGGCGTGCTCTCGGATCAGTTCCACGGCCTTCGCCGCCGTCTTGCCGTCGGAGTGAACCAGGTCGTCGCCTTCCGCCTCGACGACGACAAACGTATTGCCGCCCACGACCGGCTTCTTGCCGTCCGGATTGCCTTCGAGCGTCTCGCCGTTCCCGGCCGCTTTCCATTCGGGGCCGGGACTGTTGAAGCGCTCGGTCCACGACGCCGGGTCGTCCGCTCCATCGCCGCCGTCCTCGATGCCGCCGGGCACGCCCATGTGGTAGACCTTGCTGACCCGGGCCGTGTAGTACCCGGCGTTCCTGAAGTGCTGCGGCCAGGTGGCGCGATCGCCGATCGCGGGGCGCGGACTGGTGTATCCCAGCACGCCCGTCGCGTGCGGGTAGTAGCCCGACAGGAACGATGCCCGCGACGGGCCGCAATAGGTGCCGTTGCAGAACGCGCGGGTAAATCGCATCCCTTCGGCCGCCAGGCGATCGATGTTCGGCGTCCGGCAGATCGTGTTGCCGTAGCACGATAGCGCGGTCGCCGTCAAGTCGTCGGATACGATCAGCAGCACATTGGGCCGGCTTCGTTCCGCTGCGGCGAGCGGCAACGGCGCCGCGGGCAGGAGGGCGACGAGCAAGGCAAGACAGCGGTCAATTCGCATGGTGCTACTCCTGGCAGTCTTCAGCGGTTCGGCGCAATCGTACGTTTCCGGCCCAGTCTACCAGAGGCTCGCCGCTGCGTCTACCAACGCCTCCAGCCGTCGCTCCTGGTGCGCCGGCGTGAGCACGAGCGGTTGCTTTCCCGTACGGCTCGCGGATGGTCCATCGGCAGCAAGCGCGGACTCGCCGCCTAGATCAAGTCGCACAACACCCGCTACAATTACCCCACGGTCCGAATTGAAACGTCGTTTCCGCACGAGAGAGGTTTGAGGAGGAACACAGATGCGCGCCTATTACGAAAACAAGGTCGCCGCAATCACAGGAGCGGCATCGGGCATCGGTCTGGCGGTTACGGAACTGCTGCTCGAGAACGGGGCGATCGCCTTCATGGCCGATATCAATGGAGACACGCTGCGCGATCAGGTCGCGAGGTTGGACAAGGCATTTCCCAACAAGGCCATGGGAGTTGAGACGGACGTTACAGACCGGTCCCAGGTCAAAGCGCTCATCGATCAGGCGGCAAAGTTCGATGGGCATCTGGATTTCCTGTTCAACAACGCCGGCATCGGCGCGACGCTTCCCTTCGAGCAAGTCACCATGGAGTTCTGGAAACGCGCGATCGATATCAACCTATGGGGTGTGATCTACGGCATTGACGCGGCCTTGCCGATCATGCGCAGGCAGCAATCCGGCCATATCATCAATACGTCATCGCTGGCCGGCTATATCCCGCCGCCATTTCAGGCGGTGTACAGTGCGACCAAATATGCCGTCACTGGTATGACCCAGTGCCTCCGCTACGAGATGTGGGACGAGCATGTGCGTTTTTCCACCGTCTGCCCGGGCAATGTCGCCACCGCGATTTTCGCCGCGGCCGGAGCCGTCCCCGACGACGCCGTCCCGGTCGAGGAGGCGGCGCGCATCATTCTCGAGGGCGTGGCGAACAATGAGAACCTGATCATATTCCCTGAGGCCACCAAACAGTACTTGCACGGCCTTTCCCCCGAGGAAATGGAGCAGTTTCTGATCAGAATGTCGCGCGAACGTCACGAGAATTACCGCACCAAGGGAAACTACTTCTGAGGTGTGCCATGCAACGTGCGGTCCGCGGCTTTCTCTGGCAGCAGGCGAGCTATGCCGCCATCGCGAACGCTGTGCTGAACGGCCTCTTCTTCTATCTCTCCAACATGCGGATGGAAGAGATTCCCCTTGCCGGCGCGTTGGTGGAGGCGCTGATCACCTGCGGATTTGTCACCTGCCTGGTCACGTGGCCAACCTCTCACTTCACGCGGAAGGCCGTGAAGGCGGGGTTCCCCACCATGGAGGCAGACTCACTCTTCGGCGTGTTGCCCATCAAGTGGCCTGGCTCAGCCCGGCCGGATTGCGGTATCGAGCGCGGGATCCCGAGGGGCTGACCCGCGTCGCGCATATTGGCCGCCACACCAGGGACATTCCCGAGCGCGATGGCCCGCACGGAGTGTTCGATGGCGGTCTCGAGACGGCCCTGGCGGTGATTGAAAGCCGCGGCGTCGAGATTCTGGATTAGGCATGCAGGCAGTTGGCGCACCCAGACTACGAAGCGCGCGAAATGGCGGCATGGTGGATCGGGCAACTCGGGGCTCGCCGTGAACTGGGCGACGAGAACGGGGTAGTCCACGGCGACGACGATGGACCCGACCCTGCCGGCGGCTGGGCTGATAAAAACGGGGACTGGCTCCGCAACATCTTGTGTGGTCGCTCTGGCTAAACCGCTATTAGTTGCGGTGCCTGTCCCCGTTTTTATCAAGTTTTTATCAGCCCAGCCGGCGGCCCGGCGCGTTTGCCGGTGATTACTTCTTGATTTCGCGGCCCAATTTCTGTTCGACGCTCGCCACCTTCGATCGCAGGCGGCCGGTCTGGCCACGGCGATAGTCGAACCGCAGGGCACATTCGACGCGGTTGCAGTCGGCAGCCATCGCTTCGTAGCACCGCTTGACGACCTCCGTCACCTGGTCGAACTCTCCTTCCAGGACGGTGCCCATCGAATGGCACTGGTAGTCCAAGCCGCTGGCGTCGATGATTTCGAGACTCCGCGCGACGTATTTGCTGACACTCTCTCCCTTGTCAATCGGATACATACTGAATTCAAGAAGGATCATGGTTACGCTCCTGGTAGTAGTGAGTTGTCACCTTGCGCGACAGTGGCTTTGCGTTTCCGTTGCATGCGGCCCTGGCCCCCGAACCTCGCTTCCATCAAGCAATTCTACGCGCCGGCCAATGAAATAGAATGCGCAAGAGTGCAGCTCTTCCTATGCTGCCGAGCCTACGCAGAGTGCGCGATGGCCCTGAAATGAGCCTGTCCCCGGCGGCTTTAGGATAGGCTCTAACTCCACTTTCCGCAAAAATGCTTTTGCGATACACTCCCATCCCTCGTAAATCAGACCGGCTTTTGCCGTGCTGAGATTTCTTATTAACTGATGGGTTTTGTTGAAGGAAAGCGCATGGCACGGTATGTTGTGGAGTTTATCGGCACGTTTTTCCTGGTTGGCACGATCGGCTGTACAGTGATCGATCCAGGAGCCGGCCCATTTGCGCCGCTGGCGATCGGTTCGGCCCTAATGCTCATGGTCTATGCTGGCGGACACATTTCCGGCGCACACTACAATCCAGCCGTCACAATTGCGGTCGCCGTGCGGGGCCGTTGCCCTTGGAGGGACGTGCCGGGATACCTGGTCGCGCAAGTCCTTGGCGCGATAGTGGCGGGCGGCGTGGTCTTGTTTCTCAAGGAGAACCCGACCGTGAAGGCGGCCGAACCCCACATCGCTCAATCTCTGCTCGCCGAGCTCTTGTTCACATTCGCGCTCTGCTACGTGGTTCTGAACGTGGCCACAGCCAAGGCCACGGAAGGCAACTCGTATTTCGGTCTCGCCATCGGCTTCACGGTCATGATCGGAGCCTTCTCAGTCGGCGGGATCTCGGGCGGAGCGTTCAATCCTGCCGTCGCCGTGGGTATCACCGCGATGGGCCTCTCCAAACTGGGGAACATCTGGATCTTCCTGGTCCCAAACTTCCTGGGCGGTGCCCTGGCTGCGGCGACGTTCCAGTTCGCGCATCCGGACGACGTGTGAGCGGACGAACGAAGAGGAATCCAGAAGAGTCCCTTGACAATCGAGAACAGCCCGCGGCCGGACGCGGGCCCAGAGTATTCCCAGAGTATTCCAGACACCATACCTATTTCTTTTTCGCGTTACGCTTCCGGCCGGGTCGATGAACTGCTTGAGGAGCCGATACGGGATGGCCTCCTGGCTGATTGTCGCTCAGATGCTCGGGCTGTTCTTCAGCGCCAGCCTGGCCGTGTACGATGTCGAATCGATCGTCGTATCGGGTCCGACACTCTCGTTGACAAGCTTGGCGATTGTGGTCCTTTCGCATCGGAAGCATCGCCCGGCAGGGTTCTACTTCGGCCTGGCGACACCGACGATTTCCGTTGCCTGTTTCTCAATCATCTGCGGTTTCGAGTAGAGCCCCGCTCAGGCTCAAGCGCCCGTATCCTGGCTGTTGGTCGGTTTTGCGGTGGGCTGCATCCCCGCGGGTGTTCACGCTTTTGCCGAAGCTCAGAGCGATTCTTCTGGCAGCAGTCGGCCGTTTCAGTTCGGAATCGCCTCACTGCTCTGGGGCACGCTGATCGCTGCGCTCGTGCTAAGCCTGTTCCGGATCCGCAGCCAGCAGTGGATCGCCGTCCTTGCGGCGCCCGCGTACGTGCTGGCCGTCGGGTATGTCGTGCGGCGATTTCATCGTGAGACATTCAGATGACTCGACAGAAATTCACCCAACGCCACCTCGCGCGCTGAGCCGCTGCGCGGACGCCACCGGGAGTCGCTTGGGGAGCCGGGAAACAGTAGAATGAGGTTGATGTTCGACGGTTTCCCGCTCCGAAAGTGGAGGTGGCGGAACAACTGGGTACTCAAGAGAGCCGGAAACGGGCTCGCCGTTTAATCCCTTTCATCCCCAGCGCGACACGATGGCGCGCTGGCGTCTTCGGCCGCCTGACGGATACCGCTGAGCATCCCGGCGAACACGAATTGGTGCAAGGCGTAGAGTGAATACCAGTAGGCGAGGCCGGCCAGGCCCACCGGATCGAAGATCGCCGTCTGGCGGATCTGCGACTTCCCCCCTTGGTCAGCCACCTCGAACTCGAGCCACGCTCTGCCCGGCAGCCGCATCTCGGCCGCCAGCCGAAGTCGTCGGCCGGGCTCAATCGCCTCCACACGCCAGAAATCCAGCGCATCCCCTGCCCTTAAGTTCACCGGATCGCGGCGGCCGCGGCGGAGTCCGACGCCGCCAACCGCCAGATCGAGCATCCCGCGGACTCTCCACAGCCAATCGCCATAATACCAGCCGGTTTGCCCGCCGATTCGCTGGATGGCCGCAAAGGCGACCGCGGTCGGCACCTCCACTTCGGCAACCCGCGAATCCACGATGCGGTTGCCGAAGCGCTTCCCACCCCAGTGCGGCGGCTCCCCGCCGGACGAAAGCGCATCGGACCAGCGAGTCTCGGCGAAGTCGCGGTCCTCGTTGACCAGGGCCCGAGCGATCGCCTCCCGCAACGACCGCGGGCGGATCGGAAAAGCCTCTAACGCGGAGGTGTCGCGGACCAGCGTCGGGTTCCGCGCGCCTTCAATCAGTTTGCGGCCAACGCGCGCGTAGACCGGTGTCACCAGGCCCAGCCATAGGCTGGACAAACGCGGCGTGAGCACGGGCACCGAGAGCATCCATCGACGCAGGCCTCGCTGATGAGCGTACTCCCGCATGATCTCTCCGTACGAGACCTGATCCGGCCCGCCGATTTCGAAGATGCGGCTCTCTCCGCCCGTCGCTTCTCGCGCGGCCAGCAGGTAGGCGAGCACGTCTTCCACGGCGATCGGCTGGGCCGGCGTCAAGACCCAGCGGGGGCAGATCATCATGGGCAACCGCTCGACCAACGCCCGAATCAGTTCGAACGACAGGCTGCCGGAACCGATCACGATCGACGCTCGGAACTCGATCACCTCGGCCCCAGAGGACCGCAAGATCTCGCCCACCTCCTGACGGCTGCGGAGATGCGGCGAAAGCTGCTGCTCAGCGTCGCCGAGTCCCCCGAGGTAAATGATCTTGCGGACTCCACGAACTTTTGCTGCGGAGGCAAAGTTCTCCGCCGCTTTGCGATCGTTTTCCTCGAAATCCCCCGCGGCCCCCATGCTGTGGACCAGGTAGTAAGCTGTTTCGACGCCGTCCAAAGCAGCCTCGAAAGACGGACCATCGAAGACGTCTGCAGCGACGACCTGCGTTGTCGGTCCCACGCGCCCTGCAAGGCTTTCGGGGCGGCGGGTCAGACACCGCACCTCGGTACCGCCAAGCTCCAAAAGCGGCAGCAACCGGCCGCCGATGTACCCCGTCGCTCCCGTCAGTCCGACTAGCGACATGGCCGATTACCTCAATTCCAGGTCGAACTCCGGAAGCCCGACCGTGACGATGCCCAAGTGGCCAGGGCTGCCCCTGTCCCTGCGTGCAGAGAACGGCGTAAGGCTCGCCCGCAACCAGGCTTCGAATCCTCGCGCCCAGATCCTGCTGCTGCTCGAAACTCGGCCGGTCGTCTGCCCCGGAGGGATCTCTGAATTGGCTCATTCGCCGAAATGTCCATGTCGCCTGGCGGCTTCAAAAAGGGCGTCGCACTCTTTCTCGAGAACTCCGCCAATTAATCTACACGTGGCGAAGGGTGCTCGTCCAGCCACCTCTTCTGCCAGAATGTCGATCTGGTTCCAGCCCATCCTTTGCAGCGTGCGGATCGATGTGCCGAAGATCACCTCGGGAATGCCGGTCCAGAGGATCGCGCCCTGGCACATGCAGCAAGGCTCGGCAGTGGTGTAAAGCCGCAGTTGGGACCAGTCGATGCCCGGGCTTGTCGCTGCGCAGCGGTTGATCGCATCGATTTCGCCATGCCAGATGGGGTTTTCCCGCCAGCGATTCACCCCTTCGGCAACGACTTCTCGCGATAGACCGTCGACCAGCACCGCGCCGAACGGTGCTTCCGGATTTCGCCGGCCAATCTCAAGCGCCCTCCGCATCGGCTCCTCATGCATTTTCGTCATTGCGCTCATGCTTACCCTGACCAAACTCAGAACCGCTTGTGGGGGTGAAATGGCACCGTAGAAGTTTACAGACCGGGGCAACCGTCCCGATGATTGAAATGAGGGCGGTCCGGGCGAGGGCCGTCAGGCTTCCGTCGTTCCGGATCTCAATGCAACACAACTACACGCGATTTCTAAAGAAACTTCCACGGTCCAATGCATGAGGTCTTCCGAGCAGGACAGGGCCATCGTGTTTCGGGTGCGTTCCGGGTTGCCCCCTTGATCCCAGGGCGGAATCCAATTCGACAGGTTCCAATACCGCTTCGACACGGGGTCGAACCAGATGTTAGCTCCTCTTCATCCTCGTGCTGGGCCGCTTCGCCAGGGTCGTCCGTCCCCATGGCGCCGAAAACAAGCGGGAGCCACACCTGACGTAAAGGGCCGGCGGGCCGTTCGGGCGTTTGGGGGCGTCCCCCGGCGGCGCAACCGATTTGCCCGTCCTGGAACGCATCCTGGATGGCAGTTATACTGGATGGGCAACCGCGGAAGGCCGCCTGTGGGCCGATGCACAAGTTGACGCCAAGTGGACGGGAGACGCACCATGAACGGTCCGATGATCGAGCGACGCCGATTCCTTCAGACGACTGCGGCCGGGGCCGCGGCGGGTGTCTTGGGAAGCTTCACGAGAACCTCGGCCGGAAGCGTGCCGATGCTCAGTATCGACGAACCGTTTCACGGCGCGGTGCTCAACCGCCGGCACGGCAAGGAGGTCGAAGGCGGCCTGCAGATCCAGATCTCCGGCGAGGCCCCGCTGGACGAACCAGTCACGGTCAACGGCGCCCCGGCCCGCCGCGCTGGAAACCGCTTCTTGGCCGAAGTGGTTCTCCGCGACACGGAAACGGAGATCGTCGCCGCGGCCAACGGCCGCTTCGGCCGGCAGGAGCATCGTGTCCGGGTCGTGTGGGACCGGGGCGCGTTTCCCCGCTACCGCTTCTCGATCGACGACAACAGCTTCTTCCTCCGCGACGTCGTCCAGCAGAACTACCGCTCGCTGTTCGATTGTTTCTATCTCAAGGGGCTGCGCGAGTTGAACGGGAAGTACGGCACGCAGTTTACCGTGAATATCTACTACACGACCGGCGACGACTTCCAGTTGCCGCAGTTCCCCGATCGCTACCGGGGCGAGTGGAAAGACAACGCCGGCTGGCTGAAGCTGGCCTTTCATGCCTACGCCAACGATCCCGACCGCCCTTACCAGTACGCCCCGCCCCAGACGCTGATCGCCGACCTGGACAAGGTGGCCGCAGAGATCCATCGCTTCGCGGGCGAAGAGGCCTACTGCCCGCCGACGGTGATCCACTGGGGGATGGTCCAGCCGACGGCCCTGAAGCCGCTTTATGAGCGGGGCGTGCGCGTGCTCAGCGGCTTCTTCCGCAAGCTCAACGGGCGCAACTACGACGTCAACTACCTCCTCGACGATCTGCGCAGCGAATACCTCTCGCGCCACGACGCCCTGAAGGACTTCCAGAGCGGGATTGTCTTCTCCCGGGTCGACATCGTCTGCAACAACACGCCGATCGAGCGGGTGGCGCCGACCCTCGAGCCCTTGGCCGCCGATCCGAACCACGCGGAAATCATGGACCTGTTCACGCACGAGCAGTATTTCTGGCCGTTTTACCGGGCCTACGTTCCCGACCATTTCCAGCGTCTTAACGCTACCCTCCGCTGGGTCACGGAGCGCGGCTACAAGCCGGTCTTCTTTCACGAGGGTTTTCTCGGCGCGCCGGCGTAACGGAACAAAGGGAGCGGCGTTGATGCTTGATAACTGATCGGAAATTTGATTCGCTGCACGCGCTGCGTCTATAGCGGAAGAATTGGGTGGTCAAGAGGGTGAAAGGGCCGGCAAGCGTCCTTCTCCGCTTTGTATCCTGGTCATTCAGGATTCGTCATGCCCCTGCACGGGCTCCGGCGATCGATCAGGGATCCTTCAGCCCCGCCTCGATCAGTTCGCGGGGCTTGTCCGCCAGCGACGCCGCCTTCTCCTCCCCGGCGGCCGGCGGCGGGTCGGTCGAGAAGCGAAACGCTTCGAGCCGCTGTGCCAAAGTGCCGGGAGTGAGACTCGCCAGAAACTCGTCCCATTCCTTCGCTTCGGCGGCTGTAAGGCCCTTCCACCACACACAGTATTCGGCCAACGACTTGTCTCCCAGCACGACTTTACCGAAGTGCTCGCGTTGGAAGCCCTCGTCGGGCACCGACCAGAAGACATAGAACACGGCGGGCAGCACCGGGGCCGCTCGCTCGCCGCCGGCGTTGATCCGGCGAGACCAAACGACCTGCCTGGCCTCGGCTTCCCATCTTCCATTGGTCGAGAAAGGCTCGACCGGACACGCCACTTTCACCTGAAGCTCATCGGACACACTGAACTCCATGCCCATGGCCTCGATCGCGAGTTTTCCGAGCAGCTCGTGCGGTTTCGGCGGCGCGGCATTCGGGTCCTCGTTGTGCTTCTGTTTCTCTCTCTGGACAAACGCCTTTCCCTCGTCCGTGCCGGCCAGATACGCATCCAGCGATTGCTCTGCTCGTTCCGGGCTCTCCAGGAAAGCCAACCGTTGGGCAGCCTGCTCCGCGCTGCGGTTTCCCATTTTCGATCCGAGAAACGTGCGGACGAACGTCAGGAAGCGATCGGCGTCTCCGTTCGCATCCGTGCGGATCAGCTCGCATAGCTTTGCCGGCGTGAAGTAACCGCGTTCCATGAAATACTGTGCGATCCGCACGAACGGCTCCGGGTCGTCCGCCGGAGGCTTCTCGCCGAACTGAGCCGGGCCGGGTCCCGCGGCGATCTGGCCTGCCCAGCAGTAGAGGACCAGGTTGCGGATGTCTCGCCGAAAGGGCCCGTCCACGAACTCCTCCAGTTTGGCAGCGGCGGGGTCGTGTTTGAGCTCGCTGCGAAACCATCCGAGAAGAAGCGAGGTGAAGCGGTCCGCGGCGTCCAGGCGCGTCTGGAGAGACCCCATAAGATCGTCGTCGCCACGGAAACGTTCCACGTACAGCGACAGCGTCCCCATCCGGGTCGTCCAATAGGTCTGCCGGCCGGAGCCGCCGATGTCATTGGGCATCTCCCCGACGAACTTGCCGTGGAACGTGTATTGGCGCGCCTCCGACGCCGGCGGGAACTGCCCGTACGCGGCGGCCATCTGCTTGAGCTCGGCCTCCGGAAACGACGCGAGTCCCGAATCGCCCTGCTCCCGCCAACAGGTGAGCGAGCGCTCCATCGTTTCCGCGTCAGGTTTCAATTCAATCTCGTACCGGTTACGCGAGCAACCGGTCGGAGAGAGGCAAGCCATCGCAACCAGCCAGCATGCGCAACGGAAAGCAGACAGCGACTTGGCTAACGATCGTGTTTTCACGGCCGGCACCTCCTGGGTCTCAGGTACGATTCTCGACTACGAACAATTCCAGGACGAACAATTCCAGGGACACGAACAGATAATCGAAGGACAGGTAATGATAATAGGTTGCCCAGTCATGCGGAATCGGTTCGTGTCCCCGGAATTGTGTCAGTCAAAGCGGACGCCTTCCCCCGGCCCGCTTTCTTGCTGCAATGCTTCGTAGTAATCCCGGCTCAGCAGGATGATCAGCGCATCCACTTTGCCGATCGCCTCTAACCACGGAATTCTTCCACCGTCATGGCAGCAAATCTACGGCAGCAGATCCCGCACCGTCAGTCGGCCCACCTCCCGGGCATTCAGCATGACGGGTACTTCGTCCTCCGGATCGAAATCTTGCCGCTTCCGATATTCGGGTTCTTCGGCCGGCCCGGTCGGGTCGCTGTAGACCTCGAGTCGCTCATCGAGAAGGTTGAGGCTCCAGTAGAAAGCTATTTCGGCAGATGCGTAAACCCGCTTCTTCAGGGTCCGATCTTACGGTGGGTGGGTGAAAACTCAGTGGTTCTATCGGCTGATTCGACCTCCGGTTCTGTTCCACCGATTTCTTCATCCGTGCCCCGGCTTTGCCATCCGTGCTACTTTGTCCTTGAGTTGTTCTGATAGCACGGATGGCAAGGCCGGGGCACGGATGAAAATGAGGAAGAAAAATGGAAACCCAGCAAGCCGATCGTATGCCACCGTTTTCACCTCCCCAATCTTACGGTGCGCATCGTGGAAAGCTCTTTGGAGCGGATCCACAAGTGCCACCACCATCTGGTGTTCGATGATTATCAATGAAAAAGGGCTGGCGGGATCGGGGGACTACCCCGTCGAGCACATTCGCCGAAACAATCCCGACGCCCTCCGCCCCAAGTCGGCCGAACCGCAGTACCGCGGCCTGATGGCCGGCACGATCTTGCGGCACATCGCCGAACGGGCATCGAATTGCCGCGAAGCCCTCGCCATCATCGAGGACTTCATAGCGAAGGGGTACTCCGCGGGAGGAAAGGTCAACGGAAACCACTGGCTGTTCGTGGACCGCGAGGGCGTGATCCTCGAGGTGAGCAACAACGCTCGCCACGTGGTCTCGAAGTTTCACACGCAGAAGGTGTACTTCAGCCGGCTCGACAACAATGCCGCGGCGAGGCGACTCCGCGAGTCGAGCGGACCCGTCGACTTCCATTTATTCCATAACGTCTCGCGCGACCCGTCGATCTGCTTCGGGTCGTCGATATCCGGACTAACCGTCGAGATCGACCCGGACCACCCTGAACTGTTCACCTGCGCGTGGATACCCGATCTGCCGCTAATCCATTCGCTGCAACCCACCCCCCCGATGTCAAGAACCCCAAAATTCCCATGCAAACCTGCCCCTCGCCCAACTTGGTTAAATTCATACCACCTGGGTTGCATAGGAGAAATCCTCAGGCTAGAATTGTTGCCTATAATACGCATGCTTCCTGCATTTACAGATTTGTTTTCTGTGAGCACGCAATTCGTCGGGGCGAGCAGAGTTTTCTCCGTGACGAATGGTCACGGTTTGATGCACAACGAGGAGTAGAAGCCATGAAAACAACTCCTGATTCTGTCGGCCTTGTCGACCGTGTTCAGATCGGCGGTGGATTTAGGCGCAGAAATATCGCCCCCCGTGGCAGATCGGGCAGCAGCGAATCACCAGAGGGAGCCAGCACCATCAAATGTGGAACCAGTGCGGTAATCATCAGCGTACTCTGTGCCCTGGCCCTGGCGATTTCCGAGCATACTCAGGCCGCTGACTTAACGAGCGCGGAGGTCGTTCATGATGGCTCGGTGAATCCTCCAGGCTTTCGCATCGACTACTCGCTGCATTGGGAGCCGAGTGAGGAGGCGGCGACGCTTCGTGTAGCGGGCTTTTATCTACCCATAATGGGCGCGGAAGAGCCGAATCAATGGCTGCCGATCAAGTCAGCCGACCCGAAGTATGCCGACAAGAGCGGCAAATTTCAGGCGAGCACCGAAATCCGCCCCCGCGCCCACGAGTTCGGAGGCAGCGTTGCCGTGCCGTATGCGGCGTTGAGCCTTCCGGTCGGTGAGCATCACCTGTGGTTCCAGTTGACGCTCCTGCGCAACGACCGGTCGATCTTCGTCAAGCCCACGGGATTGACCGCGGTATGCATCACCAGACATCTGCGTCGCTTGATGCAACTTGAGAAGCAAGTAGCGGAGGAGCGACAGAGCACCCGGCGCAGCCAAGTCTATATTGGAGCGGCGCAAGACCCACAGCTCAAACCGATGACGCGGCGGGAACTCTCTAGCAAGCCGACAGTCGAGACGACGACATCCGTGACTCATCGTGTTGTCACGAAATGCGTCGATGTTGAGATTCCCGGTTCCTTCGAGAAACTTTTGTTCGCGCCAGCATGCTGCGAGCCCACGGCGGCAGCATGCGAGCCACCCCCGTCATTGAATACCCTCTGGACGACGCTCAAGGACATTGCCCCCGATGACCAGCGTATCGTCTTCTTTGCAACCAGTCGGACGCGGGAATCGGTTGAAAGATCGCTTTCAAAGGAACCATCTGCCATATCGGAGAACAGAATACCTCCTGTGCCTGAACCGCCGCCGGCGGCACCGGATCCCTCAGAACTTTCGGCCACTCCGCGCGCGGCGGCACCGAAGATGCCTCTCGACGCGTCTGCGAAGAAGAAACTGGGGCTAAGGGTTCCGTACAGAACGGCAGGCTCTGCCCTATCATCAACATCCGCCGAACAGACTGACTCAAGCGAAGCAGGCCAGTATGCTCCCGGCGCCTCCTATGGTTTCTGCCGCGTCAACATCCCTGTCAACCACGCCCGCTCGGCGCATGGGTTCGTGTGGCGCATCCTGATACCGCCGGACCCGGCCAAGGATTATATGGTCGAGTCTGCCCAATTCCTCTCCAAGAACGATTTTCTGGCTGCGGTAAACCGAGGCGATGTCCTGCTGTATGTGCATGGGTTCCGCAATTCATTCAGCGACGCCGTCCTCCGCGCTGCTCAGTTGCGTTACGATTTGGAATTTCCGGGAATGGCGATGGCCTTTGCGTGGCAGTCCGATGGCGGTCTGGACAAGGAAGAGTACCTGCGAGTTCGCCAGGTTGGCAATCGTTCGATCGGAGACCTCGCCGAAGTGATCAAAGGACTGATCCAGGAGGAATCGACCCGGCCAAAACGTCGCATTCACGTCATCGCCCACAGCTTGGGCTGCCGGGTATTCCTCGGAGCGCTTTGCCAGGTCTTCCAGGAGGGCATTCTAACGCGTGGGCAGGCGGTGTTCGGAAACATCGTCCTCGCGGCTCCCGACATGGGCGTGCTGGAATTCCACGAGCGGATTCCTTACGCGATGGCGGCCTCCGAGCGAACCTCGTACTATTTCTGCGAACACGACGCGGCGCTCAGCTTCTCCCAGGGGATCAACCACTACGAGCCCGCCGGCCGAGTCCCTTACTTGACTGAAGGTCTCGATTCGATTAACGCCAACGGTGCAACAACCTCTTTTCTCTCACACAACTATTACGCCCAGTCGCCATTGGTCCTCGAAGACATTAAGCTATTGGTTCAGTACGGCCTTGCGCCCAACCAACACATGCCTCCGCTTGCCTCCAAGGGCGAACTTTACGGCCGCGTCTATTGGGCGTTTCCCGGAAGCCCGATGCCCACCGCGGATGCTCATTAGCGGCAATCGAGAGTTTTGTTGCGTTGCATTGACTGATGTTCACTCACCAACTTGCCCGGAGGTGTCTTGCCGTGAAAACGTTTAAAGTGGTCCTGTGTCTATCGGTTCTCGTTCTGACGACCGGCTGTCCGCTCGCGGACCGGCTGATCGTCTTTGAGGACAAGCTGCTCTCCGAGCGGGAGGTTCAGACGTTTCTCGGCCGGTACATGTGGGACAATTCATCGATCTCGTCGGGGACTCTCGTTCTGGAAAGGACAGGAGCGAGGTACCACCTTAAGTTGAAAGCAACAACCAAGGAGGGAAAGGAGGGCTTCTATTGCGGCTATTTTCTGCTTTCCCATGTTCCGAAAGAGGCAGGATTTCAAATCGGCGACACCAAGGTCAAATGGCGCGGCAGTCAGGACAGTATACTTTTGTCGTGCGCGAAACTCGAATACTCAGGACACGAGGGCGAACAAAGCTTTGACAACTTCTTCGCACTGGTAAAACAAGACAACGGAAAACTGTATCTTTGGCTCGTGGAACATAACTGCCCAGTGGCCGAGGGGAGACTGAAAAGCGAGAAGGGCCGCTTCAAGGCGGACGACGTCAAGGCGTTCCTTTCGCAGTATGCTGACACATATACCCTCGCGAACGAGCCGTTTTTTGTGGCTACGAAGCAGTGAGACAGCCCCCATCAGACGCAGTGCATTGAGGCGGACCTTTTGGCTCGCGCAACGCAAACGGTGCCTAGCCATTTACCTCGACGGCTCATGCCGGCAAGCAATGCTGGTCACTTTAACGTCCGATAAGGTCTGTAAGGCTGGTTTTCTTATTATGAAAGTTACCCGGCCCGCTTTTCCGTTCGCGCTCTTTGCAGTCGCAGGTTTTTCAGTTTATGCTGGTTGTACCTCTGATAAACCGGTTGAGAACATAATTTGCACGCGACCTCAAGAGGTTCAAAAAAGCGTTATAACAGCTGCTGAAGAACCTTTTTGTCCAATAGAGCAACAAACGAGGTATGTCTTGGAAAAACAAGCTCAAAAAGAAAGGCGAGAAGAACTAGAGAAACAAATACAAAGAAACTCCGACATCTTAACAGGGAAGATTGCAAGATGAAAAGGATATGTAACAGTTTTGTTTCGGAACCCCTATTGCCCCCTCCCCATGGAGAGGGTAGTCCCGGCACAGGGCCAGGCTCTGAATTTCCACCTCTAAAGTTGAAATTCAAAGCCTGACCCTGTCTCGCCCATAACTCGTAGACCCGCTTGATCAGCATCGCCGACGTCTGGCTCGAATGCGACCGCTATAACCGCTACCATTGATACTCTTCGCCACGTCTTGCCACAAGAACGGGCCGGACCGATCAGTTTTGGCTGCCGATATTTGCAAATAGGCATACTCCGAATGTAGTATCAGGAACGTGAGCACACGCATTTTGACGGTGAGAACCTTGTTTTCCCGGGTTCTCCCGCCGTTTCGTTGAGACAATCTGTGAACCATGCCTTCCAATGCAAATCCAGGGCTGATCGGTATTAGCGTCGACAACCGCTACCATGTCGAAGAGAAACTCGGCGAAGGCGGGATGCGCGAGGTGTTTTTGGCAACGGACCTGCGAACGGGCGGGCGTGTCGTGCTCAAGTCCCTCTGGCCGGGCATGCTGCGTGACGACCCGGATATGAAGGGCCGCTTTCCGGCCGAGGTGCTCGCCATGGGACGGCTCGACCATCCGAACATCGTCAAGGTGTCGAATGTGGTCGAGCACGAAGGCCGTCCCTTCGCCGTGATGCAGTACCTGAGCGGCGGCGACCTGGAGACCCGGCAAAACCCGAGCCTTGACGAGTGGCTGCCGCAGATTGCAGCCGCACTGGACTATCTTCATTCCCAGGGCCTTGTGCATCGCGACGTCAAGCCGGCCAACATCCTCTTCGACGCGCACGGGACGCCCTGCCTGGCCGACTTCGGCGCGGTCAAATGTGCGGAGGGCGTGTTCACCAGCATGTGTTTCAAGACCGAGACGGGCATGACCCTGGGCACGCCCGCCTACATGTCGCCCGAAGCCGTCGAAGGCAAGTCTGTCGATGGCCGGGCCGATCAATACGCCCTGGCAGTCATCGTCTACGAGCGGCTCGCGGGCCGGTTGCCGTTCGATGGCAACACGCCGGCCCGCCTCTTCGCCGCGCACCTGCTCACGCAACCGCATCCGCTCGTTGAAATCGACAAGCGTTACAGCATGGAGACCAGCGAGATCTTGGCCTGCGCTATGAGTAAGCAGCCGGAAGACCGCTATTTCAACTGCCAGGAATTTGCTCACAAGCTGCTCACGTCGCTGCAGCGGTCGGTTGGAGGAACACCACCTTGTGTTGATGATGAAGGGACATGGAGCCACCTCCTCACGGAACCGGCGCGCAGTTTCGAGCCCGCATCTCGCGCCAGCGTATCGATCGGGTCGTTGGAAGGGAAGTCGCCAGACTCTCATGATGAAACTGTCGATACTCGTGGTTGGAGTCGGCATTGGGGCTTGGCGTCATTCGCGTTACACGCTCTCGCAATCGCGCTCATGACATGTGCTGTGTTCAAGTCGTCTGACGTGTTCTGTCTATCTGCGGCTTCTGTCGTGCGCCATCGCAACGGAGATTGCATTGCTTGTATTGCCTTTCGAGACACAGCGCGGTCACGCTGTGGGGATGCAGCAGGTCGCCGTCGCCCTCGTCTACGGTCTGCTTCCCTGCGTCGCTGGTATCGCGAGCGGATTCGTGGGCGTGCTCTTATACCAACACCACCACTTCAGGCCCGGTGGATCCGGTATCATCGTGGCAATTGTCCTCCCAGTTGCCGCGCTTTCCATCTCGCTCTTGGCGTTGCTGTGGTCCCGTGGGGATTGGTTTCGAAACACTGTCCGCACCTTGGAGGCCGCCAGCGCACTGCTCTTGATGGCAGGTGTAGCCGTAATGGTGGTCGACGAACCGGGGTCCTTTATCCCGCTACCCGACTTTTCCGGGGTAGCAGCAATATGTGTGGGCGGACTTGTGGGAGCAATACTCGCGATTCACGAATTTGCGGTGTGGCTTTCGCGGCAATATCACGAGGACGCGGTCGCGGCGCGCCGGGAACTCTTGGAATCAGAGCTTGAACAGTGAACAGGTCTTGCAGCACACAAGTATTTGAGGTACGATGGGGCCAGGAAAAGGGAAAAGGTGTCAGGAACCTTTTTTGTGGCTTTCATCGTCGCGAAGGAGAGAATCGGCCTGTTTTTGCGGCAGATTCACATAAAAGGTTCCTGACACCTCGTCCCTTACCACACGCGGCCCCAAACGCGTGCGATCTCTTGTTGCCATCCAGCACGGCGCGGTAGAATCGCGCTGGTGGCAGGGCGGGCGTGATTCAAACCGCATAGCGAAGCCCACGCTCCGCGGTTAGTTCAACGAGATTCTTTCCGCTCTGCCCCCACAACGCCCCCTCGCAGGCCAGAGCCTCTGTTTGGGGGCAGGACGGAAAGAATCCTTCACGTTGGCCGAGCGGCGACAGCTCGGTAAGGCAGCAGCATGAGCGGCCAGTGCGACAAGACACTAAAACGAGAGCCTCCTTCAAGACTGTTCGGCAGTCACGTAAAACCACGTCTTCGTTGGATTGAGTTCTTGTTAGTCTCATTTGCAGTTGTCTGCACAGGGCTCGCATTCCTCGGCGTATGTCTCGTCGCCGAGCACCTGCCATCTTGGCTGGGCTACCCGCTTGCAATTCCTGTAGCCGGGGTGGCATGGTTGCTCAGCACGCGGTGGTTGATTCGCCGGTATGTGGCTCGCGGCATCATTTCCGCAAGAGAGGCGAGGGATTACCCCGGCTGGCCGGGCAAAAGAGGATACGCAGAATCGTGGCTAGAGCCGTCAGATGACGAATCGGCAAGCGACTAGGCGACGTCAGGCACCCAACATCGGCAGGCTGCTAAGCCGCGGCATCCATGCCGCGGACGCCTTGCCCGTAGTTCCAGCCACCAAGTCCTGGTAAAAAAAATCTAAGTACAAACCCGGCTGGCTCTGCCGAATACGGCGTCAGCCAGCCCTCGCGTTGGGCGGCTGCAGAAGAAGAGCTGCGAAGGAGACGTGGTGGAAGCGACATTATGATCCCAATCGCAAGTGTCGGTTAGCATGACCGAGAAACGCGCGAGCCCCCGCTTTCAGTTCAACCTCCGGCAGACGCCAAGTCACGCGCACTCCGAAGATGATCCGCCCAAACACGGTCTGTGCCTTACTGCGTGACGTGCTTTCGACGCGCACCGATGGCGCAATAACTCCAATGCCCCCAACCGCTTACGCCCTTGGATCCGGAAATCCGCTTGACAGCGCGCGCCGCATCGACAACAATGGGACCGGTAAATGGACATGCGCACACATGTCCCCCTGGGCCGGCGCCCGCCCACTTCACAGCTCGCCGATCCGGAGCTCTTTGACAACCTGGTATGCACCCCCCGCCACTCCCGGCGACTCTCCTCCGCCGAGCAGCGGTTGGGATAGCGGGCGATTCTTTGACCGTCGGCTGTGGAACCCTGGTCCCTTTCCCACCCAGAAGCGCGTGGTGCCCAAAGTACCTCCGTTCTGAGAAATCGCCAACTTGGGCACCACACCCGGCGGCGCATGTTCTTCCGCCATCCGCCTTCCCCCTCCATGGGCGCCGGGTGGTCTGGGACCTGAGAACTTGGAAAATCGGTGGGCTTGACCGCCACATCCCCGCGCCCCAATGCATCGCAACTTCGCGAAACGATGATCGTCCAGACCCCGATCCCGGCATCCGTGGTCGGCAATCTCGCCTCGCTGTACGAGCCGATCACACAACCGTTGCTTCCAGCCCGATCAACTGGCAGAACTGCTTGAGTTCCCGTTTGAAGTCGCCGTAGAAAAACAGTTGGTGGAATCCCGGGAAGGCCAAGACGTCGTCGACGTTGTCGAACTTGGCCATCACCGACACAACACAACCTCCGGCGGGCGGTACCGCCACGTTGCCGATCACCTCGCCGGCCGAGATCAGCATCTTCACGGGTTCCACGTCCGTCATCAAGACGTCGGCGCATGTTATCCGCTGCCCTTCGCGCCAGATCGTGCGGGGCACGGCGTCGCGCATGGCATGGTGGTGCTGGATGTCGAAAGGTTCCGGCTCCTTACCGAAGCCGTTCAATCGCGTCGGGCAGGAGCAGTGGGCGCCGATGATCGCGCCGCGAGCGGTCTCGGCGACGGGATCCTGCTGGAATCCGGGCCGGTCGAAGAGATACTCGACAATGGCATGGGTGGCCACGGCGCCGAGGTCGGCCTCGCAGGCCGCGGGAATGCCGTCGTCGTTCATCCGCGACCAGGCGATGCAAGGCAGGCTGACGTCGGTCTTGCCTAGCGCCCCGAGGCAGTCCATGGTGATCGCGTCGGCCTGTTCGCGCTGGAGAAAGTTGCCCGCCACCAGGTAGCTTCTCAGCCCGTTGATCACGTCCTCTTCCGTGGCCTGGAAAACACGCCGAGCGCGCTTCATGTACTCGGCGGCCATTGCCCGGACGCGGTCGTCGACCGGGGTTTTCTTGTACTCGTCCAAGAACTCCTTGGCGGGCACGTAGCGGAGTTGGATTCCCAACACCGGCATAACAACGTCCTTGCGCTGCTTCCCTTGAAGCACCACACAGCGCGTGGCCCGCAGCTTCGTCGCCGCCGAGAGCATCTTCAAGCCATACTGGACCTGGCTGAAATCGTCGGTCGACGCGATAAACGAACCGGGGGCCGCCGCGAGGGGAGCGGTGTTCGTGGTGAACGAACTGCCCACCGGTGAGAAGACCACCGTCTGGATCTTGCTTTCGATCGCCTTCGCGGCGGTTGGCCAGGCATGCTCCTGCCGGTCCAGCAGCACGACGAGCAGTCCGTCGGACGGGGCGGCTTTGAATTCCGACAGCCAGGCGTCGGCTTCCTCGGGGGTGTAGATGGGTTCGGGGCGGATGTCGATCGTGCAGCGGAGCTCCTTTTCGGCAACCTTAAGCCGTTCGGTGTACTGTTTTCTGGCCGCTTCGCCGTCGTAGATGGCCCCCGGCCATCGCAGACCGTAGTCGCCTTTGCGACGGACGAAACAGGCTTTGATCTTGGGCGTGCACTGCGAGGCCGGCCCATGCGGTGCAATCTTCTCCGGCATCGGCTCGGCCCCCAAGGCCCAATTGCCCCCGATCGCAGCCGCCGACGCCAAGGACGCCGCCGCCAGGAACTGCCGGCGACCGACATGACCATGATGATCGCACCGAGCCGCACAACGACTGTTTCGCATTTCAGTCCCCCTTTGCTGCTGACCGGGCATGTCACGTGGACGGAACAACGCACAACTACCTTACGCAAGCCGGATGCCCGATTTGGTCAATCTTTCACGAAATCACTTCAGCATTTCGATCTCTTCAAGCCATTGTACGAGAGCCCGCGGCCATTGACCGCCGAGGCCCTCGACCATGCCGACGTGGAAGGCCCCGTGACCGCCGGTTTCGGGCGAGAACAGCGTTTCATGTATGCCCAAGTCCTTGAGCCTTCGGTCGATGGCCGCGGCAAATGCGAAGGGCGCCGTCGTGTCGTCCTTCGCACTGGCAATGAACGCCGGCGGAGATTGCTTGCCGAGCGGGAAATCATCGAGAGACTGCTGGTAGGGCCAGGGGCACATCAGCACGACAAAATCCGGCCGACTGGCGATCCGCTCGATTGGATCCGGCGACTCGGCCTCCCCTTCATCGAACCGGCAAGCGAGATTCAGGGCGAGGTGTCCCCCGGCCGAGTAGCCCTGCACGCCGATGCGCCGTGGATCGATTCCCCATCGCTGGGCGTGATAGCGCACGATCCTTACGGCCCGCTTGGCATCGGCCAAGGCGTCTTCCGCGACGTTGTTGTCTCCGTAGAGAGTACGGTACTTGAGACCGAAGACGGCGATTCCCCGATCGTTGAGCAACTTGACCACGTTCTCGACATGCAAGCACATCGCCAGGTGTTTGTAGCCGCCTCCGGCGGCGATGATCAGGGCCGTGCCCCGGGCCTTGTCTTGAGCGGGGAGATAAACAAACAGTTGCGGCGACGAGACGTTGCGATACCGCTCGTTCTCGAAGCTCTCGGGGTTGCCGCCGGCAACCAGGCCGGGAGCGTTGCCGGGCCAAAGCGGAACGATCTCATTGGGCTCGGGCTTCACGAACCCCGGCGGGTGGCTCGGCAAGATTCGCTTGCCCTCGCCCGCCCCACTCGAAGAGACGACCAACTCAACGAGCAACAGGGAGGCCAATAGCCGTTTCCATCTGATGCGGTTGCCGCTCATGATCGAGCTCCGACGAGGATGTGCTGCTTTTCGGATCGGCCGGACTACTCGGAAGGTTTCCTCCTTATCCATAATCTTGTGCTCGTAAGCCGTCAAGATGTCCCGCCTTTTTTGTGCGTCAAGATATCCTGGCACGACGGGGCCGCAGGCATCGGTCCTGGGGTGTTTCTTTGCGAAACATCCCGGGCTACGGTGACAAGAGGCCTTCGGCCAAGGGGCAATCGGTGAGATTGTCGATTCGCGGAGGCGGCTACCGGACAGGCGACTTTCCCTCCGCGGCGATTCGGAGCGTCTCCAAATCCACGTCCACCCACAGGGCCGAGTCGTGGTCGCCGTGGGGCACTTCGTAGTACACGAAGTTGGCTTGCCCCTTCATCGCAGCGGCGATCTTTCGCGCCTCTGCGACCGGGATCAGACGATCGTCTTCGCCCATCGTGAGGATCGTGGGCATCGTCAGCCGGTCGGTGTGGGCCAGCACCGAACGGGCCTCATAGAGCTCCGGCCTTTCTTCCGGGCTCCCTCCGTACGCGGCGAACACGATCTTCGCGAGCTTCTGGAGTACCGGGATCTCGCTTCTGCGGGCGAAATCCAACCGCTGAACAAGATCGCACGCTCCCATGGCGACCACACCGTGAAGTTTCTCCGGATGGACCACGGCATAGGCCAGCGCGCTGGAGGCCCCGCCGGAACCTCCCAGCAGCACGAACCGCCGGCAGTTCCACCGGTCGCGGCAGTCATCGAGCAGGTCGGTCAGGTCTGCCGTTGCCGCCGGGCTCATGTACGAGGTGCCCCGCAGATTCACGGAAAGGAGCGGGTGGCGCCCTTCGAGGACCCTGCGCAGCCAGAAATGGCGAATGTCCTTTCGCGTGAAGATCTGGTCTGCCGACGAAAACGAGCCGTGCAGGTAGACGATCGTGTTCTTCCGGCAGTCGCCCGGCAGGAAAAGGGCCCAATCCTCCGCACCGTCGAATCCGCTGGTGTACGTGAGCCGCATCGTTCCGGCCGGGTATTCGTCGCCGCGCATCGGCGTCACCGCTTTGACCATCATGCCTGCTTCCTTGTCTGTCTGCACGCATCGATTGCAGCCGTCATGCGGCGCACTGGCGTCCGCACCCGCAACGCACGAGAGGAGAATCGTCATCAACAGTAGCATGCCACTTGCGCCTCCTTCCCCGCCGTCGAACGGTGCCGTTTCTCTTCCATTGTCGCTCCGCCTCCGCCCGCGATCAACAGCAGCGCACCATCGAGAATGGACAAACGCCGGCCGCGCGGTTATCCTGGACTTCTCGCCTTCCATCCCACCCCACCGAGGAGCCCAACATGCACAGTCTCCCCGCCCCGCAAGAACTGTTGGCGAAGATCTCCTTCCGCAGAGAAGTCGGGATCTTGACAATGCTCCTTTTCCTCGCAGTTTCGGCAGCCTTCGCCGAAGTCACCGTGAGGGTCCGCCATACGCCGGGTGGGCCGCAGATCTTCGTCGACGGCGAAGCGGTTCCGCCCAGGTTCTTCTTCGGCTCGCCGGGCGGCGGGGCTGTCGTCATCGCGGCGCCGGACACCTGGCAGTCGGTGTCTTTCGAGTTCACCCCAAATCGCGATGTGGATCAGCGGGGGACCCTCCATTTTCGGTTTCCGAAGAAGGCGTGCCGAATTCAGTTGCGAAACCTCCGGGTCGTGGATTGCCAGTCGGGTCGCGACGTGCTCCCGGTCGGCACCCTTGCAACGAAAGATGCCTTCGAAGATACCTGGAACCTCTTTCCGCCCGGGGAAAAGAACAACGTCGGAACCGTCGAGATCGCCGACGGCGCGGTCCACCTGACTCTGGCCGAACCTCCGGGGAAGAACTGGCCCGATTTCCACCTGCACAGCAATATCCGGCTCTCGTTCGAAAACCGGCGGGCGTATCGCTGCGGCTTCGAGGTGAAGTGCTCCGTGGCGGGCGAGATCCATCCTGCCTTCTATTGCGTGGAAGGTGGAGTGTGGAACTTCCTTGCCGGTCCCCCAGGTCCTTTGTTGCGGCAGATCGGCCTGGCGCGCGACGCCGGGGTCCGACTGCTTTCCACGAGCATGCCGGCCTGTTGGCAGCCGCCCGACGAGCCTGAGAATTGGGAAGGAATCGATACCATCATGCGGGAGATCATCGACGTGCACCCCAGCGCGCTGATCGTTCCCCGCGTCAGCGCGAACGCGCCGCCCTGGTGGCTCGAACGGCATCCTGAGACGCGTATGATGTTTGAGAATGGAAAGCCGGGCCGGATGTCGACCGTCTCCAGCCGCATCTACCGCCGCGAAGTATCCGCCCACATGGAGAAGCTAAACGGCCATCTCTGCCGGGCGTTTCCCGATCATTTCGCGGGCATCCACCCCGCCGGCCAGAACAGCGCGGAGTGGTTCTACGACGAATCCTGGGGACCGGTTGTGAGCGGGTATGAGCCGCCCACGCGAGAGGCCTGGCGAAGCTGGCTGAAGACGCGGGGAGAGCCGAGCGCCGACTTGGCGGAGATTCCCGCCGCGAAACGCCGGCACGACGCGCCCTACGGTTTTCTTCTTAATCCGGAGCACCAACGAGACCTGGTCCTTTTCAACCGATTCTGGCAGCAGGAAATGGCCGACACCGTGGTCGAGATCGCAGCGGCTTGCCGGCGGGGAACGGGAAGCAAAAAACTCGTCGTGTTCTTCTACGGATATCTGTTCGAGTTTCCCCCGCTGCGCAACGGTGCACCCTACTCGGGCCACTATGCGCTCAGCCGGGTGCTGGCGTCATCCGACATCGACGTGCTCTGTTCCCCGATCAGCTACTTCGATCGGCAGTGGCAGGCAACGGGAGCGTCGATGACCGCGGCGGAGAGCGTGGCTCTGCACGGCAAGCTCTGGCTGAACGAAGACGACACTCGCACGTATCTGGCCCGGACGACCGACTACGGCGGCGTGGCCGACTTGCCGCAGACGAAAGCCGTGCTCGTCCGCAATACGGCCCAAGCCGCGCTTCGCGGATTCGGGACCTGGTGGATGGACCTGCCGGGAAAGGGCTGGTTCGACGACGCCCGGCTATGGGACGAGCACCGCCGCCTGGCACCCCTCGACGCGGCAATGCTCGATCGCAAGGCGCCCTTTCAGCCCGAGATCGCACTGATCCTCGGCGAGGAGAGTATGATCCACTTGACGGGCGGATCGAGCCCGATGGCGCGACCGTTGGTCTACGAAGCCCGTGCAGCGTTTGGACGCAGCGGCGCACCGTACGGCCAGTACATGCTCCGTGATGCGATCAGCGGCGATGTGCCCGCCAGATTGCAGGTCTTCCTCGCCGCCTGGTCGCTCACGCCCGACCAGCGCCGCCGGCTTCGCGAGAATCGCCCTGCCGGAACAACTCGCGTGTGGTGCTATGCCCCGGGTTACCTGTTGGCCGACCGCGCGGACGTGGGCGTGATGTCGGATGTGAGCGGCTTCGAACATCGCGCCCTGGAACTCGATTCGGCCGTCGCGACACCGACCCCGGCAGGCAAGGCCCTTGGACTTGAAGCCCACTGGGGCCAGGAAACTGGCATCCGCCCGCTGTTCACGGTTGTGCCGGCCGAGGGCGACCAGATCCTGGCAACGTACGGCGATGGCTCGCCGGCAGTCGTCCTTCGGACATCCCAGACCGGCGCGGACATATTCACGGGCGTTCCTGCCTGGACGAGCCAGGTTGCCCGGGCCCTTGCCAAGGCGGAGGGAGTTCACCTGTATACGACGGTCGACGCGAACGTGTGGGCGGCAGAAGGCTACCTCTCGATCCACACGATGAGCGATGGGCCGCTGCAAGTGAACACCGGCAGTGCAGGTCCGGTTGAGGATGCCTTCACGGGCGCCCGCCTCGGCGACGGGCCGGCAATTTCCCTTGAGACGAAGGCCGGCGAGACGCATGTCTTGAAGATGGCAGAGGTTGTCATGAAGCCGTCTACCAAACCCTCGAACAATTCATCGTCGGTTTCGCAGACGCTTTCGACAGCAGTTTTTGGCTTTCCTGCCGCTGCCGCAGCGACAGAGCTGGTCCGGATCGGGCCTGGAAACCGCGAATCCTGCCGGCGCTCGATGGGGTCCTGCCGGGCTCCCCGAAGGATCCTGGTATCGAATCTGCGATGAGCAATCTTGACGCAGGCACTCGCGAATGAGCGGAGCCGGGTCGAATGCGCCTTTTTCGTCAGGCATTATGCCGCGAGACAGGGCTTCGACCACCGCCTGCCGCTCATCCTCCGGCACCACCGCGATCGGCAATGCCGCTCCACCGGTCGCGGCAAAACCATCGTGAAACAAGATCCGCGATATGAGCAGGAGCCCGGGCTGCGCCGTTCCGCTGAATCCGATGTCGACGATGAAGAGAGTCTCGTCGAAAAACAGATCACGAGCCACCACCCCGAAACCCTTTTCGACCGATTCCACCAGCAGAAACGAATACCGTGCGCGTTGCATGGCTCGCAGGCACGCCATTTCGTCCGAATCCGGATCGGGAGCGGAATCGACCAGGTACTGCTCGATCGCGTTGCGTCCGTTACGCTGCACATCGTAGAGGCAATAGTCCATGAGCACGGAAGATTCGTCCTCGGAATTGAAGACGAAAGTACCTTTGTGAAAGATACCCAGCTTCTTGCCTCCCTCGTGGAGAACGTCCTTGCTAAGCCGCTGGACGAGCTTGTTGTTGAGATTGCGACCAGACGAGCGCAGTTGCTGGTAGCGGGCAATGGTAGCGCGGCGGTCCGGAGGGACAACGCCAGCATCACCGCGGCGGAAGGGATTCAGCAGGTTCATTGCTATGCCTCCGTTCGCAAAATTCTTGGTCCGTCATTGTGTCGTTCGAACACCCGCCGAAACGCGGTGCTCACCATCTGCGGAGCTGATACACTCTCCCCCCTCCTTAATATTAATCGTTCGCCGGGCGGGCAGGAAGAGGCCGGCCCCCGTTTTCGGCCGGAGCATTGGTTGCGATCCACAGATAATCGAACCGGCACGTCCCGGTAAGCGGCTCGCCCGTGGCCAGGTCCAGCCGCAGTTGCCGCAGGCGACCCTTCCAGGCCGGTACGCCGGACATGTCCAGCGAATAAGTCCGGCAGCCCTTGTCGTTGGGCACAACACGAAAGGTCCGGCTCTTGGCGTCGTTCCAATCGGCGTCCGCCTCGGTCGTGAACCTCAGGCGCATTTCGCTCGCCGGCGTGTGATTTTGGAAACGGATCACGACGGTTTCCCGCCCGTTCAGATCGACGGCAAGGTTATCCGGCGAAAGCAGGTGCGCGTCGGCGCTGTCCTTAATCGCCAGGATGTAGTAGCCGCCGGCGACATATTTCACCGGCTCCGACCTGGTTGGCCAGTCCTGATTGGGGAAGTGCTGGAGCTCTGTTCCCGGGTTGATCTCGGTCCACCCCTCCTTATCCAGGTTCGTGTTGAATTCCCATCCCGCGGCCACCGACGTGCCGACGGGCAGGACGTGAACCGTGACCATATCGCTGAGCCAGAGTTCGCCGTCATCGGCGACCAGGCGGAGGAGGTAGTCCCCGGGTTTCTCGAAACTGGCCGTCGTGTCGGACGCACCCGTATCGTCGAACACCACCTTTCCTGCACCTTCGAGGACCTCCCAAGCAATCGACAGCGGCTCGCCCGCGGGCTTGGCGTCGTCGCTGACGCTCCCGGCCAGGCGGACTTTCAAACGGTCGGTGCGGATATCAGTCCCGGCATCGACCACCGGAGGCCGGTTGAGGGGCATCGCGCGATCGATCTCCTCGACCGTGGCGTACGGGGTGTTGTCGCTCAGGGTCCAGGAAGTCAGCTTGGGGGCCTCGTTGACGAAGAAGTCGACGCCGGGAAGCGTAACGTAGCCGTTCCCTTGGATCGTACCGGTGCTGCAGCAGACGGTGGGATCGGGCGTGCGTCCCCAGATGAAGATCTCCGACGGCCCCAGTTTATTTGCCGTATTGTTTTTGATGAAACGGGAATCCCGGATCTCGATGTTCGTCGTTTGGGGCGACTTGAGCCCCAGCACCTCGATCGCGGCCCCTGCGTTGTTCTGAAACGTGCAGCGGTCGATCAGGCAGCCGTTGCCGCGGTTCTCAAAGTCGATGCCGCCTTCGTCGTGACTGCCGGAATCGGGCTGGTTTCGGAACGTGCAGTTGCGGATGATCAGGCCCTCCGTGCTGCCGAGCATGATGCCCATGGTGCCGGCGCTGGCGTGCCAGCCGGACGCATCGAAGATGCTGTTCTCCAGAACGGCGCGGCGGACACTCACCAGGAAAGGATGCGGCGAGGTGTTGTGGACGATATTGTCGTGGCAGTAGACGCGGTCGATGACCACGTCGTCCCCTCGGGCAAAGAATCCCGAGGAGTTCTGGAACATTTCGCAATCCCGGAGCACCAGGTCCTTGGCCGGGGCGCCGGTCATCGCGATCCCGGGGGAATTATGCGCCGCATCGCCCGGGGCGCCCCGGCGGTCGAGCCACTCGGGGATCCCGTGGCTGTTGTGCCGGTAGAGTCCTTCAATATGGTGGGCAATGCAGTCTTCGATCACCAGCCCTTGATGGCCCGACTCCGTGTACGTGACGATCAGTCCCTTGCCCGCGTAACACACGACCAGGCTGCGGATCCGCAGGAAGTCCGGGTCGCGGACCAGCACACAGCGGTCGTCGATATCCCAGTTCCGGCGGATAACCGGGCGCGGACCGTCTCCGTACGCGCCGATTTCCGCCCAATTGTCGGCGGTGCCGCGGGCGGATACGACAAGTTCCTGGTTGAGCACGCTGCCTCGCCGGATGAGCAACTTTTCTCCCGGCCCGAGAGTCCGGCCGTTGATCTTCGTAAAATCTTTCCACGCGGCGTCCGGCGACGTGCCGGTGTTGGCGTTATCGCCTGAGGTACTGTCGATATAGTACGTAGCAGACTTGCTCTCGGCCGAATCGGGCGGCGCGAAGGCCGGCGATGTGACAATCGGGGTGGTATCGTCCTGTGGGAAGAAGACCAGCAGATGCCGCGCAATCACCGGCCGGCTTCCGGACGCGCTGATCTGGATCGCAGCGGCCCCGGTGATGTCCGCATCGGCCTCGATCGTCCATGGGATCGTTTTCTCCGCTGCGGTGGGCATCGGTCCCAGGCTGCGGACCGCCTCGCCCTGGCAGCGAACGCCCGCCGGCAATATGAGAGTGGCCACGACCTGCTCCGCCGCCGTGCCGACGTTCCGAATCGATGTGGTGAGTGTCTCCGGACGCCCGGCTCGTAAGATGGCGTTCGACTGTCGCACGTCGCGGACCAGGAGGGTCGGGAGCCTGGGATTCTCGATCTTCACGTTGTCGATTAAGCCGCCGTGACCGCCGATCACGAGTGGGTTGTCGGTCGGCTTGGCAACTCCCGACCGCGTCACGCGGGTCCGCCGGCCGTTGACATCCATTGTCAGTGCGAG
>JAXGMN010000065.1:0-58751 GCA_040768665.1 Thermoguttaceae bacterium
GAGCGAGATCGTTCGCCAGGCGCCCAGCAGGTTTGCTTCACCAGTTGAGGATGACCAGAGCGGCAGGATTTCTTTGAGGTGGGGAGAGAGGCGTGTCAGGAGTGAAGGCGGCAGAGGGACGATTTGAAGGAAAATCAGCCCCATCGCGGCCAGCAGGATCGGTGTGGCAGCAGACGAGAGCCAGTCGGGCTGTCGGCTGACGGCCTGCTTGAGGCACCAGCAGACGGCTAGATAGAGGGCGAGAAGGACGACCACCGCCTCGCCGACCGCCCCGCGGCCCCCGAGTGCGAACGGGACCAGAAAGATAACCCCAGCGAGGCCCGCGTCGACCATGCGGGTGAGCCAGAGTTCCGCGCGAGTGGCTGTAGCAGGGACGGCCACGGGGAGAAGAGGCTTTGGCCGAGGGGGCATGGTGGTGGAGGGCTTGGAGCTTAGTGCTTAGCGCTTAGTGCACTTGTCGCTGACAACTGATAACTGACAACTATCCGGCACGTCGTATCGGAATGGGCGGGGCCGAGAAGTCGGGCTCAGGCGTCTGTTCGTCTTTCGTGTCTTCGTCATCGTGCCCGTAGCCGTACTGGTAGGAATAGCCGTAGCCATAGCCGTAACCATAGTAACCGTGGCTCTTTTCGAAGGTCACGTGGTTGGCTACAACGCCGAGGACCTTGACGCCGAAGGTCCGAATGCTGTCGACGGCGCGGAGGGCAAGCCGTCGGCGGGTCTTTTCGGGACGGATGACGAACATGACTCCGTCGACGAGCCGACCGATCACGAGGGAGTCGGTTACCGGCAGCACGGGCGGCCCGTCGATCAGGACCATATCGTAGTTGGATTCCGCCCACGCGACGAGTTCCGGGTAGCGGTTTGACACGAGCATCTCTGCCGGATTGGCCGGCCGAGGCCCGGAAGGAATCACGTCGAGATTTTCGACAAAGTTCCGGCAGCGATGGGCCGTGGCCGCTTCGCCGACCGGCGCCGAACTCAAGAGGACCGTGGTCAGGCCGTCGTGGCCGCGGAGACCGACCAGCGGCGTGAGGCCCGGGCGGCGGAGGTCGGAATCGATCAGGAGGGTCCGCTTGCCGGACTGGGCGAAAGCCACTGCCAAATTCGCGATGACGGTGGTCTTTCCGTCGGCAGGCTCTACGCTGGAAACAACCAGGCTCCGCGCACCGCCGTCGGTGAGGGCTACCGCAGTGCGGAGCGTTCGAAATGCCTCAGTGTCGGCACCGTTGGGACGAACACAAGCGTGGAGGGCTTCGACTCCATGACCGATTAGCCGGTCGAGCTTTCCCACGACCGCCATGACGGGAGTCCGCACCTGAGACTCAAGATCTTCGAGGGACCGGAACCGATCGTCCAACAGATCCCGGACGTAGACGATTCCTATTCCAGCAAGTAGCCCAAGAAACACCGAAACTAGCGCGACAGACCTGCTCTTGGGACTCACCGGCTGCCGAACCGCCGTGGGATGGCTCACGATGGAGGTTCGAACGAGTTCGTTGTCCTGGCCCAGGTCGACGTTCTTGATTCGTTCGACGACGACGTCGTAGAAATTCCTCAGCCGGTCGACATCGTGCTCGACGATTTCGATGGCGGCGACATTCTGCTCGAGGGCGATGGCACGCTTCTTTTCTTCCTCGTAGCTGCGCAAGATCGAGGATTCCTGATCCAAGGCTTGCTGGTATCTCTGGCGCGAGATCGTCAGCAAGAGGGGAGCCAATTCCTCGTTGGACATTTGTCTGTCTTGCGACAGAGCATTCTGCTGTTGGTTTCGCAGATACTCCTGGGCACTTTCGATCCGAGCCTGGATCTGACGGACGCGGTGGTGCGCGGGGCCGCACATTTCGGAGAGCGACTGCAACTCCGCGCGATCCTTTAGGATTTGCTGCTTGACCTGCTGAATGCTTTGGGAGTCGGCTACGCTCAGTCCCAGTTCTTGGCGGAGCATATCGCGGCCCACGTCGTCCAACAATTCCACAGCCTGACGATGAAGGTTTTCTCCCTGGCGAACGGCGTTCTCCACCGCGGCCACTTGGGTCTCGGCGTTGAGCCGTTCCCTTCGGGCCTCGATCAAGGCTTCATTGAGCGCGAGAGCTCGTTTGACCTCCGTTGTGGTTCCCTTGCCGGCTTCGCGAATGACGCCGGACTTGCTCCGCAAGGCCAGGAGTTCGTTTTCCTTGGCCCGGAGTTCTTCTTCAAGTTTCTCCTTCTGCTGCGTCAGCACGTCGAGCATTTCGCGGCCCGTGCTTCGGTGAAGCGTCTCCATAAAACTTACATAGGCCTGCAGAACGGATTCGACGACCGCGGCCGCGGCATCCGGATCTCTGGATCGATAGCTGAGATCCATAATGTTCGTGCTTCTCGCCGAGCTGACGGCCAGATTGCTTCTCAAAGCGGCTGCGCGCCGTTCAAGAGGAGCCGAGGAAAAGTCGACCCGGTGTTCAGCCGGAAGCCGTTTCACGGCGTCTTCCAGGACAGCATCGCTCTTCAACAGGCTCTGGTAGGTCGGGATCAAGTCGCGAGAGATTCGATCGCCGCCCATCGTCATCCCCTCGTTGCCGGTCTGGAGAACGAGCACCGAGGCACTGGATTCATAAAAGCGAGTTGCGGTGACGTAGTAGAGCGCTCCGAGCAGGCAGCTCGCCACAAGGGCGCCAATCACGACTCCTTTGTTCTGCTCGACAGACCGGAGCAGTTGCAGAATATTCTGCAGGGGGTGCAGTTCCGCCGTTGGGGAGGCGGCCGCGGCCTGCCGGACGGCGGGTACCGCATCGTTCGAAAAGGACTTGCCCAAAGACATGTGCTCAAGACCAAAGGTTAGTAGAGCGGAACGCTGGCCCCCACGCCTACGCGAGCCAACCCCATTGCTTCGAAGAAGAGCGTGGCCAGATTGTGCTCAACGCTGACGATATCGCCGGGCCCGAGCAAGATATTCTCCTGGCCGTCGGATTTGGCGCGTTGAAGATTTACCGCGATGACTGCCGGCTCACCGCCGTCGTCGCGAGGCCGAATTACCATCGCCCGGTCGGCGATGTTGTAGGTCGTGCCACCGGCCATGGCGATCGCGCTGAGGAGCCGTACCGGGCGGCCAACAGGGAAGTCGAATTCACCCGGCTTCTTGACCAGACCGATCACCTGCAATGGCGGGAGCTGCAACTTCTGGACGGTTACAACACTGCCATCGGGCAGATATTCGCCGGCGGAGGTCTGAGCAACGGCCTGCGTAAGATCCAAGCTGACCGTTTGAAAAAGACCGCTCTCGCCGCCTTCTGTCGACTTGTCGGAGGTTGCCGACGCCTGGCCGTTGGCCGAGGCGAGCTTCAAGACCGGATTGGTGTGCGTAGGACTATTGCCGGTTGGGCGGCGGATTTCGACCGTTGTGCCGGCCTCTTCCGTCAGCCCACCCGCGACAACCAGGGCCTCCAACAAATAGCTGGAACCTCGGGGCAATTCCAGAACGCCAGGTTCCTCGACTGCCCCCGTTACCGTGACGCGGTTCATCCGCGGCCGTTTCTCCGTCACACTTACTTGGGGCCGGCGGTAAATGCCGCTCTGAACACACGCCGCGGCGATGTTCTGCTCCGCTTCGCCGGTGCTTATGCCTGCCAGGTGGATTGGGCCGATCTGCGGCAAAACCGCGGTGCCGGCTTCGTCGATGCGGAGGCTCAGTTTGATCACCTCCTCCGCATTCAGCCCACCGGCGATCGAGACATCCAGCACGTCGCCAGGTGCAATGAAGTCGCTGCTAACTGCCGGCCCCGTCAGCCCGGAGAGGTCGAGCGTCTGGGGATTGACAAGCGGAGCGGCCTGGTACTCGCAGGGCAAGCTTCGGGCGGAGTAGCGATTGTGGGCACAGCCGGTCAGGCCGAGCAGAACCAGGCTCGCAACAACCAAGGACGCTCGCAGCGGTTTTGACGAGATGTACCTCGACGACATCAGTTCGCAGATGCCTTTCTTATCCGGAACCATGCTGGGGTCTAGTTGGCGGTGGAGGTCTGGGGAGATAGGCAATTTCGGGAATATCGCCGTCTCGACACCCGAGCGGCGGGATCATAGCGGAGCAACCCGCGGCAAGCAACCTCAAATGTCAGTCGTCAGTTGTCAGTTGTCGGTTCGTCAGTTGTCGGTATTTGGCGGTGAGGGCGTAGCGGTGGAGGGGATGAGAGATGAGGGAAAAGAGACAAAAAGAGGATAGGCCGGGTGGGTCGCCCGCGGGACTGGTTATCGGGTTTTGAGAAGTGAATGTTGAACGAAGTGGAGCAAAATTCTGGGCTGGGCTTGGGGGAGTCGACCCCAGGCGGCGCGGATGCGGCGGTCCGCCGCGTCCCGGGGCCAGTTCAGCTTATGCAGCGACGGCCATGGGTGAATACCGTCGAACGAAGAACCGGCCAGGGCGACAGGAGAGGTAATCGTCAAGGCGGTCGTCCTCGCTGAGGGCGGCCGCCCGAATTTGGACAGATACCGGATCGCGTTGGTGAGTGGTCGGTAGGGATGGCCCTCGGCCACACCTTCCTCCAAATCAATGCCATGCTGCTGACGGCAGTTCGCAATACGCGCCGTGGTCCTTGATAGACCACTCGCTGCTGCTTGTTGGCCTCGGGCGGATCGACGGTTGGCGCTGGTTTTTCCGCGATATTGGCCACCTTGGCCGCCGTTCGGAACGAGGTGGGCAACTGTGGACACGGCTCCTTGTCGTCGGAATGGTCTGCGTGCAAACTCATCCGTTCGAAGGAGGCGTTCTTCGTTTCCCGCCATCCGTTCTCGCCGGACAATACCACAGCCCGACCTTGGCCCGGTTCACGCGTTCGAATGCGTCCTCCGTCGCAAGAAACGACAGCCACTTCGGGAACAATGGCTTCCTTTTCGTGGCTCCGCTCCTCACGTTCCGCCAACTCCGCAAGCTCACCGCCGACAATCGTGGCAGTAAGCGAAGGCTTCGGTGAGATCGACCGATCCGTTGGTACTCTGGATCTGGCGCTGCTTGGTCACCACATCGCAGGGAGCCCGGCAGGTTGGACAGGGTACCTTTGCGGGACTGTTGGCAGCCACCTCACGGGCAGCCCGTTACTGGGCTTCGCAGCTCAATTGGCGACCGAGATTTACTGCCGCCCGTTCGATGACGCTGTAGTGGGGGTGCCGAGAAATACTCCTTGCTCGACCTGCTCCTCCACCATTAACTCCGCGGGCTGCTTCAAAAGTTCCTGCTTTTTGCTCTGTCGAGCTTGTTCTGCGGCATCCATGCCTCGGCTCCTACCTGGGTACGCCATTGACTAAAACAGCAACATCCGCCGCAGTTTATCACAAAAACTTGCAGATCTCCTATTGACGTTTTCGAGGCCGCACCCAGCAGCGCAATAACTGAACTGGTCCCGGACCCACAACATCCGGAAGCATCGGACTGCCGCGCCTGCTTTGGTCGTTGTTCGTGGACGAAGTGGAGGTGTTGCATTCGAGTGGGCTGTGCCTTAAACAACACGAGGATGAATCGGGTTGACCGGATTGCGGAACAGCACTGCGGTGGTTGCTTTTCCAGCTTGCCAACCTGCTTCACCGGCCAGATGAGCTGGCGGAAATAGGTTGCGAACCTACGATCCTGCTACACTTTCGGGAGGCGCCGTTTCATGTTTTCACGTGTTTTTTGCGTAACGTTCGCCACCACCATGCTAGCGGCTCCGGCGGCGGGGCAAGAAAGAAGTCTCCCTGACCAGACCTACGGATGCGAGGCCAATCCGACCGGCGATCCGATCGGCGGCGGGGAAGGCTACAGCGAGATTTTCGAGACGGGCGACTTTCGCGTCACCGGCAGCGACGGGCTGGCCGCCGCGCTTGAGAAGGCCCGGCCGGGCCAGGTCGTGTTCGTACCTCACGGTGTGGAGATCGACCTGAGCACCGAGCGCACCCTCGCGATTCCGGCCGGAGTGACCCTGGCCGGCACGCGGGGAAAGAACGGATCGCCCGGCGCACGCCTGTTTACCACCGCATTCGGTCGCATGTTCGCTACCGCCGGCGACGACGTGCGGCTCACCGGATTGCGGTTCGAGGGCGCCTATGCGGGCACGGAGCGAATCGCCGGCAGCTCTTACTTCTTTAGTGTGAACCACTGCCAAACGCGGGTCGACAACTGCGAGATTTACAACTTCAACCTCCAGGGCATCAGCGTCGGCCGCGGAGCCATGAAGACCCGGATCCACCACAATGACATCCACCACTGCCAGCGCAGCGGATACGGTTACGGCGTCTCGGTTACCGGCGGCGGCGGCGACGTACACATTATCGCCAACAAGTTCGACTACTGCCGCCACCACATTGCCTCGACCGGATCGCCCGGTACCGGCTACGAGGCGGCCTGGAACCTGGTTTTGAACAACGCCACCAGCACCCATTTCGATATGCACGGCGGGCGGGACCGCGGCGACAGCACCGACGTTGCAGGCGACTGGATGCACGTCCATCACAACACGTTCCACGATCCGCGCGTTCACGTCGGTATCCGAGGCACGCCCTCGGACGGGGCGGAGATCCACAACAATTGGTTCGCCCGCGCTGCCGATAGCGCCGTCCTCGCGACCGGCAATACCCGCGTCTTCGATAATGTATTCGGCTCCGACAAGAGCCCTCAGCCGCACGACCTTCAGTTCGTCGACGGCAAGCCGGTCGCATTCGAGGCCGCCCCCTGCCCGTTCTGTCCCTAAGGAGTGATCATGCACCTGCTTCGAACCCGTCTGGCCCGAGTGTTGATCGGCGCAAGCGTTCTCTGGGCGGGGGCCTCGGCAACCGCCGACGAGGATCGGCTGGGCGATCCGCTGCCCGAGGGAGCCACGGCGCGCCTGGGCACGTTGCAGCTCCGATATGGAAGCATCGGCGATCTGGCCTATCTTCCTGACGGACGGGCGATGATCGCCCTGGGACCGACGCTGGAGATATGGAACATCGAATCCGGCGAGCGACTCTTCCACGAGCGGATCGCTCCGGCAAGCATCCGTTCACTGGCCGTCGGCCGCGACGGCCAGACCGTTATGCTGGCTGACGCCGCCGGCGCGGTGCACGAATGGGACCCGGCCGACAACAAGATCGTGCGCAGTCTGAAGACCGGGCAGTCGGGGTTGCTCAGCGCCTACTACTCCCCCGACGGCTTGCGAGTACTAACCACCGGCGCAGCGCCGCCGACCCTCAAGCAATTCGAGCTTGCCAGCGGCCGGCAGCTCGTTTCCATCGAAGGCGAAATGCACCGTTTCAGCCAGGGCATCTACGACGCGGCGGGCAAGACCGCCTTCGTGGGCGGCACTTCGGGATCGGACCCGGTCCTGGCCCATTACGACCTGCAGACGGGCGCGCTGCTGAACGCCTGGCACAAAGACTACACCTCCTACGGTCACAGCCCGAAGCTTTCGCCCGATGGAAAACGACTCCTGGCCGGCACGCGGCACATGGCCGTCGAGTTCAACACGGAAGACTACAAGCAACTCGCGCGGTTCGCCGGCCATCACGGTTATGCAGTCACCGCCGTGGCCTACTGCCGCGAGCCGGACCAGATTCTTACCGGCTCCCGCGACGGATCGATCCGCCGCTGGAACCGGCTGAGCGGCGAAGTCCTGTTGCGATGGGTGCCGCACTCCGACTACTGTACGTGCCTTCGCGTCTCGCCGGAAGGCAACCGGGTGCTCTCATTCGGCGGAGGCATGGTTGTGGAAAGCGACCTGGCCACGGGGGAACCCACGATCCACTGGGATCGCCACAGCCAGGCCGTGACGGCGGTGGCGATGATGCCCGACGCGCAGCGCGTCCTGAGCGGCTCGTGGGACGCCACCCTGCGCCTTTGGGACGTCTCGTCCGGAAAGTCGCTAGCAGTGATCGACGGCGCCGGCTTGGGGGCCTGCTGCGTCGCGGCGGCCCCCGGCGGTAGCGTCGCCGCAGGCTGCAAGGACGGCGCAGTGAGGGAGTTCTCCGCAACCGACGGTTCGCTTCTCTGCGAACTCAAAGGACATCTCGGCTACGTACGCTCCGTCGCCTACACGCCCGACGGCCGGCGGCTGATCAGCAGCGGCGACGACGGCCGCATCCGTGTATGGGAATCCGCCGGCGATGATGCGGTGCACGTCCTGAAGGAGCATCTCGGTGGGGTGCTGTCCGTGGCGGTATCCGCCGACGGCCAGAGGCTCCTCAGCGGCGGCCGTGACGGCACGGTACGGCTGTGGGACCTGCAAACGGCGCGGCCGCTGCACACCCTCGAAGGCCATCGCGGCTGGGTGGAAACGGTTTGTTTCGCGCGCGACGGCAGCCATGCGTTTTCCTCGGGCGGGGACGGGCGCATCCTGAAATGGAATCTCCAAAGCGGCGAGATCGAGTGTGAGATGGTCCATGGCGGGTGGGTGCGGGCAATCGCCTGCTCGCCGGACGGCAAGGTCCTTTGCGCCGGCGGCGAAGACAAGGCGATTACCTGCTGGGACCTGCGCTGCGGCACGCGGCTCGACCGGTGGCGGGGGCACGCGTCCGATGTATTGGCTCTGACCATCACGCCCGACAGCCGCCGCCTGGTCTCCGCAAGCGCCGACACAACACTCCTGGTCTGGGAGCTTCCGGTGGGCGGGTAAAGTCCCTGAGGCCGATGCGGAACCGTCAACGAACGTGTAGAAAGTCAACGAAGCAACAGGAAAGGGTGAACTCTGATGCAAAGACATTTCTTAGCTTCCATGACGGCGGCGTTGATTCTCTGTCTGAGCGCCGGCGCTCTCCACTCGCGTGCCGACCAGGCGAAAGAGCCCGGGCCGCTGCGGGTTGGCATCGCCCGCGCCGACATCACGCCTGAAGGGCCGGTGTGGATGCGCGGCTTCGCCGCTCGCAAAAAGCCTTCCGAAGGCGTGTATCGAGGTATCCAGGCGCAGTGTGTGGTCTTCGACAACGGCCAGACGCGGGTGGCGCTGATCGCCCTCGACCTGTGCGCCCTGAGCTATCACCAATTGCGCAGGTTGCGCGAGGCCGCCGAAGCCTGTGGGATTCCTCAACAACACCTCATGGTCAACTGCTCGCATTCCCACTACGGGCCGCACATGGGGAGCATCGAGCCGCACGCGAAAAACCCGGAACACAACGCCCTGTTTACGGAGCGCACCCAGCCGCTATTTGACGCGGCCGTGAACGACTTGCAGCCGGCCGTGCTCGAGTACACAGTCGGCTCCAGCACCATGGCGATCAATCGCCGACAGCTTAACGAAGAGGGCAAGTGCATCGGAATGCGCCCCGAACCCCGCAAGCAAATCGACCCCGACGTCCCGATCCTGCGGGTATTGAACGCCGAGGGGCGGGTCCGAGCCGTCCTGTTCGGTTATGCCTGTCACCCCACAACAACTCCCGGGGCCAGCGAGCTGGGCTACATGATCGGCACCGACTACCCGGGTTATGCCCGCGACTGGGTCGCCGCGGCGTATCCTGATGCGGAGGCGGTTTTTCTGCAGGGCTGCGGCGGCGATATCAAGCCGCGGGCCGTGCTCCCCACGGGTGGCTTCGGGGCGGTGCTAGTCGAACAGAGCGACATGATGGTGGCCCTCGGACATGAGCTTGGCCGCGCGGTGGTCGCGGCCCTGGCCGTGCCGCCGCCGCTCGTGCCCGCCGATCGTCCCACCGACCCACGGGAGGCGATCACGAGCCCCGTTTCCTTGGGCGGCGCTGTTGAGCTGGTCAGCCTGCCTTCGAAAGAGGACCCGCAGAAGATGGCCGAGACTCCTTTCCACATGGGCGCGTGGCGGATCGGCGACGTCTACATTTTCGGCAGCCAGGGCGAGGTGCTCTCCAACATCGGACTGCGGATCAAACGCGAGCTGGCTGGCCTGCGCGTCTGGACCAACGGCTACACCCACTGGGGCGGAGGTTACGTCCCCGACGCCGCCTCCTACCTGGAAGGTGGCTACGAAATCAACACGACCGCCTTCGCCCCGCAAGCGGAGGATATCGTGGTCGGCACCGCGATTCGTCTTATCGAGCAGTTGCAGAGCGGCCCGGTTCATACGGAGCCCATACCAGGGTGGTCTGAATAGCGGAGGGATCTCCACCAACCAACTTGGGCAAGCGACTTGTGGTTTCGCTTACAGACGCCTGACCCGACGACGAATTCGCGTCGTGCCCTCGGCCCTGCTGAAATACGACCTGCCTGATCCCGCCGGTCTTCTCGGCGACAAATTAACCGTGGAGTGGAGAATCAAGAATCATGGAGAATATCGCGAACGTTTGGCTGCAGGCCATTCTTGTTTCCGTGGTCGGCTTGCTGACCGGCCCGGGGTGTGCATGCTTGTTCGCCGAAGATTCACCGGCGATCGATGAGAGCTATTTCGCCTACCCCTATGAGCGAGTCGTGGAGTACTACGTTATCGAGGCATGGCGCGGTCTGGATGAGCCCGTCCCGGCCTACACGCCGGAAATGGTTGCCCGGCATACCGCACTGGTCGGCAAGCTGCCTTGGGTCGCGCCAACCGTGAGCGGCAACGAACAGATGGTCCTGGGACACACTCCCGGTTGGCCCAAAAATCCCGACTACCCGAACGATCCGGAAATCCCGCCGCAGCCTATGTACGGCTATCAAATCACGGATCCCAGCGTGGATGGGCCGAAGATCAAAGTAGTTCTCGCTTCCGGGAATCATGCCACCGAGTTCACCGGCAACTGGGTGTTGGAGGGCATGGTGAACTTCCTGGCCGGCAGCGATCCACGGGCGGTTTTCCTGCGGCGCAAGTGCGTCTTCTATGTCTACCCGGACGTCAATCCGGAGGGCCGCTACCAGGCCGTCCACCGAATCGATCTGAAGGCTGCACCGGACCCGAATGCGGGAACCAATATGCGAAAACGGGGCAATCCCGAGTTGTACGCCGCTAAAGTGCGGGACCACAATCGGGTTTGGACCACGGTGGGCAAGTTTACGACCGTGGATACGATCACTGCGGCAATGGAGGAGGATACGGGCGGGCAGGCCGACTATCTCTGGGACATGCACGGTCCGCAGGAGCGCGCCAACTGGCGTTCGCCCTGTATGGAAGCGCGTATCAACGACTATGCGACCGCTCTGATGAGCCGCGAGCCCGACGTGCTCCGTTGCGGCCCGCCGGGCAGCTTCAAGAAGAACGTGGCCGACGGCCCACCGGGCAAGCTGTCGTTGTGGGCAGCCAGCGACGAGGGGCTGAAGGTGACGTATCCCTACGTGTACGAGCCGGGCGGATGGACACGCGAGCGACTGCTGGAGAGCGGCCGCAACCTGGCCCTGGCGTTTCACGATGTCCTGGCAGCGAACAAGGCGGCCGAGGCGGAACTCCTCCGCCGCGCCGGCAACGCCGACAACGACGCCCGGCGGTTGGGGTTGCTCAAACAATTCCGCGGCGCCTGATTGCCGCGGATCACGGTATGGAGCCCCTGCCGAACTGCCCCGGTGGCGTCATCCCACCGGTTCCTGAATCGCGCGGTCGAATACGCGACTTGACAATCCAGTCTGACAGCTCTTACGATCAGGCGCGAATAGCTCTTAGAGCCTATCCCAAAACCGTCGGGGACTGGCTCATTTTGCGGAGTCTTCGGAGCAAAATGTGCCTGTCCCCTTCTCCCCGCGAGGTTTTGGGATACGCTCTTGGTCTTCCGTCGGTCGCATTCGGGAGGTGCTTATGCGTTGGCTGGGAATCGTCTTTGTCACGTTTTGCTCAAGCTTTGCCGGGGTCTCCACGCGGCAGGCCGTCGCCGCCGACCGCGACCGTCTCGTCCTCGCTTGGGACGCAGAGTCGGCTTCCATGGCAGGCGCTCCTCGCGTCGCGGATGAAAGCGGCAGGGGGAATGATGGATCGTTCGTTGGAAACGTGAAGATCGGTCGCGAGCCGGCGCGACTGGAGTTGGACGGGAAATCCGCCGTCGTCGCCGAGCGGCCCATTCGTCCGGAGCACCTCAGCCTGGAAGCGGTTTTTCGCCTCGACCGCACACGAGGTCCGCTGCAGCTCGTCGTCACCACCCATCCGCCGAAGGTCCGCAAGACGACGGAGGTCGTGGCGGGTAATTCTCGGCAGTGGTTCCTGCAGATCCGCGGCGAGCCGCCCCAGCAAGACGGCTACCTGGGGTTTCTCGAGTTCGGTATTTTCGGTGAGGACGGCCAGTGGCATTCGCTGATGTCGGAGACCCGCCTGTCCAAAGGATGGCACCATGTGCTGGGTACGTTCGACGGCGAGCGGGTGCGGCTCTTTCTGAATGGCGTGGAGCAAACGCGGACGCGGTCGGGACGCTGCTGCACCTACCAGGGGCGGATCAACCGGCCGCCGGACTGCCTGATCAATCTGCCCGCCGTAGGCACGAACTCGCTGCAGAATCCGAACGGACTTGTGGGGGCCGTGGCACTCGCCCGCCTCTACGACCGGGCATTGAGCGACGAAGAGATCCGGGAGCACTTTGCAGGTGCGGCGGCCATGATCCCTGCGATTGCCGAACAGCCCGCCCGTCGCCGGCCCACGAAGCCGCCGTTCCACGTGCTCTATAGCAACGACTTCACGAACACCGGCATCGTTACACCTTGGCACGCAAGAGGTGAGACATTTCATCCGGATCACCTGCGCGCATCGGTGCGCGAAGCTCGCGGAGCAGACGTGCACCTGCTTCAGCCGGCGCACGGCGCCGTGCCCTGGTGGCCGAGCAAGCTGTATCCGCTCGAACAGCACCACGCGTGGTGGGCACGGCACTTCGGCGTCGACCCGGGCAGGCTGCGCTTCCCCGGCGTGCATCAGTATATTCTCGACGGCGGCGATCCGTTCCAGGACTTCGTGGACGAATGCCGAGCGACCGGCCAGGCGGCGTTCATCTCGATGCGGCTGAACGATACCCATCACCTCCACCATGCCGAGACGCCGGGTAATACTCAGGGCATCCATTCGATCAGCCGGTTCTACGTGGAGCATCCCGAGTGGCGGCTGGGGGCCGTCGGCTCCGGGCTCGATTGGGCGGTTCCCGAGGTGCGCCAACGCATGTTCGCCCTGATCGAAGAGATCTGTTCCAACTATGACCTCGACGGTTTCGAGCTGGATTTCATGCGGTTCCCCAACTTCTTCCGAGATGACGTACCGCTCGAAGAGCGAGCGGAGACGATCACCCGGTTTGTCGCCGACGTGCGGGCATTGCTCGACCGGACCGCCAGGCCCGGCCGTCACCGCTGGCTCTGCGCCCGACTTCCTTGCCTCGTCGACATGCATGCCGGCATCGGGATCGATCTGCCCTCGCTCGTGGACGCCGGTGTCGAGATGATCAACCTGTCTGCCAGCTACTTCACCTTCCAGGCCCACGATGTCGCGAGAATCCGGCGGCTCGTCCCCGATGCGGCACTCTACCTGGAGATGTGCCACTCCACGATGACCGGCGCGCGACTGACCACAACCGGCGGAGATAACTTTCTCTTCATGCGAACAACCGACCCGCAATATTTCACCACGGCCCATGTGGCCTATCGCCGCGGGGTGGACGGCATGAGCCTGTTCAACTTCGTCTACTACCGCGACCATGGCGTGGCCGGCCGCGGTCCCTTCAACGAACCGCCGTTCCACGTCTTGCCGCATCTGGCCGATCCCGCGTGGCTTGCCAGACAGCCGCAGTGGTACTTCCTTTCGGAGAACTGGTTTAGCGGCTCGGCGAGCCACCTGCCGGCCCGGTTCGAAAAGGGCGACGCCCGCACCTTCGAGTTGGACATGGCGCCGACCGAGCACCAGTCGCGCGACGGGCTTTTCCGAATCATGGCTATTGAAGACATCTCGGATCGTCAATGGATGGTGAAAGTCAACGGGACAACCCTCGAGCGGACGGATTACGTGCCCAAGCCGCTGCCCCACCCGTATGAATCGGGCCTGGGGCAGCCTGGCGAGTATGCCTGCTTCCATTGCCCACGTGTGCTTGTCCGAGACGGCATCAACAAGATCGCGCTGATTCTCGAAGACGGCCCCCCGGTGACGGTGCGACATTGGGACCTGGTGCTGCCATAGGTTTCGCGGATTTCTCGAAGAGCCGTCTCAGACAACCGAACCGAGCAACCCGGCCTGCAGGCATATGCCGTAGAGAAGACTGGCGAAACGCGTGCTCGGTGTCGGCATGGCCCGACGGTTCTTCCCCCTGACCGCAAGGAAGCAGTCGGCCGGCGTGCATGAACCTGGCCCTCACACCACGCTGGATTGCGGACACAAGGGTCGCCATGATATTTTTGGGCTGCCTCTTGTCAACGCAGCCACCCCCGTGTATGAAAGGGCTGGGCCAATGCCGTATTCTGAGAGGAGTGCCAACGTGCCAAATACTCGAATGACCCGACGCGTGATGCTTTCGCAAACTGCCCGCGCCGCCGCGATCGGAGCCGTGGCCTGTGGCCTCAAGCCGCTTGGCGCCGCCGAGCCGCCCCCGGCTCGCGTGGTCGAAGGCGTTTGGGACGTGCATGGGCATTTGAGCGGCCCGGGCCTCAGCGGAACGCCGCGAGAGCGAATCGCGACGCTGCTTAAGTACGCGGATCGGATGGGTATCGAACGCCTCGTCGTGTTCATGGGATATCCCTGGGCATACGACCCCTCGCCCGACGAGATGCGCCGCCAGAACGATCAGGTGCTTGAGGCAATCCAGCACTCGCAAGGCCGGGCGCACGGGTTCGTCTATCTGAATCCGAACCATACGGACGCGAGCCTGGCTGAAGTCGATCGTTGCGTAGCCGACGGCCCCATGATTGGCATCAAGCTGTGGGTCGCTCTGCGATGCTTCGACGAGCGGCTCGACCCGATCGTCGAGCGCGCCGTGGAGCTTGGCGTGCCGGTTCTCCAGCACACCTGGTTCAAGATCACGGGCAACCTGCCCGGCGAATCCACCGCCTCCGACCTCGCCGCGCTGGCCGCGCGCCATCCGCGGGCGTCGTTCATCGCCGCCCACACGGGCGGAGAATGGGAACGGGGCATCCGGGCTATCCGCGCCACCCCAAACGTGACCGCGGAAATCTGCGGCGGTGATCCCACCGCCGGCTTCGTCGAAATGGCCGTGCGCGAGCTCGGCCCCGAGCGGGTCGTCTACGGCAGCGACTTCGCCGGGCGCAGCTTCGCCTCGCAGCTCGCCAAGGTCTACGGGGCCGAGATCTCCGACGCAGCCAAGCGGCTCATCCTCTCCGAAAACGCTCGACGCATGCTCCAGCCCATCCTTACCGCCAAGGGAACGAAATCATGATCGACGTCAACGTTCACCTCTCGCGCTGGCCGTTCCGCCGGCTCGCTTGTGATGAAACGCCCGGACTGGTTGAGAAACTCCAATCGTGCGGCATTGCGCAGGCTTGGGCGGGCAGCTTCGACGCGCTGCTGCACCGCGACGTCAACGGCGTCAACGCCCGGCTGGTCGATGAGTGCAAGCGGCATGGCGCGGGGGTGCTGATCCCGTTCGGCACCGTCGATCCAAAGTTCCCCGATTGGCAGGAGGACCTCCGCCGCTGCCACGAAGAGTACGGCATGCCGGGCATCCGCCTCTATCCCGGTTACCACGGCTACACGCTCGACGACCCGGTTTTTGGCGAGCTACTGGCGATGGCCGAGCGCCGCAAGCTCATGATCCAGTTGGTCATTCGCATGGAAGACACGCGGATGCAGCATCCGCTGATGCTCGTTCCGGACGTCGACGCAGCTCCCCTGGCCGATGTTGTCGCCAGCCACCCCAAACTCCGGCTGGTAATCCTCAATGGTCTGGGCTCGCTCCGGGGCAACATCCTCGCCGCGCTGGTCAAGTCGGGCAACGTCTACTTCGAGATCTCCAGGCAGGAGGGCGTCGGCGGCATCGCCAACCTACTGGAGACCATGCCCTTGGAGCTGGTGCTCTTCGGTTCCCACGCTCCCTTCTTCGCCCTGGAATCATCCCTGTTGAAACTCCGCGAGTCCGAGTTGAACTCCGCCCAGCTCGAAGCGATCACACACGGAAATGCCAAGCGGGTGCTGCGCTCTTGAGTTTTGTGAACGTGTGGATTTGTGATGGGCGCAAGCAGGCATTCCCAATCACCGTCCCGGCCAAGTGGATCGCTCGATACGAATCGGGAAGCCCACCATGAATCTCCCTTTGCTCCCGGCAGCAACGTTGCTCGTTCCAGACGCAATTGATGAACGCCGAACTGCGACGGAAGCAGGAGTTCGCCAAGCCCATCGAAATCGGGGCCGATGTCTGGGTAGGGGATGGGGCGATGATCTGCCCCGGCGTAACGATTGGGTCGAAGGCCGTCCTCCTCAAAACCCATCACTCCCACCAAGCAAAGACCTCATCGATGCTGTTGATGTCATCGACCGTATTCCCCGTGGCGCTGTCCCGACGTTCAATCGCTTCGAAGCTACTGAGCCAGAGCGCCTGGGCCAGGTCTTCCAGCACCAGCCCTGCCAGTATGTCGTAGCCAGGCGGATTTACTGCCGCGTCGGTCAGAACAGCTTTGTCGGCGGCCCCGTTGCCGAACGCGTTCACCTCGTGGAAGGATCGGGCGTGGTTGGCATAGGAGCCGGCTGAATACGTGCCGGAGAGCCGAACTTCCGCCGGCGAGGCGGTGAGTTTCGCGCCGTTGGCATTGCCGTGCAAATTGGCAATGTCCAGGCCATACTGCGACTCTGCATAGACCTCGTCGAACAATCGGCCATAGAGCCGGTATCCGGGACCTTCCAGCGTCGAGAAGATCGGCCGTGCGGTGAACGTGTCCACTCCGGCCCGCGGGTCGTCCGGATCGGCCATATCGGAGAAGTGCGCGGTGTCAAACCCTCTGCCGCTGCTGAAGGCCTTGACCGACGGGAAACCAAGAGCCTTGTTGACGTACCCCGGGCCGCTCATCGTTACCTGCTGCGGATCGCCTACCACGGTGTCGTCGTGGTCGGCGTACACCGAGTCTCCGAGTCTGATCTCGTCTGCGCTGTCGTTCACGTAAGCTCGCCGGACTTCCGTCGTGCCGAAGCCATGGATTGTGACACTGACGCCGTAGTCCGGCGCGTCGAGGCTCGCCTGCATCCGTCGCACGTCGAATTTGTCTGTGCCAGGACTGTCGCAAAGGAAGAGTTGGTCGAGAAGAGCCCCACCCCGGCCATAGCCAACGATCGTCTCGAACCCCAAGGCGATATGCCAGACGCTGCCCGAGCCGCTCAGGAAACGGACGACCGACGATTCCCGTCTGTCGTTGTACGGATTGACTTTCAGATAGTCGTTGAGCTGTGAACCGCGGACGACGACCCTGTCGGTGCCGTTCTGCCCCAGTTCGGCATTGGCTCGCATCGTGCTGAAGCCTTGCACCTGGTGGAAGTACCCGTCTCCACGCATGCGGGCCCAGGTTGAGAAGTACTCCAAGAGGTCGTCCCCGTCCGAATCCTCGAACACGACCGTATCGCCGCCACCGTAGCCACGGGCGTAGATCGTCTCGGCCGTTACGTCGATCGACACGTTCTCCCCGGTCATCAGGCCCCAGCCGGGCCCGGCCGTGTAGGTCTCCTTCTCCCGAGAGCCCCAGATGGTCACCGTGTCGCCCGCGCCGCCGTCGTAATCGAAGGCTTCAACGTTCACCACATCGAGCGAGTAGTTTCGGCCGCGGAACGTACCGAGAGTCGGATAGAGCGTTGCGGTGTCGGCACCGGCGGCGCCGAGAAAATGCACCTCGTCGCGGCCTGCAGAGCCGTCGAACGAGAACAGGGCGGCCCCGTCCTGGGTGAACGGGTGCCTGAAATCCACGATGAGCGTGTCCGCATCTTCCGAGCCCATAATTTCGAGCTCGGGGATAATGGTCAAGGGGGTCGTGAATACCACATTCCCGTTTACCGTGACCTCGATCCCATCCGCCTTCGTCACCAAGCAAAAGGTATCCGCGGAGCCGTCGCCCGCCTGGCTCCCGGCACTGATAACAAGTCGGAGCGGCATGACGGTTACCACCACCACGGCTTCATTGGCCCCGCCCTTGCCGTCGCTCACGGCGTAGCTGAAGCTGTCGTCACCGATAAAACCATCAGCCGGGGTGTAGAGGAGCGTACCGTCGCCGTTGTCGCTCACGGTTCCATGGGCGGGCTGTGTGAAGGAAATGATGCTCAACGAGTCGCCATCCGGATCGGAATCATTGGTGAGCACGGGAACCGTTACAGGGATGCCCTGTAGAGTCCCCGCAGCATCATCGACCGCCACGGGCGCACGATTGCCCGCGGTCACGTTCACAGTTATCGTCTTAGCGATCGGATCGAGGTTCACGCCGCCATGGGCGGTGCCGCCATCATCCTGGACCCGGAAAGTGAACCACGCGTAGGGACTCCCGTAAACATCGGCCGCCGGGGTGAAGAGAAGTTTGCCGGCCGTAAGGTCGGCGAGGCTGATGGATTGGCCGGCTATCGCAGCGGCGCCGTTGTACGTGAGACTTCCCGTGTCGGGCAGCGAGGTGATCTCAACAGCCAGGAAGTTGTCGGCGGGGATGTCGTTCGGATCGGTGAAGCCGAAGTCTGCCGCCGTGAACACGTAAGCCGTGTCCTCCAGGGTGGTGACGGTTGTGCTCGTGCCGACCGGAGCATCGTTGACTGGGGTGATGATGAGGTTCACGGTGGCTGTAGCCGTATCTCCATCCCCGTCACTGATTGTGTACTGAAAGCCGGCCGTTCCGCTGAAATTATGATCGGGTGAGAAGACCACGTTACCACTGGAATCCAGCACCGCACTTCCGTGGGTCGCGTCGCCCACACTGATCAGGACGAGTTCATCATCACCCACATCGCTATCGTTTGCGAGAAGAGCGGCAGGGGGAACCGTAAGCGATGTGTCTTCAGCGAGCGTGTACGCATCGTCAACAGCCACGGGAGGAACATTGATGACTGCAATGCTCTTTTGCGCCGTTCCCACTGTGCCGTTATCATCCGTCACAACGAGGCCGGCCTCATAAGCACCATCGTCGTCAGGAGTGAACGTAAGGCCGGCCTCGGCGCCGGTTGCATAGACCGAACCGTTCTTCGTGACCGTCCAGGCATAGACCGGGGTTCCGACCGTGGGCACGTTGACGGCTGCGTCAAGCGCGATCGATGCCCCTTCGGGGGAGCTTGTGCCCGAGAATCCGTTGATCGAAACGGGGCCTATCGCGGTCACCGTAATGGTATTGACCGCGTCATACGTTCCGTCTTCGTCGATGGCTATCGAGCTGATGACGTATTGGTCGAGATCATCGGCATAGGTATGGACGGCCGTTGTCGGTGTCGGACGGAAGGGAGAGGAGCCCCCATCATCCGTCCATTCGATCTCGAGGGTTTCCAGCGTTCCGTCGCCCCAGTTGATGATCCAGTACATGAACCGGTCGTCGCCGGGATCGCTTACCGAATAGCTCAAAAGGTAAGGCCAGCCGACCGTAAACCTTCCCGCTCCGTCAAGCAGCAGAGTCGGCGCCACATCGGTGACTGTAAAACTCGCGAAAACGTCATAAGAGGCACTCTGATCGCTGACGGATAGATAGACTTCGTAGAGCCCATTGTCGTCAGGAGTGAACGCAAGGCTTTCCTGGTCACCTCCTGCATACCAACTGCCGTCCTTGGTCACTTCCCAGGAGTAAGCGCTGATCTGGCCTAAAGACTCGCTTACGACTGCCGTCACGCTGATTTCCGTGCCCTCGGGACTGACCGCGGGCAAGCCGCTGATCCGCAGCGGGGCGTCGGCGGCTTCGACACGAATGCTTAACGGGGTCGGCGACTGGAAAGTGCCGTCTTCGTCTGTGGCGAAGACAAACGCGGTCACTCCATACCACTTCCCGGCATAGGTATGCGTAGCCGAGGTGCGGGTGCCCGGCAGTATTTCAACCGTCCCGTCGCCCCAACAGACGGCCCAACTTCCGATGGAATCGGCCCCGGGGTCGGTTGCCGAGAAGTCGAGGGTGTAAGGCGTACCGCTTAGGGCCACGGCGGATCCGCTCACGTGCAAATCAGGGGCGACATTCGACACCGTAACGCGTCCGGTTGCCTGCCCAATCTCGGCGCCGCCGGCGTCGGCGACGAAAAGGGCGACGTCGTAGATCGCATTGTCATCGGGCGTGAAGGTGAAGTCTCGGGTGTCGCCCGTGGCAAATTCGGCTCCATCTTTGGTGACCGTCCAGCAATAGAACGCTGCATCGGCCGCCGCATCACGGAGCCCTGCGGTCAAAAGGATTGTTTTGCCTTCGGGGCTGAGAGCCGGTAAACCGCCGATCGATACCGGTGGGGCGACCGCGCTCACATCCACCGTGATCGTATTGCCCGCCTCGTACAGCAAGAAATTGCTACATACTACCTGCGCGCTGATCGTGCATTCGGCGGGGTCGCCGGAATACGTATGAACGGCCACTCCCACAGAGGGGCCGACATAATCCCACGCACCGTCACCCCAGTCGATTGCCCAGTCCATTATCTCGTCGATGCCGTTGCCTGACGCGGTGAAATACAACAGGTAAGGCGCGCCGGCCGTTGCAGACGCCGCCCCGTACAAGGTCAGGGTCGGCGCGACATCGGTGACCGTGAAGGACTGCGAGGTTGCTCCGACCTGATTTTCATCCGCATCGAAAACCGATAGAAATGCCTGGTAACTCCCTTCACCCTCTGGAATGAATGTGAATTCTTCAGCACCCCCGCTGGCCCAATAGTCGCTGTCATCGCTGTAGACCGTCCACTCGTACCGAAAGGCGGTGGCGCTCGAATCGCTCACGGATGCAACGAGGTTCACCAGGGTTCCTTCCGGGATGGTATCCGGCAGTCCGATGATGGAAACATCGCCTGCGGTTGGCGGATGGACGATCACCGTGATCGATGCGTTCGGGGTGTAGCTCCCGTCTTCATCGGTCGCATACCCGTTGACCTCGTAGACACCCCATTCAGAATAGGTGTGGACGACCGTGGTGGGATTGCCGTCCACGATCTCGGATTCCAAGGTGTCGCCCCAGTAAATGCGCCATCCGCTGATCGTATCGTCCCCGGGATCATCGGTGGCGCTGAGTGTCAGCGTGTAGGGCTGGCCGGCCTTGACCGTCGCCGCCCCGCTCAGGGTGATGATTGGTGTGACATTGCCAACCTCGATATTTGCGGATGCCTGCCCGACATCGCTTCCATCCGATACCGTGAGGGTTACGACATAGAAGGCATTGTCGTTCGGAGTGAAGGAGTAATCTGAGCCGATGCCCATCTCTCCATAGGGTGCGCCGTCTTTGGTTACCGTCCACTCGTAAGTGAGGATGTCCAACACTCCCGCGTCATTCACGGTCGAGGTCAGGGCGACCTCGTCTCCCTCGTAGATCAACCCTGTTGGCAAGCCGTCGATGGTCACCGTGGGCGCGATGTTTCTCACCGTCACACCGGTAGTCGCGGTGTGCGGTCCATCCTCGTCGATGGCGGCAGCAGTAATGGTGTAGAGGGCCGGACCATCGGCATAGACATGCGTGGCGCCGGTCGCGTCGGCGGCCAGATTCTGGACCGCCGTTCCGTCGCCCCAGTCCACGGTCCAGCCTGTTATGGTGTCGGTGCCGGGATCGCCGGCAGCGGAAAACTCCACCGTAAAGGACGACCCTTCGTCGACTTCTGGCGGATTGCCGGTTAGGGTAATGTTCGGCGCCACGTCGGTGACCATCACGGTTCCGCTTGCCCGTCCCGTGGCGCCGCTATTGTCGGTGACGAGCAAGGTCACTTGATAGGCGGCGTTGTCGTCCGGAGTGAAGGAGAAATTCTCACCCGCGCCGGCCTTATAGGCGTCGCCGTCCTTCGTCACGCTCCAGGAGAGCGTGATGCCTCCCGTACCCGGATCAGTCACGTTCGCACTCAGGTTGATCGCCGTCCCTTCGGGACTTTCCGGCGGAAGACCGCCGATGGTAACATCGGGGAGACTGCTGACGGACACGGCAATCGGGTTGCTGTCATACGTACCATCCTCATCGGTGGCCTGCGCAGTAATGGTATACTCGCCCGGCTCGGCATAAACATGGGTGACCGTGGTCGCATTGCCGGCAACGCCCTGTGCCGTGGTCCCATCGCCCCAGTTGATGGCCCATGCGCTGAGGGAATCGTCTCCCGGATCGAAGGCGGAGAGATTTAAGGCATAGAGTTCATCCTCCAGGACTGTTGCGGCTCCGCTGATCGTCAGGGTCGGCGCCACATTGGACGCAGTCATGGTATCGGCCGCCTGACCGACCCCTCCATCCCCATCGGAAACCGAAAGGTTCACCTCGTATACCGCATCGTCGTTAGGGGTGAACGTAAAGGTCGAGGCACTTCCGACGGCAATCAGAAGACCGTCCTTCAGCAACGACCAGGCATAACTCAAGACGTCGTCCACACCGGCGTCGCTGACGGTGGCACTCAGGTTGATCGCAGTCCCTTCCGGGCTCGCTTCGGGCAGCCCGTTGATGGAAACCGTGGGCGCGACGTTCTTCACCATCACGTCGATGGTTGCGGTGTTGTTCCCATCCTCGTCGGTGGCCACCGCGGTAATGGTATAAAGAGCAGGACCGTCGGCATAGACATGCGCGGCGCTGGTCGCGTCGGCGGCAAGAATTTCAACGGCCGTCCCGTCGCCCCAGTCGATGGTCCAGCCGGTTACGGTGTCGGCGCCGGGGTCGCCCGTGGCCGAAAAATCCAGCGTAAAGGGCGCCCCTTCGTCGACTTCTGACACTCCGGTCAGGGCAACGGTCGGCGCCACGTTGGTGACGGTGACGGTTCCGGCGGCAAAACGGGTGCGTCCATCGCTGGCGCTGACGACAAGTATCACGTTGTAGTTCGCGTCGTCATCGGGGGTAAAGGCGAAGGACTCAGCGTTTCCGGCGCCGTAGGGAACCCCGTCCTTGGTCACGGTCCAGGCGTAGGCAAGAACGAGATTTCCGGGGTCACTTACCGACGCAACGAGGGTGATCTCGCTGCCTTCCGGGCTGGTCGTGGGAAGACCGTGGATAGCAACCTGCGTCTGGGGCGTGACGGTAACAAAACGGGTCGCCACTGCACTGCTTCCGCCCGTATTGCCGGACTGGTCCTTTCGCTCGACAGTGATTCGCACGGTGTAATCGCCCGCCGCCGCGTAACTGTGCTGCACGTCAACGGCGCGTTGATCGTTCGTCATGTAGTGATACTCTTCCAGGCCGTCGCCCCAGAAGACATGCAATGCACGATCATACGTCCACTCCGGACCATCCTCGAACCTGACACTCAGGGTGGTTGGCTGTCCCACGACCGCAGCATCGGGAAGCAGGCTCGTATCGAGGATGACCGGCACGTGGGCGTCTACCCAGGCGGTAGTGGCGATCGTCAGCGGGTCCAAGACCGGAGAGGAGTTCGTGATATCAATGTTGATCCGATAGACTCCGCCCGGCTCCGCGTAGCTGTTTTCGGTGTAGGCATGGAGGTCGGCTCCCCGGACCTGATAGGCGACTCTGTAATAACCCACACCGCCGACCTCATAGCTCAGCACCTTGCTTTGAAGGGTAAGCGCCGCCGCGGTGCTTGTGCCGTCTCCCCATCCAATGGTTCCGGTGAAACCGTCGATAAAGTCCTCCCGGATGGGAGTTCGCGGCTGGAAAGTGGCCAACAAGGAACCGCTCGCGCCGCTGATATTCTCACCCTCGTAGGCAACGATGGGATACGTTGTTGCGACATAAGGGCTTGCCGACACCCTAATTTTCAGGGAGTCGGTTCCGCTGTGCCCTCCGCTATCGGTGACGGTAAGGGCGGCAATCCAGGTGCCCTCCGCGGTGTAACTGAATGTCGTGTTCAGTTGCGTGCCCAATGTCATGAGAAAGATGACATCATCGCTACCCGGGATTTTAAGATAAAGATCCCATTTGTAAGTGTATGTCTCACCCGGGCCTCCGCTCGGGTCGTCGAAGGTTCCGCTGAGGGCGATGTCGCCCTGGGTCGTCGCCATGGTCTCATCGCAGTACACGGCCACGTCGGCCCCGGCTTGTACCATCGGCGGGAAGTCGTGGGCGGACTCGGCAAAGAAGAGCCGGACGGAGTCGCTCCCGATTCCGCCGTGTTCATCGGTCACCGTGAGCACGGCCGTATAGCTGCCGTATTGTGGCACGGTTAAGGTGAGAGACGGATCCGTACCCGTGGCTGACGTCTCGCCCGTTGCGTCGTTGGTGACCAGCCAGGAGTAGCTGAGCGTTTCGCCCAACCCAACCCCGGCGTCCTGGGCCGTTCCTTCGAGGGTTGCCGTCAACCCTACAAATTGCGCGTCCGAACCGGCGTCCACCTGCGGCGGAGTGTTCGTAACCGTGAGAGAGGCGGTTTGCGTGAGCGATACGCCATCGGAACCGGCTACGTTGAGTCTTAGTTCATACTGGCCGACCGGCAGAGCGACCGCGCCGGAAACCGTGCCGCTGAAGGTCGCGGCGTTGCGGGTGACGATTCCCGGAACCTCCGCGACCATGCTGTGAGAGGAGTCCAAGATCTGCCACTGCGCGCTGTAGGTAATGCCCGCGATCCAGCCCGGGGCAAAGAAAGTGCCGCTCAAATCGACCTGCCCTTCCGCGGCGGTCTGATCCTGAAGCGTCGCGTGCGGTTCGACCTCCACATGGAAACGGCCGGCGGTCACGAGCCCTTCCGAATCTCGCGCGTAGATGACGACATCCTGGCTCTGGTTCGTGGTAGACGTCCACCGGTACTTGAAGACGAAGCCCTCGCGTGGCTCCTCCATGAAGTTCAGTTCACCACTGGACGCCCATACGTCCAGATTTTCCATCAGCTTCGAGCTGTGGTTGTAGAAGTAGACGTCAATCTCGACGGGGCTTCCTGCGGCGGCCGAGAACGAGTGGCACTGCACGCCGACGCCGCTGAAGACCGGATAGGCGTCGTTCAGGCGCCAGGTGCCATCCTGCGGCGCGACCTCCGGCGTCATGGAGACGATATCTTCTGTGCTCAGATTATTGATGGAAGCGTAGCTGGTCTCCCGGCCATACCCGTCCGGCATGTCCATGTAGGGCACCGACTCGAACCAGATCTCGTCCGCGCCCTGCCCCGGCGTGACCGTCACATAGGCGATATTCGAAAAACCGAGGGTGCCGGAAAGGCCCATCCCCGAAAAGCTCATCGAGGTCAGGGTAATGTCGCTCCAGCCCGTCGTGCCGTCCGCATCATCGATGTTGAGCCTGTCCTCATAACCGCCTCCGCCGTCGAGCGCAAGGCTGCCGTGGATGAGACTCAAGGAGGAGCCGGCAGCTTCACCTACGTGGAATCGGTCTTCGTGCGATCCGCCCTGGACGGTCAGGGTGTTGAGACCCTCGCCGGTGGCGTTGATGTAGACCTGATTTGCCGAATCGGACGCTGCTTCGAGTTGAACATTCAGATCCTCGGCGTCGTACCAGACACCCCGCTGCATTTCCAGGCCGCCGATGTACCCCATCGCCAGGCCATACCCCGGTGCGACCGTTCTGTCGAATGTGACCGTGTTGGCATTCTCCTGCACGAGGCTTTGCTTGACCCGCACGCCGTCGGTTCCCTCGCCGCCGAAGAACAGCACTGCCCCGTCGACGAATTGCGTCGTGTAGCCCGAGGCGCCGCCGGTATAAGTGAAGAACTGATCGTTGTGGAGCGTATCGTCTCCGGCATCCCCCTGGAACCATACGGTTCCGTCCGGGGCGAGTCCGTAGACGTGCGCCGCATCATTGCCGGCGCCGCCGGAGAAAGTCACTGTACCCTGAACACCTTGCGCACTGCTGCCGTCATTGCCGACATGCAAAGTGTCGTCGCCGCCGCCGGCTTGGATCAGCAGTCGACCGTCAGACGTCATGCTGGTGATGTTGAAGTTATCTTCCCCCGAACCCGATTCGATCGTGATCGGCCGGGCCAGGTTCCAAACGGTAACGTCATTTCCGAGGTCGTTGAGCCGGACCTGCAAGGACTCGAAGTCGAAGGTCGAAACCTGAGCCAACCCCAGGTTCTGTACATCGAGATTGGTAATCAACACCGCATCACGGATGACCGTGGATTGGTGATCATCCAGCACCAGGGCATCGTTGCCCGCGCCGGCGGTCATGTCCAGCTCGATGCCCGCTAATGGGCTGAGGTCCGCGCGGCCACCACTGCCAGCACTCCCAAGAGTCAATGTGTCATCGCCCCCTCCCAGGTTGATCTGGACTCTCGAGTCGGCGAGTTCGGGCAACGAGCTGATCAGCAGGTTATCATCGGCTTCGCCCAGGAACAGATCGATCTGGCCGAGCCGATCCCAGAGGATCGCTTGCTCCAGACCCAGGCCGGTCAGCGACGTGCCGGTGATCAGGCCGGTAAGCATTGTGCCGGCAGTGCTGTCGGAGTAAACCCGGAGGATGTCTTCCGCCGCGGTTTGACGGACGTCGAGCTGGCCGTGAATCGGGGACAACAGCCCATGGGCGCCGATCTGGATCAAGTCTTCGCCCGCGCCGGTGTCCAGCTTCAGCCGTTCGGTTGCCGCCGCGGTGGCGTTGACGTAGAAGCGATCCACACCGCTACCCCCTGCCACCTCCAACCGCTCGGCGTCATAGATGATGCCGTTGGTGTAGTTCGGCGCGCCGATCCGCGCGTCGGTGGACAGGACGCCCGGCACCGTCAGTGGCGGTCCATCCAGGGACAGAACCCGTGCTTCGGTTCGGTTGCGGTCGTCGATCACAACATAGTCGGTGCCCCCGGCTCCGTGAAACACGACATGACCCGTCGGCACCTCCCGTGCGAGGAGCCAATCCGATCCCGGACCGCCAAGAATGGTGACATCGGCAGTTCCTGTCATGGTCGACGATACACCAGACCCGGCCTGGCCCAGATGGATCGCGACGTTATCCAACGTGCCGGTCACCTCGGCGACAAGGCTCTGTTCAGAAGCAAGGGCGTAGGTGATGGCTGTGTCTTCCAATCCCCATGTGGAGTCGGCTGTACCCGCGGTGTCATACAACTCCACGACGTTATTGCCGTCTCCGCAATCGACGACCAAACCCCTGGCAAAGGCAGTCGCGAAGGGGACGTCGGGCGTGCCGAGCGTCAAGCGGTTATCGCCGGCGCCGAGGTCTACTTCTGCGGGGATCGTCAGGCTGGTTATGGTGAGGCCTTTATCCCACGAACCCAGCTTGAGTGTGAGGAACTCGAATTCGGCATAGTGCAGGCCGGCCAATCCTTCGCCGACGAACAGGTCCGGCGTCAATTGCTCATCGGGATAGCTCATGCCAGGGGCGAAATTGTTTTCCACGATACTCAGAGTATCCCAGTCGCCGGTGTTAGTACCTCCGGTGAATACCAATTGGCCGTGAATGTCGGAGAGGAGGAATTCCGCTGCACTGCCCACCTCGAACTGGTCGCTGCCGGCGCCGCCGTCGATCCGCACCTGCTGAACGTCGTCGCCGGTCGCGTCGATGCCGACAAGATCGCCGCCACTGCCCAGCCGCAGGCTGAGGGTCTCGACGTTCTCACACCATGCCCCGTATTCGGTGCCGTACAAAGTGACGGACGTTCCCCAGCGTCCCAGCGTGTTCGAGGTGCGCTGCGACAGACCGAAATAGCGGGGAACCGTGTCGGCACTGTCATCGAGCAGGAACAGGTCGTCTCCCGCGCCGCCATTGTACGCGACAGCTCCCCAGATGTCCCCGATCGAGCCCGCGGCACCCAGCGTCACGGTGTCGTTGCCCGCGCCGGTGTTGAGGTACAGGGCCTGGTCCGATATCGCCGACACGACGGTCAGCACGTCAGCGTCCGCGCCGGTGTTGAAGGTAATCCACTGGATGGGGGTGAACGAGGGCTGGGGCACGAAGTTACGGCAGTCAAAGGTGAACTCCACGTTGTGTCCGGGGTCCGGGTCCACCGCTGCGGTATCCAGATTGATAGTGATCAAGCCGCCGGTGATGCGAGCCGTCGGGTCCAGGATCAGGTGATCCCCTGCCGTCAAGACTGCGCGGCTCTCAACGGACAGCCGCGCACCGGCGCCGAAAACGATGTCGTCATCGTCGCGAGCGGTGTCGGGCACCTCGATTCGGGCGCCGCCCGCGCCGCATACGATCGAGGCAACGTTGATCGGGCCGCCGACGCTGCGGATGCCAATGTCCGACTGGGCGAGAACCTTCAGCGCACCGCCGGTCAGGTCGATCTTCAGCGTGGAATCGTACAAGCCGCCCACCGCACTGCCTTGCAGGTCGATGTCGTGCGCCGTGATACACTGGTACGGGCTGCCCCCGATCGTCTTGCTGGCATGGACGGTCGCGGTGAGCCCCGCAGTAATCCGCTCGTGCAGATAGATGGCGCCGTCGTAGACCACCACCGTCACGTCGCCGCCCGCGGTGATCGGCTGCAAGGATTTGAGCACGCCGCCCTGCTGGGTCAGGCTGAAATCGCCGCCCGCCTGGGCGCCGGAGAACTGGATCGTGGTGTCGATGGCCTCCCACGTGTCGGGCGCCACTTCACGCCACGCGCCGATATAGTCGACGGTCAGATCGCCGCCCGCGCTGAGGTCGGCCAGGGAAAAAAGGGCGCCGATCGCCGTCGGATCGGCAAGGTACGCAGCCACAGTGAGCCACGCATCCTGGCCGGCGACGGCTCCGAGGGAGAAGAAACTGTGGTCTCTGGATGCGACCTGCAGAGGCCTGGTTTCGGCGCCGATACTGCCGCCGGCAACCAGGGAGGTGTGCCAGGCTTCCAGCACGGTGCCGCCAGTAAAGAGGTTCTCGATATCACCGTCGGTCTGAATGGTCACAATCCCGTGCGGGAGCGAGAGCATTCCGCACAGCCGCACGTCGCCCACCGAATCGATCTGTAACTGAACCGGGCCGCGGGGTTCTGACCCGCCGTTGCTGTAGAACCACGTCACACCGTCGTCGGTGGCCTGCACCACCATCCAGTCGGCCGGTTCGAGATCAGCGACGGCAACGATGTAGCCGAGGCAGAGGGCGTAGTCCGAATCGTTGACGAGCTGGCAGTCCCCCGCCGTGCCGGTCAGGAACTTGCCCGTGCCCACGATCGTCCCGCCCATAGCGGCCAGGTGCGCCACAGGCTGAATTCCGCCCGAATAGATGAAGCTCTCGACCAGAATCGCGTGGTTGGCCTCGTCCTTGTGCGCCACGATGCCGCTGGCGTCGATGTTGCCTGCCGCGTCGACGTAGAGGGAGAGGACGGGCACGTATATGGCGTCGCCATAGAACTCGATGCGAGAGTCGCGCGACAGGACCGCATCCACAACGTAGTCGACGTCCGGAAACGCTCCCTTCGCACGCACGGCGCCGGCGTCCGCATTGTAGACCTGCTCTCCGGCTACAGGGTTGCTGCTGATCCACAGGTCTGAGGTCTTCAGTTGGGCAGCGCCGGTGACATGCACGAACGTGTTGACGTCCACGTAATCGCAGCTCTTGACGGTCACCTGCGGAGCGAGGGCGCCGCAGTCGATCGTCGTGGAGGTGACGGCATCCAGGTTTGCCGCCTGGGCAGTGATAACCAGCTTGTCCCGAGCCGCGACCGTCGCTTTCCAATCGATCCAGACCGAGCTGGTGACGACGTACCAGACCCGGGTGGTGGAAGTCACATCCGCCGTCAGGCCCTTCACCTCGCAATCCGAGGTGGCGTGTCCCCACAGCTTGTCGGCAGAAGCGGTGATGGTTACCGTATCGCCGGAGACCATCGCGGCGTCGTCGACCGTGACGGTGGTCAGCGTCGTGGTCATCACGTCCGCCGAGACGCCCGCGCCGGCAGCCACCGCGCCCAGATCCTGGCTCACATAGGCTGACAGATCGACGAGTGAGACGGCGTTCAGATCAACGTCGCCCCCGGCGGCCAGCGAACTCCATCCGTCCAGCAGGACTTCGGTGCGCATGGTGTTGAACCGGAACTCGGCCCACGCGCCTCCCGCCCCGGCCAGACCGCCGGCGCCGCCGGTCGCTTCGACGCTCAGGCCCAGCACCTCCGAACGCGCCGCGACAGTGGCTGCACCACGGGCAGCAAGCTGCGCCTGCAGTCCGACGGTGGTCAACGTCTCGATGTCGGCTGTTCCCGTCATCTCAACGTCGCCCTTGGCAAACGCGGCGCCGACCGTCCCGTCCACCACCGCCGAAAGATTGTCCAGCACTGTCAGCGCCGAAAGGCCGAGTGCCGCGCCGGCTGCGATGCGGGCCGAATCGCCGACCGTCGCTTGCGTGCTCAGGTCCAGAGCGATTCCGCCCTGGGCGGCCCCATCGCCGAACGTGGCCGAGTAGGCCCCGGTCTGCACGTCAAGGTCCAGTTCCAGGCGGAATTCCGCATCGACGTTAACGCTGCCGGACGCGGTGACCACGGCGTTCTCGCCGATTCCCGCCACCGTATCCCCGGCCACCTCGACAAACGCAACCGATGCGCCCGCGCCCGCGGCCAGACCGCCGATGGCCGTTGCCCCGACGTCCGAGACCGCGTCAAAACGGCGTTCGGCGCTGACGGTGATATTTCCGCCCGCCGCAACTTGAGCAGACCCGATGGTTGCACTGACCGAACGTTCGTCAACTTCCGCGCTGATCGCGGACCCGATGCTGAGATCGCAGCCGTCCAGGGCGGCGCGGGCGCGGTCGGACGCATCGTCGCGCAGCAGTCCCGGCATACCGCCCGAAAGTGTCAGCAGATCGTCGATCGTGCTCTGACTCTTCTTCGCTTCGTCGCTGGCGCCGGTGCCGATGCCGCCTCCCAGCCCGACGGCCGAGAGGCTGCCGGCGATGCCCACGCACAGGGACGCGGCGAACGCGATCGTGTCCGTGTCGACCAGGTGCTCGGCCAGTGCCTCGATGGTCACGTCCCCGCCCGCGTGCGCCCGCGTTCCATCGCCGAGCGTCGCGCTCACGTCGCGGCGGATCACGTTCACGTTCATGGACGCGCCGTACCCCACGCCCAGGCTGCCGCAGTAGCCGCCTGCATTCCCGAGAATCTTGGCATAGTCGGTCGCCTTGACGATGATGTTCGTCCCCGGAAACGCCGGATCCTGGTTGATCAGCGAGGCTCGCCCGCCCTCGACCGGGTTTGCGGCGATGGCCGCTTCGGTTGTGCCTTCGATCAAATGAACCACGCCTGTACCCACCACCGCGGCGATGCCGCCGCCAGCGGCCGTGGCGGCCGCGCCGTCGATGGTCGTCTGACTGTAGGCGCTGACTTCCGTGCTGCCCGCAGCGTTGCTATGCACGCCGATCATTGTGGCCCGGGTGTCGCGCGCGACGGTGACAAAATCAATCGAGCCACCTATGCCCGCGACCAGGCCGACGGCAAGGGCGCCCGCCCGGGTGGTGACGGCGCAGATGTCCGTCGCCAGAACCCCCACATCGCCGCGGGACGTGATGTCGCTTTCCCGGATGGTAGCCGCGGTCTCCCCGCGGATGTCGATGGCCGATACCGCACCGGCTGCCCCGATGCCGACACCGAGGCCCGCGCTTCCAGTCTTCGAGAGGACCACTTCCTGGCTCCAGGCGCTGACCTCGACACCGGCCGTGCCCGCGTTCACCGACGTGCGGTCCGCGTTGTCCGTGTCGGTGATCGTAGCCCGCGTGTTGTTTTGAATGATCGTCGTGTCGAAACCGCCGACCAGGCCAACGCCACCAAAGGCACCGACGCCGCCGCTGTTCTTCACGTCGGTGGACTGACAGGCGCGAACCACGGCCCCGGCCGCCGCCCCCGGGCCCGCCGTGACATGGGAATCGGCAATGGTCGCCTCGGTCGTGTCCGCCACGAGATTAACCGCTTTGTTCACGGCAACGCCGACGCCGCCGACGGTCCCGGTGGCGAAATTCGACACGATCGATTCCGCGCTGGAGGCACTGACCGCCACGCCATGCACGGTCTGGTTCCTTCCGGCAAGGCGGTCGTCTGCCCAGCCCGCCCCATTGGCGGCGCGCCACCACAGGGGGACCGTGACGCCCGAGCCGACGCCATCCGCGGTCACCGTCGAGTCCCGGACCGCGGCCGTGGTGCTGTTGGCGAGAGTGTTCTGCACGACGGTACCGCCGACGCCGACCACCCCGGCGGCGGACACGGCGCCGCCGTCGGCGGTGATGTCGCCTGCCCACGATCCAAGCACGAGAACCGAGTCGCTGGCCTCGATCGTGCTGCAGTCAATCACAGCCTCGATGGTGTTGCCGATGGTCTGGACGGCAATGGTGCCGGCCACTCCGACACCGATTCCGGCCGCGCCGCTGGCCGCCACCGCCTGGATCGTACCGGCCCCGTCGGCCTTGGTGGAAACGCTCCCGCTGGTGGCACTGACCGAACTGCTGAGCACGCGCGCCTTCACGGTGTTGGCGATCAGGTTGTAGGCCACTCCCGAGCCGACACCGCCGCCGACCCCGATCGCCACCTGACCGGCAGCAGACAGAATCGTCGCCGCATCGGAGGCATGGAGTGACACATCGCCCGCCTCGATCGTCGAGTCATCCACGATCGCTTCTGTATCGTTCGCCACCACGTTGGCGGCCATGGTGATCGCCGCCGCCACGGTGGAGAACGAGGCGCCGCCGGCGGTGCTGAAGATCGCGGAGCCCGTCTCGGCGTCGAGTGTAAGCGTCGTCCCGGCTGTCACGGTGGATCCGGAGATCGCGGCGGTAACCGTGTCGGCGATCACGTTGGCGCCGATGATGGCAGAGATGGCAACGGTGCCGGAGAAGGCGATACTCAGTGAGGCGGAACTGATCGAGGAGTCGTCGGAGGCGGCAAGATCGACGGAGCCTCCGGCCTCGACAACCGATCCGCTCTCGATCGTTGCGGCAATGGTATTGCTGATCACATTCCCGAACCCGGTGGCACTGATCGCAAATACGCCTGAGCCGCCCACACCAATACTCAGCGAGACAATCCCTGAGTCGGTGGAGGCATCGAGGGCAACGGACCCGCCAGCGACAATCTCGGAGCCCACGATCTCCGCGCGGATGGCGTTGGCGATCACGTTGCCCGAGACGACGCCGCTGACGGCCACCGCCCCGGAACCGGCCACGCACGCCGTGAGAGCGAGGATGTTGCTGCTGAGGTCGAAAGGAGCGTCTCCGACGGCGTCGTCGACCTGCTGTTTCTGGCCGGGCAGGAGCGTCCATTCGGGGATGTCGCTCGGCGCCACGTCGTTGGCCGAGAGCCCCACATCGCCCGCGGCGGTGATCGTGGAGCCGGTGATCAGCGAGGTCAGCGTATTGGTGATCACATTCCCCAGACCTGCAACCGTCACCGCCAGGGCGCCCGAGCCGGAGATGCCCACTGAGATGGCACGAATGACGTTGCACGACTCGGCATCCAGGGTGAGGTTCGAGTCGGTCGTCAGGGTCGAATCCGTGATGGTCGCCTCGGTGGTGTTCGAGATGTCGTTCACCACGATGGGAATCTCGATTGCGGCCGTACCGCTGGCAGCTACCCCGATCACGATGGCGTCGATCGTGGAGACGTTCCTGGCCTTCAGCGACACGGCGCCTCCCGCGTCCACGGTCGAGTTCGTGATGGTTGCCGAGGTCGAGTCTGCGATGACATTGGCGGCGATCAGGGCCTGGACGGCGACGACACCCGACGCGCCAACGCCGGTGGCAAAGGCATAGACCGTCGAGCGGGTCTCGGCCTCGACGGCCAGCGCGGACCCGCAGGTCACGGTGGAATCCGCGATTCCGGCGGAGATGGTGTCGCGGATCACGTTGGCGCCGATGATCGCGGAGACCGCCACGCTGCCCGAGGCCGCCACGCTGAGGGCCACCGAGTTGATGGAGGATGAATTGACGGCCGAAACATGGACGACGCCTCCCGCCGCTACGGTGGAATTGTCGTCGATGGTGGCAGCGATCGTGTTGGTGATCACATTGCCGAAGCCGCTGGCCTGCACCGCAACTGCCCCGGAGGCGCCCACGCCGACGTTGACGGCGATAATGCCGGCGTCGGACACGGACATGACATAGACATCTCCCTCGGCGTTCGTCACGACCCCTTGCGAGTCTACCCCGGCCGTGACCGTCGAATCGGCGACGTTCGCGATGATGCTATTGGTGATCACATTTCCTGACAGCGCGGCGCTGACGGCCACACTTCCGGAACCGGCCACGCTCACGTTGATCGCGAGGATGTTGGCATTGAGGTCGATCGGCGTGCCCTCAAGCGCATCATCCAGCTCCGCCTCTTTCTCGTCCGACAGCATCCAGTCGGGAAGCACACTGGGGGCCTGGTCGATCGCGGACACGACGACGTCGCCCCCTGCGCTGACCGTGGAACCCTGGATGGTGGCGCTAATGTCATTGGCCACGGCATTGCCAAGGGCCGATACGCCGACGGCGAACGTTCCCGCTCCCGATGCGCCCACGGCAAGGGCGCGGATGATCTCGGCAGATTGTGCGTTCACGCGGACGTCGGCCGCGGACGATACCGTCGATGCGTCGATCCCGGCGGTTATCGAGTTCGTGATGACGTTGGCCGATGCTGCGCCTCCGGCGGCCCCCGATGCTGCGCCGGCGCCGCCGACGGCAACGGCGCCGATGTCCGAGGAATCGATCGCGGAAACCGTGATGTCTCCGGCTGCATCCACCGTGGCCCCGCCGGCGATCCCGGCATCGATGGTATTGTTGATGATGTTCACCGATACCCCGAAGCCGCCGGCAAAGTTGCCCGTCGAACCAGCCCCGCCGAATGTGACATTGATGATCGATGAACTGTTCGTCGCCGGCAGGATGATCCCCGACGTTCCGAAAGCGATATCGGCCGGATCGGCTTGGGTATCGGGCGGAGCGATCCCGGCGGAAACAGTGACTTTGCCCGCCGAGGAAGTGACGCTCGAATCGTCGATCCTGGCATGGACGTCGTTTTCGATGTAGATCGTGGACGCGGCCAGTCCGACGGCCGAGCTGGAAAGCGACATCGCGAATCCACCGGCTACGACCACGGCCGTCGTGTCGTCACTGGCCCGAACGGCAATGTCGCGAGTGGCATCGACATCACTCTGGCGAACGATATCCTGCCCGTGCTCATCCACTCCGATCGTGCCGGCGACGACCTCCGCGGCAATCGTATTCATGACCTGGTTTACCGACACGGAGCCGCCGAGGGCGAACTTTTCGCCTCCGGCGCCGCCCACGTTAAAGCTCACGAGGATCTGTTCCGCGGTCGCCTCGACGGCGGCCGCCGAGGCCGAGACGGTCGACGACTCGATCCTCGCGGTAACGGTGTTGAAAATGGCGTTCACACCAATGGCGGCGCCACCGGCCGACTGCCCCGTCGAAATAGCCACGCCGCCTGCCAGGGCCCCGCTTATCTCCCGATCCTCCGCACCAAGATAGAAATCCCTTCCCGCCGTGATGGTGCTGTTGGTGATGTGGGAGTCGACCGTGTTCTGGAAAACGTTCAGCGCCACGGATCCGGCAATGGCGAGTTTCTCCGACCCTGCGCCCGCAACGGCTAGGGTCACGACGGTGCCTTCCTCCGAAGTGGTCGCATAGAAAGCGCCGGTGGTGTCGATCGTCGATTCCTCGGCGGCCGCCCGCGTTGTGTTTGTGAGCACGTTCACGGCGACGGCCCCGCCCAGGCCCATCTCTTTCCCGGCCGCCAAGGCGCCGGCGAAAGAATAGATGGATGTGTCATCAACGGCGCTGAGGATGACATCACCCGTTGAACCGGTGTTGACGGTGGTCGCGCTGATCATCGCTTCCGTCGTGTTGCTCACGATATTGACGGAAACGGTCCCTGCCCCGGCCTTGCCGCCGGAGCCGCCGGAGCCCGTCGCCACGCCGGCCGACCCGGTCACCGTGACGATCAGGCCGTCGGAGGTGGCCAGCACGTCGAGGCCGCCCTGATGGGTGAAGTCGTCCAGGTCGGAGATGATCGAGGTTGTCTTGTTCTCCACGTAGGAGAAGCCGATGGCAACGCCCACTCCCACCTTGCCGCCGAATCCTGCCGATCCGCCGATCGCGATGATGTTGGTGTCATCGAGGGCATTCAGGGCAACATGCCCGGCCACGTCGACAGAGCCGTCGATGTTCCGCAGAGCGGCCGTGGTGTCGCACGTAATGACGTTCACGCCCACCGAGCCGCCGACGGCATACGACTTCTGTCCCGCAGCGGCCGCAAGCCCGGCTGCCAGCGAAACCGTCCAGCCGCTGCGCAGGGCGTCGATCTCCAGCGCCTCGGCGTCCAGGCTCGCCGCGCCGTCGACGAAAGCCTCCGTTTTCCCGAACTGGGCGTTGATGGCGAAGCCCCCGGCAATGCCCACCGAGGTTTTGCCCTCGCTCCCCTTGGCATACGCGCCGGCGCCGGCCAGCGCGCCGACGGTTGTCGTGTTGACCGCATCGAGGAAAAGGCCGTCCACGATTCCAATGGAGTTATCCCCGACGATCACCGGCCCGCTGTTGAGGATGTAGGCCCGCGTGTCGTCGTTGACAACATTGACGGCGACCGAGCCCGATATCCCCACGCCCGACTTGGACGATTGGGACGTCTGGCCGGCGGAGTCTTCTGCCGGTCCTTTCCAATCGGCCTTGATCCTCTGACCGGCCTTCTTCAGGAAGCCACCCAATTTGTTGATCCAGCCGGACGTGTCGGCATTGCTCTGCTTGGTACCGTCGGAGCCCGAACCCTGCGTCTGGCCCTGGCCGGGATTTGATGATGTGCCGGCATCCGGGTTGGATTTCGCGGGATTGCTCGAAGCCTTCGCGCCGGCGACGGCAAGATTCGCGACGAAGCCTCCGTTTTCCGCAGTGATGTGAACGTTTCCGCGCGAGGTAATGGAACCGGTCGCCGCCGTTGGATCGGCGTCGGCGAGATCGCCGATGAGGGCCTGCGTGTTGCGGTCGAGGACCGTGACTCCCACGGAGGCGCCGATTCCCACGCTCTGGGAAGTCGCGACGGCGCCGTCGAGGCTTATCACGTCGGAGGTGTCATGGGCGGAGACGATGAGCGAACCGTTCTCCGCCGGATCCATCTCGGGATCATCAAAGACACTCCCCGCACCAATGTCGATCACAGCCCCGTTTTCGATCTGCGCGATGGTCTTGTTGATGATCACATTGAATGCAACCACGCCGTTGAACGCCACATTCCCGGCATCCCCGCCCGATGCCTGGACACCCGTGCTAAGCACCTGGGTTTCCGCATCGACCAGAAGGCTGTCGGCATGGAGCCTGACGTCGTCTTCGATGGTCGCCAAGGCGGTATCCTTGTCGATGAACCCGGTGATCGTGAAGCCGACGGCCCCTTTGTCGGTCTTGGAGTTCATGCCGAACTTCGAATGCCATCCCTTGTCCGTAAGGATGCTGCTCTCGACAGCCTTCCCGAAGTCTTTGAACCCCCCTGACTCTGACCCGACCGACGGAAAGTTGATGTTCCCGCCGAAGTGCGTGGCCATGCCGTGGCTAATTGCCTGGACAACCACATTCTGATCGGTTCCCGCGTGGGGCTCCTGGTTTATGAGGGCTCCGCTCTTGATCCTCGCGTCCGCTGCGTCGCTGAGCATCATGATGTCCACCGCACCGGCGATGGCGAGTTTGTCCCCCGATGCAGTCGCCTGGCTCCCATCGTTGAGAATAAAATAGCCTACACCGAAATCGCCGATCAGATAGTTCGACAAAAGAGTGACGAAATTCCGCGCTTTCCTGGCGGCGGGATTGACTGCCTCCCAACGCTCTTCGTTGGTGAAGTCCTCGGTGGTCAGATCGACACTGTGGAGAACCGTCGATCCGGCGTAGTCATACCAGGTTCCGACATCTCCGCCGGAGGTTCGGTTCGCACGGAATTCGACGGTGTCCCCGGGGCTGATGTCGACAACGGGGGTTTCGTCCTCGGTGGTGTAGGTCGGCTTCTCACGAAGTGCGTCCACCAGGTTCTTGCCCCAAGACCAGCCGACATCGCTCAGTGCCTGCGCCTGCACGGTCAACGTCCCGGCGGCATCCACCACGGCGTTTTCGTTGATGTAGGCATCCGCATCGTTCTTCAAGACGCCCACGGAGATCGCCAGGGCTCCGCTGACCACGCTCGTATTCTGTTCGGATTGTGTGTCCGAGTTGTTCGACGCGGAAGAATTGGCGCTGACATAGGGAGCGGTCGAGGCGGTGCTGAGCACGTCGATCGAACCGCCTGCATCCACATGGCCGTTTAGTGCATCCCCATCCGCTCCGCCGTCGCCGATCCTGGCTGTGGTGCGGTTGGCGTCGACAAGGACGGCCACCCCGCCGGCCAAATCGAATTTCGAGTCGAGATCAGCCGGCGATGATCCGGCCTTACCCGCTAACGCGGCTTGGGCCTTGGAAACAAACCCCGAGAGCGATCCGATCAGCGCGACCAGGGACGAAGTGGTCGCGGCTTCCGCGTCGTCGAGGAAATCGCCCTTGGAGGGGCTGCCCACGCCGGCCGAGGCGGAAGTGCCGATCGCCTGCGACGGAATCAGGCCAAACAGCTTGCCGACCGGCACGTCGATTCCCAACTGGTCAGCCATGACCGTGATATTGCCGGCGACATGGGCTTCGCCGTCGAGCAGCGCATTGGTGTCGCCGTCCTCGACGCTGACGGCAACGGACAGGGCAAGCTTTCCGTCCTTGCCCGCCACGGATCGCGCCATGGTCCGGTTTCGGTCCACGTCGTCGGCGGTTACGTACAGGTCGCCGCCCACGTCGAGCACGGCGGTGTCCGAAATGACCGTGTTGGCATCGGAAACGATCACGCTCACCGCGACGGCCGCGGCAAGGCCTTTCAGTGCCGACGGATCAGCGACGACGTTCATCGTATGATCGGTGTGCGTCCTGAATTCAGCATTCCCGGTGGCGATGATCGTGCCCGCGACATGCACCGCCGCGTTGGTCACGGCGACGCCGATTGAAGGGGCGATCGCCAGAGACCAGGAAGGAACCGCCTTGACATCGGCGTAGACACTCGCGTCGGCCTTGAAGTCGCGGGCCGAGATCTGCGAGCCGGCGGCGATATCGATCGAGGCGTCGCCCTTCACCACCGAGATCGCGCCGCCGATCTGCGTCAGGCTTTCGAAGACATTCCCGAGCATATTGCAGGCGTCACCGGTCGTGGGGTCGTCTTTTTGCAGGGTGCCGTCATCGGCGTAGAGCCTCCGGTTGTCGGCGCTCGCCAGGATGGTTACGTCACGGCCGCTGATCACCGCACCCGCCGCAATGGTCACATCGACGTTGGAAACATCGACGTCCACCAAGGGCGTCACCAGGGCGTTCTCGTCCATGGCCATAATGGTGATGTCGCCGGAAGTGGATAGATCGCCAACAGTGCCGTCGGCGAGCAGTTGCGCGCCCGTGCCCAGGGTGACATGAAACGCGTTGAGGTTGATATCACCGCCGTGGCCGGAAGAGTCGGCCGTCGAAACGGTCACACCGCTGTTGATGCTGATGTTGTTTGCGGTGATGTCGAGCCGGTGCCCGGTAAGGGTGAGATTGCTGTAAATGGTGACCGAATCCTCGCCGTCCAGGTTCTTGCTGAGCGTGCCGGCGTTGAGGATCAGGTCGGCATTCAAGGGGGCCTGCCATGGCCGTACCGCGCCCGTCGGGTCTTGCCCGACATGGATGTATTCCGTGGTTCCCGGAGCATTGTAGCCGGTGTTGATGGTGAAGGATTCTGTCGGAGCGGCAATGGACGTGATGGTTGTCCCGACATCCGTTTCATCGACGATCGTGATCTTGCCGCTGTAATCCTGGAATACATGCACGCGGTTGGCGATGGACGGCCGGGCGTTGAAGGTGAAGCTGCCAACGGTAAAGTCTCCCGTCACGGCGTCATTTCCGGCACTTCCTTCCTCGATGCTCCCCGTGCCCAAAGTCAGAGTGGTGTAATGCCCGTTTCCGAGATCCAGGTTGTCGACGCCTTCGCCACCGGTCAGGACCAACGCGGGCGTGAAAGAAGTAATCCCTGCGGTTGAGACGGCATCATCCCCCAAGCCGGCATCGATCGTAAGAGAATCGATGGCCGCATTCACGGTAACGGCGGCAAACGTGCCGTTGGTACTGGCGAGGATGTAGCCCAGTCCCCCCTCGGCAAGCTGAATCTGGTCATCGCCGCCTGTGCCACGGACGACAAGATTCTTCGCCTTTTCGACATGGGAGTAAGTGAAAGCCGTGCTGCCGTTGAGGCTCGTGCTTCCGGTCCCGAAGGAGATACTCTGCGAATTGTCTCCTGCCTGCACCTCGTAAACGATGCGGTCCGCCGTCCCCCCCTTTCCATCAATCACCAGTGCGGCCGACGTTGAAAACGATTCAATGGTGATCGTGTCGCTGCCCATCCCGGCGTTGACATAGACATGTCCGGAAGGCTGGGCGAACGTGAAGGGAATGAAGTCTCCATTTTCGGCCGTGATGCTCGTCTTGCTCACTCTGAGGGCGACGTCCTTCGTTATCGGAGCCTCCGCCGTTGCGGAACCGAGCACCAGCGGAGAAGAGCCGAGCAGCGGAATTCCCGGGACCACGTCGGGGGCGCCGCCCAGCTTCGTGATAAGGATGGAGTCGCCCTGGACTGTCGTGAGATAGCCGCCAGCGGCGATCTGCCCGGCCAGGCCGGCCACCACGTCCTCAAGGCGGTCATTTTCTCCCGTTGTGCAGGTGTAAGTGACTTGATCCACGTCGATGGTCCACACCAGATCCTTCGCGACGGTCCCTCCGAAGGTGACCTTGGCCGTGGCGTCGGCCGCATAGGTGAAAATGCGGTCTACGGCCGCGGAACCGTCCTCGACCGACTCGAGACCGGCGAACCTGAGCTTGTTGCCGTCGCGGTCAACGATCCCCGTATCCGTGGACGTTGCCGTCAAGGTTGCGCTGGTGTAGTTACCGCCGGAAAGGATGAGGGTGTCCGTCCCTTCCGCCACGCCCTCGGGGTTCATTGGAATTTCGAGATGGGTTGCCCCGCTCACCAGCCCATAGGGGTTGCCGCTCAGCGTGCCGCTGAGGCTCCCCGTCGCCGTCACCGTGAAGCGGTCGTCATCATCGGCGGAACCGGTGATGTTCTCGATGCCGGAGAAGGTGAAAGAGGTATTCAGTGTCCCGGAGTTTGCCCCGTCAATGGTCCAGGTATTGTTCTTCTGAGGACCGATCAAAACATCGCCCGTCGAAGCACCGCCGATGAACCCGGAGATGTTATTAACCCCTTTCACGCGCGTGGCGTAACCGACTCCGACGCTCGTTTCCGGGGCTCCATTGACGTTCCCTGAATAAACGACATCCATCCTGCCCAGATCCAGGTAGACGGCGGTTGTATAAGCGGAGTAATCCAGGATGTTGATCCCGGCGCCTTCGATGTACCCGTCCAAGCCGCCCTGGTCTTCGAAAACAAAGGTGTTGGTGGCCGAGCCGCCGATGATGTTCTCGATGCCGGCCGAGGCCCCCAGGGTATTCGTGCCGTCGGTGACCTCGACGGTGCCGTTGTCGTGGAGGGTGAATGTGAGGTTCACCGTGACCGCAGAAAAGTCAAGGACGTCCTCATCGATGGTGCCGGCGCTGGCGATCGTGTAATTCCCCCACCCGTCGTGGAAGACAAAGGTGTCGTCGCTCGAACCGCCGACCAGGATCTCGACTCTCGTTCCCTCGGTCCCGGAGACCCTGTTGGCGCCCTGCGTCACGGTCACGGCTCCGCCGGTGAAGTCAAAATGCATGGGCTGGGTGACGGCCGAGAAATCGAGAGTGTCCGTTCCCCCAGGGTCTGTAACCCTATCGTTGCCCCACCCGTTCACGAAATAGAACGTGTCGTTCGCCGACGTGCCGGTCAGGGTGTCCGCTCCTGGGCCGCCGAGGACGTTTTCAACGTTGATGAAACCGGCAAGGTTGACGGAAATGGCTCCGGTCGAACGGGAGTAATCCAGGGTATCGAACCCTCCATCGGCGGCCTCACGAATCGTGTCGTTTCCGCCATCCATGACATAGACGTCGTCGCCCTCGCCGCCGACGAGCGTGTCGATCGCCGCGCCACCCTTGAGCACGTCACTGCCCGGGCCGCCCTCAAAACGGTTAACGCCGCTGTCGCCGGTGAGGATGTCGTCCCCCGAACCGCCGGCGATATCGCTGATGCTCGTGATCGACGTTGTGACCTCGGACGCCGTGGCCGTGCCGGCGGCCAGGTCGACCGTGACGGCGGACTCATAGGCAGAGTAATCCAGCTTGTTCGTTCCGCCGCCGCCGTTGAGAGTGCCGAGGAATGTCGCCCCACTTTCGAACACAAAGGTATCGTTGCCGCTTCCCAAGATGATGTTTTCGATGATTTCCGCATCTTCCAGGGTGTTCGGATTGCCGGCGTCATCCGCGATCGAGATCTTGCCGTCTGCCTGGATCGTTACCGTCAAGTGGCCCGTCACCGCGGAGAAGTCGAGGGTATCGGTCCCCAGGGTTCCGTAATCTTCGATCGTGTCCGCCGCCCACCCTGCCGCGAACTTGTATGTGTCCGATCCTTCGCCGCCGGTGAGTCGGTTATTGCCGACCGATCCGAGGAGCAGGTCATCGCCGCAGCCGCCGACCGCGTGCTGTATGTGGCTGATGGTTGTGGAAACGACCGGCCTGACGACCGAGGTTCCCTGGAGTGTACCGCCGGTCCCCGTGCCAAGGATCCCCAGATCCGTGGCCGCGGTGCAGCCGTTCAGGTTAGTAACCGTAATGTTCCCGGGACCGCGCGCCGAGTCGGTGATCTTGATGCCGCGGGTGGTCGAGCTGATCATGGCTGTCAACCGGCTGTCGGCGGCGTGAATCGCTGCAAGGACATCGGCCACGGTAGCTGGATTTCCCAAGTTGACCTGGACGGATGCCCCGTTGCTGAGCGTGATCCCCAGATCGTCGAGAAGAGAATTCCCTTGGAGGAGATTTCCTGTGCCGGTCTTTGCAAGGCCGAGATCCGTCGCCGCCGTGGAACCGCTGGAATTCGTGATGGTCAGGCTGCCGGAACCGGCGGTAGAATCCTGGATGTCGATGCCGTCCGAAGCTTCATTCAAAGCGGCAACAATGCGGGAGTCCGCCGCATTGACGGCGTCGATCACCTTTCCCAGGGTGTCCGCGTCGCGAAGGTTGACGTTGACGACCGTGCCGTCGCTGGCCGTGATGCGAAGGTCGCTGACCAGAGGCCGCCCGTTCAAAACATTGCCTTCGGAGCGGACGGTAAGACCGAGATCCGTGGCGGTGGTGGAACCGTTCAGGTTCTCCACGGCCAGGCTTTCCTCGCCGCCGGCCGCGTCGATGATCTTGATCCCGTCGCCGGCGTCGTTGATCACGGCCGTCAAGCGGTGGTCCGCGTTGTGAATGGCGTCAAGAACATCTTGAAGGATTGTCGCGCTGCCGATATCGACCGCGACCGAAGACCAGTCCGTGAGGATAATCCGCATGTCGCAGGTTATCGACTTCCCGTGCAGAACATTACCTGCCCCGGCACCCGTAATCCCAAGGGTTCTTGCCGCCGTCGATGCGCCCAGATCGCCAACCGCGATGTTCTTGCTGCCCCCCGCTGAGTCACGGATATCGATGCCGGTTCCGGCAGCATTGATGGCGGCCGTCAACCGGGGATCGGCCTGGTGAATCGCGTCGAGCAGGCTCCCCAGGGTAGCTGGATTTCCCAGATCGACATACACCATATCCTGGTTCGTCAACGTGATGATCAGGTCGTAGCCAGGTTGGAGAACCATATTCGGCCAATTCGAGCTGACGGGAGTCGCCGCCGACAGAAAGCCTCTACTCCCAACGCCTTGGCCATTGTTGAGATTTGCCAGCGGTGTGGCTGCTGTGAGAGAAAAGGAATCGGACGCCTTTTGAACGCCCGAGCCGCCGTTCAAAGTGGCGAGAACCGTGTCCGGGGAAATGGTGGCCTGCTGGACGCCCGCACCATCGTTGAGATAGCGGACCGGCATGTCGGTGGTAAGGCCAACCATGCTCGAACCGTTGACCAGTCCGCCCACGGTTGCCGTGCCGCCCGCCAGGTCGACGAGCACGGGCGTTTCGTACGAAGAGAAATCAACCGTGTCCATCCCGCCGCTGCCGTCGATTCCGCTCGAAATCGACCCACCCGGCTCGAACTGGAAATTGTCGTCGCTCGTGCCTCCGACCAATCGCTCCACACCGCTGAACCTGTTGACTCCGTTGAACGAGCCGCTGTCGGGGGCGTCGATGCTCCAGTCGGTCGGGGCATTGGGTCCGGTCAGTGTGTTCGTTCCTGCTCCCCCCGCGAACTCGATTCCGCCGGGGATCGGCGGCGTGCTGGCGTCAATGGTGAGGTACACGTCGAACGTGTTCCCTTCGATCCTGACTCCCCCCGTGATTTCGCCCAGGGGCTTGGAGGCAAGCACAGTCGCGGGCGTGGCCGTGTCGACAATCTGCACGTCGCCACCCGACAGACGCAACGTCACCGCGCCTGGCCCGGTCGCCTGAAACAGCAAGTTGCCGGCCAGCAGGACGCGGTCCTCCAAGAGTTCCATGCCCAAGACGCGCGTCGACGGGGACAAGCGCCGTCCCAAGCTTGGCGAGAAGAAACCCCGAGACCTACATCCGCGCTGGCGGGATCTGCCAGATCGCTTTCGCATGACTCAACTCCTGCCGAGATGACCGGAGTCTAGCCCGCCATGCTTGCCAATCGCGTCGTTGGCCTCCTCCTGAGCCGATTCTTCTTAGCATTCTGTTTGTGCATTGCGCAAAGACGAATGCTCAATCGGCCTCGGCTCTGCCCGACGCCACGGCTCTTCCTGTTCGGGAATCCATGCGATAGCGTGAGGCTTTAGCGAACGATAAAGATATTCCTGGTGGGCAGGACTTCTGGTTGGTTGAGAGAGGTGCTCCCGGTTTCCCACCAGCGTTACCTGCGCTGGTCGGGTTTCGAGCGTTTGTCGAAACATCCGCTAGTCTAATCGGCCGGTGATGGGGCCGCAACCCCCAGTCAAGCTTTTCCGTGGCGCCCTTCGCGCCAGACTTGCCTTGCACCAAAGCCCACGATCCGGCACAGGGCGAGCGGCATGGCCAACACTCGCCAGGTTCATCGTGCGGACGGCGGTTGCGTACTCCTCTTGAAGAACAGCGGGGCCCACGCCAAGCTCCGCGAGCGTCGTTCGAGCTTGCTCGTCCTGAGACTGAGCAGCAGCAGAGGAGCACTCACGGCCAATACCACGATTAACCCGAGCGGTCCTCCCTTCAATTCTTTGCGGTCACGCAACTTTTTTACATCCAAAACTCCTTGCGTCCAGGCTCCGGCGCCGGCCCTGAACCGATCGAGTCCAGCATAGCGGTCAGCAGGCCGAGATGTTCGCGCACCTTGTCGAGGTCGATTGCCTTCTTCGCGACCGTGCTGGCGATCTCCCGGCTCCGCAGGAGTAGTCTTGCGGCTTCAGTAGCCCTCGGATCGTGTGCACTCACCAAGGTGGTCGTCAGTTCGTCAAGCAGCTTCACGAGTTTGTCCCACAACCGCCATTTGGGACGCCGGGCCAGGCTCCTCTCCAACTCCTCGGTTACGGTGCGAAGGTCTGCCGCTATATCGGAAACCCCGCGGCGACCTGGTGAGAGAGATTCCTCGCGACCAATGAGCGACGACACTGCCTGCCGAACTCTCCTGGTCAGGTCAGGAGACCTCATTCGAATACTTGCGTCGACGGAGAATGCCAACGAGTCACACAAAGGAAGGCGGCACGCCCTCACATGCTCCGAAAACATTTCCCAGTCAGCCGGAGCTTCTACAGGCTGAATGATCGCTTGTTGCCGGCCGCCTTTATTGACGACCTCCGACCGATCGACGGCAACGTACGCCGTGAACCGGCAAAGAACGTGGGCGCTGAGGGAGACTACCACAATTTGGCGGGCAAGCGAATCGGGATCGCGGTTTGTGCCGGACGCGTAAAGGTCTTCCAGCTCTCGAACCTTGGCTCGCCCCCACAGATTTAGCAAGACGTCGGCCGGCCCCGGCCGTCCTACGACCTCTGCTTCCCACGGGGCGCCGGAGGGTCTTGCCGCTTCCATTCGAATCCGGAACTCGCCCGCATTACCCGCGACGGAGCCGAAGATCATAACGGGTCTGTCGGGGAAGAGGTCGGGCAGACGCGCCGGCACGATGCTGTCGGGCACGCATGCAGTGCCGAGCGGTTCCAGGCGAAGTCCCGTCAAGACCGGGGTGCCTATCGTCCGCTGGATGGCCTCCATGGCCTCGTCAAGCCGATCTTCCGACTCGACGAGGTCGCACGTCCCACCGCGGAGATCGGCCAAGCGGCGCAGGAAACCGGCGTTCACTGCCTGGTCGATCCCGATTGCATGAATCCGTGCCAGGGTACCGGACTTCTTCAGTCGCTTCAGGAGGGCATCCTCGCCCGCCACCTGACCGTCTGTCACCAGCACAATGACCTTCTGGCGCTGGGTGCCGGCGTCCGCCAGGAACCCGAACGCAGAGTGCAAGGCTGATCCCATTTCTGTGCCGCCGCGGGCTTCGATTTTTCCGAGCCACTCAAGTGCCCGCCACCGATTGCGATCCGTTGCCTCGACAAGCCGCTCTTCTGCATGAGGCGGATGGGACACCTCGTTGTCAAACGCCACGATCGTGAAACGGTCCTGGTCCAGGAGTGCATCGACGATACGGCCTGCGGCGCGGCGGGCAGCGACCATCTTCCAGCCTCCCATGCTGCCCGACCGGTCGAGGATCACTACCACGTCCCGCGGAGTCGGTCTCTCGCCCTCAGGTGGCGAGGGCGGGACAACCATGAGCATGAACTTGCCCGGCTGGCCGTCTGAGGCCGGACTACGCAGCAGCGTGGTTTGAATTGTCTCGGCGGCAACCGGAAAACGCAGGATGAAGTCGCGGTTGAGCCGTTCACCAGGCTGGAGTCGGACAGTCAGCGGCGGACCGTCGTCCTGGATCACGCTGTGCAGACTGGAGCGAATCTGTGCGGCCCAATCATCGCCCGTCGAAAGCAATCCAGCGGAATCGATCTCCACGACCAGTGAGAGGCGAACCGGATTGGGAAATCCCGGCAACAGCACGGGAGGAGTGACCCGCGAGGCATCCGGCACCTCATCCGTATCCAAGCCCCAACCTGAGCCGACCGGCGATCCATCCAGAGGTCTTCCCGCGACGTAGCGCGGCGCCACGACCAGCGGAAAACGGAAAGTCGCCTCGCCAGCCGTGACAGGCAGGGGACCGACGAGCGTTAGTTCCACCGAAACCTGCTCCTGGGCCGGAATATTGCCGACGCGGAGACTGAACACGCCGCTGCGGTCCTCTTCGGCAATCGCTGCCCGGTGTCCGGCCTTGATCGCCTTCTCGTAGTCTTCTCTCGCCTGGGCGCGTTCCTTGAGGTCGGCTTCAATGACTCGGTCGGCTACCTTCATACGGAACGACGTCACCGCGGCCCGATCGGGCAGAGGAAACACGTACGTTGCCTCCAGCGGCTCCGAGAGAGGATTCTGAAACACCTGATGCACCGTTGTGTGGGCAACCAGTCCGGTAATCCTAGTGCCTCGTCCAAGCTAAATATTCGGGTTGTCAAACCGGTCGATTTTTGAGAACCTCCGCTTCAACAAGGAGGTTCGGATGAACAAGAAGTATATCGTGCGGCTCACGGACGAGGAACGAGCGATCTGCGAAGCGACGATCAAGAAGGAAACGGGCAAATCGGAGAAATTGCGGCGGGCGACGATTTTGCTCAAGGCCGACGCCGATGGGCCGGCTTGGGATGACGCCAAGATCAGCGAGGCAGTCGGTTGCCGGACGCGAACGGTCGAGAACGTGCGGCAAGCCTTCGTCCTCGAAGGTTTCGAGGGGGCACTGGTTCGCAAGAAACGGAAGACGTCGCCAACGCCGAAGTTGCTCGACGGCGCAGCCGAGGCAAAACTGATCGCGCTGCGGTTGGGCAGGCCGCCCGCCGGCTTTGGCCATTGGACGCTGCGACTGCTGGCCGATCAAATGGTGGAACTGGAGATCGTGGAATCGATCAGCCCGGAGACGGTCCGGCAGACGCTAAAAAAAACGGTATGACCAAGCGGAAAATCGAGTACTGGGTGATCCCTCCCGACGCCGACGGCGAGTTTGTCGCCAACATGGAGGAAGTGCTGGAAACGTACGAAAAAGCCTACGATCCCAACTGCCCCGTCGTGTGCATGGACGAACAACCAGTGCAACTCATCGGCGAGACGCGTGTGCCGATCCCGGCGACCAAGGAGCACCCGGAGCGGGTTGATTACGAATACGAGCGCAAGGGGACAGCGAGCATTTTCATGTTTGCCGAACCGCTCTCCGGCTACCGCCAAGCGACCGCGCGGCCACGACGCACCAAGGACGATTGGGCTCATGAAGTCGCCCACTTGCTCGATACGCGTTACGCCGGCGTCGAGCGGATCACGTTAGTCTCCGACAATTTGAACACGCACACCAAGGGCGCGTTCTACGAAGCGTTTCCGCCAGAACAGGCCCGGAATTATGTCCGCCGGATCGACTTCGTTTACACCCCCAAGCACGGCAGTTGGCTCAACGTGGCGGAATGCGAGTTGAGTTGCATGACCAGCCAATGCTTGAAAGACCGACGCATCGGCGACCTTGAGACGCTGCAATCCGAAATTGCCGCGTGGTCCACCCGCATCACCGAGAAACAACGAGCCGTCGATTGGCAGTTCACCATCGACAAAGCGAGGATCAAATTGACGCGGCTCTACCCGAACATTTAGTCTGGACGATGCACTAGCCTGAACGTCCAGTGCGACCAGGGGCAATGACCCGCGTTCGCTCTCCATCACGCCGAAGCCGGCGTCCTCGTCGGCACCCGGTGCCGCCGAGACTGCATCCGCCAGAGGATCTACTGCTCGTACCATGGGAACCTCGCTTTCTTTCAGGCGGTGGAAAAGGCAACTTTCAGGTCGCGCCATCCCCGGACGAGGAGGACGTCCGGGTCTCACAAAATTCACGCAATCCGTCCGCAAACTCTTCGACACGAGCGAGCAACTGCTCACGCTGTTGGGCGGTCAGCCGATCCGGTTCGATTCCATGGACGACCACTTCGATTCCATCACCAGCCGACGCATGCAGCGCCCAGGCCGCGGACGGCTTAGCGGGCTTCACTGGAGGCTTTGGCGAGGCTGCTTCGGACTGTCTGGGTGTCGCGGCCCAGAACCTGTCAGAGGCTGCCTGGCGTTCTCGGGCGGCCATAGGGGGCGCAGCATCGGGTGGTCGTGATTTCCCGTCCGACGAGAGCGACGAGGCGATTCGGCCCCAGACCTCGGGTGGCAGTCCAGCCACTTCGGCCAGATTCTTCTCGCTGGCCCCCAACATCGCTTGCTGCACCTCGGCAAGCGACAATCCTCGGGCCTGGAGCCTCTTGATCGCAACGATCTGGAGCACATGGCGGCGGCCATAAAAGGCTTTCCGGCCTTGCATTTCGGAGGGGGGGCTGATCAGGCCCAGCGTGGTGTAATAGCGAATCGTCCGAAGGTCCGGCACCGAGCGCACCCGCCCGGAGCTTTGCGCCGCGGAGCCGGTCGCCTCCAGGGACGCTTCAACGAGGGCAGCCAGTTGGTCGATCGTCCATCGTTCGCTCATGCCCAAATGGTACACTGTTATGTTACAGTGTCAATAGGGCGGCTCAAGAGGACCCGCAAGTCACCGTGGGCCAGTGAATTGACAGCGGTCTCATCGGCCAGCTCTGCTTCTTGAACTCTTGGCGGGTCGTTGCTTTTCACCACACCAAGGAGGATTTCGTCGGGGGCCTGACAAAACGGGGGCTGGCTCCGAGCTAAACCTACGGAAAACGCGAAGAACAGGCTTATGCTGCCCGCCGCAACCGCGCACCGGCAGGTCTCGCCAGCACCTCCGCAATCCGCGTCGCAGCTCGACCGTCCCAGAGCTCCGGACAGCGGCCCTGCTTGTACGTACCGTCCAGCACGGCACGAAGACACTGTCTCAAACGCTTCGGATCACTTCCGACGAGTGTGCTCGTCCCCTCGTGCACGGTAATCGGACGCTCGGTATTCGGCCGCAACGTGATACAAGGAATTCCCAGCGCCGTCGATTCCTCCTGCAAACCTCCGGAGTCGGTGATAATCACCCTGGCTTGCGAAGTCAGGCAGAGGAAGTCGAGATAGCCCTGCGGCGGCAAAACGTGAATCCCTTCACCACTGTCGAGCACTTCCCACAACCCGAACTGCTCAAGGCGAGCTTTGGTCCGCGGGTGGATGGGGAAGACCAGCGGCAGATCGCGCGAGATTTCGACGAACACATCCTGGAGCCGCTCGAGGGTCGCGGGCTCATCGACGTTGGCAGGGCGGTGAAGCGTCACCACTCCATAGGCATGCGGTTCCAGTCCGACCGAACCCAGCGCGCGGCGGTTCTGCGCCCTCGGAAGCAGTCGGCGGAGGGTATCGATCATGACGTTACCGACCAGAAACAGTCTTTCCTCGGCGTGCCCTTCTCGTAGCAGATTCTCCATTCCCGCCGGCTCGGAAACCAGCAGGATATCAGCCAGCGCGTCGGTCACAATTCGGTTGATTTCCTCGGGCATGGATCGGTCGAAGCTTCGCAGTCCGGCCTCGACATGCGCGACCGGGATGCCCAACTTGGCCGCCGCCAACGTCGCGGCGAGGGTCGAGTTCACGTCGCCGACCACGACAACCCGATCGTATCTGCCGCCGCCCGGCGGTCCCTCTTCCAGCACCGCTTCGAATCGCTCGAGGATCCTCGCCGTCTGCACGCCGTGCTTGCCGGAACCAACCTCCAGCGAGACCTCCGGCCGGCGCATCCCCAGTTCCTCGAAAAAAACGTCCGAAAGTTGGGCGTCGTAGTGTTGGCCGGTGTGCACGAGCACCGTCTGCACTTGTGAGTAGGCGTCCAACGCGCGCAGAAGGGGCGCCATCTTCATGAAATTCGGCCGTGCGCCCACCACGCATGCCAGCTTCAGAACGGTCATTTTGCCTCCTTGCAAGCCCCCAAGACTCGGCCCCTTGTAGGCCAAACCCCGGTACCCGTCAAGGTCAAGAGAACGCCACGGGGACGCGCGGGACCAGTTCAGTTATTGCGCTGCTGGGTGCGGCCTCGAAAACGTCAATAGGAGATCTGCAAGTTTTTGTGATAAACTGCGGCGGATGTTGCTGTTTTAGTCAATGGCGTACCCAGGTAGGAGCCGAGGCATGGATGCCGCAGAACAAGCTCGACAGAGCAAAAAGCAGGAACTTTTGAAGCAGCTCGCGGAGTTAATGGTGGAGGAGCAGGTCGAGCAAGGAGTATTTCTCGGCACCCCCCACTACAGCGTCATCGAACGGGCGGCAGTAAATCTCGGTCGCCAATTGAGCTGCGAAGCCCAGTAACGGGCTGCCCGTGAGGTGGCTGCCAACAGTCCCGCAAAGGTGCCCTGTCCAACCTGCCGGGCTCCCTGCGATGTGGTGACCAAACAGCGCCAGATCCAGAGTACCAACGGATCGGTCGATCTCACCGAAGCCTTCGCTTACTGCCACGATTGTCGGCGGTGAGCTTGCGGAGTTGGCGGAACGTGAAGGACCACGGCGCGTATTGCGAACTGCCGTCACCAGCGAGGCATTGATTTGGAGGAAGGTGTGGCCGAGGGCCATCCCTACCGACCACTCACCGACGCGATCCGGTATCTGTCCAAATTCGGGCGGCCGCCCTCAGCGAGGACGACCGCCTTGACGATTACCTCTCCTGTCGCCCTGGCCGGTTCTTCGTTCGACGGTATTCACCCATGGCCGTCGCTGCATAAGCTGAACTGGCCCCTGTGGGTCCATTCATCGTGGTGCCTCCACAATCCACATGATGCCTTCGACAGCCCCGACACGGAAATGGCGTACGATGTCGCCGTCGGCTACAATGGGCCTTACGCCAGGTGGGCTGACGCGCGGCGAACGGCGCTCCGCGAAGTGATTGTCGGGTTTGCAGAGGGAGAACGCAACATGTTCAAACTGGGTACGTACACAACGAGGGTGCTTTCCGTGCTTCTGGCTGCGGGAGCGATGGCCCCATGCCACACATATGCTTCGGATCGGGCGGTGATCGAAGTTCGCGGGGACTCGGAATCGGAGGTGATGTGGTTCCGGGCCGGTGCGGTGCTGTTTACGGATCGAGGTTACAGGCTGGCCGAATGCCCGGCCGCGTTGGCAGGGGAAAAGTTTTTGAGGAGCTCGATTGATGCCACCGGGTTCGATGTGGTGCGAGGCGGCCGCCTGATCGTGCTAACCCCTCAGCTCATTTCGGGCGCCGCCTCTCAGGCCGAGGCCCTCGAGACGCAGGGGTTTGTTCGGACCAAGGAGGCCCGCTTCCAGTTGTTCGAGACACGCGAGATCGATCAGGTGTTTGTGTACGAAAAGCATACTACACCCGGAGAATCCTATCGCTTTGGAAAATGGGTGGTCGTGCTCGGGTTCGAGGACGCTCGATCCGCGCGAAACCGGACGCGCGCGGCTGACGAAAAACCGTTTTTCGTCTACCCTGCGGACATCCCCAACACCGGAGTGCTGTTCGTGGATCGGCAGAAGGAAGACCGTTCCGGACACGGCAACAACACGATTGCCGAATGCCGGAACGGGGACATCATCGCCTTCTACAGCGTGACGGGAACGGGTGCCGACAATTTGAATGGGCACGGCTCGGCGGGATGGTCGGAATACCGGCGTTCGACCGATGGCGGCCTGACCTGGAGCGCCCCCAGCACTTTCGAGTATTCCAAGCGGATGTGGGATGGGAGTGAGGTGTGCTCTGCCCTGGTTTATTCGGTCGTCACCTCGCCGAATGGAACCCTGGTCGCCACCGTCATCCACTATGCGAACGAAAAATGGCAGAAACAGCGGGCGCCGGTCTACTTTCTCAGCACGGACCAAGGGCAGACGTGGCAGGGTCCGCGAGCGTTCGACGAATCGGCTACCGTCGACGATATCGCCTACACGATGAATACGTCGTTCGTGCACGACGGAGAGATCTTCATCGTCTTTCGGGGCGGCGGGTCCGACATGAGTCCGGGTGGACCGCAGACCTTGTGGGTTTCCAGCGACGATGGGGAGTCGTTCAGCCAACGCAGCGTGCTGCCCTTCGACAACGCCGATTATTACTGGGCCGCCGGCGCGCTCGACGATGGCAAGATCATTGTCTACACCTACAATGCCCATCACAAGAAAGAAGATCCAACGGCGGAACAGAACATTCCCTATACGATCAGCAAGGATGGTGGCCGCACCTGGTCGGAGGTCCGGACCACGCACTTTGCCAAAGGGATCCGCAATATGCAGCTTTCCGGAAAGGTGGGCCAGTGGTACTTCATGCATGGGCGAAGCGGCAGCCACCGGCGGGATCTGGTTGGCGACGACCCCGGTCCGGGCAATTTCGTGCTTTACTCGTCGCGGGACGGCATCCATTGGGACGAGGGGATCGTGCTGATGAGCCGCTTACAGACTCCGGGCGGGGGCGACTGCTATTCCGCCAATGAAGTCATCGGCAAATACGATCCCGCGGCACCCGAACGGCTGCTGATCCATTCCGACATCAGCTATTCGGGGGCCAAAACGAACATGCACCAGTGGTGGGTGACAACGACCCCGTGGACGCCCGAAACTCGGGTCGGCGCCCAAGAGGGCAAAGACGCAAACGTATCGTATCCTCGAGTTCAGAGAAATCGCTGATGAGACCATCCAGCCAAACGCTGCTTGCCGGCGCGGCCGCCGTCGTACGGGCCGCGCTGCGGGCGTGGGGCGACGTGCTGGCGAGCGCAGCGACCTTGGTCCTCATCCTTCCCGGCTGCTCCTCCCAATCCCACTACCCCTCCAAGCCAATCGTGTTGGTCTGCCCATGGTCGCCGGGCGGGGGCACCGACCGAGTTTCGCGGCAGATCGCCGCGCAGCTTGAGCGCGAGCTTGACGTGCCGGTCAACGTGGTCAACGCGACCGGCGGAGGCGGCGTGACCGGCCACACCCGCGGCGCCGTCGCCCGGCCCGACGGCTACACGATTACCATGGCCACCGTCGAGCTGAGCATGCTCCATTGGCGAGAGCTGACGCGGATCTCCTACCATGACTTCGAGCCACTGGTACTGCTCAACCGTGACGACGCGGCGATCTTCGTCCGCGACGACGCCCCGTGGCAGACGATCAACGAGCTGCAAGAAGCCATCCGCAACCATCCGGGAAAGATCAAGGCCAGCGGCACCGCCCGGGGCGGTATCTGGCACATCGCCCTGGCCGGGTGGCTGATCGCGCAAGAAATGCCGCCGGACGCCGCGGTGTGGATTTCCATCAACGGGGCGGGGCCTTCGCTCCAGGAGCTGATGGCCCGGGGCGTCGACGTGGTCTGCTGCTCCGTGCCGGAGGCGCGCTCGCTGGTCGACGGCGGCCAGGTTCGCTGTCTTGGCGTGATGTCCGACACGCGGCACGTCCTGATTCGCGATGTGCCGACCTTCCGCGAAGCGGGGATCGATTGGACCATGGGCGGATGGCGCGGTATCGTCTTCCCCAAGGACGTGCCATCCGAGCGCGTCGGCGTCATGCGCGACGCCCTGCTCCGCGTCGCCCGAAGCGACGAGCTTGCCCAGTACATGGACGCGGCCGGCTTCAACCTGACGATCGGCGGACCCGACGAGTTCGGCCGGCTGTTGCTCAAGGCAGACCGGCAGTTCGGCACGATCTTCAATACGGCTGCGTTCGACCAGGTGAGCCGGTCGCCGCTGGGACCGTACGTGTTTCCGGGGCTCGTGATGGCGCTCGGGGCGGTCATCCTGCTCGTGCTGCTCGTCCGCGGCCAGTTGAAGCTTCAGCGCGGCACGTTGCCGCTTTCCGGGCGGCAAGCGTTGCGGCTGGCGTGGGTGCCGGCCGCCGTGGTGTTCTTCATTTTCCTTGCCGACGAGGTCGGCTTTGTGCTGACGGCAGGGGCGATGCTGCTGGCGCTGTTGTTGGCGCTGCGGGTCCGCGCGGTCACGGCGGCGGTGATTACGGTGGTGCTCGTGCCGGCCGTGTATCATCTGTTTGCCGCTGAACTGGGCGTGCCGTTGCCCTGGGGATGGTTGGGGTGGTAGCATGAGCGAGGCATTTCTCGAGGCGGTGTCCCAGGTTTTCGGCCGGGCCGACGTGTGGCTGATCGTCGTGGCCGCGGCCTTCTACGGTGTGTTCGTCGGGGCGGTGCCGGGCCTGACGGCCACGATGGCCGTCGCCCTGTTCGTGCCGATGACCTACTGGCTCGATCCGGTCGCGGCGCTGGCCGCGATCGTCACGATGGTCGCCTGTGCGATCTTTGCCGGCGACATTCCTACGGTGCTTCTGAGAATCCCCGGCACGCCGGCCTCGGCCGCGTATGCCGACGACGCGTACGCTTTCGCCCGCCGGGGCGAGGCCGATCGCCCCCTCGGCACGGCCCTGCTGTGCAGCGTGGTCGGCGGGATTTTCGGGTCGGTGGTCCTGATGCTCATCGGCAGGCAGCTCGCTAAGGTGGCCACTTTCTTCTCCGTGGCCGAATACTTCTGGCTCTACCTGCTCGGGCTGACCTGCGCCGTGCTCGTGTCGCGCGGCTCGGCGGCCAAAGCGGTGCTCGCGCTGTTGATCGGGCTGCTGCTATCGACGGTTGGCCTCAGCGCGGTGCACATCGAGGCCCGGTTCACGTTCGACCGGCCCGAGCTGTTCCAGGGCATTTCGTTCATTCCGGCGATGATCGGGCTGTTCGGGCTCTCCGAGGTGCTCCGCAACCTGTCGGTCGGCGCGGCGGGGCAAGAATCGCCCCAAGAGGCGAAGCCGGCGATGGCCGGCGTTGGGTTCTTCACGGCAGTCGCACGGATGCTGGCGTCGGCGGCGAGGCTCATCGGCTCGCGTCCGGGCCACGCCGCCCGATCGAGTACGCTGGGTGTGCTGGTGGGAATGCTGCCCGGGGCGGGGGCGGACATCGCCGCGTGGATCTCGCTGGCGGCGTCGAAACGGCTTGGCGGAAACAAGAAAGTCACCGCGGACGACGACGGCTCGCTGAACGGCATTGCCGACGCCACGACGGCCAACAACGCGGCGTTGGCCGGCAGTTGGATCCCGGCTCTGGTATTCGGCATTCCCGGCGACTCCGTCACGGCGATCGTCATCGGCGTGCTGCTGATGAAAAACATCACGCCCGGGCCAAAGGTGTTTATCGAGCAGGCCCCGCTGGTCTACAGCATCTACCTGATCTTCCTGCTGGCCAACGTGATCCTGCTGCCGGTTGGCCTGGTGGCGGTGAAGCTCGGCGGGACGATCGTCCGCGTGCCGCGGCGGATCCTGCTGCCGATCATCGTCCTGTTCTGTGTGACCGGCTCGTACGCGCTGAACGGCAGCATGTTCGACGTGGCGACCATGCTCGCGATGGGCCTGTTGGGCTTCGCCCTGGAACGCCGCGAGATCCCACTGGGCCCCGTCGTACTGGGCATCATCCTCGGCGGCCCGCTCGAAGAGCGCTTCATTCAAGCGATCACCGGCGCCGGCGGTAGCGTCGCGGGCCTGGTGAACCGTCCCGTTGCTGCGCTGCTGGCAGCGGTGTGCGCCGTGCTGTGGGTGGTTGTCGTGGTGGCCATGCGGAAGAAGGAAGCTCCCGAGGAGCAAAGTCAATAGCACTCGGCGACCTTTCCTCACTTACAGCCTATCCCAAAACCGTCGGGGACTGGCTCATTTTGCGGAGTCTTCGGAGCAAAATGTGCCTGTCCCCTTCTTCTCGTGAGGTTTTGGGATAGGCTTTTAGGGTAAGGTCGCGAGACCGGGGTCGCGCGCGTGCGAACCCTTACAGTTTGCTCGGCACTTGGCAGCTAGATCTCAGCTCCCCTCCATCGCACGAATGCCTCCAGGGCATAGTATTCCGGCAGACCGAAGCGGTTGTAGACGTCGGCAGTATGACGATTGCGGTCCTCCGCCCGCTGCCAGAACTCGCGGGGATCATCGGGGCCGGGAAACAGCGCCGAGTCTTTCTGGGATTCGTGCCGGAAGATCGCGGTCTTCTTCACTCGCACATCGTGCGGGCTCAGCGGTACGGCGATGTCGATAATAGAAGGCGCCCACTCCTGCCATGCCCCGCGATAGAGCAGTACCTCCGGCCGCCGGCCGTGCTCCGCCTCGATCTGCTGAAGCGCCTGGAAGATGATCCACGCGCAGACGCGATGCGTGCCGTGTGGATCGGAGAGGTCGCCCGCCACGAAGACCAGCCCCGGCTGGACGGTCTCGATCAGTTTGCGGACGATCTCCACGTCGTCCTGCGAGGCCGGCTTTTTCGCCACCATTCCTGTCCGGTAGAAAGGCAGATCCAGAAAGTGGAGATGCTCCTCACGGCAACCGCACACCATCGCTGCGGCCTTCGCTTCGCTCCTGCGTATGAGCCCTTTGATTTTCAAGACGGCCTCGCTGTCCGGATCGCCGGGTTTCTTCCCGGCCAGGGCCTTCAGAACATGGGTCTCCAGGTCGGGCGTCTTGCTCTCGTCGATCTCGAACCGCCGGTTCAACTCGGTCATCAGGTCGGCCAGCCGCTGCACGTCGTGGTCGAATACCGCGATGTTTCCGCTGGTCATGTAGGCGACGTGCAGTTCGTGCTGGTCGTCGACCACCCGGATCATCGTGCCGCCCATGCTGATCACGTCGTCATCCGGATGGGGGCTGAAGCAGAGAACCTTCTGCGGCGTGCGGCCCGCCGGATGGTACTCGATCGTCTCCATCATCCAGCGGAATACCCGATGCGCAACGCGTTGGGCAGGACCGTGATGGCGGAGCAACTGGTGGAGATTGTGCCGGCGGAAGTCGTCGTCGTCGAGCTTGAGCAGGGCCTTGCCCGCCTGCTCGGACAACCAGAGCACGGCCCGCTTGATCAGCGGTTCACTCCACTCGACGTTTCCGAGCACCCACGGAGTGGCCAGTCCGGTGAGGTCGGCTGCGGCCGCGCCGTCCAACAGGACCGCGGCGTTGGGGTGCTCGCGGAGGAATCCGGCCGGCACCCGGTCGGTAAGCGGCCCTTCCGCGGCGTCGCGAATGATTGCCGCATGCTCTTCGCCAAAGGCTAGCAGAATGATCTCTCGGGCTTCCAGGATCGTTCCGAGTCCGATCGTGAGTGCCTGCAGCGGAACGTGATCATCTTGGAAAAAGTCTGCGCCCGCCCCCTTGCGCGTCACGGGGTCGAGAGTGACCAGCCGCGTGCGGCTGTTTCGCACGCTGAACGGCTCGTTGAACGCCACCCGGCCGTTTCTCCCGATGTCGAGCAACTGCACGTCGACCCCGCCGGCGCGCCGAAGCGCGTCCTCGAACCGGCGGCAATGGGCATCGATGTCCTCCCCGGGGACCGTGCCGTCCAGCAGATACACGTTCGACGGCGGAATGTTGACATGGTCGAAAAAGTGCCTCAGGAGCCAACGATTACAGCTCTGCAACCGTTCCGAGCTCAAACCGTAGTATTCGCCCGGTCCGAAAGCCAGCACCGCCGAAAGATCCAGCCCCTCTTCGCGGTGCATGCGGATCAACTCGTCGTACACACCGACGGCGGCCGAACCGGTCGAGAGTCCAAGGACCGCTTTTCGCCCGAACGAGTTTCGCTCCCGAATCGTGTTCGCAATCGTCTGCGCCACGTGCCGGGCGGCCCCCGTATTCGAGGAGAAAGCGTAGCAGGGAATCAGGGTCCCGGCGATGGGATGGGCTGGGTGGTGCATTGAAGCGGGTAATCCTGAAATATGGAATCGGCGGTCCGGACGCCGGTTCCGGACAGCAAGTCGTCTTCTCGGCGGCCCTCGATCGCGCCGACCGGATCCTCCACGTCCATGATATCGGACGGCCCGGCCATGAAAAGGCGTCGCCCGCCAGGACCATGGCCCATGCCAGGATCGGCAGCTTTGCGGTCCATTGATACCGCTTCCCAAGGTATTGCGTGATCATCGTTTAACCGCAGGGCCCAGCGGGCCGCGTGCCGAACACGAGGTGGCTTGCGTCTGGCCCGCGGCGCGCGGCCCGTTGGAGG
>JAXGMN010000066.1:0-58262 GCA_040768665.1 Thermoguttaceae bacterium
GCTGTCGCCAGAAGAGTTCGTTGAGAAATGGGGAGCGGATGAGGACAACCCTCTTCATCGGGCTTCGCCCACGGCGTTAGCCATTATTGGCCTTCCCGATGAAGCAAAGCGTTTTCTGGCTTCCGCGGGATTGCCAGGCCAATGCACTGGCCTGACGTTCTCGCTGGGCAGTAACCAGCCGCTGGCCCGCTTAGCCGAGAAGTATGGGGACATTCAGCTTCCCGACGATTCGCGGTGGTATTGGTACATTGGCCGATCTGGTGCCGGTGATCCAGTTTGCATTGACGAACGGGATGGAGCGGTCGTCTACCTCAATCATGACAACAGGTTCGACCGCGTGTTAATTGATTCGTCTGTCGCACAACTGGCGGAATCGATTTTGACGCACGGTCAGTTCTACGGCCAGTGGAGCGAGTTACTCTACTTCGGAGACGATGAGGACGAAGAGGACAACATCGAGCGCCGGCTCAGCGAGATGCGAGGACGCATCGAACGGGAACTCCGTCGCATAGACGCGCCAGCAGTGCGAAGTGGGACGTATTGGGCTGGGGATCTGCTTAGACTTGACTGCGAGCTTAAGGGGGAGCTATAGACTACCCGAGGCGATGACATCCCAACATGATCGAGGCCGCTGAGCCGCGGCATCCATGCCGCGGACGCCTCCGGTGTGGTGCCGACCGCGGTGGGGTGGTAGAATCAGTCGGAGTTCGAGATCAATCCAGGTGGCCGGCAACGGCGTCGGCCTCGACTTCCGTTGGCGCGAGCGGAAGGCAGTGGAAATCGTTGATTTGCTTCCCGACTGGCCGAGTTTTGAGGACGAATATCGCCGTCTGTCGGCATCAGAGTCGCGGTACGAGTCGCAGATAGGCCACATGATGATTGACTTTATCCATCGTCTGCGACGTGGAATCATCGGTCCGCGGCTGTCCGCCTCCACAATGCTTGATGAACTGTGCCTGCAATACAGGCACCGACACCGAAGTACGATGATCACTGCCAAGATTGACCACAAGGATCGGTCCACTCTGGTCGATGGCCTTCCGGTATTTCATTACCGACTTACCTATTCAGTGCCGTCGGACGACAGTGGCGTATGCCGAAACATCGAGCTACGCACCCGCAACCTGGATCAAGCGTATGAGTTTGTTGTCGAAGCAATCAAGACCTGCCAACAACGCGACTAGTCGCCAACACTGCCTCGCCCGCTAAGCCGCTGCGCGGACGCCGCGGGTGTGGTGCAGACGGCCGAGGAGTAGTAGAATGACTTCGGTGCTTGACGGTTTCTCGCTCCGCGGGGAGCGGCGTCGGCCTCGACTACCGTTGGCCGTGGCAGCATGGACCCAAATTCGAATCCGTACCAGTCGCCGACGACATATTCCGAAGGCATCTCGATAGCCCGCCCGCTCTCAGTGCGTCGCAATATCCTTCGCAATTTTCTGTCGTGCTCGCTGTGTCTCGTCGGCTTTTGTGTGATTGACTATTTCTACGTCCAGCACGGGCCGGACACCGTTTCATGGGCCGAATTCCTGTTTCTCCCTGTCTTCTTCGGTTCCATCGTGTTCGCCAACCGAGCTTTGTTCACGACGAATCCTGATCGGGTTTCACGTTGGTTCGCTATTCTCGGCACTTCCCTGTTGGTTGCCCTACTCAGTGGTTGCGTCCTGATCACACTGGGCATTTGGTTTCACTTCGCAATCGGCGGAATACTCTAATGCTGGCTGCCAACATCCGCAGCCCGCTAAGTCGCCGCATCCGTGCGGCGAACGCCTTCCGTGTGGTGCCGACCGGGGCGGGGTGGTAAAATCGACCGGAGATTGGTGATCGTGCCCGTCGCCACGGCGGCGTCGGGCTTCCGTTCCGCTGGCACACGCAGTTCGATCTGGAGCGGCGGGCGCCGGTGCGGATTGACGTGACCGACGGTGTCGGCAGCGGCGAGTCGGACGAGCGGGCCGTGCTCGCCCGGACCCTGGTAGCGTCAAGCATCCGGGCCTCGCAGAGCACGCGACTGCAAAAAACAGTCGTCTCCCGGCGAGCCGGCAAGACCGGGGCTGGCCTTTTCCGCCCTTTTCTTGCGAACCGATTCGAGCAGTTCCCCGGCTGCCCGGCGCGCGGTCCACTTCTCCAGATCCACGCGGCGGTTGGCGGCCTGCATGGCCTCCAGGCTCACAAGACCGGCCCCATATCCTGTCGGGACGCTACAGGATATACTTGCTATAAAAGGACCAAAGGATCATTGTCGCAGGAACTCCGGCCGAGATAAAGGAGCAAATCATGTCGACCCTAACACTCCACGAGATTGAAGGGGAAATCGAGCAACTCTCCTTGGAGGAGCAACTTTTGCTGATGGAACGCCTCGCGCGCCGGATTCGCCGACATCAGGCTTTGACCGTCGAGCAGAGCGATCTTGCCGGCATGGCGAACGACCCCGCCATCCAGGAGGAACTTCGGCGGATTGAATTGGAATTCGCCCCAACGGAAGCAGACGGTCTGGATGCCGCGCCATGAGCATTCACCGCGGAGAAGTCTACTTCGTCAACCTCAATCCCGTCCAAGGACGGGAGCAAGCCGGTCAACGTCCGGTCTTGGTGCTCTCGGTCGATGCCATCAACCGGCTGCCTTTGGTCGTGACGGTGGTCGTCGGCACCAAGGGCTCAAACGTGCCGCGCGACTATCCGACCAACGTGCGCGTCGCCTCAGCGGACAGCGGCCTGCCGATGGAAACGGTATTTCTTGGTTTCCAGGTTCGCTCTCTCGACCCGCGTCGCTTTCCGGAAAAACCGGCTGGAAAGCTGAATAGCCAGAAGTTGGAAGACGTCGAGAATGCCGTACGATTCTGCCTCGGTCTCTAGCCGATCGGCCGGCGGCGAGTCGACCTGGTGTCCGATATATCGGGTCTGCGTCGGGGTCTGGTCTTGACTAAAACTAAAACTGATTTTCAGTAAGTTCCAAGTCGAGACTCGACCCCCGTGTTCGACTTCAAGAGAAGGAGGCACCGCTTGCTTTCGGACAGACAAGACGTCCAACATGACCGTGGCCGCTCAGCCGGGGCATCCATGCCGCGGACGCCTCCGGTGTGGTGCGGACCGCGGCGGGGTGGTAGACTGGATCGTAGTTGAAACTCAAACCAAGTGGCCGGGATGGGCCTCGGCTTCCGTTGGCTCCGTCAAACAGCCAATAGCCGTATTGCTTGCATGATGATCAGCGATCCGCAAGATAAGCCGGTAGCACCAGAGTGCATGCGGCGCGGCTCGGACCGTGGTAGAATGGCGAGAGGAGGAATACGCTGATGAGTTTGGTCTTGCATCTACCGCCGGAACTCGAATCCGATCTGGTGGCTGAGGCTTCCCGGATGCCGGGTGCCACTGCTTGCGTGTCCCGTTCGGCTGCGGTCCGTGTGGCACTGCTTGGAGTTGAACGGGCGCACCATGCAAACCGGGCTTACCACAACTCCAAGCAGTGTTTGCGGACCGATTGACTCACCATCCCATCACATCCGACGCAATGCCGGGGGTCCAAAACCGGAGGCGACGCGCGAGCGCACTTCCGCACTGCTTGCGATTGTGGTAAGCTCTTCCCGTATGGTGAGTCGATTCAATCGCAAGCAGTGGCACACCGGCACACCTGGCACAAATCCGCAAAGTCCGTAGCTGCCAACACCGCCCGGCCGCAGAGTCCGGCACGCATGCCGGAACGCCTTCGGTGTGGTGCGGGCCTCGGCGAAGTGGTATAGTGGATCGGAGTTCAAACTGAATCACGTGGCCGGCATCGGCGTCGGCCAGCGGTACCGTTGGCTGCTCATGACATAGGCAGACGTGGGCAACCCATTCCAGAACAACCCGTATCGATCGCCGGAACACCCCAGCCCAGCGACTACCAATGCGACGGAAACGGCTGCAGCACAGAGCATGGGTTGTGTAGGAGTCCCGATCTTGTCGCTGGTCGCCATGTTTTTGGCATCAACTATTCTTGGGTATGCACTCTCCGGCCCTGCCGGGGCGTTAGCAGGTCCCTTCCTGATGCTCTTCGGCTGGTTCTATTTGCCCGTAGTTATCGCCCTACACTTCGGGGCTTGGTTTGCCTGGCCGTGGTACAAGGGCCGTGGACTCGGCCGGATCAGTTTCAGCCTAATCGGTGCACTCGTGGGAGCCGTGATCTTCGCCGTCATCGGAGTGAAAGAGGTTGGCAACATCCTGCATTTCACCGTGGCCTATGCCATCGCAGCCGCACTCCCGGCCTTCGTGTCGTGCATGATCATAGCGACACTTCACGATACAAAACAGACCTCGGATAATAACTGCGTGCCAACATGATCGAGGCCGCTAAGCCGCCGCATCGATTCGGCGGACGCCTCCGGTATGGTCCCGGCCCTGGCGAGGTGGTGAGGCGGCAGGGGGCCCGAAACAGTCACGGGGGACGAACGCTAGCTGCCGAACCTCGTTCACCCGTGGGCCGAGCCCACGGGGGTCCTTATGGAACAAAACCCGAAACCCGGTAAGCCGACGACATGCCCGCGTTTTCAGCTCCCCAGAGCTGAACCGTTATGCAGGCAGGCCGCTTACGGTGATCCGCGCTGCAGTTCCATCCACAACAGGCCGTCGCCCGTCTTCGACTGCAGCGACTCGGGCGGCGGGGCGTTGGTATGGGGATTCAGGCAAAGCCCCAGGCGGTCCTCCTCGAGCGAGTAGATGCCGTTGAGGAGCCGGCCCACGCCATGCTGCCGCGCGATGAGGGCGATGCGGCTGGGGGTCGCGCTCGGGTCGATCGTGTAGCTCATCACGAGCTTTCTGCCTTCTTCAAACGCCAGTGCGCCGGGCGTGAAGACCAAGGTCGTCGGCTGGTTTTTCGTGATCGGCTTGCCATCGAATTGTCTGCCGACGGCCTTCCACGTGCCGAGCAAGGCGCGCCGTACCTGATAGGCCGGGTCGGCCTGTTCGGCGCCGGTGAGCCGGCGGAGCTCGAAGAAGTTGAATTGAGCTTCCTGATCGCCCTGACGGGGGCCGTTCTTCGCCACCAGGCCCACCCGCTTCGGCCGGCCATTGCCCCAAGGGATGACGCCATAGGTGGTGAACGTCTTCCCGTCGAGGCTCGCGGCACACTGGTAAAGATTCCCCCGTTTGATCACGCAAAGCCAGAACCGTCGCTTGCCGACCTCAACCGGGCAGGGCACTCCCTGCGTCTTCTGGTCGATTTCCCAGAACATGTTGAGGACGGGCCAGCCGCCCTGGCCGCTGAAGTCGCGGACCCATTTCAGGTAGTTGTCGTCATCGTCGTAGAAGAGGAGTCCCGCCTGTTGCCATTCCGTCTGGGGAAGGAAGTTCTCCACGCAGGTAGTGACGACGAAGTCGTCGACGTTCTCGGGCACGTTGATGAATAGGAGGTTCTTGGCCGTGGTTTGGGCCTGATGGATCGACCCGTACTGCGTGGTGATCGTCAGCTTGCCCGGATGGGTCTTCAGGGAGAGGTGGGTCGGATCGGGGCGGACGGTCTCCCAAGGGAGCGTGAAGGCGGCGTCGAACTCGTCGCGAAGGGGCAAGTCGTCGCCCGCTGCGCGCGAAGGACCTCTACCCAGAACCCAAGCGGCCGACACGACCGCCAGGACCATCGTCGGTGGAAGGAACGTTGATCGCATGGTGGACCTCCCTTGGAAACGGACGCGTCTGCCAGGCCCGAACGTGGTGCCTGGCCGGCCCGCCGGTGAGACGAACCGCGTCGCCCCCCGGCGGGCCGCCGAAAAGCTCAGTTGCCCGGAGTGGCGTACGCGGGAAAGCCTCGCTTGAGAGCGTCCTTGCGCAGCACGCTTTTGTGTTCCGGGTCGATCTCGAAAGGACCGCCGTTCATGCGAACTCGCACGTGATATTCGTCGGCCGGTTCGGAAGGTACTCGCCACGAGTACCGGCAGGTGAAACCTCATCCATACTCGAATTCACCCTCGGCGACCGTCTTGCCGTCAGCGGTCGTGATGGTGAATTTCGGCTTGCCGGGACGATTGCCGTTGACCCGCATATCGGTACAGATCTCGCCGGCCACACCAAGCAGGGACATCCCCAGCGACACCATGTTGGCATCCTGTGGATACTGGACGTCGACGACGGGACGGTAGGGCGGGCCGAAAGGCAATACGGACGTCTTGCCCTCGATCACCTCGACCGGCTCGCACTTCGAAGATGCCGTGGCCGAGACGCTCGTGCTGCGGGGAGCCCGCGCCGCCATGGTCGGGCCGAGGGCCTGCATCAGAATATCGATCACGGAGGGCTCCGCTTTCGAATCGGTCTTCTTCGGCACTGCCATGCCCGTGCGGTCGAGCATGTAGGCCTGGAGCTTCCACTGCCCCACGGGCAACGGAGCTTTCCCCGACTCGTCGCCCCGGACCTTCAAGAAGCCCTTGTCGCCGTACACGACCGCGCGGAATCCCTGGCCGACCAGCAGCGACGACAGGATGACGATCATCGCGCCGGTGGGCAGATCGGCCAGCGCGGCCAGGAGAAAACCGCCGAGTCCGCTCGCCAGGCCCAAGATGGCCGACAACGCCAGCGCTTTGCCGTAGCCCTTCACCAGCAGAAAAGCGGCGACAGCCGGGTTGGTCAGCAGGCTGTAGATCATCAGGCCGCCCACTGTCTGGAAATTGACCGTGAGGACGACGCTGGTCAGGATCAAGAAGATCGTCCAGACGGGCGTTACGGTCACTCCCGCGGCCGCGGCGTGCGCCCGCGAGAAGAGGATCGCCCGCAATTCCTTGTAGAACGCCGCCACGACCAGCACTTCCAAGATCGCGGCCCCAGCCATGATGTGGAAGTCGCGCCAACGGCAGAAGTTCAAGCTGCCCCAGAGAAGACTGCGGACTTCGTTGTCGGAAATGCCGTAGACGCTGAACAGCCCGAGCCCGAGAAAGGCCAGCCCCATGGTCAGCGAGAAGAGCATTCCCAACAGCACGTTGGAGTCGACGCGGGCCGACTCCGGGTCGAGAACTCCCAGGGCGAGAGCCGTTGCGGCGGCACCGGCCAACGCGGGAAGCATCAGCGCCGGCCCCGTCAGGCCGCACAGGCTCCCGAAGACCGCACCGGCCAGGGCGGCGTGAGAAACGCAGACGCCCAGGAAAGGCACGCGCATGCCGACGATGTACGTGCCGAGCATGCCGGTCGTCGCACCCGCCAAGGCTCCACAGCACATCACCGGCGCCCAAAAAAGCAGGTCAATCATGCGCGGAGCCTCCTGCGGTGGCCGTTCACGGTTTTCGAGGTTTCTGTCGTCAAAAAGTGATCTTGGCGAAACCTCCGGAGATCGGTTATCACGGAGGCTATGGCAAAGCTGTACACGGAATTTGAAGTCCGACGCCTGATCGAGGAAGCGACGGCACCGCTGCTCGCGAGGATCGCGGAGTTGGAAGCTCAGTTGGCGGCGGCGAAGAAGGATTCGTCGACCTCGTCGAAGCCTCCCTCCAGCGACATTGTGAAACCTCCGCGGCCGGATGCGAAGACCGGCAAAGGCCGGAAGAAGAAACGCCGGCCAGGCGGGCAACGGGGACACGCACGGCAGGAACGCCCGCTCTTTCCTCCCGAACAAGTGGACAAAGTCTGGTGCTATGAGTGGGCGGAGGCCTCGTCGCTGCCGGAGTGGGAGCCTCTGGACGAATATCAGACGGTGCAGCAAGTTGACCTGGTGCCGAAGCTGTTCAAAGTGGTCGAGCATCGGGCACGACTGTACCGGCACCGCGTGACGGGACAGGTGGTGGTGGCAGCCATGCCGGAGGCCGTCCGGGGGGCAGGCTTGATTGGGTCGCGCTTGTCCGCCTTGATTGCCTATCAAAAAGGCGCCTGCCACATGACCTATCGGGTCATCCAGACGTTCCTGCGCGACGTGCTCCAACTGGACTTCTCCACGGGTCAACTGGTCAAGATTGTCGGCAAGGCGAGCGACGCCCTGCTTTTCAGCTATGAACAATTGCAAACCGCTCTGCCCACGTGCAGGATGGTCAACATCGATGAGACGGGACATCCGGAGAACGGCCAGAAACTCTGGACGTGGGGATTCCACGTGCCGGGCCCGGATGGATTCACGTTGTTCCACATCGACGCGGCGCGGAGTTCGGAGGTGCTCAAGGAATTCCTGGGGGAGACCTTCTCCGGCGTGGTCGGCTGCGACTATCACAGCGCCTACCGCAAGTTCTTGAATGACCTCGGAGCCCAGATGCAATTCTGCTGGGCGCACCTGATCCGCGATGTGAAATTTCTCACAACGCTGCGTGATCGCGCCACACGCGGCTATGGCGAGCGACTGCTGACGGCGATCAAGGGACTCTTTCATGTGTGGCACCAACGGGACGTCATGCGACCGGATCGCTGGAAACAGTCGGCGGACCGTGCCCGACGCGAAGTGCTCAAGGTTGCCAGGCGTCCGCCCCGATGCCGCGAGGCACAGAACATCGCCAAGCGTTTTCGCAAGCACGGCGAACACTACTTTCGCTTTCTGGATACGCCAGGCGTCGAGCCCACGAACAACGCCATGGAGCAACGGTTTCGCTTCGTCGTGATCGACCGCAAAATCACCCAGGGGACGCGCGGCCAAGCGGGCCGATCCTGGTGTGAGCGTATCTGGACGGTGCTCGCCACGTGTGCCCAACGGGGCCGCTCGGCATATCTCTTCCTGCAAGAAACCATGGACGCATTCTTCGCGGGACGCACGCTTCCCACCCTGGAACTGAACTCCTCGTAGCTCATGGAATGTCGTCCCTGGGCATCAGCGTTATCCCCACAGACTGCGTCTGTCTCGCCGCCTCTTCAAAGGTGAAAATTCAGGGAAACTCCCGATGTGATGCTGCGCGCCCACGAAATCCGTGAACGGCGACCTCCTGCGGGCACCGCGGCGTAGCGACCGTCGGCTTCTACGAGCGTCAGCCGCGATCCGTACAGATCCGCAACCAGGCGGGGCGTCAGAATATCCCCGGGCCGGCCATCCGCAACGACGTTTCCGTCGCGCAACACCAAGAGGCGCCTGCCGCATCGGGGGATCACCTCCAATTCGTGGCAAACCAACAGAATGGTGAGCGCCGTTTCGGCGTAGAGTTGCTCCAGGGCTTCCACGATCTGTTCGCGCCAGAAGAGGTCGAGATTGGCCGTCGGCTCGTCAAGCAGCAGGATCTCGGGCTCTTGAACCATTGCCTTGGCAATCAGCGTCTTGCGTTGTTCCCCACCGGACAAGCTCGCGTACGCGCGCCGCGCGAGATCGGACAGGCCGAGCCGTTCGAGCCAGGCGTCGACGATCTCCCAGTCCCTGCGTGTAAACCAGTGAAGCAGGCCGGCGATCCCCGTGCGCCCGATGGCGACCACTTCGCGCACGGTCAGCGGGGTCTCGCTGTGACCGGCGAGAACCTGGGGCACGTAGCCAACCCGCCGACGAAGCTTGCTCAGCGACGTGCCTGCGCGAGGTGCCACCGACTGCCCCAGGACGTGGATTGCGCCCGAGGTTGGCCGCGAGAAACCCAGCAGGCATTTCAGGAGCGTGCTCTTGCCGGCCCCGTTGGGGCCCAGGACCACGACAACTTCGCCCCTGCCAACCGTCAGGTGCTCGACCTGAAGGATACTCTGTCCGCCGGCGCGGACCGCAATCGTACGCACCTCGATCGCGGAGCCCTTCATGGATGCTCCCCGGGAGATGGCGGCACGGCCGACAGAGCCGCTATGTTCCGAAGCACCAAGGCGTCGAAGGCATTGTCCTGGCCTGGCGCCGGGAAGTTGGCGAAGACAGCCACCTTGGCGTGCAGACGATCGGCCAATGCGTCAGCCAGCCTCCGTCCTTCCGGTTCGTTGGCGATGATGAGGCCTACGTTCGCCGTCTCGCCGCCCGTTACCGCCCGATCGATCTCGCGGGTCCCTGCCGTGTCCGAGCCCGAAAACGTGGCCACCACGCGCAGTCCCAACCATCCGCAGAACGCCGCCTGATGCCGGCTGGCCAGCACCGGCGTGCCACGCAGTCCCATGGCGTCGATCCGCTCGGTTACCTGGTGGCTGAGCGATGCCATGCGTCCGGCGACCTGGGCCAACCGATCGTCGGCTTCCGCGGCCTTCAACTCGCCAAGGGACACGAAATGATCCGCAATCTGCCGGCACACGGACGTGTAGCTCTCCGGCTCACACATCCCGCCAGGCACTTGGATGGCCAGCGATGACGGCGAGTTGCCGCCCCGTTGGCCCAGCTTCTCATCGAGCGCTTGTTGAAAATCGAATCGTACCAGGAACCGGCACCTGGCAAGGTCGCTGATTTGACTCGGTCGCATGTCGAAGTGCCCCGGACACATAGCCGGGCCCGCCAGCCGGATCAGGGGAACGTCTGTGAGCAGGACGTCGCGGATGGCCGCCTCGAGGTATGGGCTCGACACAGCCACCGGGTCGATTGAAGCTGTGCCGGCGGCAATGGCACGCGCCTCGGGGCTCGTAGCCGCCTGCTTCGCTCCATCGCAGCCGCCGAGAATCGCCGCCGCAGAAACACCGCAGACGATCCAGCACGCGAAGTATCGCAGTGACATTGGTACCTCCCCAGTGAGATTCGCTCTGCCATCCTCTGGCCAGCCCTTGGCGCCGGCCGGTCGCAAGCTCCAGAGTATTATGATTGAGCGATGGATAATACTGAAGCCCTCCGAGACAGAGCATGAGTGCCGACAAGCAGACTGCCTCCGTTGACGATCCTCGCGTCGCCTTCTTCGATCGCCTTGCGGCCGAGTGGGACGTTTCCGAACAAGACCCGCGAGCAACCGTCGCACGTCTGGGCGAGCTCGCCGAGTATCTCGACCTGCGGCCGGGCTACGACCTACTAGAGGTGGGATGTGGCACGGGCCAGTTGACCGGCTGGCTGGCAGAACGCGTCGCGCCGGGGAAGGTCGTGGCGGTCGATTTCGCGCCCTCGATGGTCGCTGAGGCGCGGGCGAAAGGGGATGTGGCCGATTTCCGGGTCGCTGACGTTTGCTCGGACCCGCTTGGAAACGCCTGTTTCGACGTGGCGCTCTGCTTCCATAGTTTCCCGCACTTTCGCGACCAGCCCGTGGCGATTCAGAACCTCGCCCGAGCACTGAAGCCGGGCGGAAGCCTGCTCGTGATGCATTTTTCCGGAAGCCGACAGGTCAACGCGTTTCACGATCAGGTGGGCGGCGCGGTGGCGGGCGATCACCTGCCGCCGCGCGAGGATTGGGAGCGGATGCTCGCCACATCGGGCCTGTCGCTGACCCAGTTCGTCGACCGCGAAGACCTGTTTCTGTTGAAGGCGTTGTTGCGCACTTGCGACCGGCGCTACTAATGCTCCAACGAAACCTCGCCGCCGGCAATCGTGGCAAGAGCGCCAAATGCGTCCATGTTCACGTTCTCGCTGACGAATTGCAATGAACCGTCGCAGCGTACGAAGCTTGCGCCCGTGGGGTGCTGCCCCCCCAACCGCGCTTGCAGGGATCGGCCCGCCAGGTCCGCCCATTTCGACGCACCGGTCGAAGTCGCCCAGAAGTGTCCGTGGTTGAGGCGTTGCGGCAGAGAGGGTGTAGTAGGCGAACGAGTAGGCCCAAAACGTGCGGAACTCGGGGCTGGTGCGGGTCGAGGACTCGCCAGCCATCAAGGTGTTCGACGTGCCGTCACGGACGTCCTCCATCCGTTCGCGGTGCAGTCCCCAAACGCCCACAATGTGGATAACCCCGCGCAGCTCGGGACGATACTCGAACATCATCTCGGAATCGAGGAAGTTTAGCCCGTCGTAGTTCCGCCCAGTGACGGCCCGGTAGGAGCCAGGCATGTACTTCGCGCCGCTCAACGTGGCGGGGCCCGTGCCAGGCACGGCCGGCGTCCGAGGATCGTAGTCCGAGGGACACGAGTAGGAAGGGACAAACGCCTCGCGGACCTCGCGGTTCTCTTCAGCCTCGTTCATGTAGGCGAGAGAATAGCGTTCCCCTAGCACGTTCTGTTCCAGGTAAGGAAGGATCGCGATCAGCCAGTTGCCAAATCGGCTCGAGTGGGAGACGGTGGGCTCGCTCATGCCGGGGCACATGTTGCTCGTTGACGTTGTACTTTCCGTTGTAGAACAATCCCGGAGCGCGCGCATCCACTCGAATCAGGTCGCCGCGCTGGAAGGGCTGGGAAGTCCCGTCCGGGTAGTTGATCCGTTGCATCTCCGCCGCCCATTCTGCGTCGGAGTAGTTCTGGTCGTCATTCCACGGTATGAGCTTCCGCATGTAGAGGGCGGTTCCTCCAAAATCATCGTCTGCCGTTGCCTGAATGTAGACCTGCCACTGGGCGGCCGAGTTGCCGTAGTTGAGCATGTCCCAAGGTTGAGCATGTCCCAAGGATTGTTGATCACTACCCTGGTCAGCGAGATGGGATAAGGCGAAACCTCGCCCGAAGGCCAGGCGGACGCGCCGTCCGCGTTGACGGCCTGAAACTCCGAATGCTTCGTCGGGACGAAGGCTGCTTCCGCCGGTAGAGGGGCAAGCAGCAGGCAGGCCAGAGCCGCCCCAACGGCAGCTAGCAGGGACGTGGTTCTCAAACGAGTGTGCGTCATGGCAGCAACTCCTCATGGTGTGAACAAGGATCGCCCCAAGGATGTTACGAATCTTAATCACGTAATACCCGTGATTCGAGTCCGACGTTTACCTCTGTCAATAGGCTCAAAGGCACCGCAAGCAATTCCGCCGTTTTCTTGCCGAACATCACCAGGTTGTCCGGAGCATTTCACTGGCGGCTGAGAAGGAAGCCGGCGCGGACGTCGAACCGTTCTTGTAGACAATGATGCCGGTACCGCTGCTGTCGCCGTCCGGATCACGGTTCGACATAACCGTCGCCATTCTGGTCGACGCTGGGGTAGCCGCCCGGGACAGCCAAATGGATGCTAGAGCCACCCACGCAACCAATTTTTTCTGCCCCCGGGCGGACGCCAAGCACAAGGGTACTGCGGTGGTGCTGTTTTGTTGACGCAAGGGACCTTTTCGCCGCGGTGTCGGTCTCTTCGACACGCGTGGCGAAAAAACCGACGCGCAAGCCGGGTGTGACCGGCAGTGCTTCGGCAGTAAGTTCTGCATAGTCAGTGGCTTGCGGTGCAAAGATGCTATGGTCGGCCATTGGCATGGCGGATGCATTCACGAGGGCGACACGTCGCGGTACGGGTTGTTTGGTAACCGTTCACGGGGCGGGAAGGAAGGGGACAGGTCCATGTTTTCGGGCATCGTCTGTACCGTGAAAATGCGTCAACTGGCCGAAAAATGGACCAGTCCCCGGCCGCCCCGTGAACGGTTACGATTGTTTGCCACTCGATCAGGAAGGACAGAGCCCTCCATGCGGAAACCCCGCCCCGATTCCCCCCGTGCTTTTACCCTCGTCGAACTCCTCGTGGTCATTGCGATCATCGGAATCCTGATCGCATTGCTGTTGCCCGCGGTGCAGGCGGCCCGCGAGGCGGCCCGGCGGTCGCAATGCAAGAACAACCTCAAGCAGATCGGGCTGGCGCTGCACAATTACCTGGACAGCAATCGCGCATTCCCGCCCAGTTTTTGCATTCGCCCCGGGGCGACGCTCACCGGAAACAACGGCTCCTGGGCAATCCACGGGCGGCTGCTCCCGCTGCTCGAACAGGGCAGCGCCTACGACCACGTGCGGCTGGATATTGCGTGGGACGCCCAACTGGCGACCGGAGTGCCGACAATGCGTGTGCCGACTTATCTTTGTCCAAGCGAAGTCAACGATACGGTGCGGACGAAGAACGGCGCGCCGTACGTCTATCCGCAGAACTACGGCTTTAACATGGGCACCTGGCTTGTCTTCAACCCGGCGACACTGCGAGGGGGCGAGGGCGCGTTTTTCGTCAACAGCCGCACGCGCCCGGCCGACTTTCTCGACGGGTTGAGCAACACGCTGGCCGCGGCGGAGGTCAAAGCCTTTACTCCATACGTCCGCAACACGAGCGACCCGGGTGCGACGCCTCCGGCGACGCCTGCGGCCTTGTTGGCGTTGGGGATTCTCAGCGGTGGAGACCACAAGCTGGGCCCGGCCACGAACGACTGCACGGGCCACACGGAATGGCCGGATGGCCGGGTGCACCATAGCGGCGTTACCACTCTTTTCGCGCCGAACACCGAGGTGCCTTACGTGTACGGCGGCCGAACGTACGACATCGACTACAACGCCGCGCAGGAAGGACGCAGCACGACGCAGCCCACCTACGCGGCGATCACCGCCCGGAGCTATCACCCGGGGATCGTCAACGCTTTGGTCATGGACGGCTCGGTGCGGTCGATCAGCGAGACGGTGGATCTCAATGCCTGGCGGGCCTTCGGCACGCGCGGAGGAGCAGAGGTGATTTCCAGCAGCGATCTGCCGTGACCAGGTGCCCGGTCGGAAACGATGCCGCGGGCGGAGAAGTGCGCAGTTTGCTCCTGGTTGGTTGTCAGTCGGATTGTCTTCAACAGCGGGGCGTCCGGACAGCTTGTCGCGCCCCGGCACCAGGACGTCGCGCCGTATTCAAGACGCCGTAATAGAATCGGCGTTGGCCGTCGTTGAGCAGATCGACGGCGTAATCACGAGCCGTCAGCCATTGCCAAACAGGACAAGGGGCCTGGAGGTCCGGGCGCGAATGGACCTCGACGATCACCCGCGCTTCAGGACTGGCGGCCAGAATGCGGCAGCCGCCTTCCAGCACTTCGAGTTCGACTCCCTCCACATCGACCTTCAACAGGTCGATTTTCCGGATGTCGAGCTGGTCCGCGAGCTCGTCCAGGCTGATCTGTGGGACCGTTACCGCAAGGGGGAGGCGGCGGACGATCGAGGCGGTCGAGGTCTCCGCATCGTACGTGAGCCGCGCTTCGCCGCTGGTACGGCCTAGTGCATAGGGAACGCACGTGACGTTGCGGTAACGATTCAGCGCGGCATTGCGAGCCAGAAGCCGGTGATTTGCCGGGAGCGGTTCGACGGCGATGACCCGGCCCTCGGGGCCCACGGCACGAGCATAGGCGAGCGTGTGCCGGCCGATAAATGCGCCCGCGTCGATCGCGATTCCGCCCGGTGGCGGCAGCAGTTCGGAAAGGCACGATTCGTACTCGGGCGAGACGGTCAGCAGATCGTCGTACGAGAACGACCGTACCCGCATCCGATGGCCGTCGACGACGACTTCGGATGTGATCCGATTCAGCAGAGTCACCCTGCGCGCGGCCTTCCATGCCGCCAGGACGCACCGCAGCAGCCAACGCACCGGCGCCGAATGGCTCCGGCGATTTTTGACCCAATCGAGCAGATGCGAGGCCCCCTGCATCGGCGACTCCTTTCGGAAAGACGGCGAATCCATGCGACGACAGTGTAGCCCGCTCGGGTCGGGGGGAGCAAGAGCAAGTCGGCCCGTCCCATCAGCATTTGTATCAGCCCGGCTGCTTCTGAGCAGCCGGGCTGATCGATAAGAGCCTATCCCAAAACCTCGGAGGAGAAGGGGACAGGCACATTTTGCTCCGAAGACTCCGCAAAATGAGCCAGTCCCCGGCGGTTTTGGGATAAGCTCTAAGGAGACTCTCATCAGCCGCTCGCCTTAGGGAGCGACCACCGCGTAGGTCGCGAGCTCCGGCGACGCGTCATTCAGATCCGTCCGGATACGGATCGTTTGTTCGACTTTCCCCGGTGCATTGCTGGCAGTGAACGTCACCGGGACCACGTGGATCGGTTTCGGTTCGGAACCGGCATCCGCAGAGAGCTTGAAGTGGTTATCGCCGCAGTCGACCGAGGTGATGCGGAACGGTTTCTTGCCCCGCACGACTAGTTGCTTCGTCACTGTTTGGCCGGGGCGAACCACGCCCATGAAGAGAGAGCTGGGACTGAGCGTGATTCCCGGCTGAATTCGGCCCTCCACTTCCAGCGGAATACCACGCGATGGCTGATCGCTGGCGATCAGGACGATGTGGTCCTTCAGATATCCCGCCGGGGCATCTCCGTGGAGTCTCACGCGAAGTTCGCTGGTCATCCAGGGACCATTACGGCTCGAGTTGACAACTTCGGCGGTCAGGTGCGGATTGGAGCTCTTCACGTCAACCACGCGCCAATCTGCCTGGGTGAGCCGGCTGACCGCCACGTAGTTCTCGAGCGGCTGCCCCTGCTCGATCGTGCCGAAATGGACGCTGCCCGGATTGAACACGACGTCGTCGCGGATGTTCGCCCGGACATTCAACTGGACGGTCGCACGGATAGGCTGGTCAAACGTCACCGTGATCGTCGCTCCCCGCTGGCCGCGGAACGCCTTGGTATTGATTGTGGCGACGATTGCGCCCTTCTCGTAGGTTTTCAAGGCGGGCTTTTCCACCTGGACGATCGTGCAGCCGCAGCTCGACCGGGCGCTGGCAATACGAATGTCCTCGACGTACTTGTTTGTCAGTTCGAACCGGTATTCCGCCTTGGCGTCTCGGGCGAGGGTGCCGAAGTCGTGATTCCGCACCTCGAACATCACGTCGGCCCAAGGCTCGGCGAAAGCCGGAACGGCCACACAAAAACCGAATACCACCGCCAGCATCGTATTGCGAATCATGGTTTCTATCTCCCTCGTTGTGCACCGCGCTGCGTGAGTCACTCGCGAAGTAGCGCGAGCGAGCGCACGGGTCTTGTGCTATCCGCCGAAAATTCTTCGTCGCAGTTGAAAAATGGGCAAACGACTGTTTTTCAGAGAAGTCACGCGGCCGCGGTCTTCTATTGGTCAAATGTTCTTTTCAGTCTGATGTCGGACACGATTTCTTCCGGAAAATCCGCCCGGCGTATTCCTCAAGGTAGGGAAAAGAAGCATGTTGTTGCCGCCAAAGGGCTTAAGAAATTTTCTTACCCGACAGGCCCGCTAATTCGCCGGCGGACAGACGGGCCACATCGCTGACAAGACAAGAGGAAATCCGTTCCAGCCGGCAACCTTGCCCCCCCGCAGCAGGCTGCTTAGGCGCGTCCCGTTGCCATCTCCGCCCCGGCCATGTTAATTTAAGGGGGTGCCGGGGCAGACAACGACCCCGTTGGACGCGAGGTTTCTTAGTTTCCAAACTGTAAACGCCACCGCCGCGGTTTATCCCGGTGGGGTCGGTGGTGGCGACAGTTTGAGTTAGTTTCCCAAAGGAGTTCCGCGATGAGCCAGTCGTTTTCCCGCCGAGACTTCCTCCTCCGTTCCGCTGCCGCAACGGGTGTGGCTGCCCTTGGAGTGGACCCCCTGGCCAACATCTGTGCGGCCGGTGAGCCAGCGCGGATGACCATCGCGAAATGGTCCGGCTCCGGTCAGCCCTCGGCCGCTCAGATTCGCAACGCGGCTGTGCGAATGACCGAGCAGGCGATCAATGGGCTCGGCGGGATGAAGCGATTTGTCAGCCGCGGTTCCGTCGTCTGGATCAAACCGAACATCGGCTGGGACCGTTCCCCGGAACTGGCAGCCAATACGAACCCCGACGTCGTTGCCACCCTCATCCGGCTCGCGCTGGATGCCGGCGCCAAGACTGTGAAAGTCGGCGACAATCCTTGCGATCTGGCCGCGAAAACCTATGTCACAAGTGGTATCGCCGATGCCGCCAAGAAGGCCGGCGCCGAAGTCCTCTTTCTCGACCGCAGCCGCTTCCGCGAAATGAATATCGGCGGCGATCGCGTGAAGAGCATTCCGGTCTTCCCCGGAATCGTCGAATGCGACCTGGTGATCAACGTGCCCGTGGTCAAGCATCACCGCCTCGCCCTGGGCACGATGTGCATGAAGAACTACATGGGGGTAATCGAAAACCGCAAGCTCTTCCATCAGGACATCGCGAACTGCCTGGTCGACATCACCCGCTTCATGAAGCCGCAGATTAGCGTGCTGGACGCCGTGCGGATTCTCAAAGACCACGGCCCCAAGGGGGGCAATGCCGAAGACGTTGAACTCAAGATGACGCTGGCCGCCGGCGTCGACCCTGTGGCCCTGGATGCCTGGGGCGCGGAAATTCTAGGCCGCAAGCCGGAAGAAATCGCCTCGGTCGTCAAGGGCAGTGAAGCCGGTCTTGGCACGATCGATTACCGCTCGCTGGCCCCCAAGGAGATCGCCGTCTCATGAGACGGATGCGGCGAGTGCTCAGCGGCACCAATCTCCGGCGGGTCGTTCAGATTGCGTTTCTCGCGTTGTTCGCATGGCTGTTCGTGGAGGCCCGACTCCACGCCGGCTCGGAACTCAATCCAGCGCTGGGGCTGTTCTTCTGGATCGACCCGTTGGTGATGTTCGCAACGTGGCTGTCGACCCACGCCGTGCCGGCGCTCGGGCTGCTGGCCCTGGTGACAGTCGCGATTACGGTCCTCTTGGGCCGCGTTTTCTGCGGGTGGTTCTGCCCGCTGGGAACCCTTCATGCCGGGGCCGGCTGGATCTGCGATCGAGTCTGGCCCAACCGCAAACGTCGCGATCACTGGTCGCCCTGGCAGCGGACCAAGTACTACCTGCTGGCCGGGCTTCTGGCGATGGCCGTCATCGGCGGCCACTGGGCCACGCTCTTCGACCCGATCGTACTTCTTTACCGAAGCCTGACGGTGGCCGTGCTGCCGGGCATTCAGTGGACGGTCGACGAGGGCACCACGGCCGTTTACCAGGCCGCTACGGGCCATGGTTCCTGGCGGCTCACCTCGTCGACCCAGCCGGCCCGCGAGTTCCACCGCCGCCATGTCTTCGCGGTCGAGAATCAGGCTTTCCTCGGCGCCGGCGTGATCTTCGCCCTCTTCGTGGCGACCCTCGTGGCCAACGCCTACCGCCGCCGGTTCTGGTGCCGCTATCTCTGCCCTCTGGGCGCGATGCTTGGCGTGTTGGCGTGGCGTCCGCTGGTTCGGCGCAAGGTGGCGGCCGAAGGGTGCAACCAGTGCGACCTGTGTGCATCGTCGTGCCACGGCGCGGCCGGGGCTGCCCCCGGGTCGCAGTGGAAACCCTCGGAATGCTTCGGCTGCCTGAATTGCTCCGATTCCTGCCGGCGCGAGAGTCTCGCCTTCACGATGGCTCTCCCCTGGCGGCGCGAACCGGCCGTGGAAGGCGTCGATCTCTCCAAACGAATGCTGGCCGTGTCCGCCCTGGGCGGGCTGGCCGGCCTATGGCTCCTGCGATCCGGGCCCCGGGCCAGTGCTACACGGCTCGGCTACCAGGCCCGTGGCCTTTGGTTCGAGCCCGACTTGATCCGTCCACCGGGGTCGCGTCCGGAGCGGGAGTTTCTCCAGCGGTGCACCGCTTGTGGGCTGTGCATGAAGGTCTGCCCGACCGGCGGCTTGCAGCCGGCGCTGGGCGAAGCCGGTTTAGAAGGGCTCTGGACCCCGCGCCTCGTTCCTCGTCTGGGCTATTGCGACTACGATTGCAATCTCTGCACGCAGGTCTGCCCGACCGAGGCGATTCAGCCGCTTGCCATCCCCGAGAAGCAGAAAACGAAACTCGGCCTGGCCGGTTTCGATACCTCGCGGTGCATTCCCTACGCCTATGGGCGGGACTGCATGGTCTGCGAGGAACATTGCCCGATTCCCGACAAGGCCATCTACTCGCTCGACGTCGAGATCCGCGACCGCAACGGCGAGACGAAGACCATCAAGCGGCCGTACGTCGACCCGGATCTCTGCATCGGCTGCGGAGTGTGCGAGAACGTCTGCCCGCTGAAAGACCGGCCCGGAATCCGCGTCGCCTGTGCCAATGAAAGCCGCAATCCGGCAAATCAACCGATTCTGCCGGAAGACGATTTGTACGGCTGATTCACCAGCCCGCTGGGCCGCTGATTCAACAAAGTCACAGGACCGTCGCCCGAGAAAACCAGTCCGCGGGCAGTTGAGGAAACTCTGCTGGTCATAATCAAACCCCACAGTTAGGCTGCACCCAAGTAATCGTACCCTCCTGGTGAACCCTTGGCAAGATAGACAAGTCACTGGGGTGATGAGGGGACAGGCACCGCAAGTAATCGTGGGTGTATGGGAGCAAAGATACGGAGTATTGCGGAGCCAGTCCCCTTTTTCATCACCCCAGCCAGGTCGCGATAGCCCACCGGTGGGCTGATAAAAACTTGATAAAAACGGGGACAGGCACCGCAACTAATAGCGGTTTAGCCAGAGCGACCACACAAGATTTTGCGGAGCCAGTCCCCGTTTTTATCAGCCCAGCCCACCGGTCCATTTTCCGCCCTTCCGCCCTTCTTTGACCGAAAGTCGCTCTGGTGCAGACCTCCCGTCGCGACTAAGATACGCGGCCCTTTTCTCTTGCGGAGGTCTCTCATGTCGACCGGTACCTCTTCCAAACGACGGTTATTCCGACTCGCCCAGCCCGAGCGATCCCCTAAAGATGCCCCCCGGCGATTTGGCTGGACATGGCCGATCGTCGGCACCGTGCTACTCGTGATCTGGATCGTGCCGATGCTTGTGGCCCATAGCCCGATCGTCGGCTGGGCCCTGAGTTCCGCCACCGTCGACCTCGACGGCACGCTCCGTGTTCGCTCTGTCTCTCTGGGCTGGCTGTCGCCGATCTGCGTCTCGGGCGTCGAGCTCCGCGATGCCTCCGACCAGGTCGTCCTGGAGATCCCCAAGGCCGAGGGCAACCGGTCCCTGTTGGGTATACTGCTCGACTCATCGAGTCTGGGGCGTTTCCGTCTCGATCAGCCGAAACTCACCCTCGTGCTGCGTCCCGACGGCAGTAACTTGGAAGACCTGGTGGCCAAGGTCCGGTCAGAACGCGAAGGAGTCGTCGACCTTGGGGTCGACGTTGTCGATGCCAAGGTCGCCGTCCTCGACACCGCCGCACAGCGGTCGTGGGAGATCGACAAGCTCCGCCTCGCGCTGTCGCTGCCGGCCGATCAGCAGAAGCCCTGGGAGGTGAAGGCCTCGGGCAACGTCACCGACCCCGCGGGGTCCGGCGACTTCCAGTTTGCCGCCAAAATGCGGCAAAGCGGCTACCAGAAGGCAGAGGATTCGCCGCCACCGAACGAACTCTCGCTGAGCACGAACCGCGTGCCGATCGAGCTGTTTCAATCGCCCCTGCGGCGTCTTTCCGCCCAGGACATCCACCTTGCCGGCCAGTTGGGGGCTGCCGTAACCTGCACATGGGACGCCGAGGCGGTGAAAGATTCGCTTTCCATCCAGGGCAACGCTGCGGTCGAGCACCTCCGGCTCGCTGCGCCGGCGCTGGGCAGCGAACCGGTGCAGTTCACCCGAATCCGAGCCGACGGGCAGGTTGCCATGCAAGGCGGCAGCCTGAATATTCAACAGCTCACGGCGACCACCGATGTCGGCAACGCTGCCTTGAGCGGCGTGCTCGACCTCCGCGACACTTCCGTCTCCGAACTGATGGCCCGCCTGCCGCGACAGACTTATCAGCTCGAAGGCCACGTCGACCTCGCTCACCTGGCCGCGGCGCTGCCCGGACTGCTCCGGCTGCAGGAAGGCACGCAGATTACGTCCGGGCGAGTCCAGTGGAAGCTCGCCAGCCGCCCCGGGCCCGAGGGCATGCTCTGGGAGGGCCGGCTCGAATCGAGCAGTCTGGAAGCGGTCAGCGGCGGGCGAAGACTGATCTGGGAGAACCCGATCCAGCTAACCCTTGCCGCCCGTGATACGCCCGACGGCCCGGTGGTCGAGGCCCTCAACTGCCACTCGAGTTTCCTGAAACTCAACGGCTCCGGCACGGCGGAACGGCTCAACGCAACGGCCAGCTTTGATCTTGCCCGCCTCGCCTCGGAACTGGGCAACTTTTTTGACCTCGGTCGATTGCGACTGGCCGGCGACGGCTGGGCGAAGCTCAACTGGTCGCAGTTAGCCGATCGAGACTTCACGGCCGACGCCCAGTTGCAGTTTCACCGGTTCGAGTGCACCCTGCCCGAGAGGCCGACATGGAAGGAAGACAACCTCACCATCGCCATGGCATCGACCGGTCGTACCGACTTTGGCGAGAAGACACGGATCGATTCTGCGTCGCTCGTGCTCGAGAGCGGAACTGACCGGCTCGACGTGCGGCTCCTGGAGCCGGTGGCCGAGTTCCAAAGCGGCGCCGCCCTGCCCATCGAAATTCGCGCGCAGGGGCGTCTTGAGCAGTGGCGGCCTCGGTTGGCCCCGTGGGTGAATACCGACGGCTGGAACCTGGCCGGCTCACAGCAACTGTCTGCCCAACTGCGCGGTTCCCTCGACGAGGTACAACTTGACCAGTTTCATTGGAGGGTGGAGCAGTTGATGTTCCTCTGTCCGCAGGTGCAGATCCATGAACCGCAGGCAGAACTCGTCCTTGCGGGAGTGTGGAACGGTTCCCAGCGGCGGGTCGAAGTGGAACGTGCCACGCTCACCTCGCCAAGTATTTCGGCCCGGGTGGACAACGCCGTCATCGCCCTGCCGGCAACGCAACCGCTCGAGTTATCCGGCGAGCTCCAATTCCAATGCGCGCTGGATCGCCTTCAGCAATGGTTGGCGGCGGGTTCCAACGAATTGCCAGCATGGCGGTTTTCGGGGCATCTCTCCGCCAAGGCCGATCTCCGCCGGGCCGGGGCGACGACTGCCGGTCGGGTCGACGCAGCCGTGAGCGACCTGGTCGTTGCGCACGAGTCGGGGCGCCGGATCCAGCAGCCATCCGTGCGTCTCGTTGCGCAGGGCACCGTTGACGACCGCACGGGAACCATCCAACTCGATGAAGCGGAATTGACCGCAGCGGCAGCCGGCGTTGCCGGAACCGGGACGGTTGCCTTCGGCGACCGTCCGATCCGTCTCGACCTCGACGGCCGTCTGAACTACGATCTCGACCAGCTCACCGGGCTTCTGCAGATGGTCACCGGTCCGGCCGTTCGCCTTTCAGGACGTGGAACGAGCCCCTTCGCCTTCCACGGGCCGCTGGACATGGCACTGGCGGAAGCCAGTGCTGCACTGAATTGGACCGATGCCGACGTGTATGGATTCCGTATCGGCGCGGGCGAAATTGACGCCTCGCTTGCCGGTGGGCTGCTTGGCTTCAAGCCAGTGAACCTGGACGTCAGCGAGGGCAAGTTGCGTCTGTTGCCGAGCATCCAATTCGCACCTGGTTCCAGCATACTGACCGTTGAACCGGGCCGGGTGGCGGATCGTGTCCGCATCAACCCCGCCATGTGCGCCAATGGGCTGCAATACATCGCCCCGGCACTGGCCGGAGTGGCGTCGGCGGAGGGACGATTCTCCATCGAACTCGACCGCTGCCGCGTGCCGCTGGAAGATCTCAAGCGAGGCCAGGTGCAGGGCCGCATGGTTGTCCATGACGTGCAGGTAGGGGCAGGGCCGCTCGTGCAGGAACTGGCGGTCGCGCTGGGATACCAAGGGCCGGCCCAAATCCGCCGGGAATCGACGATCGATTTCCAACTGGTCGATCGCCGGGTCTATCATCGCGGGGCCGAACTGGCCTTCCCCGACCTGACCGTCCGCACCTACGGCTCCGTTGGCGTGGAAGACCGGTCACTGGCGATGGTCGCCGAAATGCCGATTCCGCCCAAATGGCTCGGAAACAACCTCCTTGGTACGGCACTCAAGAACCAGCTCATCCAACTTCCGATCGCCGGCACGCTCGATCGCCCCAAGCTCGACCGCACGGCCCTGGACCAGGCCTCGCGGCAATTCCTCCAGAACGCCACCCAGAACCTCTTGCAGAATCAGCTCAACCGGTTGCTCGGCCCCCCGCAGCCGGTAAGATAAGAGCATGAAGCTGATCCTTCTCGGCACCACCGGTTACCATCCGTGCGAAACGCGCCAGACCGCCTGCATGTTCCTCCCGGAGCATGGCGTGCTGTTGGACGCCGGCACGGGCATGTTTCGCCTTCCGCGATTCCTGCGGACCTCCGAACTGGATATCTTTCTCACGCACGTGCACCTGGACCACGTGATCGGGCTGACCTATTTGTTCAGCGTTGTCGCGCTCCATCCTCTGGACCGAGTCCGAGTTCACGGGCGGCCGGAAAACCTCCAAGCGGTGGAAGAACACCTTTTCGCCGAGCCGCTGTTTCCCAAGCGGCCGCCAATGGAGTTTCTTCCGCTGAAAGACATGGAACCCTTACCTGCCGGCGGACGGTTGACGCATTTTCCCCTGAAGCACCAGGGTGACTCGGTCGGTTACCGTCTCGATTGGCCCGGCCACTCGATGGCTTACGTCACGGACACGACTGCCGAACAGGACGCCGACTATCTCGCACGTATCCGAGGAGTCGATCTTCTGTTGCACGAATGCTATTTCAGCGACAGCGAGGCCGATTGGGCCCGGCGAACCGGCCACAGCCATACGACGCCCGTCGCCGAAGTTGCCCGTCGCGCCGGCGTCGGTCGGCTCGTGCTCGTCCACATCAATCCCCTGGCCGTAGGCGATGATCCGATCGGGCTGGATACGGCCCGCAAAATCTTTTCCGAGACGAAAATCGGGGAAGATCTGATGGAGTTGGAGTTCTAGCCCCTGTAGGTTAGAGAACGCGCCCCTGTAAAGGCCCAAAGGTCTTGCGAACTCATCGTTTAGCCACAGTGCCCAGCGGGCCGCGCGTCGGGCGAAGGGCGGCGCGGCTCTCGGTCACCGGCGCGCGGCCCGCTGGGCACTGCGGCTAAACGACCTTCACAAGGGTTGTTAGAGAACGGGCGCAAACAAGCGGCAGAACTGCTCTCCCAACACCATCCAGGTCGAACGTTCCGCCCACTTCTCGGGATCCACCCTCACCGCCCGGCGCAGGTCTCCTTCGAACTGCTCCTCCAGCTCGCGGGCGATTCGTTCGCCGTAGATCACCAGTCCGACCTCGAAGTTGAGCACGAGGCTCCGGATGTCAAAGTTGGGTGAGCCCACGAGCGACCAGCGGCCGTCGACGGTAAGTGTTTTCGAATGGAAGAAGCCGTCCTGATATTCGTGGATTTCAACCCCGGCATCCAAGAGGCCCTTGAAGTAGGAACGGCCGGCAAGCAGCGTCCAAAGGAAGTTCGCCTTCTTGGCCACAAGCAGGCGAACGCGGACTCCCTGCCGGGCCGCCGTTTCCAGGGCAACTGCCAGTGACGACGGAGGAACAAAGTAGGAGGTCGACAGCGTCACGCGATCTTTCGCTCGTGTGATCGCTGCGAACATCAGCGAGAGAAAAACCGCAAGGTCCGCCTCCGGTCCGCCGGAGATCACGTGCGCCGCCGTGTCGGCCGGTCGCTCGGGCGCCGGGTAGTAGTCGGCGCTGAGCAGTTCTTCTCCCGTGGCATAGTACCAGTCTTCCGCAAAGACCTGCTGAAGCTGCAATACGGCCGGGCCGCACACGCGGACTTGCGTGTCTCGCCAGTCGCCGAAGCCGGGATCGAGCCCCAGGTATTCGTCTCCCACGTTCATCCCGCCGGTGAAACCGACTCGCCCGTCGAGGATCAGCAGCTTCCGATGGTTCCGCAGGTTGATCGACCACCGTTCCCGAAGACTCCGGCCCGGCAGAAAGGTAGCCACGGCAATGCCCGCGGAGGACATCGGCCGCAGGAACTTTGCGTTGAGGTACAGCGAGCCGATCGTATCGTAAAGAAACCGAACCTCGACCCCTTCCCGTGCCTTCTCGATCAGCAGATCGCGGAGTCTTGTTCCGATCTTGTCGGGCTGCCAGATGTAATATTCGACGTGGATCGAGTGCTTCGCCTCCCGGATCGCCTCTTCGAAGAGCCGAAATGTCGTTTCGGCGTCGGGCAGCAATCGCACCTCGTTTCCCCCGGTGGCTCGCGTGGCGGAGATCCGTTCCGCCAAAGTTGAAAGCTGCCCCTGAAACTCGTCGAACTGTTCCCGGGGATCGTCGTTGCCGGGCGGCGGCGGAACCTGTCGGCCGATCCGCTGCGAAGCTGCTTGTTTGAACTGCTTGCGCCGCTCAATCCGGTTGACCCCAAGTGCGATCAGCAGAAATGCGCCGAGGTAAGGGAGGAATACGACGCTCAGGATCCAGGCCACCGCAGTGGTCGGATTCACGGACTTCTTCAGCAGCACCCACGGTATGAGCAGCCATGTGAGCAGGTAGCCCGTCAGTGCCAGAAAGAACCAGAGACTAATCATAGAGGTCGGCATAACACGGCTAGAAACGAATCGGCTTCCACCTGCAAAAAGTTTTGTACCGTCTCAAATGTTTACCACGGCAAAGCGCCGGTTTGATTCTCTCTGGCCGGTCATGGGCCCGGGAGGGGCCCGTTCTGAACGCCCCTGAAGCAAACCATGCGCCGAGGGTTTCACCGCGTCGTTTCCCGGCATTTTAACTCCGGCCGAGGCGGTCATGTCCGGCAAACCGCCGCGGGCGAAGGGGCAGTTGCGTCATCTTGTCGCCACTTATGGCCAGGAATGACCGTTCCACAGCGGTAAGTTGAGCGGAAGAAACTGCCTATACCTCCCGATCGACCCAGATTTCATCAGAAAAACAGTAGTAAAACGAGGACCATCCTGGTACACTGAACCGGCACACCAACCAAACCCTCCCCCCCGTCAGGCCTCAGCTCTCCCTGATGAAACCTGCCGGAAAGACCCGCCGATCCAGTTTTGCTCGCCATGTGGTAACCCTTCTTGTGCCACTGGTGGTGGTTCCATTTGGAGCAGCGGCTTTCCTCCCTGGAACGGCAGGTTCAGACCCGGTTGGACCCTTGATCTGTCGGGCCCGCCGGCAACCGTTTCGGCATGAGATCCCGGTCAAAGGCTCGCTTGAGAGCGCCGTCAACGTCGAGGTGAAGTGCGAGGTTCGGTCGCGGTCGACTTCCTGGGTTCGCATTCTCGAAGTCGTTCCCGAGGGGACCTACGTGGAGCCCGGGGATTTTCTCGTACGACTCGATTCGTCGCCGCTCGAAGCCGACCTCCTTCAGCAGCAGATCACGTGCGAACAAAGTCAGGCCGTGTTGATTCAGACGGAGGCTGCGTACGAAGCGGCGGTCTTCGCACGCCGGGAATACCTTAACGGGGAATACCGACTCCAGCACCAGAAAGCCAAGACAAAGCTTTTTCTCGCCGAAGAAGAACTCCGAAAGGCTCGCCAATTGGCCGAAGGGAGTAGGCGGCTGGCCGCCCAAGGCTACATGTCGCGGCAGCAACTCGAGGCCGATCTGTTTGCGGTCAAAAGCGCCGAAAACGACGTAAGCACCGCGCGGCTCGCGCTGGACGTACTGGAGAATCTCACCCGCGTCCGCCGGCTGAAGACTCTCGACAGTTCGCTGGCGATCAACAAGGCCCGCCTTGCGTCGCGACAACAGATATTCGACACCAACAAGAAGCGGTTGGCGGAAATCGAGGAGCAGATCGAGAAGTGCATCGTTCGGGCGCCGGTCGCGGGGCAGGTCGTGCTCGCGCATCTGCATCATAACGACCACAGTCACATGGTCGAACCCGGCGAAGAGGCTCGAGAGGGACGCGCCCTGGTCAGACTTCCCGACGCCCGCTACATGCAGGTCAAAGCCGATATCCCCGAGGAATACATCTCCCTGGTCGTCGCGGGAATGCCCGTCACCATTGAGCTTGAGGCATTCCCCGGTCGAACGCTCGAGGGACAGGTGAAATGGGTCAACGAATACCCGAAGCCTGAGGAGTGGTTCAGTTCGGGGGCCAAACAGTACGAGACGATCATTACCATCGAAAATCCCTTTCCGGGTCTCCGTACCGGAATGACGGCTGACCTGAGCATCCTCGCCTTTGAAGAGTCTCAGGCCCTTCAACTCCCCAGTCAGGCGATCCTCAAGCACGGGGAGAAAAGTTACGTCCTGACTGCCGACGGGAGCCGCTGGGAGGCGGTTCCCGTCGAAATCGGGCGCGACAACGGCCGCTACACCGTCGTTCTTGGCGGGATCGATGAAAAAGCAGCGGTCGTGCTGGATGCGAAAACTCACCGTGGCAAAGTCGATCTGCCGGAACTCCCCCGGGAGACCCTCTTGGCGGCCAGTAGCGGAGTTTCCGACTCGTAGTGCGCAAGCAGTATGACTTCAACAATCCGCACCTGCCTCCTATCGCTGAGTCTGCTTCTCCTTGCCTCGCCGCTCGCTACCGCCGAATCGCTCGAATCCGGCTGGGACAATCCGCCCCGCGAGTCGCGGCTCCGTGCTTACTGGTGGTGGCTCAACGGCTGTGTCACCAAAGAGGCGATCACCCGCGACCTGGAGCAGATGAAGGCTAAGGGCTTCGGCGGCGCCCTGATCTGCGACGCGGACGGCTCCAGCCAGGACGGCAACGACCGCGCACCGCACGGTCCGACCTTCCTCTCAGCCGAATGGCGCGAGCTTTACAAGCATGCCCTTTGCGAAGCGGACCGGCTTGGTCTGGAAATGAGCCTCAACATCCAGAGCGGCTGGAATCTCGGCGGCCCCATGGTCACTCCGGACGACGCGGCCAAGAAGCTGGTTTGGTCGGAAACGCTGGTGACCGGCCGCGCCCGGATCGACGAGAAATTGCCCGAGCCCGCCAGCCGAGATGGCTACTACCGCGATGCAATAGTTGTTGCTTACCAGCGGAAACCGTCAAACGACAAGAGCAGTCGCCTTGGCAGCCTGAAGGGCCCTGACGGCCCCTGGCCCGACGCCGCCGACGGCCGCCGCCCGATTCGCAACTGGCAAGAGAAGGCCGGCCACAAGCCGCTCCATTTCTCCGCGCCGGATACGAAGCTCCTTCTGGAAGAAGAGCCCGCCGAACCCGGTGAAGAGGATACGCCGGCCGACGACGTCGTCGACCTGACCGAAAAACTCGACGCCGAGGGCACGCTGCACTGGGACGTGCCGGCCGGCTCTTGGCAGGTGCTCCGTTTCGGTTGCACGATCGGCAACCGTTCCTACGTCTCGACGTGCAGCGAAGGCTGGGACGGGCTTTCACTCGACGTGCTCGATGCAGGCGCCTTCCGCCGCTATTGGGCGGCCGTCGTCGACCCGCTCATCGCCGACGCCGGTCCACTGGCCGGCAAAACACTCAAGTACCTCCACACCGACAGTTGGGAAGTCGAGCCGCTGAACTGGACCCCGGCGATCCGCGAAGCGTTCCGCGAGCGGCGGGGCTACGATCTCGTGCCCTGGTTGCCGGTCCTCGCGGGCCGCATCGTCCAGAGCCGCGAGGCGAGCAACCGGTTCCTCCACGACTTCCGCAAGACGCTGGGCGATCTGGCCATCGACAACCACTACCGACCGTTTCGCGATCTCGCCCGCAAACACGGCCTTCTGATCCACCCCGAGTCGGGAGGCCCGCACGCGGTGCCGATCGACGCGCAGCGGTGCCTCGGCTTCAACGACGTGCCGATGTCGGAATTCTGGGCCTGGTCGTGGCGGCATCGCATCGGCGACGAGAACCGGTTCTTCGTCAAGCAGCCCGCCTCCGCCGCGCACAGCTACGGCCGCCGGTTCGTCGCCGCGGAAGGTTTCACGACAATCGGCCCCCACTGGCAGGAAACGCTTTGGGACAACCTCAAGCCGGCATTCGACAAGGCATGCTGCGAGGGCCTCAACCTGCTCGTCTGGCACGAATTCGTCTGCTCGCCCGCCGAGCAAGGCCTGCCGGGCATCCAGTATTTCGCCGGCACGCACGTCAACCCGAACGTGACCTGGTGGGCGAAGTCCGAGCCGTTTTTCAGCTATATCAATCGCTGCCAGTTCCTGCTGCAGCAAGGGCTGTTCGTGGCCGACGCCTGCTACTACTACGGCGACCACGTGCCGAACTTCGCTCAGCACAAGCGGACCGATCCGGCCCGGGTCCTCCCCGGCTACGACTATGACGTGATTACCGAGGAGGCGCTGCTCACCCGCGCTTCGGTCCGGGACGGCCGTATTGTGTTGCCCGATGGTATGAGCTACCGCGTGCTTGTACTCCGCGACCATACGGGCATTTCGCTGCCCGTGCTTCGAAAAGTCAAGGAGCTCGTGGCGGCCGGCGCGACCGTCGTCGGCCCGAAGCCGACCGGGGCGATGAGCCTCCAGCACGACGATTCCGAGGTCCAGCAGATCGCCGATCTCCTCTGGGGCGAGGGCAAAGTGATCACCGACCGGACCGCTCGCGACGTACTCCTGGCCGCCTGCGTCATGCCCGACTTCGAGTACCGCGGCGGCAGCGAGGAAACGGACCTCGACTACGTTCACCGCCGCGACGGCGACACGGACATCTACTTCGTCGCCAATCGCGCCGACCGCACGGCAAGCGTTACGTGCACATTCCGCGTCGCCGGCAAAGCCCCGGAACTGTGGGACGCAGTCAGCGGCGATCACCGGTTCGCCGACGCCTATGCCGAGACCGACGGCCGCATCTGCGTACCGCTGGATTTCCCGCCCTGCGGCTCCTGGTTCGTCATCTTCCGCGAACCCGCGGCCAGCCACCCCGCCACGGCGCGAACCAACACGACCGAGCGGTCGGTGCAGAAGGAACTCGATGGTCCCTGGTCCGTCACGTTCGATCCACGGTGGGGCGGCCCGGGCACTGTCGAGTTCAACAGCCTGGTAAGTTGGCCCGACCGTCCTGAACCGGGCATCAAGTTCTATTCAGGCACGGCCGTCTACCGCAAGAAGTTCGATTTGCCCGCGGAAGCCGGACCTTCGCAGGGCCGGCGTCTCTGGCTCGATCTCGGCAAGGTCCGCGAGCTTGCCGAGGTGAAAGTCAACGGCCGATCGTGCGGCATCACCTGGTCACCGCCTTTCCGCGTCGACATCCGCGATGCCGTCAAACCGGGCGAGAACGAATTGGAAGTCGAGGTGGTGAATTTCTGGCCGAACCGCATCATCGGCGACGACGGACTGCCGCCCGAGAAGCGGCTTACGAAGACCAACATCCGCAAGCTGACGAAAGAAACGGAGCTCATGCCCTCCGGCCTTTTGGGCCCCGTCACGCTGCAGGTCATGAAAGAACCCGGCCCTATCCAGCAACAGTGATCCCCCGAAACCCCTGCCGGCTCGCCCGGCAGGTGAACGAGGTTTGCCAGCTAGCCACGTAACCGTTCACGGGGCGGAGGAGAGGGGGACAGGTCCATGTTTTCGGCCAACGTCTTTGTCGCCAAAATGCGCGCAATGGCCGAAAAATGGACCAGTCCCCGACCACCCCGTGAACGGTTACGCTAGCCACTGAATGCTGGTGCCCCCTCTACCCGGCTCGTTCTATTGCCAGGGCGAAGCGTGTTGTTGGGTATCCGCCGCGAGCGGATTTCCAAAATGGAAGACAGGCGGCGTAGCCGCGGGCTTCTCGTGTGAAATCGTATGGCCACAAGGGCGAGCAGGCTCGGCCGCCGCTGTGCCGCGGGTTAATTGCTCGACAAACGTGAGGTCGCCCAGCAAGCACGGATGTTTGTACTGCTCGAGACTGGCACCCATCCGCGCCGTCCGCTGTCGGCGGAGTGCTTCCCAGGTGCCGGAAGGAACCAATCGCACACGAAGCGAGCCGAGACGGCCGGACTGGATCCGTTCGGCGTACTCGCAGTTCATCCGCTGCAGCTCTGCATCGACCTGGCACGCCATTGTCCGCTTCTGATCGCGGTTCAGTTGCCCTTCGACCAACAGGACATAGTTTGGAGGATCGCCGAAGACCGGAGCCAACGTAAACAGCTCGACCGGAAGCCCGAGCTGCCGGAAACCGCGTTGCACCGCCGAGACCACCTGGAACTCGCTCAACTTCTCGCCCGTGACGTTGGAGAATCGCGAACCCTTGTTGAGGAACTCCAGGACAGGCACCGAGCCTTCAAAGCCAACGCACCGCACCAGGTCGTGGATGTCGTAGCGATAGAATCCGCTGGAAGTGGTCAGGACGATGTAGTAATTCTCCCCCTCGCAAAGCTCGTGCGCCTCCAGGACGTTGGGATGGGAGCGGCCGTGTTCATTCTCCGGGACAAACTCGAAAAAGGAGTGGGTGTAGTCGAGCATTCCTGCGCTGGTCCCGTCTCGGAACGGGATCGTCATGCGACCTTCGCTGGCGGACAATCCGTGATCGCGGATCGCCGGATCGCCGTAGAATTCTTTGAGGCGCGTGAGATAGGCGCCAACGGAACCTCCGGTCCAGACTCCCAGGACCGACATATCCGGCCAGAAATCGCGCGGCAGAAGGCGGCCGGTGCGTTGGACGATCGCGTCCAACTCGCGCGCCCGCTCGCGGTGTCGCCGAGCGAGGCTTCGACGCAGCGGATCGCGGACGCTGCGCGGCAAATCGACGTCGGAAGAAAGCGTGCCGTCGAAGAGGTCGCGAATCAGCGATTCCCGCCGCTGATCGGCCAGCCGGGCCAATTCCACCAGAGTGCTGGGGTTGGCGGTGATCATCATGCCGACGCGGCGCGAGGCCAAGGCGAGCCGCAGGGCCGTGTAGCGGCGAGCCTCCGGATCCTTGATCTTCATCAGGTACCGCGGGAGGAGGAAGATGGGGCGGCTGATCCGCGGTGCGGTTTCCGCCGCCAGGCCGCTGATGTTGCCGCAGGGCGTTCCTCCTTCGGTAGTGAACTGCTGCCAGTCGCTGCTGAACTGGAGCGTCTTCTTGCGGCAGAGATCCCAATGATCGATATACGTCCGGACACCCCAGAGATTCCAGCCCTCGCGATACTCGTCAAAAAAATCCCGGGTGACCGGGATGAACTTCGAATCGCCGGTGGTTCCCGAGGTGAGGGCAAACATGAACAGCCGAGTGCCCGATCCCAGCATCGCTCGCAGGTCGCCCTTCTTCAGCCGTTCCACGTAGGGGCGATAGTACTCATACGTCGTCAAAGGGACTTGTCGCCGGAAGTCGCTCAACGACCGGATGTCCGAAAACCGATGCTCCCTGCCGAAATCGCTATCGGCGTGCCGCCGGATCTTCGCAAACAGGACTTCGTGCTGCACTTCGCGGCAATGGGCCGCCCCGGCTCGAAATTGCCGGACTCGAAGGTTCCGCCAGCAAAGATAGCCCCACCGATGAATCATGAGAAAACCTCCGGAACCCGGTTAGGAGGTTCCTTCTCGACCGCCATGCTTCCATTACTCCTACGAAAATAGCCCGGAGCTACTTTCATGGGCGGGGGTGAAGTCCCATTCATGACGCCTCAAACTGCCAACGCGGCGGCCCAGGAAAGGGGACTGGCTCCGTCGCCCATCAAGATTTTCCGTACAAGAAGCGACGCGGCCACGGTGCCCGTCCCCTTTCCTGGCTGGACCAACGTGACATCGTTTACCAGCCGTTCGTCGGATTCCTCCATCAAGGCTCGTATCGGAGACGGCAAGAATATCCGCTACGGCCCCATGACCATAGGCCAATATTCGACTCCTCGCCGATGCAGGAACGGACTTCACGACGCCGCGGGCAGACCATGAAGTCGGGTGGGTGATTCAACCGCCATGAGCGTAGGTTTCGCAGGTACTTGGGAAGACTTGGCGCTTTTGGAAAGGAATTGCAAGCTCCGCGCGTGTCCAGCATCGTGGTGAGACTCTCCGCCACGCAGGCACGAGACGTTTGAATCGCCGTCCGTGTGTGGTGCCCAACTTGCGAATTTCTCAGAACGGCGGCACTTTGGGCTCCACACCTTTCTGGGGGGGGCTTGGGTCCAATTCAGGTGCCAGGCGACCCTGGAATCGGGATCGGCGCAGGGCACAGATCGAGCCGCGGATGCCGATGACCGAGCCGACGTGGGCCTGATGGTTCTTGGTCATTAGCGTCTTGGTCATGGGGAGTGGGAACAGGCCGCAGTAAGGGTACACGCGTTCACTTATGCCTATTCAAGATAGCCGGTGCGGCGCCTTTTCGCAAGGACTTTTTTCGGCCACGGGGCAGATTGATGGAAGGTGTCTGCGGAAAAGTCTGCCCGGGAAGGAGTTGCGTGGCGGGGGTGCGCGGGAAAATCCGGGAAATTCTTGGAACGGTGCACGAAAGGGATAGGCGCCGGAGTGGAGAAATGAAGATGCTGGTGGGGAGGTGAAAACGGGGGCATACGATCGGCTTGCTGGGTTTCCATCTTTCTTCCTCATTTTCATCCGTGCCCCGGCCTTGCCATCCGTGCTATCAGAACAACTCAAGGATAAAGTAGCACGGATGGCAAAGCCGGGGCACGGATGAAGAAATCGGTGGAACAGAACCGGAGGTCGATTCAGCCGATCGAACCACTGAGTTTTCACCCACCCAAGATGCTGGTATGTCGGCGGCTTAGCAAGACGACCTCGCTGCCGGGCAGAGGGTCTTTCTTGAGGCCAACGTCTCGCACGCATGCGAGCCGAAACCGACGACTCGCAGCGCGGACTGGTACGGGCTGCCCTCCGCGAGATCGCGCTCAGGCCCCACACAACGATCCGGACGGGTTTCTAACAGAAAAGAAAATGGCAGAAACGAAGATGGGATGGGAAGCTGGGATGGTCGGATGGCACCGGCAGCTTCAGCCCGAAAACGGGAAGGGGGAAACGCAGAGGAGCGCGCGAGCGCAGAGGGGAGACATTCCGGCTGGGTGGCGTTTGACATCCGATTGGCCTCGGCGTAAGCTCAACGGGAATACCGAAATGCTGAAAGCCGCAGGATATGCAGGTGGGCCGCGGCCACGTAGCCCCATAGATACTTCCAAACCGAGGATTGCTGCATCATGACGACCGGAGACAAAGAGATGACAACGAAACAGACCAGGCGTGGGTTTCTTGCGGCGGCCGGAGCCGGCGCCGCAGTGTTGGCGATGACGGGAACGGAGAGCGCCCGGACGGCAGCGCGCGGCGCCGAAACTCGCAAGAAACGGGACTATCCGTTCGAACTCGGACTGGCATCGTACACGACGCGGAAGTTTTCGCTCGACCAGACGCTGGCGATGGCCAAACGCGTCGGGCTCAATTGGGTCTGTCTCAAGTCGTTCCACCTTGCGTTGGACGCTTCGCCCGAGGAGATCGCCAAGGCCGTCGAGCAGGTGAAGGCCGCCGGTATGGTACTCTACGGCGGAGGCGTGATCACGATGAAGAACGAAGCCGAGGTGAACCAAACGTTCGAGTATGCCAAGGCCGCAGGGATGACGACCATCGTGGGCGTGCCCATGCCGGACGTGCTGCCTTTAGTCAATGAAAAAGTCAAGCAATACGATATGGTTGTGGCGATCCACAACCACGGCCCCGGCGATAAGGTCTACCCGACGCCCGAGAGCATCATCGAGCGTGTCAAGGATCTCGACAAGCGGATCGGTCTGTGCATCGACATCGGGCACACGCTCCGCATCGGGGCGGATCCGATTCGCGACGCCGAGCGATTCGCCGATCGCCTGCTCGACGTTCACATCAAGGACGTGACGGCGCCGGCTACCGAAGGCACGACCGTCGAGATCGGCCGCGGCGTGATCGATATCCCGGCCTTCCTCAAGACGCTGCTAAAGATCGACTACTCGCGCGTCGTGTCGTTCGAATACGAGAAGGATCCCGACGACCCGCTGCCGGGGCTGGCCGAATCGGTCGGGTACGTCCGCGGAGCGCTGGCGGCGATTTAGAGCCTGTCCCAAAACCTCCCGAGAAGAAGGGGACAGGCACATTTTGCTCCGACGACATGACGTCTTCGTGCTGTCAGGAGAAGAGCCTGCGAGAAGAAGGGGACAGGCACATTTTGCTCCGAAGACTCCGCAAAATGAGCCAGTCCCCACTCCGTGACGGTCACTGATCGGCGTAGACCCGCGTGCTCTCTTCTTTGGTGATCGGCGGCTGGAGCTCGTCGGTGTGGAGCTGAACGCGGATCCGTTGGTCGCCCGGTTGAATCCCCTGGACCCGAATTCGATACGTGGTATCGGCCTTGGGCGCCAGACGCCCCAGCGGCTCGAAACGCACCTGGTTACCGTTCACGCCGTTGCGCGTGGGCCCTTCGGCGGCGACCGCCTTCATGCCCGCGGGCAACTCGGCCACGAGGTGAACGTTCGTAGCCGCTTTCGAGCCCTGGTTCACCACGCGGATCTCGTACGTCGTTTCGCCGTTGACCTCGATCGGATCCTCCACGTCGACCACTTCGAAAAGGATGGCCGCGATCCCTTCCACCAGGATCGCCTGCTGATGTTCATCCGAGAGGCCGCGGTCGGCCGTTCCGGAGACGCGGATCGCGTGCTCGCCGGCGACGGTGGGAATGGCCGTCAATTGCACCGTGCCGGTCTCGTTGGCGGGAAGTTCCTCGAGCACCCAGTGGATGCTCTGAGTTGCCTGGTCGAAGTACCCGGAATTATTGGCACCGACGAATTTCATGCCGGCGGGGAGATGGGCGACCAATTCCACCTGGTGGGCAGGGGCCGTTCCCGGGTTCGACACGGAGACGTTGTAGACCGCTTCGCGCTCGAGGTAGCGGCGTTTGGGACCGTCCACGGCGACCTCGAGCCGCGGCGCGAGCACCTCGATTTCGACACGGTCGTCGGCGCGTAGATTTGCGGCTCCGCGTGCGGTGAGCTCGTTGGTGACCCGTCCCGCCTGCGTGGCAACCATGCGAAGCTCGATCTGGCGGCTTTCATTGGGCCGGAGCTCTCCGATCTCGTATTCGAGTTCCGCGCCGGCCGCGTGTTGCAGCCCCGGGGGCACGCGCTCCACGATGACCACACCCGTGGCAATGCCGCTGCCGGGATTGGCGACGGTGATCGACAGCACCACCTCCTCGCCGATCAGGACCTGGCGCGGCGCGACGGTCTGTACGACCAGCTCCGGCTTGGTGGCGATGCTTCGCGAGGATGCCTCGGCGTGAAAGGCCACGCTGGCCACGCTGCCGATCTCTCCCTCGGCCACGGGCATGAGCTCGATTTCTACCGACATTTCCTCTCCGGGTTGGAGAGTTCCCAAGGGCCAGACCAGTTCGCCGCGGACGCCTCGGCTAGCAGGAGGCGTCGTGGAGATCAACTGGGTTCCGCGGGGAACTTCGTCGCGGATCTCCACGTTGTGGGCCGCCACCTGGCCGGTGTTCTGCACCTTGACCTGGAACTTGGCCGGCTTGCCGACCTGGATTTCCTGCGGGGCGAATTTCTGAACGGTCACCTGCGGTGTCTGCGGCCCTTCCAACTGGGCGGTGCCAGGAGTGCCTGTGCCAGCGGCTGTTGCGGTGCCGTCGGTCGGTGGGTTCGACGCTTCGAGTTGGGCGGGCGGTCCCTGGAGCTCGTTGGTTGTCGGAAACTGCTGTATCGGCCCGGCAGTGGCAGTTGCCGGCATTGGGTTGGCCGGAGCAAAGGCGTCGGCCTGGATCGGACCGGGTTCGGGGGAGCCGGGACTCTGCGCGGCCACGGCGGGCGACGTGGGTGGGCCTGAAAAGGCGGGTGGTGCCGCGGCCGGAACCTCGGTCGTCGGAAAAGAGGTGTCCTGTGCCGGGAGCGGCTGAGCCGGCGCAATGTCACTGGCCGCTGCCAGGGCCGGCGGTGCCTGCCCGGCGGTGGGCAGATTCATCTCGGGGCTGGCCGACGACTCCGGGGAGTGGCCGGCGCGGACAAACGGATCCGCGACGCGGCGGAGGCCCGGCGGATCGGCGGGGCCATTCAACCCTAGCGGCACTTCTTCGGCCGCAGCAATCGAGGAGGCTTGGGCGGATTCCGCGGCAATGTCGCCGGCGAAGCCGGAGGCGCGGACCGCAGGACTCGACTCCGGCGGACGGCCGGGGCGGAGAGGGTTTGTTGATGAAGGGGCGGGAAACTCGCGAGGTGGCGCAACGGTGGCGGGGAAGAGCGCCGGCTGGGGCGTCGATCCCTCCGCCCTCGCCGGGTCGCCGCCGACTGAAGCGACGGGCTTGGCTGCCGGGCGGTTGACGCCCTTCTGGGCTTGTGCGATCGCGATGCATCCCAGGACCACGATGGTCGCCAGCGTCGACATGCGGATGAGAAAGCGTTTCATGGAAAAGGCACCCGGGAAGGCGATGCTGCTCGGAAATCTGCGATTCCGCGTCGGCAAGAGTCTCAGCCGGTTGGAACGAAGCCGAACCTGCCGACAATCGGGTGGTTAGTAGCAAATTCCCGGCCGCGGGGGAAGGGCAATTCAGGCGCATTTTTTGGCACGATGGCCGACAGTACTTACCCGAGAGCCTATCGCCGTGCGGGCTCCAGCCAACCCGACATCAGACGGAAACGCCGCGGGTCGGCCGGGGGCGAAGTGGGGCACCCCCCGCCTCCGCGACGTCTGGGTAATACTCCCGGAGCGGAAAATCGCTTGCGCTCATCTCCGCTTTGCACCAGGCGAGTATGCGTTGGCGAAGGTCTTCGGGAACGTCTTTGTGTCGATCCAACTTGCCGCTCACGAAGAAAGCCGACTGGCTCTGAAGGAGATGCGGCGGGTTCATTTCGAACAGGTCGTCGTGCTCGCGCATATAGTTGAAGCTGCACTTGTAGGCGATCTGCGCGACTTCTTCCTCGGCCAGTGGCGCGATCTTCAGAAACTCGGCAACTCGCCGGATGGTGGAGGGGAGGTCCTTCTTCATCTCCTCGAAGGAGACGAACAGCACGTTGGCATGCTGCCGCGACCAGTTCCACCAGCCTTTCACGTGCGCAGGCCATGTGCCCCACCACATGTACTCCTCGGACCGGAACCATGTCTCGATCGTCTCCAGGTCCGCGGCAAACGCGCCGGCGTTCGTGGCGAGGAAATCCGCACAACTGGCGAAGCACGACAACGGATGCCGGACGACATAGATGTATTTCGCCTCGGCCGCATGGGGACACCGTTGCGCCGGCAGGTGGGTCTTGATGATCCTCGACGGCCGCTCCGCGCCGACGAGCGGGGCATCGTCGATGGAGATGCTTCGAAGGGATTCGATCCACGGGGAAAAGCTGTACAGCGCGGTCCCGGATGCGACCAGGTCGCCGCTGCCCCGCGTGAGCACCTGATAGACGACGTGCTGCATCCAGGTCGTGCCGCATTTCATCTGGGTGGCGACGAAGATGTCGCAAGGCTGCGGCTGGTACTCGGCCGCCTTGCGGAAGCTTTCGGGGCTGCAGGTTCCTCGCGGTCCCGCCACGCCTTGATAGGAAAAGCCGATTCTGGCGATGTTGAAGCGAGAGATGCGGCTGAGAAGTCCGATCGTCGGGCTCAAGAGCAAACGGTGGTAGACCAGGAGCTTCTTGAACCGTTGCCGCTCGGCCGGTCGGAGGCCGTAGTAGTTGTTTCCGCGCGTCTTCTCGTCGCCCCAGGCCAATACTGTAGAGAGATGAACCAATTGGGCGAAGAAGAAGGCAATGGCGAGGCCCGCGGCAATCGCCGCCACCTTGCCTACTGTCCACACGGAAAAAGCGAGTAGCCCTGCGAGCATCACCGAATTCCTTTCGGCCTACCGTGAGGGGTGTAGTTTAGGCCCACACCGGGGGCTGGTCCGTTTTTCGGCCAATTCCATTATCCGCCTGAGATTGCGACTGGAGCCGGCCCCCTCCACGACGTAACGAGTTTGTGCGAGTACGATAGCATGTTGCCGGATCTGCGCCGAGGCGAACCTTACGACAGATCCGCTTAAAATGGGGGGTAATCACAAAGTATAGGATGGGTGGGAGCAACCGATCGACCGGGCCCCGATCCGGCTGTCCGCACCGGTGTGCCCTGTGACCCACCCTCCGGTGCAAACGGTCCAGATCGCGGACTATGCGGAGGTGAATCGAAACCTATGTCCGAACATACTTACGACTTCTATACCCGGTTGGCGCGTATCCTCAACTCGGATCAGTCGCGGAGCGTGATCCTCTGCGGGAACGTCTACGACCTGTTTTTCAACGGCAGCCAGTATGTTCCGCTGATCCCCTTTCTGTGCGAGAAATCGAGTTCGGCCAGGCTGATCCGGCTGGTCTATGAACTGAACGGCCCGATCCGAATACTCGACCATCGCGAGAAGCTCAAGAATGCCTGGATCGGCTGGAAGGCGGGCGCCGACGTCGATTCCCTCCTGATCCGCGAGTTGCGCAACAAAGGACCGTCGGAGATGGAGCGGCTTGGGATGGAGTTCGACCGGTTGCTCCTGGACGCGATCGGCAACCCCACACTCGCCCTGGAAGCGTTGCGGCAGATGACGATCTGCTCGCGGTCCTCCGGGCTGGGCAACCTGCTCGTTTTCATCGAGGCGGCCGACATGCTTCTGCCCGCCGGCTCCGGCGACGTGGCCTCGCTCAACGATCGGCAATTGCACCGGATCAGCATCGTGCAGGACTGGTTTTGCGATCCGGCTTTTCTGAACGGCCGCGATTCGGTGTGCCTGATCGCCGAGTCGAGGAGCCTCGTCCATCCGCGGATTTCACGGCTGCCACAGGTTTTGCCGGTCGAGATCTCGCCGCCGAGTTCGGCAGATCGGCTGCACTACGTCGAGTCGTTCCTGACCACGGCACGATCGGAGGTGACGCTCTGGTCTACCCCTTCCGACCTAGCCGCGTACACGGCCGGGCTGTCGACGCACGCCCTGCGTCAACTCCTGATCGGCGCAGCCTACACGCAGCAGGGCCTCACCCCTGCGGAGACCATCGGCAAAGTCGAGGAGTTCATCCAGGGCCAGATCGGCGAAGACGTGGTCGAGTTCAAGAAGCCCTCGCACACGCTGGAGGACGTGGTCGGTTTCTCGCGACTGAAACAGTTCCTCCGCGACGAGTTGTTGCCGCGGTTCCGTGCCCCGGCCGACCGGGCATTGCCCGGCGCGGCGGTAGCGGGGCCGATTGGCGGCGGCAAGACGTTCATTTTCGAGGCCGTTGCCGGCGAGTTGGACATGCCGGTGCTCGTGATCAAGAACATCCGCAGCCAATGGTTCGGCCAGACCGACGTGATCTTCGAACGTTTGCGCCGTACGCTGGAGGCGCTGGACCGCGTGCTGATCTTCGTCGACGAGGCCGATACCCAGTTCGGCGGAGTTGGCGACGAGACGCACAGCACGGAGCGGCGACTGACCGGCAAAATCCAGGCGATGATGTCCGATCCCCGCCTCCGCGGCAAGGTCGTCTGGCTGCTGATGACCGCCAGGATCCACCTCCTTTCGCCCGACATCCGCCGTCCGGGACGCGTCGGCGATCTGATTATTCCCGTGCTCGATCCCGAGGGAGAAGACCGCCGGGAGTTCGTCCGCTGGGTGCTCCACGGCGCGCTGCTGGAGGTCGACGACGACGCGATCCAGCGAATCGACAAGCTCACCGAGGGGTATTCCGCGGCCGCGTTCGCCTCATTGCGCTCTTCGCTCAAGGCGAAATCCCCGGCATCGATCGACGACGTTGCGGCGATCGTCCAGGACCACCTTCCCCCGGCGATTGAACTGACCCGCCGCTACCAGACGCTCCAGGCCCTGGTGAACTGCACCCGGCGTTCGTTGCTACCCGACCCGGAAACGACCGACGAACAGCGCCGTAGCTGGCAATTAGAGATCAACCGCCTGGAGGCGCAGGGAGTGCGATAGGCTCGAAGTACGGATGTGAACGGGCCGGTTGCCGGCGGCCGGGCTGCGGTATCACGCTCGCCAGGGGCGCTTTCGCCGGTTGCTCTTTTCGAAGGCCTCGAGGGCGATCTTCACGTCTTCGGCAACCTGGAAGTCGAACATCCCGACGCAGATGAAATCCGCACCGTTGCGGAATGCGGAGGAAAAGCCCATTCGCGGCGGAATGGCGCCGGCCGCCAGCACTTTGAAGGCGATCCAGGGCTTTTCAATCTTCTCCATGTATTCGACGGTCTCGTCCGGATTGAGGCACCACATGTTGTCGTTGTACTCGTCGTGTCCGGATTTATGCGGCTTGAACCAGCAGAACGGTTCCCGGTTCTCCTCCGGGCTCATCGACCAGTAGCGGTCGAGATGATAGGTCTTCACATAGAAATCGGGATTAAGCTTCTGCTCCTCGCAAGCCGCCACGGTTTCCAGCGCGTGTCCACCGACGCCCGCAGGCACGCCCTCCGCCTTGATCAAATCGACAGCTTTGCCGATGGCGTCGCACTGGCGGTCCATCGTGAGCTTATCCGTAGCGCCGCCGTGCGTGTACAAGAACGTCGCTCCTTTATCGATGACCAGCTTAATCTGGTCGCGGACCGCGCTCTCGTCCGACTTGGGTGAAATGCAGATGAGGCTCTGCATCTTGCTGCCTCGCTGTTTCTGATACTTCACGAAGACGTCCTGGCAGGCGGGGTCGAGTTGGATGGTATTGATCCCCTGTTGCTCGGCCAACTCGAGCGTCTCAAAAACCTTGGCCTCGGTGTTATACGACTGGAAAAGCTTGGAGACGTAGATCAGGTCCCGGCTGTGAGCCCAGCCGCCGATCAGATTGCCGCCCATCAGCAGCCGGCTTATCTTCAGGTTGCCGATCTGGCCGCAAGGGATCCGGCCCGGCGCCGGCGCGGCCTCGTTCGCCGGTCTCTGGCTCGTGCCGTCCTGCATGGCTGCCAGCAGGATTCGTTCTTCCATGGAATAGGCCGCCCCGGCTCCGGCCGTACCCAACAAGGTCTTGCTCAAGAAACTGCGACGATCAGTCTTCTCTGTCATGGTTCCCTCGTTCTCTGGTACCCGCACTTTGGTGGATTGGCACGATTCGCCGGAAAGTCTCACAGCAAGAGTTTATTCTGGCTGAAAGGCCGCGTCAGGGCAATGCATGGGCGCCGCGTCACGGCTGCCTTGCGCCATCTTCCGCGTCAGAGCCCGCCGAGACGTGACATTTCGGCGAAGCCACCCCCTCGCGGAAGGGCCTTGGCGATGCTGACCGCGGGCCGTGGGAACGGCCGTTTCCTTAACTCGCGCACCGCCGGCGTTAGAATACACGGTAGCCCCCACCGCAGACAGTTCGGCGCGTAGGGCTGGTCGCACACCACGAACGGACTCTCGAAGAGGAAAACCCACGAATCTTATGGCCACGGCAACTACCAAACCCGCTACCCTCGGCGAACTCCGCGAGAGCGGCTGGGTGTCGAAATCGGTTAAGCGGGAAATCTACGACAACTTCATGCAGATGCTCAGCCAGGATGAAGAACTTTTCCCTGGCATCGTCGGCTACGAAGAGACCGTCATCCCGGAAATCAATATTGCCCTGATCGCCGGGCATGACCTGTTGTTCTTGGGCGAGAAAGGCCAGGCTAAGAGCCGGCTGATGCGGCTTCTGGTCCGTTTCCTCGACGAGGAGGTGCCCTATCTCGATATTCCGGGCGCCGCCCTTCACGAGGATCCGTACAAGCCGATTACCAAGGCCGGGCGCGATGCCGTGATGAACATGCCCGAGGACGAGATCCCGGTTGCCTGGTGGCCCCGGGAGCAACGCTACGCCGAGCGGCTGGCTCCGGGCACGAAATTCGCCGACGTGATTGGCGAAATCGATCCGGCCAAACTGGCCGGCGGCGTGAGCATGTCGGCGGAAGACGCCCTGCACTTCGGCCTCATCCCCCGGATGCATCGCGGCATCTTTGCGATCAACGAACTGCCTGAGCTCGACGAGTTGGTGCAGGTCGGGTTGTTCAACATTCTCGAAGAACGCGACGTCCAGATCCGAGGCTATCCGATCCGCTTCGATATCGACGTGATGATCCTGTTCTCGGCGAACCCTGCCACGTACAACCGCAGCGGCAAGGTGATCCCCCAGCTCAAGGACCGGATCGGCTCCGTGATCCATACCCATTACCCTCACGAGCGGTCCTTGGGCATCGAGATCATCGAGCAGGAGGCCGGAGTGGACCTGGGCGGGGACTTTCCGGTCGTGGTCCCGTACTTCATGCGCGAGATCATCGAGCAGATGAGCGTTGTCGCCAGGAAGTCGAAGTACATCGACCAGCAATCGGGGGTCAGCGCGCGGTTCAGCATCGCCAACTACCGGGCAATGGTGGCCAGCGCGCGGCAGCGAGGCGCAGTGCTGGGCGAGCGTCCCGCCGTGCCGCGGATCAGCGACTTGGGACATCTCTACTCTTCCTCGCTGGGTAAGCTCGAACTGGATATGATGTCGAGCCACCAGATGTCGGAACGGCAAGTGCTCGACTCGATCCTGGCCGAAGCCATCCGTGACGTCTTTCACGAGTACGTGGAACGGCACGGCCTGGCGGATATCGCCGAGATCTTCTCGCGGGGCGTCAAGATCGAGGTGGGCGACATGCTTCCGTCGAGCGCCTACGCCGATCGGCTCAAGCGAGTTCCGCCCGCCTGGGACAAGGCCTTCGAGGTCAATGCATCGACGGATCCGGCGGTGCGGGCTTCGTGCGTGGAGTTCGTGTTGGCCGGGCTGTACGCGTCGGATCTCGTTTCTCGTTCGCAACACCATGGAAGGATCGTGTATGAAGTCCCCTAGGCCGCTGGGCGGCATCATCCATACGTACCAGCGATACGACCCCAAGAATATTCCCAGCCCGACGCAGCCGCCGCCGGATCTGGTCTCGGGGGCGTTCGACCACATGCTTTCCTACGGCACGATGCGGGAGCTTACCGAGGAGGAACTCGCCCGTGCCGTGAAGATCGATCCCAGCCAGATCGCGGGCCTCGGTCCCAACCTCGACGCCTTGATGGAAATGCTGCGGGAGCGAAAGCGGAAGATTCTGGCGACCTACGAGACCGACCAGGTGCAAAAGGAGGCTCGGAAGCAATACCGGGATTTGGGCGAGCGGATCAAGCCGCCCAAGAATCTCAAGGACCGCTACGAACACGCGTTCGAGGAGGAGCAGCTCTACGACCTGGAGCGGCTGTGGTTCCGCGTGGACAACGACCGCGGTCCGTTCGCGCGGCAGTTGGTCCAGCTTCTCGACCGGTTGGGCGCGAAGTACCAGATCGACGAACTGGCGGCGAAGTACGAATTCACCGGCCGCACCCCGATGACGATCCCCAAGGCGCTCGAGGTCAAGGAGGAGCTGGAGACGATCGATCGGCTGCTGAAGCAGCTCGAAGAGGCCATGAAAACCGCGCAGGTCGGATTGATCGACCTGGAAGAATTGTCCGAATTCGCCGAACCGGGCGACGTCGACAGGCTTCGCGAATTGGGCCGCCAGATCGAGGAGTATATCCGGCAGATGGCCGAACAACAGGGCCTGGAAAAGACCGCCCGCGGCTACCAGCTCACGCCCAAGGCTTACCGGCTTTTCCAGGGGCGATTGCTCGAGCGGATTTTCGCAAACCTGGAGGCGTCGCGGAGCGGCCGCCACCAGGGGCCGATCGTCGGCGAAGGCGCGGTCGAGATGCAACGAACGAAACCCTACGAGTTCGGCGACTCGATCACGAATATGGACATTCCGGGTTCCTTCATCAACGCCATGATCCGCGGCGGCCCCGGTCTGCCGATCCGCATCAAGCCGGACGACATCGAGATCCACCGCACCCGAAACGCGCCGAAGTGTGCTACGGTCGTCTGTCTCGATATGAGCGGATCGATGCGGTACAACGGGCTCTACGTCGACGTGAAGCGGATGGGGCTGGCGCTGGAAGGGCTGATCCGCCGCGAGTATCCCGGCGATTACCTTCAGTTCGTGGAGATGTACACGTTCGCCAAGGCGAGGCACGTCAGCGAGATCGCCGGCCTGATGCCGAAGCCGGTGACGGTCTACGAGCCGGTCGTGCGTCTGCGGGCGGACATGAGCGACGAGCGGATCAGCGAGTTCGACATCCCGCCCCACTTCACCAACTTGCAGCATGGACTCCAGCTCGCCCGTCGCTTTCTTGCCAACCAGGACACGCCCAATCGACAAATCATCCTGATCACCGACGGATTGCCGACCGCCCATTTCGAAGAGCAGTTTCTTTACCTTCTCTACCCGGCCCACCGGCAGACCGAGGAGGCCACGCTTCGCGAGGGGCAGCACTGCAAGCGGGAGGCGATCACGATCAACATCTTCCTGCTGCCGAGCTGGTCGCAGTCGAGCGAGGATGTGCAGTTCGCCTACCGCTTGGCGGAATCGACGGCGGGGAGGGTGTTTTTCACGGCGGGGAAGGATCTGGATCGGTACGTCGTCTGGGACTATCTGAACCGGCGGAGAGAGATCGTGGCGTGAGGGTCCGCCCCGATCGAGTCGCCCGCCAAAGGCCGGAGTTCGCTGTTTTGAGGACCATCGCCGCATGTCACTCGTACGACTGTCCTTCAAACATGGAAAGACTCTCGACGAGGCGAGAACGCACCTCGCATCGTCGGTAAGCCAGCTCACCGGCCAGTTTCCAGGAATCATTCAGCACGTCGAGTGGTCGGAGGATCGTAGTTCGGTGCAGTTGGCAGGCACCGGGTTCGAGATCCGGATGCGGGTCGATCCGGAGGAGGTTCACGTCACGGGCGACATCCCGTTGCTCGGGCGGCTGCTGGCCAGTCCGCTGATGTCCGGCGTGAAAGGCGTGCTGGAGCGGAACTTCCAGAAGCGGCTCACTTGAGGACCCCCCATGGCCCATGGCCGAGGCAAGAACCCCGATCTGCACGGTTTCTTTTCGACGACATTGGATATCCTCCTGCAGTATCTGCGAGTGTGGACCGTGATCCTTACCGGATTGGCGGCAAACATCTGCGTTCTGTTCACCGCCAACGACGCCTACATGCGGGATTTGAACCTCGTCGTACCGGCGGACTGCGTCGCGTCGAATACCGAAGAAGAGAACCGAACGGCGCTGGAGCAGATGCGGAAGATTCTCAAGGCGGACATCACGCCGTCGACGGAGCTGGACCTTGAGAAATTGCTGTCGAGATACGATTAGAGACGATTTCAAAACCGTCCCCGTGTCTCGAACCGCCCGGCCGTGGGCGCCGACGAGGCTGTTTTGAACGGTCAGAAGTGCGGAGTCGGGGGGTGGTAGTGATCCATGTCGATCGAGCGAAACCAATCGATCGTCTTCGCCAGGCCTTCTCGAAGCGGGACGGCCGGCTCCCAGCCGAGTCGCTCTCGGGCAAGCGTGATATCCGGTTGCCGCTGGGTCGGGTCGTCGACGGGCAACGGGCGGTAGACCAGCTTCGAAGACGTGCCGGTCATCTCGATGACCATTTCGGCCAACTCGCGGATGGAGAACTCGCCCGGGTTGCCAAGGTTGACCGGCCCGATGAAGTCGTCCGGGGCATCCATCATCCTCAGCATGCCCTCGATCAGGTCGTCGCGGTAGCAGAACGACCGGGTTTGGCTGCCGTCGCCGAAGATGGTAATGTCCTCGCCGGTCAACGCCTGGCGGATGAAGTTGGAAATCACGCGGCCGTCGAAGGGATGCATGCGAGGGCCGTAGGTATTGAAGATCCGCACCAGGCGGACGTTGACGCGGTTCATGCGATGGTAGTCCATGAACAGCGTTTCCGCGGCCCGCTTGCCCTCATCGTAGCAGGCACGCGGTCCGATCGGGTTCACCGCACCGCGATAGGACTCCGGTTGAGGATGGATCTCGGGGTCGCCGTAGACTTCGCTCGTGGAGGCCTGGAGGATCTTCGCCCGGCACCGCTTGGCCATTCCCAAGGAGTTAATCGCTCCCATCACCGACGTCTTCATCGTCTTGATGGGGTTGTACTGGTAGTGCCCCGGAGCGGCGGGGCAGGCGAGATTGTAGATCTCGTCGACCTCCAGGAACATCGGCAGCGTGATGTCGTGGCGGACCAGTTCGAAATTGGGCCGGTCGAGGAGATGGGCGACGTTCGATTTCTGACTCGTAAAGAAATTGTCGAGGCAGATGACATCGTGGCCCTGGGCAACAAGGCGTTCGCAGAGATGAGAGCCGAGAAAGCCGGCTCCGCCGGTGACCAGGATTCTTTTTAGCGAGGACATGGCTTGCTGCCTTTGCTGCACGTCGAGGGCACCGAGACTCCGGACAGGGCGAGGCTACCGGCGCGCCCCGTGTGCTGCCCGCTTTGTCCGGCGTAAGGGATTACGCCGGCAGTGTACGATGCCGGAACCGGCACGGCAAGGGGTAAGGCGGCTCGCGTGTGAAGCGTTGCCCCGTAGCTGTGGCTAGCGCCGGGCGAGGGCCTGCTGGAGGGCCTGAATACCGGCAGTGAGAATCGGGTCGTCGTGGGTGCCGCGAGAGACCGCCTGGTCGTCCTCGACGGGGCGGGCGACCTGATGTACGACCACGTTGGGCTCCACGCCGATCCCGGCATAGGCGTGGCCGTTGGGCGAGTAGAACTTGGCCGTGGTAAGCCGCACTCCGGCCTGGGCACAGTTCAGCGGGAAGATCCCCTGCACGGATCCCTTCCCGTAGCTGCGCGTGCCGACGACGATTCCGCACCGGTGGTCGCGGATCGCTCCGGCGAAGATCTCCGCTGCGCTGGCGCTATCCTTGTCGATCAGCACCACCAACGGCACTCGCCACGTACCCGCTTCATGGGCTGAATAGGTGAAGTCCTCCCGCACGTTGCGCCCGTGAGTCGAGACGATCACGCCTTGCGAGACGAAGCGGTCCGCCACCTCGACTGCCGTGATCAACAGACCGCCCGGATTGCCGCGAAGATCCATGATCAGGCTTTTCATGCCGGCCCGATGGAGGGTCCACAACGCGTTGTCCAGATCGTGGGTCGTCGTCTTCTGAAAACACGTGAGCCGAAGATAGCCGACCTGATCGGTGCCGTCGAGGATTTTGACCGAGTCGATGCTGGGCACTTCCACCCGCTCGCGGCGGACCGCGACGCGGTGCGGCTGGTCGTCTGCCCGAGCGAGCGTCAGCACGGCGACAGTTCCCGCTTCGCCTTGAAGCAGGTTGGCCGCCTGGTCGGTGGAGTACCGGGCGGTGGGTTGGCCGTCAACGGCCGTAATCCGATCGCCCGCCACGACACCGGCCTTTTCCGCCGGGCTGCCCGGAATCACGCGGACGATCAGCAGTGCTCCATCCTCAGCCTTCAACTCGACGCCCAAGCCGACGAAGTTCCCTTCGATCTGCGAATAGACTTCGGTCAACTGGTCGGGCGTGAGGTAGGCGGTGTAGGGGTCGAGCGTGTTGGTCGCGCCGCAGGTGTATTCGAGAACGGCGGCGGCGGGGGGCAGCCTGAGCCGCTGCCACGCGAGTTGAGCCGCGGTGGCGACGGCCCGTGTCGCATCGGCCCGCGATTGGACGACCGTGACCCCGATCACCTGGCGAAGTTCACGGCGGAACGCGTCCAACGTAGCGGAGTCCGTTGCCGCGCCGTGCGCTTCGAGAAAGGCGGATTCGGTCAGCGCGACTTCCAGACCATTGGTACCGCGTTCGACCAACTCCTTCCACTTCGGCATTTCGACGTAGTGGGCCTGCAGCTTGAGCATCACCTCGCCGTGGATATCGAGGGCCTGCTGGAGGGAGAGCTGCGACAACAGATCCCGGAAGCTGCGGTCGGCGTACCGGCGGCACACGTCGTAGTGGAGCCGGGTGAAGTCGAACCGTCGCTGAAGGCTGTCGTCGCCCGGGTGCTGGCGGACCGCTTCCTCGTAATAGGCCGCCGCTTCGCTCCAGCGGCCCTGGAGTTCCAACTCTCTTCCGCGGCGCAGAACGTCGCCGACCTCAATGCTCCGGATGGAGATGAGCGTGGGCGTTGTTTCCGCGGGAAGTGTACCGGGAAGGAGGAAGAGAACTGCCAGACAGGCGGCAAGCGCACCGCCGGCGGGAGAGATCCTTCGTCGCATCATCGTGTCCATCTCAGGGAAAAACCGTCGGTCGCTTTTTCAAGCCCCATCCTTGCGCTACAGTCCAGCGCAACGACTATCCCTCAAGCGCGAAGCTCGCTTGTGCCGCCCGGTGCTCTCCGAGAGCGGCAAGGCAGGAGGCCGGGGCCAAAGCCCGCAGCCAAGTTCACTATAGGACACGTTTACCGCAACGTCAAAAAATCGGAAGAAATTCTCCGCCCTACAATCCCTACGACCGGCAGGCCGCAAACGAGCAGGATCCCATTGCGACGCCTGCGGCGGGCGGTGGAGAAGTAGCTCCGGCAAGCATTGGAGGGGTCGCAGCAGGCGTCGGACGTGTACGGTGCGGCGGCAGCGCAGAACTGCTTTGTCCGGAACATTCGGCCTATCGCGTCCCACCGGCCCGGCTGCCACCATCGATCCCCGACGCCGGAGAATGGCCGGAGTCGTGGCGAGCAGCCGCGCTGGTTGCTGTTTGGGATCGTCAGACCTGAACCGGTTGCCCGGAAACGATCGACTCGGTCTGCTTCTGGCAGAGCACCAGCGCGTCGCGAGCCAGCGAACCATCCAGCAGTGCGGACGGCTTGGCGCTCTGGATCGCCTGAACCGCTTCGTTCAGTTCCGGCGGGAAGGCGGCCAGCATATCCGGCGGGCCCAACTCGGGATGGATCACCGCACCCTTGTCGTCGTACACCGTCAAAGGAAAATTCATCCCCGAGTCGAACGCGAGGGTGGCCTTCTCGAAGTGCATTTCATAGCCGTGGGTGAAGGGCCGTCCCTGCTGATTGATCACCCCGCTGGTAGCGGTAACGACCAGCCGCGGATCGTCGAAGAGGAACTGGCTCGTGAAATACTCGGCCACCTCGCCCCGCATCCGGCCGACGCTCCGAACCGTTTTCGGCATGCCGCAAATCAGGCGGATGAAATGGGCATCGTGGATGTGCAAATCGACCATCGGGCCGCCGCAGCCGTTGGGGTCATAGAAGTCCTTGAGCCAAAGCGGGTCGGAAATCACCCGCTTGAAGCTTCCGCCCAGGAACTTTCCGTAGGTCCCGTCGACCAGAGCCTTGTACGCGAAGTGGTACTCGGGCACGAACGGCAGCACGTGGGCGATCATCAACATCTTGCCTGCATTCCTGGCGGCGGCGACCATCCGATCGGCGTCCTCGGCGTGCAGGGCGATCGCCTTTTCGCAGAGGACGTGTTTGCCGGCGCTGGATGCCGTGACCGCCGCGCCGGCATGGAACGACGGCGGCAGGCAGATGTCGACCATGTCGATGTTCGGGTCCTTCACCATTTCCTCGAGGTCCGAGTATTGTGCGATTCCCGCGAGATTGACGATCTCGCCCTGCGGTCCGAAATTCCCCTTGATCGACCGCCAGTCGCCCGAGAGCCGCACGGGGTCTTTCTCGCACAGGGCGACGATCTTCGCATCCGAGACCTGCTTGTAGGCATTGAAATGGGTCATCCCCATGAAGCCGATTCCGGCAATGCCGACCCTGATCATATCCATGCTCCTTGTTTAAGATCTTCAACCTTGTGCAACGCGAGTGAACCTGTCGAATGCTTCGTCCCATGCTGCCGTGTCGCGCGGCTCGTACTGCTCCATGGGATAACTGTTGCGAATCACTTCGCGGGCTTGGGCAATATCGCCGACCTCGCCCGCGGCCACGGCCTGCATCATGATATTGCCCGTGGCCGTGGCTTCCACCGGGCCCGCCAGGACGCGGCGCCCGCAGGCGTCGGCGGCGGCCTGGCAGAGTTGGCGGTTCTTGGTGCCGCCGCCCACGATGTGGACCGTCTCGATTCGGCCGCCGGCCAACCTCTCGCACATGGCCAGCACCTGGCGGAATTTCATGGCGATGCTGTCCAAGGCACATCGGAGCACCGCGCCCTCGTTCTCCGGAACCGTCTGGCCGCTCCGGGCGGCATACTGCCGGATCGCGTCGGGCATGTTCTCGGGAGCGAGGAAGTCGGGGGCATCTGGATCGATGAACGTGACCAGCGGCTTCTCGGCGGCGGAGAGCTTGTTTAGATCCTCCCAATCCCAGTTGCGGCCCGCCTGGTTCCACACCCGGCGGCACTCCTGCACCAGCCACAACCCCGAGATGTTTTTCAGCAGGCGGAACGTGTTGCCAACGCCGCCTTCATTCGTGAAGTTGAGCTTGAGCACCTCGTCGTTCACGACCGGCTCTGGCGACTCGACGCCCATGAGCGCCCAAGTCCCGAGGCTGATGTAGCACCAGTCGGGCCGCTGGCCCGGACGACTGGCCGCCGGCACCGCCATGACGGCGCTGGCCGTGTCGTGGGTGCCCGGCAGGACCACGTCGGCGGAGAGGCCTGTTTCGGCCGCAATCCCGTCGCGGAGCCGGCCGAGATTGGTGCCCGGCGGAACGATCCGGCCGAGGACCCTGGTCGGCAGCCCGAACTTCTCGAGCAACTCGATGGCCCAACCGCCTTCAAGAGGATTGTAGAACTGACTTGTGGTTGCCTCGGTGAATTCGTTGCATTTCTGGCCCGTCAGCAACCAGTGGAACAGATCGGGGACCATCAGGAACGTCTCCGCCACATCGAGCAGAGGCGAATTGGCCAGTCTCATCGCCAGCAACTGGTAAAGAGTGTTCAATTGCATGAACTGGAGGCCCGTGTGGCGGAAAACCTCCTCGCGCGGCACGATCGCCAGTGCCTTCTCGAGCATCCCGTTCGTGCGGCTGTCCCGATAGTGGTAAGGATTACCGAGAAGGACGTCGCCGCGGCCCAGGAGTCCGAAGTCGACCCCCCAGGTATCGACCCCGACGGAAGCAATTGCCCCGCCAAAGCGGCTACCGGCGGCGCGGAGCCCTTGCCGAACGTGGTTCCACTGGGCCAGAAGGTCCCAGTAGAGGCTGCCGGAGAGCTCGACCGGGCCGTTGTCGAAACGATAAACCTCTTCGAGCCGGAGCTTCCGTCCATCGAACCGACCCACGACGTGACGGCCGCTCGATGCGCCCATATCTACTGCCAGGAATGCCTTTTCCGCCATCGAGGCCCCCTCGCTTTTCACACCAAAAAGTGTCCAGTTCACGGAAGTGCGACAATACTAGTGCCCATCCTGCCGGGTGACCGCCTGGCAGTCAAGTACCCTTTCCGGCCGTAGACACCCGCGGTCCCACGGATGCGGAATCCGCGATGACCCCGCGGTGAGTGGGCTGCCGATCGGCACCGCCGCAGCTCGGTTGTTTACCAAAACAGTTGACATCGTGCGACTTGCGCATCCGCGCGTCTCTTAACACCAAAACTCCGCTCCTCTTCGAGAAATCCGATCCAGAGAGCCGATACTGAAAGAAGCCTGGAGAGTTGACTTTGTTTATTAACATAAGTATAATTTCAACCAGTCCTAAGCTGGCGTACTGATGGGTGGTTTAAGATGATGATCCAAATCTCCACAGACCTTAATTTTTCCAACATGACCAGTAAAATTTTGGGTGAAGATGTTCGGCGGGAAATGCGGAGCAATTTACCTTTTCCTGAAACCAACCGCCGTTGCTTGCCGCCGTTGAGCTCGGAGGGAGCGCCTCGCACGCCGACTCCAGACGAACTTGAGGCACTTGAACGAGAAAGTGCCCGGCTGGAGCAAGCCACTCCGGAGGAGATCGTCGAGTGGGCCGTTGCAACGTACTGCCCCAAGCTCACCATGGCCACGGCCTTCGGACCCGAGGGCTGTGTGATCTTGTCGATGCTGGCGAAGATCGAGCCGAGAGTGTACGTGTTCAACCTGGATACCGGCTACCAGTTCCAGGAGACGCTGGAGTTGCGGGATCGCATCGCGGAGAAGTACGGGATCGTCGTCGATTTCCAGCGTCCGGAGCAGTCGGTGGAGGAGTATGAGGCGGCCCACGGCGGGCCGGTTTACAAGAGCAACCCGGACCAGTGCTGCCGCGATCGCAAGATCGCGGTGCTTCATCGGGCGGCGCGTGGATATCACGCCTGGATGAGCGGCATCCGCCGCGACCAGAGCCCCTTTCGCGCCGGAACTCCGATCGTCGGATGGGACAAGAAATTCGGCCTGGTGAAGATCAGCCCCCTGGCCAACTGGAACCGCAACGACGTGTGGAAACGGATTATCGACGAGGGGGTCCCGTATAATATGTTGCACGATCGAGGGTATCCCAGCATTGGCTGCTGGCCTTGCACCCGGTCGGTCCTCTGCGGCGAGGACGAACGTGCCGGCCGCTGGAGTGGAACCGCAAAGACCGAGTGCGGGCTGCATATCGCGGAAGATGAAAAATGAGTAATCGCTTGAAGATTTCGGCCAAAACCGAATACGCGTGCATCGCGATGCTGGAATTGTCGTCCCGATTCGGCTCCGGCGAACCGGTCCGCATCCGCAAGATCGCGGAGCGGCACGACGTTCCCCCACGGTTTCTGGTTCAGATTCTTTTGCAGCTCAAAGGGGCGGGGCTGGTTGCAAGCACCCGGGGCGCCGCCGGTGGATATCATCTGGTCAGGCCGCCGGAAGACGTTTCGCTCGGCGAGGTGATGGACATCATCGAAGGCTCGACGAACGGCAACGGAGAAGCCAAAATCAGCAGCGCCTCCCCGGATTCGCCGGCGGTCAAGGTGCTCATGAAGGCCTGGCACGACGTGGCTGCGGTCGAGCGGCAGATGCTTAACGGGATCACGTTTGCCGAGTTGCTTGACCGGGCGCGCGAGCAAGATGAGCATATGTACTACATCTAGCTCCGGGTGTGGTTGGAATTGGACGGAGCTTCCACTCCCACGAGGCGAATCACAATCCCAAGCAGTGAAATCGCCGTCTCCCACCGCAGTGCTTGGGTTATCGCAAGTCCTCGGGTAGCAGAAAGTCTGGCGGCAGACAGCCCTTTCCCGAGCTTGAAGCGCACCCGCGGGGCTTCTATACTGTCCGATTCTTCCGCTCTTCACGCCGGTGGCAGGATGCACCGGCACCAACCCAGGTCGAGAAACAAGTATCAGGAACCATTTTTGTAAAGCACCCGGAGGGCCGGTGGAGCGGCAAATGGTTCCTGGCACTTCTTTCTCGAGCAACCCCCAACCCAGAAACGACTGAGGATCCCGATGGCCGATCTTGTTCCTCCTCATGGTGGCTTAACCGAACCTGTCTGCCGGACCGTAGCCGAGGAAGCCGTTGGCGACGTTCTGGCCGGTGCCCGGCGATTGCCGAGAGTGCCGGTTTCCGACGCCGACCTGTCGACGGTCTACCGTTTCGGCGACGGGGTGCTGAGTCCGCTGGAAGGGCCGATGGATTCGACAACCTACCGTCGCGTTCTCGAGGAGTCGGTGATCGAGCGAGACGGCAGGAAGTACGCCTGGACGATCCCGCTTTCGTTGCCGGTGACGGCGGAGATGGCCGGCAGCCTCGGCCCCGGAGACAAAGTTGCCTTGGTGAACACCTCCGGCAGTGTGGTGGCAACGCTCGAGATCAGCGATGTTTTTCCCTGGAACAAGCAGGAATACCTCACCAAGGTCTACCTGACCGAGCGAACCGACCATCCCGGCGGCGACATGGTCCTGAAAGGAGATGCCGACAAGAGCCATTTGCTCGGGGGCCGAATCGAGGTGCTGCCCCAGCCCAAGCACCCGGCGCTCGGTAAGTACGTCCTCTCGCCGCGCGAGGTCCGGCGTCTGCTTGCCGAGAAGGGCTGGGAGCGGGTGGTCGCGTTTCAGACTCGCAATCCGCTTCACCGAGCGCATGAGTACGCCCTTGTTTACGGGCTGGAAACGTTGCTGCGGGCGGGCTACAACGCCGGTGCCTGCCTCAATCCGCTAGTCGGCGAGACCAAGGGCGACGATGTGAAGGCCGATGTTCGGATGCACACCTACGAGGCCCTGATCGAGAACCGCAGCCTCGGCGAAGGCGACAGCGATCCGGAACTGTGGGGCCCGCGAGGCGAGTCGGTGCCCGACCGGGTCATCCTGCTCGGTCTGGATATCAAGATGTTCTACGGGGGACCGAAAGAAGCCGTGATGCACGCGATCTACAGGCAGAACTTCGGCTTCACCGACATCATCATCGGCCGCAAGCACGCCGATGCCCCCTATCACGACGGCTCGGCGATCTGGGGCGACTTCGACGCTCAGGAGGTTTTCGAGAAACTCTCCGGCGATTTGAGGATTCGCCCGTTGAAGGTCGGCTTCGCGGCTTACTACGAGTCGATGGGCCGTGTCGATCTGATGGAGAACCATCCGGAAGAGAAGCCGGTGTTCATCTCGGGCAAGCAGGTCCGGCAGTGGCTCCTCAACGGGGAACCGGTCGACCCGCGGATCATGCGCGAAAGCACCGCTCGCATCCTCACCGAGGCCATGGCGACCAGGTAAGGCGCGCGGATGGACTTTCCCCTGGCGAGTTGGTTTTTCGCGGCCGCGGCTGCGATCCTCGTCGGCTTGTCGAAGACCGGCATGCCGGGGGTGGCGATCCCGGCGATCTGGCTTATGGTCGAGGCATTTCGAGGCGACGCAAAGCTATCCGTCGGAGCGATTCTCCCCATGCTGCTGGTGGCCGATGTCTTTGCCGTGGCCTACTACCGCCGCCACGCGCAGTGGGACCGGCTCTGGCGCCTGTTTCCTTACGTGCTGGTCGGAATGGTCCCGGCGCTGCTGATTCTGCGCCGGACCACAGGAGAGGAGCTCCGGCCGATCCTGGGCGGACTCATCCTGGCGCTGCTGGTGCTGGAGATCGGCCGCAAAGGGTTCGGTTGGGAGCACGTGCCCGGCGCCTGGTGGTTTGTCGCGACGACGGGCGTGCTGGCCGGCTTCGGCACCGCCCTGGGCAACGCCGCCGGCCCGGTGATGAGCATCTACCTGATTGCCACGGGCCTGCCCAAGCAGCAGTTCATCGGCACGGCGGCGTGGTTCTTCTTCATCGTCAACGCGGCCAAGGTGATCCCGTTCTGGTCTCTGGGGATGATTACCTCGACAACATTGCGATTCGACCTGGCGCTTGTTCCGGTTGTGGTTGGCGGCGCCCTGCTGGGGATCGCGATACTGCCGGTCATACCCCAACGATTCTTTAACGCCCTGGTGCTCGCCCTGGCCGGGATCGCGGGCGTACGGCTGATTCTCGGTTAGAGGCGCGAACACAACGGGGACAGGCACCTCGCAAAGATGCCGGATCTCGGTCTCCGCCGATTGTAGCGGATACGCCGTTCCGGCCGGCAAGACGCCCTTCGCGATCCGTGCGATCCGTGCAAAACAGCGCGAACAGCCCGCTCGGCCCTGAGCAGCGCTCGTACGGCAGAACTCCGCCAGATCCCCGCAGCGCACTTCGACCTATCCTTGTCTGAGCTGGGTACTGGTATCCCTACGGACTCGGTGGCGCGCGTGCTGGAACTCGCGGCGGTGCGCAAAAGCGGGGAGGAGTTCCCCGTAGAGCTTTCGCTCGAAACCTTTGGACCGTGCTCCGCCCCAGCGCGTCGATGCGATTCAGCGCAACGGCAAGTACCTGTTCGACTTGATCAACGATATCCCAACGTTCGCGCGTCCGATTTGACCCCACCGTGACGAATCGGCCGGGGCAAGACGGAACAGAAGCACCTCAGGAAAAGCACCATGAATTCCGACGCGATCTACTCTCGTTTGGCGGATGATCCCGAGCTTGGCGAAATGGTCGACACGTTCGTGCAGAGATTGCCCGACCGGATTCGCACGCTCGAAGCCCAGGCTGCGCGGGGCAGTTGGGAACGTCTGGCCCGCACTGCCGAGCAGCTCCGAGGCGCGGCGGTGAGCCACGGTTTCGACGACCTCACGCCCTACGCGGCCCGAGTCGAGCGAACCGCCAAGCATCCGAATGAACAGGAGCGGGTCCTTTCTGCAGTCGACGAACTTCTCGATCTCTGCCGCCGGGTCCGTTCCGGGCGGCCGCACCATTTGTGGGAAGCCTGAAGCCGGATACGCGTCAACCGCCGGGCCCCAGGCCAATCGGTTCGTGCGGGGTCACCGCGGCTCAGGTCAAAACCTTGCCTAGTTCGTTGCGGATTTCCTGCTCGATTTTCCCCTTGAACATCATGGCGATTATCGGCAGCTCGGCATCGACTCGAACCCGGGAAGGTTCGACATTGACAGCCCCGCCCACCGGCACGCCCATGGCCTTGAAGCGATACTTCAACGAGTTGCCGTTCCACTCGCCCTCGAAATCCTGGAGTTGATGGCCGTGCTGTTCCTGGAGTTCGACGAAGCGGGTCCTCAATCGGTGTGCGGCTTCCTCTTCAGTCAAGTTGTGAGGAATCGCCATCAAGATCTTGGGCATGCGTGCTTCCTGACTGGAAAAGATTCAAAGGCCAAGAACCCTCGTTCTGTGATTTCGCTTCCGCCGCTCGGCCTGTTGGGGCCGAACGGCGGAAGCGAAATCACAGAACGGCCTACAGTATCGCGGTTTGTAGTTGCCAAACATCGCCCCACCGGCACGGGGCCGGTGGTGGCGTTTACAGTTCAAGTAATGAGAAAGGGATGAAAAGGCTGCCGATCTGCCGGTCCCCGCGCGCTGCGCAGGAACCGGAAAATCGGCTCAGTGATTGCTACGGCCTACTGAATCCCCAGCTTCGACTTCAATCCGGTAAGCACTTCCACCGCCTGGCTTATTTCCGCCTTCTGGCGAGCGGGGTCCTGCGGGATTTCTCGCTCGATCGTCAAGGGGCCATCATAGCCAATCTCCTTGAGCGTAGCGAGGAACTGCTCGAAGTTGACGTCGCCCTGGCCGACCGGCACCTCGGCGCCCCACTCTTTTCCGGGGTTCGCCGCCCATCTGGCGTCCTTGCAGTGCACGCTGCGGACGAAGCGGCCGACCTTGCGCAGAGCCTCGATCGGCTGGCCGGAGCCGTAGAGGATCATGTTGGCCGGGTCGAAATTGATGAAAAGGTTGTCGCGGTCCACTTCCGCGATGAACTGCAGCAGGGCCTCGGCCGTTTCCTGGCCGGTTTCCAGGTGGAGTCGTTGTTCGTTGCTGCGGCAAAGATAGCAAACCACCCCCGTCACCCCGACGATATC
>JAXGMN010000067.1:0-58070 GCA_040768665.1 Thermoguttaceae bacterium
CCATCACTCATCGCTCGTCCCTCCCCCCCTGCAGTCGCCGGGTGGTCCGGGACAGAGAATTTTGGAAAATCGAGGTTCGTGTCCGCCAAATTCACCCCGTGCAAGTCCCGCGCAACTCCCTTCCTTGTTGCCAACGCAAGGGAACCTACCATCGCATGGCGAATAACGACACGAAACAACTCTTGCCCAAACGTGGCTATGGGGTCAGACTCTAAGACTGACTTCAATTTGCCTGGGACATCGATCGGGACATCGCGGTGAGGGAACATGAAAAGAGGACCGGCGCCGAGCGTGACTTGGGTCAGAATTGTCGAGAAAACGCTTCCCGCCCGGTGCCCGCCGCCTCCTGGAAGAAGAAAAAGAAGGAAGGAAAGGCAGAAAAGAAAGCGACGACAAGTCGTGCGCACTCCAATGCATGCGGTCGATCCACAGCGGTGGCTGATCGGCTACTCCGCCACAATCCAGTCCAGGTCGGAGGCGAATTCGTCGGCGTGCCCCGGCCTTGCCGCCCGACTACCCGGAACCGGCATTTGCGCCGTCTCCCAGCGGCCCGGAGCTCCCGCTTCAAAAACGGGGACTGGCTCCGAGCCAACCTCCGCATGCCCCGGTAAGACGTATCTCGGCGAGGTGCCTGTCCCCGTTTTTGGACTTCGCCGAAAGCAATCATGCAACTCCTTCGGCCCGTCGATGCTCAACCCGACGAGGAACTGATGCTGCTTGAGAAACTCGCACCACGTCTCGTCCAGCAGCACGCCGTTGGTCTGCAAGTCGTTCTTGATCCGTTTGCCGACGAGCTCGGTACGTGAGTGACTCTCTGCAATGCAACTTCCCCAGAGGGGGTTTTCGGGGCTGCAGTCATGCGGACCAACAGTTGAAGCACCCGATGGCGGGAGCCTTGGGCGCAGTCCGGCATGATGGGCCCGTCACCCCTCCTTGCAAACTCTGCCAGGATCGTTACTGTATCGGGCTTGTCGAGCCCGCAAACTCGATGCAGAGCCTGTATTCTCTGGCCGGCACCGGGCAGCGCGCGCGTCGGAGAGGCTATCCGGAAACGGGGACCGGCTGGGCCGATGTTGTGTATTCGAGACGAGAGTCGTCCGAGACGTAGGGGGCCTGCCCCCGTTTTCCGGGTAGCTATAGAGACTCATCGCTGCAGGAATGAGAATAGGAGAATTCTATGACATCGACCCTCGCTGTGTGCATCTCGGCCCTCTTTGCGGTAGGCACCGACGCCCCCCAACTCACTCCGGACGAACAAGGCCTCATTCCGATTGAACGGAACATTGTGGACCTCACCAACGCGGAGCGGGCGAGGTATGGTTTGCCGCCGCTGGAAGTGTGTCCGAACTTGCTTGCGTCGGCGCGGAACCATGCGGCGTGGATGACACGGAGCCACAGCCTCCGGCACACGCGCCAGCCGGTCGCGGAGAACATTGCGATGGGACAGCGAAGCAGCCGCGAGGCGGTGCAGTCGTGGATGAGTTCGCCGGGACATCGCGCGAATATCCTGAACCGAAGCTATCAGCGGATTGGAGTCGCGGCCTACCGCACGGCAAGCGGAACGATCTTCTGGTGCCAACAGTTCCTGCGGTAGCCGGGTACCGCTCCCATCATGGAGAAGCTGCTGATCCTCGGGGCAAGCGTCCGCGCCGCCGCCCAATCTGCCCGGCGGGCCGGGTTTGCCGTGTACGCTGCGGACCTATTTGCCGACCGCGACCTGCGGAGTTGCTCGCGGGCGGTGAAAGTGGCAGATTATCCCGCGGGATTGGCCGCTGCGGCGGCTTCTGCGCCGTCCTGTCCCTGGATGTACACCGGAGGATTGGAAAACCATCCGGACCTGGTGGAGGAGATCTCCCGAGCGCGGCCGCTGTTGGGGAACCCGGCGGAAGTGCTTCGAGCCGTCCGCGATCCGATCATGCTGTATGGAACCTTGGCCAAGGCCGGGCTGCGCGTCCCGAGGGTGTCGCAGTCGCCGGACGGATTGCCCAAGGACGGCAGTTGGCTGCGGAAACCCCATCGTGGCAGCGGTGGAACGGGAATTCGGCCTTGGCAGGGCGAAGGCCATTGCGCCGAGCACTTTTTCCAGAAGCGGGTCGCCGGCCAATCGCTCGCGGCGGTCTACGTGGCAAGCCGCGGCGATGCGGTCTTGTTGGGAGCAACGCGTCAGCTCGTGGGCACGGCGTGGGCAGGCGCCGGGGAGTTTGCCTATGCGGGCTCGGTCGGTCCGCTCTTGCTTGCTTCGAGGGTGAAAGAACAGTTGGTGGAGGCTGGAAAGGTGCTCGCGAGAGAGTTTGGTCAGTCGGGGCTGTTCGGCGTGGATGCCGTTGTGGCCGGCGAGGATGTCTGGACGATCGAGGTCAATCCGCGGTACACGGCCTCGGTCGAAGTTTTGGAACGGGGTTTTGGCTGCCGGGCCGTTACAATGCATGTCGAGGCATCTTACGGGAGGATGCCTCGCCCGCTGACGGGCAACTCCGGCGGCTGGTGCGGCAAGGCGATCGTGTATGCAAGACGGGATCTCGTGATCTCTTGCGACTTGGGACAGGAAGGTGACGCGTCTAAAGCGGAAGTTGCCGATATCCCCGACGTTGGCGTGCCGGTGCGGCGGGGGCGACCGGTGATCACGTTGTTTGCAGAAGGTCCCGATGAGTCTTCCGTTCTGGCGAAGCTCAAGTGCCGGGTCGCGGAGGTCGAGCGGATGCTCTACGGCGAGCGGGAGATGAGAATTCAGCCGCGTATCAGCCCGGCTGCTGGGAAGCAGCCGGGCTGACGGGAAGCAGTCGGGCTGACGGCAATTGTGGGGGTGCGGTCATCTGCCACACACCTTACGGAGAAGCCCTGCGGGAAGGTTGAAGAACGTATCGAAGGAGCACGGCAGCATGCGGATCGGTATTGTCAGCGACACCCACGGACGGATCGACCGGACCCAGGAGGCGGTTCGGATGCTGGAGAGTCTGGAGGCGGCCGCCGTGCTGCACTGCGGCGATATCGGCTCGGCCGAGGTCGTCCGCCTGCTGCGGGCGTGGCCGTGCCATTTCGTCTTTGGCAATGTCGACAGCCCCGATCCCCTCCGCGAGGCGATTCTCGAGGCCGGACAGACCTGCCATGAGCGGTTCGGGACGGTTGAGTTGGAAAACCGCCGGATTGCCCTCCTGCATGGCGACGATTACCGCCGGTTGCGGCAGACGATCGAAAGCGGCGAGTGGGACCTGGTTTGCTACGGCCACACCCACGTGGCCGAGATCGGAACGCAGGGGCGGACGCTGGTGGTAAACCCCGGGGCGCTGCACCGATCCGCGCGGCCGTCGATTGCGATCGTCGACCTGGTCCCGCTGAGAGCGACACCGATCAGCCTCTGAGGATCGGCGAACTCTGCTTGCTGCGGGGGCCGGGGTATTGGACCGGCTCGTCGACGAGGTGCCTGGCGAGAATCGGGCAACTGGCTTCGCGCGTGTCGCTGCTCTATAATCCTTTCCATCGCCGTCCATCGCGGCCACACGGCCGAAAGCGCAGGACCTCACAGGAGCCACGGCTTGACACCCAATCTTGTTGACATCCTACAGAGTTGCCGCCTTTTCTCGCAGGTTCACCCGGCCGGCTTTCAACGGCTGGTAACGATCGGCAGGCTCGCGAGGTTCGAGAAAGGCCAGGTGATTTTTCGCGACGGTCAGGATTGCCCGGGGGTGTATGTCGTCGGCAGCGGCCTTGTCAGGATCTTCAAAGTAGGGCCCGGCGGAAAGGAGCACGTGCTGCACATCGTCGGGCCCGGCGAGACTTTCGCGGAGGTGGCTGCCGTCGGCGGTCTCGCCTGTCCGGCCCATGCGGAAGCGATCGCGGCAACCACTTGCGCGATGCTTCCGCTCGAGCCGTTTCGCAAGCTCATGCACGAAGATCACCAATTCTGTCTGGACATGATGACCGGACTGACGCTTTGGGTCCGCCACCTGGTTGCATTGATGGAGGATCTCGTTCTCCGCGACGCAACGGGGCGGCTCGCCCGCTACCTGTTGGACGCCGATCCCGGGGGCGAAGGGCTGATTGAACTGCCGACGCTCAAACGCCACGTGGCAAGCCACCTGAACCTTACCAGCGAGACCTTTTCACGAACGATCCGACGGCTGCACGAAGCCGGCCTGATTGCTCAACCGGACACCGGCCAAATCCAGCTCGTTGACCGGGAAGGTCTGCGGAGAGCCGCAGAAGGGCGAGGATAGCCGATCGTCACGCACTCTTGACACGATTCGGAGGCTGTTATGACGCAAACTGGAAACACGGCAGCCCGGGAAAAGGGACAGGCACCGTCGCCGCAGTGGTTTGTAACGGGGCAAAACGCTCATGCGCGACAGAGCCGGTTCCCTTTCCCAGGCCTGCTGCTTGCCTTGGCGCTTGGCGGTCTCGCGTTCGCCGGGGAGCCGCACCTGCCTCCCTCCGATTTGAACCTCAAGCTCGCCGCCCCCATCACCACCTGGGACGAAGGCATTCCCCTGGGAAACGGACTGCTGGGTGGGTTGCTCTGGGGTGAAGACCATACGATTCGCCTCTCGCTCGACCGTGGCGACCTCTGGGACGAAAGGCCGCGCGAAGGGATTCCGACCGACCGATTCAACTACCACAACCTCGTTCGCCTGGTCGGCGAGGGTAACAATGCGGAAGTCAATGCTATCTGCGATTACCCGTACGGCGGACCGCATCCGACCAAGATTCCCGCGGGCCGACTGGAGATCACGCTCGATCCGTCGCAGAAGGTGGAGCGGTTTGAACTCGATCTTGCGTCGGCCGAGGGCCGGGCATGGATGGCAGGCGGGCGAGATCCGCTTGAAGTGTTCTTCAACGCTGCCGAACCGGCTGCATTGATCCGCATTCCGGGCGCGAAGCCGGTGACGCTTTCGCTCAAGCCGCCGGAGTCGGTCGCGAAGCTCGGTTATCCCGCTCCGCAAATGGGCGAGCAGGGCGGCATGCACTGGTTCCTGCAGGAAGCGGCTCTGGGACTCCGCTACTGTGTTGCCGTCGGCTCGCGCCGAACCGGCGAAAACACCCTGCTCGCCTTCACGGTCACCTCGACGCGCGACGGGGCGGATCCGGTCGGGCTGGCCAGGCAGCGCGTCGGAGACGCTCTGGCGGCAGGTTACGACCAGAGTCTTGCATCGCATACCGCCTGGTGGCGCGAGTTCTGGAGCGCCTCGGGCGTTTTCGTGCCGGAGCCGGAGATCCTGCAGCACTACTACCTGGTCCAGTATTTCTACGGGGCCGCTTCGCGTCGGGGCGCCCCGCCAATCCCGCTGCAAGGCGTCTGGACGGCCGACGCCGGCACGCTGCCGCCATGGAAGGGCGATTATCACAACGATCTGAATACGCAGATGACGTACATCGCCTATCAGACTGCCGGACGGTTTGACGAAGGCCGGGTATTCCTCGATTTCCTCTGGGACCTCTTGCCGGTGTTCCGCGAGTTTGCCAAGGATTTTTACGATGCGCCGGGCGCGGCGGTGCCGGGTGTGATGTCGCTGGCCGGGCAGGCCCTGGGCGGTTGGGGGCATTACAGTCTCTCGCCCACGATGGGCGCTTGGAACGGCCATCTCTTCTATTTGCACTGGCGCTACACGGGCGACGACCGCTTTCTCCGCCAGCGCGCGTATCCCTGGTGCCGGGAGGTCGGCACGTGCCTGCGGCACCTGCTGAAGCCCGACGAGCAAGGGGTTCTCCGCCTCCCGCTGTCGACTTCCCCGGAGATTTTCGGCAACACAGGGCGGGCGTGGCTCGTGCCCAACAGCAACTACGATCTGGCCTGTCTGAAAATGCTCTTTCTCTCGCTGGCCGAGATGGCGCGTGCCTGCGATGAGGACGCGGCCGCCGACGAATGGCTCAAGACCGCGGATGGGCTCGGCGAGTTTCATGTCAATGCCGATGGGGCGCTGAAGCTCGACGCAAAGCTGGACCTTACGGAAAGCCACCGGCATCTCTCGAACCTGATGCCGATCCATCCTTTCAATCTGATCACGATCGACGGCGGCACGCAGGACCGCCGCATCATCGACGCCTCGCTCGAGCAATGGGACGCCCTGGGTACCAAGGCCTGGTGTGGATACAGCTTTTCCTGGATGTCGTGCCTCCGGGCCCGCGCCGGCGATGCCGAGGCGGCGCTGAGGAATCTCGACCTGTTTGTCAAGGCATTCATTCTGCGCAACGGATTTCATGCCAACGGAGACCAGACCCGCTCGGGGTTCTCCAATTTCACCTACCGCCCGTTCACACTCGAAGGCAATTTTCTGGCCGCGCAAGCAGTCCACGAGATGCTTCTAGAGAGCTGGGCCCCGGCGCCCGGTTCCGGCGACGAGGGAATCATCCGCATCTTCCCGGCGGTGCCGTGGCGCTGGCACGACGTCTCGTTCGACCAGTTGCGAGCGGAGGGGAACCATCGCGTTTCCGCTCGCCGCGAAAACAACGCGACGACGTGGCTCCGCGTGGTGGCCGGGCGCGACGGCTGCGTGCGAATTCGAGACAACTTCGGCGGCCGCACACCGGAGTGGAACTGCGACGACGTCCGAAAACGCAGCGAGGATTTCGAGGTTGTTCTTCGGCGCGGCGAAGCGGTCGAGGCGAGTCTGCCTCGCCCGGATAGTCCCGCTCCGCGGCCGGACGACGTGGCCGAACCTGTCGTGATCCCAGCGAAGACCAGGCAGTAGCATCGCATGGCGCTACCCAACCACACGCCGCAACAACTGCATCGCCGACCCTGCCTGCCTGCCGGTGCTTCGTCGAATGCAGGACGAGTTGAAGAGAGTGCAGCCCGAGGCAACCGATGGCGTCAAAGACGTTGGCCGAAAACATGGACCTCTCCCGCTCTCTTCCACCCCGTGAACGGCTAACCCTGTTTCTCCCCGCGGCAATCGCCATCGTATGGCTTGGAGGCTTCGCCGTTGCTGCGCCTCCGCAGTCGGTCGTGATGCGGACCTCCTCCGGCCGTTTTCTGCAGCTCGCGGAAGGTCGCCTGACGGCCCAGCGGCTGCTGCCGGGCGACGACGAGACCTTCCAGCTCATTGCGGATGCCAACGGCGGAACACTATGGAAGTCGCGCGACGGCCATTCTGTCGTCTCGAGCGGCGTCTCGACCGCGGCCGAGTCGATCCGGCTGATCCAGCTCGACGGCAATCGTGCCGCGCTGCAGGTGGACGACGGATCGTTCGTGGTGCTCGACCCGAGACGAGCGGGCGGCGACGATTCCTTGCCGACGGATCGGCCCCGCCCGGACCAGACCGCCGAGCTCTTCCGGCTTGGGCACGTTCCAGCCGTCATCCAGACGGCGCTCGCCCGGCTGCTCCGTGCGGAAGTTGTGGACGAGATCGGGGACAAGCCGTACGAAAAGGTCCGCACGCGAAAGAAACGCCGCTATATCGAATTGCCTGCGCCGACAATTCGCGAGCCGAAACGCACGAAGCGACACCGGGTGTTGAGCGTGACGGAGGAGTATCACATCCGCGCGCAGCTCACGGGGCCGCCGCAGATTCGCGTTGTCGACATGCCGTACTTGCAAGGCTATTACGAAGCGGCGGCGGGCTCGCTGATGTTCCGCATTGACGCGAAACTGCCGCTTGAGGGCCGCGTCCGCTACAAGATCCCCGATCTTCTCAGTGCGTCGACCGGCTTCCGCACGAGCGTCGAAATCACTGCCACGGGGGAGATCCGCTTGCAACAGTCCGGCCAAGGGACGTCGCTGAAGACGCCGGAACTGATCGATCTGTCGGTCGCCGTCGGATCGCTCGACGTTTCCAACGATGCGTTGAGCCTGGTCCGGGAGCCGCTCGAGGATTTCGTCAACGAGGAGCTCCGCGACCAGCGGGAGCGGATCCGGGAAAAGGCCAACCGGTCGATTCGCAAGGCAATCGACCAGGGCGATTTCCGCATCCCGCTCCTGGAATGGTTCGTGCTGCCGCGGCTGAGATGATTACCTCGCAGCCCGCGCTGTCGTGCGGTCAGGCCCGGACCTAAGAACTATTGATCGCCATTTTCGAATTTCACCCTGGCATAGATTTCGGTCAGATTCAACTCGCAGCCGACCGACGGCAGTTCGAGGACTGCTTGCAGGTCATCGGTTTCCCAGAGAGTCCAGCGATCGTCCGGCTGGCGGGTAAATCGTTCGACGTGGCATCGGTCCTGGGCAATGAGGACATACTCCCGAAGCGACGAAATCCTCCGGTAGTGCTCCGATTTCTTGCCGCGGTCATAGCCCTCCGTCGACTCGGAAAGGACCTCGAAGATCACCGTCGGGTTGAGCAGCGTATCGACCTCGGCATCTTCAAATCGCGGCTCCCCACAGACAATCACCACATCGGGATACGTATACAGCCCGGTGCGGCTCACCTTGACGCGCATGTCGCTCTGGTACACTTCGCAGGGACGACCTCGCAACTGGTTGCGAGCCTCGCCGTTCACATTCCCCGCGATCAGGTTATGCTCGCGGCTCGCTCCCAACATGGCGAACATCTCGCCATCGTAGTACTCGCTCTTGTATTGGGCCTTCCGCTCCTTCGCCAGGTATTCTTCCGGCGTCAGCAGTCGTTTCGGAACGGTCGTCATGGTAAGCTCCAAGCTGAATTCGGGGTGCCGTGAGAAGCGGCGGACCGTCTCTGTTTCGCATATTCATCGCTGCCGCGCGGTCGTCCCTTGTGAAATGTATCATGGCGTTTCAGAGCCGGCAATGCCAGGCCAGGATGACAGGCGGCTCCGCCGCGATAATAGTGGGGTGAGGAGAATTGCTTGAGAAGTCGCCACAAGAGCGTGTTACCGACCCACGGGCCTGAACAGTCGGAGAGTTGCCGTGACCGGATGAGATGCCTTGATGCACATCGTGGATGAGTTGTCCGATGAACGCGTCGTTCAACTCTTGGATTATGCGAGATACTTTGGTCGACGCCGCGGAGGGTAAACTCCGTTGGGCGCAGAGGGCTCGGGCTTCGCCGCGGACGACCGAGCAAGAGGCTGTGGTCGGCAGTACAGAGTGCAGAGTGGAGAGTGCAGAGTACGGAGTTTGGAGTCGTCAAGTTGGCGATGTTCGCCGGCACGAACCGGTTCGATAGTCGGGGCTGGCAGACTGACGGTTGTTCCATAGGGGAACGGCGCGATTGGTGCTAAGCGAATCGGCGGGTGACGGCGCGTTGGGCCTTGGCGGGCTTTGACCGTGCCATCCGGCCCCAGGGCTCCGCAGAGCCTCCGCCCTGGGCTGCCGGGTTTGGCCCCTTCAGGCAACGCTGTGAAGCATTTTGGCAGCCGAATTCGTGAGAATTCGGGTGTCTTGCGGGGACTCCGAAGTCTCACGACTTCGGCACGATCCTTCTCCCGGAAAATTCGACGCAGAAAAATGCTTCACAGCGTGGCTTTTCAGGGTCGTGGGGCGCAGAGGGCGTCCGGCTCGGCCGCACACCGAGTTTTCTCGGTGTGGTTTGGCGCCATCGCGCGTTACCATCCGTATTGACTTGAGAGCGGGCGGTTGTCCACAATGGGCGTAATCCCAGTAACCATTCACGGGGTGGAAGAGAGGGGGACAGGTCCATGTTTTCGGCCAACGTGTCTGTGGCGAGACTGTGCCAACAGGCCGAAAAATGGACCAGTCCCCGGCAGCCCCCGTGAACGTTACTAATCCCGACCGGACGCAGAATCCCCGCCGAAGCGTCCGAATGACCCAACCCGTTCCTGCCGCGGAGATCCTGCCATGCTGTCCGTGAAGTCCTCGCCGAGATTGCTGCTGGCTGCCATTGTTTGCAGTGTCTTGATGGCGTCGTCTGGCTCGCTCGGCGTGCTCGCTGCAGCCGAGCCGAACACGGCGGTCTATTCGAAGAAGGAAACGTGGACGGAGACCGTTCTGGCGGCTCGGGCCGGCGCGATTCAGCTCCGCAGCGAAGCTGTCCAGAGGTCTTCGCCAGCGGGCGCGAAGCCGTTCGACAGCGGAACCGTCCGTGGCGGGGCCGAACCGGTGCATGTCTCGGTCGACGTCACCGGTTGCCGATGGCTATGGCTCAGTACGGTCCAGGAAGAGAGCATGGGCAATTGCCACATCTGGGGCGAGGCCAGGCTCATTGCCCAAGACGGTCGCGAAGTGAAACTGAGCAGTCTCACGCCGTCGCTCGTTCGTGTCGGCTGGGGCGAACTTCTCAAGGATCGCAACTGGCAAAACCATCCTTTGAAGGTAGGTACACGCCAGTTCGAGCATGGCATTTGGGTCCACGCCAACAGCGATGTAGGCTATCGGCTGGATGGAAAATACAAGAGATTTGAGGCTTGGGCGGGTCTTGATGCCGACCGGCCCCAGGGAGCGGCCCGTTTTCAGGTGGGCTTCCAGGCCTACGACCCCGTGCCTGACATCTGGCGGCGTTTGAAGGCCGACTTTCCAATCCAGTCCGGCTGGCTCACCCGCGACATCGGACGAAGTCGCGAACTTCACTGGCTTGCCGATACGCCGATGACCGGTCACCTTGATTGGCCCATCCGCAAGGCCGCCGGTGAGGCCGGGCCGCACGGAGCGGTCGTCGCTCAAGGGCTCGAAGCCTTGCGTCGAGCCAAGCCGCCGGCTGAGGAAGGCAAGTGGCTCGATCTCTATGCGCTAACGTGCCGGATCCGCGACGGAGAAGAATCTCTTCGTTCCATCTGGCTGACCGATCTTCGCCGAAGCATCGAAGCTTGCTATGAGGAGATCTTCCAGGCGACCGCCTCGCCCGACGACCCGCGATGGCAGCACCTCCACGAGCTTGTCCAGAGCGTTGCCAACCAGTTGCCGCCCGGCAGTCCGATCGATGCCGGGAGCATGCGTGCTTCGATCGAAGCTCTCGCCAAGGCACTGCCCGGGCGGTTCGAAGGCGCGCCGCTGCTGGCGAAGCTCGACCAGCGGCAGCCTTGTTGGCATCCGATCATTGCCGCGGCCTCGCAAGGCGAGTCCCAGGCAATCGCCCAACTCGGCACCTTGGCCGAAGAGGTCAAGAGCCTGCGACACGAGCTGCTCACCGGCCTGGCCGGGATGCCGGAGTTCCTGTCGCAGCCCGCGCAGGTTGCGATGGAAACGGAGTGGGAAGACCAGTATCGGGCTCTGGAGGGCGATCTCGGCAACCGGCCGCATTTTGAACGGGTTGCCCCGGAGACGTATCGCCGGGAAGCCCTTGTTCTCGATTCGGATCGCGATCCGGTCGACGTCGTCCTCCGCCGTACTGCCGCATTGCTGGCAGATCTCCGCTCGATGGGAGCGACGGGCCTGGAGGATTCCGCGGAGCAACTTGCCTCGATTCAAGAGGCCGCCGCCCAGGTCGATCCTTCGCTTGGCGAAGCCCGGTTTGTTTTGTTTGCCGACGCGTGCCGGATTCGCCGCCGGATTGCGTTGGCTAACCCGCTGATCGACTTCGACAAGCTCCTCTTCGTAAAGCACCACCGGGCCCTATTCAACCACATGTGCGATCAATACTACGGCATGGCCGCAACGCCGGGTGGAGGACTCTACGTGCTGTCTGACGCGTTCGGCCCTTCCCCCAAGCTCCGCGACGTGCTGGCCGGCAGCGTCGTGGAAAAGGGCCGTCTCAAGGGCCGGGAGCTTTCCGGCGGCCCGACGACGCCACCGGACTTGCGGTTCGACGGGCAAGGCAATCTCAGCGGTCCGGAGTGCGAGGGCGGATCGTTCCTCTCGCCCGATCTTTCTTACGACGGCAAGCAGGTGGTCTTCGCCTTTGTGGAATGCCGTGGCGACCCGCTGCACCAGCACCATACCGATCCGACGCGGGGTCACTGGGACGCCGGCCGCTGTTACCACATCTTCAAAGTCCGCGTCGACGGTTCGGGCCTGGAGCAGTTGACCGATAGCACGTGGAACGATTTCGACCCCTGCTGGCTGCCCAACGGCCGGATCGCTTTCATCAGCGAGCGACGCGGCGGTTATCTCCGCTGCGGACGCGTCTGCCCGACCTATACGCTCTTCGACATGGCGGCCGACGGCAGCAATATCGCGTGCTTGAGCTTCCATGAGACGAACGAATGGCATCCCAGCGTCACGCACGACGGGCTGATCCTCTGGACCCGCTGGGACTACGTCGATCGCCACGGCTGTACCGCGCACATGCCGTGGGTCACGGGCCTCGACGGCCGCGATCCGCGGCCTGTCCATGGCAACTATTCTCCCCGCGGCACACGGCCCGACATGGAGCTCGATTGCCGCGCGATCCCCGGTTCGCGCAAGCTGATCGCCACTGCCGCGCCGCACCACGGACAGGCGTACGGTTCGCTGATCCTCATCGATCCACAAACGCCGGACGACGACGGCATGGGACCGATCCGCCGAATCACTCCCGAAGTCGGCTTTCCCGAAAGCCAGGGCGGCTCGCAGGTCTACGGCACCGCCTGGCCCTTGAGCGAGGACTACTATCTCTGCGTCTACGATGCTTCGATGCAGCCGAATGCTGGTCGCCAAGGGGGGGCCTACGCTCGCGGCAATTACGCCATCTACCTGGTCGATGCGTTCGGCAATAAGGAGCTGATCTACCGGGACCCCGAAATCGCCTGCCTGAGCCCGATTCCGGTACGGCCCCGCCCGATGCCCTTGGCGGTGCCGGAGCTCGTCGCGCGCGGTCCGGAGACCAATCCCGCGACCCGTCCCGCGATGCCTGCCGAGCAGAAGCCTGAGGGAACGATCGCGGTGGTCAACGTGTACGACAGCATCAAGCCCTGGCCGGAAGGAACAAAGATCACCGAGCTCCGTGTCTTCCAGGTCCTGCCGATGAGCGTTCCTTCGGGCCGTCCGCCGCATGAAACGGGCATCCGCATCGCCAGCGCGGGCGACTCCGTCGTGCCGTGCCGCAACGTGCTCGGCACGGTGCCGGTCGAGGAAGACGGCAGCGCCCACTTCACGGTCCCGGCGAACGTCGAGCTCTTTTTCCAGGCATTGGACCAGAAGGGGCTAGCCGTTCAATCGATGCGTTCGGCTACTGCGCTGCAGAAGGGCGAGCGGCTGCTCTGTGCGGGCTGTCACGAACCGAAACATCACTCGCGGCTGGTCTCGTCGTCGCTTCCGTTAGCGTTTCGCCGGGAGCCCTCGCAGCTCGTGCCGGACGTGGACGGCTCCAACCCGTTCAGCTATCCGCGGCTGGTCCAACCGGTGCTCGACAAGCACTGCGTCGATTGCCACCGCGAGCACGCCGACGAGGCACCGAATCTCGCGCGCGAGCCAATCGTGCGCAACTGGTACGCGTCGTACAACAGCCTTGTTGCGAAATACGGTTTCTACGACTATGGCGATCCCTACCGCACGACTCCCGGACAGTTCGGCGCCCGGGCATCGACGCTGTACAAGCTGCTCAAGGACGGCCACCACGACGTGAAGCTCACCGAAGAAGAACTGCACCGGCTGACTTTGTGGCTCGACTCGGCGTCGATGTTCTACGGCGTGTACGAGAAGGAGGGCGGCGAGGCGCAGCTCCGCGGGGAGATCGCACGGCCCATGCTGGAGTGACTTCAGAGATCCATGTCGTCGATGCGGTCCACAAGGTTGTCGAGGCTTTCCGCAGCCGGGCCGTCCGGGGTCGAACCATCGGGCTGCCGCGGATGCTGGCGTTGGAGGGCCCGTTTCCGCTCGGCCTCGGCAATTTCGCGAGGGTCGGCGCCGCGGAACAGTTGCGACAGGTCGAGCTTCAACTCCTTCCGTGAACGTTCCGGATCGCCGGCGATGGCGGGATCGTTGTGCTGCGGGAACATGATGGCCCCTTCGGGGCAGATCCGGCTGCAGGCCGGGCAGCCGGGGCGGCACGCATCCGGTTGTTCCACCATCGGTCGGCCGTCGTCATCCACTCCAAACACGCCGAACAGGCAGAAATTCAAACACTCCAGGCAGTCGCCGCAACGGCTGAAATCGATCACGGGGTACCAGCGGGGCAGGGCAGATTCGTCGACGAACTGCGATTTGCCGTTCGCTTCGTGAGCGGCAACCGCCACCGGCTCGACGACCAGCGATGCAATCCGATCGATCTCTTTCAAATACGGTTCGGGGCGGTTCTCGCTGCGGAGGTCCAAGGACCAAATCGTCCTCTCGTCCGAGGCGGCCGGAGCATCGGGCTCCTCGGCAAGGGAAAACGTCGGCCCGAGCGAACCTTGGATACCGTTTGCGGCAAGGACCCAGTAGGCCGAACGGGGATAAAGCCAGGTGAGGATGACCAAATCGCCCTCGACCGACCGAAGAAACTGCATCCCGGGGCCATCGTTCGACAGGTCGTAGAGATGTGGCAGGACGGTGACTTTCAGGTCTTGCCGCCCCTCGAGTCCGGCAAGGATTTTTTTCTCGAGGTGTTCATGTTCGGTCTGCCCCGCCCGATCCTTCGAGAGAATCACCGCAAGTTTTTTCGCCATTCTGATTCGCTCCGGGATTAAAGCGCCTGTGGCGGCAGTTTTCATGCCATCATGCAACTGTTGAAAAAGGGGACAGACAGCGCAACATCTTGTGCCTGTCGTCAAGTCAATCTACCACCGGTTGCAGAGCCAGTCCGCTTTCTCAGCAGTCTCATTATGGCGGGTCCCGATCATTTTCGCCACTGCTGGCGGGCTGCGTCCCGGGCGAGATTCTTCGTCAGGTGGCACCGGGCCGTTTGACGGAACGCCGAGGGCTCGCTGGAGGCAGGCAGAGAATCCGCTGCCCGCCCACGCCTTCGGCTTGCGGTTCATTGAGGCATTTCGCCGACCCTGTCCGTTAGCTGCCCGAACAGAAAACGGAAACTGGCTCCGAGCCAAACCCTCGGTACAAACACGGCGAGCAGGCGCCCTCGCGAGGTGCCTGTCCCCGTTTTGTTAGGGCCTCTTACCTGCCCGCATGTCCCTTGAGGAGCCGCTCGGCGAGTGGCCAGCTCGCCTCCAGGTGGCGAACATAGCGCTCGGGCGACAAGAGCGACCCGGCCGCGTTGCTGAGCTGGAAAAGCCACGCCTCGTCGTACAGATTGCTGTTGATCAGCGACGGGGTGCGGACCACCTCCGGATTGAAGGCGGCGATGACGCCCTCCATGGGCGAATAGAGATCGCTTGTGGCCTTGGAGCCCTCGATCAGCCCGATCGGCATGCCCGGCACCACCGCGTCGCCCTCGCGAATCGACCACTGGAGGTGATTGAGGTCGCCCAGAAGCTTGACGGCATAGGCGGAGAAACCGACCTGGTGCACGTCGCCGGCGGGTTGAATCCACATATGATTCGGCGCGTACTCCCGGTCTGTCGCAACAAACGCGGGAGAGCGGCCCATCATGAAGATCAGGGGCTTGGGCATGGCAAAGGCGAGGGCGGGTTATCCGGCCGGCACGTTTCCAAAACAGTAGAGGTCGCCGGCGTCGGTCCCGATCACAAGCCGTCCGCAAGCGACCGCGGGCGAAGCCACGACACGTCCGCCGGCCTCGTAGCGCCAGGCTTCCCGGCCCGTCGCGGCGTCAATCGCGTAGATGCGGCCGTCGCTGGAACCGACGAAGGCGAATTTTCCTGCGACGACAGGCGAGCTATCCACCTGTCCCTGCGTGGCAAAGGCCCATTGCTCTTCGCCCGAAGAGGGCTCCAGGCCGCGGACCTGCTTGTCGCGTGCACCGACGACAACACATTCCGGGGTGACGGCGGCCGAAGAACGGAACGACGTGCTCCGTTTCGGATTCTGATAGGTCCACGCGACTTCGCCCTTCTGCCAGTCGATGCCCAGGAATGCACCGCCTTCGGTGCCGACGTAGGCCATCGTTCCGATCACGGCAGCCGTGCAGCCCGTGGGGCCGTCCAGCTCGACCTGGCGAACCAACTTGCCTTCGCTGAGATCGACGACATGCAGCCGTCCGTCGCATCCAGCGATGAACGTGTGCCCGTCCGCCACGGTAGGAAAGGAGCGGATCTGGTCGCCGCTTTCGTATTTCCACACGAGTTCGCCGTTGCCGGCAGCGAGGCAGTAGAGGCGGCCGTCCTGGGAGGTAACCAGGACGTTGGCATGGTGAAAGTTGGCGCAGGAGTTGATTTCGGCTTCGGTATCGAACTGCCACTTCGGCTTGCCGGTCGTTGCATCAAGGCAGTAGAACCGGCCTTCGGCATCGCCGACGTAAACGAACCCGTCGCGCACCGCCGGTGGTGCGGTGAATCCCAGCTTGCTGAAGAACCGCCACTTCTCTTTGCCACCGGCCAGATCGATTGCGTAAAGATTGCCGCCGAGCGACCCGGAGAACACCGTTCCGTCGACGACCGCGGCAGCCGTCTCGAACGTATCGTCGGCGGTGGAAAAGGTCCACAAGACTTCCAGCGGCGGAGACAACTCGCCGTGAGCGACTCCGGTCGCCTCCGCGTCGCCGCGGAAGATGGGCCAGGCGGCGCCGGTGGCCTGCGGTGACGCCGCTACCGCATTGTCGGTCTCCACCGCTTGTTCTGCAGGAGCTGCAGCGGTCGCCGGCACAGGGCCGCCCCGATCTGTCGAAGGATCCGCCGTACCGGCGGCTCCACAACCGGCAAGGCAGGCAAGCGGCAAAGCCAAGCATACGGAGCGAAACGAGCTCCGGAAATGGATCGGAGTCGCGTGTCTGCTCATCGAGATCACTGTCCGCACAGCCGTGTTCAAGGGGCGTTGGGCGTGCTGGCGGGGGCCGAAGCGCTGCTCAACTGCGACAGCACTTGGAGCAGCCCGTTGAGGTGTGCCAGTCGCGGCCCGAAACGGTCCACGAATTCGTTGAGGAGGAACTCGCCATCGATCAGCGACTCGAAATTGTCGTTGATTTCCTCGGTGATGTTGGCCAGGTATTCCGTTTGCACCTTACTCAGGGCTTCCGCCGCTTTTCGGCAGCTTTTCGCCAGATGAGGGTTGGCCTGCTTCCATTGGCCGAGCTCGTTCGCCCTCTGCCGCTGCGTGGCTCCGAGCTGGTTGACGAGTTCCTCAAGCAGCTCGTTTTGCCGGTCCTGCGCTGCCAGCATTTCCCGCAAAAGACGCGTCATCTCACCGGCAACACCACCGGGGGCCGGAGCCGGGGGCGCCGCATAGGGGCCCGATACGTCGATTTGGCTGTACAGGGGAGCGGGACGAGAACGACGATCTTCTGACATAATGAATTCTTCCTTTCGCGTTCCATCCAGTATAAGCAGGACCGAATGGAAAAGTCGAGTCTTGAGCACGATAGTTTTCTCGCCAATTCGGCGGATGCGGGCGCTACGAGCGGTAGCGGTAACGCGGATTATGCATGCCATTTCACCGGCAAGACCCTAAAGTCTTGCCCGACCGGCACCCGATCCACGTGCAGGTCTTGCCTCGTGCACTGCAGACCAGAGAAGACTGGGTAATTTACGAAAACTAGGGATAGTCGGAGCACTGAATGGCCACTGGTGGCGGTAAGTCCAAAGCTTATCTGGGGTTTTTCACGGTGATCCAAGATGCCGAATACGGTCTTCTAGGGGGGTATCTCGTTCTTAATCAAGTCGGACGGCCCGAAGAATTCCACTGCACCGCGCCCATTCGTCCCAGCCGAGCCCAGCAGATTCTGTACGGTGCCACATTGGAGCCTTTTCTATTCGGGGAGCAGATCGGACAGGCGCTGATGGCGAAGTCGAAGGTCGAGCCTTTGCTTGTCTGCACCGATCGGGAGGCTGCGCTGGCGGTGAGGGATCACGTCGAGGTGCCCGTCGCGCTTGTGGTCTGCGGCGAGAGCCCCGCGGGAACAGCGACTGGTCCGTCGACCGACAGCCGGTGGCGGCTGGACACTCCGCACAGCTTGGGCGGATTGCACACGTTCCGTCTCGGGAGGAATCAGCTTGCCGTGCCGGGTGATGCCCTGGACGACCGTGATCTCATCGTTGAGCGACTCGCGGATCTCGGCGAATCGTTCGATTTGAGTGAGCCTTTTGGGCGAATCCGAGAGGCGATCGCAGAAGCACGGCGGGGAGGGCAGTGATGCCTGACGGCTGGAGAGGCTCCGGCCTGGACCGGGGTATCGACTGGGAACCGCCGCCGGCGCCGGCAAGCTTTACGATCGACCTGTGCCCCGCGACCATCCCGGTCACCAGTCCCTTCGGCCCGATGCTCGAATGCATCGGGGAGGTGGAAACGGGTTCACTGAGCTGGGTGAAAAAGGGGACAGGCACGGCAACATCTTGTGCAAGACGTGAAGTTAAGCCACTGCCGGTTGCGGAGCCAGTTCCCTTTTTCAGCAGTCTCTGGGAGTCGCTGGCGCCGCGGGTGCTGACGGTCGGCATCGGCCGTACCACGGTCCGCGTGCGGAGTTTCCTTTTCACTCCGCCGCCCGAACTCGGCGACGTACCGGCCTCGCCGGAGCAGCGGCCTACCAGCGCGAGCCTTTCGGCGGACTCGCTGATGTCCATCGGACGCTCGACGCGGATTGCGCCGCCGCGCGACGTGGTCAAACTCGAGGACCGCTTGAACTACGTGCTGCAGCCGCCATTGGAGGCGATTCTCGCCGAGCGATCACTCGTCTTTCCCTTTCAGCCGTTTCCCTATCAGCTTCAAGGGGTGGCCTTTCTCTACAGCCGGCATGCGGCCGTGCTGGCCGATGAGATGGGCCTGGGAAAGACGATGCAGGCGATCACCACGGTGCGGCTGTTGATCCGTTCGGGCGAGGTGCGATCGGTCTTGCTGGTCTGTCCCAAGCCGTTGGTGACGAACTGGTGCCGGGAATTCAGCCTCTGGGCTCCGGAGATTCCGGTGGTCACGATCGAAGGCGATCAGGCGCGGCGGCGCTGGCAATGGCAGTTGAGCGACGCACCGGTGAAGATCGCCAACTACGAACTGCTCCACCGCGACCGGCAATGGTTCGCGGCGTGCGACGAGACAGGGCGTCCGGCGATGCACTTCGATCTGGTGCTGTTGGACGAGTCGCAACGGATCAAGAACAGCGCGAGCGCAACGAGCCAGGCCGCACGTGCGATCCCGCGAAGCCGCAACTGGGCTCTCACCGGCACTCCCGTCGAGAACAGCCACGAGGACCTGGTCGGCATCTTCGAGTTCCTCTCCCCGGGCTTTCTCTCGCCGGAGATGAAGCCGCGGCGGATCGGCCAACTCGTGAGCGATTACGTGCTTCGTCGGACCAAGGACCAGGTGCTTACGGACATGCCGCCCAAGCTGTTCCGCGACGCCGACCTGGATCTCTCGCCCGAGCAGCGGGAGACGTACCAGATGGCCGAAGACGACGGTGTGCTCCGGCTGACCGAGATGGGCGACGGGGCGACGATTCAACATGTTTTCGAACTCGTGCTGAGGCTCAAACAGATCTGCAACTTCGACCCGGCAACCGGAGCCAGCACCAAGCTGGAGCGGCTTGAGGCCGACCTCGAGGAGGTCGCAACGAGCGGACGCAAGGCGATCGTCTTCAGTCAGTGGGTGGATACCCTCCAGCGGTTAGGTAGGCATCTGCGGCGGTTCGGGACGCTGGAGTACCACGGGCGGATTGCCTCCCGCCAGCGCGATGCGGTTATCCGGCGGTTCCGCGAGGATCCGGATTCGCACGTGCTGCTGATCAGCTACGGCGCGGGCGGCGTGGGGCTGAACCTGCAGTTTGCGAACTACGTTTTTCTCTTCGACCGGTGGTGGAACCCGGCGATTGAGGACCAGGCAATCAACCGGGCACACCGCATCGGCGTGAACGGCTCGGTCACGGTCACCCGTTTTCTGATGCTCGGCACGATTGAGGAACGGATCGATCTGGTACTCCAGCAGAAGCGGGAGCTGTTTGACACGATCTTTTTGGGGACGGAGGCCCCTCGCAAGCTGAACCTAACGCAGAACGAGATTTTCGGGCTGTTCGACCTGAAGTGCCCAGCCGGTCCGATCCGGACGGCCGCGGCTTGAGAAACCTTGGGGCCGCCCCTTCCGGATAGGTTCCATCTACCGCACCGGGGTGCATTTCAACCTGTTGACGTAGCGACGGCGGGCTGCAATAATTCGCTACCTAGTGGCAGCTCCTGTGACCCGATTGCTCGAAAGTTCCCTTTGGCGCAGGTGGGGTTGTAGGTCTCCCCAGTTTTTCCCATTTTGCTGTGAGGTATTTGGAAAGGGTCGGGTCATGACTAGCATTTACGTGGGCAACCTCTCGTTCGATGCGACGGAGGACGACATTCGGCAGGCGTTTGCCGAGTTCGGCAACGTCGACTCGGTGAACATCATCATGGATCGGGAGACGGGCCGATCGCGCGGTTTCGCGTTCGTGGAGATGCCCGATGCCGGTCAGGCGAAGGAAGCCATCGAGAAGATCAACCTGAGCGAGATCGCGGGCCGGCGGGTGACAGTGAACGAGGCGCGTCCGAAGACGGATCGGCCCCGGCGTGGAGGCGGCGGGGGAGGCGGCGGCGGTGGCGGCCGCAGGGGACGATGGTAGCGGTCCCGACGATTGCGGGCTGAGGTGGTTCGCTTCTGGCCGTTCAGAAGGGGGCTCTGTAGGGGAGGCTTCCGCAATCCGAAGAACGTTGCGGTCAATAGGGCGTTAGGCTCCCAATTCCAGCACCGGCTGTATAACAACAAGGCCCTGCCGCAACGGCAGGGCCTTGCTCGTTACATACTGCATAGACAAGCGGCCCAAATCAGAATGCGTCGGACCTCAGCACGCCGTGGATGCCGACACCGGTGCTATCCGGGCATCTCGCATCAGAGCTATCGGGTGTCATCAGGTGGCGATACACATGGTAGTCCATTGTCTCGGCGACAAACTGCTGATGCCCGTCGCCGAAAGACATGATTACGCCACCGGGGTGGCGCGATGAAGGTCGGCCGTACAATTGATGGGCCGCACCGCCCTCAGCGGGAACGGCGTCACGATCTACGTTGATCTTACCTACCCTGACCGAGTTCACAGGCTCCATGATCTGGCAGTCAGGGTAAGGGGTTGTGTTGTAATTCTGGGCGTCCCACACGATACCGACATCCGCCTGGGTAATGTATCTTCCGCCGCCCGGGAAGTAGCTTGAGGCCTGGATGTTCTCGCTCAGCATGATTGTATTCGCAGCGCCATCGTGCTGGCTGAGGTAATCTAACGACATCGTCTGCCGTGAGGAGGTGGGAATGCTGACGGTGCCGCCAGGCTGGTGGTTAAAGAACATCCCGTGAGCGCGTGTTTCCGGCGCGGCCTGGTAGTTGGTCAGTGGGCTGGTAAGGTCCGCGTCCGAACTGCCGTCCCACATTCGATCGATGTAGCCATTAACCGGGTTACCGGATGAATCTGCAAGGGTACCGTATCCGTTGACACCGCAGTTTACAGCGTAAGCCAAGTGCGTCGAACCGCTGCCGGTCTGGTCCGGTGGATCGCTTGGGCAAGCCAGGAAATTCAAAAACACACTTAGATCGGCGGCCGTCGCGCCCGGCGTTTGCCAGAGTTCCGCCAAATCGTTGCGTTCCAAGTGCGGGAACAACTTCACGACCCAACTGCAACGCCGATTGTAAGTGCCAGCCGTTGGATCTGCCACCTGGACCGAGTCGGCGTAGCCGGGGAACTGGCGGCGAGTCGACTCGAAGTTGAGCATGGCCAGTGCTAACTGCTTCTGGTTGTTCAAGCAGGTTGCACGCCGGCCGGACTCGCGGGCCGACTGGACGGCGGGCAACAACAGGGCCATGAGCATGCTGATGATCGTGATAACCACCAGGAGCTCAACCAAGGTAAAACCACTTCTTCGTGTGCGCATCACTAAACTCCTCCCTCTGCCTTCAGAATAGGCCTACCTTGCCCTTGGATATGAGCGGCCCTATGACAAGTTGGCATAACGCCCTGGGACGGGGATCGTCAGTCCCTGGTCTATTCTCGCAGAAGGCTTCGGGAAAATCCAGTCTTTGCTAGCAAGAATTTTCGGAACTTCGGCCCCGCGATGGGACGAGGCTGCCAACCCGGACCATTGACCAGAACGGGCCGCCGGTGAACGAGAAACACCCCGCTGTCGAGGCCGATTGTGGTCAGACGTGGAAAAATCGGGGGGAGGAAACTTGTTGAGCGTTTTCGAGCGACGAAACCGAGTCTATCCGCTATGGTTTTTGCGCAGGTGGCTGTGCGGACCGCGCGACCAGCACTAAGTGCAATCCAAAAAGGAGCTTAGGGCTGTTTTTCGAGCGCAGATTTGGCTGTCAGGCTCGCGATTTTCCAATGCTCAAGGTCCGGCACTACCGGCACCTGCGGGATGTTAAAGCGAAGGGTAAAGTATAATAGATAATAAAAGAGGACAAGCGGCAAGTCAAAGTTATGGGGGGGCATGTGTCTCGCTACAGGGATGAGGCGGGGGCGTGGGGGTGGCGAATTCTCAAAGCTGCGGATTTCTCTGCCAGAAAGGTGGGGGCGGAATGATTTTCCGCGAATGGCACCCGTTCGCTAAACTTCAGCCACACCGAAGGGTGCTGGCGTTTTCCGGGAACCGCGGGAACAATTAGCCTCGTTGGGCCAGTCCGAATTTCTGAAACATGCCGGGACTACCTGTGTCTGCCTCGAAGATCTACTTGGTTCTGCCGGCCTACAACGAAGAGGAGAATCTCGGTGCGCTGCTCGAAGCGGCCGATCAGGTTTTCTCGGCCGATGGAAGGGAGTATGAAGTAGTCCTTGTCGACGATGGCAGCCGGGACGCGACACTGCGGGTCGCCGAGGAGTGGGCCAGGCGGATTTCAGTAACGATCGTTCGGCACCCGGTCAATCAGGGCCTCGGACCGACGCTTAGGGATGGGCTCCGCACAGCCGCGGAGGCGGCAGGCGATGCGGACGTCGTCGTGACGATGGACGCGGATAATACGCACCCGCCGGAGCTGGCCGTGCCGATGGCCCGGCTCGTCGACCAGGGGCAGGATCTGGTGATCGCCTCGCGTTACCAGCCGGGGGCACAGGTGGCCGGAGTCTCGCCGGTTCGGCGACTGCTGAGCTGGGGCGCGAACACGCTGTTCCGTGCCGCCTTTCCGATTCCGGGCGTGAAGGACTATACTTGCGGCTTCCGGGCCTATCGCGCGAGCCTTCTAAAAAGAGCTTTCCAGCGATACGGCGATGAGCTGGTGAGCGAGACGGGATTCCAGTCGACTCCCGACCTGCTGGTCAAGCTTGCGGATCTCGCGCCGGTGGCATCCGAGGTGCCGATCGACCTCCGCTACGATCGGAAACGCGGGACGAGCAAGATGCGGGTGGTTAGGACGGTATGGCGGACGATCGGGTTGATTGTTCGCCGACGATTGAGCCGGAAATGAAGTGATGGTCGTGGAGTAGTGGAGTAGTGGATGGTGGACGGTTGGGGATGGGGCGGCGTTGACAGGTAGCTGTTGAACCTTTGGCTCCTGCCGCGCGAGGCGGCAGGGGGCCGGAAACGGGTTGCAGGACGTCCTAGCTGCGTAACCTCGTTCACCTGCCGGATGAACCGGCAGGGGTCCGGTGGGGTAGAAGGACTTCCAGGCTAGCTGGTGAACCTCGTTCACCCGTGGCACGAGGCCACGGGGGTTCGGGAGAGGTGTATGGCGACGGGCTCCGCAAGCGGGACGTACTGGGTTGACACGTATGCTGCGCCCTCTGCTGATCTTTGGAACGCGGCCCGAGGCGATCAAGATGGCGCCGGTGGTGGAGGAGTGCCGAAGGCGGCCGGAGGAGATCGAGCCGATTGTCTGTCTTACCGGGCAACACCGCGAAATGCTCGCCCAGGTGACCGAGTATTTCGGCATTCGCGAAGACGTGCAGCTCGACCTGATGACACCGGACCAGACGCTTGCCGGGCTGACTGCCCGGTGCCTGGAAGGGATCGACGGAGTGGTCGCCCGCTACCGGCCCGAGTGCGTCGTGGCCCAGGGCGATACGACAACGGTGATGGCGGCTGCGCTGGCGGCATTCTATCGGCGGGTGCCGCTGGTGCACGTCGAGGCCGGGTTGCGGACCGGCAATCTCCTGGCCCCGTGGCCGGAGGAGCTCAACCGGCGTATCGCCGACCTGGTCACCGCGATCTACTGCGCACCGACGCCGCGGGCGGCCGAAGCACTGCTGGCCGAAGGCTCGCCGCCGGAGTCGGTGCACGTGACCGGCAATACGGTCATCGATGCCCTGCTGAAGACCCTCGCACGGGAACGGGCCGGCGGAGCAGTCTGGGAAGAGAAGTACGCCATGCTCGGGCAACGGAGGATGGTGCTCATCACCGGACATCGCCGCGAGAATTTTGGAGAGGGGTTTGAAGAGATATGCCTCGCGATCGCGAAACTTGCCGAGCGGTTTCCCGACTGCGGCTTTGTCTACCCGGTGCATCTGAATCCGAACGTACAGGAGCCGGTCCACCGCCGGCTGGGCGGCTTGCCGAACGTCTATCTCGTCGCTCCGGTCGCGTATCCGGAATTCGTCTGGCTGATGGACCGTTCGACGGTGATTCTCACCGATTCCGGCGGTGTGCAGGAAGAGGCCCCGTCGCTTAAAAAACCGGTGCTGGTGATGCGCGAGACGACCGAACGGCCGGAAGCCGTCGAGGCGGGCGCCGCGAGACTGGTGGGAACGTCGGTCGATTCGATCGTCGAGGGCGTGGCATTGCTGTTGACCGACCCGGCGGAATATGCCGCCTGCCAGATTGAGCACAATCCGTACGGAGACGGAAAAGCCGCAGGGCGGATCGTGGATTTGATGCTGAGACTGGCATAGGTAGCCGTCCGGGTCGGGCGGCATTGCGTGTCGTCAATCGTTGATTTTTTCCAAACTTTGGCTGACACGCCCTTGGGACTGCTTTCTGGACTTGGGGCATGTAAAGTGGTAGGCTCGACCCATGCCCGCTCATGGGATCCCCGCCCTGTCATGAAAAAGGGGGCAGGCACCGCAACGAATCGTGGTTTGTCTCGGCAGCAGGTACAAGGTGTTGCGGAGCGAGTCCCCTTTTTCATGACCCGAATTTGTCCCACCGTGTTACCCTCCCTGCTTCGAGGCGACTGTCATGCGATGGACGATTACTGCCCTGTCTGTTTATGCTTCTGTTGCCCTGGCAACGGCGATTCTGCCGGGTGCCACCTGCTTGGCGGCTGAAAACGTCGGCTCACGCGATACATCGCCAAGTGGAGCCGCCCCGGCCGAGGGCTTCACGTATGTTGGCAAGATCCGGCTGCGGCATGCCCGAGATATCGAGTCGTCGAACTGGGCTGTCGGCGCGGAGACGATGGGCCGAGGCTATACCGTCTACGCCAACTGGCGGGGGTATCTTGGTCCTTTGGGCGCCAAGAAGGCCCGCATCCAGTCGGGCTGGGCCAGGACGGAACAGGAGAAGTGCAAGTACGACTGGGGCTGGCTCGACGAGATCATTCCCGACATGCTCGCACAGGGCGTCCAGCCCTGGGTATGCCTCTGCTATGGCAACCCGATCTATCCGGGCGGCGGCGGCACTGGACTCGGCGGAGGACTGCCGTCCACGCCCGAGGCCAAGCAAGCCTGGGAGGCGTTCGTGGATGCCTTCGTTCGGCGCTACAAGGAGCAAGTCGTCGAGTGGGAAATCTGGAACGAGCCTAAGGGCGGAATCAAGGGTGTGCCCGACTATGCCGATCTGGTCGTTCGCACCGCCGAGGTAATCCGCAAACATCAGCCGGCGGCGCGGACCATGGTGGCCGCTGGTGGCAGCTTCGACATCCTTTTCGTCGACAAGCTTCTTGAGATGCTCAAGGAGCAGGGCAAGCTCCACCTGGTGAATGAGGTGGCTTACCATCCCTACGCCTACAACCCCGACAGCGTCTACGATCGCGTGGCCGAGCTTCGCAAAGTCATAGGCTCCCACTCCGACAAGATCACGATCCGGCAGGATGAGAACGGTGCGCCGTCGCAACGCGGTTCCTTCGGGGCGCTGGCCAAGTACGATTGGACCGAGGAATACCAGGCGAAGTGGGCGCTGCGCCGCCTGATGGGCGATTTGGGCCGCGATATCCCCTCCTCCTACTTCTCGATCTGCGACATGGTGTACCTGGTGACGGCCAAGGGGCGCGATTCCGACCTGCGCGACAGCGCAGAGGAAGTCCAGAAGAAGATCAACTTCAAGGGACTGCTGGCCGCCAATCCGGACAGAACGGTCGACCACGCCAAGGTTGCCTACCGGGCCGTGCAGCATATTACGCCTGTCTTCGACAATACGGTCAAGCGGATCGACGGCTACGATTGCCGGGTCTCCGGCGGCGCCGAAAAGAGCACCTACTCCGCGTTCGGCTACCGGGCAGCCCGCGGCGGACACATCGTCACCCTTTGGCGCGACAGCGATACACCGGGCGAGCGGCCTGAGAAGGAGTTGGTAACCGTCACCATCGCCGACGGCCAGTTCGACCAACCCGTGTGGGTCGACATGCTTTCGGGCGAGGTCCACGCGATCCCGGACTCGGCCCGTGAGTCGCGGGACCGCCGGACTACTTTCCAGAAGATACCTGTCTACGATCACGTAGTGCTGATTGCCGAGCGGGGCGCAATCTCGCTGACGCCGGCGAAAGCCGAGTGAGCTTCTTGCAGCCGAAGAGCAATTCATTGTTGGTGTCGGATGTGGAGAATCGCAATGCGAACGCAGTTCCTGGTACTCAGCAGTCTTTTGGCGGTCGGTCTTCTCCCGTCCATCTCGGCGGCCGAGGAGCATCCGCCGCTGTTTCCCTTTCTGATTTCTTATGACGCGCCCGACAACGCATCGAGCATGGCCCATCTGCTCGATGCTCCGGCCGGCAAACATGGCTTCATCCGCGCGGAAAAGGGGCGGTTGGTCACCGACGCCGGTCCAATCCGGCTGCATGGGACCAATCTGACCGGCCCGGCGAACTTCCCGAGCCACGCCGACGCGGATCAACTGGCAGCCCGCCTTGCCCGCTTCGGTTTCAACTGCGTCCGGCTGCACTACTTCGACGCCCCCTACGGCAATTTCCGCGAGGAGAAATTGCCGGGCATCGTTGCCGAGGATCCGGTCACGCAACGGAACCTCGATCCCGGCCAGTTGGACCGGTTCGACTACCTGATCGCGGCATTCAAGCGGCGTGGGATCTACGTCAATATCAACCTGCACGTTGCGAGGATGTGGGATGATCGCGACGGATTCCCTGAACAGAGCGGTCGGCCGGGGATGGACAAAGGTCTCGACAACTTCGAACCGCGGATGATCGAGCTGCAGAAGGAGTACGCCCGCAAGCTGCTCGCGCACGTCAATCCTTACACCCGCCTGGCCTATGCCGAGGATCCGTGCGTGGCGATGGTCGAGCTGAACAACGAGAATGCGCTGCTCCGCGGGTATGTCTCCGGCGCGATGGAGCGGCTGCCCGAGCCGTACGCGGGCGAACTTCGCCGGCAGTGGAACGAATGGCTTGGCGAGAGGTATGCGTCGACCGAAGCCTTGCGAAGCGCCTGGCGGTGGGTCGACGTGCCGCTCGGGGAGGAACAAGTTCCCGAAGGGAAGTTCGACCGTCGGGTTGATATCGATGGCAAGACGTGGATACTTGCTCGTGGCTTGTCCGAGGCCACGGCCGGCACCCGCGACGGCGTGTTCACGATCGACGTGACGCGAGACGGCAACGAGTACTTTCCAAAACTCTTCCGAAGCCTCTCGGTGAAGAAGGACCGTCCCTACACGCTGTCGTTCAAAGTCCGCCAGACGAAAGGATCCGGACGAGTCGAACTGGGCCTGGCAGTGGCGGATACGGCCGCGGGCTGGCGATCGCTGGGCTTGCATCAGACGCTTTGGGTCGGCCCGGAGTGGAAGACCTTTTGCTATTCGTTCGCTGCCGCCGACGATTCCGACAAGGCCCAATTCCAACTAACTCGCTTCAAGACGGGCACGTATGAGATCGACGACGTTTCGTTTCAAAGCGGGGCGAAGAGCGAGTTCGACGCGACCAAACGGCTGGAAGACGGAACGATTCCGATTGTCAAGACAACGGGCTACGCCCCGCGCGGGGCAATGCGCGACTTCTGCCAGTTTCTTATCGACACGGAACGCAGCTACTGGGTGGACCTGTCGGACTATCTCACGGACGAGGTGAAAGTCCGGGCGATCATTTCCGGGACGCAGCTCGGATACAGTCCGCCCTTCGTCCAGGCGGAGCTCGATTACGTGGACAGTCACAGCTACTGGTGCCATCCAAGCCCCGTCAGCCCCGAGTGGCGGATCGGGAATGTGTCGATGGTCAACTCGATGTCGTGCATCCGAGGCCTGGCCGGTCAACGGGTCTTCGGAAAGGCTTATACCGTGAGTGAGTACAACCATCCTTTCCCGAACCAGTACGGTGCCGAGGGCCAGCCGATGCTGCGGGCGTACGGCCGTTTGCAGGGCTGGGACGGCGTGTTCGAGTATACCTATCACCACCGGCCGGATTTCCAGCCGCAGCGGAACAGCTACTTCTTTCACATCATTGCAAGGACCGACGTGCTGGCCCACATCCCGGCCTGTGCGGCCATGTATCTGCGGGGCGACGTTCAGGAGGCAAAGACGACGCTCGTGGGGGCGATCGATTACGCGACGTATCTCGATCGGCTGGCACGAACCAGGGCGATCGGGGCGAGCATCGAGTCGGTCGGCTTCGACTCACGGCTGTCGCTGATTCACAAGACGGCCGTCGACCTGACCGGGGAGTTGGGCACGGATGCCGGGGCCGTCGAGAAGATTGCCGACGATCAGAAGGTCTTCGTCAGCGAGACGGGCGAGCTGACCTGGAATGTCGAGCAGCCGGGCGCCGGGTACTTCACCGTCAACTCGCCGAACACGAAGCTATTCACCGGTTTTTCGAAGGGCCGCACGATCGCCCTTGGCGACGTTACGCTGTCGATCGGAAAAACACGGCTCGACTGGGCCACAGTATCCCTCGTGTCCCGCAATGCAACCGGGTTTGGCGAATCGAATCGTCCGGCCAATCTTCTGCTGGCGTCCACGGGCGTTTTGCAGAACCAGGGCATGACGATCGAGGAGGTTTCCGATACGCACATCACGATTCCCGGCGATTGGGGAGAGGGCCCCGTGTGCGTCGAAGGGATTCCGGCGGTGGTCACCCTGCCGGCCGATCCCGCCAAGGTCCACTGCTTCGCCCTGGACCCGCGCGGAGATCGAAAAAAGAAGATTCGCGTCGAGAAAGCCGAGCGTGGTGGAACAAGACTTGTTTTGAGTCCGGATTACGAAACCGTTTGGTATGAAATCGACATTCGGTAGGTCTTTGGGCGCGCTCACAAATAACTTGGACAATTCGGATGCGTGGCGCGGGGTCGGGAGTCTTTTTCCATGTCGGCCAGCCGTGCGGTTCGATGTGTGGAAACGCTCAAGGGGCCCGAAGTGCAAAAAGACGCCCGACCCCTTCTCGCCCCGGATAATCCGTCCAAGTTATTTTGAACAGCGACTTTGCCTCACCCCACTACCCTCCCTGCTTCAAGGCTACTGCCATGCGATGGAAGATTGCCGCCGTGTTTGTTGATGCTTCCGGTTCTCCGGCAATGGCGACTCTGCCCGAAAAGTGCCACGCGAAGTGGGCGTTGCGCCGGCGGACGTATCAATCCGTCTTGGGGGTAACCCTGCGCTCCCTGTGCAACACGTGGGTCGCGGCGGTCTGCTGGATCGCAGCAAGCGTCGTCGGCGGATTGGGCGACGCTGCTGCGGCGTCGCCCGTGACTCGCTGGGAAGTGACGCCGACGTCGCTCGTCTCGCGCGACCAGCCGCCGTTGCAGAAGATCGACTTGTCGATCGAGAGCGGAGAGCCGATCGAGTCTTGCCTGCTGCGAGTCTGGTCGGGCGATCGGCTGCTTGCCGAGAAGCCGCTTGGTGCGGTTCGGAAAGGCTCGAACGATTTTTCGGTGCTTCTCCAGGAACCGGCCCAGACCATCGAGACGCGCTGGCTGTTGTCGGACGGTTCCGAAGAGCTCGCGGAGCAAACCCGCACGTGGAACCCGCCCCGCCACTGGACCCTGTACGTGCTCAAGTCGGCGCATGTCGATATCGGGTTGCACGACTCCCAGTACAAACAGCGGCTCATGACCGTGGAGTTCATCGACCAGGCACGCCGGCTGGCCGATGAGACGGCCGATTGGCCGGCGTCGTCGCGCTACCGCTACGTCGTCGAGGGGCTGTGGTGGTGGTTGAACTATCCCCGGGACCGTTCGGAAAAGCTTGCCGGCGAGATCGTCCGGAATTACGTCAACGCGGGCATTTTTGACATCGGCGGGTCGCATTCGGGCAACCATACCCAGGTGTACGGCACGGAGGAACTGTGCCGCAGCGCCTACTATCTTCGGGAGTTGCGCCAGCGCTGGGGTGTTGCCGGGGAGACCATGCTGATGGCCGACAACAACGGGATCACGTGGCCGCTGGTCACCGCCTACGCCGACGCGGGGATCAAGAACCTCGTGTTTCTTCCCAACGCATGGAACCCTACGACCGTCGGCGGAACGCGGATCGACGTCGGTTGGGATTCGAAGCTGCCGCATCTGTTCTACTGGTACGGGCCGGATGGCAAGAGCCGCCTGCTGGTATGGGCCAACCCGCATTACATCAGCACGGGGGACCATTTCGGAATCGGGACATGCAGGAAGAAATCGTGGTCGGTTCCCCCGCCGGAGACGATCGCCCCACAGATGGCGAAGCAGCTTGCGTTGCTCGAATCGCGTTATCCGTACGACGTCTGGCTGGTGTCGAATTACGACGACAACGAAACGCCCAATCTCCGTCTTCCCGAGTTGGCGAAGGCGTGGAATGCCCGGTGGCGATGGCCTGAGCTGCGGACCATCGGCGACCTGTCGGAGCCGTTTCGGCAGATCGAGAAGCGTTTTGGCGACCGCATCCCGACGCTCCGCGGCGACATCACCGGCGGCTGGGCGCAGCACCCGGTTTCGACCCCGCCGCTGCTGGCCAAAAAGCGAGCCGCAGACCGTCTGCTGCCGGTTGCCGAGACGCTGGCCACGCTGGCCCGGCTGGCCGATCCCGACTTTGTCTATCCATCCGTGGCCTTCCGACGAGCCTGGGACGCGCTCGTCTCGAACGACGAACACGGCTACGGCACCAGCTACTACAAAGGGCGTCCGGTTTACGACACGTGGATGCAGAAACGCGACTGGATCGACCGGGGACTCGCCACGGCCCAGACGGAAAGTGCCCGCGCCCTAACGGCACTTGCCGCACTGGCATCGAGCGAGGGACCGTCGGTCTTCGTTTTCAATCCGACGCTCCATCCGCGCTGCGAGATCGTCGAGGTGGATCTGCCCGAGTCGTGTGCGGAGCTGTGTTCGGTTCATGGTGCCGACGGGACACTCGCGGTTGTCAGTACGGACAGGCGCAAGCTGCGTTTCCGAACGTCGGAGATCCCGCCCATAGGCTACGCGATGTTCCAACTTGCCGAGGGCGATGCCGGAGCCATCGTAAGACAGCCCTGCGCCGAACCGCCGTCCGTGGAGAACGAATTCTACCAGGTGACGTTCGGCGCGGACGGCTCCATGACCGGAATCTTTGACAAGCAGCTCAAGCGGCAGTTGATCGACGCCTCGGCCCCTTACCGGTGCAACCAGTTCGTTTACACCAGAGACGTACACAAGAGCTTTTCCTCGCCTGCCAATGCGAGGTTCGAGGTCGAGACGTGCCCGTTGGAACAGACCGTCGTTGCCCGCATGGACGATCCGGTCAGCGGCGCGGCGATCGAGCAACGCGTGACGCTGCCGGCACACGAGAAGCGGATCGACATCGACAACCGGCTCGATCACGTGCGCGATCTGGCCGGCAAGGACCGGTGGCAGCGGTTCGGCTATTACGCCTTTCCGTTCGACGTGCCCGATGGCAAGTTCCGCATCGGTTTGAACGGGTGCGTCGCCCGCCCGCGCAAGGACCAAACCGGCCACGGCACCGAGGCCTATCTGGCGGCCCGCGACTGGGCGAACGTCGGCAGCGATCGTTTCGGCGTCACCTTGGTGCAATACGACAGTTGTCTGGTCGAGTGCGGAACGATCCACGCCGACAAGAAGGCGTTCGGCGAGCCACTGACCACGACGCACCTCTACTCTTACGTGCTCAATGATTGGCTCTACGCACATGCCTACGTAACCGGCCCGTCGTCCATCAATCTCCGCTACCGGTATGTCATCCACAGCCACGACGGAAGCCTGGGAGACGCGGGCGTAGCGAGGTTTGCGGAACGGGCGGTCACGCCGCTGTTGGCGACCGTGATTCCTCAAGCACAAGAGGGAAAACTGGGGCCGGCTCCCTACAGTTTTCTGTCGGTTGACGCATCGAACGTCAGCCTGTTGACATTCAAGTTGAGCGAGACCCCCGGCCGTGGCGTGATTGCGCGATTTCACGGGACCGATGGTCGGCCGGCGGAGGTAGGTGTCAGGCTGGGTTGGGGACAGGATCTGCGTCTGACTCGCTGCTCGATCATCGAGAAAGACCAGGAGACGCTGGAATCCCCGTCACAGCGACTCGATCCCTTCGGCTACGCGACCTTGCGGATTGAGTCGCAGGGACCGCTGCCAGCGGCGCCGGAAGTCGTCGTTGGCGAATGCTCGGACAAGAGCGTCTCGCTCCAGTGGGCCCCCGTCGCCGGAGCACGGCAGTACCACCTCTACCGCGGCGAACAGGCCGACTTTCCAGCGGACGAGTACCACCTGCTTGCCACCACGCGCGAGACGCGTCATACCGACGACTGGCTGAGCCCCGGCGCGACGTACCACTATCGCGTTGCCGCCGTGACGGCCGACGCGCGGCAGGGCGCCGCTTCCCGGTCGGTACACGCTGCGACTCAATCGCCCGGCGATTCACCGCCGGCCAAGGTCGGCTCGGTCTACACGGGCCTGATTACCGATCCGAGGGCCTGGCGCGGCGACGAGCCGGACACGCTCTACCTGCAATGGGGACAGAACGCGGAATCCGACTTGTCGCACTACGAATTGTACCGCGGCGACACGCCCGATTTCGAAGTCGGCGCGAAGACCTTTTTGGCGAAGGTCGAGCCGGGACCGTACGTCGTGGTGCCGTTCGAGGACAAGGGGCTCAGGCCGCATACTCGGTGCTACTACCGTGTGCTCGCCGTCGACCGCGACGGACGTCGAGGGCAGCCGAGCGACCTGTGCCGGGGTGTGACCCGCGAACGGAAATAGAAAACACGGATTCCCGAATCACGATCTTACTGGGAGGGACTGAAGATGAAGAATGCATCGATTGGAATAATCTCGCTATTGGCGATGTCGATATTCGCGCAAGTCGCGTCGTCGACTCCGCCGAACGAACGCCAGGCTCGGCCGTCCCCGGACTGGCTGACGCGCGGCGTCATCTATCAGGTCTGGCTCCGCACCTTTACGCCCGAGGGAACGCTCAAGGCGGCCGCCAATCGCCTCGCGGAGGTCGCCGACCTGGGAGCGAGCGTTGTGTACCTCAGCCCGGTTCAACTCCAGGACGGCGATCCACGCCCCGAGTTCTGGAGCCCGCGTCAGCAGAAGTCGCCGAATGCCGATCCCAGGAATCCCTATCGTGTGAAGGATTATGACCGCATTGATCCCGAGTACGGAACCGAAACGGACCTGAAGGAGTTCGTGGCGAAGGCGCACAAGCACGGGCTGAGGGTGTTGATGGACGTCGTTTATCACCACACCGGGCCGACCTGCGTCCTGCTGAAACACCCCGAATTCTTTCAGCTCGACGCCGAAGGCAAGCCGGCGATCAACCAATGGAACTTCTTGCGGTTGAATCTGGAGAGCCCCCGACTGCGTGAATATCTCACGGAGAACATGATCCACTGGGTGAAAGAGTGCGGGGTGGACGGTTTCCGCTGCGACGTCTCCGGCGCCGTGCCTTTGGATTTCTGGGAGGCGGCTCGCGAGCGACTCGATCGGGTCCGGTCCGATCTGGTCATCCTGGCTGAAGGCTTGCGAGCAGACGACCAGGTGAAGGCCTTCGACATCAACTACTCTTTTGCCTGGTATCACGCGCTTCGAGACGTCTTGACGGGCAGGCAACCCGCAGAGGCGATCGTGCAGCTCTGGGAGAAGCAGCACGGCAGCGTCCCGCGCGGAGCACGATTCATTCGCTACACGGACAACCACGACATCGATCGCTCGCTGACTCTGTTCGGCGAGCGGGGCGTCCGGGCCGCCTCGGTGCTGCACTTCACGATCGACGGCGTGCCTTTCCTCTACAACGGCCAGGAAATCGGCGACACGACGCCGCAAGACCTTTACCACCACTGGCCGATCAACTGGGAAGCAGGCGGACTGCCCAGGCAGAAGGCTCTGCTGATTTTCTTGAAGACGCTTATCGAGTTGCGCCGCAACGAGACAGCACTGACCGCCGGAAGCGTCGAGTGGCTGACGAACGACCGGCCGGATTCGGTTCTTTCCTTTCGCAGGCGGACGGCCGACAGCGAGATTCTGTCGGTGGTGAACCTGTCGAATCGCGCCGTCAAGGTGCGTATCACGTTTCCCGAGCCAACCCGCTGGTCCTACGACACACTGATCGACGATGGCGCCAAGGCCGAAACCGACGACAGTGGGGCTTTGCTGCACGTCACGGGCTTTGGCTATTTCGTCGCCAAGCGGAAATGACATAGGAATCTGCTCATGAAAACCCCCATCATCTTTGCCGTGCTGATCGTCTTCGCAGGTACACCGTGTCCGCTCCGCGGCGAGGATGCCAGCGCGCCGATGATCTTCGTTTCCGCCCACGGAGATGACACGGCCGACGGCACGCAAAATGCCCCGCTGGGGACGATCGCCGAGGCCCAGCGGAAGATTCGCGAAATGAAGAGTGCGGGCGGGTTACCCAAGGGCGGCGTCGTTGTCGAAATCCTCGGCGGCCGTTATCCCTTGACGAAGCCGATCGAACTGACTGCGGAGGACGCGGGCACGGCCGATGCTCCGATCATGTATCGCGCCCGGCGGGGGGAGAAAGTCTTGCTGACGGGCGGCCGTACGATCGCGGATTGGCGGCCGGTTACCGACGACGCCACGCTAGAGCGTCTGGATTCGGCAGCCCGCGGCAAAGTATTCCAGGCGGATCTCGCGGTGCTGGGGATCACCGATTACGGAGACCTCGCGCTGGATGCGGCCTGGGAGCTACAGTGCTATTTGGCCACGAAGCACAACCAGGGCGAAAACGCCCGCGGCAACGCCTTCGCGAGCCAGGCGTACTCGCGGAGTGGCAAGAAGGTCTCGCCGCGGTTGGAACTGTTCTTCAACGGCATCCCGATGCAGATTGCGCGATGGCCGAACCAGGGGTTCACCCAGATCGATCAGGTGTTGGGCAAGACCAAAGTCGAGGTCCGCGGCGTCGTCGGATGCAAGGAAGGGGTTTTCAGCTACACCGGGGACCGCCCCCGCCGGTGGATCGACGAAAAGGACGCCTTCGTCAAAGGATACTGGTTCCGCGACTGGTGCGAACAGTCTCACCGCATCGCAACGATCGATCCCGAGAAACGCATCATCACGGTGGAAGAGCCGTATCACAACTACACCGGTTACCGGGCGGGCCAGTGGTTTGTTGGGTTCAACATGCTGTGCGAGTTGGACGCGCCGGGCGAGTGGTACCTCGATCGTGAAAACGGCACCCTCTACTTCTGGCCTCCCTCGCCGCTGGAGGACGGGCTGGCGGAGGTGTCGCTCACCGAGGGCCTGTTCACGTTGACCGACACTGCCCACATCACCCTCCGCGCGCTGGAGATGGAGGCGGTTCGCGGTACGGCGGTTTCCATGCGGAATACCCGCGAGTGCCACGTCGTCGGGTGCACGATCCGCAATCTGAGCAACCACGCCGTGACGATCTTCGAAGGGAACAGTTGCGGTGTGGTCGGATGCGACCTGTCGCAGATGGGCGGGGGCGGCATCTACCTGATCGGCGGCCAGAGCGCGACGCTCGCGCCCGGAGGACACCATGCCGAGAACAACCACATCCACCACTACGCCCGCTGGGACCGCATGTATCGGCCGGGCATATGGATGAGCGGCGTGGGGCTCCGCGCGTCGCACAACCTGATCCACCACGCGCCCCACGCGGCCATTCTCTACGGAGGCCAGGAGCACCGGTTCGAATACAACGAGATCCACAACGTCTGCCAGGAGTCGCACGACTGCGGGGCGATCTATGCGGGGCGGAGTTGGTGCCTGCAGGGGAACGTGTTTCGGTTCAACTACCTGCACCACCTTTGCGGCAAAGACGGCGGTCCGTGCAACGGGATCTATCTGGACGACGAGAACTCCGGCGCCACGATCCGCGGCAACGTGTTTTTCCAGGCATGGCGGCCCGTGTTCATCGGCGGGGGCCGCGACAACCTCGTTGAAAACAACCTCTTCGTCGACTGCCCCCAGGCCATTCACCTCGATGCCCGCGGCATTGGCTGGGCAGCTTATGCCGTCCAGCCGAGGATCGACACGGCAATCGAGACGGGAGTCCTCTGTGGGGTCCGGTTCAAGGAGCCGCCGTTCAGCACGCGCTATCCCAAGCTGGCGACCATGCTCGAAGACGAGCCGGCCAAGCCGAAAGGGAACATCGTCCGGCGCAATATCTTCTGGCAAGGAGAGGGCGTGAATCTCCGCCGCACCGGCTGGGACAAGTTTCCGCAAAGCGGAAGCTACCGAAACGCCTGGTGGCACCACATCGAGGCCAAGGTCTTCGATCTGGTGACGATCGAGAACAACCTGGTCGACGTCGATCCCGAGTTCGTGGACGAAAAGGAAGGCAACTTTCAGCTTCAGGAGGCCTCGCCTGCCTGGAAGATCGGTTTCGAGCGGATTCCGTTGGAGGAAATCGGCCTTTATCAGGACGACCGGCGAGCCACCTGGCCGGTGGCCCATGCGGTAACGCCTCTGCCGGAACGCAGCAAACAGTAACCTAATGGGAATAGTGTCATGGCAACATCAAGTATTGGAACGACGCCCGCGAACACTCCGTAGTCTGCACTTGCTTTCGCCTGGAGGAAACGGATGCGAAGCGGAAAGGAGACGCAGCGCGGTGACGGCGCGGCAGTCCGGCCGGCTCGATGGGCTAGGATTCTTGCTGCTCATCGTTATCCGTGCCCCGGCCTTGCGATCCGTGCAATTCACACAACTAGATGATATAGTAGCACAGATGGCAATGCCGGGGCACGGAATGAAGAGATTCTAGAGAGATTTCAGCTTTCAGCATCGTGAGAGAAAGAAGATGAATTCGAAAGCAACTTTGCTGATTCTGGCGGCGGGCTGGGCCGTCGCCGCGACCGCGGCGGAGCCTCGCTGCCCACTGATCCCCATGGGCGCGATTACGGGAACGCCGGACGAACAGACGGTGCGAGAGACGCTGGAAACGTACAGAGCCGTCGGAATCGACCAGTACCTGATTTACCCTCGCAGTGGTCTGGAATATGAGTACATGGGTGAAGAGTGGCTCAAGATGTGCCAGTGGTTCTGCAAGCACGCAAAGCGGCTGGACATGACCATCTGGCTCTACGACGAATACAACTGGCCGAGTGGGTCGTGCAAAGGCCGGGTGCCCGCGGAGAATCCCGATTTCGAGTCGCGGCAGTACGCGGTCTACAAGAAGGCCGACGGCACCTTCGACTGGAAAATCGTGCATTCTCCCGGCTGGGTCGACAACTACAGCTTCCCGGCCATGGAACGGTTCATCGAGCTGACGCACAAGAAGTACGAGCAACGGCTCGGTCCGTATCTGGGGTCGACCGTCGCGGGCATCTTTACGGACGAGCCATCGCATCCCACGCCGGTGAAACTGGACCGCAAGCCCGACCTGCTGTTCCGCTACTTCGACGGCGGGGAGGCCGAGTACAAGGCCGCGACCGGGCGCGAGCTGCGGACCGACGTCGAAGCCTATCTGGCCGACAACGGCAAGGACGAGATGTGGGCCGTCTATTACGGGTTGCTGGGCCGGCGGTTTCGCAAAGCCTATTTCGATCCGATCCATGCCTGGTGCGACGGCGTGGGGCTGCTCTCGACGGGGCATATGATCGCCGAGAACAGCACGTCGGATTCGGCCCGGTTCAACGGCAATCCGCTCGATGCACTGAAAGGTCTGACGCTACCCGGGATGGACGAGATCGGAACGCGTCTGGATCCGGCGAGCATCGAATGGCTGACGCTGGCCGTCGCACAGCATGCCATTGGCCGGCGCGGGAACGGCGGGTTGGTCGAGCTGTTCGCGTTGGGCCCGAGCGACATGCGCCACGCGATGCACCGCCAGATGATCTGGCTCTGTGCGATGCACAAGGTCGATCACTACTTGCTGGCCATCGCTCCGATCGACGCACGAGGCAACGTGGAGAAGTCCGGGTACTTCAATCCCATGACGCGGATGCAGCCGTGGTTCCCCGCCTTCCGCTTGCTGAGCGAAGAGTCGCGCATTGCCGCGCGCTATGCGTCCAAGCCGGTGCGATGCGACATCGCGGTCCGCTACCCCCAGCGCGAAGCCGCACGCCTGGCCGCGAAAGGCAAACCGCACCCGGCGTTGCTCGCCTCGCTCCGCTGTTTCTCGGCGCAACAACTCACGTACGACCTTTATGAAGAGGAGGAGGCGTGTGACAAGCCGCTGGTGTTTGCCTTTGACGGGCCGAACGTGAAAGAAGAGAAATCAGGACGCACGTTCCCGTCGGCCGATGAGGCCGCCGCATTTGCCAAGCAGGTCTGCCCACCCGCCGTATGGGTCGAAAACTTCGATGATAAAGCCGTCGAGGACCTTTTGCTGCGACACTATCAAGACGGCAGCGTGGCGGTGCTGGGGCTGGGGGCGGAAGATCACGGGAAGCTGCGTCTGATGCGGCGAGACGGCGAACCGGTTCCGTTCGAGTTGCCGGCCCGCGGAGTGTTCCGGTTTGAGGGAAAGGCGCCTGTACGAGAGACACCTGCCGTCGTTCATCCGCTTCCGCCGGAGACTTCCTTCGACATCGCTCTGAGCGCGAAGAACACCCATCGCCTGGCGTTTGATGCGGGCAATACGTCCCGACTCAGGGTCGACCAGCCGGTCGCGGCTGCGCGGTTCGTGCTGCGAAGTCATCCGGCGTTGAGCGAGGTGACCTTGGACGGGAAGCCTGTGAAGGCCGATCAGCCCTGCAACACGTTGCGTCCGGGACTCAACGAACTCTACCGGCAGACCGAGCCGTTCCGGCTGGAGGCGGGCGAACACGTGCTGGCCATCGCCTCGGGCGGGAGCGACACGAATTACTTCCTGCCGGTCGCATGGGCCATCGGCGATTTCGCGATCGACGAGGGTGCCATCCAAGCCCTGCCGAAAACCGTAGGAATCGGTCCCCTCTGGAAGCATGGCCTCGCCGATTTCACGGGCCAGGTGACGTACACGACGGAAGTGGAAGTGCCGTCTCATTCGCGTGGCCTCACGCTGCGGGTCGACACCGGCGGCCTGTACACGGCGGTCACGCTGGACGGGCAGGCGATGGGCGAGCGTGCGTGGGCGCCCTTCGAGTGGATGATTCCAGCCGGTATTCGAGGAAAGAAAGTCAAGCTGCAAATCCACGTCTGGACCTCGGTCGCGCCGTTGTTCGGCGACTGGAAGGACGCGAAGGCCGCCTGGAACAAGAAGTTCTGGGTGCCGCCGCCGGATCACCGTCCCGACATCGGCCTCTTGGCCGTTCCCGAGTGGGTGCTATTCGAATGACCTTGCAGCACTCCGAAGAGAAAACAACCGCCGTGTGCCACTGCTTGGAGTTGAACGGGTTCTCCATACAAAGAGAGTCTTCCACAACTCCAAGCAGTGCCGCGCTCGAACAGCATCAGCGCTTTTCACTGCTTGCGATTGTGGACACTCCGCTGCTGATGGATAATCCGTCCAATCGCAAGCAGTGCCACACTCGTTTAGACAACACGAACGCAAAAGGAGAGCAACGCCCATGAGAAACCTGATGTTAAGCGTGCTGATCGGTCTGTCGATCGGTTCCATCGCCCTGGGAGCGGAGAAGGGTCGAACCTACCGCAGCATCACATGGGAGAAATTCAAGGCATCCGGCCCGGAGTTGAAGCACATCGGCTGGATCGCCACGCGGCACGCGAAGGAAATCCAATCGTCGGATTGGTCGGTCGGTTGCGAGACGCTCGACCGCGACCAGGCCAGGTTCAGCGTCTACAAAGATTACGTCGGCGAATTGGGCGCCAAACGCGGCCGGCTGCAGAGTGGCTGGGCCAAGTGTGAGAAGCAGAAGGGTGTTTACGACTTTGCGTGGCTGGACGAATGCGTCTACGGGCTGAACGAGCAGAGTGTCAAGCCTTGGATGTGCCTGTGTTACGGCAACCCGATTTACAAATCGACGATCCACCTGGGCTCGACGCTGGGGCCGATCGTGCATTCGGACGAGGCGATGGCCGCCTGGCTGAAGTATGTCGAGGCGACCGTGGCCCGATACAAGGAGGTCGTCACCGAGTGGGAGATCTGGAACGAACCGTTCGGTCAGGGCAAAGACTACGCGGTCATGGTGCTGGCAACTGCCGAACTCATCAAGCGGATTCAGCCGGATGCCGTCATCCTGGTCACGGCGATCACCGATGCGGATCGCGCCATCGTCCTCGAGGCGCTCAAGACCGCCGACAAGCTGGACCTCGTCGATTACTGGGTCTACCACCCGTACGCCCAAAACCCCGACACCTCCTATGCGTGGGTGGAGAAGGTGCAGCGGCAACTGGCGTCGTACAGCCCGAAGTATCGCCTGTACCAGGGCGAGGTCGGGTGCCCTTCGATCCTGGAATGGACGCACGCCCTGGCGTTTTACCCCTGGACAGAGTACAGCCAGGCAAAGTGGAATCTGCGCCGCATGGCGGGCGATCGGGTCCGCAGTATTCCGTCAAGTGTGTTCACCATCATCGACCTGAAGTACCCGAACATGCTGCAATCGTTCGGCCTGATCCGCTCCAACCTGTTGCTTCAGTTCATCTACAAGCGGCCCTCGTACTACGCCGTCCAGCACATGATGGGGTTCTTCGACGACGCGGTGAAGCCCGTGGGCGTGCTGGAACACGACTCGGACTCGCCGCGTAAGCTGACGGTCGCAGGATTCGAGAAGGGCGGCACCTCGGTCGCGCTAGTGTGGTACAGCGACCAGGTTCCCGGCGACGAGTTGAAGTGGGACCGCGTCGACGCGACGGTCAAGGGAGTTTCGTTCAAGGATCCGGTGTACGTGGAAATGATCACAGGCAAGGTCTACGAACTCGACAAGTCGGCCTGGACGAGCGCGGGCGGAAACACATCGTTCACACAGTTGCCCGTGTGGGACAGCCCCATGTTGCTCGCCGAGCGCGATCAGGTCGAGTTGCGGAAGGAGCCGGCTCCTTAGCGCGGCGGGACTCAGTCCTTTATGCGGATGGTCTCCCGGCAATGATCGCGTCCATTCCAACAGAAAGACGAAGAAATGAAGTACTACCCAGGATGGCTGGCCTTGGGGCTGCTCGTCTCGACCGCATGGGCGGAGGATCCGGTCTGTCCGCTGCCGGGCGACTGGCAGTGTGTGCCCGAATTCAGCGATGAGTTCAACGGCGACCAACTTGACGATTCCAAGTGGTGGGACTTCAACCCGATGTGGGTGGGCCGCAAACCGGCACTCTTCGTTCGCGACAATGTCGCCGTCAAGGACGGCATGCTTCAGATCTCGGCGACGAAGATGCCTGAGAGCATGGAAACGGTCGAGAATCACGTTCGCGGTTTTCACACGTTCGCGACAGGGGCGGTCAAGAGCAAGAAACGGGTGCGGTACGGCTACTTCGAGGCCCGCGCGAAGGCGATGCCGTCGCATTGTTCGAGCGCGTTCTGGTTTTACGACCCGCTCGATCCGCCCCGGAAATACCAGAAGGGTTCGTACTCCGAAGAGATCGACGTCTTCGAAGTGTTCGGCAAGCCGGACAAGCTGAAGAGCATTTACCACATGACGTTACACCGGCAGGAGACTCCCTACGTGGAGGCGACGGTTCGGTTGAACAACGTGATCCAAGGCGAGAAATGGACGGCTCCGTTTTCCTTCTGCGACGATTTCCACCGTTTCGGATTTCTTTGGACGCCCGAAGTGATGAAGTGGTACGTGGATGATGTCGAGCGCTGGTCGGTTCCGAATGAAAATCACAAGACGGCGTTGACCGTCAACTTCGATTCGGAGACCTTTCCCAACTGGAGCGGAATGCCGACGGTGGAAGAGCTGCCTGCCACGTTTTCTATCGACTATCTCCGATGTTGGCAATTGCCCGAAATGAAGGAGGCGGCGAAATGATTGGGGGCTGCTTCTGGAGACGCATACCCTCCATCTCAGCTATCTTTCTGCTGGCGGTTTCGGCGGCCGGCACCAAAGCAACCGCTCCGTCGTCAAACATCTCGTCCGAGCGGTTAGCTGTTGCTGTCGAGAAGGCTCACGCGGTCTTGTGGGACAAGTTCATCGGCGACGACGGCCTCATCCACGATTACGTGGGTGAGCTGCCAACGCCCGACGACTGCCAACGGGGGCGGCCCAACGCGATCGGCTGGTGGAGCCCCATCGAGAACGGCCCGATGTTCACCGGGACGTATCTGGCCGCGATCTGTGAGCGTGCGCGTCGCAGCGGGGCCGCGGCCGACCGGGAAAAGGCTCGGCGCCTGGCCCGCGGGTTGATTGCCTGCGCATCGGTCTCCGACGTGCCCGGCTTCATCGCACGAGGCATGGGCACGGACGGGAAGTGCCACTATCCGATGGGGTCGCAGGATCAGACGCACCCCTGGTTCTACGGCCTTCACGCCTACGCCACCAGCGGCATTCCCGACGCGGGCGAGCGGAAACTGGTCGTCGACAAGATGAAGGAGGTGGCCGAGGCGCTGGAGGCGGCGGACTGGAAATGCCCTTGCGACGGCGCGTTCCGCGGGCAATTCCGGGGCGACTTCAAGATGTTCCGCCACCACGGGGCCGCCATGTATCTGTTCATCCTCAGGGCAATGCACGACGTGACGGGTGAAAGCGTCTGGCTCGATCGCTATCAGAAAGCCAAGCACGAGCGCTGCCGCGAAAGCGGCAAGTCTCGGCTTCAGATCTGCGCGGAGGGCTACCCGCACGATTACGAGCAGATCAAGAATATCGACCGCGGGGCACTGTGGATCTACGTTAGTTCGCAGGGAGGGTTGGCACGGCTCGCCGATTGGGAAACAGATGAGAGCGCCCGGCCCCGGTATCGCGACGGACTTCTCATCAATGCGCGGGGAGCCCTGGCCGTGATCGATGCTTACAGCACCTTCGACAACAACGATACGCGCATCTTCGGACACGCCCGCTGGCGAGAGGGGTATCCGGCATGGTTTCCCCAGAAGACGCAAGCCGACGCCGAGAAGATGGCTTCGATGGGCGACCGAAACATCTTGGGAGAGCGGAAGTGGTACGAGGCTAGCAGGATGCGAAATCCGTTGGCGGCGGCCGCATTGATCGCATTGGCGGGCTATCGCGAAGGTTTCGAACCGGTTCGCCAGGCGATCTGCCACTACGATTACACCAGGCTCAACATGGCCGAGTTCTTCTTTGCGGAGTGTGCGTACTACGCCATGCCCGTCGAGGAAACGGGAGATGAAATCAAGGGGGCCGGAGAAACGGCAGGGTTCAAGAGCGGGTCGCGGCCCGCAGGTTCCGCTTGCCGAGCGGGATCTGTGCGGGTAACCGCGTTTCCATCCGGCATGATGATGCTTACCCAACTCGGCGCCCAGATCCCGCTCGGCAAGCGGGATCTACCTGGTGTGACGCGGCGAGGTCGAGATTCGAACCACGTAAGGGAAACGCTGCAGACGATGAAAACGGAAACGATCGAGTACTTCGGATACAGCGACTGCATCGCCATCGAAAACGCCACCACTCGGGTAGTCCTCTGCCCGCAGGCCGGCGGCCGCGTGTTGGAGTATTCCTTGAATGGTGCGAACGCCTTGTACCTCAACCCCGAGCAGCAGGGCTGGAGGTACAAGCCGGGTGTTCCGCGAATCGATCCGTGCGGTGGCCGATTTGACGTCGGGCCGGAACGGGTCATCGCGCCTCATCCGGACCTCTGGCTGGGAGACTGGACGGGCCAGATCGTCGGCGACGGTAAAGCCCGCCTTACGAGCGTGCGTGACGGCACCACCGGTCTGCGGCTCGTGCGGGAATTCACGCTCGCACCCGACTCGTCGCGTCTGGACTGCGAGCAACGCATCATCAACGAGTCCGACAAACCGGTGATGTGCTGCCATTGGAGCCGGACGCTCGCCGTGGGCGGCGGCATCTGCCTGATCCCGCTGACGCCGGACAGCCGGTTCCCAAAAAGCTACCTCATGTACGGGCCCGGACCGGTGATGAACTTCCAGCCCGTCGATCCGAACATCCGGATCCGCGACGGGTTTTTGGAAATTCTCGGCACACCGGCCAACCCGAAACTCGGCATGGATTCGGCCGCGGGATGGTTCGCCTATCTGATGCGCAACGATGTGCTGTTCGTCAAGCGGTTTCCCGTCGACCCCGACCGCGTGTATTGCGAGATGGCCGGACTGACGATTTCGATTTGGTACTACAAGAACGAAATGTGTGAGTTGGAGCCGATCGGCCCGCGCGAAACGCTCGCGCCGGGAGCGTCGGCGTCGTATACGGAACAGTGGGAGCTGTTTCCCTGCCGGTTCCCCGAGGGGCAGGCATCCGTGGACTTGAGCGCGATTCGACAACTTGCAACAAGGAATATGCGATGACAATGAAAGTCCTGTCGTCATTCTGTCTCGTGCTGGCCGTTGTTCCTTGGGCTCGTGCGGAGGTCCGCCGGGAAGGCGAGGCATGGATTCTCGAAGATGCCCAACTGAAGGTCACGGTGGGGACCGACAGCGCGCATCTGACCGTGCTGGACAAGGCTTCCGGCACGTTGTGGCGGCAGGAGGACGCTTCCAAACATGCCTCCAACAAAGAGGACGTGCGCGCCCGTCGCGCGGCGAAGCCGATCGTGGTGGATGGCAATCCCGAGGAGTGGAAAGGAATTCCCCACGACGATACCATCTGGCTTCCTTGGATGGGCGAGAACGGCGAGGCCAACTGCTCCGGCGGGGCAAAGGTCATGTGGGATGACACGATGCTCTACCTCTATGCCCGCATACGCGACGACCATGTGGCGTTCGGGGGCGAGACAACCGAATCGTGGTGGGAGTCTGATTCCGTCGAGTTCTGGGTCGATTCCGTGCGGGTGGGGCTGCATCTTGCACCGGCGGGCAAGGAGGCGGCGGTGAACGCCCGCGGGAAGGTGTTTGCGGGAAGCAAGGTGGCCGTGCGATTGGTCGAGGCGGATCACCTGCCTGGGTACGAGTTGGAGGTGGCCATACCGCTGGAGCATTTTCCCGTGCTGAACAGTGCCCAAGCGGGTATCCGGTTCAGCTTTGCTCTGGGCCTGAACGACGCCGACCCTCAGCCTGGCGCAGCCGTGAAACGGGATCGTCAAAGCTACTCCCCGCGCGGCTGGGTTGATTCGGCTCCGATGACGTTCTCCGTGGCCGTGCTGAACGACGAGGAAGGCCGGGCTCCGGCTCGGTCGATCGAGAACGATCGAAGCGCCCGAGCCGCGGGCCGCCGCGTCTCGGAGATGAAACCGGGCGAGAAACCGAACAGCCTGACGTACAAGTACCTTCTCCAGGAAGAGCAGATCGCGGAAGTCCCTCTCCAAGTGACCCTGGAACTGGTGACGGGAATGGCCGCAATCGACGTGGAGTTGGAGTGTCGATCCGGACCGGAGACGCCCATCAAGCCTTTCGGCTATCCTTTCGCGCTGTACCCATCAGAACCCGAAACATATTTCGTGGGCGTGGCGGACTACACCAACGGGCGCTACCTCCCGGTGGGTGATCCGTTTTGTCGCAGCAAGGAATTCTGCATGGCGGGCGGCGATCTGCCGTTTCTGTTGGTGACGGACGGACAAAAGGGGCTGTCGACGACGTTGCTGACTCCCTGGGACGGAAGCGTGCAGATGCAAGCTCGGAACGAGGATCCGGACAAGCTCGGCTTTCCCGGCTTCCGCTGGTATCCCGCCAAGGGCGTCTGGGCTCGCGCACGAAAGGGGCGGCTGAGCTTCTTTGCTAAGGGCGGATACGTGACGGCCTGCAAGATCTATCGGGAGATGGCGCAAGAGCAAGGGTTGGTTCGCACATTCACCGAGAAAGCCAAGAACAAACCGGACGTGCGGAAGCTCTTCGGGGCGGTCAACTGGTGGGGCGGCAGCCCGGCCTTTGCGCTCGAGGCGAAAGCGGCCGGGATGACGCACGGCCTGCTGAACGGCCGCCCCAGCCCGGAAAGCATGGCCGAGGTCGTCGCGCAAGGCTGGCTGATGAGTGAGTACGACAACTACGAGGACATCAACGATTCCGAGGTCATCGATCGCGCCAAGGCACCGGTCAAGACACACGCCGTCGTGAAAGCAGACGGTGAATTCATGACGGCGTGGGTGACCCGAGACAAGGATATGAATCCCGTCCACACCTACATGAAACAGTGTACGGGCGTGATGACGCAGTGCGCCCGGATCGTCATTCCCAAGGTCTTGGCGACCTATCCCTACAACACGCGTTTCCTCGACGTAACCACGGCTACCGGCCTCAAGGAGTGCTACTCGCCGCTGCATCCGTGCGACCGCAAGCAGGACCAAGCCAATCGCGAAGCGCTGTGCGCCTACGTGGGAGACGAACTCGGTCTGGTGGCCGGCGGCGAACACGGCAGGTACTACGATGTCCGCTTCTTGGACTACCACGAGGGGATGATGGGCGGCGGTTGCTACAGTTGGCCTGCCGGCTATCTCCGCGACATCCAGAGCCGGGAGGAGATCGACGAGCGGTATCTGAAATACGGGATCGACCCGGCCTATCGGGCGCCCATGTTCGAACTGGTCTTTCACGACTGCGTGGTGGACTACTGGTACTGGGGAGCCACCAACGATTATCTGCACCAGTTCGCGCCCGAAATCACCGACCGCAAGACCGCCATGAACGTGCTCTACGGAACGCCTCCAATGATGTGGGTCAACGAGCACGGCGTCCGCTGGCGCGAACCCGACCAACGGCAGTTGATGATCGAGATCTATCAGCAGACCTGCAAATTGCACGAGGTGATCGCCGATCATGAAATGGTGTCTCACGAGTTTCTCACGCCCGACCGGAAGGTGCAGCGCAGCACGTTCGCCGACGGCACCGTCTGTACGGTCAACTTTGGCGATTCCACGTACCAAGTGACCACCGGCGAGGGCGAGCTTTGCCTCGGCACGAATGATTTCTACGTGAAAGGCCCGAGAGTCGAGCAGTGGCGTCTGCGCACGGGGGGCGCCAACGACGAGCGGGAGGTCTCTATCCGCACGGATCGATTCTTGCTCGTGCAAAAGCCGACCGGCATGCTCCGGCAGCAGGGCCTCGCCGCCTCCGGCAAGGTCTCCCTGCAACGGGACGAAGCCGGTGCGAGCATTTCCCTTGCCAAGGATTCAACGCTTGCTTTGGATCTTGCCGACTACTGCCGCGACTGGCAAGGAAGACCTGCCGCGCTGCTCGTGCTCGACGATCGAGGCAAAGTCCGATGCCGGGGACCGGTCGTTCGTGATGGCAAGGTGTCGCTGAAGACCGGTGACAAGGACGCTCGCTACGCTCTTCTCATCGGTGACACGGCCGATGTGCCGGACCTGGTTGTGAGCGATCTCAAGGTGAAGATCGACTGGGGACAGCCTGGTGGTGACCGGGCCTTTCCGGTTGCCATCTTGATGGATGCGGAGGTGAAGAATCTTGGATTGGCAACTGGCCGGGAAGCCGTTGTCCGAATCCAGCTTGACGGCACGAGCGGTCCGGTGCTTCTGGAGAAACGCATCGAGCGTCTCGACGCGGGGGCCGAGCTATCGTTCCACGCCTCTCTGCCCGGCGATCGGGCCGATGGCCAGCGGCGGATTGTGGCCTCCCTATCCGGCAAGGAACTGACTCAGACCGGACCCGCCCAGCGGAGTGTGCCTTTCCGCACTCCGACGGTTGCTTCGGCGTTTGCCATCCGACAGGAGCTTGGTTTCCCGGTGCCCGGTGGCAATGCGGAGGGCCTGGCCATTGAGGTGGCGCACCGGTTGCCCACCGAGGCCGACCCAGCCAATCTGCGAGTTCTGTTTGCCGGTGGTGTTTCCACTCCCGCGCAGTTCGAGAACGGAAAAGGCGCGGAGGGCAAGTTGGTGTTTGTGCTTCCTGCGGGAGTGCCGGCCGGAAACACGCAGGCCGAATTGCTTGCCGTGCCGAAGGGGAAAGAGGGCGGCGTCTATCCACCCGCCTCGCAGTTCACCGTGCCCGAGGACGGCTCCCGGTTGGTTTTCGGCACCTACTCTCTCACGTTGCATCAGGGAACGCTCAGCGACATTGCGGTTCACCGGCCCGACGGCAGCGAACTGACGGTGGTGTCCTCCATCATCGAGTCTTCGCAGGAGACGGGCTGGTCTACGGAATCGGGCGAACTTACTGACTTTGCCTTGGAGGAGCTGGGGCCGGTGCGGGCAGTGTTCCGCATGGCGAAAACACTCCAAGGCGGATACAAGCTCACTCGCCGTTTCCTTTTCTACGCGGATCGGTTCGAGGTGGTTTCTGCCTGCGAGCCGCACCGCTCCCTCCTGACGCGCACCATGTACGCCGTGGATGGCATTGCCGTGAAAGGAAGCGGCGGGCAGGCTGTCATGGATGGTAAAGGCGACCAGGAGGACTTCGGGTTTGCGGGCCAACCGCAATGGTTTGCCGCGTTCGGGCCCAAGTACCGCAGTGCTTGTTTCGCGCTGACGCGTGCCGAAGGATTCACCTATTGGGACAGCGGCACCCACCGCGGACAAATGGGCCTCGGATGTCCCGGGGCAACCGAGCGGCGCGTGTTCCTTTGGGGGCAAGGCACGGATAACGCCGACTTCGCCAAGGAGATCTGGAACGCCTACGCGGAGACCCTCACGAAGTGAGCGACGTCCAACCCCGAAGAAACCGCGCACACCATCTGTCCGGCGGCTGCGCCGTGACAGCCGCTGCGTGCGACGATAAGCTGACCGGCTCAAGAATTCTTATCGTGGAAGATCGGATTGTACCGGCTGAATCATGGGAATCTGACTGAGGAGACATGGCATGAACAACGAGATACCCTTTTCACGACGTGGATTTCTCGCCGCATCCGGGCTTGCCGCAGCGGGGGCGCTCGTATCCGGTGGCGAGTCCGCCGCCCCGAACGGAATCCCCGCCAAGAAACCGCCAATCAAGATCGGGCAGATCGGCACCGCGAACCAGCACGCCTACAAAATTGGAACTCTGCGCAAACTGACGGATCTTTTCGAGGTTGTCGGCTTCGTGGAAGACGACCCGAAACTCCGCGAGAAAGCCCTGAAAAGCAGTAGCTTTCAAGGTTTGAAAGTGATGTCCACGGACGAGTTGCTGGCCGTTGCCGGTCTTCAGGCCGTGGCGGTTGAAACCGAGGAGCGCGTTTGCATTCCTCCCGCGCTGCGCTGCATCCAGGCCGGAAAGCACATCCATCTGGACAAACCATGCGGCGAATCGCTGCCGAAGTTCAAACAGTTGCTGGACGAGGCGAAAGCCAGGGATCTGACGGTCCAGGTCGGGTACATGTACCGGAACAACCCGGCCGTGCAGTTCTGTATCAAGGCCGTGAAAGATGGTTTGATCGGCAATGTGTTTGACCTCGACGCAGCCATGGGGCGGTACGACGGGCAGGGCTACCGGAACCTCATCAAAGACTACAAGGGCGGGATCGCCTACATTTTGGCCTGCCATCTGATCGATATCGTTGTCTCGCTCATGGGGGAGCCTGCAAGAATCACGCCGTATCTCCGCCAGACCCGCTCTGACGGCGTGCTCGACAACTGCCTGGCTGTCTTCGAGTTCTCCCGTGATCGGCTCGCCACGATACGGACATCCATCACCGAGGCGAAGGGCTTCGAGCGGCGGCGCATCAAGGTAATGGGCGACAAGGGAAGCATCATCATTCAGCCGATAGAATCCCAGGGTGGCATGTCCGGCGGAGTCCTCACCCTTGCCCTGGAGGAAGATCGCGGCGGCTTCAAGAAAGGTTTACAGACCGTGGATATGCCACCCCTGAAAGACCGCTACGAAGACCAGTGGCGGGAGTTGGCCGCGGTTCTGAACGGGGACATGGTCAATCCGTACCCCTACGAGCATGATTACGTTGTGCATAAATGCCATCTGCAGGCCTGCGGCCTGCCGCTCGACGCCTGAGAGGCGACGGACCCGTGCGAATCGAAAAGCTGTTCGAATTGGATCGCGGCCCCGGCCGCTCTGCGAAGGAGGAGACCATAAACCAACACGCAAACGGGGCGAGCGGGGACTGGTCCATTTTTCGGCCATTTGGCGTATTTCGGCGACAAGAACGTTGGCCGAAAACATGGACCTGTCCCCCTCTCTTCCCGAGGTTGCGGTCGAGATGGGGTCGAGTCTTGAGGAAGCCCGGCGAAATGCGTTTGGCTTTAGGGAGCGCGGAGGCGTGATTCACCTTTGAACGATGCTCAGCTCGCGTACAGCGGCTCTGAGAAGCAGTGAGACGTTGCACCACGCAAAGCGTCATTGCGCGCGATGCGGAGAGACCGCGCCGGCTGGGCCGGCAGCGCCAAATACACAACCAAGGATTTCAGTCACAAAGACGTCACCGCTTGGCACAGAAAGTGCGCCGCCATTTTCATGCCAAATCCGTATGATTTTGAAACTTTGCGAAACGCCACGCTCTACAAACATTGCGAAGAGTTGGCACAGGAAATGCCGCGCGCACATGTCGTGCCAAAGGGCTTGCACATTGCACAATCGCCTTGCCACAAACCCTTGTCTTCTTGGCGTTAAACGGCGCTTTCGGTATTGACATCTTCGCGCGATTATGCATAATCAAAAGTGTGCGTCAGGATCATGGCGTGACTCGTTGAAGAACCCTGCGGCGATGTCTACTTCGTCCGCCGTCTCTCCTTCCTCGTTGGACCCTGCCCAAGCGGTCCAAGAAAAGCAACAACGGGATGCCGCGCGCTTGTTCCAGCGGCTCGAGCACATCCCGGTGCAGGATCTCTCCATCCATTACAGCCTGCAACATTCTTCCATCACCTTGCCCGCCGCGCTGATTCGCTTCCTTGCCGTGGCCGTTCTTTTCCGCTTGGACTCGATGAAGAAGTGGCACCTGGTCCTTCAAAGCGCGCTTCTGCCGGAACCGGTGCAGAAATGGCTCGCGCTGGACAGCCTGGCGGACCTGGTCGATCAGGCCACGGTCGATTGGGTCCCGCCGAAGGTCCTTCTGGACACGCTCGGCTGGCAGGTGGCCGAATGCCTGACCCAGTGCGCCCTTCCGCAACCGGCGGCCACGATCCGCCAGACGATCGCGATTCTGCTGTTGCGCGATGCCACACGCTGCGGGGAAGGCGTTGTGCTGGACAAGAAGTTCTGGCGACGGGTGATCGAGAAAGGGCAGCGCCCCTTGTCGGCGGCCATCCAGGAGGAGTGCCGGCAGCGGATCGCATTCGTTCTGGGGCAAGTCGACCTGAGCGAAGCCGTCCCGGGGCACTGGCGGGAGGTGCCAGAATTGACCGAGGAGGATCGCGCCAAACTGGAGGCGGTGCGTGTCGGCGAGCCGAACGAACGCCTGCAAGCGCTTTCGGCAGCCTTCCATGAGGGCCTGTTCGATTTCGTGACGAAGCTGTTGGCCTGCTCCTACAGCCAGAAAGGCCGCCGGGCCCATCATCCACTCTTGCAGTTGAAAGTGTGGCTGGCGATGTTGGCCCACGGCAGTGCGTCGCCGGGGGAATTCTTGCGCGAGGTCGACGACTCGGTGCAGTTGCGTCTGTTTCTGGAGGTGATGAGCCATCAAGAGCTCCCTTCCCAGCGGCGAATCAAAGGCTTCGTGACGGAGCGTCTCTCTCCGGTGATCGAGTACCTGGTGCTTGGGCACCAGGTGGTTCTGCTGGGGCAAGAAGGGATCGAGATCGGCTGCGATTTCGGCACCGACGCCGCCGACATGCTCAGCCAAGGCAGGATGAAATACGACGCGGCGGCGATGCACGTCACGGGACTGCTGGGGTGGCTGATCGAGGAGTGCCGGCGGTTCTGCGAGTCGACTAGCCGAAGCGGTCTGAGCGAGGAGGACCGAGCGGTCTTGCTGCGGGCGTTCGAGGAGTTGGATTGGAAGGTGCTGGGGAACTTCGGCCGCAATCGGCAGGGGCTGATCGGAGCCATTCGTGACACGTTGAACGGCCATTTCGTGACCCCAATGCCGGGCGTGGTGGCGCTGGACTGCCGGCCTCGCGACGGGCCGGTTTTGACGGACCTGGCCACGTTTGCCAAGGCTCTGGCCGCCGAATTCCTCGCGCGGATGAAGGTTTTCGGCGAGAAGTTCGACAGTTCGGTGTTTTACGACCCGGAAGGCAGCGCGCATACCAAGCGGGCCAAGACGATCCACGGCTACGGCGTGCAATTTCTGTCGGACTTGAGGTACGGCCTGATCTGGGCGTTTGCGGTGTTTCCGGCGGGCGACGGCTTCCGTCCGCAGATTACCGACTGGGTGATCCGGACGAAGCGAATCTTCCGGTGGGAGCGAATCCAATTGACCTCGGACCGTGAATACACGATTGCCAAAGCGATTCACGAGTGGGAGAAGGAGCAGGTGTATCACTACGGTCCGCGTGCGGATATCGATGAGAAGAAGAAAGGCATCTTCACGGAGGCGGACTTCGAGGTGTACACGTTGTATGCGACCTGCCCGAACGGCGCGAGGCTGACGCGGAAGCCGAACGTGTTTGTGCGAGGATCGAGCGAACAGTGGCGTTATCAGGCAAAGGGGACGGACTGCCAAGGCTGCTCGCGTCGGGGGGAGTGTACGAAGGGGAAGAACCCGCGGATGCTCTGTGTCAACGTGTATCGGGAGGACCTGGAAAAGCATGCCTCGCGGATGAAGGCGGATCCGGAGCGGACTCGCGACCTTTTGGGGCGGCACCGGGCGACGGTCGAAGGGATCGTGAACAACCTGATGAACCACCAGGGCATGCGTCACGCTCGCTGGAAAGGACTGGCGTTGGCGCGCGTGCAGGTAGGCTTGGCCATCGTGCTTCTGAACACGCTGAAGTGGTACAAGATCCGTTGCGGCCAGCTTGCACCGATGACGTTGAAGCCCGTCGCGTGATTCTCCAGTCCTCAGCGCGGCCGCGAGCCACGCGATCGTCCACACTGATTTCGCCGGGCTTCCTTGACTTTTAACTTTTCTGCGTCACGTCTATTGAAAAGGTAAATGTCAAGACCAGACCCCATTGGGCCTTTGAAGCTGCCCGTTTGGGACACGGTGGGAACGAGTATATTGCTGAAGTACTGGGATGCTCAACGCGAACGATTGAAAGGGGCCTTCAGGAACTCGACGAGCTGGACAACGACCCCGCTGCTGGGAGGGTGCGCCGCCCAGGTGCGGGACGAAAGAAGAAGATCGAGTCTGAGCCCGAACTTGAGCAGAATCTGAATTCGATGTTGGAAGTTCGTATCGCCGGTGATCCCGACGAAGAGGATGTGTTGTGGACGGATCTCTCGCCACAGCAAATTGCCGACGTGGTGACCGAGATGGGAACCCCGATCAGTTGGCCAGTCGTCCAAGACTGGATGAGAGATCTGGGACTGAAAAGACGGCAGATCGAGAAGAGTCTGGAAGGCGGTCAAAGTCCTGATCGCAACACACAGTTCCTTCGGATTGCCGAGCTGACGGAAGAGAATTTGATGGCAGGAAATCCCGTTTTTTCCTTGGATACCAAGGCGAAGGAGCATCTCGGCCAGCTTTTTCGGAAAGGCCGCGTTTGGACGCAACAAGCGTTCTGTGCGTTTGATCACGACTTCCCCAGTTGGGCTACAGGCGTCATCATCCCGCACGGAATCTATGACTTGCTTCGCAACTGTGGGCACATCAACATCGGCCTCAGTCACGATACCAGTCTGTTCGCATGCGACAGTCTCCGCTGGTATTGGAATCGCATTGGTAAACAATGCTATCCCAACGCCACGTCCCTCCTATTGCTGTGTGACTGCGGCGGCAGCAACTCGGCTTCCCAATACTTATTTAAGTCCGACCTCCAGAATCTTGCCAGTGACCTAAACCTTCCAATCCGAGTGGCTCATTTTCCGAGCTACTGCTCAAAATACAACCCTATCGAACGCCGCCTCTTTCCTCACATTTCTCGCGCGTGTCAAGGGGTTCTCTTTGATACTCTTGACACCGTCGTAAGTCTTATGCGCAAAGCGGCCACTTCCACCGGTCTCCGAACTACCGTTAATGTGATACGTCGCATGTACGAAACTGGTCGGAAGGTTGCCGACGATTTTAAGGCCAATATTCCTATCTTCTTTGACAAGCTATTACCCAAATGGAATTACGTGGCAATACCTCAATAAACCCGACAGTAATTTATTTCGCGATCCTAAGTGCGCTTCAGGATTCGGGCGTTCTCGGTTGGGCGGCACCCAACAGTGTTGGAACGCCATATTATCTCCCGGCCACTAGTTCCAGTTTCATCTCCCGGCACTTCATGGACGATGTGCTGGCTGGCATGCAGCAACTGGGAGCACAATAGCTATGGGCACTATGTGCTTCCGCAGGGCCGCGGCATACGCGTTCGTCTTTCTACTTCTCAGCTTGGTGCTCATCTATTATGCGTATAGACGCGTATGGAGCGAAAACGTGGGTATTTGGGCAGCAGTAGAACGTGAAGACATCGAGGGCATTAAGCAATATTCGGCGAATGGTGGCGACCTCGAGGTGGGCGCCATAATCAAGGGAAAAACACCGCTACTACATGCTCTTAAGCATGGCAAGAAGAACAGCTACAGGGTGCTGCTAGAATTGGGGGCCAGTCCAAACACACGTTGCCGTGGGGGAGCAGTGGTGATCCATCACGCGGCGGCGGCACAGGACGATTACTGGTTACGTCTGGCTCTCGAAGCGGGCGGTGATCCTAACTTATTCAACGACCGCGGGCGAGGTTCAGCGAAAGCAAGGCCTCTCTCATTTGCAATAGCAAACGGCGTATTAGAGAACGTGAAGCTGCTGGTGAGGCACGGTGCCGACATTAATGCTCCAGATTTACACAACCGAACGCCACTAACTCAGGCGTGTGATGCCGCGGAATTCCATATCGTCCTTTTCTTGCTCGAGAGCGGGGCGGATTTTGCGAACGGCGCGCCGCAAGGGTTTACATTTATTGACAGCCTGAAGCAAAAAAGGCCCGAATCCTATCGGCATTATCCTGATGGCGAAGAGAGATGGTGTCGCGCAGTTTACGACTGGCTTAGACTCCACGGTGCCGATCCGGCCAATGCAAAATGGGATGGACTCAAGTGGAGATTCGAATGCGAGTAGCGGGTGCGCTGAGGAGCAAGGCGGACAGGCGCTCTTGTCAGCCCGATGCGCCGGGCCTATACGAAGTCACCGTTTCGGCCAATGATCAGCGCGGCGGCACGGATACGCAGACGTACCAACTGCAAGTCATCGACCCCAATCACAACAATCCGCCCCTGGTGGACTTTGCGCCGCGGCGCGAAGTGCCCTTCGGCGTGGCGATGATCTATCAGGTGCCCGCCAGCGATCCGGAAGGCGATCCGCTGACGTTCACGCCCGTGCTCAACTCGCTGCCGGCCGGCATGACGCTGAGTCCCACGGGCCTGCTGACCTGGACGCCCACGGCCGAGCAACTCTCGCCCCCGGACTACACCGTCTCCCTGAGCGTGTCCGATGGGGAAAATATCGTCCCGGTTCAGGCGCCGTTGACGGTCGTGCAGCAGCTTCAGAACCAGCCGCCCGAGTTCACCTCGACCGCTCCCACTTCGGCCATCGCCAACTACCGCTACAGCTACGATGCCGCCGCCGTCGATCCGGACGGCGACAGCGTCATCTTCTCGCTAGCTGGGCCAGGGTCTCCCGACCCGGCCCCCGCCGGCATGACGATCGATTCTCTGAGCGGCCTGATCCAGTGGCGCCCCACGGTCAGCCAGGTAGGCACCCACACGTTCACCGTCGTAGCCAGCGACACCTTGGGGCTCCGCGACGAGCAAGTCGTCACGCTCACGGTGGCGGGCGCCAATCGCCCGCCGGTGATCGAGTCGGATCCGCCGGTGATCGCCGTGCGCAACGAGTTGTACGATTACCCGATCCGGGCTTCCGACCCGGACGGGCACCGGTTGACGTACTCGCTGGCCCCGAACTCAGAGATTTCGGCCAGCGATCCGAACGTGGACTTCGATCCGGCCACCGGCCGTTTGCAGTGGACGCCGGACTCGCTGGGCGTGTTCTACGTGCAGATCAACGTGGTCGATGAATTCGGGATGGGCGTGGGGCAGGGCTACAGGGTGCAGGTCCTGGCCACGGCTCCCAACGCCGCCCCGCGCATCACTTCGTCCATTCCCGAACCGCTGATGGCCGAAGTGGGCCAAACATTCGCGCTCACGGTCACGGCCGACGATCCCAACGCCAGCGATACGGTCTCGATCACCATGTTCGAGCCCGGCACCTTGCCCGGCAGCGGGACCTTCACGCGCCATGACGGCAATCCAGCTTCCGGCACGCTCGCCTGGACTCCCGCCACCGCGGGCCTGGTCTGGTTCCAGTTCCAGGCCTCCGACGGCCAGGCGACCGCTAGCCAACGGTTCAGCATCCTGGTGACACCGGCCAACCACCCGCCCGTCGTGGAGACGATCGACAACCAAACCGTCACCGAAGGCGTGGAACTGCAGGTTGACGTCAACGCTACGGATGCCGATGGGGACACCCTGGAATACGCCTTGGATGCCGCCTCGCTGGCCCGCGGCCTGACGATCGACGAGTTCGGTCGCATCCGCTGGCAGACTGGTCAGGGCGATCTGGGTGAATTCGAGGTGACCGTGTCGGTCACGGACAATCGCATCGCCGCGCCCTTGGAAACAACCTTCGGGGTGTCCGTCGTCGCGGACAATACGGGTCCCCAGGTCACGATTCTCCCCGACCGGACGGCGGCCGAGATCGGCGAGACGGTCGCCATCCTGGTGCATGCGATTGACGACGTGGCGGTCGCCGCCGGTTCCAAGACGCTGACGCTGGTCAGCGTGATGCAAGGTGGCCAGACGTTGCCGCTCAACCAGCCCCTGGCTTTGGACGCTGCGGGTCGAGCGCAATTGACACTGACCGCGGCGCATCTGGGCGAGTTGCGATTCGAAGCCACCGCTACCGACGTCAACGGCAACGTGAGTCCCACGGCCTCGGTGTCGGTGTTCGTGGCCGACCCAACCAATGTCGCGGCCCCCACGGCCGTGATCGCCCTACCGACCGACGGCCAGGCCGTCACCGAACCGGTCGACGTGGTCGGCACGGTGAGCGACGACGTGGCGATCCGCGACTGGCAGTTGACCTACACGCCGCTGGACGGCGGACAGGGCGGCCTGATCGCCGAGGGCACCGGCGCGATCGACAACGGCGTCCTGGGCCGCTTCGACCCCACGATCCTCCGCAACGGAATGTACCGCCTGGACCTGGTCGTCACCGACACCGGCAACAACACCTCCAGCGACAGCGTGACGGTCGAAGTTGAGGGCAACCTGAAGCTGGGGAACTTCACGCTCAGCTTTGTGGACCTGGAAGTTCCCGTCGTGGGGATTCCGCTCACGGTTACGCGGACGTACGACACGTTGGACGCGGAGGTTCAGGGAGATTTTGGCTACGGTTGGCGCATGGACCTGAGCAACACGAAGGTGTCAGTCGACTTCGGGGACGGCACCCAGGGCGGCGGCCTGTTCGGTTATCGGCCCTTTGAAGATGGCACGCGGGTGGTCATCACGTTGCCGGATGGCAGCGAACAAGGCTTCACGTTCGCGCCCGAGCAGCAGAGTTTCGGATTTGCTTTCACCGCCGATTATCTGCCGCGTTTCCTCCCGGACTACGGCGTGACCAGCGAACTGATCGTCGAGCCGTATTACCTGCGCAAGCTGAGCTACAACACGTATATCGAGATGAGCACCGGGCGCGACTACACGCCCGCGGACCCGGTGCTGGGCGGCGGGTACACGCTGAAGCTGCGCAACGGGACCGAATTGGCGATCAACGCCGAGACGGGCGAACTGTCGACGATCACGGACCTGTCGGGTAATACGCTTACCTTCACGGGCATGGGCATCGAGCACAGCGCCGGCCGGAGCGTCCAGTTCGAACGCGACTTCCGCGGGCGGATCACGGCGTTGATCGATCCGGCTGGCAACTGTCGACTTTTCGG
>JAXGMN010000068.1:0-55128 GCA_040768665.1 Thermoguttaceae bacterium
CTTTGGTGGTCCGCCCTTACCTGGAGACCATGACCCGATCGGAATTGATGGCACTGATGACCAGCGGCATGGCAACGCTGGCCGGAGGAGTCATGGCAGCGTACGTGGGAATGGGAGCGGACGCCGGACACCTGATGGCCGCCTCGCTGATGTCCGCCCCCGCCTCGCTGGTGATTGCCAAGATCCTCGTTCCCGAGACGGAGGAGTCGCCGACGAAACGAACGGTGAAGATCGAGATCCCACGGCAGGACGCCAACCTCCTCGACGCCGCTTGTCGCGGCGCGGCCGACGGCCTGAAACTGGCCTTGAATGTTGCCGCGATGCTGATCGCGTTTATCGCGATCGTATCGATGGCCGACTGGATCCTGGCGGGCTTGGGGAGGAGCATCGGGGTGGGCTTGACCCTGGAACGTGTCTTCGGTTGGGTCTTTGCTCCGCTGGCATGGATTATGGGAGTGCCCTGGGACGATGCGGAACTGGTCGGAATGATGCTGGGAAAACGAACGGTGTTCAACGAGTTCCTGGCCTACAGCGACCTTATTCAGTATCGGGATCAACTGTCTCCCCGATCGGTGGTTATCGCAACTTACGCGCTGTGCGGTTTCGCCAACTTCGGCTCGATCGCGATCCAGATCGGCGGTGTCGGCGCGCTGGTTCCGTCGAGGCGAGGCGATTTCGCGCGCTACGGCCTTCTTGCCATGATCGGCGGCACACTCACGTCGTTCATGACCGCCACCATCGCGGGGATACTCATCTGAGACGATTCGAGAAGGTTGGTATCGCCGACCGCACGCAGACCGCCGTTTGGGCGGTAACCGTTCACGGGACGGAAGAGAGGGGGACAAGTCCATGTTTTCGGCCAACGTCATTGACGCCAAAACACCCGAATTGGCCGAAAAATGGACCAGTCCCCGGCCTTGGGCGTGAACGGTTACGACTGGCGTAGGCGGAACCTTGGCGAAGATCCTATCCCCGAACGGCGCGAGGAGTAGGGGACAGGCACATTTTGCTCCGAAGACTCCGCAAAATGAGCCAGTCCCCGATGGTTTTGGGATAGACTCTAAGCCGGTTTTGCCGTGCTTGCCTGGATCTCCTCGAGCGTTCTGCCGAGTTTCTTGCGCTTTTGGCCCTGGTTTCCAGAACCGGGGGTATGTGACAGCCGCTGAGAAGCGGTGGCAGTTTCGCTGTGTTGGAGCATTTCCAGCAACCGGTGGCTCACCGGATCATCTTCCCGCGGAGTGCCGATGCACTGGACGGCATCGCTCACGCCCAGCAGCACCGCTTGCCGTACTCCATCCCGCAGCCAAACGAAAAAGTTGAAGCCCATGGACTCTCTTTCCTCCTTGAATCGGGGACCTCCGGCCGTCCATGCCAGAGCCGAATTATCGCTATCGGGCGGGGAGATTAACGAATGGCGGGCAGAGTGTCCAGAGCAAGTTGCGCGAGGCGCCGATCAGCCGATCAGAGGCCGACGATGCTGTACCCGCAGTCGACGTGGAGGACTTCGCCGGTGACCGCTCCGGAGAGATCGCTGAGGAAGTAGAGTCCGGTCGTGCCGAGTTCCTTCGGGTCCACGTTGCGGTTCAGGCATGCCTTTCGGACGGCGTGTTCGCGCATCTCGTCGAAACTCGAGATGCCGGCGGAACTGAGCGTGCGCATCGGGCCGGCGCTGATGGCGTTCACGCGGATCCCTTTGCTGCGTCCGAGATCCCAGGCGAGATAGCGGACGGTGTGCTCGAGTGTCGCCTTGCAGACGCCCATGAGGTTGTAACCCGGCATCACCTTTTCGCCGCCGAAATAGCTGATGGTGACGATTGCGCCTCCTTCGGGCATCAGGGGAGCGGCCGCACGACTGACGGCCACGAGGCTATACGCGCTGATGTCCATGGCCAGGTGCCAGGCTTCGCGGCTGCACTCGAGGTAGGGCTTTTTCAATTCCTGGGGCGGCGCAAAGGCGATCGAGTGGACCAGGAAATCGAGCTTGCCGTAGGTGTCCTGGATTGCGGTGAAGACCCGGTCGATGTCTTCGTCTTTCTGCACGTCGCACGGCAGCAGGACTTTCGGATTGAGGGGGTCGACGAGGAGGCGCACGCGGCGCTCGCTGGAAGGGCTGGGCAGATGCGTGAACGCCAGCTCCGCGCCTTCCTGGACGAGCGATTCGGTCATTGCCCAGGCGATACTGCGGTCGTTGGCGATGCCCATCACCAAGCCGACTTTGCCGGTGAACATGCCCATCTTGCTTGCCCCCTTGTTGCTTCGGTCAGAGTCTGTTCCCAAAGGGGACAGGCACCTCGCCATGTCGCCGTTTTTCAGGGAAAATACTTGGTTAGGATTGATCGAGAAATAAGTGTCAGGAACCATTTGCCGGAAACCGGCCCTTCGGGTGCTTCGCACAAATGGTTCCTGACACTTTTTTCTCGAACGTTCCTTAGGCTCGGAGCCAGTCCCCTATTGGAACAGACTCTCAGTCGTTGGACGGCACCGGGCCCGCCAGGAGTTCGTATTCTTCCATCGCCGAGGCGTCGCCCGTGAGGATTTGCTCGCAGTTCATCCGCAGCACCGAGAGTTGTCCTTCGATGAAGCGGCGAGCCACGCGGACCTTGCGGTCGCTGGCGCGGCCCTGCCCCAGCAGGAGATGCCCGACGATGACGATGATGGCGGAATCAACGAGCCGCCTGCCCGAGAGATCGAGATAGGTCGTCGGCCGCGATTTGACGAACTGGATCGTTTCCAGGATCCGCTGTCTCGCCTCGACAAGCTTCTGCTTGAGCTCGTCCAGAAGCGGATCCTCATACTGGATTCTCTCAAGATCGGTCACGTAGTTTTCGAACGCGCCGGAGGTCACGCCGCGGACCGCCGCGACGACCTGCAACTGGCTCGTGCCTTCGTAGATCGTGGTGATCCGTGAATCGCGCAGGTAGCGCTCGGCGGCATAGTCTTTCATGTAGCCGGAGCCGCCGAGAACCTGGATGGCGGTGTGGGTCACCCAGCAGGCCATCTCGGAGGCATAGTACTTGCTCATCGGCGTCATCATGCCGTTGATGCGCTTGTAGGCGCGAGACCGCTGCTTCCGCTCCTTCTGCTGGTCCTTGTCGAGGTCCTTCGACCACTCGAGGATCCGCAGGTTGTTGTTCTCGTGGTCGCAGATCCAACTCGTCTCGTATGTGAGGGCGCGGGCGGCCTCGATCGCCAACTGCATGTCGGTGACCATCTCGGCCACTGCCGGAAGCCGCTCGATCGGGACGCCGAACTGCTGGCGCGTGTGGGCATAGGTCCGGGCCAGCCGATAGGCCGCTTCCGCGATGCCCAGCGACTGGGCCGCGATGCCGACACGGGCGCCGTTCATCAGCGCCATCACGTAGGTGATCAGCCCGCGCTGCCGCTCGCCGATCAGCCGAGCCGGGGTGTCTTCGAAAACCAATTCGCAGGTGGGCGATCCGTGGATTCCCAGCTTGTGCTCGAGGTGGCGGACGCGGACCTTTTCGGACCGCTCGGAGATGAACAGGCTGAGGCCGCGGCCGTCGCTGATCTCCGGCTCACTGCGGGCGAGGGTGAGGAGGATCTCGCCGCAGCCGTTGGTGATGAACCGCTTCACGCCGTTGAGATACCAGTTGCCGTTTTCGTCCTGGTGGGCACGCAGGCGAACGGCCTGCAAATCGCTGCCGGCGTCGGGCTCGGTGAGCACCATGGCGCCGGTCACTTCGCCGCGGGCGAAGCGAGGGAGCACCTCGTCCTTGATTTCCTGGCTGGCGAAGGCGTGGACCGTCTCGGCGATTCCCTGCAAGCCGAACATATTCATGAACGACCCGTCGGCACGGCTAACGATTTCCGTGGCCATCGTGTAGATCAGGCTGGGGCAGTTCAGACCGTCGTACTTTCGGGGCAAGGTGAACCCCATCAGGTCGGCCTGCGACATTCGGTCGAGGTTTTGTCGGACCAGGGGATGCAGAGTGACCGTGCCATCCTCATTGAGCTGATTGCCCTCCTCGTCGACCTGTTCGGAGTTGGGAGCAATCGTCTCGGCAGCGATCTGCCCGACGATTTCGAGAGCGCGGCGATAGTTATCGACGGCATCCTCTTCGTCGACCGGTGCGTAGTCGGCCTCGCCGTTTTCGGTATCCAGTTCCTGGATCCGCGCCAACGCCTTCAGGTCCATGTACTTGAAGAGGAACTGAATGTCCTGGTTGTCGAGAAAGAAGTTACCCACGGGCGGACTCCACGGAAAGTATGCTTTAGGTCGCCGGGCGATTTGAGGATGGAAGCCCCGGCCGGCTCGCTTGCGTATACAATAAGCTTCGGATTATCGGCGTTCTTTGACTGCCTTGATCATCATCGGGATCACCTTCTTGAGATCGCCGACGATGCCGTAATGGGCGACGGAGAGAATGGGGGCCTCGCGATCGGTGTTGATGGCGATGATCTTGGCCGACTCTTCCATTCCGGCGCGGTGCTGGACCGCACCGCTGATCCCTGCGGCGATGTAGAGCGCGGGACGGACCGTGGTGCCGGTCTGCCCGATCTGGTGCTCCTTGCCGATATAGCCGCCGTCGACCGCGGCGCGGCTCGCGCCGACCGCGCCGCCGATGGCCGCCGCCAGGTCATAGATCAGGCGGAAGTTCTCCTTGCTTCCCACTCCGCCGCCGCCCGCCACGATCACGCGGGCGCCCTTGAGGTTTACCTTGCGAGGCTCGATATGGCGTTGGATCAGCTTCAGGGCCAGGAGCGTGTCGTCGAGTTCGACTTTCTCGTCGACGATATTCCCGCGGCGCGATTCCTCCGCGGGTTTCAACGGCATCACACCCTCACGGACCGTGGCCATCTGCGGCCACCAGTCGTAGTTCACGATTGTGGCGATGATGTTGCCGCCGAAGGCCGGACGGATCTGCAACAGCAGATTCCGGTGGACGGCCTTCGTTTTGGGGTCGGTGACGTCGCTGATCTCGAGATCGGTGCAGTCGGCCGTCATGCCGGCCCGCATCTCGGAGGCGACGCGAGGGGCCAGGTCGCGTCCGATCGCCGTCGCCCCGTACAGGACGATTTGCGGCTTGTGGCGCTGGATGAGCTCAGTCATCACCCGCGCATAGGGCTGGGTCTGAAAGTGGTCCAGGTTGGGGTCATCGACGACATAGACGTTGTCGGCCCCGTGGGCGATCAGCCGCTCGGCCAGCGGCCGCATATTCTTGCCCGGCAACACCGCGGCCGCCTTGACGCCCAGGGTGTCGGCCAATTCCCGCGCTTTGCCGCAGAGTTCCAAAACGACGTCGTGCAACGAGCCGTCTTCTTGTTCGGCGAAAACCCAGACTTCGCCCTGGCGGTTCGGATCGATCATGTCAAGTGCGTCCCGGATTTATGTCTTGAACGGCGGTTAGCCGAGGGTTCGGTCAATCACCAACTCGTGGATCATTTGCCGGACGCCGTCTTCGGTCGCCGGCACTTCGGTATAGCCTTCCTTGGTGAGCACGATCGACTGCACGCGGAAGACCTTCGTAGGCGAGCCGGCCAGTCCGCATCGCTGAAGGTCCGCCCCGATGTCGTCGAGATTCCACTGCTCGATCATCAGGCCCTTCTCCTTCATCGCGGCAACTCGTCGCCGGGCCTCGGCCTGGATGTCGTCATCCGAGGCATCTGCTTTCTCGGCCTTCGCTTCCGCGGCGAGCTCGGCCATTACTTTCGCCCGCTTGAACCGCATGACGCGGCGGGCGGCGGGCGGCCGCGGCTTGTTGGCCGAGCCGATGACCGTGATCAAGACCGGCAGTTTGCCTTCGACGATCTCCCAGCCGTGCCCGGTATTGCGGCGAATCCGGACGGCGGGGCCGTCGAGGCTGACGAGCTGTTCGAGGTAGGTGATCTGCGGAATACCCAGTTTTTCGGCGCACTGCGGCCCGACCTGGGCGGTATCGCCGTCGATGGCCTGCCGGCCGGCGAAGACCAGATCATAGCGGCCGATCGTCTTCACTGCCTGGCTGAGAATATAGCTGGTCGCCAAGGTATCGCTGGCAGCCGCCCGGCGATCGGTGAGGAGGATGCCACGGTCGGCGCCGCGAAACAGGCAGGCTCGCAATACGTCCGACGCTTTCGGGGGCCCCATCGTTAGAGCAGTAACGGTCCCGCCGTAGGTGTCGCGGACCTCCAGCGCCGTTTCCAAGGCGTTGAGATCCTCTGGATTGAAGATCGTCGGAAGCGCAGCCCGATTGACGGTCCCATCTTCCTTCATGGCTTCGGCCGTGACATTGGCCGTATCGGGGACCTGTTTGACGAGCACAATACTGTCGTAAGGCACTACGAGCACTCCGCAAACTGCAACTGGTAAAGCCCGGAAGATTATCAGGCGTAGAACAGCAGGTCAACCCCTGCCGCTTAGCAAAACAGGAAAGGCTGGATATTTAGGGGATGCCGGAATGTTCCTTGGGCAGACGAAGCAGATTTCCGAAAGGGTCTTGCGCAGGAAGCACTTGGGCGTTGCTGTGACTCGGTCTACCGAATTTGCCGGTCACGCAGACGCGGACGAATTCGCAAAATGGCCGGAAATCATTTTACAGTATGCCGAGCAGTGTGTGCTGAGTCCGGAGGAAGAATTTGCGGCATAGCTGCAATCTCGACGTTGCCGGGTGGCAGAAGGTAGGTTTCGCTTGCCGAGCGGGACCTGAGCGGCTTGGTGAGGTTTCCACTCGGAGGGGTGACGAGAATCCACCCCGGCGTTTAGGTCCCGCTCGGCAAGCGGGACAAGCGGGGCGTACTGGCGGATGGTATGCGAGGTTGGGAGCGAGTTGGGGATTGCCAAGTTGGTTGGCGGTTCCAGGTCCCGTTCGGCAAACGGGACCTACTGGGCTAATCGTGGATGGCGTGCCCCCCGATTCGGCCCGCATCGCTGCGTCTGCAGGGAAACGACTCTGCCTTGCCAAATCACGAGCGGTATAATGCGATCCGGTCACCAACGGTCTATCAGGGAAACAGAGATTTCCAAACAAGTCCGAACAAGAGGGATCCCGTGCACGATTTCCGCGCGACTGGCTCGACTCGTTCTCGCGCGTCCACCCCGAGCCGCTCAACAGCGACAAACTGGTATGCATTGGCCAACCGTGCGCTGGATGGAATACGCCTGAGCGCGGAGGAAGGACTCGCCGTTCTCAATTGTCCCGACAACGAGCTGCTCGATCTGTTGGCCGCAGCCTACCGAGTCCGGCATCGGTATTTCGGAAACCGCGTGCACATGAACTTCTTGATGAACGCCAAGAGCGGCCACTGCCCGGAAGATTGCGGCTACTGCTCGCAATCGAAAGTCTCCACGGCCGACATTCCGAAGTACAACCTTCTGAATGCTGAACAGGTTCTGGAAGGGGCGCGCATGGCGGCCGAACGGCAGGCGAAAACGTATTGCATCGTCCTTTCCGGCCGAGGTCCGAACAAGCGGGCGCTGGATCAAATTGCCGAGATCGTGCCGCAGATCAAGGCCCGCTACGGCCTGGGCATTTGTACTTGCCTCGGGCTGCTGACGCCGGACGAAGCCGAGCGTCTGAAGGCGTGTGGAGTCGACCGGGTCAACCATAACCTGAATACGTCGGAGCGGTTCTACCCTAAGATCTGCACCACGCACACGTACCAGGATCGACTCGCCACGCTCCGCGCAGTTCGTGCCGCCGGTTTGGAAATCTGCTGCGGGGGCATTGTCGGAATGGGTGAGGAACCTCGCGACGTGGTCGAATTGGCCCAGCGGGTCGGCGAACTGGAAGCGGAGGCGGTGCCGGTCAATTTTTTGCTGCCCATCCCCGGCACGCCGCTGGCGGGTGCTGAAAAGGGGGACGGGCACGGCGATAGGTCGTGTTCCCCGGCACGGCAGACGACCACGCATCGCGGAGCGAGTCCCCCAGTTCAGCAGCCTCCGCTGGAAAGCCGAGGAGGATTGAATCCCCGTTATTGTCTCAAGGTATTGGCGCTGTTCCGCCTGGCCAACCCGAAGTGCGAATTGCGGGTTGCCGCCGGGCGGGAAGTCCACCTCGGACCACTGCAGCCGCTGAGCCTCTATGCGGCCAATTCGATGTTTGTCGGCGACTATCTCACCACCAGCGGCCAACGGCCGGAGGACGATTACCGGATGATCGAGGCGCTCGGGTTCGAGGCCGTGGCCGACGGAGTGTCGGCACCCGATGGGCCGGTCGGCGGTCCTTCGCACCTGTCCAAGGACAACTTCGCGATTTGATGTAGGCGGAATGAATTCCGCCCTACGAACTTGTCCGCCCTACGAACTTGTCCGCCCTACGAACTTGTCCGCCCTACGAACTTGTTCGTGGACAGGTACTTAGCCGGCGAGCACGCAGGGCATGGACGGCGATGTCCAATGCTCTATAATCAGTGTTTTGCCGGGGAATCGGCATTGACGAAGGGAACGTGCGTCGGGCAAAAGGAGATCGATTGTGCCGGAGAAAGTGATCATCATCGGGAGCGGCCCCGCAGCCTGGACGGCCGCTATCTATGCCGCGCGGGCCGAACTCAAGCCGTTGGTCATCGAGGGAGCAATCACCGAGGACAACCGGTTGTCCGGGACCCTTCCTTTGGGCCAGTTAGCACTGACAACCGAGGTCGAAAACTTCCCGGGGTTCCCCGCCGGCGATCTGGAAGGCTATCTCGACAGTTCGATCGAAAAGAACCGACGGATGATGATGCCGCCGCACGGCAAGCACGGCGTCAGCGGGCCGGAGCTAATGGAACTTATCCGGCAGCAGGCGGTGAACTTCGGAACCCGGATCGTTACGGAAGACGTCGTCGACGTCGACTTCGCCTCGCATCCGTTTCGGCTCCACGCCTCCGACGACAAGACCTACGAGGCCCTCGCCGTGATCGTGGCCACGGGCGCCCGGGCGAACTATCTGGGGCTGGAGTCGGAGGAGCGGTTCAAGAACCGCGGCGTCAGCGCGTGCGCGGTCTGCGACGGGGCGCTGCCGCGGTTTCGCAACAAACCGCTGGTTGTGGTCGGCGGCGGAGACTCGGCGGTGGAAGAAGCCGATTACCTGACGAAGTTTGCCAGCGTCGTCTACATGGTCCACCGCCGCGAGCAACTGCGGGCTTCGAAGATCATGGCCACCCGTGCCATGAACAACCCCAAGATCGAAATCCTCTGGAATCGTGTTCTCGAAGAGGTGCTCGGCAACGACAAGGATGGCGTGACCGGCGTGCGGCTGAAGAGCACCGCCCATGAGCCGGACCTCGAGCTGGAGGCCACCGGAGTGTTTCTGGCCATTGGCCACACGCCCAACACGGCGTTTCTCAAGAACAAGCTCGAGTTGAACGCCAAGAAGTACATTGTCTTGACCGCCGCGGCTCGGACCTACACGAGCGTCGAAGGGGTGTATGCCGCCGGCGACGTGGCCGACGATTACTACCGCCAGGCGATCACCGCGGCGGGCACCGGGTGCATGGCCGCGCTGGATGCCGAGCGATGGCTGGCGGCGAAGGGGCTGTAGGGTGCGGCGAACGGCCGGCTGGTCCGGCTGCCTTGGAGCAGACGGGCTGGTAAGTGACAAAACGGGGACAAGCACCTCGCGACGACGCCTATCCTCCATGTCTTGCCGATACTCGGCTCGGAGCCGGTCCCCGTTTGGTCAGGGCCTCGGCTCAGTCGGCCGATTCGGATCGCCGGGACCGAAGAAGCCGCGGTACCGGTCGGCCGGATATTTCGCTGCGTTCTTGGCCATTTTCTGCCGAACAATGGTGGTGATATCCAGTCCCAACTCGTTGGCCATCGCCAATGCGTAGCAGAGCACATCGGCCAGTTCTTCGCCCACGGCGGCTAATTTGTCGGGCTCGTCGGCGACGGCCCGCGACTGCTCTGCCGTAAGCCACTGGAAATGCTCCATCAACTCCGCGGCCTCAATGGCCAGCGACATCGCCAGATTCTTCGGTGTATGAAACTGATGCCAGTCGCGCAGGGCGACGAACTCCTCGACTGCCTGGCGGAGTTGGGCGACAAGCGTCTGGGTGTCGGACATGCGCGTGTTCCGAGAGTTGCGGGGCTGTATTTTCTTGTTGGCCTGCAGCGGCCACCCCTGTAAAGGTCGTTTAACCGCAGTGCCCAACGGCCCTCGCGTGGGGCGGAGCGCGGCGCGGCTATCGGTCACCGGCGCGCGGCCCGTTGGGCACTGCGGTTAAACGACGAATTCGCAACATTAGGACCTTTACAGGGGTGCCTGCAGCAGCTTGGCTGCTAGACGTCGTCGAATCCGGGCAGCACGCGTTGTACCGGCGGACAGGCACGGTGCTGGTATCGTCTACGGTAGTTTTCCGCCAGATGGATCATGATTTCCAGGACGAGCAGATCGGCGCGGTTCATGACGTGGCGCGTGCTGCGAGCTCCCAGACCATGGACCAACTCTTCGAGAACGCGGATATGGAGTTGCATCGTCTGTTCGGCAGTCATTCCGGCCACGGCCAACAGTTCGGCCAGGCGGCTGAGTTCGCAAGTGAGGTTTCCGGAGCCCATGATCACATAGGTTCGCAGCAGTTCGCGGTAGTGGTCGACAAGCTGCGAGGGGAGCCGGGCCAGCGAATGGGCTGACTGCGGCTTGGCGACGGCGGCAGGGCGGCCCTGATGACGGATTGCTTCCAGGTCGGTGATCAAAGCCCGCTGCTCAAGCAGCAGGCGTTCCGCCTCGTCGTGCTCCCGCTGTAATCGCTGCTGGTCCGCCTGCTTGAGGCGGCGATTCTCGCGAAGGAGTTGGTGGCGTTCGATCGCGCGTGCGACGATCCAAACCAGGTTTCGCGTGGTGGTTGTGTTGGCGCAGACATAGCCATCGGCGCCCGCTTCGTAGCAGAGGGCCGCCATTTCCTGCTCGCTCTGCATCCCCATGACGACGATCGGTTCGTCGGCTCCGCTGGCGCGGTAGCCTTCAACCAGTTCCAAGGCGTCGAGTTCCACGGGATCGTGACTGACCAACACCGCATCGAACGCCTCCTCGCGGAGCCGAGCGAGTCCCGCGACACTTCCGGTGACCTCCTGCATGTGGATTTCCGCAGCACTTTCGCCGACGAAGGCCTCGGCCAGCCATCCGCCGGTCCGGTGGCGATTGGCAATGAACATTACCCGCATCAACGCCGCACCACCGCCGCGGGGTGAGGCAGATGCAGCTTTCCGCGACCGTTTGAGCGCTACATCCATCGAGGCAACCTATGTGGGGTGGGAAGAGCCGGGGATTGGACGCGGTACTCTAGCGAAGCACTGCCGCGAGGTCAACAGAAAGTCCCGATAGGTCGCAACTCCAAACCGAAAACTGGTTGAATGCCCCGCCGGAGACGGCAATCGCCGTTTTCTTGGCCATCCATTGCCCATGCTGGCTGAAGTTCGCCCATGCTGCTGCGCGTCGGCACGGCTGAGGATTGCGAGACTGTCGGAAAGCCGCAACTGATTCTAAAATAAGTGCTTGCGGCGTCGATGCCGTTGGCTGCCGTAAGGGATTCCGGTATTGGCACACGAAGTGCTCAGGTGTTCGGTTTACTGTCAGTTTCCGCCCAGCCACTTGTAAGGATCCCTTATCGGCAAGACTTCCCGCTCGAAGCACGCTGGTTCGATCCTCTGACCGTTCGTTCCGTGGTACCTTTGTGTCCGAGGCCTCATGGAGCTGAGAATCGCCAAGTTCGGGATCGATCGCGAGCGAGACGTTTCGCTGACGGCGCAGCGTGCACGTCTACTGGCCTCTCTTGCCGGGCTTCCTTCTCAGCGTCGAACGGCATTCGGCCGGGCACTTTCGGAGATCGCTCGCAATGCGGTCGCGCACGCGGGCGGCGGCATTGTGGAGTTCCGGGTCCGGGCGGATGGCGACCGGCAGTGGCTGGACGTGATTGTCCGCGACCGGGGGCCGGGTATTCCGGACATGGAGCACGTCGTGGCGGAACTGCACTCGGCTACGGGCAGGGAGAAGCCCGCCACCGGGCTTCGGCGAGCCCAGGGATGGGTCGACCGCCTGACGCTCGACTCCCAGCCGGAGGGCGGGACCGTCGCCCGCATTTCGCAAGCCCTTCCGCCGGGTTGCCCGCCGTTGACCGAGGGCGTGGCCGCCGACTGGGCAGCGGTGCTGGCGAACAAATCACCCCGCTCTGCACTGGTGAGCAGTCAACGGCGGATTCTCGAGCTGGATACCGAGTTGTCCGTCGCCCGGCGCCATGGGGCCGATCTGCAGCGCGAGGTGGAAGACCTCAAGTCGCTGAACGACACGCTGTCGCTGTTGGCGCTGGTCGCCAGCAAGACGGACAACGCCGTGCTGATCCTCGACCAGCTCGGCAACGTGGAATGGGTCAACGACGCATTCGTGCGGATCACCGGCTATGAGCTGCGCGAGGTCGTCGGCAAGCCGCCCGCCGAGTTTCTTCATGGGCCGAAGACGGACGAGGAGTCGCTCCAGGAAATCGAGGACGCGCTGAAGAGCCAGCACAGTCTCAACCAGGAGATCCTCCAGTACCGCAAGGACGGCCGGACGTACTGGGCGTCGGCGAGTCTTACGCCGGTGTTGGACGACGCCGGCTTGCTGACTCGCTGGATTGCGATTTTCAGCGACGCGACGCGGCGGCGGCAGGCGCAGGAGGCTCTCGAGGCGGCCAAGGAGGCCGCGGAAGCGGCCAGCCGGGCGAAAAGCGAGTTTCTGGCCAACATGAGCCATGAGATCCGCACGCCGATGAACGCCATCATCGGCATGACCGAGCTGGCCCTGGGTACGGAATTGACCGCGGAGCAGCAAGAATACCTGCAGACGGTGAAGCAATCGTCGGACGCCCTGCTACGTCTGCTGAACGACGTGCTCGATTTATCGAAGATCGAGGCCGGAAAGCTTCAGATCGAATGGGTGCCGTTTCGGCTGCACGATCTTCTGCGCGAGACGATGAAGGCGCTGTCGGTGCGGGCCGCGAAGAAGGGGCTCGAGACTGCCTGGCATGTCCCATCGGACGTGCCCGAGCAGCTCGTTGGAGATCCCATCCGTCTGAGGCAGATCCTTTTCAACCTGGCGGGCAACGCGATCAAGTTCACCAAGAAGGGCGAGGTGGTGGTGACCGTCGAGCCGCAGTGGCAGACGGAGACGGAAGTGGCGCTTCATTTCGCCGTGGCCGATACCGGGATCGGGATTCCGGCCGACCGGCTGCAGCAGATCTTCGAGGCGTTTACGCAGGTCGACAGTTCGACCACGCGGCGCTTTGGAGGCACCGGTCTGGGGCTGACCATCTCGTCGCAACTGATCGAGCTGATGGGCGGTCGGATTTGGGTGCAGAGCAAGGTTGGCAAGGGGAGCACGTTTCACTTCTCGCTTCGCTTCGGCCTGCCCGAGACGCCGGAACCGCCGGACGAGGCGCCTGGTCGGGGGCAACTGGCCGGCCGAGCGGTTCTTGTGGTGGACGACAACGCCACCAATCGCCGGATTCTGAAGGAATGTCTTCAGAACTGGGGAATGGAGCCGACGGCGGTGCTCAACGGCCGAGCCGCGCTGGCGGAACTGCATCGAGCGGCCGACGAAGGTCATCCTTTCTCGCTTGTCCTGCTCGACGCGGCCATGCCGAAGATGGACGGCTTCGAGCTGGCGAGCCAGATCCGATCCGTCGGCAAGACGCCGGTGCCGACGGTGATGATGCTTTCCTCCTCGGACCGGGCGGGCGAGATTGCCCGCTGCAAGGAACTGGGGCTGGCAGCGCACTTGATCAAGCCGATCGCGGCGTCGGACCTGCGGGGCGCCATCGAGCGAGCAATGGGGCAGCAGGGCCCCGTGCAGGCGCCGGCGCGTGTTGCCGAAGTCTCCGGGCCGCCACGCACTCTTAGGGTCCTCGTCGCTGACGATAATGCGGCCAACCGGGTGCTCGCCGCGAGGATTCTGCAGAAGCGAGGCCACCACGTGGTGTCGGTACCCGGCGGCCGGGAGGCCCTGGAGGCGATCGGGCGGGAACCGATCGATGTGGCATTGCTGGACGTTCAGATGCCGAAGATGGACGGTTTTGCCACCACGGCAGCCATCCGCCAGAAGGAGAAGGAGACGGGCGGGCACCTGCCGATCATCGCGATGACGGCGTACGCGATGAGCGGCGACCGCCAGCGATGCCTGGAAGCGGGGATGGACTCCTACATCGCGAAGCCGCTGCACGCGCGCGAGCTGCAGAAGCTGGTGGAAGAGATCGGGGAGTTGCTTGCCGCACCTGTCGGTGCCGCCACAAGCCCGCCCTCTTCGCCTCAGTTCGATTTCGGTCCGGCTCTTGCACGGCTGGAAGGCGACGTCGAACTACTGCGCGAACAGATGCGGTTCTTCCTGCAGGACGCGCCGGGGCTGTCGGCCGACCTGGGTGGGGCAATTGCGCGACTGGACGGCAAGGCCCTGCAGCTTGCCGCTCATCGGCTCAAAGGGCTTGTGGGCAACTTCGACGCTCAGGAGGCCATCCAGTCGGCCCAGCGTCTGGAGGCGATGGGTCAAAGCGAGGATTTCTCCGAGGCGGGCGGAGTTTTCCAGGAACTCGAAATGCAACTGGCTCGTCTGGGCCGCAGTCTGGAAGGGTTCTTGGCGACGGGCTGAGACGCGGCGAGCACGCCGATCCCATCGAACCGCTCCCCAAGACCTCCGTGAGCACGATTCTGCCGCGACCGACACCGCACCGGAACAGCACGGTGGAAAGGGTATTGAAGATCCACGTGTGAGGCTTTCGATTTCACTATAGCGACATCAGGCTGAAGCTCGACTCGATCGCAGTCGACTAAGCAACGGTCAATCAATAATTGTTGCCTATAGCGGACGAGTTTGCCGGCTGCCCGTCGCACCGACTACAATCCAGATCGTTTTCGCCTTCGAGGCCCCAAGAGGACAGATCGCCTCATCCTGGAGAGACTCCCATGCGGACGTTGGAAATTGTCCTGGCTACCGCAGTCACGGCAATTTCGCTGGCTGCGGCGCCCCCGGAGAAATCGTCGGGCCACCTTCTGGACACACAAATTCTCGCCGAACGGTTCGAACTGCCCAAGAGCCAGCGCCGTGAGTTGATGCTGGACATGCCGAAACCGCAGCGGGGCCGCGAGCCCTATCTCTTCTTCCGGGCCGCAGCAAAGTCCTCCAAGCCGGGCGGCTACTGCAACCAGTCGATCCAGATCCTCGTTGGCGGCGAGCCGATCGACTCGCAGCGGCTGAGCAACCGCCCGCCCAAGGCCACCATGATGAACGGCCATGTCCTCAGCGTCGCCCAGGGCAATGGCACCCTGCTGATTCCCTGGGCGCCCGACTTCACGTCGACCGACAACGACCCGGTCTACGGCCTGGTGGGCGGCGTGAAGGCCGCCGAGTTCGAACTCTACCTCGGCGGGCTGCTCAACGAAGGAAAGAACACCCTCGCGCTGGTCAACACCAACGTCGCCAATCTCGGATATACGGTCCTCTTCGATAACGTCGAACTGCGTATTCGCGACAATCCGCCGACCTCGGAACTGTTTGCACCCGCGCCGGCGGGCGATCTGCCCGTCATCGTCCCCAAGACTTCGTTCCCGAAGCCCTACCGCGACCTCCGGAACGAAACCGGCAAGATCTCGGTCACAGTAAGCGGCCGCACCTACCGGGTCGAAAGCCGTTTCTCCACTCCCGACGCCCAATGGGCGACCGCCGGCAATCCGCACTTTCAGCATCGCCGCGACGTGACCGAACACGACGAGTGGATCGAGGTCCGCGACACATTCGTCAACCAGACGGGCGAAAACCTCCCGATCATCCAGGAGCACCGCGTCGCTCTCGGTGATGCCGCAACCGGCGTATGGCTTGCCGGCTCCAGCATGCCGACGAAATCCGGATCGCATGCCGGCGGCGACAACCCCAGCGCGTTCGCCGCCACGGCCGACGGCAGCATCGGTCTGGTGGCCCTGAACGACGAGTTCCGCGTCCATACTGTCGTCACGGCCGAGCGGGGATCGATCACCCTGGCCGACCGCTCGTTCGTGCTCGCACCGGGTGCTACGTACACGGCCGAGTGGGCCATTGTGCCGGCCGCCGAGCCCGATTTCTATACGTTCATCAATGCCGCCCGCCGCATGCTCGACGTGAACTTCACGCTCGACGTATGCTTCGCATTCATGTTCCATGAGCCCCCGGTCTACGAGTGGTCGGATGCGAAATTCAAGAAGTTCATCGATAACAAGTCGGCCAACTTCGTGGTGAAGTCGAACTACGGTGTGCGGACCAAGGAAGGCCATCCCGCGCGGTCGACCGACTGGATCGCCGGGCCGCACACCATCTATCGCGATTTCCACGACCGCGTCCGCCGGCTCTACCCCGACCGCTCGGTCAAGACGGGCATCTACTACCACTGCTTCCTCGACACCCACCAGCCCAACAGGGACCGTTTTGCCGCCGATCGGGCGCTCGACTCCGCCGGCAACCATATCTCCTATGGCAGCCACACCTACATGCACGTCTACGTCCCGACGCTCGAGCCGGGCCATTGGGGCGAAGAGATCGCCAAAGTGGTCGATGTGATTCTCGACTCGATCGGAGTCGACGGTGTCTTCTGGGACGAATTCTCCCATTCGGCCGCTCCCTGGGTCTACAGCCATTTCGACGGCTGTTCGGCCGATATCGACCCCAAAACGCACCGCATCCGGCGATTGAAGGGCTCGATGTCGCTCCTGAGCCGCGACTTTCGTCTCAAGATGGTCCGGAAGATCCAGGACCGCGGCGCGGTTCTCATCGTCAACGGGGCGCCCTCGACGCGAACCCTCGCAAATCGCAAGATGCCCGCGTTCACCGAGACCGGATCGATCAGCCACTGCCGCAAGATGCTCCTCTACTCGCCGATGGCCCTGGGCGACCACCTCACCGAACGCTCCCAGCGCGACGCCTACCGCGTCATGCTCGCCGCGCTCGACTACGGCTGTCTCTATGCGTGGTACGGCTCGAACGTCTATCCGGACTATCCGACGCTCACCGAGCACATGTATCCCACCACGCCGATCGAGATCCACCCCGGATACGTCATCGGCCGCGAGCGGATCATCACCAACCGCAGCGGCTTGTTCGGCTGGGACGATACCGGCGACTTCACCGCCTACGTATACGACCGCGAGGGCCGGGCAACCGACGAGTACCCGGTCAAGAAGGTCGATCGCGACGGGAAAACCTATGCCGAGGTCCGCATTCCGGGCGGGTACTCGGCTGCAGTTGTACGGGCCGGCAAGGTGTTCAATCCTTGATTCCAAATGGGCTGAATCGCGAGAACATCAAAGCCGCCTGCTCACCACCCGGTGGTCGGGCATCTTTTGAAAATCGTCCATCAAGTGGTTGAATTTCATCCATTTAATGGCATAATTTCCACATGATCCCCCGCCATCTCAGCCACTCCATTATCGCTGCGCTCGCGGATACTCCCGTCGTCTATCTGCAAGGGGCGAGGCAAACGGGCAAGAGCACGCTGGCGCGGGCGATCGCCGAAAGCCGCGGTTTTTCCGACTACTTCACCCTCGATAGTGCAACGGTTCTGGGCGCCGCCGAAGCGGACCCGGAAGGCTTTCTCCGCGGACTGGCGCCTCCGGTCGTCCTGGACGAAGTCCAGCGCGTGCCTCGGCTTCTGCTGGCGATCAAATCCGCGGTCGACAACGACCGTCGGCCCGGCCAGTTTCTCCTCACCGGTTCCGCCAGTATCTTGGCGCTGCCGAAGGTCTCGGAATCGCTCGCCGGCCGCATGGAGTTGCACACGCTCTGGCCTTTCAGCCAAGGCGAGATCGCCGGCCGGCAGGATGCCTTTGTCGACAGAGTGTTTTCGGCGGCACTCGAACTGCCTGGCATCCAACGTACGAGCGATCGGGAACTGATCCAACGCATCCTGATCGGCGGGTATCCTGAAGCGCAATGTCGCGAGAAGCACGAGCGGCGCCGAGCGTGGTTCGATTCCTACATTACGGCCATCCTCCAGCGCGACGTCCGAGACCTGGCCAACATCGAGCGGCTTTCCGAGGTTCCTCGCCTCTTGGCCCTGCTTGCGTCCCGCGCATGCGAGTTGGTCAACTATGCCGACATTGCCAGATCGCTTTCCATCTCGCAGACGACGCTCAAGCGGTACATGGCCCTGATGGAGACGACTTTTCTCGTCAGACTGCTGCCGGCCTGGTACGCGAACATCGGCAAGCGGCTCACGAAGTCGCCGAAGCTCTTGCTGGTGGATACGGGCCTCCTGACGCACCTGCTCGGCACGGATGCAGACCGGCTGCGTTCCGAGCGCATTCTCCTCGGCCACGTCCTGGAGAACTTTGTCGCCACGGAGCTTATCAAACAACTCGGCTGGTCGAAAGCGAGGTGCGGTCTTTTCCACTTCCGCACTCAGGCCGGCCAGGAGGTCGATTTCGTGCTGGAGGACTCCTCGGGGCGCCTTGTCGGGATCGAGGTGAAAGCATCGGCCACTGTCGACAAGAAGGATTTTCGAGGGCTGAAAATCTTCGCCGAGACGGTCGGAAGCCGTTTCGTACGTGGGATCCTCCTCTACACCGGCGACGTCGCCGTCGCGTTCGGCGACAACTTGCTTGCTATCCCTGTCAGTTGTCTCTGGTCGTGAGAGCCGTTCGAAGATCGATTGCCGTTCCGACGAGTACCTGCCGCACATCCGACGTCCGCAAAGTGGCAAATCGGCCCGATGGTGGCTAGGATGATGCTGTGCATCAGCCCCTGCCTTGTTACCAATCGACGGAGGACCCGATGATGACCCATGCCCGACGCGAATTTCTCAAACAGACCAGTCTCACCGCAGCCGCGACGACCGCTCTGGGCATTGCACCGTCGGTGCTCAGGGCTGCCGGGGCCAACGACCGGCTGACGGTCGCCGTGATCGGCCCCGGCGGGATGGGAAGCAGCCATCTCGCCCAGTTGGTCGGTCGCAAGGACGTCGAGGTGGCCTACGTCTGCGAGGTCGACGCCAATCGCCTTGCCGCCGCCGCGAAGATGACCGAACAAAGCGCCGGCCGGCCGGCGAAAGCCGTCAAGGACCTCCGGCAGGTGCTCGACGACAAAAGTATCGACGCGGTCTGGATCGCCACTCCGGACCATTGGCACGCCCCGGCCACGATCCTGGCCTGCGATGCCGGCAAACACGTCTATGTCGAGAAGCCCTGCTCACACAACTTGCGCGAGGGCCGCCTCATGGTCGAGGCCGCCCGCCGCAACCGGCGCGTCGTCCAGGTGGGGACCCAATCGCGCAGCACCGAACACGTCATCGCCGCCATCAAAGCACTCCAGGAGGGCGTCATCGGCGAGGTTCTGGTGGCGAAGGCCTGGAACAGCCAGCGCCGCGGCAACATCGGGCACCAGCCTTCCTCGGATCCGCCCCCGCATCTCGATTTCGATCTCTGGCTGGGGCCGGCCCCGGAGCAGCCGTATCGGGCGAACATGCTCCACGCCATCTGGCGATGGTGGTACGACTTCGGCCTTGGCGACATCGGCAACGACGGGGTGCATGATATCGACCTTGCCCGTTGGGGCCTGGGAGTCGATATCCACCCCGATACGATTGCCGCGCTGGGCGGAAAGTATTTCTTCGACGACGACCAGCAGTGGCCCGATACCCAGTACGTCGTCTTCGAGTATGCCGACTCCGCCGCGAAGCCCCAGAAAAGGCAACTCATCTACGAGCAGCGGATCTGGTCGCCCTACGTCCAGGAAGGGCACGAGAACGGCAACGCCTTCTATGGCACGAAAGGCGTCATGATCCTGGGCAAGAAAGACGGTTGGCAGGTGACGCTCCAGGGCAACAAACCCGGGCCGAGCATGAAAGGCACGTTTTCCTTGCCGCACCATCATCAGAACTTCATCGACTGCATCCGTGGCGGCGAGGCGCCCAACGCCGACATCGAGATCGGCCACCTGACCGCCTCGCTCTGCCACTTGGGAAACATTGCCACGCGGGTCGGCCGCGTCGTCCGTTTCGACCCGAAAACCGAAGAGATCCCCGGCGACCCCGAGGCTGCCGGCCTCCTCCGCCGCGAGTACCGCCCCGATCACTGGGCCGTGCCGAAGGGAGTTTCGTAATACGCATCTCCTTGACCGGGCCCTCGGCCATAGCCCATAATCACGTTATCCAACGATCATCCAAGGAGTCTCCTGATGAAGCCCAGCCACTCGAAGATGACGCGGCGGCGGTTCCTTGCAACGACCGCCAGGATCGGCGCGCTGGCGGCCGCTCCCGTGTTCGTTCCCGGTTCGGCACTCGGCAAAGACGGCGCGGTCGCCGCCAGCGAGCGGATCACGGTCGGCGGCATCGGAATCAACGGCCGTGGGGCGTACGTGCTCGGCGCGCTATTGGAATTGCCGGATACGAGATTCGTGGCCATCTGCGATGTGCGGGCGGATCGACGCAAGGCGGTCAAGGAGATGGCCGACGCCAAGTACGGAAACAAGGATTGCGCTACCTATCGCGACCTGCGTGAACTCCTGGCACGCAGCGACATCGACGCCGTGCTCATCGCCACGGGCGATCGCTGGCACACATTGGCCTCGATCATGGCGGCGAAGGCGGGCAAGGACGTCTACTGCGAAAAGCCCTGCTCCATGTCCATGGCCGAGAGCCTGGCCCTGGCCGATACCATGCGGCGCTACGGGCGGGTCTTTCAGGTGGGAACGCAACGGCGGACCATCGATAGTTTCAAGTTCGCGGCGGATCTGGCCCGCAGCGGCAAGCTGGGAAGACTTCGCACCCTGCACGCCTCGCTCGCCTTTTATGGCGGCGGACCGAATGGAGAGCAAGTCCGCCATGACTGGCTTCCCGCCGAACCGGAGCCGCCCAAGGAAACCTTGGACTGGGACCTGTGGCTGGGACCCTCGCCTTGGCGGCCGTACAACCGCCAATACGCGACGGGGCCCTCCTGCGGCGGATGGTTGAGCCATTTCGATTTCAACTCCGGCGGTGGGTTCTTAAACTGGGCCAGCCACACGGTCGATCTGTGCCAGTGGGCCAACCAGAGCGACGGCACGACTCCCATTGAGTTTGAACCGGTCGGCGACGCCCGCGGGTATGCGTCAAAACGCGTCGTCCATGCCCGCTATGCCAATGGCGTGAAGCTGGTCATGCGGCCGCACGACGACGGAAACTGGATTCCTTTGGGCACCTGCCAGATTCGCTTCGAGGGCGATGAGGGATGGGTGGAAACCGGCGACAGCAACGAGGTCGCCGTCTATCCGGAAAGCTTGCGCACCGGGCTGACGATTTTCGACAAGGTCGGAACGTATCCCGTGTCGCACCTCCGCAATTTCTTCGACTGCATCAAGACCCGCGCCCAGCCGGCGACCAACGCGGACGTCGCCTGCTGGTCGCACGTCGCTTCCCATGCGGCGGCCATTGCCTGGATGCTCGACCGCAAGGTGAAGTTCGACCCCCTCAACGTCGCCTTCATCGGCGACGACGAGGCCAATCGTATGCGGACCCGCGCGATGCGCGAACCCTGGCAGGTGTAGTGTACAGGAAAAATAAACCTCGCCATTCAGGTTGCCGCGCCGAGCGGTTCCCGGATGGCTTCGGCGGGCTCCGGCGCCCTGTGGATGGAGCGAAGCAAGAGCAGGCCCAGAATGCCCGCACCAGCCAGGGCGGTTCCAAGTTCCGCCAACCCCGGCACGGGCGCATCGGGAGTCACCGCCGGCACGATTGCCAGATACAGGTCAAGCCAGCGGCCAACGAGCAGCACGACCGCCACCTTGACCAGGACTCCGCCGCTTTGTTTCGCTGCTCGCGGGAGGAGTACGAGGAAAGGCACGGCCCAGTTCAGGCAGAAGTTCAGGACAAACAGCGGTTCCCAGGCGCCCTGCGTCCGACGCACAAAGTAGGCGGTCTCTTCCGGGATGTTGGCGTACCAGATGAGCATGTACTGGCAGAACCAGATATACATCCAGAACGAACTGAAGCCAAATAGTAGCTTGCCCAGATCGTGATAGTGGCTGTCTCGGATGATCCCCTCCAATGTGCCCGAGCGGCGGAGGCCGACGGCCAGAAGCGTGATCAGCGCCAGCCCGCTCAGCAGGATGCCGGCGAAATGGTACACGGCGAAGATCGTGCTGTACCACTCCGGCTCCAGCGACATGATCCAGTCGGTCGTCGCCAGCCAGAGCGTCACCGAGAAGACTACGAGAAACAACGCCGACAACCGCACGTTCCAACGCCTCGCGCCGGCGCGGCGGTTGGAATCCTCCCGCTGCGAGGCGCGGACCATCGCCGCGGAGAAGAGAATCCATAGGATTAGATAGGCAGCCGTCCGGATCAAGAAGAAAGACGGCTCCAGCCATGCTGCTTTGAACCACCAGGTCGCATGCGAGGCGAGGTCTTCGTGCGTCCAGGGATAATGCGACAGACCGGCCGCCACGACGACGCCCAGCGCCAGCGCCGAAGCGGGAAGCACCGAGGCGACCGCTTCCGCCACGCGGCGGAGCGGATCGCTCCACTTGGCGCCGGTCAGGTAGTGAAAGGCCAGAAACAGCAACCCTCCCAGGCCGAGGCCGGCGCCGAAAAACGTCACGATCAACAAGTTCGCCCAGAGTCGCTCGGCCCCGGCAAATGCCCCAATGGCGAGCCCCAAGCCGCCGAGCCCGATCAGGCCCAAGAACAGCCGGGAAAGTTCACGAGGGAGGTTGCCGTTGGTATTGCCACGGGTATTGCGCGCTTGCAGGTTCATGATTGAGGCTCCTCGGCGGGCTGCGACTCTTCGGCCGGTTCAGCCGGCTGCGATTTGGACTGCAGGCTGCGGATGTGGAGAATGACCTTCCAGCGGTCCTCGACATCCACCACCGCACCGTGCGCCGGCATGCTCCGGCGGCCGTACGTGATCACGTGGAACAACTCTCCGTCCGGCATCGTGCGAGAATTGCCGGTGACGAGAGACAGCGGAGGCGGATAGCCCCGCTGGGCAACCGGGCCGTCGCCCTGTCCGCCGGGGCCGTGGCAGGCAACACAGTAGTTTTGAAACACGAATGCGCCGCGATCCAAAAAGGCTGGATCGTCGGGCTTGAAAGGGTTCTGAAGCTCCTTGCCGGCCAGAGCGGCGTCGGCCTCGGTGGCCTCGTAGTGAAGCGGCGTCGCTTCGCGGGATACGGTGCCCGGCACGGGCGTCTGCAGCGTGCGGCCGCCGGGCAACTGCGGGTTGGCGGCGTAGGCGTCGTACGATGCCGACCAAACCATGCCCGGCAGGAATTCCCAGTTCCGCTCTTGGCCGCTGCCGCCGATCGCCAGGGTCGCAGCGACGACACCGATCAGCGCCGTGGCCAGCAGGATGTTGGTCAGCCCGAACCGCTTTCGAATCGGGCAGACAAACCCGCAAGCCGGCTGCTCGCCGTCTTCCGTCTCGGTCGACGACGCGGCGGCTCCCGTCAGGCTCCCGCCCGGCGTCAATACCCGCTCTTCCACGTCGACCGCGCGGTGGCGGCGGAAGATGTCGCTGAGCGCGTCGAGATCGAACGTGGCGTCGGTCTCTTCCAGCACGACGGCAAAGCAGTTGTCGGTGATCTTGGGAGCGACGACAACGGGCTTGCGTCCCGGCAACAGCCGGCTCACGGCGAAGAAGACCAGCACGGTTCCTACGCCCGCGGCCAGGACCATCGACTCGAAGACCACCGGCATGAAGGCCGGCAGCGAGTCCAGCGGCTTGCCGCCGACGTTGACCGGCCAGTCGACCGCCGAGGTCCACTCCTGGAACCAGAACATGAATCCGGCCCCCACCGCCCCCAGCGCCGCGCAGGCCCAGGTGAGCCGCGAGGGAGCCAGGCCCATCGCTTCATCCAGGCCGTGGACGGGGTAGGGAGTGTAGGCGTCGAGGATTTTCAGCCCCCGGCGGCGGAACTGTCGCACCGCGGCGAGCAGGTCTTCTTCGCGCTCGAATGTGGTGATCAGGATGCGTCGGCTCATGAGTGACCTTCCGAGTGGCCTTCGCGCAATACGCTCTTCACTTCCGCCATGGCGATCATCGGCAGGAAGCGGCAGAACAGGAGGAAGCAGGTAAAGAACAATCCAAAGCTGCCCAAAAGCGTGGCGATTTCGATCGACGTCGGCACGTAGCCGGTCCAACTCGAGGGCAGGAAATCGCGGTGCAGCGAGGAGACGATGATCACGAAACGCTCGAACCACATGCCGACGTTCACCAGGATCGTCACCGCGAACACCGCCGGCACGCTCCGCCGCACCCGCTGAAACCAGAACAACTGCGGCACAAGCACGTTGCAGGTGACCATGATCCAGTATCCCCAGGCCAACGGCCCCATGGCGCGGTTGATGAAGACGAACTGCTCGTAGGGATTGCCCGAGTACATCGCCGTAAACAGCTCGGTCGCATAGGCGAAGCCGACAATGCAGCCGGTGGCCAGGGTGAGCTTGCACATCGGGTCGATGTGCCGCTGGGTGATGTAGTCTTCCAGATGCATCACCTTACGGGCGATGAGCATCAGCGTGAGCACCATCGACATGCCGGAGAAGATCGCCCCGGCCACGAAGTAGGGCGGGAAGATCGTGGTGTGCCAGCCGGGGATCACCGCCGTGGCGAAGTCGGTGCTCACGATCGTGTGGACCGAGACGACCAGCGGCGTGGCCAGACCGGCCAACAACAGCGACACCGTCTCCCAGCGGTGCCAGGTGCGGAACGAGCCGTCCCAGCCCAGGCTCGCCAGCCGCAATAAGGTCTTTCGCAGCCCCGGTTTGGCCCGATCGCGGGCGGTGGCCAGGTCGGGCACCAGCCCCACGTACCAGAAGACCAGCGAGACAGTGAAATACGTGCTAATGGCAAAAAAGTCCCAGACCAGCGGCGAGCGGAAATTGATCCACAAGGAGCCGCGAGGGTTCGGGTAAGGCGCCATCCAGTAGGCCAGCCAAGGCCGGCCCATGTGGATGAGCGGAAACAGCCCGGCGCAGATCACGGCAAAAATCGTCATCGCCTCGGCCGATCGGTTCACCGATGTCCGCCACTTCTGGCGGAAGAGGAGCAGGATCGCCGAGATCAACGTGCCGGCGTGGCCGATGCCGACCCAGAAGACGAAGTTGGTGATGTCGAAGGCCCAGCCGACCGTGCGATTCAGCCCCCAGGTGCCGATGCCCGTGGCGACCTGGTAGGTCACCGCGACCGCGCCCAAAAGCAGCAGCGTGGAGGAAACGGCAAAGGCCGTCCACCAGAGCCTCGTCGGCCCGCGCTCGATCGGGTCGCAGATGTCGGCGGTGACGTCGGCGGGCGTCTTGTGGCCGGCGATCAGTGGCTGCGGCGGAGCGGCAGGCAGACGCTCTCGCAGTTCTCCAGGATAGATGGCAACGTCAGACATGCGTAGGCTCCGTTTCGCGGCGTAACGGGGAGGTCCCGCTTGCCGAGTGGGACTTGTCGGGCGAGGTCCCGCTCGGCAAGCGGGACCTACTTGTGTCGCGGTTGCGGACCAGCCGGAGGTAATGGACGGCGGGCCGGACGTTCAACTCGCCGAGCACCTGGTAGGTCCGCGGTCCCGCGACCAGCTTCGAGATTTCGCTTTCGGGATTGTTGAGATCCCCGAACACGATCGCATGGGCCGGGCACGACTGCTGGCAGGCAAGCTGGATCGCGCCATCGGCCACCGGCTCGCCCCGGCGCTTGGCCTCGATTTTGGCCTCCTGGATCCGCTGCACGCAGAGGCTGCACTTCTCCATCACGCCGCGGGAGCGGACGGTGATGTCGGGGTTGAGCGAGGCATTCTGCAGCTTGTCTTCGCGGGCATATTCAAACCAGTTGAACCGCCGCACCTTGTAGGGACAGTTGTTGGCACAGTACCGGGTCCCAACGCACCGGTTATAGACCTGCTGATTGAGGCCCTCGCTGCTGTGGGCGGTGGCCAGCACCGGGCAAACGGTCTCGCAGGGGGCATTGTCGCAGTGGTGGCACATCATCGGCTGGTGGGCGACGTCGACGCCGCCCTCGCCGTTTTCCGAGTAGTACCGATCGATGCGGATCCAGTGCATTTCGCGGCTGCGGCGGACCTCGTCCTTGCCGACCACCGGCACATTGTTTTCCGCCTGGCAGGCGATGACACAAGCCGAACAGCCGGTGCACTTCGACAGATCGATCGCCATCGCCCAATGGTGGCCGCGGTAGGTGTGGTCGTCGACCCAAAGTTCGCCCTCGAAGTGGTGGTGCGAGTGCGCGCCGGAGTGCGGATCCTCGTGGAAGGCAGCCAGCGTGGTCTCTTCGATCATGGGCCGACGCTCGGCGCCCGGCGTGGCCAGGTGCGTGGGCACGGTGATGTCGGGGTGCTGCTGGGTGCAGGCCAGAGCGTGATGCCTGCCGGTGTGCGTCAGCGTGACACCCGAGCCGCCGGGCAGCAGCGGCGCGACACTCGTGCCGACTCGCCCATTCGGCCCAAGGCTCGACCGGCCCTCGATCCACTTGGGGCCGATCCCGGCAAAACGCTCCGTGGCCTTGCTCCCGTAGCCCAAGGCCACGGCAACGACCTGATCGTGCTGCCCGGGCTGCACGAGCACGGGCAGTTCGATCGACACGGCTTCACCTTTCTGGCCGCTGGACGTGATGCGGACGACGTCGCCGTCCCGCACGCCCAGCTTCGCGGCGGTCGCGGGCGAAAGGCAGGCGTAGTTGTCCCAGGTCGCCTTGGTGATCGGATCGGGGAGTTCTTGGAGCCACGGGTTGTGCGCGTGGCGGCCGTCGAGGATGCCGACCTTGGGATAGACGACCAGTGTGAAGCTTCCGCTGTGGACGTCGGGGCTCGGGACGTTCAGATGGACTGCGGTCGCGTCGAAGGTCTTCGGCTGGGCGGGCTCGTGCTTCACCTCGACAAAGCCGTCGTGGAGGACCCGATCCCAAAAAGTCGGAAACGGCGTGTCACCGGCTGCACGTGGATAGATCTGCGTCTTCCATTGGTCGCGAACAATCTGCAGGTCGGATCGGGGCGAGCCCATCCAGGTCGCCAGGCTCGCCGGCAGCGAGCGGATCTTGCCCAGCGGCCGGATGGAGGGCTGGCAAATGCTCACCAGCCCGGCCACCGGCTCGGCGTCGCCCCAAGTTTCCAGCGGATGGCCCTCGGGGCATACGTAGCGGGCCGTCTCGGCCGTTTCGTCGGCGGTGTTGGCGAAACTGACCACCAACGGGATTTTCCGGATCGCTTCGACCAGCTCCGTTCCGTCGGCCAGATCGTAGACGGGATTAACGTCGGCGAGGAACAGGGCAGCGATCTTTCCACCGCGGATTTCATCAGCCAACTCGGCGAGTTGCTCCGCGCGGCCCTGTCGCTGGAGCGAAGGGCGATCCAGATCGATCGTTGTACCGTAGGCCCCCAGTAGTTCGTTCAGCAGGTTGCAGACCGTCTGGGTGTCTTCATCCTGGCAGCCGCAGAGGACGAGGCTCTTGCCCTTCGCGTGCCAGAGCCGCTCGGCCAGTTCGTCCAAGAGATCGTCCGGCACTGGAGAGGCGGCAAGATCTTGGACCTCCAGCGGCTGGTCGGCCTTTTTGGCAATCCGGATCGCCAGGTGGCTCATCACCAGGCCGATTTCATCCGGCCGCAGGCAGATGCGGCGGTCGGCCTTGCTGCCGGTGAGCGACAGCCGCGACTCGAACTGCACGTGGTACGACATCTCCGCCGACTCTTCGTGCGGAGCCCGCTGGGCATGGTATGCGGCGGTGTGCTCGACGGGCGAGATCCACGTGCCGAGGAAGTCGGCGTCGAAGCTGACGATCACCTCCGCCTTCTCCAGGCGGTAGTGCGGCAGGACCGCTGCGCCGTGCGTCCGCTCGTGCGCCGCAAGAATGGCCGAACTGGAGAGCGGATCGTAGACGACATGGCGGCCGTCGGCGAATGGTTTTAGGAAACGTTCGATCATCGCCCGGCGGGTCGGGCTGGTCGTCGTGCCCGTGAGGAAGCGGACCGCGCCGCCGCCAGTGCGGATCTTTTCCAGCGCGGCGGTGATTTCCCGATCGACCCGTTTCCAATCGGCGGGCTTGCCGCCGGCCAGCGGGGCCGAGAGCCGCAAGCTATCGTAGAGCTCGAGCACCGAGGCCTGGCCGACGGCGCAGAGTCCGCCTCGGGAGAGCGGATGATCGGGATTGCCTTCCAGCTTGATCGGACGGCCGTCGCGGCACCTGACCAGCATCCCGCACCCGGCCGGACATGCCTGGCAGACGGAGGCGTAGTGGTTCGTCTTTCCGGGAACGGCTCCCGACACCTGCTTCACCGGCACCAGCGCCGTGCGGGCCGGCTGCCGACTGCACCCGGCCAGCGCCGAGAGGAACAGGGCGAAGCCCGAGGTCTCCAGGAAGCCGCGGCGGCTGAACTGCGACAGATCGACCTCGCCCGGGCGGGCCGGCCTGCTCTCCGGCGGGCCGCCGTTTCGGTCTTCCCAGCTTCGCCAGTGAGTCTTCTTTTCAGTGCTCATAAACAACCTATGCTGGCTCCGGTGTGGCACTGCTTGGGATGGAATCGGTTGTCCATGGGATTGGGCGATCCACCATCCCAAGCAGTGCTGCGTCGCCGTTTGGTTCGCCGCAACCGCACTGCTTGGAGTTGTGGAAAGCCGCTTCCGATGGGAAACCCATTCAACTCCAAGCAGTGGCACACGGCAGACTCAATTCTCTGATGGGTACAAAGTCGTTCAGTAATGGCATGTCGAACAATCCAAGGACGCGTTCACCTGAAGACCATTGATTCCGTTCGCGTTAGCATCCCGATGGCAGTTCACGCACCAGCCCATCGAGAGGCTTTCGACCTGCCGGACCCTCTCCATCGTCTCCACCGGTCCGTGGCACTCCTGACACTCGACGCCGGCCTGGACGTGGGCCCGGTGGTCGAAGTAGACGAAGTCGGGCAGGTCGTGGATCCGCACCCAGGGGATCGGCGAGGCCTGCTTTTCCGGGTCGGGTTTCAGTTCGTCGTCCAGGGCCAAATAGTCGTAAAGCTTTTTGAGTTCGGGTGAGATGATCCGCCGCGGTTTGCGATTTTCCTCCTCGGCCGCCTTGTCTTCCGCCCGCACCGAGGCCCAATTGGTCGTGACGGTCTGGTGGCAATTCATGCAGGTTTCGGCCGCGGGGATGCCGGCGTGGCGGCCGTCTTCGGCTGCTGAGTGGCAGTAGTGGCAGCCGATGCCGAGGTCTCCGGCGTGCGATTGATGTGAGAAGGCGATCGGCTGCGTGGGCTCGAACCCCCGGTGGTCGCCCGGCAGGTAAACGTTGCTCGCTGCGGCAAGGAGGATCAGCAGGGCGAAGACCAGCCCCACGCTCAAAACAACCGTGACGATGCGTTGCGTTTGCTGTTTCATGTCTCCCTCAGCAGTGGATCTCCGCGCCGCGGCGTGCGTAATACCACCAGTTCACGGCCAGGCAACTCAGGTAGTAGACGACAAAGCCGTAGAAGGCGTACTCGGGCACACCGGCTTTGATCTGTGTGGCAAAGATGTTCGGAATGAGGAAGGCGCCGTAGGCGGCAATGGCCGAGGTCCAGCCCAGCACGGGCCCGGCCTGCTCTTTCGGAAAGATGATCGGTACCATGCGGAAGGTCGAGCCGTTGCCGATCCCGGTGGCGATGAAAAGCAGCAGGAACAACGCCAGAAACGGCAGGAAGTACTCGTCCGGGGTCGGCGACGTGCGGGCCAGGCCAATCGACCAGGCGACGCCCAGGGCAGCCGCGATCATCACGACCGTGTCCCATTGGGTCACCCGCGCCCCGCCGAACTTGTCGGAAAGCCAGCCCCCCAGCGGCCGAACGAGCGAGCCGACCAAGGCGCCGATCCAGGCGTAAGTGAAGGCGTCGGGAGCGGCAGGGTTGGCAACCGCCTGCGCGAGTGCGTTCCCGTCGGCGTCGACCCGGACATAGCCGAAGATGTCGGTGATCAACTTGGGAAAGGCGGCGGAAAACCCGATGAATGAACCGAAAGTCATCGTGTAAAGCCACGTCATGATCCAGTTGTGCTTGTTGCCGAAGATGGCAAACTGGCTGACGAGCCGGTCGCGAGTCGCGCGTGGGGTTGCCCATCGCATCAAGATCAGTGTGACGGCCACCGTCACCAGCACGACGAGAAAGATCTTCAAAAGCTCCGGCAGGTTGAGCGAGAGCATCAGTGCGATGCCGACTGCCGCGCCGGCAAAGCCCAGCAGCTCCAGCCAAAAGAAACGGCCCAGGGCGCGGGACGTCGAGCCGCAGTCGTGGATCGGCAGGTTGTCCATCAAGAGCCACGCCAGCACGGCAAACGTCCCCAGGATCGGCACCCAGACCAGCCCGGCGTTTTGAAGCCATACCGAGCCGCCTTGGATCAGGTAGGGATCGCCGCTTAAGGCCCCAAACAGCGGAACGGCGATGACGTAGGGAACGAGGAACTGCATCACGCTCACGCCCAGGTTGCCCAGCCCGGCGTTGAGCCCCAGGGCCAGCCCCTGCACCCGCTTCGGATAGAAGAAGCTGATGTTCGACATCGACGAGGCGAAGGCGCCGCCGCCGATGCCGGTCAGCGCCGCCAGGATCAGAAACGTGAGAAATGGGGTCCGCGGATTCTGCAGGGCCAGACCGGTGCCGACGGCGGGCAGGATCAGCAGGAGCGTGGTCATCGCCTTGACGTTCCGCCCGCCCGCGATAGCGATCATGAATGAATTGGGGATCCGCAGCGTGGCGCCCGCGAAGCCGGCCACGGCGGGCAGCAGATAGAGCAGGGCCATATAGGCAGGGCCCTCGGCCGCCGCACTGCTGCCGATGGCCGTAAAGGCAAACTTCGTCGGATCGGCATCGTGCACCATCTGGACCCGCACGATGATCATGCCCCACAGCAGCCAAACGGCGAACGCGCAGAGCAGGTTGGGAACCGAGATCCAGAGGTTACGCCGGGCGATCCGCTTGGCGGTCGCCTCCCAAAACGTTTTGTCTTCAACGTTCCACGTAGCGCGGGCGGTTTGTTGCTTTGGGGCAACCAGTTCTTCAATGGCCGGCATGTCGCACCTCCATAGCTCGGAATGCACTGGTTCTACGACACCGTCGCAACGTGCCGTTGGTGTTCGATCTGCCGCATCAGGTTCGGCACTTCCTTGTGCATCATGTTGCGGATCACGACGTGCATCCATGCAAAGCAGACGGCTACAAGGACGAAGAAGAACATCCAGCAAGTGGTCCAGAGGCCCGTCGCCCGCAGCAGGTAACCGAAAATCACCGGACAAATGAATCCACCCAGTCCGCCCAACACGCCGACGATCCCGCCCACGACGCCCACGTCGTTCGGGAAGTAGTCGGGGATGTGCTTGTAGACCGCCGCTTTGCCGATCCCCATCACCGCGCCGAGGATCAGGCTCAGGCCGGTGAAGATCCAGACGTTGGCCTGGAAGAAAATGTGCGTGACTCCGCGGGCGAGAAGCTGCTTCTTCGGCACCTGCTGGCCGACCTCGACCACGGGTTCCTGCCACATGGTGGTCTTGGGCCAGACCAGCACGCCGGCCTGATGGTGGCGGACGCTCAACAGCTCGCCGTCCCGGGGCGTCAACGGGTAGCGGACGGTGCCGGACTTCGTCGTTTCCACGACGATTTCCGTGGGGGTCACGCCGGTCACCGTCCCGCCGAACCGGGCCATCACCGCGCCGCCCGGCGCGTGGATCTCCATCTGCGGCACCATCAGCAGCAGGCAGCAGGCCAGCGACGAACCGAACACCCAGTACATCACCCGCCGCGCACCCCAGACATCCGACATCCATCCGCCCAGGGCTCGGATCACGCCGGAGGGAAGGCTGTTGCAGGCGGCCAGGGCCCCGGCCATGGCCACGCTCATCCCATACGCACCGACATAGTAGGGCACCAGCCACTGGGCCAGGCCGACGAATCCTCCGAAGACGAAGAAGTAGTACAGCCCAAACCGCCACACCCGCGGCACCTTCAACGGCGCCAGCCGCTCGGACATCGTCTTCCGCTCGTTGCCCGGCGCGATCCGCGTGGTGGTCGTCAGGAAGAACACAATTCCGGTGGCGAACAACAGCAGGGCATAGAGCTTGGGCAACTGCCGCCAGCCGTCGAGGTTCTGGCCGAAGCCGGTGAGCCAGTTGAGCACGTGCGGCGCGCCGAGCGTGGTCAGGGCGGCCCCGGCGTTGCCGGCTCCGAAGATCCCCAGGGCCGTGCCTTGCAGATGCTTGGGAAACCAGACTGAGGTGTAGGCGATACCGATGGCAAAACCGGTGCCGGTGAAACCGAACCCCAGGCCGGCCAGGCAGAACTGCCAGTAGGTATTGCACCAGGCCGTCAGGTACATCGGCACCGCCGAGAACACGAGGAGCCAGCCGTAGACGATCCGGCCGCCCCACTTGTCGGTCGCCAGTCCGAGAGGCAAACGGAAGATCGCCCCGGTGAGCACGGGGATGCCGATGAGCCAGCCCATCTCAGCCGGGTCCCAGCGGTGGATGCCGTTTTCCACCAGGAACGTCACCAGCACGCCGTTCATCATCCAGGCGGCAAAGCAGACGGTGAACGCAAACGTGTTCACCCCCAGGATCCACCACGCCCGCCGACGATCTTCCGGTCTGAGATCTTCGTTCATGGCCTGACTCCACGTACGTGTGCCACGGCTTGGGATGGAACGGGTTTTCCATGGAAACAGGCATGCCACCATCCCAAGCAGTGCCGCGCTGCCGTTGGATTGTCGTCGCGCACACTGCTTGGAGTTGTGGAGAAGTCCTCTCCCATGGCACGCCCGTTCAACTCCAAGCAGTGCCGCACCGAAAGCGACTTTCGAAGGTTAGGCAAGCTCATTTCCATGAATGCCCGCGGCTCCACGTGGATTAACGATACCACCGCACGACCTGCGGCCGCCGCCACAGGTACGGGTTCGGGACGACGAGGATATGGACCAGCCGCGTGAACGGGAACAGGGCGATCAGCAAGAACGCTCCCGCAATGTGCAGTTTCACCGCCGCGGGGGCGGCCGACACAAAGCCCAGCTCAGGCTGCAGTTTGACGATCGACCACAGATAGGGCGCGGCGCTGGAGGCGTACCAGGACGAGCCCCACGGATAAAACAACGCCAGGGAGATGCCGGTGCCGACCTGCAGCAAAAGCAACGCGTAAAGGACCCAGTCGGCCGGGCTGGTGACCACGCGCACGTTGCTCGTCCCCAACCGGCGGATCACAAGGCTCACCAGCCCCACCAACGCCAGCAGCCCCAAGGCAAGGCCAGTGATCTCCAGCACGTAGAGCCGCAAGGGATGGCTGTTCCAGGCCAGGATGGTGTTGGGGATCAACAGGCCCAGGAGATGGCCGGAGAGCACGAGCAGGATTCCGTAGTGAAACGGCACCATCGCCCAGAAGTGCCGCCGGTTCTCCAGGAATTGCGAGGACAGGCTGGAATAGGTGAACGTCGCCGCGCGGTAGCGCTGGATCGTCATCAGAAAAAACGTGAACAGCGCCACGTAAGGCAGGACCGCAAACAAGAGCGGATCGAGATATTGCAGGATGGTTGCCATTTCTATTCCTCACTCGCGCACTGGTCGTTTAACCGCTGTGCCCAACGGGCCGCGCGCCGGCGTTCCGCTGCGGGATACTTCGCGCCGTTACGGTACATGGACATCTCTCCTGTCGCTCCACACGCGGCCCGTTGGGCACAGCGGTTAAACGACGATGCTGTATCACCTTAACACCGTTGCAGATCACCGGATCGTGCCGCCAGCACCACCGCCACCGCCTTCAGCAGATGTTCGTACGGGCTCTCTCTGTCCCGGAATCCTTCGAGGATTTTGTCGACCGCAGGGATCACGCAGGCCCGGGCAAACGCCTCCGCCTCGTCCTCCGGCATGCGGTCCAACAGCGCCAACACGTGCGTGAGATGGTCGGGCAGCTCGCTCGACTCCTCGATCCCGTGGCGCCGCAGTTCCGACCGCAACCGCACCATCAGCGCGCCGCGGTGATAGTCTTCGCCAAACAGGTGCCAGCCGATCTCCAGGGCCGTCGCCGGCGTCACGTCGAACGTCCGCGTGAAAAGCTCCTCGCGATCCTCGAGCGACAACGCTTCGAGCGCCGCGGCCAGTTCGGTCAGTTGCCCGGCCGCTTCCGGCGATTCCCGGCGGACGACGCCGATCGCCTCGTCGAGTTGCTCCGGAAACTCGCCATCCGGATAGACCAGCAAGCCGGCCAGGGCCGCACAGGCTCTTTCTTCCATCGTCATTACAACCCCCTTGTCGGCGCACTCAAGAAGCCGAATCCGGTGCTCTGCTTGCGGTCCATCACGTCGCCGAACATCTCGGCCGCCTGCTCGCGGTGCGACGGCGGAATCACGAACCGCTCGTCGGCCGGACACAGGGCCGTCATCCGAAAGATGCCTTCTGCTTCTTCGGCCGTGCAGTCGGCCTCGCGGAGCATCCGCTGGGCCGTCTCCATGTCGACGTCGCCGACGGTGACCGCGCGGCGATACCACCGCACCGCTTTCTGCTTCCGCAGGGCGTAGCGAAGCTTCGTCTCGTTGCCCACGCCCAGCAGGTTGCCGAGGAACTTCATCGGCACACGGGCTTCCTCGATGTCGTGGAATAGGTCGGTGCTGGTGTGGTCCAGCACGTCGTTCTGCCGGTTGGCCATCACCGGCGACATCGGGGGCACGTAGAACAACATCGGCAGCGTGCGGAACTCCAGGTGCGGCGGCAGGGCGATCTTCCACAGCTTCACGAACTGGTAGATCGGCGATTTCTGGGCCGCTTCGATCGTCGACTCCGGCATCCCCTTGCGTTCGGCCGCTTTGATCACCTCGGGATCGAACGGGTCGAGGATCAGCGAGCGATGGGCGTCGATCAACTCGTCTTCGGGTGCGTTGGCGACCTCTTCGATCCGTTCGGCATCGTACAAGAGAACGCCCAGGTAACGGATCCGGCCCACGCAGGAATGGAAGCAGGCCGGGGCCTGGCCGGTCTCGACCCGAGGGAAGCAGAGGATGCACTTCTCCGACTTGCCGGTGAACCAGTTATAGAAGACCTTCTTGTAAGGGCAGGCCGCCACGCACGCACGCCACGCTCGGCACCGCTTCTGGTCGATCAGCACAATGCCGTCCTCGCCCCGCTTGTAGAGCGCCCCCGATGGGCAGGCCGCCACGCAGGCCGGGTTCAGGCAATGGTTGCAGATCCGCGGGAAATAGAAGAACACCAGTCGCTCGATGGCGAACATCTGCTGCCGCTCGGCCTCGCTAAGCCCTTGGAGGTTGGGATCATTGCGGGCGTAGAGCGGCGAACCGCCCAGGTCGTCGTCCCAGTTGGGGCCCGACTCGATCTCCATGTACTCGCCCGTCACTTTCGAGACCGGACGGGCGACCGGCTGGTCGGGACCTTCGGGGGCGTTGAACAGGTTCTGGTAGTCGTAGGTCCAGGGCTCGTAGTAGTCGTCCATGCTGGGCATGTGGGGATTGTGGAAGATATTGGCCACAATCTTCGCCTTGCCCGTGGAACGCAGCTTGAGCTTGCCGTTCTTCTCCCAGCCGCCCTGGTACTTCTGCTGGTCTTCCCAACACGTTGGATAGCCCGCGCCGGGTTTGGTTTCCACGTTGTTCCACCACATGTACTCGGTTCCCTTGCGGTCGGTCCACAAGTTCTTGCAGGCGATCGAGCACGTATGGCACCCCAGACACTTGTCGAGGTGGAAAACCATGGAGATTTGAGAGCGGACGTCCATTGGAATATTCCTAGGTTTATGAGATCCTGCGGGGGGAATGACCAATGACCAAGTGTCAATGACCAATGAAAGACCTTTGGTTCAGGCTTTCCCCATTGGTCATTGGCACCTGGTCATTGGTCATTTCGCTGCCTCCGTTTCCTCGCTACCACACCAATTCCGGCAGTTTCCTCACCAAAATCGACGTATCCCGGTTACACCCGATCGGGCCCCAGTAGTTGAAGTGGTACGTGAACTGGCCGTAGCCGCCGGCCATCAGGTTGGGCTTCAGACGCGTGCGGGTGAGGCTGTTGTGGCCGCCCGCGCGGCGGTATTTTCTGAGCGGTGACTTCGGCACCGAGTAGGTCCGCTCCGGCGAGTGGTACTGGATGCAGATGCCTCGCGGAATCCTCGCGCTGACGGCCGCCCGGGTCACCACCACACCGTTGTCGTTGTGCACTTCGACCCAGTCGTTGTCCTCGATCCCGATCGCCGCCGCGTCCTTCTCGCTGATCCACAACGGCTCGCAGCCCCGCGAGAGCGTGGTCATCCGCTCGTTGTCGCCGTAGGTGGAATGGATGTGCCACTTGCCGTGCGGTGTGAGATAGTTGAGCTCCAGCGTTGGTCCGACGGCCTCGCTGAACCGCAGATCGGCGAATTCGACCGAAGGCGGCTTGGGCTTGTAGGTCGGCAGGTGCTCGCCGAACTGGACATAGAGCGGGTGGTCGAGATAGAGGTGCTGGCGTCCGGTGAGCGTCCGCCAGGGGACCTGGCATTCGACGTTGTACGTGAATGGCGAATACGCCCGGCCGTTCTCCAAGAGACCCGACCACATGGGGCTGTTCACAAAACGGTGCGGCCGGCTCTGCAGTTCACGGTAGCTGATCCGCACGCCCCGGTTCTTCTCGGCCAGGTGGACCAGCGGCAGCCCGACTTTCTCTTCCATGTTCTTGTAGGAGCGGTAGGCCATCTCGCCGTTGGTCACCGTGGCAAACCGGAGGATCGTGTCGCAGACGTATTCGTCGTCCTTGAGCGAGAGAAACGTGCCCGCCTCCCAGGTCACCGTCGGCCGCTCGCGGAGCGCCGCGTCGTGCTCGTCGTCGATCGTGTAATGGGTGCCGTGGGCGCCCAGGCCATTGGCGCGGGCCAACGGTCCGAAGGAAATGAACTGGTTGTAGACGTTGCGGTAGTCCCTCGTCACCACCTTCAGCCCGGGCATCGTCTTGCCGGGAATCGCTTCCACCTCGCCGCGGATCCATTCGCGGATCTCGGGCTGGGCGATCTCGGCCGCCGAGTCGTGGGCCAACGGCGCGGCCACGATGTCGCGGACCGGTTCCGGGAAATGCCTGGCCGCCATCTCGGAGACCGTCTTAGCGACGGCGCGGAAGATCTGCCAGTCGCTCTTCGACTCCCAGCAGGGCGGCACGGCCGCCGACAGCGGGTGGATAAAGCTGTGCATGTCGGTCGAGTTGAGGTCGGCCTTCTCGTACCAGGTGGCCGCCGGCAGGACGATGTCGCTGTATAGGGCCGACGTGTCCATGCGGAAGTTGAGGTCGACGACGAGGTCCATCTTGCCCTGCGGGGCGTGCTCGTACCAGGCGACCTCTTTCACGCTGTCACCGGCCAGGTCCTGCGAGATCGTGTTGGTGTGCGTGCCCAGGTAGTGCTTGAGGAAGTATTCATGTCCCTTGGCGCTGGACATCAGGGCGTTGCCCCGCCAGATGAACCACACTCGCGGCCAGCTCGACGGCGCATCCGGATCCTCGACCGCGAACTTCAGATTGCGGTCCTTGAGCTGCTCGACGACGTGGTTGACCACCGCGGCATCATCTTTCGCCCCTGCCGCTTCCGCCTCGCGGACCAGGTCCAGCGGGTTCTTGCCGAACTGCGGGTAGAACGGCAACCAGCCGTTGCGGACCGCCCGGACCTGGTGGTCCATCGTGTGGCCGCCGACCGCGGGGCTGCCATCGGCGTTCTTGGGCACCGTGTGGTAGTCGGTGAACTCTTTTTCGTAGCGCCACTGGTCGGTGTGCACGTAGTGCCAGCTCGGCGCGTTTTGCAGGCGGGAGGCTGGGAACCAATCTTTGGCGAAGGCGATTGCGCCCCAAGGTTCGGCCGGGGCCAGCTTTTCCTGGCCGACATAATGTGCCAGGCCGCCGCCGTTTACCCCGACGCAGCCACAGAACATCAGGGCGTGGATGCCGGCGCGGTACATCAGGTTGGCGTGGTACCAGTGATTCACCCCGGCGCCGATGATGATCGTACACTTGCCCTGCGTCTTTTCGGCCGTGACGGCCCATTCGCGGGCGAAGCGGATCAACGTCTCGCGGCCCAGCCCGGTGTACTTCTCGGCCCAGGCCGGCGTGTAGGGCGCCGACTCGTCGTTGTAGTCGGCCGGGTAGCCCTCGCCGATGCCGCGAGGAACGCCGTATTGGGCCATCATCAGGTCGTAGACGGTAGCTACGGTCACCGTCCGGCCGTCGGCGGCCTGGATTTTCTTGACCGGCACACCCCGGGCGATCGTGTTGCCTTCCGCAAAGTTATCGAGCCGGACCGGGACGACGACGTCGTGGTCACTCAAGAACGTCAGCGCCGGATCGATCGCACTGCCGTCCTGGCCGTCTTTGAGCTCGAGGTTCCATTTCCCCTTCTCCTTGCCCCAGCGGTCGCCGACGCTGCCCATCGGCATTTTCGGCCCGCCCGACGGGGCATCCCACATGAGGAACTTCCACTGGCCGTTCTCCGTGCCCGCGTACTTGGCCAGCCGCTCGGCGCGGACCAGCGAGCCGGCGCGGTACGAGTCGCCGTCTTCGGTCAGCTCGACGAGATACGGCGCGTCGGTATATCTCTTCGTGTACTCGATGAAGTACGGCGTCTGCTTCTCGTGGTGGAACTCCTTCAGCAGCACGTGGTTCACCGCCATCCACCAGGCGCCATCTTGCCCGGCGTTGATCGCCACCCATTCGTCGGCATACTTGGCGACCTGGTTGAAGTCGGGCGCGAAGACCCACATCTTCGTGCCGTTGTGCCGCGATTCGGCGGCAAAGTGGCAGTCGGGCGTGCGGGTCATGTTCAGATTGGAGCCCATCACCGCCAGCAACTTGGCGTTGTACCAGTCGGCCGACTCGGCCACGTCGGTCTGTTCGCCCCAGGTCTCCGGCGACGCCGGCGGCAGGTCGCAGTACCAGTCGTAGAACGAAAGCGACACGCCGCCGAGCAACTGCATCAGTCTCGCCCCGGCGGCGTAGCTGACCATCGACATGGCGGGAATCGGCGAGAAGCCGGCGATCCTGTCCGGGCCGTGCTTCTTGATCGTGTGCAGCGTGGCTGCGGCGATGATCTCCAGCACGGTGGCCCAGTCCGTGCGACGGAAACCGCCCTTGCCCCGCGCTTTCTGCCACCGCTGCCGCGACTCCTCGTCCTCGACAAGCGACTGCCAGGCGGCGACCGGGTCATCGAACTGTGCACGGGCCTTTTTCCACAGGTCGACCAGTGCCCCGCGGATGTAGGGATACTTCACGCGCAACGGGCTGTAGAGATACCAGGAATAGGAGATGCCTCGCTGGCAGCCGCGGGGCTCGTAGGGCGGCAAGCCGGACTCGAGGCTCGGGTAGTCGTAGCCCTGCATCTCCCAGGTGACCAGGCCGTCTTTGACGTGGATCATCCACGTGCAGCCGCCGGTGCAGTTCACGCCGTGGGTGCTGCGGATCACCTTGTCGTGCTGCCAGCGGTTGCGGTAGAACTCCTCCCAACCGCGGAGCTGGGGATTATGCTCGTCCTTGATCCAGGAAATCGCATCTCGCAGGAACATCACTTACCTCGTTAAATCGGCTTGCCGGTCAGAAATCAATCTGCTTGCCGGTCAGAAAGCGGCGGACACCGCGAAATCGTTTGCGCCAGATCGCGTCCATGCCGATCAGGCCCAGGGCCGCGCCGCCGATGCCCAACAGCAGGAAAGCCAGCCGGCCGCTCATGTCCTCTTCGCCGCCGCGCTTGGCGGAGTCTTCGAAGAATGCGATCAGGGCATGAATCTCTTCCGGATCGAGCGGACGCGACTGGAACGTAGCCTGCATCGTCGCTGTGGCCGGCGCCGACAGCCACGCGGCGAGGTTCTTCTTGCCCTGCAATCGCTCGTAGACCCGTGTGAGATCCGGTCCGAGTCGTCCACCGCCCAGGGCTCCGACGTCGCGGACACTATGGCACGACACGCAAGAAGCGCCGCCGGCGGCGAGACGCGAAGTGCCGAGAAAGAGTCGCTTGCCCTGGGCGACGTCGGCGGCGGTAAATGGCTTATCCGAAAACTGCGCGCCGGCGAACTGGGACCGCTCCAGTTTCGACTCGGCGGCAATCAGGTCCAGAAGCTGCTCGGCAAGGTCACGCGTGATCCCGGGCGGCTTGGGCATCACCACGCCGCGAGCTTCCTCTTGAAGTTTCGCCGCATAAGGATCGCCGCTCCCGAGCACCGTGGGCGGATCCAGCAGGAAGCGGGTCAACCAGGCCCTGTCCTTGCGATCCTCGACGTTCTTGAGATCCGGCCCCGTAAGACGGCCTCCGCCGATCGTGTGGCAACTCGCGCAATTCTGGCGGAAATACTGCGCCGCATCCTGGGCAGAGGCCGTGGCGGCAAAGAGGATTGCCGCCGAAAACAGAAGCAACCACAGCGGCAGCCGAAGATAGTACAACCGGGGGAGCGCTCGCTCGCGGCTAGCGCGAGTTCTCTTGGGTGCCCATTCGGTTCGGCCGATTCGCTGTGCGCGCATCAGAAATACCTTTTATGGCTGTTTGACTTTCTTCTTGCGGACCTTGCCGTCGGCCAGCGCGTTGGACCGCGAAATGTCCGCAATCGTGTTCGATTCGAGGAAGCTGAGATATGCCTGCTTCACTTCCTTCCACATGGCATGCGCCGAGCAGGGAGTCGCGTCGGAGCAGTCGTGTTTTTCCCCCAGCAGGCACCCGGGCCGGCTCCGCACGCCCTCGAAAAGCTCGACGACATCGATCAAATTGATCTGGCTGGGCGATTTGGACAGCCGGTACCCCCCTCCGAACCCGCGGGTCGTTTCCACGTACCCCGCGTTGCGGAGCGTCAGCAGCAGCTTGGAGAGATAGTTGGCCGGAATACTCGCCCGCTCGGCCAAATCCCGCCCCAGGATCGACTCGCCCTTGGGCAGCGATGCCATGTGAACCAGGGCTCGTAAAGCATGTTCGGTCGTTGCAGTCAGCATTCTTGACCTCCGGATGTAGAAAGAATATAATCGACCGGCGAGGGAAGTCAACAGCTTCGGCTGCCAAAAATCCGATTTCGGAAAACTTCCGTCGCCGACGACTCATGGTGTTGGTCTCTTAGAGCCGGTAGAACAGAGAAAACCATTCATCTGCCCGGCTCCTCCCGTTGCACGAAACACAATAACCACCGGCAAGAGAATAAGCTGGCCTAACGTAGGGTGGATTTCAATCCACCCCTTGTTTTCCGGGTGGACTAAAATCCACCCTACGTCAAAGTGTATGACTTGTTTTCTTACGGCACCGGATAACCACTCGCCGATGGACAGCAGTCCGGCTGCTCGGCATTTACAAGAAGAATACAGGAAACCTCGCCCAAGGGGGACTCATGATGGTCGGTATCACTCCCGGTACGGTAGCTTCCCCGGTCCGGCGGTCGGCTTGCCTACCCTCCTGCCGCTATATGATCTCTCCGGAGGACGCCGTTCGCTACGTTCTTGAGGCCACCGAACCTCTTCCGCCCCGCCTCGTTCCGCTCGACGACGCCCTGGGCTTGCGGCTTGCCGAAGAAATCCGGGCCGACCGGCCGTACCCATCGTTTCCGCGGGCGATGATGGACGGCTATGCCGTCCGTGTTTCCGACGCCGGCCGGACAGTCGAGGTTACGGGCGAAGTGGCGGCCGGACAGCAGGGTGGGCCGGCCATCGTGCCGGGCAAGTGTGTGGCAATCATGACCGGCGCGGTCTGTCCGGAGGGCACCGAGGCGGTCGTCCAAAAAGAGCATGTCCGTCGCGAAGGCAACCGCGTGCAGTTGCCTGGAAGCCTCGCACACGGCGGACACATCGCTGCCGTGGCAAGCGAATGCGCGGCGCAGAGAGTGGTCTTGCGGCCCGGCGATACGGTCACTCCATTGGCCGTTGCGGTGATGGCGTCGTTCGGCAAGGAGTCGGTCCGCGTGTGTCCTTTGCCGACCGTGGCGATCATCACGACCGGCGGAGAGCTCGTCGCGGTCGGACAAGAGATCCAGCCCCATCAGATCCGGGATTCCAACGGTCCCATGCTTTCCGCGATGGCGCGTCAGATGGGATTGAATCGTCCGCTTGCGATGCACGCGAACGATCAGGTCGAGACGATCCTTTCGGCGCTGGAGCAGGCGGCCGGCCGCGACGTCGTACTCCTCACCGGCGGCGTTTCGGCCGGCGATTACGATCTGGTGCCCGACGCCTTGCAGCAGTTGGGTGCAGAAATCCTGTTTCACAAGGTCAGGCAGAAGCCGGGCAAACCGCTCCTGCTGGCCCGCCGCGGAAACCAGGTGATCTTCGGGTTGCCGGGCAATCCGCTCGCCTGCCATCTCGGATTCAGCCGCTACGTGGCCGCGGCGCTGCGGGCGATGCAAGGGTTGCCGCCATCGCCCGCGTCGATCGAGGGACGGCTTACCGGCCCGATCTCGTACCGCGGCAATCGGACCTACTTCGGACTTGCGCGGGCCGAGCGGGTGCCGACGGCAGCGAACCTCTGGCACGTGACGCCGCTCTCGGGGGTCAGCTCCGCCGACATCTTCACACCGTGCGGGGCGAATTGTTACGTCGAGGTTCCGCCGGGTGTGGCGGAGATTCCATCCGGCCGGCTCGTTCGCTTCACATGGATTGCAGGCAGCGGAGAGTAGAAGGGAGCAAAGTGTGAAGCGGCTGCACATCGTCGGCCGGAAGAACCACGGCAAGACGACCCTGCTAGTGGAACTGCTCCACGAGTTGCGTCGGGCCGGACTCCGCGTCGGCACGATCAAGCACACTCGGCATGTCCACGAGCTCGACCGGCCCGGAAGCGACTCTTGCCGGCATCGCATGGCCGGCGCGGCGCCCGCGGCCATCGTCAGCGGCGACGCCATTGCCGTTCATCTGCCGCGCTACGACCACAACTACTTCGATCAGCTTGCCCCGTTGTTCGCCGACTGCGACCTGGTGCTCATCGAAGGCGACTTGGACGGCGAGGGGCACAAAGTCGAAGTCTGGCGAGCGGGGATGGAAAGCACTTGCATGGCGGCCGAGCGGCCCGGCATCGCCGCGGTGGTTACCGACGACCGGCCGACGGTCAACGTACCTGTCCTGCCGCGGAGCGACCTGAACCCGCTCGTCGAATACGTGCTGGCTTTCGTCACCAATCAGGCTGAGGAGACCGCCTTGTGAGCTTTTCCTGTCCTCATTTCGATATGGAGCGCGAGCATTGTCTGAGAGTCGGCAAAGCCTGCGTGCCCGGCCAACCCGGATGCGTGCTCCGCAACAATTCGGTCTTCGCTGTTCCGGTGGAACAGCGACTACGAGAATCGGCGGACGGGAAGAGCGGGTGCCGCGAGTGCGGCGAGGGACGACGTTGTCGCCCCCCCAGAAAGGATCACGACAGAATGTCCCCGGCGCCTACAATTGATCCGGGACTCCCGGAAGCTTGAACGAGTGGTGAGGGGCTTCCGTAAAGCGACTTGGGCGGCTACTTCACAAATGCGGAAATGCTGGAGACCGGATCGGCATGGCAACAGCTCTCGGTAATGGCAAAGAACTGATTCAAGTCCACAACGCCACCGTCCGCTTCGCGGGCGACTCGGGCGACGGAATGCAGCTTGTCGGCAGCCAGTTTGCCGACCTGGCGTCGATGGTCGGCAATACGATCCGCACGCTGCCTGATTACCCGTCGGAGATCCGTGCCCCGGCGGGCTCGCTCGGCGGCGTAAGCGGGTACCAGCTCAACTTCGGCGACTACGAGATCACCACGCCCGGCGACGAGCCGTTCGTACTCGTGGCGATGAACCCGGCAGCCCTGAAGGTCAACTTGCCGGAACTGCAGAGCCGCGGAATCATCGTCGCCAACCAGGACGAGTTTACCGAGGCCAATCTTCGCAAGGCGGACTATAAGTCCAACCCGCTGGAAGACGGGTCGTTGGACGACTACCGCCTCATCCCCGTTGCCATGACGCAACTCAACGACGAGGCGACTCGCCATACCGGCCTCTCGAAGCAGCAGCGCGAGCGGTGCAAGAACTTCTTCGCTTTGGGGATCATGCTCTGGCTCTACGATCGCCCGATGCAGCCTGTCCTGGAATGGCTGATGAAGAAGTTCAGCCGCAACAGGGACGTGATGGCGGCCAACGGGGCCAGTTTGCGGGCCGGCTACAATTTCGCCGATACGGCCGAACTGTTGCGCGTGCACTACCACGTGGCCCAGGCAAGCCTGCCCAAGGGCCGCTACCGCCGGATCACGGGCAACGAGGCCGCTGCGCTGGGCCTGGTGGTCGGCGCGTCCAAGGCGAAACGGCCCCTGGTGTACGCCAGCTACCCGATCACACCGGCGAGCGAAATTCTCCACGAGCTGTCGCGCCACAAGGAGTTCGATGTCCGCACGATCCAGTGCGAAGACGAGATCGCCGCCTGCTGTGCCGCGATCGGCGCATCGTTCGCCGGCGCCATCGGCATCACGGGCACCAGCGGACCGGGACTCGCCCTGAAGACCGAGGCGATCGGGCTGGCGGTCATGACGGAATTGCCGCTGGTCGTGATCGATGTCCAACGGGCCGGGCCCAGCACCGGCATGCCGACGAAGACCGAACAGGCCGACCTCTTGATGGCGATGTACGGCCGCCATGGCGAATCGCCCGCAATTGTGCTGGCGGCCTCCGGCCCCGGCGATTGCTTTCAGATGGCCTTCGAGGCGATTCGGCTGGCGACGCAGTTCATGACGCCGGTGCTCTTGTTGTCCGATAGTTTTCTGGCCAACAGCGCCGAGCCGATGCGGATTCCCGATCCCGATTCGCTGCCCGACTTGGAGATCCGACCGACCGCCACGCCCGACGACTTCGCCCCGTACCGGCGCGATCCGAATACGCTTGCCCGGCCCTGGGTCGTTCCGGGCATGAAGGGGATGGAGCATCGCATCGGCGGGCTGGAAAAGGAGGACGTCACCGGAGCGATCACGTACGATGCCGCCAATCACCGTAAAATGGTCGAACTTCGCGCCCGCAAGATCGCTGCGGCCGCCGAAGTGATCCCGCCCGCCGAACTCGCCGGTCCCGAGTCGGGCGACGTGCTCGTCGTCGGCTGGGGGAGCACTTACGGCGCGATCGCCGCAGCCGTGGGCGAGACGCAGCGCAAGGGACACGCCGTGTCGCACCTCCATCTCCGCTATCTGAACCCCCTGCCGAAAAACGTCGGCGAGATCTTCGGGCGTTTCCGCCGCCTGCTTGTCCCCGAAAACAATCTCGGCCATTTGCGGACGATGCTTCGCAGCCAGTTCGCTGAAGAGTTTCAATCGTTGCCCAAGGTCGAGGGGCGGCCCTTCCTGATTCGCGAAATTACGGCACAGATCGAGGAGATGTTGAAATCATGACCACCGCCAATTCAGCGCCCGCAACGGCCGAAGGCGGGCAGACGGATTGCCTGCGGGAACTGACCCGCAAGGATTTTCAGACGCCTCAGGAGGTCCGTTGGTGCCCGGGATGCGGCGACTATGCCATCTTGAGCCAGATCCATAAGCTGATGCCCACCCTGGGTGTGCCGCGCGAGAATGTCGTGTTCATCTCCGGCATCGGATGCTCGTCGCGGTTTCCCTATTATGTGAACACCTACGGCATGCACGGCATCCACGGCCGAGCGCCGGCGATCGCCACCGGGGTGAAGTGCACCAACCCCGAGCTTTCCGTCTGGGTGATCACGGGCGATGGCGACGGGCTGTCGATCGGTACGAACCACCTGATCCATGCCATGCGCCGCAATGTGGATCTCAAGATCCTGCTGTTCAACAACCGGATCTACGGTCTTACCAAGGGCCAGTATTCGCCCACCTCGGAATTTGGCAAGAAGACGAAGTCGAGCCCCTTGGGGACGATCGAGCAGCCGATCCGTCCGATCCAGACGGCCCTGGCTTCCGAGGCAACCTTTGCTGCCAGAACGATCTTCGCCGACCAGGCCCACCTGGGCAAGACATTGGAAGCCGCCGCCAGGCATAAGGGAACGGCGTTTGTCGAGATCCTTCAGAACTGCCGGGTGTTCAACGACGCGACGTTCGACGCCCTCACCGACAGAGCGCAGCGCGACGAAACCCGGATCCTGCTGGAGCACGGCGCGCCGATTCGATTCGGCGTTGGAGGCCGCAAGGGGATCGTCGTGCGGAATGTGGAACCGCGAGTGGTCGATCTCGATGCGGAGAATGTCGACGAGCACGACCTTCTCGTCCACGACGCCGAGGCCACCTCGCCCGCGCTGGCGGCCCTGTTGGCGGCTTTGGAACCGCCCGAGTTCCCCACGGCGCTGGGGGTGTTCCGCGATGTCTCGCGTCCCACCTATGATGAGTTGCTGATAGCGCAGGTTCGCGACGCGACCGCCAAACGTGGTCGCGGCGACTTGAAGGCGCTGCTCAATTCGGGTACGACCTGGGAAATTGAGTAGCGCAAAGTCTTACCCCGCGTCCATCGAGACAGATCCAATGCAGCTCGACAACGGATCGCAGGAGCCGCCGCCGGCCGTTTTCCATTTAGCGCCCGGTGAAGCCGGGTCCCAAAGCCGCCTGCCGGACGAGGTTCGCGACGAATGGGTCGATCGCCAGTTGCTGGATCAGAACGCCGCCTGGTTCTGTCGGCTGCGGTGGATCGTGGTCGGCCTGCTCCTGGCTGGAGGAATCGCCGGCTTGCTGCCCGGCCTGTTCGAACCGTTCGGCCTGCGGCTTACTCCCGGATGGCCGCTGGCGACTGCCGCCGTCCTGGCAGCCCTGAACGCCGGCTACTTGCTCCTCGGTGGCCGCCTGCGCGTGCGGCTGAACCTGTGGATCCAGATTCTGGTCGACCTGGTGATCCTGACCGCGGTGATTCACTTCCTCGGCAGCACGGCGACCTATGCGCCCTTCATGTACCTGTTTCACATCATTCTGGCGTGCATCTTTTTCACGCGTCGGGAGAGCGCCGCGGTGACGGTTGCGGCGGGCATCCTCTACCTGGCTTGCCTGTTGCTGGAGTCGTCGGTCTTGATCGAACCGACCACCGTCCTGGCCACACCGGCCCTTTCGGCGATTGAGACCATGCCCACCGGGATTTGGACCCTGCACGTCGCTTCGGCGTTCGCCATCTGGGCCGTGATCTGGTACCTCGCATCCCGGCTGGCGGGCGAGCTGCGCCAACGCGAACGGGAATTGGACGTGGCCAACCAGCGACTCAAGGCCAGCAGCGATGAGCGGGCCAGGCACATGCTGCAGACAACTCACCAGTTGAAGGCGCCGTTTGCAGCCATTCACGCGCACGCTCAGCTACTCTCCGGGGGCTATTGCGGTTTGCTTCCCGAGCAGGCAAGTCAGGTGGTGGACAAAATCACGGCCCGGTGCAGCATGCTCTCCCAGCAGATCCAGGAGATGCTGCAACTGGCCAACCTCCGCTCGGAATCCCAGGCGAACCCTCCGGTCGTCGAACTTGATCTGGACGGCATCGTCAGCGCAGCCGCTGCCCGCCTCGAGCCGGCGGCGGGACAGCGCGGCATCCGGATCGAAACCGAGCTCGAGCCCGTCCGGATCGCCGCCGCGGAGGACCACGTCCGAATGCTCGTCGACAACCTGCTGACTAACGCGGTGAACTATTCCCACGACGGCGGCGTCGTCTCGATCGCTTGTCGGCGCATTTCCCCGCAGGCCGCCTATCTCGAAGTTCGCGACCGCGGAATCGGTATCCCTGCCGACAAGCTCCCCCATATTTTCGACGACTACTTCCGCACCGCCGAGGCCGCACGACACAACAAAGCTGCCACCGGCCTGGGACTGGCGATCGTGCGCCAGGTGGCCCGTGCCGCCGGCATCACGGTTCGCGTCGAGAGCGCCGTGAATCGAGGGACCAGCTTCACCTTAACCATTCCTACCGCCGCGCCGGAGCCACGTGCCCGGCGGGCACCGAAGGAGTCGCACCATGGCGTATCTGCTGATCATTGACGACGACGAAGATTTCGCCGTCGCCGTCGCTTCCGTTTTTCGCAGCGAAGGGCACGAGGTCGACGTCGAGCTGGACAACCGCAAGGCCCTGAGCCGGTTGCGCGAGCGCCGCCCCGACGCAATCGTCTTGGATGTCATGTTCCCCGAGAATCCCAGCGGTGGCTTCGAGCTGGCGCGCGAGATCCGGCGCAGCTTCGATCGCCTACCGGTCCTCATGCTCACTGCAGTCAACCAGCAGTTTCCGCTGGGATTCAGCAATAAAGACATCGACCCGACGTGGCTGCCCGTCACGGACTTCGTAGAAAAGCCGGTCGATTTCCAGGTCCTGAAACAAAAGATGTCCCAGCTCTTGGCCTGAGTGCGGAACGTTCTCCGGCTAGACGCCCCGCCTTGCGCAACCCCATTCCCGCCCCCTGCCGCCTTCAACTTAAAATTGTCAAAGTCTCTAAGAGCCTATCCCAAAACTCATGCGAGGAGAAGGGGGACAGGCACATTCTTGGCTCCGAAGACTCTGCAAAATGAGCCAGTCCCCGGCGGCTCGGACAGGGCTTCTGCAGAACGATAGGCCTCGCTCGGCAGGGGTCTGATCGTGGTTTCCGGGTGGCAAAAGATTTCGTGGTGCGTGCTAGCTGGGGAACCTTGTTCACCTGCCGGGTAAATCCCCGGCGGTTTTGGGATAGGCTCTAAACCGGCAGGGGTCTGATCGTGGTTTTCGTGGTGCGTGCTAGCTGGGGAACCTTGTTCACCTGCCGGGTAAACCGGCAGGGGTCTGGTGCGGTTGAGGCGTTGTTTTGGCTGGGGAACCTGGTTTATCTGCCGGGTGAACCGGCAGGGCTTCACCGCTTGGATCGGCCGGTGCGAGGCGGTAGCGAACCGTCGCCAGACGGAGTTGGTCGTCTCGCACGCCGGTGGCCGGATCGAGATAGGCTGCCGCGCCGAATCCGACGAGCAACTCACGGGGACCGATCTCGACCACGTCGGTGTAACCGGAGTACGCAGTGGTGTCGACCGCCGTCGGGTCGGTCCAGGTCCGGCCGCCGTCGCGGCTGAAGACAAGCATGGCACCGGGGCGCCCGTAGCTCATCACCACGACGCCGTCGGACAGTACGGCCAGGCTTGGAAAGGCGCCCTCGACACCGGTTCTCTCAGGCGGCGACCAGGTGCGGCCCTCGTCGCGGCTGATGCCGGCCATGATGGGATTGTCCTGGCAGCCGAGGTCTCTCTCGTTGCCGGTGCGCAGCACGGCCAGGAGTTCTCCGCCGGGTAGCCGCTTCATGCTTCCCTCGTTGTAGCCTTCGCTCCCGATCTGGTCGTAGCCGATCGTCGTGAGGTAGGACCATGTCTTTCCGCCGTCTGCCGACTCGCAGACATAAGTTCGCGAATAGGGTCGGCCGCGGCCGTAGGGGCAGAGTGCCGTGTCGCTCTTGAACCATCCGGCCATCAGGGCGACCAGCGAGCCGTCGCGCCGCTCGACGATCGATCGCATGAAGAGCGGACCGACGTGCGGGCCATGCCCCATGGCGGCTTTTGCTTGGGGCACGTGGAACAGGGCCTCGCCGGGCTGGAAGGTTTTGCCACGGTCTTCAGAGAACCATCGCGCGGCAGCATACCATCCTTCGCGGTCTTTCACTGGGAGGCATCGATAATCCAAGCCGAGGACCCGGCCATCGGTCAAGACCTCGCCGCCGACGCCGAACCGTCCGGCGCCATCTTGCCACGACCGCCCGCCATCGTGCGAGAGCTTGCCCTCGCTCAATAGTGTGCCATCGGGAAGTTTGAGGAAACGGTTGAAGTGCGTTCCTGAAGCGAACGGGCGGGACGGCTCGACGGTAACCAGGAACTGGTCGCCAGGGCCGACGACTTGAATCGCCAGCGAGCGGTAATCGACCGCGCTTCCGGCCAGTCCGATGGCATTGAGCAGGAAATGGCGCGTGCCGGGCGGCCAGCCGTTGGTGTCGATTTCGAGCGAGATTTTGCCCGGGGCTGAATTGCGATCGTATTCGCCGTTGTCTTCGATGGGCTCGGATGACGGCCGGCCGTAGAACGATTTTTTCTTGTCGGAGTCGTATTGGAATCCGGGCAGGGTCTCACGGGCTGCGATGTAGCACGAGTCCGTGAGTTGGATGCCCTGGACATCCGAGGTTTCGAGGCAGATGGTGACGGGCCCGCCTTGGGTGATCCTGGTCGGCTGGACGGAGAATGCGAGGATTTTCCGACTGCGGTGGGCGTTCGCCGGGCCCAGGTCTTCGATGATGACGCGGTTGCCTCGCACGGAAACGGCGAAGTCGTTGCGGGCAATGACGAAGGGGCCCTCCGCCGGGCGTGAACTGGCGAAGAAGGCGAAGGTGTAATCGCCTTCGCGCCAGCCGGCGGTGTCGACTTTCATGGTGAAGGCACCGCTCGCGGGATCCTGGTCGAGAGGGCCGTTGTCGCGGAGGAAGTAGGTTCCCGACTCTTCCACGTAGTACTTGCCGTTGGAATACAGCGGCAGGCCGGGAATGGTTGCTTCGCGCCGGACCTCGTCGGCGGTTCGAAGCAGGAAACTCCCCAGGCGGATTCCGCGTGCAGACGCCTTTGCGCGAACGGTAAACGCTTCGCCGAGCGAGAGGCTCGTCGGTTGGATGCTAAACTCGTCGAGCCGGATCTCAGGACCGGCAGCGAACGACGGGACGGCAAAGAGCAGAAAGGCGGCCAGGGTGAACAACGGCCGAAATCCAGACCAACACATGATTTGTCTTCCTTTTCTTGGGGGCCGCAAAAAATAAGTTATGGACTTTGACGTGGGGTGGATTGAAATCCATCCGGAAAACAAGGGGTGGATTGAAATCCACCCTACGACGATTGGCCAACTTATTTTCTTACGGCTCCTTGACGGGGCGGGCGTTCGGCGCGACGGGCAGACAGTGGTCCCCGTCGAGCCGCGTCAGTCCGTGGGTGTTCCTTGCGAGGCACGAGGGGACACGGGTCGATTCGGCCTGGCGACGGCCGGGAGCGGATCGTCGCCGTGGGTATGGATCCATTGGCGGGTCCACTCGACGGCTTCCAGTCCGGCGCCGACGGTTCCGGTGGACAAGAAGATGATTCCGGCGATGCGTCCGGATTGAAGCCACTCGTGGGCCAGCGCCACTTGTCTCTCCATCAGCGGCACGGGCAGCGGCTTGTTCTTATGGAAGTCGAACATGTAGCAGCCCAGGAAGAGTTCCTTGTCGGGCGCCAGCTCCTCCAGCGCCGCGAAGTTAGCCGCCAGGTTCTCGAGATCCTGGGGGCGCCAGGTCCACAGACAGATCTGATCGACTTCGGCGAGGTGGGCCCGGGCTCCCGGTTTCACCTGGCCCGTGTAGATGACGGACATCAGCGGCAGGCGGGCGCCGCGGACCGGGCGCTCGCGGATGACGCGGAGCTCTGCGGGCGTGAGCGAGGCTTGAAAATCGCGGTTCGGCCCGGGATCTGCCGCGTTGCCCACGCTCGGTTCGTGGAAGAAATCATCGAGGATGAATCCCACGATGTTCTTGTGGTTCTCGGCCAGGGCGAAGGCCGCGTCGCGCGCGGCCTGGGAAGTGCCGCCGCCGGCGGCGACGAGCGACCAATAGACGCGGTCGAGACGCTCGAATGGACGGAAGTACTCTTCCAGCGGCTTGAGATCCTCGGTGGCGATGAAGGTCGTATTTTTGATTCCCATCTGCTCCGCTCCGTCGACAGGCTCGACGGTCGAGCGGAGTCCGAGTGGGCGGAAATGGGTATTGTTGTAGATGCCGGCCGGACGTCCCCAGATCCACAAGCGGTCGCGGACCGTTTCAGCGCGAAGGTCGAGGGAGGTCGAGAGGAATGCGACGGTCGCTGTCAGAAGGAGGATTGATGTCGGGTTCTGTCGTCTGTTTGTCATAGTCTTCTCCAAACCGTCAACCGTGAACAAAAATTGGCAACCATTTACAGTAGGGGCGTGCTTTCTCGCTATCTGCAACTCAGCGGAGATCCAGGGGCGAATCCTGCGGCAGTTCCAGGTATTTTACCACGTTGTCGCGCCAGTAATGGATTTTGACTTTCAGTGTGTTTTCCCCGCCGGGAGCCGCCGTGCCGAACAGTTCGACGTAGGAGCCCAGGGGCGTAACGAGGCGATTCTGAAAATTCGCCTGGACCTTTTCTGTGACGTCGGATTGCGGGGCGGCTCGCTCGACGTTGGTGAATGCTCGGATCTTCATGGCGGTCGCGTCGCAGATATGGTTACCGGCGTTGTGCAGAACGAAATCGAGATGCTTGCCGACCTCGCCGGGCTGGAGCCGGAGGACGAGCTCGGCGGTGCCGCATTTGCCGGCCGTGCGGTCTTTGGTGTTGAAGGCAGCGAGGACGTCGTATCGTTGGTCATCGTTCCAGCGGATGACACGTAGTTCGACGCCGTTGCCGAGATTCGAAAAGAGAGTGCCGCAGAGCGTGATGTCCTTGTCTTGCACGGCGGCGGAGGGTGTCCAGCGGAAGACGTTGTAGCAGGCGGTGTCGGCAATCGGGTGCGTGTAGAGGAACTCGGTTCGCTCGGGGGGAGAAAGCACCTGGTCGAACATCTTCTCGGTGTAGTGATTCCGCCAGGCGTCCTCCTGGCGGTCGCTGGGGGCGTAGTCCGACACGAAGCCGAGCTGGTCGGACTGGTTCTCCAGGCCGTAGGCGTAGCCGAGCGGTGAGCCGAACGCCTTGAATTGCGAGCCGAGCGGCTTGACGTCGGTGTGCGCGGCGGTGGACACGAGGCCGCCGTTCTTGCAGAGGTAAAAGGCCCAATGGCCGCCGGCGGCGTCGGGGAATTCCGCGTCGAGGCCGGTCTTGCCGCCGGGGTTGACGTAGTCTGCCGCCAGGTCCGCGACGATGTCTCCTCGGATTTCGAACAGCGCTTCGAGGTCGCCCGTCGCCTTCGGGCCGTAAAACGCCTTGAGCACGTGCGCGTTGACGAATTCGTTCGGCCGCGAGACGATCTCGTCGTCCTCAAGCGGCACGGGGGTCGTGTCGGCGAGGTTCGGCACGCGGAAGTAGACTTCCTGGCCGCTGGGGTCGATGAACTCGGTCAGGGTAACCTCGACTTTCTCTCCGGTGCAGTCCTGGTTCAGCCACGCTTTGGCGACGACTTTCAGGCCGTTCGGCCGGATCGAATCGTCTTTCACCGGGCCGGCGAGGGAAGCCGGATCGACGACGAGATTGCGAGGTTCGGGGCATTTGGCGAGCAGCTCGGCGTTCCGGTCTTTGCCGATGCAATAGACGACGGGGCCGCGGAGGAGCGCTACGTGGCCGTCCTGGACCGCGCGGCCTCGCAGGAACCGCCATGGCATCGGCATCGAGATCTTCAGTATGTCGCCGTCGTTCCAGGTCCGATTCAGTGCGTAGCAGCCGAGTTTCTGCTGTTGGGGGTCGATCGTGAGCGGGGCCTCGTCGTTCACCCGCAGCGTAATTTGGTCGCACCACCGGGGCGTGCGGAATTGAAACGGGAAGGCGACGGAGTCTCGGGTTGCGAAAGTCAGTTGCACTTCGCCGTCGTTCGGATAGGCGGTTTCCTGAAGGATCGTAACGGGCCGGCCCTTGACGTCGAACGTCTTCTTGGAGTTGGTGAATAGATTCAGGGCGATTCCGCCCTCGGGTGTGCGGTGATAGACCTTCTGCGGCAACTCCGCCACCGCGCGCCGGTAATTTCCGCAGCAGCAGAAGAAGTCGCGGGTGTCGTACTGGCGCTGGCCGGAGAAGGGGGTGAAGTAGCGGATCCAGCGTCCGTCGGGGGAGTTGGCTGCAAACAGCGCGTTGTAGATAGTTCGTTCGAGCAGATCGCCGTAGCGCATGTCGCCTTCGAGGCGCATGAGGCTGTCGATCCATCGCAGCATGTAGGCGGTGACGCACGATTCGCCGATGGCACCGCGACCGTTCTGATTGTAGGTGAAGTGTTCGCCCTCGGAGCACGATCCGGTGACGAGCATACCGCCCTCGCCTCGCTTGAGCAATTCGTTTCGCATGTACCGGCTCATGTCGAGGAGGTTTTCCTCGGCGGTGAGGCGGTAGAGTTCGGTCTGGGCATAGCAGCGAGCAAGCATGACGTACACGTGGCAGGGGCGGCGGCTGAAATCTTGCTGCCATGTGCGGAGGGAAGCGAGTTGGACCTCGCCGCGGTTGTTGCCGTGCGGGACGTCGGCGGCGAAGTCGAGGTAGCGGCGGTCGCCCGTGGCGCGGTAGATCTCGAGCATCCCTTCGGGCAGGCCCGCCGTGCAGATCAAACCGGCGTCGTAGCAGGGATTCTGCGGGGTGGGAAAGGTCTTGAGGATGTAGTCGGCCATGGTCCTTGCAGCGGCGAGGGATTGGGGATTGCCGGTCGTGCGGTAATGGCGGACGAAGGCCAGGTTGATGTACTCCTGCTCGTGGAGGATCCAGTTGATGTGGTTCTGGCGGTTCTCCGGCTCGACGTTCCAGAAGCCGATGTAGCCGTCGGGATCGCGGGATTTGACCAGCTCGTCGAGGATATACTGCGTGCGTGCGGCGAGGGCGGGGTCGCCGGTGTAGGCGGCGAAAAGGCTGCCGGCGTCGAGCACCTTGCCAATGCCGTAGTAGACGTGGTGCCGGTCGCCGCGGTCGGTGCGGCGGGTAAAGTGATCAAGCCACTTTCCGTCGAGATCGACGACCATGTAGTTCCGGTCGATCAGGTTTTGGATGCGGCGATCGATTTCGCCGCCGAGTTCCTGCCGGTTGAGTGTGACGCGGGCGAGTCTGTCGGGCACGCGGGGCTTGACGAGGTCGAGGGTGGCCTGGCACGATTCGCCGGCCTGGACGGGCGCGTTTAGAAACAGGCCGCACAACAGCGCGAACGTCGTGTTCTTCATGAGTGGCCTCCCGGAGTGGTTCATGAACTGAGGCAGCGATCCATTCGAGACTGCTGAAAAAGGGGGAAGGAGACCGCAATATCCATCCCTGCAGGGGTGACCGCAACATTTTGTATCTCCACGCACTGCGGAGCCCGTCTGCTTTCGGCAGTCTCAATTATGCTGTTGCGGAGGACGGGGCTGCAAGCGGGGGACGGCGCCGCGGCGTCCGCGGACCTGGTAGCCGTTGAGAAAGAGTCCTCGCTTGCGGAGCTGGCGATCGAGCTCGGTCTTGTGGCCTCGCAGGGCGGAACAGATCTCTCGCCGGAGCCGGACGTAAGCGCGGTGGCGACGGAGGGGTAATTGCAGGGTCTCAAGGAGGCGGTGGACTTCATCGACGAGTGGACCGGGGGGACCGAGATAGAGCACGCGCCGACACCCATCTTGTCGCCAGATCAGGTCGTAGTAGGGGCCACGTCTGTGCGAACCGCAGCCTCGCCATCGTGCACGGACCGAGCCTTGGCGGGCAAAGATCTCCGGCCGGGAGTTGATGAGGCAAACCGCCGGGTGCGACGTGCGAGACGTTT
>JAXGMN010000069.1:0-54748 GCA_040768665.1 Thermoguttaceae bacterium
GACGAGCTGACGATCACCGTCACGCTGGAGAATACGGCGCCGCTGGTTGCTGCGGGCGATGATCAGGCGCTGGTGGTGCCGGATCTGACGAGCGCGGTGGTGGCGTTGCTCGACGCAACGGTAAGCGACGATGGCCGCCCGACGACTCCGGGAGCGGTAACCACGCTGTGGACGATGGTCAGTGGACCGGCGGCGGCGAGCTTCGCCGACGCTTGGGCCGTGGATACTACCGTGAGCCTGGCGGCGGAAGGGACCTACGTGCTGCGGTTGACGGCGAATGACGGCGAAGCGGAGACCAGTGATGAGTTGGCCGTCACGGTAGCGTTTATCGGTGACGCGGCGCCGCCGACGGTCACATCTCTCTCGCCGGGGCAGAATGCGACCAATGTCCCCCTCACTTCAGATTTGGTAATCACGTTCAGCGAAATCGTGACTTTGGGATCGGGAAACATCGTCATTCGCAAATCCAGCGATGCCTCCGAGTTTCAGAGAATCCCGGTGAGTAGCGCTGCAGTGAAGGTGAGCGGTGCGGTCGCGACGATCACGCCCGCGCTGGCCTTTGCGGGGAACACTTCGTACTACGTGGAAGTGACGGCAGGCGCGTTCGAGGACACCGCGGGCAATGACTTCGCTGGGATCGGCGGAACCGGAGGATGGAGCTTCACGACCCTGGACGCGGCACCACAGGTCGAAGTCGACTATTTGCTCCTTCCCGCGCAAGATCTCTCGGGAGGAGACCTATGGTATAGTGTCCAAACACGGCACACTGCCGCGCTCACTCTCGAGACAAACGTGGCGGACGCGGAGATTACCCTCTTCGACGATTCACTCAACGAACGGAAACGCTCCACCCTCTTCGAAGGTCATCACCGGCTCGACGAAGCCGTCCTGGCTGGTGAGAGCTTCTACGTCCGCCTCAGCGGAAGCGGCGCCGCCGACCTGCGGATCGCCAACCTTGTCGAACACGCGGGCGATACGGTGACGATCCACGGCACGGCGGGAACCGATCAGTTCAAGTTCGATGCGACCACCGGCCGCAAGCTCACGATCAACGGTGTTGCCTACGAGTTCGCCGTAGCCCAAGCGTCTGCCTTTGCTTTCAACGGCGGCGAAGGGGATACGGCGACTATCTGGGGCACCCGGCAAACGGAGACGTACACGGCCGGTCCGGGCTCCGGGGAGATGGTGGGCGAAAACCTGTCAATCTCCGTCACCGCCGAGACGATCTACGCCCGCGGCTCCGGCGGCGGCGATACCGTTGTGTTCAGGGATTCCGGCGGCGACGACGTGCTGGAGTACTTCCCCGTCTGGGCTCGCATGCGCGGAGAGGGGTATTTCCACCACGTCCGCGGTTTCAAGACAATGTATGCCTATGCCGAACTCGGGCGGAACGGCACGGACAAGATCGTCGTTCGCGGTTCGGGCCTGAATGACTACCTCCGGGTGAATCCCTACAACGAGGACCTGCAGACCTCGGTTGTCCGCTTCCTCAGCGGCTCCGGCAGCATCTGGCACATCGCCAACGGTTTCGACCAAATCGTCGCCTATGGCCTTGGCGGAGGGATCATCGATACGCTCTACATGAACGATACTCCCGGCGCGGATACGTTCGACCTCTCGCGAATGAACGCGACGCTCTCAAAGACCGCTCAAGGAGTCACGGTCACGGCGAAGGGATTCGGCACGGTGGAAGTGAGGCAAGTGGATCGGACTGCCGGCGGCAGCGCCGTCAATGACGACGCGGACGTGGTCAAGCTGACCCATTCCGAGCGCTATCCGAACCAGGTGTTCGACGATACGCTGATCGGCAATCCCGATCAGATGACAATGAGCGGTCCCGGCTACTCCAACACCGCCATCGGCTTCCCCTTCGTGCGGGCCTATAGCAGCGGCAAGGGCCACGACGTCGCGTATTTCTCGGACTTCGCCGGCCCCAACGACAACCGCGAGGCTGCCGACACGTTTTACGGTCGCCCGATCGTCTCCGAGCTCTCCGGCCCGGGATATCGGTTGTGGGCTTACCTGTTCGACGAAGTCCACGCGGAAGCCAGACGGGGCGACGACGTGGCGAATCTCAACGGTTCGCCGGGTGTCGACCAACTCAGCGGCACGGCCGCTGAGGTGAGCCTCTCCGGCACCAATGCCCAGGGTCTTGGGTTCGCCAACTACGCCAAGGGTTTTGGCACGGTCAACGCAAGAGGCCACGACGGCGAAGATCTGGCGGTCCTCACCGATGCGCTGGTCGATCTGGATACGTATGCGCCGCCCGATGGCGTCGCGCTGGACCAATTGGCCCAGATCGTTTGGCTCGACAGTTTCAGGACGGTGGAACGTTGGGAGAGCGCCACGGGCACCAAGAAGGACGAAATCAACAACATCGACGAGGTGTTTGCCTGGTGGGAGTGATGAATCCGCTGGGAAGTGTTCAGCAAGTATTCTGGAGACAAGTGTGGAACCTATGACGAACGCGACCGAAACCACCGAGACGCCTGTGAGGATGCCGAGCGCTGCCGCGCCCGCTCCTCTGAAAAAGATTACCTTGCTGCTCCGCAGCCTCGACAGGGCGGGGGTCCGATATTGTCACTGGAAGAGCAACTATGGCATCCGCCAAGCGCTGGCCGGCAAGGGAGATTTGGATCTGCTTGTCGAGAAAGAGGATTTCCCCGCTTTTGTCACGGCGCTCCTGCAACAAGGATTCAAGCAGGCCGAGAGCGCCACGAGTCGCCGCCAACCGGGAGTGTTCCACTTCTTGGGGAACGACGATGCGAAACATGGCATTGTCAATGTGCATGCCTACGCACGCATTCTCACCGGGGACCACTTTCTCAAGACGTGGGCGATTCCTCTGGAACGGATGCTCCTCACCGATACACGGTGGGAATATGGTATCTGCCTGCCGTCCAAGGCCGCCGAACTGGTCGTCTTTGTCTTCCGAAGTATGATCAAGCACACCACCTTGCTCGATATCTATCTCGGACAACATTCTCGCAAGGCGGTCATGGAAGAATACCGGTGGCTCGTTTCCGACAGCCATCTGGAGGACTGTTATCGGAAACTCGCCGTTTACTTTCCCATGATTTCCCGTTCCGACTTCCGTACCGCGCTGAAACTGACCGGAACCGACACGGCGCTGCTGAAACGGGTCCGGATGGGACTGCGGTTCCAGCGAGCCCTGAGCAGGTACCGGAGGTATGGGCGACTCCGGCAGATGGTTTGGACGGCCACCGCGCTGGGGAACATGGTGCTGGCCAAAGCATTGAGGAGCCGAAAGGCGATGACCTTGCGAGGCGGCGGGGCGATCATCGCGGTCGTGGGCCCGCATCCCGCGACCCGGGCGGCTCTCGCCGACAGGATTCACCGGTGGCTTGGCAGACAACTTGCCGTTGGCGCGATCCACCCGGGCGAACCGCCGTCGACGTGGTTTAGCTGCCTGCCAAGAGCGTGCATGGCCGCAATCCGCCGTCTGGCACCGGGTCGCTTCACGCGCAGAGTCGATCGGGGGACAACGCCGCGGGACGAATTCCGCTTGACTTACCTGGATCTTGTCCGGCAACTGGTGGTTGCCTACGAGCGGGCCGTACTCTTGCGCCGAGCGTATCGAGACAGCCGCAATGGCCAGATTATCGTTTGCGATCATTATCCACAACCTCCCGAGGCGGTTGACGGGGCCGTCCCTCGACCGAACTCCTTCTTGAAGCGCGGGCTCCTTCGGTGGAAGGCCCGCTTGGATCGCAGCGTCTGCCCGCCGGACCTGATCCTGCAACTCGGCGCCGGCGCAGAGGGCGAGGCGGAGTCGAATCATGTTCAGAAGAACCCGTCCCACGACACCATGCGAGACCACCGGGCATTCTCGGGATGTCCGGTGATATCGCTCTCGAATGATGGCGAATTGGAAGAGATCGTCTTGGAAGCCAGACAGTTGATCTGGGAGCACCTATGATGCAGATCGAGTTGATCGGTTGTACCGGTGCAGGCAAGTCCACGTTGGCATCGCGCCTCGTTGAGTCTTGCAGCCGGCGCGGGATTCCTCTGATCACCAGTCGCGACTTCGTCCTGCGGCGCAGCCGCCTGGACTGGATCCCCGGGAGGGTTGTCCGGAACATTGCGCTGAATCTGTGCGCCCTGTGCGCATGCGTGGGAACCCTGAGAAAGAACCGGGCGCTTTATGGGTTTGCCGCCCGGACCATCCTCCGATCGCCTGCCGTCTTGCACCACAAGCTCAGCCTTCTGCGAAACGTGCTGAAGAAGATTGGAATCTACGAGATCATTTGCCGCGGGAGTACAGACGACCAACTCGTCCTGGTGGACGAAGGCACCGTACACGTGGCCCATAATTTGTTCGTTCATGCCCAGAGGAAAGCAGACACGGCCGATTTATCGACCTTCGTCGGCCTGCTGCCCCTGCCGGACGTCGTTGTTCTGGTGGAACAGAGCGAATCGGTATTGATCGACAGGACGGTCGCGCGCGGCCACAAACGGATCCCCAATCGCTCACACGCGGCGGTGGAGGGATTTGTGAAATCCGCGAACGAGGTCTTTCATCGACTGGCGCGCGAAGCTTCCATCGCAGAAAGGCTGTTGGTGGTCGACGGCCAGCACGATGGGGTAGCCGATCTTCGATGCGCTGCCCGGCCTCAGGTCGTTTTGACTCGAGATATCCTTCGTGGTGCGAGCGATCACATACCGCACGGTGCTGGAATGGGTTCACCTGCCGGCTAATACGACCGTCCCGGACGGTCGACAAAAAGGATCGACAATATGGCTCGTTTATTGTGGAATCGTTACCCGAAAGTCGCTCGACGCGGTGAACGACAGCGGCGGATCGCGTTTGAAACGCTCGAGCCGCGGGCACTCCTGGCAGGCGACATCAGCCTGGTCCGGTATTTCGATACCTGGGGCAGCGGAATGAACCTCAGTCCGGACCCAGGCGACCTCGCCTACCACGCTCCTTCCGGACACATGTTCCTGGTTGATCCGAACATCAACACGACCTCGGGGGTCCCGAACAGGGACGAGAACATCTTCGAGATCTCGCTGCGGGGCGACCAGGTGTATCGAAGGATCGTCAGCAACAACGAGGAGCCGACCGGCATCACGTACAACGCCTTCGACGGCTACTTCTACGTCACCCAGGACACGGGAGACAGGGGCATTAAGCGCTATGACGATAGGCTGAACACCCCGCTGGCTCTGGTGGAAACGTCCGACGCCGTGTCCGGCGCCAGGGATCCGGAAGATATCACGTCCGACCCGTACACGGGGTTTCTTTACGTCACGGAAGGAGCGAACGAACAGGTATTGGTCTATGATTCCAATCTGCAGTTCCAGTACCATTTTTCCGTCGGTTCGCGTGTGGCGGATCCCGAAGGAATCGCGTTTCATCCCACGCTTCGGCATCTGTTCCTGTCCTCGAGCTCGGATCAACTCTTCGAGTACACGTTGGACGGCACTTTTGTCGAATCGTACGACTATAGCGGGTTCTCTCCCACGATCAGGCGAATTTACGGTCTGGAGTTCGCACCCACCTCCGATCCCAACGACGCCGCCGGTGCGCTGTCGCTGTATATGACCGACCGCGGCGGCAACGAGGAAACCGACGGGCGCATCTATGAAATGCTGATCGGCGGGGCTCCGCCAGCCCAGAACATGGCACCGGTGGTCAGTGCGGGCGACGACCAGTCGATCGGCGTGCCCGACTTGTCCGTCCCTGCCGAGAGTTTGCTGGACGCGATGGTGTTCGACGACGGCCTTCCGGATCCGCCCGGGGCTGTCAGCACGCAGTGGACCCTGGTCAGCGGACCGGCGGCAGTTACCTTCGCCGACTCGTCGGCCGTCGACACTACGGTGAGCCTGCCGGTCGCGGGGAGCTACGTGCTGCGCCTGACGGCCGGCGACGGGGCGTTGACCGCCAGCGACGAGCTGACGATCGTCGTGGAAGAGGGCGTTGCCCCAAGCGTGAACGTCCGCGTGGCGGCAAGCTCGGATGACGCGGAGGAAACCCTGTCCTCCGGCAGTGTGGATACCAACAGCAGCGATCTGGAACTGATCCGCGACGGAACCCAGGCCCAGATCGTGGGCATGCGATTCAACGGCGTGGCGATCCCGGCCGGTGTTACCGTTCAAAAGGCCTATGTTCAGTTTCAGGTCGACGAGGCGGACAGCGAATCCACGTCGCTTCTGATTCAAGGCCAAGCGACAGACCATGCGGCGACGTTTTCTCAGACCGGTGCGAACCTTTCCTCCCGGCCTCGAACTGCGGCTTCAGTCGGGTGGTCGCCCGCGGCATGGACAACGGTAGGGCAAGCGGGACTTGCGCAGCAGACGCCGGATATCGCCGCGGTGATCCAGGAGATTATCAATCGGCCGGGTTGGACGAGTGGTAACTCCCTGGCGATTCTGATTACCGGCAGCGGAGTAAGAGTCGCGGAATCCTACGACGGGTTGCCCGCCGGCGCTCCGTTGCTCCACGTCGAGTTCCTCAATACGCAACCGGGGCAGAACACGGCGCCGCTGGTCACGGCAGGCAACGATCAGACCCTCATCGTGGCCGACCTGTCGAGCCCCGTCGTGGCCTCGCTCGATGCGACGGTGACTGACGACGGTCTGCCGAGCGCGCCGGGAGTGTTGACGACGCAGTGGACGATGGTCAGCGGACCGGCGGCCGTCACCTTCCAGAATGCGTTGGCCGTCGACAGCACCGTGAGCTTGCCGGCCGAGGGTACTTACGTGCTCCGATTGACGGCCAATGACGGCGAATTGGAGACCAGCGACGAATTGACCATCACCGTCCGTCTGCAAAACACGGCGCCGCTGGTCGCCGCGGGCGACGATCAGACGCTGATCGTGGCCGACCTGTCCAGCCACGCGGTGGCGTCGTTGGACGCCACGGTGAGCGACGACGGCCGGCCGACGATACCAGGTGCGGTCGTCACGCAGTGGACCATGGTCAGTGGGCCGGCGGCGGTCAGCTTCGCCGACGCGTCGGCGGTGGACACCACGGTAAACCTGCCGTCCGTGGGTACCTATGTGCTGCGTTTGACGGCCGATGATGGGGAACTGACGACCAGCGACGAGTTGACCGTCACCGTCGAAAGCGGGCAGAACCTCGCCCCACTGGTCGACGCGGGCAACGATCAGATGCTGATGGTGCCCAATCTGGCGAGTCCCGCCGTGGCGACGTTGGACGCAACGGTAAGCGACGACGGCCTGCCGACGACTCCGGGGGCCGTCGTTACGCAGTGGAGCATGGTCAGCGGACCCGCGACGGCGAGCTTTGCCGACACGTCGGCTGCGGACACTACGGTGAGCCTGCCGGCCGCGGGGACGTACGTGCTGCGTCTGACGGCCAGTGACGGAGAGTTGGAGACCAGCGACGAGGTCCTCGTGGTCGTCCAGGATGGCGTGCCGTTGAGTGTGGACGTCCGAGTGGCGGCGAGTTCGGACGATGCCGAGGAAACGCTTTCCACCGGCGGGGTAGACACCAACAGCAGCGACCTGGAGCTGATCCGCGACGGAACCCAGGACCAGATCGTGGGCGTGCGATTCAACGGCGTGGCGATCCCGCCCGGGGCCACGATCCATAGAGCCTACGTTCAGTTTCAGGCCGACGAAGCGCAGAGCGGTTCCATGTCGCTGATGATTCAAGGAGAAGCGACGGACCACGCGGCGACGTTCGCTCAGACCCCCACGAATATTTCCTCCCGATCTCGAACGACGGCTTCGGTTTCGTGGTCTCCGGTGGCGTGGCCGACGGTAGGGGAAGCGGTATTTGCCCAGCAAACCTCGGACATCGCCGCCGTAATCCAGGAGATCGCCAACCGGCCAGGTTGGACAAGCGGCAATGCGCTGGCGATCCTCGTCACCGGCAGCGGACTGCGAACCGCAGAATCCTACGACGGTCTGTCCACTGCCGCTCCCTTGCTCCACGTCGAGTTCTTCGATCCCCAGCAGGGGCAGAACAGAGCACCGCTGGTCAACGCGGGCAACGACCAGATGATCGCAGTGGCCGATCTCTCCAATCCCGCCGTGGCGTCGCTCGATGCGACCGTGAGCGACGACGGCCTGCCCGCCGCGCCGGGTGCCGTGACCACGGCGTGGACCCTGGTCGACGGACCGGCGACGGTGAGTTTCGCCGATGCTTCCGCGGTGGACACCACGGTGAGCCTGCCGGCCGCCGGAACCTACGTGTTGCGTTTGACGGCCAATGACGGCGAGTTGGCAAGTAGCGACGACCTGATCATCACCGTCCAGGAGGGTCTGTCCGGCAGTGTCGACGTGCGGGTGTCGGCAAGCTCGGACGATGCGGAAGAGAGGCTCTCTTCCAACAAAATGTATATCACCAGCACCGACCTGGACATAACCTTCGACGATGGTCGGCAGCAGATCGTAGGGCTGCGTTTCAACGGCCTGGCGATCCCGCCCGGGGCCACCATTCACAACGCCTATCTTCAGTTTCAGGCCGATGAGGTGAACAGCGAATCGATGTCGTTGATCATCCAGGCCGAGGCAACGGATCATGCGGCGACGTTTTCGGCAATCGCCGGCAACATTTCCTCCCGGCCCCGAACAACGGCATCCGTCGGATGGTCGCCGGCGCCCTGGACGACGAGGGGGGCAGCGGGGCTCGCCGAGCAAACGCCAAACATGGCCGCGGTGATCCAAGAGATCGTCAGCCGGCCGGGCTGGACCGGCGGCAATTCGCTGGCTGTCTTCATCACCGGCAGCGGGGTGCGAACCGCGGAAGCGTACGATGGCGTCCCGGCAGCCGCCCCCTTGCTTCATATCGAGTTTACCACCGCCGGCGGGAGTTCTGCTTCGCTCATGACGGCCTCGTATGCCGCGCCGCCCGAGCCCGAGGAGCAGCCAATGTTTGATCCTAAGTACGCCGCCGTCTTCGATAAGCTCGCGTGGGCCGTCGGCGAGCAAGAGGCCGATCGTTTCCGCACGACCGTCGTGACGGAAGAGGCGAGTGTACCGAGTCTCAACAGCTTGCTGCTGGACCTCCTGGTCGATGAGCCGGACGAAATCGATCAGGGGCGTTCCAGCAAGCCCAGTGGCTTGACGGCAAAACTCGCGGATGGTTTCTTCGGCGAAATGGGTATCCTGTGAGTATTCTGAAGAATTGTCAACGACGCCGGCAAATCACGTTCGAAACGCTCGAACCGCGAACACTGCTGGCCGGCGATATCAGCCTCGTCCGCTACTTCGACACCTGGGACGCCGGGATTATCCCCAGCACGGACGTAGCCGGCATTGCCTATCATGAACCTTCCGGCCATCTCTACCTGGCCGATTCCGAGATCAATGAACTCCCCGAATACTTCAACGGAAACAACCTCTTCGAGGTGTCGCTGACGGGCGACGAGATCTATCGGGAAATCGCCAGCAACAACGACGAGCCGACCGGTATCACCTACAATACCTTCGACGGCTACTTCTACGTCACCAACGACGATAAGAAGACCCTCACGCGTTATGACGACCGGTTGAACACCCCGCTGGCCGTTGTCGACACGCGTGACGCGGTCCAAAACGCCACGGACCCGGAAGGCATCACCTCTGACCCCATTACCGGACTGTTGTTCGTTGCCGACGGGCACGACGGCGGCCGCCAAGTGCTGGTCTACGATTCCAACCTGACTTTTCTGTACTACTTCTCGGTGGCGTCCCACGTGGATGACGCCGAAGGAATTGCGCTTCACCCCACGCGCCGCCACCTATTCCTGGTATCGGCGCTGAACGGCAAGGTGTTCGAGTACACGATCGACGGCAATTTCGTCGACGAGTACGACATCAGCCACTTCGCGCCGCAGCCGAAGGCGCCGCAGGGGTTGACGTTTGCGCCCACATCGGATCCGAACGACGACCCAGGCGCCGTGTCGCTCTACATCGCCGACGGCGGCTGGGACAACCAGCCGGACGGTCGCGTCTACGAGGCGCACATCGCCGGAGAAGAGCCGCTACAAAACATGGCCCCGCTGGTATTCGCGGGCAGCAATCAGATGGTCGGTCTCCTCGACCCGTCGGTTCCTCCCGTGGCATCGCTCGACGCGACGGTGATCGACGACGGCAGACCTATCCCGCCGGGCGCGCTGTCCACCCAGTGGACGATGGTCAGCGGACCGGCAATGGCTGCCTTCGACGACGCTTCGGCCGTCGACACCACCGTGACCCTACCGGCCGCGGGAACCTATATCTTGCGGCTGACGGCGCACGACGGCGCATTGGCCACCAGCGACGAATTGACTGTCACCGTCTATGAAGGCATTCTGGAGAGCCTCGAGGTGCGGGTGGCGGCAAGTTCGGACGACGCCGAAGAGAGGGTGTCCTCGAGGTTCGTGACGACCACCAGCACCGACCTGGACATCATCGTCGACGAGAAAGGCCGGCAGCAGATCGTGGGGCTGCGTTTCAACGGCCTGGCGATCCCGCCCGGATCCACGATCCGCAGCGCGTCGATTCAGTTCCTCGCCGACCAAATCAACACCGAATATACCTCGTTGGCGATTCAAGGCGAGGCGACGGATGATGCGGCAACGTTCACGACAGCCTACGGCGACCTTTCCTCCCGGATACGAACGGCTGCTTCGGTCTCCTGGTTCCCGCCGGTCTGGACGCGCGTAGGAGAAGCGGGATCCGCACAGCGAACCTCGGATATTTCCTCGGTGATCCAGGAGATTGTCGATCGCCCGGGCTGGTCCGGCGGCAATTCCCTGGCGGTCCTCATCACCGGTGATGGTGTGCGAACGGCGGAAGCCTACGACGGCAGATCTGAATTCGCCCCTTTGCTCTACCTTGAATTCTCCCATCCACTCCCGGGACGGAACATGGCTCCGCTGGTCGACGCCGGCGGTGATCGGATGATACTGGTACCCGAGTCATCAATTCCTGCCGTCGTGATGCTCGATGCCACGGTGACGGACGACGGCATACCCAACCCGCCCGGGGCCGTGACCACACAGTGGACGATGGTCAGTGGACCGGCGATGGTCACTTTCGACGACGAGTATGCCGTCGACACCACGGTAAGCCTGCCCGCCGCGGGAACCTATGTCCTGCGCTTGACCGCCAACGACGGCGAGTTGGCCGCTGGCGACGAGCTGACGATCACCGTCGAGCAAAGCGTGGTGGAGAGCATCGCGGTCCGGGTCGCCGCAAGTTCGGACGACGCCGAAGAAAGGGTGTCGTCCCGCTTCGTCACGACGACCAGCACCGACCTGGACGTGGTTGTCGACGAGAAGGGACGGCAGCAGATCGTAGGGCTGCGATTCAACGGTGTGGCCATTCCGCATGGAGCGACGATCCTCCGGGCCTCGATCCAGTTCCAGGCCGACGAGATCAACACCGAATCCACCTCCTTGGCGATTCAGGGCGAGGCGACGGATCACGCGGCCACCTTTGTGGCAATCGATGGAGACGTCTCTTCCCGGTCCCGAACGATAGCTTCCGTGCCGTGGTTTCCCGCGCCTTGGGCGACGATCGGTGAAGCGGGGTTCGCCCAGCAAACGCCGGACCTCTCCGCCGTGATCCAGGAAGTCGTCGATCGCCCAGGTTGGACCGGCGGAAGTTCTTTGGCGATCCTCATCACCGGCAACGGGGTGCGAACCGCGGAAGCCTACGACGGCAAGCCCGACGCCGCCCCCTTGCTCTACGTCGAGTTCTCCACTTCCGAGCCGGGAGAGAACATCGCGCCGGTGGTCGATGCGGGCGGCGATCAAGTGTTGGTCGTGCCCGACCTCTCGACCCCTGCCGTGGCGCTGTTGGATGCGACGGTGGCGGACGACGGCCAGCCGATCCCGCCGGGGTTCGTGACGAAACAGTGGACGATGGTCAGTGGACCGGCGATGGTCACCTTCGACGACCCGTACGCCGTCGACACGGCGGTAAGCCTGCCGGCCGCGGGGACGTATGTCCTGCGTTTGACCGCCGACGACGGGGACCTGGTCGCCGACGACGATGTGACCATCACCGTCGAGGAAGGTCTCCTCGAGAGCTTCGAGGTTCGGGTCGCGACAAGCTCGGACGACGCGGAAGAAAGAGTGTCGTCCGGCTTCGTGACGACGACCAGCACCGACTTGGACGTGGTCGTCGACGAGAAGGGCCGGGAACAGATCGTCGGATTGCGATTCAACGGCATGGCGATCCCCCGGGGCGCCACGATCGAAAGTGCTACCCTTCAATTCCAGGCCGACGAGGTGAACCTCGAGGCCGCGTCGCTGACGATTCAGGGCGAAGCGAGCGACCATGCCGCGACCTTCACGGCAATCGATCGCGACATTTCCTCGCGGCCCCGAACGATTGCCTCGGTGCCGTGGTCTCCGGAGCCCTGGACAAAGGTGGGAGAAGAGGGACCCGCCCAGCAAACCTCGGACATCTCGGACGTGATCCGGGAAATCGTCAACCGGCCGGGCTGGGCCAGCGGCAATTCCCTGGCAATCCTCGTCACCGGCAGCGGCGTGCGAACCGCGGAAGCCTACGACGGCAAGGCCGCCGGGGCCCCTTTGCTTCGCGTCAAGTTCTCCAGTTTGCAGCCCGCTCAAAATACGGCGCCGCTGGTCGATGCTGGCGGGGACCAAGTCATCGTGGTGCCCGATCTCTCGGCCCCTGCCGTGGTACTGTTGGATGCGACGGTAACCGACGACGGCCGGCCGACCCCGCCGGGGATGGTAACGCAGCGATGGACCATGGTCAGCGGACCGGCGATGGCAGCCTTCGACGACGAACTCGCCGTGGACACGACGGTAAACCTGCCAGCCGCAGGCACTTATGTCCTGCGATTGACGGCCGACGACGGGGAATTGGCTGCCGGCGATGAGTTGACCATTATCGTTCAGGAAGGCGTGCTGGAGACGTTCAACGTTCAGATCTCGGCGAGTTCCGACGACGCGGAAGAGAGAATTTCCTCCGGAATAATGTATCTCACCAGCACCGACCTCGACATGGTGCTCGACAAAGGTCTGGACGTGATTGTGGGGTTGCGATTTAACAGCATGGCGATCCCGCAGGGGGCCACGATCCAGAGCGCCTACCTTCAGTTCCAGGCGGACGAGGTGAATGTCGATTCCGCATCGCTGGCGGTTCAGGGCGAGGCGGCGGATCACGCCGCGACGTTCACGGAAACCAACGGCGACCTCTCTTCCCGGCCCCGAACGACGGCCTCGACGCCGTGGTCGCCGGAGCCGTGGACGAGGGTCGGAGAAGCAGGCCCCGCCCAGCAATCGCCGGACATCTTTGCGGTGATTCAGGAAATCGTCGATCGGCCGGGGTGGACCAGCGGCAACTCCCTGGCCATTCTCATCACCGGCAGTGGATTGCGAATCGCGGAAGCCTACGACGGCCGACCCGACGCCGCGGCCTTGCTCCAGGTCGTTTTCTCGACCGGCGGCGGAGCGTCTGCCCCGCTCACGATGGCGCCGTTTGCCGTGGTGCTGACGACCGAGGATCAGACGGTCCCCGAGCCGATCAGTTTCGTCGTCCTGGACGAGTTTTGGTGGGTTCTCGGCGAGCAGGAGAATCATCCTTTACACATTACCGTATCTTCAGACGACGCTGTTGTACTGCGTTTCGATGGCATAGTGCTTGACCTCCAGGCAGATGAGGGCGAGGAGGAAGTTTCCGGCGGCCTGCACGGCATGGCGGCACCGTTGGTCGACAGTTTCTTCAACGAGTTGGGGACCTAAAATGTCCACGCAATTTCAAGAGCGCGAGCACCCGAAATCTTCGATGAAGGAGGGCTCGTGCGAACGAATTCTGGAGACGCTGAAAGAACAAGGCGTAGCTTTCAGCCTCGAAAGTGGCGGCCAACGACGCAGTCCGGACGTTTCGGGCGGCCCGCGGGAGTTGATACTGTTGGTAAACCGTGACAACACCCAGCGGACCGAAGCGGTCCTGAGCTCGCTGGGGTTCAAGCGAGCGTTGAGTACGACGACTGGGTCGTGGCCCCTGGATTGTCACTTCGTAGGATGGGACTCCGGTCGCGATGATTTCCTGCGTCTTCACGTCCACTACCGACCTGCGACCCGGGAGAATAGCTCATCAGACGGCGGCTGTCCGCTTGCGAAGTCGTGGTCGCGTCCCCGGGGCCGCCAGGAACGAATGCGTTTGACCTCGGGCGGAGCCTTGATCGCGGTGGTGGGGAGCGACGGCGCCGGAAAATCCACGGTTCTTTCCCAGTGCGAGCGTTGGCTGAGCGGGGTATTCCATGTCAGGAAGGTCCACGCCGGTAAGCCGCCGACGACCTGGCTGACCTTTCCCTGCTCCCTCGCCCTGGCGCTATTTCGCGGGGTCAGGCGATGGCGGAGCTCCCGGGCCCAACCTGCCGCGGACAGCACAGTCCACTTCGCTTCCGAATCCGGTGAAGCCTCGCTGGCTTACGCTCTGCGAGCCGTCATCCTCGCGTGGGAGCGGCGTCAACTGCTCGTTCGCTGCGGTCGTTTGGCCGCGAAGGGCCGACTCGTTCTCTGCGACCGCTATCCATCGGATACGTCCGGTGCGATGGACAGCCCGCGTCTGTGCGTCAGCCTTGATCGCAGGGGAGGCTTCGCTGCGATACGCAACGGGTTGGCCCGGATCGAAGCGCGGTTGTACAGGCAGATTCCCCCGCCCGACGTTGTACTGCGACTTTCTGTGTCGCTCGATACGGCCAAGCAGCGAAATCGCGACCGTCCGCAAAGCGAACGGGACGACGAAGGGTTCATCGAGTTTCGGCACCGCCACAACGTCCCGTGGCAGAAGTCCGGAACACAGTACGTCCACGACATTCTCGCCGATGGCAGCCTGGCGGACACCGTTCGGGCGGCGAAAGAGGCCATCTGGCGTTCGGTCTGACCGGTTTGGAGAGCTGGCCGTCGACTTCGAGGTCTAACAGCTCAGCTCACACTACGGACCCGCGGCGCCCACCGTCCCGACGGTCCGGCTGGTCTTGATGACGTCGGAGAAGATCCGCAGCGTCAGCACGTCGGAGAAGAAGTAGCGGGCAATGGCTTCGTCCGGGGTCTCCTGCAAGATCAACACGTCGCCTGCCTGAACCAGCAATGCTTCCCGCCGATCTCGCAGCGCCTGGGCGAGGTCCACGTTGATGGGTACTTGCCGCCCGTCGGGCGTGCGCCGCAGTACGGTGAGCAATGTCGGCGAAGGTCTGCCGATCCCGGGGGCCACGATCTCACCCTGCAGGTTGTCGATGGCAACGCCACCGTTGTTCAGCGTGCCGCCGACCAGCGCGATCGCTTCCACGACATCCAGATCGTAGTCGCGAGGCAGCAGGAACTCGCCAGGCGGCAAATAGCCGCCCGTATAGAACATCTCGACATCGCGGTCTCGAACGTAAACGACGTCGCCGCTATGCAGGATCACGTCTTGCGGCCCGAAAGGCAGCGGTTGGCCCGGTGGAACGAACAGCGGGATCCGAATGCTGTAGCCGTCGGCTCCGCCCGGTGGCATGGCGTTGACATACGAGGCAACCGGCGGCTCCCGTCGTTCGATGATGATTTCCGGGGCGGCGTTGGGTCCGGGCAAGCCGCCACTTCGCAAAAGGGCATTGAGAACGTCATTCTCGTAGACAGGCAGGTCGAGAACAATGCCGATGCCGCTTTCATTTCTGTCGAAGATCCGGTCGATCCCACCCCGCACCGATCGCGTGCTCCGGAGGATCCCCTCCCGCTTTACGGTTACGTTCGTGTCCCCTCGATCCTCTCGCACCACCATGATTCGCTCGGTGCGAGGGCGAAGGAGTGTGACCAGGACACGCTCGAGGCCCGGCGTGAGAATCGCGGGCGGTGCCACGTACGCGGCTTTCACTGCCTGCTCCGCTTCGGCCACTGTAAGCCCCTCGACAGGGACGGGCGCGACCAGCGGCAGGGGCAGTGTGCCGTCTTCACGCACCGGGATGGGAAAGCCTGGAGCCGGTGGCAGGTCAGCAGCATCGGCCAGGTACAGAGGGATCGGCTCGCTCGGGTTGCCCAATACGCCTTCGACGTAAACGCTCAATACGTCGCCCGGAGCAATGCGAAAAACATCCGGCCTCTCTTGGCCCAAGAGAATCAGCGGGATCTGGACTTTCCCCTCTTTCGTTGGGGCAAGCAACTCGGGCGGAAGGCGATGCACGGGGATTCCGTGGGCCACGGGGTTCGTCACCGCCGCGCAGCCCAGAAAACTGCCGAAGACGAGACCGAATAAGACCGCCCAGAGGACGCGGCCCGGCAGCCGTCCGTATTTCCCGCCTTCCGTGTCGTTCGTGTAAGTCGCTTCCATTGCCTGATACCGCCGGGGATCAAGTACCGATTCTGGGTCAGATTGTCGAGCTTTCCGCACCTCTTGCGGCCCAAGGATTGAGAAGGTCAAGCAATGAGCTTCTCGCGCCCGCTTGTGGATTGGAGAAGTCTTCAGGCAGCGGCGCCTTCGCCGGCTCGGGAACAGGAACATCCTCCGGCAGCGGTTGCACCACCGCTGGTTCGCCTCCGGGAAAGTCCGTTCGGGAACGGCTGGGAGCCGTTTCCCAACCGGGAGGGCCGGCGAGCGGAACTGACGGGCCCGCACAGGCATGGGAGGCCGGAACGACAGCGACGTGGTAGCGCCCTTGCGACATGGCAACTGCCGCACCGGCACGATAGCCCTCGTACCAATGCTCCATCGCTTGGTGTCCCTCCGGGGTCTGCCAAGCGTCGTTCCAATAGTGTCTCGGTGGGACTGGTGGCGGGGCACCGGTTCCACCAAGATAGAGATATTCGGAATACCCGTCCTTGAAACCAGCTCCAAAGTGCAGCGATTGAGGGGGCAGTGCATGCACACTGGCAAATTGCGTCCACGCCTGCTCCGCCATCTGGTAATAACGCACCCTCGCTCGGCTGTCGTCCTTACACTCACAGTAGGCGATCGGTTCCACAACCATCGTCCGGACGAATTTTCCGGTGATGGACTTTGCGGTCATGCCACATCCCGAACTGAGCAAGCAGGTTCCGATCAACAACCAGAATCCGGTTCTTCTCATTCTAAGCAGATCCCAGAACTGGTTATGATTGCTGTTTTTAGGTGCTGTCTGCATAAAGCATGCCCACCCATCGTCTTCGCCGACCTCTGGTGATCAGCTCCAGGCGTGCGGCCGAGTCGCCTTAACGAACCGGCCTCTGGTTCATTCAACCGCCAGCTCTAGCCCCGCGTCAGAAGGGGCTGGAACGTCCGGCACAATGATGACTATCGGTCCAAATCTCACCCCTGCGATAGTCAAAATATTCGGACCTATCCATTCTACAGATCAGTAGTTGCGCACTTTAGACGACTGGGTAAACTGTACTGGTAACACACAGGCTCTCCCATCCCCGGACGAGCGAAAGTCACGCAATTCTCGGCAAACGACACCGCGACCGTTCAGACCCGCAGCCTGGGCTGATAAAAACGGGGACTGGCTCCGCAACATCTTGTGTGGTCGCTCTGGCTAAACCGCTATTAGTTGCGGTGCCTGTCCCCGTTTTTATCAAGTTTTTATCAGCCCACCCGCAGCCCGGGACTGGTCCATTTTTCGACCAGTTCGAGGGTTTCGGTGTCAAAGACGTCGGCCGAAAACAGGGAGCTGGCCCCCTCTCTTCCACCCCGCGAACGGTTACAGCGACACCAGATCCCGCTACTTCTCGAGCTGATACTCTTTCAGCTTCTTGTGCAGGGTATTGCGATTGATGCCAAGACGGGCGGCGGCCTTGATTTGAACATTGTCGCAAGCGGCCATTACCTGCGCGATCAACTCGCGTTCCACGCGGTTGACGATCTTCGGATGCAGATTCTCTTCGGTTGGCCCGGCGGTGCCGAGGCCGTATTCGACCAACTCGGAAGCAAGGGTTTCCAGGTCGACGCTTCGGCGGCGGCCGATTCGCGGCCCTTTCCGCCCCAGGACGGCGTCGGGCAGAAGGTCGCAGGTCAACTCGTCGCCCAACGCCAACACCACCGCCCGCTCAATGTAGTTCTGCAGTTCCCGAACGTTGCCCGGCCAGTCGTACGACTGGAGCGCCTCCATGGCTTTTCGCTCCACGTGGGGTACATGGCAGTTGTTCTGCTCGTTGTAAATCCTCAGAAAGTAGCCGACGAGCTCGGGAATGTCTTCGGGCCGTTCACGAAGCGGAGGCAGGTAGATCGTTACCACGTTGAGCCGATAATAAAGGTCTTCGCGGAAGCGCCCCGCCTCCGCTTCCTCGAGCAGATCGCGGTTGCTGGCCGCGATCACACGCGTGTCGACCCGGATCGTCTGGGTGTCGCCGACCCGTTCGAACTCGTGCTCTTGAAGCACGCGCAGGAGCTTCACCTGGAGCTTCGGCGTGGTCGAGTTGATCTCGTCGAGAAAGACCGTTCCCGTATGGGCGGCCTCGAAGCGGCCCGTGCGGTTGTCGACCGCACCGGTGAACGCGCCGCGAACGTGACCGAACAGTTCGCTCTCCAGCAAGTTTTCCGCCAGCGCGCCGCAGTTCACGCGCACAAACGGGCCGCTCCCGCGGGGACTAAGCTGGTGGATGGCCTTGGCGATCAACTCCTTGCCTGTGCCGGTCTCACCCATCAGCAGCACGGACGCGTTGGACCTCGCCACCTGGCGAGTCAGCCGGTACACCTCTTCCATGACGGCCCCCGAACCGATCAGTCCCGGGATCGGCGGACCGGTCTCCTTCGAGATGGCGATGGGCTTGTTTCGGCTCATCTGCGTGCTCACTTGCCCGTGGCAGCCTGCGGCTGCCGCGCGGGCAAGGCTCCCTCCGTGGGCGTTAGCGGCGAAGTCGGGGCCTCGATGCAGTCGAGCACCACCGCAAGCACCTGCTGGGTAGCCGCATCGAGCGAAGCGCTCTGGTTGTAGCGCTCATACTGCCTGAGAATCTGGTCCGCTGTCAGCAGTATGCCACGATTCTGGATTGCATTGCAGAGAGCCTGCACGGCGACCTTGCGGTCCTCCAACGGTTGGGCATCGCGGCTCGCCAAGTCGACCAGCGCGGCCTGAGCTTCCGGTGTACCCAAGTTTCCAAGAATCTCGGCAGCCTTGACGGTGAACTCCGGCACATTCAGAGCAGTGAGTGCAGCTTGCTGGGCACCCCGGAGATTGTAGATCGTGTAACGGGTCGGGTCGGCGGTCAGCCCGGCGAGCCACTCCAGGGCAAGGGCAGCCTGCTCCTGCCGTTCGGCCAGTGCGACCCGGTCTCGACCGCCAAGAGCCAACAGCCGTGCAACCTGCGATTCGACCGCTTTCCTGTCGTGCGGACGCGGGAATGCTAACGCCAGCGAATCGTTTCGCATGAAGTGCCGCGCCCGCTCCATCCGTCCGTCCCGCGCCGTCACCCCCACCGGCAGCATCGCCGTGCGGCTGTCGCGCCGCAACTGTTGCAGTAGGAAATCCACCGTCGGATCCAACAACGCAGAGTCAACCAGGACCAATTCATAGTCGGGCACTGTGAGAGCGGACTGGACCACCTGCCGCCCCGTCGAGGCAGTATCCACCTCGTAGCCCGACTCTGCCAGCCAACCGCCGACACGTCGCGATTCGGCCGTGCTGGGGCCGGCAATGAGCACGCGCGGCCGTCCCGTCGTCATGGCGAAGAAGTTCAGCGCTTCGGGCAGATAACTCGATCCAGGGTATGCGCGGATCGGCATCAGCTTGATAATCGAGCCGGCGGCAGCCAGCCGCACACGCCGATCGGGGTCGCGAAGCGCCTGAACAAGCGGCGCCGGACTCGCCCCTTCATAAAGCACCTCTTCCGGGTCCCCGATTTCGCCAAGGAGCCTCGCTGCCGCCGTCGCGGCTGGGGCATGTTTGGTCCGGATCGCATAGCGGAGCACATCCTCCACAACGTCCGGCCCCAAAGCGGCGGCAAGAGATACCGGGGCGTGCGTGCCTTGCCGAAGCGGCTTCCCCAGGCCCTCGGCATACTGCGCCTGTTCCAACGCTGTCACAAGATAGAGAACTCGGATGGTCGAGTCGTCCGGTGCGACGGAAAACGCCTCGCGCGCAAGGCGAGCTGCCTTCGCCAGCAGAGCATCCTCGGTAGGAAGAATGACCGGCACGGGCTGCTTCTTTTGCCGATCCCACGTCCAGATCTCGGCCTGTCCCGGCAGGTACTCGCGAATCGCTTGTCGGCCTTCAAAGTGCCGACGGGCGTGTTCGGCCAGCAGTTCCGCGGATTCGCGTGCGGTAGGCGTCAGCCCGACAATCCTCTTGAGAGCCTCTGCAGCAGCTTTCCGGACACCGGAATCACTGTCTGTCGCGCAGTAGGGCGCCAGGAGCAGGAAGGTCGTGTCCGGCGCGCCGATGGCAGCCAATCCCCGGATCGCCGCCGCGACCAACTCGGGATTCTCGGCTTGGAGAATCGCACTGAGCGGCCCTACGGCGTCGGTACCGATCCGCACCAGTGCAGCGAGAGCGTTCGCATGGTCCGACGTACGACTCGCGTCGGCCAACACTCCCACCATCGGCCCCACAGCCGCGCCGCCGGCTTGGCGAAGTTCGTTCATGGCGCGGTACCGCACCTCGGCGGAAGGATCGGAGAGTTGCTTGATCCGCGCCGCGATCTGCTGCGGGCTGCGGCGTTTCTGGGCCACAGCGTCGAGAACCGCATCGGCCACCCGTTGTCCTTCCGGCGCCAATTCCGTCTTCGACCCCATGCGGACGAAAATCCCCGAGCCCAATTGCTCGGCCAGGCCGGCAAGCTGCTGCGGATTCAGATTGGCGTCCAGAATCTGCTTGAGAAAACCTTTGGCCAGATCAGGGCGTCCGAGATCGGCCAGGATTCTGGCCGCGCGGGCCCATTCCGCCGGCGTGCTCGGCTTGGTTTCGACGATCGCCTCGACAGCCGGATTGGCGGGTTCGGCGGTCGCTGTACTCGCGTCCGGTGGTGAATCGGCCTGCTGAACCTGCGCAGCCAACAGCGGCGACAATGCCATCCCGCCGAGGACGACAAGCCACGCAACGTGAATCAAGGAGGGACTGTGCATGACGAGTCTCATTCGGCTGTGGAGGCACCGTGGACCGACGCAAGTTGATTCTTCCAGCGCTGAATCTGCTTCTTCACCTCTGCAGGGGCTGTCGAACCATAACTTTGCATGGCCGCCACTGCCTTTTCAACCCCCAAAATCTCGAAAACGCCCTCGTCCAACGCGGTATGCTCCTCCTGGAAATCCGCCAACGGGAGATCCGACAGTCGAACGCCGCGCTCCAGGGCCTTTCGGACGAGACGACCGACCGCGCCGTGCGCGGTCCGCTGGGGCACGCCGCGGCGGATCAGGTATTCCATCAGCGTGGTGGCGTCGAGATGCCCGCGATCGAGCCGATCCGCGATTGCCGGGCGGTTCAACTCCGCCCCCGCCACGAGCGGCGCAGCCACGCCCAGACAAGCTTCCACCGTATCGAACGAATCGAACAGCCGTGGTTTGTCTTCTTGCAGGTCGCGATTGTATGCCAGCGGCAATCCTTTCACCAGCACCAGCAGGGCCTGCAGGTTCCCCACGACCCGCGCAGTCTTGCCGCGGATCAGTTCCAGCACGTCGGGATTGACCTTCTGGGGCATGATCGACGAACCCGTGCAGAACGCCTGGGGAAGTCTGAGAAAACTGAACTCCGCGGTCGACCAGAGGATCCACTCCTCGGCCCAGGTGCTCAGGTGCTCGGCGATTACCGTGAGCACGAATGCGAATTCCAGCACGAAATCGCGGTCACTCGACACATCGAGGCTATTGGATGCTACCGCCTCGAATTGGAGTTGCTCCGCCACATCATGGCGATCGATCGGAAGACTCGTGCCGGCAAGTGCAGCCGCACCGAGGCTAAGGACGTTCGTTCGTCGACGACAGTCGGCCAGCCGCTGACGATCCCTCTGGAATTTCTCGCAGTAGGCAAGCCAATAGTGAGGAGCAAGGATCGGTTGGGCACGCTGCAAGTGGGTGTAGCCCGGAACAATGCAGTCGAGGTCCGAGTCGCAACGGCCGACGAAAGCTGCCTGAACATCGACCAGCCGCCTGTCGATTCGGTCGATCGCCGCCCGGACCCAGAGTCGCAGATCGGTCGATACCTGATCGTTGCGGCTGCGGCCGGTATGCAGTTTCCGGCCGGCGTCGCCGATCCGTTCGATCAAGGACCGCTCGATGTGCATGTGAATGTCTTCGAGTTCCACCGAGAACGAAAAGCGGCCCTCTTCGATCTCCGACTGGATCGCCGCGAGCGCCCGCTCGATTTGTCGGCACTCGTCGTTGCTCAGCAGTCCGACCTTGGCGAGCATGCGCGCATGGGCGAGCGAACCCTCGATATCCTGCGCGTACAAACGACGATCGAAGCTCACACTCTCGGTGAACTGCTCGACCCGCCGGTCTGTCGCTTCGGAAAAGACGCCCCCCCAAGCTTTTGCTGCCACGCCTGACCTCTGAGCAAAGTCGCCCAAGAAACAAGAAATCCTGTCTTTCCACTCTAAATAGTGCCCGGCAGAGTGTCCAGACTAGATGACCGAGACAAAAGCGGCAATCACGGGGTTCGAGGCCGGATCATCGAAAAGGGGACAGGCTCCGCATGACTTGCAGCTTGAATTCCCTTATTCCGCTATTACTTGTGGTGCCAACCCACCTTTATCGCTGGGCCGGTGCGGGCCTCTGTTCTCTGTCGACTGAGAGGCGGATAGTCGGCACCACACCGTCGCAGCTTTCTCGAAAACTTTCACCGTCAGCCTTCCGCTGGGCAGAAGCAGATAACGATCGCCCAGATTGTCACGCATCCAATGGGGGGGTGCATGACCGCTTGGCCCGCCAGAACACCGGACTTGGTAGGGCTGGTTGCGCCAGGTGGCGGACATCCTGACGCATGGTTAGAATGAAAGCGCTGCGGTCGCGACATTCTCTTTCGTGCTGCGTTGAGCCGACAGGCCAGCGTTTTTCCGGTTCGACAGGATTGATCAAGGGGCACCGCCTTTTTTGCACCGCCAAACCGGAAGCTTGCACGTTTGAGGCCGAGAACTTCGGTCGGCGCGCGCATTCGCGCGAGCCGGCTTGGCAGCCTGACCACGGGATGGGTGCAATGGCAAACCTTGCCCGCCGCACCTCGCTCCGAACGAGAGCGGTGCTGTTGTCGGCAATCTTTCTGGCGGGGGCAATAGCCTCCCTGCTGGGGTATGTTGCGCTACGGCATCGCGAGGACAAACTTATCGAAGTTCGATTCGAATTCGACGCCGAGCAGCGATTCGGCGCGATTCAACGCGAACTGGCCGCCAATATCGAGGTCGTGCGAACCCTCAAGAGCTTCTACGATGGCTCGGAGAGCGTTGAACCACACGAGTTCACCGCTTTCATTGCCCCGCTTCTCCGTCGCCACGACGGCATCGTAGCGACGGCTTGGGCTCCTCGCATTCTCGCCGAGCAGCGCGAGAGCTGGGAAAAAGAGACTCGTCAGCGCGGGGATTCGACCTTTCAAATCATGCAGCGGCACCGTGGAGGACACCTGGTTGCCGCCGAACCTCGCGAGGTGTACTTTCCCGTCGTCTATTTGGAGCCGTTCAAGGAGAGTACGCTGGGGCCGGGCCTCGACTTGGCCGACAGAGACGGCGGGCGCGCCGCGATCCAGCGTGCCATTGCTTCCGCCGGTTTGGCGGTCACACCGTGGGGAGAGTTGGCTCAACAACGGCTTTCTTGCGACCTGCTTGTCCTGGGACCGGTCTATCGAAGTGCGGATCCGCCGGAAAATCCAAGCAAGAGGCAAGAACAGACGCTGGGAGTTGTCGCCGGCATTCTCCGCATGCGTACGATTGTCGACGCGGCGCTCTCCTACTACGAGCCGCTGGGAATCGATCTGGCAATCCTCGATACGTCGGACGCAGACGAGGAAGGACTCGTCTTCTGGCGCCCATCGCCGATACGGTTCCGGCCGGTTCCGGCCGGCATGGACGTGGAAACCACCGGAATTGAGCATGACGTCGATCTGGACATTCCCGATCGTCATTGGTCGATTTTCGCCACCCCTACCGACGCCTACCTGGCGGAGCGACGGACTTGGCTCCCACTCGGCTCGCTGTTGGGGGCGCTGGTGGCCACCTGCGCCCTGGTTGCTTACGTCAACGCGCTGGTCGGCCATGCGACTCGCGCGGAGCGGCGCCGGGCCGAAGGCGAACTGCGGGATTCTGAAGCACTCTACTCTTCGCTCGTCGAGAACCTTCCCGTTCAAGTGCTCCGGAAGGATCTCGATGGTCGATTCACCTTTGCCAACCGGTCGTTCTGCCAATTCCTCGGCAGACCGTTTGAAGAAATCGTCGGTAAGACCGATTTCGACTTCTATCCGGAAGACCTCGCCCGCAAGTATCGCAGCGATGATCAACGGGTCGTGGAAACCGGCCGTCTCTTCGAAACCTTTGAAAAAAACGAGCAATTTGGCGAGGTTCGCGACGTACAAACCATGAAGTCGCCGGTCCGCGACGCCGCCGGGAACATCGTGGGCACGCAGGTCGTCTTCTGGGACGTCACCGAACAGAAACAGGCCGAATTGCAGCTTGCCTATGCCAAAGATGCAGCCGAAGCCGCCAACCGGGCGAAAAGCACCTTCTTGGCCACGATGAGCCACGAGATCCGTTCGCCCTTGAACGGCATCATCGGCATGACCGAACTACTGCTCGGTACGGAGCCGACGCCGGAACAACGCGATTACCTCAAGGTCATTCAGGATTCGGGCGACGCCCTGCTGATGGTCATCAATGATATCCTCGATTTCTCGAAAATCGAGGCCGGTCGCCTTAGCCTCGACAACGCCCTGTTCGACCTGCGCGAGAGCCTGGGCGACGCCGTCAAATCCATGGCTATACGGGCTCACGAGAAGGGACTTGAACTGGCCTGCCGGATCCGGCCCGATGTCCCTTCGGCCGCGCTGGGCGACCGCGCTCGCCTGCGGCAGGTCGTGGTAAACCTGGTGGGCAACGCCATCAAGTTCACCGACGCTGGCGAGGTCCTCCTCGACGTCCAGCGGCAGACGGAGGAAGACGATGCCGTTGTCCTTCATTTTGCGGTTTCCGACACCGGCATCGGCATACCGGAAGACAAGCTCGCGAGCATCTTTGAAGCGTTTGAGCAGGTGGATTTTTCCTCCACCAGGCGATTCGGGGGTACGGGGCTCGGGCTGGCGATCTCCAGCAAACTCGTCGAGATGATGGGCGGCGGGATTTGGGCGGAGAGCCGGCTAGGCGAGGGAAGCACCTTTCACTTCACCGCCCGCGTCGGGCTGCCTGGCGAAGAGGTCGTCCAGAGATTGCCGCTTGAACCGGGGGAAGCTTGTGACCTGCGAGTGCTGGTCGTCGACGACAGCGCGACGAACCGGCAAATCCTCGAAGAAATGCTCCGCCGCCATGGCATCCGGGCCGTGACGGTCTCTTCCGGCGCCGACGCTCTCGACCGGCTTCGCCGGTCGTCCGAAGCCGGCCGGCCGTTTCGACTTGTTCTCACCGACGCCAACATGCCGGCCCTCGACGGTTTCGCCTTGGCGGAAAAGATCAAGACGGACCACGGCCTCGCCGAAACCGTGATCATGATGCTGAGCTCCTCCGACGCTCCCGGCGATGCCGCTCGCTGCGAACGGCTGGGAATCACGACCTACCTGACGAAGCCGGTCAAAGATTCAGAGCTTTTCGACGCAATACTATTGGCCCTGGGCGTGGCTGCCAGAGGCGAGAAGGGCGCTTCCCTTAACGGCGAGGAAGCAGCCGCTCGACCGCTGAAGGTGCTGGTTGCCGAAGATAGCCTGGTCAGTCAAAAACTAGTGCTTGAGTTGTTGAAGAGACAAGGGCACCAGGCAACCGTGGTCGACAACGGCCGCCAGGCTGTGGCGGCGGCCGAATCTGATCGTTACGACTTGCTTCTGATGGATGTGTCGATGCCGGAAATGGATGGGCTGGACGCAACCGTAGCCATAAGAGCCCGGGAGAAGAGTACTGGCCGCCACTTGCCCATCATTGCGATGACGGCACATGCCTTGAAAGGGGACTGCGAACGGTGTCTGGCCGCGGGAATGGACGAGTATGTGTCCAAGCCGATCCGCGCGGCGCGCTTGTTCGAGAAAATCGAGGCTGTTGCCGGAAGTCTCCGGTTTGGACGGACCGAGTCGGGGAAATCTTCGGGAAACGACTTGCCCTTCGATTGGCAAAAAGCGCTCGATGGTGTCCGCGGTGACGCCGATTTGCTCCACGCGGTTGCTCGGGTGTTTCTGGACGAGGGCCCCCAACTTATGGCCGCCATCTACCAGGCATTGAAGCACGATGACCGAAACGAGTTGAAACGCGCGGCTCACACGCTCAAGAGTTCGCTTCAGCACGTTGGGGCCGATAAGGCTTCCGATACGGCCTTTCAACTCGAACGAGCGGCGATGACGGGGGATGAGAAGGAACCGAGTGAATTGGCGAATCTGCTGAAGACACAGCTTGGACGCGTTCTGTCGGCGCTGTCTGACCGCCTCGCCGAAAGCGAGAGCGATCGAAAGGCGGAAGTTGGCTGAGTAGAAACCCGCATGAGAGGAGGGCCACCACGTGCCGACGGTGCTTGTTGTCGATGACTCGGCAGTCGATCGCCGACTTGTCGGAGGGGTAATCGAGAAAGAAACGGAAATGACGGTCCATTATGCCGCCGATGGCATGCTCGCTCTCGACGAGATGGAGCGTAAGCTTCCCGATCTGGTCCTTACCGACCTGATCATGCCCGAGATGGACGGTTTGCAACTCATCGGCGAGGTACGGACCCGCTTTCCGCTCGTTCCCGTCGTGGTCATGACGTCGATGGGGAATGAAGAAGTGGCCATCCAGGCACTCCGCGCCGGGGCGGCCAGCTACGTTCCGAAGCGATTGATCAGTCGAGATCTATGCGACGTCCTCCAGAAAGTGCTGGCCGCGGCGACCCACCGGAGGAGCCAGAGCCGGCTGATGAGTTGCATCACGAGGAGCGAGCACGAGTTCCAACTGGAAAACGACGCCAGCCTTTTCCCGCCCTTGATCGCCTACCTCCAGGAAGCGGTGGCTCAGTTGGGCCTTTCGGACGAAGTGGACCGCATGCGAGTGGGCGTGGCTTTGGAAGAGGCGCTCGTCAACGCCATGTATCATGGCAACCTGGAGGTCGACTCCAGACTGAAAGAGGAAAGCGACAACGCCTACCACACGCTGGTTCAACAGCGAAGGCATCAGACGCCCTACTGCGAGCGGCAGGTCCATGTCCGGGTCAAGGTCACCCGCAACCGCGCCACGTTCACGATCCGAGACGAAGGCAGAGGCTTTGATCCAACGTCGCTTCCCGACCCCACCGATCCGGCGAACCTCGAAAAGGCGAGCGGACGCGGCGTGCTGCTGATGCGTACCTTTATGGACGAGGTTAGCTACAACGAAAGCGGTAACATTGTGACGCTCACGAAACACTGCAGTCCCCCTGCCGAGTCGCCGTCGACCGACGGCTGAAGCGATCCCGCAGTTCCCTCAAAATCCTGCCCCAAGATGAACCGTACCTCCCGCGAGTCCGGCACGTGGTCCCGCACATCCTGGCAAAGCAAACCGATCGCCCAGCGAGTCGTCTATCCCGATTGTGAAGCCCTCGGCCGGGTGCTGAAAAGCCTGGCCAAGCTGCCGCCTCTGGTCACGAGCTGGGAAGTTGAGAACCTCAAGTCGCAGTTGGCGGAAGCCGCGCGGGGCGAGCGTTTTCTCCTTCAGGGCGGCGACTGTTCCGAGTGCTTCGAAGACTGCGAGTCGGCGACCATCGCCAACAAGCTCAAGATCCTTCTGAAAATGAGCATCGTGTTGGTATACGGGTGCCGAAAACGCGTAATACGGGTCGGCCGGTTTGCCGGGCAATACGCAAAGCCCCGCTCCGCCGAGACGGAAACCCGTGACGGCATCTCGCTGCCCAGCTACCGAGGAAACTTGATCAACCGGAGAGGATTTACGTTGCAGGACCGGACGCCCGATCCGGAACTACTGCTGCGGGGTTACGAGCGCGCGGCTTTGACACTCAACTTCATTCGTGGCCTGGTCGAGGGCGGCTTCGCCGACGTGCACCACCCCGAACTCTGGGATCTCGACTTCATTAAGTACGCCGCTCTGGCCGATGAGTACCGCAGAATTACCGGCGCGATCGTCGACGCCGTGGGATTCATGGAAACCCTTGCCGGCCGCACCCTCGGCGAGTTCAGCCGCGTCGACTTCTTCACCAGCCACGAAGGGCTGCACCTCGACTACGAGCAGGCCCAGACCCGTCAGGTGCCCCGCCGTGAACACTGGTACAACCTCAATACGCACTTCCCCTGGATCGGCGAGCGGACCCGGGCCTTGGACGGCGCCCACGTCGAGTACTTCCGAGGCATCGCCAATCCGATCGGAGTGAAAATAGGGCCGTCCATCACCCCGCAAGAACTCCTTTCGCTCATCGAAATCCTCAATCCGGCCGATGAGCCCGGCCGGTTGACGCTCATCCATCGTTTCGGCAGCACGCGAATCGGCGAGTGTCTGCCGCCGCTGATCGACGCCGTGTCGCAGTCGGGCCGTACGGTCCTTTGGTGCTGTGATCCGATGCACGGCAACACCGTCTTGACCGGGCGCGGCATCAAGACCCGGAATTTCGACGACATCCTCGCCGAACTCGAGCAGGCGTTCGATCTCCACAATCGCAAAGGCTCGATCCTCGGCGGCGTCCACTTCGAGATGACGGGTGAGAACGTTACCGAGTGCATCGGCGGCGCCCGAGGACTGACGGAAGCGGACCTCGACCGCGCTTATCTCAGCGACGTCGATCCGCGGCTCAACTACGAACAAGCGCTTGAAATGGCCCTGCTTATCGCCGGCAGGATGGGTTGCGCGGGAAAGGGGGCATCCTTCAGACGCGGGGGCAGGCTCCGGGCCAAATCCCCTGAAGGCCGCTGAAAAAACACCGTCGTGCCGAGGTGCTTGTCCCCGTTTTTGAACGATGCAGGAAATGGAACCCTCGAATCCGGAGCAAGAATCTGCCGTGAACGACCCTTCTCGCCTCGCCCGTCAAATCGAGTTTCTCGTCGAGATCGATAAGCTCAAGCAAGTGGTCCGGCAGACCTGGCTTATGGACTCATCGCGGCGCGAAAACGATGCGGAACATTCGTGGCACCTGGCGATGTTCGCTTTGCTCCTGACCGAGTACGCGACCGCCCCGGGCATCGATCTGCTGCGAGCGATCAAACTCGTTCTCGTGCACGACCTGGTGGAGATCGACGCGGGAGACACATTTGCCTACGACACGGTCGCTTCGCAAGACAAGCCTGCCCGGGAACAACTTGCGGCAGACCGCATCTTCAACATCCTTCCTTCGGATCAGGCGGCGGAAATCCGGGCGCTATGGGACGAGTTCGAAGCTCGCCAGACGCCTGAAGCCCGGTATGCCGCCGCGCTGGACCGTTTCCAGCCGATTCTGCACAACTACTTCACGCAAGGCAAAGCCTGGCGGCAGCACGGCGTAACATCCGATCAGGTGCTCGCCCGCAACCGCCTCATCGCCGACGGGGCGCCGGACTTGTGGAACCATGTCCTCGATCTCATTCGTGACGCCGTCGACAAGGGATACCTCGAACAATAGGGCAACTGTTTCGCTTCCCGCCCGTGAACGGTATCCCGGGGCTATCGGTGTCCGGTCGGTGGGACTATTCAAGCAACCGGCGCGACTCGGCCGCGCGACGAAGGATCTCCTGTTCATCGAGCGGATTGGACGGATGGTGTGAAAGGCACATAGGCAGCCGCACCTTCACGGGCGCTTGCATCTTCGCGTCGGCGTTGAACACATAGAACGTCCCTTTCGGCAGGGCCGGCACATCGTCGCCGCTTCCTCCACGGAGATGGATCTGTTCGCGGACCACTTTGATCGCCTCCGGCGATCCGGCTTTGCCGTAGTAATGGGTCGAGCAGTTGCCGATCATCGTGTTTTCGATCTCCCTGGGGTTCTGCGTGGCCAGAACGAGCCCTAAGTGATACTTCCGCGCCTGCGCCGCCAATCGCATCAGGCTCGGCTTGCAGGCGGTCGAGCCCTGCGACGGCACGAAGTCCTTCGCCTCGTCGATCACCAGCAGCCCCCGCAAAGGCCGCACCGGCGGATTCGGGTTCTTCTTGATCCACGAAAACAGCGTCATGGCCAGTTGATTGAGAAACTGGCGCTGCGATTCCAGGCCCGAGAGACCGACGAGATTGATCACGGAGATGCGGACTTTCCCCTGTAACCGTTCACGGGGCGGTCGGGGACTGGTCCATTTTTCGGCCTGTGGAATGAACTGCGCCGGTAAGACGTTACCCGAAAATACGGACCTGTCCCCGTCGCTTCCGCTCCGTGAACGGTCACCCTGCCCCTTCGCCCGCGCATCCCCGAACAGCAAGGCCGGATCAAGAGCCGCGCCGCTGTCGTGCAGCAGCACGTTGGTCTCGATTTCCGCTCTCAGATGATCGGCCATGTCGCGCGCGAGCTTCGCCGCGTTTTGCACGCCCAATCCGACATCCTCGGGCAGTTCCCGTAGAAAAGCGACGAAGCTTGTCAGCGAACCGCCGCCGTGGCGAGCAAAGTATCGCAGTGCCGCAGAAAGAATGCCCATCTTCTTGGGCGTTGTCGTGCTCGAACCCGGTGCAACGATCTTTTGAAGCGACTCGCGGACCATTTCCACCGCCGCGGTAAGTTCATCCTCGTCGTCGGCAACCGCAGCAAGGTCCGGCAGCGGTTCAAGACGCAAGGGATTCCCGAATTCCCGGCCGGGCGTCCAAATCAGCACCTCCGTCTGATCCATGTAAGTGTCGGCCTTCGCCGGGTCTTCCTCCTGCCAGTTTTCCGGCGGCTGCGGCCACCGGTCGCCAAGGGTCGCCAGGTCGTTGGCGCCGTCGATCACGATCGAGGGAATGCCAAGCAGCGCGACATCTTCCACCAGCCGCCGAATCAACACCGTCTTTCCCGAACCCGCCCCGGCCAGGATCACGGTGTGCTTTTCCAAAGCAGCTACCGGCATGCGAACCACCTCGATCGGCCTGTCGCCAAGGATTCGCCAGCCCAAGGTCAAGTCCGCCGATGCCGGCGCGCGGGGCGCTGGCGCTGCGGGCCGCGGGAAATTGACCGCGGACGGCCGCGGCAAAGATGCGTTTTCGGCCGTCGTGTCCGCCAAACTAGCCGCCTGCCGTTCCGAGGGTGAGGTATCCTCGCAACAAAATCGGCCTACCGCCGATCGCATCACCGAAAGTTGGGATGCTGGCCGGCGGTCCCGGAGCCAATCCATAAGATCGGGGTCGTTCTCCTGCTGCAGCTTCCACAACGCCCAGAGCGTCCGCAAGTCGTCCTCGCTCGGGGTCAAGAACAGGCCCCCGGACTGCTTGAATTTATCGATAAGCTGGCCGGTTACCTGTCCTCCCGGCAGGGGCGAGCTCCGGAAGATGGCGAGACGGCGAAAGCCCAGCCTCCGGTCGATCCCCGATTGGATCATGGCCGCGCTGAATCGCGCCTGAAAGGCACGGGCGTTGGTCCGTTCCAGCGCGCGCAGGCAGAAATGCTCCTCCCGTTCGCCTTCGTCATGATGAATCAGACGCACACGGGCGTGCAGTGGCCGCGTCGTCTTGCCCCCATGAAAATCGACGTCGACCACCGCTTCGACGCTTAGCGGCAGCGAGCTTTCATGGATCAGGCAGCGGCAGGCAGTCTGCAAGAGGGGCGCCAGCCGCTCGTCGTCCATCTTTTCGTCCAGGAGTTGGCTTGGCAGGGCCTGCTGACGATGCTCGCGAAACGTGGCGTCGAGCGACTGGAAGCGATCGTTGGGCTTGACCGGTGGAGCCGGAGACGCCTGAGTTTGGAACAGGCGGACTTCTTTCACCTGGCCAAGACTAAGGCAAGTCCTTACGTGTTCGTATCCGAACTTCAAAAGGTCTCGCGGGGACAGGCCTTGTGCTCCCTCAAATGCCTCGGGAGCGAAGGGCCACGTGGGATACGGAGGGGAAAAGCCAGTCCGCCGGTACGCGGGCGTAAGTCTTGAAAGCAGGAAAGTCAGGGCAAGCTCCCGGCTATTGATCTCCTTGATTTGTCGCGGTGGTTCGTAGCGATCCAGCGTCGTTTTCAGGGCGACTTGCTGGGAGAGCCTGTTCCAGGTCGTTTCCAGGCAGGAGACGACGATAAGAGTTCGCTGGGTGACGTCCCGCAGTGCTCCGAGACCTGCGGCGATTCTCTCGATGATACTCCGTGCTACGCGAATCTCCTCGTTGGACTCATCGGAATCGTACCCGCCCGCGGCGATATTCAGATGCGCAACGATCGGATCGAGCTGGTCCAGCGCCAGAACCGTGGGGCCGGCGAGACTCATCAGCCAGGAGAGAGCCTCGACGATCTGAATGGGACTGCGGCTGGGCGTCTTGAATCCCAGGGTCCGTTGGGCCTCTTCTTCGATCGGGTGCCCCTGAAGCCATGTGAGCCCCGTACTGGAGATCTCGAAATCTTCGGAGTTCAGGGCGAGCAGGGCCCGGATTACGTCCTGATGCTCGAGGGTCTCGCGCGGATGTTTCCGGCTCAGTGCTCCCAGCAGCTTCTTGGCAACTTCCGCCAGGCTCGTGGTCTTTGCCTGCCCAAGCCGGTCGAGGATTTCCGCGGCCGGCTCCCTGGTCTTGAGTGTATCAATGAACCGTTCCAAAATGTTCTGGTATTGGAAGCGATCCACTTCGCATTCCTGCTGGAGCGAGCTGAGATAGCCGAGAAGCACGGTCTCCCAAAAGTCGTGCACGTCGGTCATGTCGACCAGCACGAAGGCGTTGTGCTGGTCCAGAGCCAGTCGCCGAAGCACGGACACCAAATGCGTCTTGCCGCTGCCACCGCGGCCGACGATCGGCCATCCCAACGGTGACAGACGAGTCGGATCGCCGTTGAGCACAGCCAGCTTTTCGCCAAATTCCTTTCGCAAATCGTGGTGCAAGTCGGGGACGTCGTAAGGCCGATCGGACCAGACGCTTTTCAAGTGCACCGTCCAGTCGAAGTCGATCGCTTTGAGTGCCTCCAGTTCCGTCATGATGCTACCTCTCGATATAGACGATGTGCCGGCGAATGCCCAACGTGTTCGGGACGGCAGCCGCTTCGTCATCAGGTCGGATTTCCTGCGGGTCGTCCAACGGATAGAGCACCAGGCCGCCTTCCCGTTCCATGGCCAGGAGCACCGTGTCCAACTCATCGCGGGCGACGTCGGCCAGCGCGCCTCGGAGGTCTGCCAGCCGCACTCGCACGTTCCATCGTCCGCCGCTGGCTTGATAGTACCCGTCTCGAATCCGTTGCGCCATGTCCGTCTGGCCGTCGGCCCGGACCATTGCGGGGGGGCAGACGAAATCGGCCAGAGATGTGCCCGTTCTGGCCAGGTGAACCTTGAGTTTGCCGAGGATCGAATGAAGCACCGGACCGGCGGCCGGCGATTTCTGCGAGAAATCGGCATCGAGATGGTTGGAGGCCCAGTCCCAGCCTTGCTCCGTCAGCGAAACGACAAGCACCGGCCGTGCTCCTTTCCGTTCCGATTCCTTGCGCTTCTCGACCGTAATCAGCCCGGCCTCTTCAAGGGCCTTTCTTTCCTTCGCCTCGATCGGCGGCTTGATCCGCTTCCAGAAATCGCCACCGTCGCTAGCCAGCAGCCGCCAGAGGAAAAGGGTCTGCAGCGGAGATGGGGTGAAATTCATCGATCGTCTCCTTTCCAAGGAATTCCTGCGCGCCGGTAGGCCACCACGTCGCGAATTTTCTCCAGGGCGAGCGCGGGGTCTTCCATAATCTCGTCGTGGGTCAGGCGAACAACAAGATACCCGCTGATCACCAGTTCATAGTCCCGCTGCCGGTCTTGGCGAAACGCCCTGGCACCGCTGTGCCAGCCGTAGCCGTCAACCTCGACGACCACTCTGCCCGTATTCCAGAGCAGATCCACCGTGAACACGCTCCCGCGTACGGTCTCGAGCGGTTGATTGAAAGCGAACAGTCCTGCCAGTTCGGCGTCCTGCGAGAGCCGCTGGGCGAGGAGCTGTTCGCCGGGGCTGTCGGGATGAGGGTTGCCGTGGAAGGGCCAGACCCAAAGCGACCGCTTCTCTTCGCAGACCGCGGTCCGCTCGGCCGCTGCAACGGGGAAATCGACCGCCTCGAAGTTGATGCTATCCAGTTCTGGACAACTTGCCAATTCCGCAGGCATGAGCACCACCACGCGGGCCTGTGTCTCCTTGGCCAGCCATTCGGCGGCGCGGGCAAACCCAAGCATCTTTGCTGCTTCCACTTTCGGATCTGCCGGGGCGAGCACAAGATAAAGATGCTGCGGCTCGATAGCCAAGGCAAGCTGCGCTGCCTGAACCGAGTTGGCGAACTTCGGCATGCGCGGAACGCGTCCTCGCCGGCAGCGGTCAGCCGCGTTTTCCAGCCAGGAAACAAACACACCACGAGGCAGCGCTTCGACTGAATACGACGCTGGAACCTCGTCCCGAGCAGCGCCGGCATCGCTTGCCCGCTTGCCATACCAGTTGGGCCACAGGCCCAGAGCGGTGCGAGCGAGAGCGTCGATCGCCTGGTCAAGGACCGCAGACGTTTCGGGAATCTCGTTCCAATTGCAGACAACGACGCGTTGCCCGCCGGCTCTCTCCTCTCCCCAGATTCGCACGCGATCCCGCGTTTCGGCCGCATCCTTGCAGCAGACAAGCCTCACTCCGCCAAGCCGGACGCCGTCCAATAGGCCCTCGATCACTCTTTCCCCGCCTTCCGTACGTGCCTTTTCTAACGCGCGCAAGTCGGCGCTACGATATGCTTCATTGGTATCCGGCAACACCTCGAACATAGCCCGTTGCGCTCGATCTGGCAAGCCTCGCCTCTTATCTTGCATGCCGCAAACAGCTCTACTCCATTCGTCGACTCCTGAATTCATTGGGGCCGATTTCCCACTTCACTTCGCGATCCGCAACATCGCCCGACGATCCGCCGCAAAGGGGCAAGACATGGTAGCCCGGGGCGAAGTCCGCCCGAGCCCCGGGGACAACGCCGCCGGCAGCCGACGCCCAAAGGTCCAACGGGCCGTGTTCAGAGCACCGACGAGCCGGTTGGCCAGCCTTCGCTGCCGGGTGGTGCTTAAGAGGCCCTGACAAAACGGGGACTGGCTCCGAGCCAAACACTCGTAAAAAATGGAAAACAGGCGCTTTTGCGAGGTGCCTGTCCCCGTTTTATTAGGACCTCTAAGTGGCCTGCAACGCGGCAAGGTGTGGATGGCGCCCGAAATCCGGGATAGAATGTCTAACGAAGCGGGTTGGTGGCGCATCTGCCGTGTGCTCTTCGCGATCCGTGTCTCTTCTTCTCGGGGCGTTCCGATGCATACGACCCTCATTGTTGCCTTGTCGATGATCTGCCAGACCGCGGCTGCGCTACTCGCCGTCCGGCTCATCTGGTTTACGGGAAAACGGTGGGCCTGGGGACTTGTCGCCGCCGCAATCCTCCTGATGGTTGCCCGTCGCGGCGTCGCGCTGGCGGACTCACTGGCGGGCGATATGCCGCTTTCGCCGGATCGGACGTTCGAGTTCGTCGGGCTGGCAGTCTCGGCGTTGATGCTGGCGGGCATCGGAGGCATGTTCCCCGTATTCCGCATGCTGAGAGATTCCGAACAGTCGCTTCGCGATAGCCACCGGCGGCTGGAACACGTCAACGCGGTGCTGCGGGGGATCCGCAACATCAACCAGCTCATCGTGAAAGAAAAGGATCGAGACCGGCTTCTCCGCCAGGTCTGCGGCGCTCTTACCGAAAGCCGCGGATACCGCCATGCCTTGGTTGCGATCCTCGGAGACGGCGAACATCTGCAAGTGGTTGCGGAAGCCGGCTTGGGCGACGCCTTTGTGCCGCTCCGGGAAACGATCGAGTCGGCAGACGTCCCTTCGTGCCTGCGGCAGGTTCTATCCCGGGCCGACGTAAGCGACCTGGGAACGGAAATCTCCGAGTGCCACCAGTGCGCCGCCTGCCAGCTTCATTGCGACGGGCGGACGATGGCCGTCCGGCTGGCAACAGACGGCAACGTGTATGGGGTGATGGTCGGATCTTTGCCTGCCGGCACGGAGATCGACCCCGAGGATCGTAGCCTGTTCCGCGAGACGGCGGGCGACATCTCGTTTGCCCTGTATGGCCTGCACCTGGAAGCGGAACGGCGGAAGGCGGAAACACGGCTGCGCCTTGACGAATCGCGGCTGGAAGCCCTGCTGAAGTTGAACCAGATGTCGGGCGCTTCCTTCCAGGAGATTACGGATTTCGCCCTGGAAGAGGCCGTGCGGCTTACCCGGAGCGAGATCGGCTATCTGGCGTTCACCAATGCCGACGAGAGCGAGCTCACGATGCACGCCTGGTCGAAGACGGCAATGGATCAGTGCAAGATTATCGACAAGCCGATCGTCTACCGGGTAGACCAGACGGGGTTGTGGGGCGAAGCTGTCCGTCAGCGGAAACCGGTCGTCACAAACGACTATCCGGCCGCGAACCCGGCCAAAAAGGGCTACCCGGAAGGACATGTCCACGTGACCCGCCATGTGAACGTCCCCGTGTTCGACGGCAACCGTATCGTGATCGTGGCCGGCGTGGGGAACAAGGAGGAACCGTACGACGGCGCCGATATCCGCCAACTGACTTTGCTGATGCAGGGGATGTGGCAGCTCATTCAACGCCGCCGGGCCGAGGAGGAACTCCTCCAGGCCAGCGAGACGAAATACCGCACCCTCTACAATTCGTCCAGGGATGCGATCATGATCGTGGCGCCCGAGAAGGGGTTCCTCGGCGGCAACCCCGCCGCCTTGGCGCTGTTTGGGTGTCGCGATGAAGAGGAGTTCACGTCGCTGACGCCGACCGAGCTGTCGCCCGAACTCCAGCCCGACCGGGAACTATCGTCGGTCAAGGCGCAGCAGATGATGGCCCTGGCTCTCGAGCGCGGCTCCCATTTTTTCGAGTGGACCCACAAGCGGATCGACGGCCGCGAGTTCCCCGCCTCGGTGCTCTTGACCCGAATGGAACTCGACGGCCGCGCAGTGCTGCAGGCAACCGTCCGCGATATCACGGATGAGAAGCGCGCCGCAGAGGCTCTGCACGCAGCCAAGGAGGCTGCGGAAGCGGCCAACCTCGCCAAGAGCACCTTCCTGGCCAACATGAGCCATGAGATTCGCACTCCCCTGAACGCGATCATCGGGATGACCGAGTTGATCCTGGATACCACTCTTTCGCCCCACCAGCGGGAGTTCCTGGCCACGGTGAAAGACTCTGGGGAGGCTTTACTCGCCGTGATCAACGACATCCTCGACTTCTCGAGAATCGAAGCGGGAAAGCTGGTCCTGGACAGTACTCCTTTCGATCTGCGGGAGGTGCTGGGCGACACAATGAAGTCGCTCGCCCTCCGAGCACACAAGCTGGAACTGGAACTCGCCTGCCACATCGCACCCGATGCACCCCCGTTCGTTGTCGGTGACCCCAGCCGGCTCCGACAGATCGTGGTCAACCTGGTGGGCAACGCGCTGAAGTTCACCCAGCAGGGCGAAGTGGTCCTCGACGTCCGTCTCGAATCGCGGAAGCAGGCACACGTGACGCTGCATTTCTCCGTGCGCGACACCGGGATCGGCATCCCCGAGCAGAAACAGGCCACCATCTTCCAGGCGTTCGAGCAGGTCGACGGCACGCTCACCCGTCGCCATGGAGGGAGCGGGCTCGGATTGGCGATCTCCTCCCGGCTCGTGGAACAGATGGGCGGCCGGATTTGGGTGGAGAGCCGCGTGGGCCAAGGGAGCAGGTTCCACTTCACCGCCCAATTCGACCTCGCGGAGAACGCGCCTGCCGCGGCTCGTCGTGTCGACCTCGCGTCGCTCCGTGGGCTGCGAGTGCTTGCGGTGGACGACAACGCCACGAATCGCCAGATCCTCCACGAAATGTTCGCCAGTTGGGGAATGCTGCCGACCATCGCGTCGGGTGCCCGCGAAGGACTTCGGCGAATGCGAGAGGCCGAACGCGAAGGGGCTCCTTTGCGCCTCGTCGTCACCGATGCCCATATGCCCGAGATGGACGGCTTCGCGATGGCCGAACAGATCGGGCGCGACCCCCGGATCGCCGACGTGGCGATCATCATGCTCACCTCCGGCGATCGTCCGGACGATGGCGCCCGCTGCGAGCAATGCAGGATCGCTGCCTATCTGCTCAAACCGGTCAAGCAATCGGAACTGTTCGACGCCATCGTCCTCGCGCTGGGCCTCACGGCGGAACACGAGCCCGTGGCGGTCTCCCCAAACTGCCAAGCGAGACGGATCGCCCCTCGCCGGATCCTGCTGGCCGAGGACAGCGTGGTGAATCAGAAGCTCGCCGTCGCCTTGCTCGAGCGCGAAGGCCACACGGTGACCGTGGCCAACAACGGCCGGGAGGCCATCACCGCACTGGAGACAGGGCAATTCGATCTGGTGCTGATGGACGTGCAGATGCCGGAGATGGACGGCTTGGAGGCGACCACCCGGATCCGTGCCCGAGAGAAGCAAACCGGCGGCCGTATCCCCATCGTCGCAATGACCGCGCATGCGCTCAAAGGGGATCGCGAGTTGTGCCTGGCAGCGGGCATGGATGACTACGTATCCAAACCGATTCGCACGGAAGTGCTTTTTGAGAAAGTGGCCGGACTGTTTTCCAGCGAGATGAGCGAAGCAATCGCCGCGAGCCCGGAATGCGAGAAGGCCGTGGACTGGGAAAAGATCCTGGAAGTAACCCGCTCCGATCCCGAGATCCTGAAAACCCTCATCGCCGCGGAACTCGAAGAATCGCCGCGTCTGATGGCCGCGATTCGCGATGCGGCCGCCAACGGCGACCGGGGCAAACTGCGTATGGCAGCGCACACCCTCAAAGGCTCGGTTCGTTACTTCGGCGCCGAACGGCTTTTCGAGTACGCCGCCCGCCTCGAAGCAGCGGCCGACAAGGGCACCTCCGACCAGATCGAAGAACTTCAGCGTTCGCTCGAGGCGGAATTGCGCCTGGTCATTGCGGCACTTCGCCGACACCTCGTCGAGATTTCGTAACAAGTCTGCCTGAGCAACTTTTAGCACCTGTCCACGAACAACTTCGTAGGGCGGAGTTTGCTCCGCCCCGGCGGACTGAAGTCCGCCCTACGATCAAATCACGGACCGTTGGGAACTGGCTCATTTTGCGGAGTCTTCGGAGCAAAATGTGCCTGTCCCTTCTTCTGCCGTCAGGACACGAACAGGTTCTTGGTTGCGAAATTCGGATCGCTGGTCAGGTGCACGCCCAGCCGGCGCAGCCCGGCCTCATCACCCGGGGTTGGGATGTGCGTCATGTGGACGTCGCAGCCGCGAAGCTCTTTCAGTTTCTCGACGCAGAGTTGAGCCATCGGATTGGCTGTCATGCTGATCGCAAGTGCGATCAAGGTCTCCTCGAGATCCAGGCTCACCGTCTTCTGGCTCAGAACATCCTTCTTCACCTTGGTAACCGAGTCGATAATGCTGGGAGCCAGAAGATGAATACCATCGGGCACCCCCGCTAATTGCTTTACGGCATTGATGATCAGGCTCGACGCGGCGTGCATCAGTGGAGAGTTCTTCCCGCAAACCAGGCGCCCGTCCCTCAGTTCGATCGCCGCCCCGCAATAAACGCCTTCGTTTCCGCGGCCCTGGAGCTGAGCCTCTTCGGCAGCCTGTCTTGCGGGAGTGACCACGCGCCGGTCCTCGGGTTTGACGTGCAGAACCTCCAGCAAACGCTGCACCCTCTGTACTGTCCGTTCCTCGACCAATCCCATGGCGTACTCGGAGGCCGTGCGGAAATACCGCCGGATCACCTCGGCCCGCGACGCCGCCTGGACCGCCATATCCTCGGTGATCCCGGCGGTCGCACGATTCACCCCCATCTCCGTGGGCGACCGGTAGACGGGCTCTCCTCTGGTGATCCGCTCGAAAGTCTTCTGGAGCACCGGAAAAGCCTCCACGTCGCGATTGTAGTTGGTGGCTGTCTCGCCGCACGCTTCCAGATGGAAGGGGTCGATCATGTTCACGTCGTGCAGATCTGCCGTCGCCGCCTCGTAAGCCACATTCACAGGATGGCTCACGGGCAGATCCCAGATGGGAAACGTCTCGAACTTCGCGTATCCCGAACGGATGCCGCGGCGGTGATCGTGGTACATCTGGCTCAGACAGGTGGCCAGTTTGCCGCTGCCCGGACCGGGGCCGGTCACCACCACCAGCGGCTTCTCCGTTTCAAGGTACGGATTCGCGCCGTAGCCTTCCGAACTGACGATTCGGTCGACGTCGGCGGGGTAGCCCTTCGTCGGCCGATGGGTGAAGACGGCGATACCGCGCCGCTGGAGCTTGTTCCGAAACTGCACGGCGGCCGGCTGATCGTCAAACCGTGTCACCACGACTCCCCGCAACTCAATCCCCCATTCGCCCAGATCATCGATCAGTTTCATGGCGTCGGCGTCGTAAGTGATGCCAAAGTCGGCACGCATCTTCTTCCGCTCAATGGCCCCCGCGTGGATGCACAGAAGGATCTCCGCCTTCTCCTTGAGCTGTGCCAGGAGCTGCATCTTGACGTTGGGATCGAAACCGGGAAGCACACGGGCTGCGTGGTAGTCGAACAGCAGCTTGCCCCCGAATTCCAGGTACAGCTTATCGCCGAAGCGGCGGACACGATCGAGAATGGCGGCCGTTTGCTCCCGCAAATACGCCGCATTGTCAAACCCCAGGGTATTTTGCATCATCGTCGAATCACTTCTAAAGGCTCCGTCCCCCATCCATGCGGCTGCCGCAACCGGTGCCGCCAACGCTTGCTGTATTGGAAGCAGCGGGATCGCCGCTTTTGTGACTTCTTGATGGTAGCGGTCTTCTCGCTTCTTCGCTAGGGCTCAGACAGCCTGCAAATCCGCGCGACCTCCGGCGCCAGCGCGTCGGCGATGATCTTGAACCCCAGGTCGCTGGGATGGAGGCCTTCAACGGTCGGATGGATGGCGCCATCGGCGTACAATGGGAAGGAATCGAAGAAATGCACGTTGCGGTCTCCCCTCGCCCGCATCGACTCGTACACCTCCCGGACCAGGCCGTTTACCGTATATGGTTCCGAATGGCCGACCGTGTGCAGTCGCGACATCAGAAAGATGGGCCGGTCCGGCCATCGCTCTCGGAGGATGGCAACAAACCTTGGATAGTTCTGGCGCATCAGTTCCACGTTGTCCAGGATCGGCCCCATGACGAAGCATGCCGCGTCGATCTCGGCTGCAATCGTCGCCATCTCGGGCTCGCAGCGGCCGTCTCCCGCAAATCCCAGGTTGACCACGTCGACTGCCAGCATCCGTCCGATCAGGGCAGGCAAATTCATCGAAGCCCTCGATGCACAACCGCCCTGGATGAACGACGTGCCGTAGAAAACGACGGGTTTGTCGAGGGCGAATGGTGTGGGCGGCTCTACGTTCGCGCCGGGATCCACCGCGATGTCCAGCGACCCCAGCTTCGCATAGGCCGGTAGATAAAGAGTGACGTCTCGCACGCGGCGATCTGGAAAGGGGCGGAGATCGACCGCATAAGGCTGTGTTCCGCTGACGGGCGTTGAAATCATGCGGAACTGCATCCGATCGGGCGGACCTTCGTAGACTTCGATTCCCGCCATTCCCATCAAGCTGAACTGCTTCCAGGCCAGCGTGTCTCCGGCATGATCGATCCGCAAACGAAGGGAGGCGGAATCGGTACGAAAGCGCACTCGGGCTCCGGCCGGATAGTGCGCGTAGGTCCAGACCTTTCGTTCGATCCCCCGCGTGAGTTCAACCCGCTTCGGCAACCGCAGGTATTCGCCGCCGTTCTCCCGCAGCCACCATAGACCGTTGATCGTAAACGGGCTCGAGTTGGCGGGCATCCACTTCACCGGCTCCGCCGCCTTGTCGCCGCTGTCGAACGGCTTTTCCGATCCGCGACCCGCGGGCGACGGTGGGCTGCCCACGCCCGTTCCAGCCAAAAGCCCATGCAACGCCACCATCAGCGCCAGTTGAAACAGAACCGCGGTCCTACTCCCGAGTTGGGCCGTATGTGAGAGTTGTGCCGCGAAAACGCACACCGCGGGCAGCCCGGCAAGCCGGTTCTCAAGCATGATGGTTCTCCTTGATGCGAGACGATCCTCTGGGCGATTGGCTATGCTCTTCCTGCAGAATTCCCAATGTACGGGAAACCAAACACAATTCAACCGGCTCACTGGCGATAAGACATGGCAAGAGACAACTGCAGCTCACGCAGGCGCGAACTGCCGCCAAGGTTCCCGACGTAACCGTTCACGCCCACGGCCGGGGACTGGTCCATTGTTCGGCCAATTCGGGTGTCTTGGCGTCTAACACGTTGGCCGAAAACATGGACCTGTCCCCCTCTCTTCCGCCCCGTGCACCGTTACTTGCCGACCGACGTACGTTGCTCATGCCGCACCGTCGGAACGGCGATCCGGCTTACTCGACCTCGACGAAGACCCCCTCGCCCGAAGCAAGCGCCAGATGGTAGTATCCGTCGGCGTCCGGGTCCAACACGGTTCGCTCCCCGCGAGGCCACGCGACGACCGTCGAGCCCGCGATCTTCAGTTTCACCTGTACCGTCTTGATCGCCTCCAGTTCGCTCATGTTGACAACCGTCATCGCAGTCCCGGGCCCCTCTTTCTTCACAAAACAACCGACCAACAGCGGATCGTCGCACTCGATCTGCCGGATTGTCGGAAATTCCCGGACCGGGTTGCTGAATTTCAGGTAAGGTGTCGCGTCCGTGCAGTGATTGGCCAGCGCGCCGAGGTTCTTGTACTGCACCAACGCATCGGAAATCCTGCGGATCTCCTTGAACACGGTCGCGACGTCGTACCAGGCGTTGGTTCGCTTCCCGTCCACCGTGATCAACGACGGAAACTCCGGCTTGTATCCCGCGTACGTCCAACAGAGCAGCCCCTTGCAGCCGAACGACAGCATTGAGTACGACTGCCAGCGGAACTCCGCTTCCGTCGGGGTTCGCTTGCTCGGGACCCAGGCGAACGTCTGGATGCAGCACCAGAAATCCTTGCCATGCTCCCGGGCCGACGCCGCGATGATATTGATCGATTCGCAATAGTCCGCGTAGGTCGCCCGCTTGCCGTCCGCCCAGTTGAGCGGATAGATGTCGGTGCAGATATACGGCGGGTCGAACTTCTCGCAAAACGAGTCGCAATACTTCTTGTACAGGTCGGGATCGGAATCGTAGTACTCAATCGCGGCCGCCGAGGCCCCGTACTTCAACTGCGCCGCGTTGGCGTACATCGGAAGCAGGTTGATGTAAGGCAGCTTGCCGCCGGTTTCCCGATAGTACGTATTGCAGATCTCGGCCAGCTTGTCGTACTGGTCGGTTCCCGGCTCGTCGGTAACATAGGTTCCCGCGAAACACGGATGATCAAAGTATTCCGCGGTCGCCACGGCCGGGTCCTTGTAGGCGCCGTCGCCGAGGATCAACTCGACTCCGTAGCGGTCGCACTCCGCTAGCAGCATTTTCCTGTTCTCGGACCCGGCCAGGGCGCCGTGCGCGATGATCCAGTCGAATCCGCCGGAATGGTACGTTTCGATGAAGTCCTCTCCGATCGCCTCCGGGCGCGGGTTGACCCAAGCCCCGGTTCGAATCCGGTCGCGGGTAAGGTACTCGTTCGTATAAGGAGATTCGATCAGCGTGCCCAAAGCGGTTTGCACGGCCTTCTTCAAAACGACGGCGGCCTCGGCGCGGGTAGCCGGACGGCCTTCGGTCTTCAGCGAGATGCCGTACTCGCCCAGCGATTGGACCGCGTGGTTCCAGTCGGCGTCGGAAAGCGGATCGTTGGGGCGGAACTTCCGGCCCTCCAGTCCAAGCAGACTCCGCGCAACGACGAATCGAATTGCGGACTGGGTTTTCGCCGCCAGCTCCGTCAGGTCGTCCAGCGCAATGTCGCAATTGACCAGGCGATACTCCCCCGGCTTCTTCGCGACGAAATGCGTGAACCCGCCGCGATTCGTCTCGCAGACAGCAACGACCGACGCATCCCCGTTTTCACCTTTCCGACGGAACCGGACGACGGTTGTTTCCGATGGCCGTTCGATGGCCGTCGACCGAAGCATGAAGTCGGCCTGGTCGAATCCATCGGAGAGACATCCGCCGGGAACCCGAACCCTCTGAAGCGGCGCGACAAACTGCGTCGGTTCCGAATAGTCGGGCGCGTCCACGGCCGCATCGAGAAAACGCCTCGCCTCTTCCTCCGACGGGAAGAACCCGAGGCGGGAAACCTGGTAGACGGAATCCGTATCGCTCGGGTTGGTCGGGTCGAACCGGAACGAAGTGATCGTTCCTTTCCAGTTCTTATGGTCGAACTTCCGCATGTCGACGATCGCATTCCGCCAGGTATTGTCCCCGGTGACGGAGAACGAGGAATAGCTCTCGTCCGACAGAGCGGTCAACGTATCGGTCGTAAAGAACAGCCCCGCCTGCGTGATCGTCGTCTTATACTTGTACCGAACGGCGAAGAACGGCCGCTCGGCGGCGGGGAACGCGTCCTTCTCATCCATCGAAACGGTCAGGGTAAGATCGGTTCCGGTCGAAATCAACTTCGTCAGCCCGACTTCGTGGTAGAGCTGCCCTTGGCCCAGCGCGATCGACTTCGCGTCCGGTCCGTTGTTGAAAACCCAGGCAGGTTCGCGTGCAAACAGCGAGCCCACCGAAACGATAAACGATAAAAACAGCAGAGACGTTTTCATGGGGCAGCCAAGGGGTTTGGGGGCGATGTCCAAGTAACCTTGTACGATTTCGGGGAGCTTCGCTCAGGCGTGTGCCACTGCTTGTGATTGGACGGATTCTCCATTTCTATACCAGGCAAACCACAATCACAAGCAGTGCGGCGTGCCACTCGGTTCTGAATGCGGCCTCCCGGAATCAGGGAAGGCCATTCCGGAGAGTGGCCCATCGCAGGGCAGCGTTTCCGCACACCCCGCATGCTCGTCGGAACGGACGGCGTTGTCAAGTCTTCCACTACCGTTCATACGTCCGCTGTCTATTGCTCTTCTTTCCTCACCACCGAAAGCGTATACGGCTTGTCCGACTTGGTATTCACGCAGCCGGGAAAGACACGGTCGAAGTTGGCAGCAATCAGATCTTGACCGCGCACGACGACTTCACTGGGACCGTCGAGCAATCCGTCCGAGCCGTCGTTGTCGCCGTCCTGGGCCACCGTCTCGACCCGGCCGTCGAGCGTCACCGCCCGGATCGCGTTGGCCAGGATGTCGGCCACGTAGATCTTCCGCGCCTGGCGGTCGAAGAAGACCCCGTCTGCCGACTTCATGCAGCCGGTTGGCGTGATCACCTTCCGTGAAACGACCTTGCCCGATCGATCCAGCTCAAATCGTTCGATCACCGCGTCGCCGCAGTTGGCCACGTACAGGTTGCCGCGATCATCGAAATCGATGCCGTCTGCGCCGACCGGGATCTCCTTGCACAGAGTCTTCTGGGTTGCCACCAGGTGCGGATCGTTCCCCGTGTGTTTGATTTGCACATTGCGTTCGTCGAGCCGGAACCGATAGACCGCACTCGTGACCGCGCCGTCGTCGGTCGTACCGATTGCCGAATCGGCCACGTACACGAAGCCGTCGCGGATCGCCACGCCGTTGGCGACGTTCAGTCCTTGCGCAACCACATCGACATGGCCCGGCTTGCCGTCGACCACCTGGACGCACAGGAGCCGCGAGTTGTCGGGCGCCTCGTCCATGAACTGGCAGTCGGCCACATAGAGGGCGCCCGAGGGGGCTTTGCGGACGCCCATCGGATAGACTCGCCCGGTTTCAGGATGTGGCGGCAATTTGCAGAACAGCGAGACCTGATCGTTCGTCGAAACCCTCATCAGCACGCCCGGTGAAGTCGGATCGGTGAAATTCGGCACCGAGAGAATGATCGTGCCGTCGGCCAGCACGGCCATGGCGTCCGGCGTATTGCAGTAATCCGGCAGGACGATCGAGCGACGGTCCTTGTTGAGCAGTTTGTCCATAACGAAACAGACGGCGGTCATGCTGTCGTCGTAGTCGGTCGCGTGACCGCCGTTGGGCCGGTCGATCAGCAGTACCGAGCGTCCCTGTTTCTTGAGTACGCCGAACAGTCGCCGCACGCTGTCCGGCGGAACGCTCCTGTCGCGTCCGCCCACCGTGGCGGCCATCGGCATCGTCAGTCGCGAGGCACTGAACTCAGCGCTGCGCCGCCGGTACTCCTCGGGCACCTCCGCTTTCGTGCCGCCAAACGAACGCGAGATGGCGTCTTGGAAGCCCTCGTACTCGACGTGATTAGCCGTTCCGTTGAGCGCCACGACTCCATCGACCCGGTCCGGGTGTAGCGCGGCCAACGTCAGCGCCGAGCTTGCGCCCATCGAGCCTCCGCACACAACGGTATGGCGAACCGGATAGCGTGATTGAAGCTCATCGAGCATCTGAAGTACGTCCGCCTCCGCCTGTGGCCCCATCCATGATGTCGTGGCGCGATAGTCGGGTGAGACGAAGATCATGCCGTAGCAGGCCGCCGTGTCGCGCAATGCCCGGCATTCGTCGCGTGGGCTGCGGATGAACTGCCAGCGGTCGCTCCCATGCCCGTGCAACGCGACGAGCAAATCGACCGGTCTGGTCGTGTTGATTTCCTTGGGGAGCATCACGACGTAGCGCTGAGTCGAGCCGTCCGAGCGGGCCGTAAATGCAACGTCGATCGGCTCCTGCCACGGAGTCTCCGCCGTCTGGGCCGCCGCGATCCTGAAGCCGCAAAGCATGGCGAGGGCGATGACTCCCAGGCGAAGCGAACCCGCAGCAGTTCGACGGAATTGAAGTTGGCAATGCATCTTGGTTTCTCCCTAGTTTATTTTCGCTGTTGCCTGCGGCCTGCCGTCCACGCAGCGCCAGCGACACAAGCCCTCGCCGTAGGCTTTCACCGGGGCGACTCCCCAACGTTTCACGTAGTCGCTGTCGATCCACGCGGCGAACGTGGTCACATGCCGGACGCCGCGGCGGGCATATGCGTCGAGGTCGTCGCGGAACACATCGTCGCGCCAGGGAATCTCCACGGTCTTCTCGCGTTTCCAGCCGGAGAATCGCGACACATCGAGCCAGTATTCCAGCGCCTGAGCGCCGTCGCGGCCAAACCAGGCAAGGTTGGCGTCCAGCGCGTCCAGCATCTGCCCATGCGTCAGGTTGCCGCGGCTGGTCTTTGCCTCGCGCTGGCTGAACGGCGTGTCGTAGCGTCGCTCGATGGGGGCGTACTCCAGGAAAATGCCCGGCTGCGGTTTCACCAACTTCGGCGCCTCCAACGTGTTGAAGTAGGCTAGATGCGCGAGCGTCGCCCGCTCGTCCACGCGACGGATGGCGCGCAAGACGTGGTTTTCCAGCAGCAGCGCCTGGTCGCTTTCGGAATACTCCCGGCACTTCGGACAGCGGCACATCGGTCGGCCATCATCAATCCAGTAGAAGTAACGGCCGGTGGTGGACCGCAGCACCCGCGTGTAACGCGCCGCGTTCTCCGCGACCACCTCCAGCGCGGCGGCCGAATGCACGCAGAGGTTGAAATCCCGCACGCGCTCGCCCTTCTCATTCATGCGGAACATGGCGGGGTCTTTATCGAACAGGTCGCGAGGCAGCAGGTCGCCCATCGCGTGCAATTCGTGTTCGACGGCGATGCCATGGCGCCGGCAACCATCAAGAAACCGCTGTCCCGCCTCCGTCTGCACAAACGCCGCGATCTCGCCCGGCCGGATGTGCGTAGCCAGCGTGGTCAGACCGGCCTTCGCGGCCAACGCCGGCCAGTCGTAGGTGGTCATGTCCTTGACCACCAGCACCGCGCCGCGAGTCCGGAACCAAGGCTCGACGGCGTTGTCGTCTCCAGCGCCTGATGCCTGCCCGGCCAGCGCTGCCAAATAAGAACCGGCCGCGAACGATCCGAGAAAACCTCGCCGCGACAAGGAACACGAACGGGCAGAACTTCGCGTCGTCATGTCTGGGTTCCTGAGATGGTTAGTTGCCGGGTTTGGGGTTCGGTCCAGAGCGTTTGGCAGATGCGGGATCGTACCCAGGGTTCGGAAGCGGCATTTGCGCGCCGACTGATCGCCGCCACGCCGCCAGTTTGCCGCGGAGTGTGGTGACCAGTTCCGGCATCCGCTCGGCGAGGTTCGTCGTCTCGGCGAGATCGGTTCGCAGATTGTAGAGTTCGACGCGACCGTCCTCGTCGAACTCGATGAGCTTGTAGTCGCCCTGCCGCACAGCCCCATAGGGAGTTTGCGGGAAGATGTTATAGTGTGGATAGTGCCAGTAGATCGCGTCGCGAGCCGGCTTGCCTTGTTGCTTCAACAGCGCCGAGAGGTCCGCGCCGTCCACGGTGGCGTTGTGCTGCTTGTCGCCGGCGGCGCCGGTCATGGCCAGAATCGTCGGATAGAAATCGACGCTCGTGACCGGTTCGTGGCAGACGCTGCCGGGGAGCGTGACGCCGGGCCAACGGACGATCAGCGGCACGCGATGCCCACCTTCGTGCGCGCTCCCCTTGCCCTCGCGCAGCGGGCCGTTACAGGTTCCACCCGGTTTGCCTCCGTAACCGCTATAGCCGCCGTTGTCGGACGTGAAGAAGACGATGGTCCGGTCAGCGATGCCCAGCGCGTCGAGTTTCTCCATCACACGACCCACGCTCTGGTCCATGCTCTCGACCATGGCGGCATAGACCGGGTTGTTTTGCTTCAGACCGGGGCGGAGCTTGGCGCGATATTGCTCCGTGAGCTCCGGCTTGGCCTGCAAGGGTGTATGCACGGCGTAATGCGAGAGGTAGAGGAAAAACGGGCGCTTGCGGTTGGCTTCGATCAGCGTCAGCGCCTCGTCGGTCAGCCGGTCGGTCAGATACTCTCCCGGTTTGCCGCCGTCGAATATATCGGGCACGGGACCGCCGTGATAACGCGCCGCCTTGGCCGGATCGTCGTGGGCGTAGGGCCAGAAATAGCTTCCGGGCGCGCCGCTGTGGTTGCCGGCGATATTCACATCAAAACCCTGATTCTGCGGCAGAAACGGCGCCTTGCCGAGATGCCACTTGCCCACCGCGGCAGTGGGGTAGCCGGCGGACTTCAGCGCCTCGGCCAAGGTGACTTCCTCCAGGGGCAGTTCCTGGTGCCAGTCCGGCGGCCGCAGCTTGGCTTTGGGAAATTGCGAGCCTGGAATCCAGTCGGTCAGATGCAGCCGCGCGGGATATTTGCCGGTAAGGATGCTGGCACGCGTCGGCGAGCAGCAGTTGCAGGCAGCGTAGGCGTCGGTGAATCTCATGCCCTGGCCGGCCAGCCGGTCGATGTTGGGCGTCTGGTAGAACTCGCTGCCGTAACAGCCGACGTCGGCCCAACCGAGGTCGTCCATCAGGATGAACAAGACGTTGGGCCGGGCAGGAGTGGCAGCGTCGACGGCCGGTTGGCCGGGCAACAAGAGACACGCGCTCAGGGCCAGCAATTTCGTGATTCTGGACATGGGGGCTCCCTTCGGTCATGAGGACGCGGCGAGGTCCGGAAACGGCCCGGCCATGAACATGGCCTGCGCCGTCTCGCGGATCTGTTCGGGCCGCTTGGCACCGCAGAGCGCAGCCGTGACACCCGGCCGCGAGATCGTCCAGCCAACCGCCAGTTGTGCCACCGAGCAGCCGAGTCCCTCGGCCAGAGGGCGCATCCTTTCGACCTCGTCGAGGTTCTTCGCCCACGCGTCGCCCATGAAGAGCGGTGACCGGCGGCGCCAGTCGTCTTCGGCAAACTCATGGTCCCGATCAAACTTGCCGGTCAACAACCCCAAGGCCAGCGGCTCGTAGGCCACCAGGCCCACATCGTGGTCGCGGCACCAGGGCAACACGTCGGCCTCGATGTCGCGCTGCAGCCGGTTGTAGCGCACCTGGCAGACAACGAGGGGACACTCGGCGGCGAATGCCTCCATTTGCGCGACCGACAGATTGGAGACACCGACCGCTCGTGTTTTGCCTTCGGTGAGCAGGTCGCGGAACAGACCGGCGGAATCGGCCAGCGGCGCGTCGTCGGCCGGCGCATGCAGGTAGACGAGATCGACCTCGCCGAGTTCCAGACGCCGCAGGCTTTCCTCAAAATGCCTGCGGAGCAACTCGGGCCGGCCGGTTAATCGCAACGCGCCGTCGTCATCCCAGTACACTCCCACCTTGGTGGCCAGGACAACCGCGTCGCGGCGTCCACGAAGCGCGCGGGCGACGCGCCGTTCGCTTTCCCCGTGACGGCCGTACGCGAAGGCGGTATCCAGGTGGTTGATGCCGGAGTCCAGGGCCGCGTCGATCACGGCCGTCGCCGCCTCGTCGGTCATGGGGCCGCTCGTGATGCCGGCCAGGGGCCAGCAACCCAGGGCCACGGGCGAAATCTCCAGTTCGGATTTTCCCAAGCGTCGTCTTGTCATGATGATTACCGAAGGTCTGCCCCGGCGATGCGCTCGCCGCGGAGCTGCTTCGCCTGCTCGTCCGGATTAAACGTGCCATAAAAAAGTGCGTTGGCATCCATCCAGGTGACGATCCGCTGCCAGTCGTCTTCCGAGAGATTCACGTCGTAGTGGCCCGCATCGAGCAGCTTCGTCAGTTTGCTCGCCCGGGCGCCGAACTGGTCGGGCGCCGTCAACGGCTCATAGTTGTCGTGCGGATTTCCCCAGGCCGTGTACGCAACCAGCGGAACCAGCGCTTGGTAGGATCGGCTGAACTGCCCCGCGGGCTCGGCGGTCAGCACGACTTTGCCCTCGGGCTTCTCGGGGTTGTGGCAACCGACGCAATGCCGGTCGAGCACCGGTTGCACGAGGATCGGGTAACTCAACGGCAGCGAGCCGTCGGGACCGGGTTCGATCACCGACGGCGGGCGAGCCAGCGCCGAGGCTCCCCCGGGGTCGAGCAGCGTCGTCGTGCGTTGCTCGTGGCATCCTACGCAAGACACGTGCTCGCCGGGCTGGAGATAGGTCAGCGAACGCATGGTCTGCACGGCGCGCCCGCGTGCATCGAGCGCCTGAAACAGCACGGGAGTGCCGGCCGGCACGCGAAACCAGGCCGAACCGTCCGGCTCCACCGGCACCGTACCCAACACCTGCTTGCCCGGCGACGCATTGGCCGCACCGACGCGGGGCGTGTTGGCATGGGGAGTGGTCTTCGGCAGCACTTGCACGATCCTCAACTGACGGATCTCGGCGTCGGGCAGCTTCGGCCAGCTCTCGTAGACGTTCTTCAGAAAGAACGTCCCCTCGGGCTCCTCCGCCGTGTTGTCGGCCAGTTGCGAGGGCATTCGCAACACCGGCGGCTTACTGCGGGCGCAATGGGATGGGCCAGAGGCTGGAGATATTGGGATCGCGGTACAGCAACTCCCTGTTGCCAAAAGCGTCGCAGAGGTACAGCCCGAACAGGTTCGGCAGATTCACGCCCGGCTCGCCGCGCAAGCGATCGAAGCTGTAGGCCACCAGGAAGTACTTTTCGGAAAGCGGCCAGGGCGACCGGTAGCAGTGGCCCGGCCAACGAAGTTCTTCTTCGCAGACCGTCCGCGACTGGTCCACTTCGCGGCCGGTCGGCCCCCAGCCTTGGTCTTGCGGATCGTCGAACCGCGTCGGCTCGGAGACCGGGATGCCCCGCATCAGCTTGATTTCCGATTCGGGAAACGCGGCGTCGGGAGTGAGCCGGGTGATTGCCGCCGGACCGTCCACGCCGCGGTTCGTGTCCAGCAGCACGATCGAACCGGCCGTCATCCCGTGGTGCGGAGCGGCGGTGGCCATCACCTTCGACGAGCCCGGCACACTCCGCGCTTCCCACGTGCCGACCGGGTTGAACGTGTTATTGCCGTAGTAGATCCGCGCATTGCTGCCGTCTTGCCGTACGGTCCAAAGCTGCTGGTAGAAGACCGCATTGCGGTCCACGTAGTCCCAACGGGTGTAGATCACGCGGCCGTCGTTGAGCACCGCCGGATCCCATTCATTCGTCTCGTGAAACGAAATCGGATGCGGATTCGAACCATCGGCCTCCGCCGTGGCCAGCGTGTACACGTAGCACGGGCCTCGCCCGCAGCGGTGGTAGCCGCCCCGCCGGGTCGAGATGAACAACAGCTTGCCGTCCGGCAGACAGGTGGGCGAGAAGTCGTCGTAGGGGCCATCGGTCAGACGCCGAAGCTCGGAACCGTCGGCCCGGACCGAATAGAGGTGGTAGCGCCGGTCGGCCACGGCCGGATCGCCCCAGCTCTTCGGCGGTGTATCGCACTCGCAGAAAGCGAAGTAAATCGTCCCGCCATCGTAAGCGACCTCCGGGTGCAGGTAGCTGCCCGCGGGAAGATCGCCCGTCAGTTGCCTGACCTTCATCGATCGGCCCGGTTCCTCCAGTACAAACACGCCTCCGCCCGGCTGCGCCGTGTAGCCGTAGTACTGCGTGAGCTGATGCGACATGACCGAAGGCACGCGCTTGGCGAACACCAGCGGGCCGACGTCGGCCACGGGGTTGCCGAGCACCATCTCCCGGCGCAAGCGATGCACGTTCCTCCAGAGCGATTCCCACCGGTCATCGGTCGCGCCGGCGGTGTTCTTCCGCGCACGAAACTCCTCATGCAGCGATTCCCAGGCTGCCCGCTTCCCGCCCAACTCGACGCCGCCGGCGGTCAAGTCGTCGAGCAGGGCATCGCCGCGAGACAGCGTTTGCTGGACCGCCTGGGCGTAGCCGCGCGACTCTCGCGGCGCGGCGATGCCGTCCTGCATGCGCCAGTCCCACTCGATCAGTGCTTGTTCGATGGCCGGACGTAGCGGCGGCGAACAGCCGACGGCGTCCGGCTGGGGATAAGCCCGCTGGCGTGGGTTCATCGCCAGGGCCGCGACGTTCTCGCCCTCGATAATCCGTGGCGCGTCGAGTTGAACAGCGGCCGAGCCGTTCGGGGCCGAGATGTCGATCACGAGGATCGCGATGTCGTCGTCCCACTCCAATCGCGCTGCCACCTGGGCTGGTGAGCTGTCCAGTTGCTTCGTGTCGACCAGCGGCCTGCCTTGCCGGCCGACCGGTCCCGCGACAGTGCGGATCGTGATCCGCCGGCCTTTGTCCAACGCAGCCACGGCTCTCCGCGGCGGGTGGCCCATCAAGGCAAGCTCGGCGTCGGCGTCTTCGGCGAACAGCCAAAAACCGGACGCGCTGCCGTGCGAAGGAAGGATCTCTTTGCCGTCGACTGTGACCGTCGTGTCCTCAGCCGCTTGGGCCGCACCGAAAAATGTCAAGGCCAGGAGAATGAGGCTCGACCGTACTGCATGTCGTGTCGTCATGATGCGTGGTTCTCCGTGTCTACTCCCGCTGAAAGCGAAGCAACCTTGCCCGGCACTGGTGCAGGCTGGCTTCCCAAGTGATCGACACCGCCCAACGCGTGTGATACTTTCCGGCAGGCGGCCATTACGGGACCGGCGCAGGACGCCACCATGGAAGCGTGGCTATGAAAGATCGTCAGTGTGGTAATGCCGATCGAGGCGACGATCCGGCCCGTGTAGTCGAACACCGGCCCTGCCAGGCACAGCATCCCGCGCAGGTATTCCTCGTTGTCCGTCGCATAACCCTGCCGCACGACTTGCTCGAGATGGCCGGCCAGTTCGGCCGGGTCGCAAATCGTCCTGTCCGTAAGGCGAGCAAAGCCTTCTTGCGACAGGTGTTCGAAGAGCTTCGGCTCGGCGTGTGCGAGGAGGACTTTGCCCGGCGCGCTGCAATGCATCATCAGCCGCGCACCGATGCGACCGGCCACGTGGACCTCGCGCCGCGTCTGGCGAACGGTCACCCCCATCGACCGATCGCCGTCGCGAATGCTCATGTAGGTCGTCTCGCCGGTCGCCTCCCAAAGCTCGGCGATCGGCTCCTCGGCAGCAGCCACCACATCCATACGGCTGATCGGTTTGCTGAAATGGTGCAGTGGCACCATGCTCAGCCGGTACACAGGCCCCTTTTCCTGCACCACCCACCCCTCGTCGCAAAGGGTGCCCAATAAGCGCAGGACCATGTGTTTATTCAGGTCCAGCTCCTGGCTAATCTGCGTGACGGAGAGCGGCTTAACTGCCTCACACAGCAACTCCAGTAGCCGAATCCCCTTGCGCAAAGCGGGGGCGTCATACGACTGCGCGCTGGAAACAACTTCGCCCTCGGCCATTCGGTACCCCAGGCTGTGTTACACGGGTGGACCTGTATTCCGCGAGTGTACCAGACGCTGCGAAGGATTGCAACCCTTGCCAGGAGCGTCAGGTTCCGCCAGACGTCCCGGGCTGTACCCGTCAGGTTCGAAGACGAGGATATTCGACGGAAACGGCGACACCGGCAGTCCGTCCGGATACCCAATCGCTTCTCGCGACTCGTCGAAAAGGTCGACGTCGGACTTGCCCGATGGAAGCAGCGATTGATGGATAAAGCAGAACGCTTCAGCAACACCTACCTCCGTGGAGGAGTACTTCGAAGGCGGAGATAAGGAGATTTCGAAGACGGAGGGATGTATCTGGGTATGGCCGGGTATGGCCGATTACGAACTCCGGTCTTCGGCGGGCTGGCGTCATCCCGTGAGCCTGATCGCCCCGGCTCATCTATTCGTGACGCTCACCGAACAAGACGCAATTCGGTTGGTCGAATATCATCTCGCTACTAATCGCAGTGCCCAGGAGTCGCATCGCAAGTCACGGCTTCTAAGCACAAACGAGCAAAACCAGAATTCTTGCTGCAGAATATCCGTCTTCGCCTACGGAGCGCTGCCGCGGGGGGGGCAGGCCCGCCCCGCGCGGGCACCCCGCCCC
>JAXGMN010000070.1:0-54497 GCA_040768665.1 Thermoguttaceae bacterium
CGCATTGGCTCGCATTGTGTTGAAGCCTTGCACGTGATGGAAGTATCCCTCTCCGCGCATGCGGGCCCAGGTTGGAAAGTATTCCAGCACGTCGTCGCCGTCGGAATCTTCGAACACGACCGTATCCCCGCCGCCATAGCCGCGGGCGTAGATCGTCTCGGCGGTTACGTTGATCGACACATTCTCCCCAGTCATCCGGCCCCGCCCCGGTTCGGCCGTGTAGGTCTCAGCTTCCCGGGAGCCCCAGATCGTCACGGTGTCGCCCGCCCCGCCGTCGAAATCCAACGATTCAACATTGGCCACATCGAGCGCATAGCCTTGCCCGGCAAAAGTGCCCGAGGTAGGTCGCAGCGTTGCCACGTCCGAACCGCCGGTACCGATGAAGTGCACGCCGTCGCTACCTTCGCCTCCGTCGAAAAAGAACTTGGTTGCCTCGATCGCAGTAAAGCAGTAATCGAGGCCGTTGATCACCAATAGCCGATCAATGGCGGAGACGTTCAGCGAGAACAAGTCGGTGCCATCAGTTCCGCAAACGACAACGGTCGTGCCGTTACGCTGCAGCAGGTTGGCCAGCATGACATCGACCTGTCCGCTACCGCCAACACTGACGTAATAGACCGTGCCCGCAGTCGATACTTCGAATTCGAAACGCCCACTGGCCCGGCCCAACTGCACCATGTTACTATCGTATAGCGTGAACTCCGCGACTCCCCCAGATCCCAGCAGTGTGAAAATGCCAGTGCGCGAAGTCTCCAGCCGTAACCACTGCGGTGCATCACTAAGATCCACGGCAGGGATATTGCGATACTCGACCGCGCCCAGGTCCAGGTAGTTGTTTGGTATTACGGATGCAGTCGTCTGGACCGTCGCACTCCAGGTACCGGTGGTACCTCGGGCACGCGCGAATACGGTGTGCTGCCCAATCGACCACTCTCCAGTGCTGCCGGTCCATGACCAACCGTCGACGCCGGCATCGTCGGCTCCCAAGAGGTCATCGGTGTCAAACCGATCGCGGGACAGAACGGGAGACTCCGCTGCGGTAATGCTCAGGCTATAATTGGCGGCACCTTCGATGGAATACACCTCCACAAAATACGTGCCGGGCTCCAGAGCTCACGCAGATCCAGCCGTTCGTTGTCGGTCTCTCGCTCCTCCCGCTGCGAACCATGCCTGGCTCTCGTCATACAAGGCCACGTCAAGATCGGCATCGTCGTGCAGGAAGAGCACGTCAAGGTAGTACTGATCGCCGCCGGGAAGAACCTCGAACCGGAAGAAGTCCACATCGTCCGGATTGTGGATCGATAGATCCGCCCATTCCGCTGGCCCGGTAATCGAATCCTTACACCGCTGATTCCCACGTGCCGTTGGGCTCGAATCGGTCCAGAGCCACGGGCTCCGCTGCGCTAATACTCAGACGATAGTTGGCGGCACCTCTGATGGAATACACCTCCACAAAATACGTGCCGGGCTCCAGCCTCCACGCAGATCCAGCCGCTCGTTGTCGGTCCCGCCTCCCCGCTGCGAACCAAGCCGCCCGGCTCTCGTCATACAAGGCCACGTCAAGATCGGCATCGTCGTGCAGGAAGAGCACGTCAAGGTAGTACTGATCGCCGCCGGGAAGAACCTCGAACCGGAAGAAGTCCACATCGTCCGGATTGTGGATCGATAGATCCTTCATTCCGCTGGCCCTGGTAATCGAATCCAGCACCGCCGCTGATTCCCACGTGCCGTTGGGCTCGAATCGGTCCAGAGCCACGGGTTCGCTGCGCTAATGCTCAGACGATAGTTGGCGGCACCTTCTGATGGAATACACCTCCACGTACGTGCCGGGCTCCAGCCCACGCAGATCCAGCCGCTCGTTGTCGGTCTCGCTCTCCCCGCTGCGAACCAGCGCCTGGCTCTCGTCATACAAGGCCACGTCAAGATCGGCATCGTCGTGCAGGAAGAGCACGTCAAGGTAGTACTGATCGCCGCCGGGAAGAACCTCGAACCGGAAGAAGTCCACATCGTCCGGATTGTGGATCGATAGATCCGCCCATTCCGCTGGCCCGGTAATCGAATCCAGCACCGCCGCTGATTCCCACGTGCCGTTGGGCTCGAATCGGTCCAGAGCCACGGGCTCCGCTGCGCTAATGCTCAGACGATAGTTGGCGGCACCTTCGATGGAATACACCTCCACAAAATACGTGCCGGGCTCCAGCCCACGCAGATCCAGCCGCTCGTTGTCGGTCTCGCTCTCCCCGCTGCGAACCAGCGCCTGGCTCTCGTCATACAAGGCCACGTCAAGATCGGCATCGTCGTGCAGGAAGAGCACGTCAAGGTAGTACTGATCGCCGCCGGGAAGAACCTCGAACCGGAAGAAGTCCACATCGTCCGGATTGTGGATCGATAGATCCGCCCATTCCGCTGGCCCGGTAATCGAATCCAGCACCGCCGCTGATTCCACGTGCCGTTGGGCTCGAATCGGTCCAGAGCCACGGGCTCCGCTGCAGTAATGGCGAGGCGATAATTGGCGGCACCTTCGATGGAATACACCTCCACAAAATACGTGCCGGGCTCCAGCCCACGCAGATCCAGCCGCTCGTTGTCGGTCTCGCTCTCCCCGCTGCGAACCAGCGCCGGCTCTCGTCATACAAGGCCACGTCAAGATCGGCGTCGTCGTGCAGGAACAGCACGTCAAGGTAGTGCTGATCACCCCCGGCAAGAACCCTCAACCGGAAGAAGTCCACTTGTCCGGATTGTGGATCGATAGATCTCGCCCATTCCGCTGGCCCGGTAATCGAATCCAGCACCGCCGCTGATTCCCATGTGCCGTTGGGCTCGAATCGGTCCAGAGCCACGGGCTCCGGCTGCAGTAATGGCGAGGCGATAACGGCGGCACCTTCGATGGAATACACCTCCACACAAAATACGTGCCGGGCTCCAGCCCACGCAGATCCAGCCGCTCGTTGTCGGTCTCGCTCTCCCGCTGCGAACCAGCGTCTGGCTCTCGTCATACAAGGCCACGTCAAGATCGGCGTCGTCGTGCAGGAACAGCACGTCAAGGTAGTGCTGATCACCCCCGGCAAGAACCTCGAACTGGAATAAGTCCACATCGTCCGGATTGTGGATCGATAGATCCGCCCATTCCGCGGGCCCGGTAATCGAATCCAGCACCGCCGCTGATTCAAAGCTGTTGTTGGGCACTTCCAGTTGACTATCGCCGTTAATGTCACGGTAGAACTCCACGCGCACGACTTCATCATCGGGAATCAATACAACGTCCGCAGTAAGGGTAATGTCCTCCTGCCAACTCACCTGTTCAGGAGTTACGAAAATGCCGGAGACAGCCGTAAGTTCCTGGGCTACACTGCTTTCGATAACCAACGGGGCCTCCTTATTGGCCGTCGTTGCGTCAACTTCTGATACCGTACGAGCGGCCATCTGGATGCTCTGACCGCCAACTTCGTGTCCTGGTAGGCCGATTTCGAATGAATCAAGCAACTGACACCAGTAGCCCCCGCGTCGCATATTGTCGCCGAGGAATTGCGCACTGTGGGACCAATACGCGTTGTCACCGTAAGCCAAGTCAATTTCGGCCGTAAATGGCCCCCCAATGCCTTCTTGAGTGCCCAGCGCCCTCGACCGTGCCTCGGCGATGTACGAAAAGACCTGATAGCGCTCATGATCCGACGGGAATCCCACAACTTCCCAACTTGCACTAGCCAGTTCAACAGGCTCTGGGTTCGGACCGATAAGATTCTTCTGATATTTCACCCATCCGAATGGCAGCGAAGGATCGTAGCTGTGCGCGTATTCCTGAGAGGCACTGTTGTACGTATACGACCACAAAGAGGCGTCATATACTCGCTGAAGGTTGGTGTCAGGCTTCAGGCCCTGGTTTAACTCCCAAGCAAGTGCGCTGAACGCTGGATCGTCAGGATTGAAGAAGTTAACTCTATTCTCGGCCGCCAACCCGATGTCGCCAAAATAAGGCGAAGGGTCTTCACCTTCCCGTGGGAAACTCCCGTAGATTTCTGGCGTATCCCAATACCCAGGAACGATTCGCGATTCGACAGTGGAATCATAGGCCGCCGCGGGCGTCGCTGCTTGACTGGCAACGTAGGTATGAATCAGCGGAGTCTCCGGATCCGGTTCTGCCTCCTTTCGAAGCGCTTCACTGACGACGATGTTGCCCATGCTATGGGCGAACACGTTCAGCCGACCGGGATGATCTGCGGCGATGTCCCTCAACTGCGCATGAAGGCCTGTTGCAGAATTCCACGCCTTCTCCTCACTCCGATTGTAGTTGCTAGCATCAGCCGGAACTCCTCCCGGTACTCCGGGGTCGCCCACTCGTTCAGTATATTCAGTCGGCCACGAAAACAGACCAAAATCCCCCCGATATCCCTGCCAGAAGAGCCGCTTATAGGCTGTTTCCGCAAAGTGCCTCCGCTCCTCTTGAGTCATGCGCCAACCATGCACAAACAAAATGTAGTCGCGTTCAGGTTCGCCCTCGCCGGCCGCCACCCCTGCACCGATCTGGGTATCGCTGCGTCCGGACGCGCGGATCGGTGGCAGTGGGAGATGGGATTGATCGCTGATTTGGTAGGCATAGTTCGAGGGCCAGGCATCGGTCGTGTCCCCCACCGTGAAATGGTCGTAGCGCCCAATCGAGAAATCGTAGCCATCCGCGTTGCGTGGACTTTCCATCGGTTGCAGGTCGAGATATGCCTCGTCGGAGCCGATAACCGTTTCACTGGCGACGCCGAGCTTCACGAGCGTAACCGTAAATGCACCGGTGCCCGAACTCACGCCCTCCAGCAGGAATTGGGCAACGTCCGCATTGGAATACAGCCGAGCGGTGTTCAACACAGACACCGCGCCAACGAAGTGCGTATCGGCACACTCTAGGGCGGCGGCAGCCTGGGACTCGTCATACAGATAACCGGGGCCGAGCACACCTTCCGGCGATTCGAAAACATGTACACTCGGCGATCCTGTTGAATTCACGCCCTCGAACGATAATCTCAGCCCGAAATTGTCGCCCAGCTTCGACAGCAATGAAGCCGTCACCTGGAATGACAGGAAGTCTTCCAGGTCTCGTGTGCGGATAACTCGATTATCGTCATTATCCGGTACTCGCTGGACGGCATATTCGTCACCGTCGGCTAATCCATCCTCAGTCTCGCCAACCGTGCTGTCGTAATCGTCGTTGAGCCAGAAGGGAAATGGCCGGGTGGCGCTCGTCACGTCGACATAGCGAGTTTCTTCAGCGATCGAATTCTCCGGCGGCCGTCGGTCGTCAAGCGAAATGGTCAGGTCGACCGCTGTTATCCGGATTGTGTCGGTGTAAACAAACCCACGGCGCCCCGGACCATCAGGATCGATGTCGACTGTGATTGACAGATCAGCTAACGCTTCGCTCGGCCGCACCGCTTCCACATACAGCTTCATGCCTCGCGGCCCGCCTGGGAAAAGCTCCACGAGCGAAAACATTCCCCCCGAGGCCGCATACTCTGCATTTGCGACGACAAAATCCGACGCAAAGTCCCGCGACTCGGCTCCATCCCTGGTCCACAGCCTCAGGCTGCCGAGCTGACTGCTAGACTGTGCATCAATCCAATACACCCAAGGATCGTTCCATTCACCTTCTCCCGCACGTCGTACTCGCATCGGATACGAGTCGCTGTAATTGAACCGCAGAATGGCATTCTCCGGATCCGCATCATCAGGCAGCCAGACCACCATCGGCACCAAATTGTTCCCCGCAACGCCAACGACCGTGGTAAGTTGGCTCTGCCCTGCCTGGTTGAATCCGGCGGCATAGTCTGGCACCCCGTCATTGTCGACGTCGCCGTCGTTAACAATGACGATCTTCCCCGGTTCTTCATATTCACCGCTCGACAAAACAATCGGCCGGCTTGCCGCCTTTTCCGCATCGGAACCGTCCGGCAACGCGGTGCCGTTGTTGTTGTCGCCGTCGATTCTCAATAAGACCGGGAGATCCACTGCAAGCACATTGTCTTCCTCAGTCGTTTCAGTCCACTTGCCATCGTAATCCAAAACGGCCAGCACATGCGTCGCACCCTCAGGAACCTCCTGCAGACGCCGCGCCTTAAGTGTCGCGTAGCTATGGCGTTTCGCAGTGTTCATGCTTTGCGGCCGTTGTATTGGCGGGACGTTTGGCAGCGCGTCGTCCAATTCGGGACCCCGGGCCCAAAGGAAAGCGATCGTTGGGTTCGCGGCGGAGCTGTCGATGGAGCCCCTTGTCCAATACATGACCCGTAGCCCTCCCCGCGCGAGCCACTTGTAGCTGTCGGGACTGTCCTGCTTGAAATAGAAATTCGGGCGATCGCGAAGCGGGATCGGCTTGATGTTATCTCCTTCGTCGAATTCTGGGACGCCATTTCCATCGTCTAGAACGGCGATGAGATGCGTGGCATCTTCCGGTGCCCTGGCAATGAATCGCGAACCAATTCGGACACTATGCTTGCCCGCCGAGGTCTTGAGCTGTCTTACCTGCATTTCCCAAGGTATGACGTCCGACAACGTATTGCCACTCGCCCAGTAGAATGCGATCTTGGGGGCAATGCTAGATGGCGTGGGGGCGCCTTCAACGAAATAGGACATTGCAAGTCCGCCGCGAGCATTCCACTCATACTCGCCCACACGGTAATTGCGCAAGAGCGTGCCGAATGGGACCGCCGCGCGGTTATTGCTGTAAGTACTTTCAGACACTCTCGGCTCTTGTTCGTTGACATACGATATGATATACAGTCCAGGATCGTCGGGGTCGGCATCCGCAGGGACGACAGGCGGCGAGGGAATCAGTTCCGGGGGAACGGAAAACAGCGACTCTTCTCCCGCACCTAGCCTGATGTCCTGCGGCGGGCCGATCGGCGCCAGGGTCACGTAGCCGGGCGTACCTGCTCGCTTGTACGCGTAGGCCAACCCCGCCTTAACGGGGCCAAGGGGAACGGACAGACTGGCTGCAACCTTCGCTCCATACACAATGCCTCCATCGAACCCTGGCTGAGGCGGAATTGCAGCAATATCGGCCCGCCGAAGGCATACTCTTAGCGTGTACCATTCGTTGGGCCAAAGCGGCCAAGGGCCATTGGGGTATATGAATGTCCCCACAAGAATGGATTGTTCCTCGGCGATAAAGTCGATGGAACCCTTGACTACTTCGTTTCTTTGGCTCTGCAAATATATCCCATCCGACCAGCCTCCATCTACAACAGGGGCTTTGTATGCCACTTCGACGCCAAGTTCGGCATTACCCGAAATCGCGAAGTATTGCAGTGCGACATTTACGAGGTCACCCGGCTCGACTTCGTACAGTCGCTGATTAACGTACGGCGACTGGTCGGGCCCCTTATACGTTACGTCAAATATGCACCATGGGTCCGTACCGCTGGATCCTGTGACTCCTGCTTCTCGTGCTTGACGAGGCCATGAGAGCTCTGAAGTGTTGCCCTGCGTATCGGTCGCGCTAGCAATAATCCACTCGCCCTGCTCAATACTTACGGTCGTTGCCTTGAAGTAGGCTATGCCATCCTCACCGACCGCCACCTGCTGCGATCCCAGGTGCCGCGTAGGTGCCGCATGCTGCTCATAGCTCAATTCAGGCTGAGCATAGAAGTCGAGAGTGAGAGTAGTAAGGGGCTCCGCGGTGAATTCTCCTATCACAGTCGCTGTGCTTCCGTACGTAGCCTGACGCAAGACGGGCGCGTTTTGAAGCCTGTTCGGACCATCATCGCGGTCGTATGCATCGTTGGCAGTGAGGCCATCGGCTCCCAGGTCGATTGCAAGCCCACCATTTCCGTAGATGCGGTTACCACGAATGGAATTGGCGACAGTGGAGTCGCCCACCACAGCAACTCCAATCGAGGCGTTGAATGCGATCGTGTTTGCCTCGCCCGGCGCGGTGCCTCCAATAGCGTTGTCATGGGCCCCGTTATGCAACGCAACACCTGTTTTTCCATTGGGAACGGCAATGGCGCCGGTTTTGTCGGTTCCAATAAGATTGCCGGTGACGATCGCTCCTGAAATCGCGCCGTCAAACGTGATCCCGTTGTTGGTGTTGCCCGAAATGACATTGCTCTCACCCAGCAGCGACGACCCGCCGATGCGATACCCGCTGCCGCTGCCAATCCAGATGCCAGCGCGGCCATTCGGGAGAGGTTTTTCGCCCAACGCGTCGGTGCCGATCAGATTGGCCTGGACTACGACGTCTTCGGAGGCGGAGAAGGACATTCCCGCCCAGGCATTCCCAGAGGCCAGATTTCCGGCGCCGGGCTGGCCGACGATGGAACGGTGCGACCCGCCTACCACAAGGATGCCGTCGTTGCTGTTCGCAATTGCCTCGGTTCCCGCGGCGTTGGTGCCGACGAAATTCGCGAGAATGGACGTTTCGGGAGATTGGTCAGCCCGAATTCCTGGCCCCAGATTGCCGGAAACGACGTTTCCTGCACCGGCCTCGCCGATCGTGTTTCCTGCCGAGTTCAGTATCCTTATTCCGATGCCCGAATTTCCAATCGCATCGGTGCCGGTGGCGTTCGTGCCAACGTAATTGCCCAGCACGCGATTACCCGAGCTGCCATCGTGAATAGAAATGCCGCCGCCGGCATTGCCTGAGATCACATTCCGGCCGGCCGGATCCGCGGCCCCTATTCGGTTATTCTTCGTGGAGGCCCCAAAAGCAACGCCGTAGACAGAATTTCCAAGAGCGACCGCACCGGTACTGTCCGTTCCAATGAAGTTCCCCACGATGACGTTCTGCTGGCCGTTATCGCTCCTGATGGCAATTCCGTGCGCGCCGTTCGCGGAAACCACGTTGCCTTCGTCAAGTCCTGTGCCGCCCACCAGATTACTTGCAGTAGAGAGGGATATTCCATCGTAGCCATTGCCCATGGCGACCCCGCCACTAACGTCGGTCCCGATGAGATTTCCCTGGATGCGGCTCTCTGAAGCGAATTCAGAGGTCAATATACCGGACCGGGCATTGGCGGAGATCACGTTCCCCGCGTCTGACCGGCCGATTACGGTCCGCGCCCCGCGCGTAGCAACACCATTGTGTGCGTTGCCAAGTGCAACTGTTCCACTGACATCGGTTCCGATGTAGTTTCCGAGGATTGAGTTGTCTGGAGAGGCGTCATCAATGGCGATTCCACTCCAAGCGTTCGCGGAGATGACATTTCTCGCCCCAGGGTCCGGCCCGCCGATCTGGTTGGTGTTCGCACCAACTGCTATGGAAATCCCGTTGGCGAGATTGCCCAGGCCGGCTGTGCCGTCACGAGCAGTCCCGATGAAGTTGCCGAGAACCTCATTTTGGAAGGCGTTCGCATTGTTGAGCCCAATACCGTGCGAGCCGTTTGCGGAGATTACGTTACCTTCCCCCGGTGCGGCTCCCCCTACGAAATTCTGGGCCCCAGAAAGGGTAATTCCAGTCTTCGTGTTTCCAAGTGCTTGGGTTCCACTGGCATCGGTTCCGATGTAGTTTCCGAGGATTGAGTTTGCCGGAGACCCCACCCAAATGCCGCACCAGGCGTTCGCGGAGATCACGTTTCGTGCCCCTGGATCGGCGCCGCCAATGCGGTTGCTGCTCGCACCGCCTTCTACGCGGATGCCGTCGGCAAAGTTGCCGAGACCGGCTGTGCCCGTTGCATCTGTGCCGATGAAATTTCCGAGAACCTCGTTCGCAACGGCGGTCTCGGTCCGGATTGCAATACCATGCCAGCCGTTTGCAGAGATGACGTTACCTTCCCCTGGTCCCGTCCCTCCCACGAAGTTCGCGGCCCCGGAAAGAGCAATGCCATCCTGCGTGTTGCCTAGTGCTCCTGTTCCGCTGGCATCGGTTCCGATGTAGTTTCCGAGAATTGAGTTTGCTGAAGACCCAACCAGAATCCTAATACCGCTCCAGGCGTTTGCAGAGATCACATTTCGCGCCCCTGGATCCGCGCCACCGATGCGGTTGCTGTTTGCACCGCTTTCTATGGAAATCCCACTGGCAAGATTGCCGAGACCGGCAGTGCCCGTCGCATCTGTGCCGATGAGATTCCCGAGGACTTCATTACCGAGGGCAGCCACGGTCCGGATTGCAATACCATGCCTGCCGTTTGCAGAGACCACGTTACCCTGCCCCGGTCCCGTCCCGCCCACCAGGTTCCCGGGCCCGGAAATGGCAATTCCATCATACGTGTTACCAATCGCCGTAGCGCCGTTGATGCTGACTCCAATCAGATTGCCTTGAATGCGATTGCCCGATGTGCCGACCGCGATTCCGTATTGCCCATTGCCGGAGATTAGATTGCCCGCGCCGGGTTGACCGATGACGTTATCCGAGGCGTTGATCCAGATTCCATTGAGACCGTTGCCGACGGCGATTGTGCCGGTGGGATCGGTACCGATGTAGTTCGCCAGCAACGAGTTGTGTGTTGCGTTGGCAGTCAGGCCGATTCCGCTTCTGGCGAAGCCGCAAACGTTTAGACCAGCGACTATATTTCCTGCCGAGCGGATCCCTAGTCCATCCACGTCCCCAGCCAGCGAGCCGTCTAGAACGATCTCAGGTCCCCAGGGGTTCGTGTCGCTGCCGAAGGTCGCCTGAGTTCGCGCGTCGAGGACGATCGGAGCATTGGGGTTGTTGATCGCCGGCAAGGCGGAGAGCGGCTTGATTACAAACGCATCGGGATCAACGTCGCCGCCAGGAAGATGCGAGTCGATATCAACGAAGTTCGGATCGGTCGCGGCGATTTGAAATTGGATCGTGACCGGCTCGGTCTGAATGTTGGCATCGAGGATCGCCTGCCGAAGGCTTCCTGGGCCGCTGTCTTCGGTATTGACTACCGTCAGGACCGAAAGGAGCGTCCGCTGCTCCAGGATCTCAAGCGTCAGACGCCGGCTCTTATGCGGCTGCTGCCGATCCTGGGTGTTGGCTCCGAATCGGGGCTTAGAAAACCGCACGGTTTTAGGACGACGCATGTTTCTTGTTCCCATAACAAGGACTGATCCGGCAGCGGAAGACAGAAGCCTGACAGCGAAAAAATTGACCGGACAGCACAAGAAAGGTGCTGGCCATCCCACGCCTTGTGAGGCGAAGGAAGATAACGCCGTGCCTAAAATGGCTATTCGGTCAACGCGTGTCAACCCCTCCGGAATAGTCTCAACTGTTGTTGTTATAAATACGAAACAGGGTACAAGCCTGCTAACCAAACTCGGCAAGGCCGATGCAGTCCGGATTCTGTCTTCGGACTTCCTGTTCTTCTACTACTACTCGCGAATACCGTGAATCGGGTGACACGTGCTCACCCGGGTTTCTTGAAAAATTCTTGCGGCTGTTCGCGAGGTAGCGTCGCCCGCAAGGTAAGACTTCAGCGCACGGGGTAGATTATCGCCATACTGGATTGCGGGAAAACGATATACTCAAGCTGGAAATGCTTGAACCGCGCAAGCCTGTTGCGCATTTGCTAAATCTCCCCGCGCTCTTGCTTCACCAGCGGCAATAGTTGCTCCGCGACTCGCGTCCGTTCCTTCTGCGGCATCTCGAGGCCGAAGATTCCGCTCGGGAACGGGTTAGGACACCCATGCAGGCATCTTGATTTGTGGCGTGGCCGCAGGTAGGCTAGGGAGCAACGCGTGCCTCACGCTGGGGTTTTTGCCGAGGAGTGGCCTCATGATATCGCGAGCGGATGAGCCTGAGTCGGTGTCGCAGTGGATCGCATTGCTGAAGGCCGATAACAGCGCGGATGCCGCGCAGGAGCTTTATGCGCGTTACGTGAACCGGCTGATGACGCTGGCCCGGGCGAAGCTCGATCAGCATCCCCGCAGGCTGGCTGATGAGGAGGACGTGGCCCATTGTGCGCTGGCAAGCTTCTTTCGCCAGGTCGGCCGGGGATCCTTTCCGCAGCTCAACGACCGCCAGGACCTCTGGCAGATCCTGATCATGCTGACCGATCGCCGAGTGGTTGATCTGAAACGAAAACACTACTGCCGCAAGCGGGGCGCCGGCTGCGAGGTGGGGGAATCGGCGATGGCCGCTTGCCGGAACGGCACCTGTTACCGGCCCTTCGAGCAAGTGATCGACCAGGAGCCGACGGCCGATTTCGCCGCCGAGTTCATCGAGCTTTGCGATCGGCTCGTCGCCCAACTCGACGATCCGCTGCTGCGGCAAATCGCGGCGAGAAAGCTGGAGGGCCGCACGAATGACGAGATCGCCGAAGAACTCGGCTGCGTCCGCCGAACCGTCCAGCGCAAGCTCAGCCTGATCCGCAACGTTTGGCAGGAAAGCGGCCTGACGGAACTGCTGACCGGGTAGGCGCCGGCCTCATGCACGATGTTCGTCGCGGAAGTGCGCCTGCAAACGGGCGAGTTGTTCGTGACTGATCCGCGGCCGCATCCGCTCGTAGAAGCATCTTCGGACCAGTTCCTGCTGGTCGGGCCTCAGCCCGTACTCGCGAAACGCCGACTCCCACATCTCCCTTTCCGCCTCCGGCCCAGCGATCATCGCCCACCAGAGGTGTGTAACGAGCCGATCTCGGACTGCTTTGGGAGCGGCACCCAAAGCCCCGTCGTCACAGAACCCCCTCCGAAAAGACTCAAAGAGCCGCTGTACCTGTGCGATTTCCATCTCGTAGGCAGGCTCAAGCCTTTCTGACATGGTGCGTAGTCCCTGGTCCCCTTGTCCGGTTTCTTCCGGCGAACACTACCTGACTTCTTACTTACTCGCAAATGGGCGGCCGGATGCGACAGCCTTCGTGCGAAATCGCGGCCTCCTGCTCTCAAGCCGCGCGGAAAAAGCTTGCCATATGCGACTCGCATGATTGATTCGGCCGCCCCGTGTAGTTAGGATCAGCCCAGATGGCACTCTTGTGAGGGGATTCTGACCTCAGAGGCGATCTGTCACACCTGTCGCCTCAAACGCGAGTCAATGAAGAAGAGGAGTTCGGGTTCGCACTTTCTGCCAGGCAGCCGCTCATGTCTGAAGACCCGCCGTCCGTCACGACCGCCAGATTGATCGACCGGATCTGCGACCGGTTCGAGAGGGCGTGGCGGTGCGAAGCGAAACCGCAATTGGAAAGCTATCTTGCCGAAGCCCCGGACGATTGCCGGCCGGACCTTTTCCAAGAACTGCTCGCCCTGGAAGTCCAGATTCGCCGCACGCGCCGCGAGACGCCCTCGCAGGAAGAGTACGAGCGGCGTTATCGCCGCTACGCGGAGCACGTGCCGGCCGCCTTCGATCTGGCCGACGAAGCCGGTGCGGAACCCGGCATTGCTGATCCCGTCTCGCCGGACGCACTGCTGGTCTACTGTCCCGCATGCGGTTTTGTGGATGCCGGCCCCCACCGACAGTCGGCGTGTGAGAACCATGATCGCTTTGGCCGATTCGAGCTTTTCGAGAGTCTCGGCTTGGGCGGCTTCGGCACTGTCTGGAAAGCCCGCGACACCGTGCTCAAGCGGTGGGTCGCGCTGAAGATCCCCAAGAACGGGCAATTCTGCCGCGAAGAGGCCACCACGCTCCTGGCGAAAGCCCGCGCCGCCGCGAGGTTGAAGCATCCGGCGATCGTTCAGATCTATGACGCGGGCATCGAGCGGGGAACCGCCTACATCGCCAGCGAGTACGTCGCCGGCCGCTCACTCCGCGACGAGTTGGCTGGTGGTCCTCTCTCCTGCCGCCGCGCCGCTTCGATCGCGCTGCGGGTTGCCGATGCATTGGACCACGCGCACGAGATGGGGCTCGTCCACCGCGATCTCAAGCCGGGCAACGTGTTGCTCGACCATTGCGGAAATCCGTATGTTGCCGATTTCGGCCTGGCCAAGGTGGAGGATCTCCACGCGGCGGTTACCGGCGTGATGGTTGGCACCGTGGGGTACAGGCCGCCGGAGCAGGCATCCGGCCACGGGCAGGTGGACCGGCGGGCCGACATCTACTCGCTGGGCGTGGTTCTTTTCGAGATGGTCACCGGCCGCCGCCCCTTCGAGGGCAGTTTGGAGAGCGTGCGAAGCGAGATCGAACGGACCGAGCCTCCGCGGCCGCGGCGATGGAACGGTGCGGTGTCTCGCGATCTGGAGTGCATCTGCTTGAAATGTCTCGAGAAAGATCCCGCTCGCCGATATCCGACTGCGGCGGCGCTGGCGGACGATCTCCGGGCGTTTCTCCGCGGCGACCCGCTTGCCGCCCGGCCGCTTCCGGCTCCCGTGCGGCTCTGGCGGTGGTGCCGGCGCAGGCCCCTGGCAGCGGCGTTGTCGATGACATCGGTCGTGCTGTTTGCAACGGTTGTCGCGGGGAGCATCGCCCACTCGGTGCACTCCGCACGGCTGGCCGACCTGGCGGACGCGGAACTCTACGGGCACCAGATCGCCAGGGCCCATCAGAGTTGGACCGTCAATAACATCCGGCAGCTCGAGGATATTCTCGAAGGGTGCCCTCCGCAGCATCGCGGCTGGGAGTGGGGCTATTTGAAGGGCCTGCCGGATCCGGCTGGGCAGATCCTGCCCGACGCGGGAGGATGCGTCGCATGCAGTCCGGACGGCACACGTATCGCCACGGGCGGAGGGCCCTCGCGGGCGGTTCGTCTCTGGGAATGCGCCACCGGCAAGCCACAGGGCAATCTGTTGGGCCATACGAACTTCGTGTCGGCCGTGGCCTTTCATCCCGACGGTGAGTTACTCGCCTCGGCCGGTGGGGACGACCGAACCATCATCCTCTGGGAAGTCAATAAACGTCTCAAGCAACAAACCCTCCGCGGGCACACCGCGCGCGTAGCATCCATCGCCTTCAGTCCCGACGGCCGCCGCCTCGGGGCCGCCGGCTTCGACGGCACGGTGCGACTTTGGGACATTGCCACGGGCGAAGAGCAGCTCAAGCTGAAGTGCGCCGATCGGCGAGTGTGGTCGCTGAGCATCAGCCCCGATGGCGCGAGGATTGCGACAACGTGTGGCCGGCTGAAAAGTGGGGCCGTCCAGGTATGGGATGCACAGACCGGCCGCGAGATCGCTACCCTTTCCAGGCCGGACACGCGGACCCGGGTGGCGTTCAGTCCGGATGGGGCGAAGCTGGCGGTCGCGCCGTACGGCGGGGGCGTGAGCTTCTGGAATACTTCCACGTGGCACCCGTCGATGGTGATCGCCACCGACGTGGGATCGCAAACGTGTTTGGCTTTCAGCCCGGACGGCGCGGAGCTTGCCTCGAAGCAGTGGAACGGCATTATCCGCATCTGGAGAACCTCCGATGGTCGGGAGGTTCTCGCGATCCGCGGCCAAACCGGCAACGTCGAGGATCTTGCTTTTACTCCGGACGGATCGCGGCTGGTATTCGGGACGAGCGATAACTGCGTTCACGTCTGGGATCGGGCGCATGAGCCCGGGCGTGTCATGCTCAGAGCGGAGTCCGACGTGTCGGATGTGGCCTTCTCTCCGGACAGCCAGCGTCTGGTCGCCGCGCTGGCCGACGGCAGTGTACGACTCTGGGACGCAGCCGCCAATTGGCAGTCGATTCTGCTGGGCCGCCACACGGGCGAAGTCCGTTCGGTGGCATTCAGCCCCGATGGCCGCCGGGTCATTTCTGGAAGCAGCGACACAACCGTCGTGGTCTGGGACGCGGCCACCGGCGACGCCCTGCGCACATTACGCGGCAAGCATGGCCCGGTGTGGTCTGTGGCGTGCAGTCCCGATGACCGCTGGATCGCATCCGGAGCATCTGCCGGATTGCTTGAGGTTTTCGACTCCCGGACCGGCGACCTGCGGTACTCGTTCGAGACCTATTCGCGGCTCATACGCAGCATTGCCTTCCACCCTTCCGAAGACTGCATCACCGCCCTCAGCCGCGACGGGCGCCTACTCACGTGGCGTCTCGACACGGGGCGGTTAACGTCGACGATCGCATTGGGCTGGGCTGCCTGCGGCATGGCTCTCAGCTCCGATGGGCACAGTCTTGCTGCCGTCACGGCCGACGGTGCGGTCTCGCTCTTGGATCTCGACAGCGAGCAGCGGCTCTACCGGTCGCTTCCCACCGCCAAGGTCGCGCGGAGCGACGTGGCCTATAGCCCGGATGGCACCCGTTTCGTCACGGCCACGCAGGGCGAAGCGGTACTCCTGTGGGACTCGGCGAGGCGTCGGCCGCTCCTCACTCTGGACCAGGGGCTTCATGTTGCCGGAGTTGTTGCGTTCAGCCCCGATCAGACCCAGATCGCCACCGTTTCCTCTGGCGGCATTATTCGCATCTTTCAATCGGTCAGGCGAAAACAGGGAGCGGTCGGTGAGAATGGAGCAGCCGCGATGCGTCCTCTTTCGCCCAAATGAACCTGACATCACTACGACGCCTGTCCTCGGGCACCAGACGCTCCAGAGAGAGCGCCCAAAGAGAGCGCCCATTTCGAAACACCGTTGGCTTCAGGGCATGGGTACCCAACGTCGCGGGTTCACCACTTTTATCCGGGCGGCGAGAGTCGGAGAGTCTAGGCAGAAATCCGCCAACCCGCCAGAACCAGAGAGCGCGGCAACCTGCTCTCGGCTAAGCCATGAGAGAGTGGCTGCCCTCTTCGCAAACCCTTGCCGCAAATCGCCATAGGACGACGGCGCAGAGACGCTCATTTCCGCCCACTACTGCGTCTCAAGCCCCACCGATGCCAAAGGGATTGGTGAGAGTCCGATGCGTATCTTCGCCTTCGGTACGTGAGAGTTCAGCCCTGACGTAGTTGCGGATCCCGGCGGCCTGACGGTAGTGGAGGGTGTTGCCGACGTGCACAACGCGCCCCTGTTGCCAGGGGCGATCGCTGGTCTTGTAGTCCGCGACCGGATCGAGCGTCTCGGGCGCTGAGATCCAACGCACCTGATCGCAGTCGGCCACCTCCAAGCGGATCGTGCCCGCCGTTTCGTCCACCTCGACCGCCGCCAGCTTGGGAAAGACCGACGCGGCCGCAGGCTGGTTGCCGTAATCGATCCTCTTCGTGGTCGTGCAGACGCAGAATCGGCCGGATTCCATGGCCTTACGCACGCTCGATTCGGTGAGCTTGTCGAGAAAGAAGACCGTAAACGCCTGGCGGGCGCCTTTCATTTCGTGCATGTCGTCGTTGCCGAATCCCCAGATCGGACGGCGCGGCATGAACCGGGCCAAGAGTTGATCCCACAGCCCTTCGTCGTAAGGATACTGGCTCGGCTCGTTGTTCGCCATCTCCAGGCCGATCAAGTACTTGGCCGTGTGCTTCTGATAACGGTCCACATACCAGCTCAAGGGCTTTCGCTCCCACCAAGCGTGCACGTTGGGAATGCCCGGATGGTTGATGACCGCCAGTCCACCCTTGTCGCGGATCCCCAGGAGTTGGTCGTCCTCCCAGACTTCCTTATCGTTTGCATCGACGATGCCGCCATAGGGAGCCCGTTTGCCGGTGCGCGTGTACCATACGCCATAGTCGCTGAAGTAGCTGTTGATGTGATGACGGAATGTCAGTTCGTTCCCCTGGATGCCGACCATCCCCAGGGCACGCGGCTCGGAGCAGCCGTAGTCGGTCCAGGGCCACGTGGGATCGGCCGGAAAGTTCGGCCGGCGAGGTCCTTTAGGATACGGGCTGGCCTTCTCGGGCGGCAGCATCTTCCACTCGACCCGCGCGTTGGGATAGTTCCAGTCGTGGTCTGTAATCGACATGATCTCAAAGCCGGCCTTGCGGTAGGCGTTGACCACTTCGACCACGGGGTGTTGTCCGTCGCTTTGGAGCGTGTGCAGATGGAGGGCCGCCTTGTGTCTCCCGCACGTTCGCCAGTCGATGCCGCTGTAGGGATTGATCACGACCGACCTGCGCTGGCTGGACGCGGAGGCATCGGCGGCGATGGATTCGGTCAACGACACGGTTGCCGCGGCGGCGCTCACGCCACCCATCACCTTGAGGGCTTGGCGACGACTAATCTGGTTGCCGGGAAACGTGTGATCGAACTGCATGGCGTAGTCTGTACTAATAGGAACTGATAACTGACTAAAGTGACAGGAAGATTGATTTCTCGCACGTGCCGAGTCTAGTCGCGAAGAATTGGGGAGTCAAGGATGTGCAGGAAGTCGAAGGCGGACCAGTAGCGGACCAGCAGCTTCCTTTGGAGCCTTCGAAACGATGCGTCGCGCCCGACGCGGCGCCAACGGATCTCACAAGCCGCGGTGATGCGGGAGTGTCTCGATCGCATCCTGCTGTGGCGGTTCCACAAGACCAATGTCTAAGGAACCAGGGCTCCTCAGAGTGAAAACTTGTCTGTAAGCGGTACAGAACTTCGCCACGAGACCCGCTCCAAACAGAGCGCCCATTTTGAACAACCGTTGGCTTCAGGGCATGCGTACCCAACGTAGCGCGTTCACCACTTTTATTCGGGTAGGCGAGAGTCGGAGAGTTTGGGCCAGAAAGTGTTCACCACTTGCAGACAGAGAGCACAACGGCTTGCTCTCTGCGGTACCAAAAGAGAGTGGCCGCCGTCGTCGCAAAGCCTTGCGACAAATCGGGATAGAGCGACGGCGTTGGAGCGATTACTTGCTTCGGCCTCGCGGCTTCACTGGCGGATCGGATTTGGCTTTACGTAAACCGCGAACGGTCCCCGAACCGAACGCGAACCTGCGACCCGGTGGTTCACTCCGGACTGGCTACGGACAACCCAGACTTCGCGCACGTGGAGCTTCCCGAGCAATGCAGAATCAGGTGGATACTCGGCTTAGCCGCCCGCCTCGCGTGAAGGTCGCTTGCCTTTGTGCCTGCACTCGGATGCTGGTAAAGCATAAGGTAACCGTTCACGCCCGCGGAAGAGAGGGGGACAGGTCCATGTTTTCGGCCATCGTCTTTGACGCCAAAACACCCGAGTTGGCCGAAAAATGGACCAGTCCCCGGCCGTGGGGGTGAACGCTTACCGGCGGTAAGGCAGAGACGCGGACCACGCAGCGGTAGGAGGCAGGCGCCCCGGCAGAGAGCGGCTGGCGGCGGGGATTCATTTCCGCTACAGTTTGAGGGAGAATACGGTTGCCGCCCTCGCGATAAGGAGGCGGTGTGCGGATCCACACCTGTAAACAACGAATACGCAACGCTTTAGGACCTTTACAGGGGTGGGTGCGCGGACCCTGGCCAGTGCGCCCCTGCGTGTCAAACGTGAAATCCCGATCTCCGATGAGGAAAAAATGAGACTGATCTGTCGCCGCCGGTTCTTCCAGTACTCGCTCAGTTTGTCCGCTGCGGCGGTATCCGCAACATCGGTCGGCAAGGCCCTGGCCATGGCCGCCGGCGAGTCGGGCACGAAGATGGCCCTGGGACTGGTTACCTATCAATGGGGCCGCGACTGGGATCTCCCGACGCTGCTCGCCAACTGTGAAAAGGCGGGGCTGCTCGCCGTGGAGCTTAGGACCACGCACGCGCACGGCGTGGAGCCGAGCCTGAACGCGGCGCAGCGCCGCGAGGTCAGGAAACGGTTTGCCGATAGCCCCGTCGACTTCGTTGGTCCCGGCAGCAATGAGTGCTTCGACAATCCGGACCCCCAGGTCCTGGCCCGTTCGATCGAGGCTGCCAAGGAGTTCGTATTGCTGAGCCATGATTGCGGCGGCAGCGGAGTCAAGGTGAAACCGAACAGTTTCCATCCCAACGTCCCGCGAGAGAAAACGATCGAACAGATCGGCCGATCCCTGAACGACGTTGCGAAGTTCGCAGCAGGCTTTGGGCAGGAAATCCGCTTGGAGGTGCATGGCACCTGTGCCGAGTTGCCGATCATGAAACAGATCATGGACGTGGCGGACCATCCCAACGCGGTCCTTTGCTGGAACTCGAATGCACAGGATCTCCGCGGCGAGGGGCTGGAGCACAATTTCAACCTCGTCAAGGCTCGCTTCGGCCATACGGCACACGTTCGCGAGTTGAACACTCCCGACTACCCGTTCCAGAAGTTGGTCGGCCTGTTCGCCGCAATGGACTACGGCGGCTGGATCCTGCTGGAATGCGCATCGAACCCGGCCGACCGTGTCGCCGCGATGATTCAACAGCGTGAGCTGTTTGAAAGCATGCTGGCAAACGCGCTTGAGTCGGCTCGCTAGCGTGCCTTCCATTCGTACACGAAAATACCCGCCGCCACCCCGACATTAAGCGAATCGGTTCCCGGCTGCATCGGGATCGTTCGGCGGCGGTCGCACAACGCCAGTAACTCTGCCGGAAGTCCTTCAAACTCGTTGCCCAGCAGCAGCGCCGTCCGCGGATGCCAGGACGCGCCGCGGAGCCGTTCCGCCTGCTGGTCGAGAACCGTGGCCACCAGTTCGAATCCCCACTCGTTCTTGAGATGCTCAAGCTCGTGCTTCGGATCCGAGGCCACCACGAACGGTACTCGCAGCGATCCTCCCATCGAAAGCCGGAGACAGCGGCGGGAGAAAGGGTCCGCCGAGGCCGTACCCAAGACGATACCGTCGATTCCCAGCGCGGCGGCGGTGCGGAAGATCAACCCCAGGTTTTCCGACTGGTTCACGTGCGGGCAGACGAGCAGGCCGATTTCCGGCCCTGTCCCGATCGAGCCAAGCAGTTCGTCAAGCGAGAGCGGAACTCCGCGGCGACCAAGCGCGAGCACCCCGCGGTGAAAAGGAAAACCGACAATCTGCTGTAGGAGCTGCTCGGAAGCGGTGTAGAAGGGCACCTCCGGCGGAACCAGGGGCTCCACCTGCGATACCAAGCAGTCCGAGGCAAACACGGAGACGGTTTCGAACCGGCTGTTTAACAGCCGCTCGGTCAGGAGGAGGCCCTCGGCGACGAAAATACTCTCCCCGCGAGCCGTGCGCTCCTTCATGTTGCGGTAGGGTGAGATGCGGACGTCGTCAATCGACTCGATTCGACTCAAGGCTCGATCATTCGTCGGTGCCAAGGATAACGTTCGAGGCCTTGATAATCGCGAAGACCTCCATGCCCTCAGCCAATTCCATCCGCTCGGCCGATGCCCGGGTGACGACCGACACGATCTCTTGTCCGCCGGGCAGTTCGAGGGTCACTTCGGCGTTCACCTGACCGAAGGCGACATGTTTGATCTTTCCCTTCAGCACGTTGCGAGAACTCAATTTCACGGGAGATACCTCCTTCAAAGGGCCGCGGGGGCGGGGCCGCCACGGCCGGGAAACTGGTGCCTTGCCCCCACCCGACGATTGTTCCCTGCCGGCGGCGTTTTGGCAAGCTCGGCTTGCGAAAACCCGAAAGAAACCTTACAATAACCCGCGTGACAAGCATCCTCAAAGAGCCGGTTCAAGCCCCCGAATCCCATCTGAAAACGCCCACCCCTCGTTTCACTCCGGTCGTTCTGGGGGCGGGCTACTGTGCCCTGGCAGCGGTCGGCTACACGGCGGCAAATATCTGTTTGCGACTGCTGGCCAGCGAGGCGCCGCTGGTCTGGGCGAGTTGTGTTAAGGAACTCGTCACGGTGGTCGTCGTGGGGCCGTGGGTGGTCGCGCGGATGTGGCGAGGATTGCCCAGTTTGCCGCCAACGCGGTCGCTGCTCGCCCTGGCCGCCGTCGGCCTGGCCGTTCAAATGGTCGGGAATCTTGGCCTGATTTGGGCTCTCGGTGTGGTAGGGCTTTCCGTAACGATCCCGGTCGCCTTGGGCGTATCGCTATCGGCCAGTGCGATCTTGGGGCGAATCTTCCTCGGTGAAGCGGTGACTCGCCGGTCGGGCTTGGCCGTGGGCCTTCTCATCACTTCCATTGTGCTGCTAAAGGCCGGTGCCGACGAAGGCACACAGTTTTTGGCCGCTGGGCCGCTGATGGCCGGACTGGGGGTTGGCGTAGCGATCCTGGCCGGAATCAGTTATGCCTCGCTGACGGTTGTTATTCGCAGCACCGCCGCGGTCGTAGCGCCTGCGCAAGGCGTCGTCTTTGTCGTCACCGGGGTGGGAGTCGCCACGTTGGGCCCGGCGAGCCTCTGGCAGTTGGGCCCGACCGGTCTGCTGAGTATCCCGCCCGGTATGCTCACCCTGATGCTCCTGGCGGGCGGACTGAACCTCGTCGCCTTTCTGTCGATCACCCGCGGCCTGCACTTGATTTCAATCGTGCATGCTAATGTGATCAGCGCCTCCCAGGTGGCAATGGCCGCATTGGCCGGCATCGTGCTGTTCCACGAGGAGCCCAACGGCCAGATCCTCCTGGGCATTGTGCTTACCATCGTCGGCATGACGTTGATCGAGCGATCGGAAGACCGCAGTACGATTGCCGAACCGTGAGCCGAAACCTCCAGCGGCCTGGCTCGAAGAATTGCTGCAACGTTTCCTTTCAAAACTCGCTCTCGGGTTTGCTTTGCTTGAGAGCGGTTGCTCGCCGGATTCATGAAGGGTGCCGCATGCTCCTCGGGCAGGCCCCGCCTTGTCGGAATCGCGACAATCGGTGATACTAAAAGGCTTCAACAAAACGGGGACTGGCTCCGAGCCAAAGATTCGGAAAATGCGGAGCATAGGCGTTCCCGCGAGGTGCCTGTCCCCGTTTTGTCAGGGCTCCTAAGAGGAGTCCGGCGGTATCGGGCCGCAAGCCGCAGGAAGGACGTTTTCTTCAGCCCGTCATTGCTGTCGGGAGGGCATCCAACGACCGTGAACAGCACCATTTCGGACCACTATCAGGCGCTGGCCGACCAGGCGGAACACTCGCGTGCCGGCCGAGAGCCGAGCGAGAAGATCTTCATCCAGATCGGTTCGGCGACCTGCGAGAACGCCGCGGGCTCGGTCGACGTGCTCGACGAGTTCCGCAAGCACATCGCGGCGAGCGGACGGGACGATATCGTCCTTCGTCAAACCGGCTGCACGGGCCGCTGCAGCCGTGAGCCGATCGTCGGGATCCTTGTGCCGGGCAAGATGCCGGTCAAGTACGAGCGAGTGGATCGCCCGTTGGTTCACGAGATCTTCACCCGGCATATCCTACGGGGCGAACCGATCCTGACGCGCGTGCTCGACGGGCCGATCGAAAAGCTCTCCCAGCACGAAATCCTCACCTGTCAGAGCCACCGTTGCGGCTGGGAAGGCGCCGAGTCGTTGCACACCGCCCTGGCGAAACGGCTCGACGATTTGGGCATCGCGCCGGATCAGGTCCGCGTGACGCCGGCTAGTTGCTTCGGCGCCTGTGGATTGAACCAGCTCGGCACCTGCTCGCACATGCTCGTCCGACCGGACAAAGTCCTTTACCGGGTCTACGATCAAGGCGATCTCGACGAGATCCTTCAGCAGCACGTGATCCACGGCAACGTCGTCGACCGGCTCAAGGTCGTCGAGAAGACCGCCGGCCGCAAGTTCTTTGAGATGTACGGCGACGTGGCCTTCTTCAATCGCCAGAGCCGCATCGCGCTGCGGCACAACGGCATTGTCGACCCGGAGAGTATGGACGAGTATTTCCACTATCGGGGATTCCAGGCGCTCGCGACGGTGCTTGCCAAAGGGGATCCGCAGTGGGTGATCGACGAGGTCACCAAAGCCCGGCTCCGCGGCCGTGGAGGCGGCGGATATCCGACCGGACAGAAATGGTCGATGGCCGCCAAGGCCGCAGAGAAGACACGCTATATCATCTGCAACGCCGACGAAGGCGATCCCGGTGCCTTCATGGACCGCAGCATGCTCGAATCCGACCCCTTCAACGTGGTCGAGGGCATGATTATCGGCGGCTACGCGATCGGCGCGGGGCGAGGATTCTTCTACATCCGAGCCGAATACCCCATGGCGATCAGCCGGATCGAAAGCGCGATCCGGCAGTGCCGGGAGCGGGGCCTGCTCGGGAAAAACATCCTTGGCTCAGAGTTCGACTTCGATCTGGAAATCCGCCTCGGCGCCGGGGCCTTCGTCTGCGGCGAAGAAACGGCCCTGATCCACTCGATCGAGGGCGAGCGAGGCCAGCCGCGGATCCGGCCTCCGTATCCGACGGAAAGCGGGCTGTGGGGCAAGCCGACGGTGATCAACAACGTCGAGACATTTGCGAATATTACGGCAATCATCAACTACGGCTCCGGCTGGTTTTCCCGCATTGGCACCCTGGCCAGCGGCGGCACCAAAGTGTTTGCGCTGGCGGGAAAGATTACCCATACCGGTCTAGTCGAGGTCCCCATGGGTACGACCCTGCGGGAAATCGTCTACGAGATCGGCGGCGGCGTGGCCGGCGGAAAGCAACTCAAGGCCGTGCAGACCGGCGGCCCCGCCGGCGGCTGCATCCCCGCCAAGTGGCTCGACACCCCCGTCGATTTCGACACGCTGGCGAAGGCCGGCTCCATCATGGGAAGCGGCGGCATGATCGTCTTGGATGAAGACGATTGCGCGGTGGATATCGCCAAGTTCTTCATGACCTTTTCCCAGGATGAGTCGTGCGGCAAGTGCACACCCTGTCGGGAAGGGACGACGCGGCTGTTGGAGATCCTCGACCGCATTACTCAGGGAACGGGCACCCTGGCCGACCTCGATAAGCTGGAACGGCTGGCAAAGTTGATCAAGAAATCGTCGCTCTGCGGGTTGGGACGTGCTGCACCGAATCCGGTCTTGAGCACCCTGGAGCATTTCCGCGACGAATACCTCGCCCACGTTACCCAGCAGCAATGCCCGGCGAAGAAGTGCGTCGCGCTGATCCGTTACGAGATCAGTGCCGAGAAGTGCGTCGGCTGCACGGTCTGTGCGAGGAATTGCCCGGTGACGTGCATCTCCGGTACCCGCCGCGAACCTCATATCATCGATCAGGATCGGTGCATCAAGTGTGGACGATGTTTCGAAGTCTGCCGATTTGATGCCGTTCAGAGATTGTGAACCATGCGAAAAAAGAAAATCAATATCATCATCGACGAGACCCCGATGACGGTCGACGAAGGAACGACCATCATGGAGGCAGCCGAGCAGTTGGGAATCCGGATCCCGCGGCTCTGTTACCATCCAGACCTCAGCCTGGCCGGGTCGTGCCGGGTATGCATCGTCGACGTCAAGGGGATGGGATACTACATGACGGCCTGCAGCGTCGAGGTCTGGGAGGGAATGGAGGTCCAGACGAACTCGCCCGAGATCCGGCAAGCCCGCCGCGACATTGTGGAACTGCTCCTCGACAATCATCCCAAGGACTGCCAGACCTGCGAGCGCGACGGAAATTGCGAACTCCAGAACCTGGCCTATTCGATGGGCGTGCGCGAGCGGCTCTTTGAAGGCAATCGCAAGCAGTTTGCCATCGAGGACTCGAGCCATTCGGTCGTGCGCAACGCCGAGAAGTGCATCCTCTGCGGGCGCTGCGTTCGGGTGTGCGCCGAAATCCAGGGGGTCTACAACCTCAGCCAGCACGGCCGCGGTTTCCATACGGTCGTCGCGCCCGCCCACATGGCCAAAATGGACGACTCGGTCTGCATCCAGTGCGGCCAGTGTATCAACGTCTGCCCGACGGCGGCGTTTCTGGAAAAGCGAAGCGCAGAGGACGTGTGGAAGGCTCTGTCCGATCCCAAAATGCACGTCGTCGTGCAGACTGCCCCGTCGATCCGCGCGGCAATCGGCGAAGGTTTCGGGCTGCCGCCGGGCACTCCCGCAACCGGCAAGATGACCACAGCCCTGCGGGCATTGGGGTTTGACGCCGTCTTCGACACCGATTTCGGCGCCGACCTGACGATCGTCGAGGAGGCCCACGAGTTCCTCACCCGGCTCAAAGAAGGCCCGCTGCCGATGATCACCTCCTGCTCGCCGGGTTGGATCAATTTCCTGGAAAAGTTTTACCCGGAACTGATTCCGCACGCCTCAAGCTGCAAGTCGCCGATGAGCATGGTTTCCACCCTGGCAAAAACCTACTACGCCCAGCAAAAAGGAATCGATCCGTCTCAGGTCTACATGGTTGCCGTGATGCCGTGCGTGGCCAAGAAGCACGAATCGCGGCGGCCGGAGCACCTGATGGCCGACGGCACCCCCTACACCGACGCCGTGCTCACCACGCGCGAGTTGATCTGGATGATCAAATGCTACGGCCTCACGTTCAGCATGCTTCCCGACGGGCAGTTCGACAGTCCTTTGGGCGTTTCCAGCGGCGCCGGCGATATCTTCGGCACGACCGGCGGGGTGATGGAGGCCACGCTTCGGGCCGCCAGCGAACTGGTGACCGGAAAACCTGCCGACCGGCTTGAGTTCACCGAAGTCCGGGCTGTCGAGGGGCTCCGCGAAACCTATGTGGCCATCGGCGATCGCAACATCCACGTCGGCGTAGCCAATGGGCTGACCAATGCCAAGGCGTTGCTCGACAAGGTTAAGGAGGGGAAGGAGCAGTTTCACGTGATCGAAGTAATGGCCTGCCCCGGCGGTTGCATCGGCGGCGGCGGGCAGCCGTATCCGCCCACGGGCGTAAAAGTGCTCGATCCGGGCCTGCTCCGGAAGCGAGCCAGCGCCCTGTACGCGATTGACGGCGCGAAGACGCTCCGTAAGTCGTACGAAAACCCCGCGATCGAGGAGCTTTACGACAGCTTCCTCGGTGGACCAGGCTCCGAGCGAGCCCACCAACTTCTGCATACCCACTACTCGGCCAAGCTGCCACGAGGCATCCGATGAGTACCGCGACCGACAACTGGCAAGAAGTCGAGACGACCGCCCGGCGGATCCTGGGCGAGGAAATCGTTGCCTGGATCGATCAATGCAACAGGAGCGGAGAGCCGGAAAGCCACCTGATCGGTGTGCTCCACAAGATCCAGGCGCGATATGGTTATCTCGCGGAGGCCCATCTCGACGCCGTCGCCCAACTGATGCAGATTCCGGCCGCCAAGGTGGCGGGCGTGGCCAGTTTTTATCACTATTACCGCCTCGAGCCGCGAGGACGGTTCATGATCAATATCTGCATGGGCACAGCATGCTACGTAAAGGGCGCCGATCGCGTCGCGCAGAAACTCATCGAGGAACTCGGCATCCAGTTCGGCGAGACCAGCACCGATGGGGTCTTCACACTGGAGGGTTCGCGATGCCTCGGCACCTGCGGGCTGGCGCCTGTGCTGATGATCGACAACGAGGTCCATGCCCGGGTCACCCCCGACCAGGTTCCGGCCATCCTGGAAAAGTATCTGTCTCGCGTCCGCCGGGAATCGAGTCCGGCGGTGGAGTAAATCGACAGCAAGAACCTCCTCAATTTCGGGTGGCTTGGCGCGAGGCCAGCCCTCGTTCTCGAACCTTGCCGGTTTCCTGCCGACATTACCCAAGTGTCCTAGCGGAAATCGTTCTCGACATTTTGTCGGCTCCCCATTGCAGGGGCATTCGCTTCGAAGCACTCGTTCGGGTGCTAGCATCGGATTCCGGATTGTGCGACGTTTTTCCAATCGTTTCCCCGCTAAGTGGTTAAGTTCACAACGTTAGTTGTGCACTGCAGCGGGGGCTCGCATCACCGGTTGCGATTGCACAGCGAAGAAGATGGACGTGAGTTGTCGCCGGATGGTCCGGTGCGTTATAGTAAAACTACAGTGACGTGCTGGTCTTCTCATTCGGCGCAGTCGGCACGGGGTAGACCGGTACCGATGTTCTTTGCCAATCGTTGGCGCACCTCGCAGTCGCGTTTCTGCGCGCTTTTTTTCCGGCCTGGAGATTTCTGCGTGAACGCATGCGCCCGCAGAAGCGTCTCTAGAAACGGGCCACAGTCCCTTGACCTGCCGTAGCGAAGGGCGAATGAATTCATCACCATCATCTATCGAAGACAACCGTTGGAGGGCGAGAAGATGGCAGCGAATTTTGAAGAACTCGTGGCGGAAGCCCGGCAGATCAGTGGCGAAGGCCACTGGCGCGGGACATTCCGCGAGTACTATGACCGCGTCAAGCAGGACCCGTTGATCGTGCAGAACGCACACCAGCGGCTCTACCACGCGATTGTCAGGCACGGCGTTGAAGAGATCGAAACGTCCAGCGACAAACGTCTCTACCGGATCTACGGTGGCCGGGCTCGAAAGATTATTCGCTACAAGTTTTTCGAAAACGAGTTTTTCGGGCTGGACCTGGTGATTATGCGGATCATGGAATTCCTCAAGGCCGCCGCGAGCGGCGGCGAGGAGTCGCGGCAGATCCTCTACTTCATCGGGCCGGTGGGATCGGGAAAAACTTCGATGCTCGACCACATGAAGCGGGGTCTGGAACAGTCCGGATCGTTCTACGCCCTGGAAGGATGCCCGATCAACGAAGAGCCGCTGCACCTGATTCCGAAGGAATTGCGGGCGCGATGGGCCGATGCACTGGGAGTGCCGGCCGATCATTTCGGGGGCTATCTTTGCCCCGTGTGCAAGCAGCGGCTGAACGACGAGTTTCGGGGAGAGTTCTCGGAGTTTCCCGTGGTCACGCGGCGGTACTCTTCCGAAGACGGCGTCGGCATCGGCGTTCTTCCACCGTCGGATGAAAACAGCATGGACGTCAGCCTGTTGATCGGGCGGGAGAACCTGGGGCTGATCGGCAAGTACGGCGAGAACGACCCGCGGGTACTCGAGCTGGACGGTGCGTTGAACCGCGGCAATCGCGGCATCGTCGACCTGTACGAATTGAACAAAAACCCGGTGCCGCTTCTGCTTCCGCTGCTGTCCGCCACGCAGGAGAAACGCTACCGCGCGCCGGGTCAGCACCCGATGCTCTCGTTCGACGGCGTGCTCGTCGCACACAGCAACGAGACGGAGTTCGAGCGGTTCCGGACCGACAAGCGCAACGAGGCGCTGGTCGACCGAATGGTGCCGATCAAGTTCCGCTACGCCCGCCAGGTGAGCGATCAAAGGAAGATCCTCGAGAAGATCGTCGTCCGGGAGGCGAGCTTCCTGTCGACCGAGGGAAAGCCGGCGCACATTGCTCCGGGGACGTTCGACGTCTGCGCCTTGTTCACGATCCTGACCGTGTTGCACGAGTCGAACAAGGTCGATCTCTTGACCAAGGTGAAACTGTACGACGGGCAGGACGTGACCGAGCAATCCGCTCGCGAAAAGCCGGTCGACATCCGCGAACTGTACGACGAGGCCGGCAGCGGCGAGGGGCTCGGCGGATTCTCCACCCGGTTTGCCACGAAGGCGATGGGCGCCGCCCTGGCGAGAACGCCCGAGTGCCGCTGCGTCACGCCCGTTCAGGTCATGGAGGTGCTCAGCGAATTCATCCAGGATTCCGATCTGCCGGCGGAAGAGCGGGAACATCTCGACGATACGATCCTCAAGGGGATCGTCCGCCGCTGGTATCTCAAGGACATTCTCCGCGAGCATATCGCGATGGGCTTTATCCACGCGTACGAGGAATCCGCCGAACAGATGTGGCAGGAGTACCTCGAGCATGTCCTAGCCTACAACATGCGCGAGCGGGTCCGTGACAACAAGACCCACGAGCTGGAGGACCCGAACGAAGAGTTGATGGCGAGCATGGAGCGACCGATCGGCGTCACCAACAAGGCCCAGGCGGACGAATTCCGGTCGCAGATCGCTTCGTTCGTCGCCCGCCGGCGGCAGCACGGGCAGACGATCAGTTTCAAGGATCACGAACGGATCCGGGAAGCGGTGAAGCGGCGGCTGTTCAGTTCGGTGGCCGACTACACCCGCGTCATCTCGCGGGGGGCGATCAAGACGGCCGACGACGAGGAACGTTACGCTCGAATGGTCGAGACGATGATCGAGGACAACGGCTACTGCCCCATCTGCGTCGACGTGGTCCTCCGGTTCGCGCACAACCACAATCTCTTCCAGGAGTGATCCATGGGGAAGTGGGTACGCGGACGGAGCGACGGAGGAGTGGATGAATGGATTTGGGGATGAATGGATCGACGGGCGCGGGCGCTGTCGATCCAACCATCCATTCATCCAACCGTTCACTCAGCCACTCATCCATTCATCCCTTTCTCTTCGTGTAGGACCGTGACATGAGCATCCGAGATTACTCCCGCGAGTCCTCCGGGCAGAGGGCCGGTCGCGACCGCAAACGGCATCGGGAGAAGTGCCGCGAAGCGATCCGCAAGGGCCTCGCGCGCCTGGTGGCCGAGCAAGATATCATCGGCGCGGACCGGAAAGGGAAGAAGGCGTCGTTCCGGATCCGCGCGTATCCCGAATTCCGCTTCACGTTCGGCCGAAAGACCGACGGCGTCGGCTCGGGTTCCGAACAGAGGCGGGGCGGGACGTTTCGCACGGGGAAGGGTGATCCCCAGAAGGGCGGCAAAGGTCAGGCTGGGAGCGATCCCGGCGACGACGTTTACGAAGTCGAAGTTACGCTTGACGAGATCGACGCGTTTCTTTTCGACGATCTCGAGCTCCCCGATTTCCTGGTCAAGCAGCTCCGGCAAATTCCGGTCCCGGATCGGGGGGGCATGACCGGCATCAGCCGGCACGGCACCATGTCGCGTCTCCACCGGCGCGGGACGATTCGCACGAAGATCCGCCGGGTGCAGGCAGAAGAGTATGCCGGCGGCGCCACTCATGACGGCTTCGTCGACGACGATCTCCGCTTCCGGCGACTTTCCGAGCGGGTCCGCATGGCCTCGAACGCCGTGCTGATTTGCATGATGGACGTCAGCGGCTCGATGGACGACTCGAAGAAGTTCCTGGCGCGGATCTTTTTCTGGCTCCTTTACCGCTTCGTGCAGTCGAAGTACGAGCACGCCGAGTTGGTCTTCATCACTCACCATGCCACCGCGCGCGAGGTGAATGAAGATGAATTCTTCCACACGATGGAAAGCGGCGGCACGATCGTCTCCAGCGCGTACGAAATGGCCCTGGAGACGATCAACCAGCGTTATTCCCCGGACGAATGGAATGTCTATGCGTTCCACATTTCCGACGGCGACAACTGGCAGGACGACAACCGCCACGTCGTCGAAACGGCCCGCAAGCTGCTGGAATGCTGCAATCTCTTCGGCTACGGGCAGGTGAATCCGACCGAGAGCTTCTATTTTCCGATCGGGGCCTCGATGCAATGGAGCACCGTTTTCGACGTGCTCAAGCCGTTGGAGGACGAGTTCCGCAATATCGGTTTCGTGAAAATCGAGAAGAAGGAGGATGTCTACCCGCAGTTCCGCGACCTGATGACCCGCGAGAAGGTGAAGGGGGTGCGGCATGGCGCTTCATGACTGGACGCTCGCCGATCTGGAAGCCTGGGACCAACGGATCCAGCAGCTCGTTCGGTCGTTCGGCTTGACGCCCTACCCGGTCGACTTCCGGATCTACGACTACGAGCAGATGCTCGACATGCACGCGTATCATATGCCGTTTCGTTACTCCCACTGGAGTTTCGGCAAGACGTACGACGTGCAGAAGACGCTGAAACATTTCGAGTTGACCAGCCTGGCGTACGAGATGGTGGTCAACACGAATCCGGCCCAGGCGTTCTGCTGGCGCGACAATTCGCTTCCGCTGCACGTGCTGGTAATGGCTCACGTGTACGGCCACAGCGACTTTTTCGCCAACAACGCGTGGTTTCGCGTGCTTACCAACGCCTCCGGCGCGTTGGAGTTTTTCCGGGCCCACGCCGAAGAGATCGCCACGTACAACGAAGATCCCTCGATTCCCGCCGCGCGGATCGAGGGGCTCCTGGATGCCGGCCACGCACTGATGTTTCACCGCCCGCGTATTCTCGGCCGCCGACGGGAGACGCTCGAGGAGCAGCGTGGGCGCATGGTCCGATCGCGCGAGGCGGAACCCGGCGAGTGGGATCATCTCAAGCCCCGCGAGGAGCGTCTGAAGCCGCCGCTGGAGCTCGATCGCGTACCGCTGGAACCGGATGAAGACCTGCTGCGATTCCTGGCTGAGTACGCGCCGTTGCAGGATTGGGAGCGGCGGGTGCTGGAGATCGTCGCCGGGGAGAGCGATTACTTCATGCCGAACATCGCCACCAAGGTGATGAACGAAGGATGGGCGACCTACTGGCACGACCGGATCTTTCACGCCCTGCCGGACCGCCCGCCGGAGTTCGACATCGAGTATGCCGATAAGATGTCGGGGGTCGTCCTGCCGGGCGGCGTGCGAATGAACCCCTACCATATCGGATGGCATATCTGGAAGGATATCTATCGCCGCTGGGAGGAGCCCGATCCGAAAGAACGCGACAACTGGGGACGCCCGGGCGGCCAGGGACTGGAAAAAATCCTCGAGGTTCGCGACTCCGAAAACGACGCTTCCTTCATCGCCAATTATCTCACCGATGAGCTGATTGCACGGCTGAAGCTCTTCCGCTATCAGTGGGCGAGGGACGCGGATGGCCAGTCGGTCTATCGCGTGCTGGATGTGCCCGACAGCGAAGGCTATGAGAAGATCCGCCAGGCGGCCGTGAGGCAGGTCGGCAACAATCTGTTCCCGATGCTGCGCGTTGTCGATGCCAATTATTACCACGACCGTACGCTCATCCTGGAGCACGTTCATGACGGTCGCGATCTGAAGATCTTCGAGCCCGAGTTGCCGATCCGCGATTTGCGGGCGATTCTTCGCGAGAAGGGGGAACTGTCCGGCGAAGTCCTGGTTTCCGAGACGGGCGAGGTGCTCCGGCACATTCTTTCGATCTGGAAGAACCCGGTCGTTTTGCGGACGGACTATGACGGCACCCCGCTCACCTTGCGGTGCGACCGCGAGAAGCGGATTACGGTGGATATCGGCTAGCAGGCCGGGGGGTGATTGAGTTCAGCAGCCCGGCCTCGCGAGGAGCTTGTTGGGCCGTGCCGGCAGCCGAGGTGCTCGGCATTGGGTTCAACCATCCGACTGCTCGGTACTCTCCGCGGTTCACTCGTTCGTCCCGTCACCGCTCTGGAGAAGCTCCAGGCGGCGAAGGGCTTCGCGACGGCTTACTTTCCGCAGAGCAACCAGCGCGTTGAATTGGGCTTTTCCTGGTCGGGTCCGTCCCTGCTCCCAGTTATAAACCGTCTGGGCGGACACTCTGAGAAGTCTGCCGAACTGCTCTGCCGAAAGGCCCAACCGCCTGCGTTGCGCCTTGACCGATCGTGTCGAGAAGCGAGCCGCTTGGGCCGTTTCGTCCCCCCGCAACTCCGCCATCCGCAGTCGCTCGGATGCCTGCAAAGCAGCGATCTTCCGCTCATGCTCCTGCAACTGGCGTCTGAGCTGCGCAAAATCCCGCCGGTGCTGGGCCGCGGCCTTTTGAGTTGCTGCGAATTGCCTTCGAATTTCCTTGCGAGCCAGACGCGTGATCTCCGCCCTCAAGACCCCAGCTAAGTCCGGCATGGGAGTCGTCCCCAAATGACATCTTCCTGGTCTGTATTGACAGCGAGCCGCTCTTGGGGCAGGTGTCTCCTCGTTATGGTGGTGCTCTCAAAGCCAACTGGCCAGCAAGCGCACCTTGCTTTTGTAGAATCATACGCGACGAGAATAGGCCGAACGGCCGGGAACCCAGACTATTTCGTCGCGGCCACGGCGATTTGACGCGGCGTGCGGACCTACGGCTCCAGCACGATCTTGCCCGTGAGGGTGCCCACACCATGCAGGGTGTTATCTTCCTGCAACTGATGTGCCGCGGCGGTTTCGGCAAGGGGCATGACGCGGCCGACCAGCGGTCTGAGCTTTCCCTCGGCCATCCAGCGGTTGATATCCTCGGCGGAAGCCCGTTGTTCGTCCGCCGAGGCATTGAACATCGCAAACCCGTGAATGGAGCAATCCTTGGTGTAGAAGGGCCCGATGGTGAGCGACGATTTGGCATCGCGGCCGGCCATGATGATGATGCGGCCGCGGAGGGCCATGTGGCCGACGATCCGTTCGAGATTCGGCTCGCGAAGGGTTTCCCACCAGACATTCAACCCACCGGGGGCAAAATTCCGAATCGCGGCATCGACGTCCTCGGTCTTGTAGTTCACGACGCGGTCAGCGCCGAGTTCTCGGCACAAGTCCACCTTCTCGCTACTGCCGGCCGTGGTGATCACGCGAGCTTCGACTGCCTTTGCCATCTGGACCACACAGGACCCGACTCCGCCCGAACCACCATGAACAAAGACCGTCTCGCCCGTCTGCAACCAGGCCTCGCGGAACAACCCGAGATGCGCCGTGATGCCCACCAGGGCAATTGCGGCCGCATCGCGATCGGAAACACTTTCGGCAATGGGATACAACCACCGCTCGGCCACGGCCGCATACTCCGAGAAAGTCCCCTGTCTGCCCAGCAGGCCCTGGTTACTTCCCCAGACGCGGTCACCGGGCTTCAATCTTGCCACTTTCGGCCCGACCGCCTCTACCGTGCCGGCCAGGTCACACCCGACAATGAACGGTTTGGGAAGATCGAACGGGATCATTCCGGCCCGGATGTACGTATCGACCGGATTGACGGCCACGGCGCTCACCTTCACGAGCACCTCACTTTCGCTCGGTTCAGGCATCGGAAGATCGCCGAAAAGGATGTTGTCTGGTGGTCCGGGTTGCTCGATGAAAGCGGCCTTCATTCTGTTGTCCCCCCCGTCGGTTGAAGCGGGTCTGGAGAATCACCCCCTGAACGACCTGGCAGAGCGGAGAAAGACATGGTGGCATCGCCTGGGGCTCGAAGGTCTCTCCGTTCAGTGAGCCGGCTGCCCATTCTGCCGAGGCTTATCCACAAGGTTATACACGGTCGAGGGGAAAGACAACTCTTCCGGGTGCCACCTCGCCGATTCTGGAGGCGTTATTGACGGAGCGCCGACGGGCGGCGATCATGTCCCCTGCGAGTTTTATTTGGTAGTCGCATAGAAAAGTGAGTCACGAGCCGAACGTTTCTTGCGGTTCCCCGGCCTACCGTTGGTAGGCCGTGCGTCCTTTTCCATGCAGGGAACAATAGGAGCCGAGAACGCCGACGATGCAATCGATCCGTGGAAACGTCTATGACTATCCCAAATACTACGACGTCCTGTTCGGAGCCGATTGGAAAGCGGAATACGATTTTCTGCTGGACTGTTTTCGCGAGCACTGCCAGCGCGAGGTCCGCCGCATCTTCGAGCCGGCCTGCGGGACGGGACGGCTGCTGGTGAAATTCGCTCGTGCCGGCTATGCCACGGCGGGCAACGATCTGAACCCGAAGGCGGTCGATTACTGCAATCGACGCATGGCCCGTCACGGAGTTCCCCCCGCTGCAACGGTCGGCGATATGGCCGATTTCCGTCTCGGACGCAAAGTCGATGCCGCTTTTAACACGATCAACAGTTTCCGTCACCTGCAAACCGAATCCGAGGCAGAGGGGCATCTGCGATGTATGGCCAACGCTTTGGGACGCGGGGGGATCTACGTCCTCGGATTGCACCTGACTCCCTCGCGGAAGCCGCTGTGCGACGAGGAATCGTGGTCGGCGCGGCGCGGCCACCTGGTGATCAATTCCCGGATGTGGACGATAGCGACCGACCGGCGAAGAAGGAAGGAACGCGTCGGGTTCCAGTTCGACATTTATACCCCCACACGGCAATTACGCCTCGAAGACGAACTGTTGTTTCGAACCTATACTGCGCCCCAGTTCCGCGCGCTACTGGGTAGGATTCCCGACCTGAAAGTCGTGGCGACGTACGACTTCGCTTACCGGATCGATGAGCCAATCGAAATCGGTCCGACGACGGAAGACGCCGTTTTCGTGCTTCGCAAGGAATAGACGGCTTTTTAGAGCCTGTCCCAAAACCGCCGGGGAGAAGGGGACAGGCACATTTTGCTCCGAAGACTCCGCAAAATGAGCCAGTCCCGGCGGTTTTGGGATAGGCTCTAAGTCGGCTGCCGAAGTGTCCAAGCCGAGCGCTAGCCCTGCGGCGGAGGGTTCGGCGTGGGGCGTCGTCGCCCCGTCTTCGGCACGAAGAGCGAACCGATCATCACTACCATGCCCACCCCGAAAAAAACCAGGGCGACGCCGATCCACTGGCGAGTTCGCTGCGCCCATTTCGCGTAGTACTCCTCCACCGGATAAGGCCGACGTTCAACGCCGGAACGAAGATCCTGCCAAATCTGCCAAGTCTCGCCGATGGTGAGCGAATCGAGGGGGGCGTACGTCGGGACGACTTGCTCCTGGGCCGGAAGGTTCGAGAACAGATAGGCAGCCGCGACCAGTGCAGGCAGCGCGATCAGAGCGCCGATCAGCATCAGCCTCTGCCGTAATCCCCATCGAGACGCTGGCGCGATCGGCCGCTCTTGCTCCGCGCGGCGCAAGGAGCTCATTTGCATCAACGTGGGCACTTCCAGGTCGGCCCCACAGGTGCAACGGACTGTCTGGCCGGCCTGACTAGTCTCCACCACCGTTTCCCGGCCGCACGAGCAGGGCAGAAAGTATTGGGCTTTCATCGATAATCTTCTCCGTGTGGCTGCGGTCTTGGAGACGGCCTGATCGAGGTCAGCGTCGCAACGAGGGGGTTAAATTACCCATATTACCAATATTCACCATCATCACGCAAGAGCCATGCGCCAGCCGAGGGGGTGAGACGGGGAATCTCATAGAAATTCGCGGCGACACTATGGACCTGCGTTTCGGTACGATTAGAATAAACTCACGGCCCTCGCGTAAACCCTGCCTCGGCTAGAGGCGTGCGGGAGAAAAAGCTGCGTGCTCCCCGCCATCCTACGGCAGCGAGGGTGACGACCAACCGCGGTGATCGCTGCTCGCGCTGTAGCTCTCTCCAACTCCGGCCTCGTAGGCGTTGCAACCGATGACGTTTTGCCGTTTTGTCTCAAGGCAGGCGCAACGTCGATTCTGTGATGGAGCATGTTTCGTCGAGAGCTTGGGAAACCAGGTAGTTAAGGCGCTTTGTGCAGCGACTCGAAACCTCATGCAGGTGGAATTCCTTGCCAAATGGAGCGGGCGTCCGCCTGCTTGGTGAATCGGTGGTAGAATAAACGTGGCCTGCCGCAGCCACACCAAGCGTACGGCCGTTGTGGGGGAGAAAAACGCCGACCATCCCGTGGTATTATGCAGGAGGCTCATCCCTACTACGCCTCTGTCACACGGATTGGTTCGCGACCATACCGCACTTTCCCTCCGAAACTTGGGTGAACGTACCGGAAACACTTCAGGAGTGTTGCATTGTACGACGCAGACGCACTGTTGGACGAATTGGAAGACGAGGCGACTTCCCATTCGGTAGATGAGTTGGACCTGGATGACAAATCGGAGGATCTCGATCTTGATTTAGATGATGTGGAGGACCTCGATATCGAGGGGGACGGTGATGGCGATATCGAGGAGGGCGAAGAGGATTTGCTGTCCGCAGAGGACGCGGAGTCGTGGTCGGACGATCCGGTCCGCATGTATCTCACCCAGATGGGCGAGATCCCGTTACTCACTCGCCAGCAAGAGATCGCTCTGGCCAAGCAGATCGAAGTGACGCGGGCGAAATTTCGCCGCAAGGCCATTGAATGTGACTACGTCATGCAGCAGGTGGTGCGGGTGCTCCGTCGTGTCCACGAGGGGGACCTCCCGTTCGACCGCACCGTTCAGGTGTCGGTGACGGATCGGCTGGAAAAGGATCAGATCCTCGGCCGTTTACCTCACAATCTCAGGACTCTCAACATTCTGTTGAAGCGCAATCGACGCGATTACGGCATCAGCACGAGCAGGTCGCGTCCGATGGGGCAACGGCGGGCGGCCTGGCGCCGCTTGGGACGCAGCCGCCGGCGCGCCGTTCGCCTGGTGGAAGAGCTCGGCCTGCGGACCCAGCGGATCGAGCCGATGATCAAGACGCTCGAAGATTTCAGCCGCCGGGTCGACGAGTTGAAAGCTCGCATCGACGGCCATCGCGCGATGCACGGACCGGCCAAGGAGCGTGAGCCGTGGGTCATGGAGTATCGCAACATCCTGCGAGCCACCCAGGAAACCCCCACGAGCCTCCGCAACCGCGTGTGCTACCTCAGGGCAACCTACGCGCGCTACCAGGAGGCGAAGCGAGGGCTTTCCGAAGGCAATCTCCGCCTTGTTGTTTCCATTGCCAAGAAGTACCGCAACCGCGGTTTGAGTTTCCTCGACCTGATCCAGGAGGGAAACGCCGGTCTGATGCGGGCGGTTGACAAGTTCGAGTATCGCCGCGGGTTCAAGTTCTGCACCTACGCGACGTGGTGGATCCGGCAGGCAATCACCCGCGCGGTGGCGGATCAAAGCCGCACGATCCGGATTCCCGTGCACATGGTGGAAACCATGTCGCGAGTGCGAAACGTCTCGCGCCAGCTTCTTCAACAGTTGGGCCGGGAGCCGACCATGGAGGAAACGGCCAGGGCGAGCGAGACCTGCATCGACGAGACGCGGCGCGTGATGGCGATGAGCCGCTACCCGATCAGTCTCGACCGGCCGGTCGGCAATAGCGAGGACAGCCATTTCGGCGATCTGCTGCCCGACGGCGCCGCCCAAAACCCCTCGATCGGCGCTGCCCAGGAGATGCTCCGCCGGCGGATCGGCAAGGTCTTGAAGACGCTCAGCTACCGCGAGCGCGAGATCATCAAGCTCCGCTACGGCCTGGGCGACGGCTACAGCTACACGCTGGAGGAGGTCGGCCACATCTTCAAGGTCACCCGCGAACGGATCCGCCAGATTGAGGCCAAAGCGGTCCGAAAGCTCCAGCAGCCCAGCCGGAGCCAGGAACTGGTGGGGTTCCTCGACTGATTGGAACACCCATGAAGCGAACAAACAGCCCGGCTGCTTCCAATCAGCCGGGCTGTTGTCGATTTGGGTGCCAAGTCCGGTCCACCCCCGGCAGTTTGGCTTTCCGGCAGCCGGGCTGCCATCCTCTCGTGCGAGTCAGACGTTTACCATACCGCCGAGTTGGATTACATTGGAGTGGCATCGGGGATGGGCCCCGGAGCGAGTCCGTACGCAGAAGGTGTAGCCGTGCTGATGATCGTCGTCGTATCCACCATGCTCGCAGCCGACCCCGTCGATAAGCAACGAGAGAAGATCCTCATCCGCAGTTCTTTGGACGGTACCGAACAGCCGTGCGCCGTGATCCTTCCCAAAGACTTCGACGCTTCCGGCGATCCGGCGCCGTTGCTGGTGTCGCTGCATACGTGGAGCAGCGACCTCGGCCAGCGCCACCCGAAGCTGGAGCAGGGAGCATGGCAGCGCGGATGGATTTACCTGTTTCCGAACTTTCGTGGAGTGAACCGCTCGCCGGACGCGTGCGGCTCCATCAAAGCGCAGCAGGACGTAATCGACGCCGTCGATTGGGCGATCGAGCAGTTTCCGATCGACACTCGGCGGATCTATCTCACGGGAGTCTCGGGCGGCGGCCATATGGCCATGCTCCTGGCTGGCCGCTATCCGCAGCGTTGGACCGCCGTGAGTGCCTGGGTGGGGATCAGCGATCTCGCCGCGTGGCATGCAAAGCATCGGGAAACCAACTACGGCGAGATGCTTCGCCAGTGCTGCGGCGGTCCGCCCGGCCACAGCCCCGAAGTCGACGAAGAATATCGTATACGCTCGCCGAAGACATGGTTGGCCGGCGCGGTCGGTGTGCCCTTGGACCTGGCCGCCGGCGTTCACGACGGCCATACGGGTTCGGTGCCGATTCGCCATACGCTCGAGGCGTTCAACGTGGTTGCCCGCGCCCGGGGTGCGACGGAGATTTCGGAGGAAGAAATCAACCAGCTCAGCCGGGCCGAGGCACGGCTCGATCGTCCACACTCGTCGGATACATGCGACGACCCGACGTACGGCCGCGCCATCCTCCTTCGAAGGACCGCCGGAAAGTGCCGGGCGACGATTTTTGAAGGGGGGCACGAGCGGCTCGACGAAGCCGCTCTCGAGTGGCTCGGCCAGCACGTGAAACCCTAGAGGCTGGTTTTCTGCCGTGGAACGCTTATTTAGCGATCCTTGGCAGGAGACAGTCGCCGGTCATAGGCTCGCTGCAACAAGTCGCGGACTTCGTCGTCGGTCGTTTGACCAAAGTCATCGTACCACTGCCCGACGCCTCGGAAGAGCTCGGGGGTATCGACACACACGAGTTCATTGACCTCGGGCCGCAACCTCTCAACGGTTTGCCGAGCTGCGACGGGAACCGCGATGACGATGCCCGCCGGGAACTGTTTTTTCAGACCCTCCACCGCTGAGTGCATACTGGCGCCCGTCGCGAGCCCGTCGTCGATGAGAATCACCCATCGGTCGTGGACGTGCGGTGGCGGCCGATGGTTTCGGTAGGCCTCCTCGCGCCGCGCCAGTTCCTCGAGTTCGTTGATCGCAACCCTTTCGAGGACGTCGTCCGAGATATCCAACCCGGCGACAACGTCCTCGTTGAGCACGAGGACTCCCCCGCTGGCGATCGCCCCCATCGCAAGCTCTTCGTGGCCGGGCACGCCAAGCTTTCGCACGACAAAGATATCCAAGGGCGCGACCAGCTTCTCGGCGACCTCGAAGGCCACCGGTACCCCGCCGCGCGGAAGCGCAAGGACCAGCACGTCGCCGCGGCCCGAGTAGTGCTTCAGCAGCGGTACCAGCTTACGTCCGGCGTCTCGGCGATCCTTGAAAATCATGGCAGTTTCCCTGCAAAAACATGCCCATAGAAACTGCACCTGCGCAGTCACCGCATGACCGCCGTCCTAGAACCGACCCTCGGCGCCGGCCCGAGACGGGCGCGGCGTCCGAGGGCCTCGGTGCAATCTGCAGCCGATCGGTTCTACTCGGATGATGGATCAGCCGTGCGAGGAAGCCGCCGCGTCGTGCGGTTCCTTACCGGTTTCCAGAAAAGTCTTCATTCGCAACAGGTCTTCGTCCATTTCCGTTTTCGGATCGGCACCGAAAAGAGAGGCAACCACGTGCCCTGCCGCACCGGCCGGCGGGCTGTAGGTCATATGGATGTCGACCCGAGTGCCGCCCTCCGGGGTTCGCTGGAACTTGATCCGCCCGGCATGGCCGACCGCGCTGCCGGGTTCACTTCGCCAAGCCAGCACATCGTGTGGCGCCTCCTGCGTCCGGACGGCTTCGAATCGAATCGGGGCACCCATCGGGCCCGCGACCGTCCACCGAGACCGCCCGCCGCCGATGTCCTCCACCTCGCGTACGTTACGCATGAATCGCGGAAAATTCTCCGGGTGGGCGAACAGGTCGTAGACGTGCTCAATGCCGGCGTTGATGTTCATGGTCTTTTGGATATCGATCCCCCGCCGCTCCGTCTTTCCGACAAGACGCCGCGTTTCCATGTTCGTCGCCGCCCGCGTGAATAAGCCGAGTCCCAAGGCCCCAAGCCCGAGGTTCAGCAGGCCCGGCGACCGGACGGCGCGGAGCATGAGCCCTGCGCCGATCGACGATCCCAAGAGACGAGCTGCCGGGGACCAAGTCTCCTGCATGCACATGCCGCGCTCGGCCGGCGTGCGGCCCGACCCTTGCAGCCCTGGCACGGTACCCGGCTCTTCGTGGATCTCCAAACGGTTCTCCACGGTGTCGACCCCGCGGACGGAATGGACCGCCTGCAGCAACTGGTCGACTTCATGGGCGAGTATTGGGCCACTCAGGACCACGCGGTCACCCGCCACACTGACGTCGATGGCGGCGGGATGAGAAACATGCCGGCCCAGTGTCGAACGGACGCGTTCTCGCAACTGTGGCTCGGACGGATGATCGGAAGTGAACATCGCGGTTGTCTCGGCAAACAGCCCCTCGATGCGGTGCGATGTATCCCGAACCATCACGTCGATATTGCGGCTCAAGCTGTTCGCCGCCCGCACGACCTGATCGCGAACCAGCGCCCTCCGCCGATTGCCCAGGTCGGGGTCGAAATAGTACATCAGACCTAAGCCGAATCCGAAGCCGCTCAGCTTATCCCGTATGCCCATCTGCTACTCCTTTCTTTCAACAGATCTCCGTTGAGTCGAGTGTTCTGGGGCCTGCTCTGCAAGCGATCGCCTGATCCTGTACCCGTGTTTGAATCCGTGCAACTCATGTGCCGCGTTGGAGCACGGAACAAAGGCCCGGGACGCGTCGGCCCCGCCACGCGGACCGCTGGGCACTGCGGCTAAACGACGAACTCGCAAGACCTTAGGACCGTTACAGGGGTAGGTCGCGGTGCTACGGTGCCGACAGGCTGGCCGGCGGCCGCGACAAAATGTCCGAACCGAAAACTTTCGTTACCGGAGCACCAGCGAAGCGTGCCGGGCGAATAGCCCTCGCAGGTCGTCTTGGTACTCGCGGAGGATCGACTCGCCAAGCCGGTCGGCGTCGCCACAGCGATACAGGGCGCGAGCGAGAACGATCTCTCGCAAAGCGCCTTCCCGCCGACGCTGATCACGCGCTTGATGCATAGGTTCCAGCCGATTCATTGCGTGGCCTCGCATCCCGGGCCTGGCCAGAAGCCGGGCCAAGGGTGCGGCGGCGGCCGGGTCGCCAATTTGTTCGAGGGCCAGAGCGACCGATCGGTGGTGCGAGAGCGTTGTATTGCTATCGAGAAGTTCGAGTTTTCTCAGGATCGGCGCCACGGCGCGGGGATCGCGCGTCGCTCCGAGGGCCAGCACCAGGGCGTCGACCGGGGTTGGCAAATGGGCATATTCGGCCGCGACACCCTGGAGGATTTTTTCATCCCACTTGGCTTCTTCCAACGCCTCGACAAGGGCCGGCACGACTGTCTTGTCGCCAAAGAACCCGAGAATCCTGGCGTAGATGAGGCGGCTCTCTCCATTTGACTCCACGAAGGCGCGCTTAAGCAGCGGCTCGGCAGTCGGGCGGTGTGCCAGCACGACGGCCAGCGCCGGGGCGGATTCGCCGCGGTCCGGCGATCCCAGCTTTTCAACTGCGTCGGCGACACGAGCGGTGGGGAAAGGAAAATTGTCGTCGTGCGAGAGGGCTTCTTCCGGCAGGTTCCCTTTGGCGACGAGGTGCTGCTGCAGGGCCCGAATGTCGATCTCGCGAGTCGCGCAGCCGGCCTCGGCCGCCATGGCAGCGGCCACGCCGGCCGAATAGCCCTGGTTCTGCAGGTCGCGCTGCATGCGGACCATGGCCAGCGCGTCGCGCTCGGCGCTCAGGCCGGTGCCGATCACCAGCAGGCCGTCCAGCCCTCGAGGCAAGAGGCAACGGTAGGGAGTGTAGCACGAACCTCCAATCGCCGGATGGTTGGCCTTTCTCGACTTCTCATCGTGAGGCAGTAGGGCGAAGAACGCCTGGCTGGGATAGCCATGGCTGTCGTAGTCGCTCGCCGACCATGCGATCGAGTCGGGGTAGGTGCGGCCGATGACCTGGTCGAGATAGGTCAGCGTGTGGTCGCCGACGACCCGGCGGCGCTCGCGGCTCTGGATAAGTGTGCCGGAGTCGTACTGAGAGGGTTTCATGGTTTGGCGGGTGCCGACCAGGGCCGTCCACACGTCGAGCATGTCGGCTTCCTCGACCAGGAGGTAGTCGGTATTCACATAGCTTTTGCGCAAGGGGCGCGGCGGCAGTCCGGTCCCTTGCAGGGCGATGTCGTCGGGTTCGGCGCCAAAGCGGGTGGCGGCGCCGGCTGCGGCGGCGACGTCGGCGTTGCCGGTGGCATCGATGACGACCTTGGCCAGCACCGCCCCACGGCCGAAAGGCGTTGCTACCACAGCGCCCACGAGGCGATCCCCTTCGACGACCGCGCCGCAGCCCATCGCACCGAGCCAGACCTCGCCGCCGGCCTTGTGGATCTCGCGACGGTACCACTCCATCTTCTGTTCGATGTGGCCGTCGGGATGCGGGAACGGAACTTCGCGCGTGAACCCGATATCGAGCCCGTGGTACGGCTTTCCGATCAGGCCCAGGGTGCCGATGCCGCCCAGCCCTTCCTGGTATTCGACCACGAGCGTTTTGGCGCCACGTCGTGCCGCTCCGATGGCAGCCGGCGCGCCCGAGGTGCCTCCGCCGATGACAACCACGTCATACTCGCCGTAGACCGGCAACCGCTTCGCCTCGGCCGTGATCCGGGATTTTGCATCGGTCAAGGATCGCAGGCCATTGAGGATCTCGCGGGTATCCCTTGCTGCCATGGCGGAATTTCCGTTGCCCGAAACGCGGGGCCTTCGCGGACGGGGCAGCTCGAGTGCTTCCCGCGCGGCAGCGACTCCGACCAGATGCCCCAGCCTCATCAGTCCGGTCGGCCGCAGGAGTCGGGCGGCCTCTTGCCGTGGGACATCGATTGCACCGCTGAGGACGTAGAGCCGTTCGACGCCCAACGGCCGGCAGTGCCCCAGGGCGGGCGGCGCCTGCGGCTGCCATTGCGACGCGTTCTTTTGGCCGATGATCGGATCGGGTGGCACGCAGAAGAGGGATTCCGAGGCACGAAGCTGTTGGTCCTGCCAGGTCTGATCGCGGGCCGTCTGTTCGGCCTGGGCGAACGCGCGCCAACTCGCATCGGCCATCGGCAAGCGCAGGGCGTGCTCTACGGCCTGAGCGCCTACCCCAAAACCGCGAGTAGAGGGGACAGGCACAATTTGCTCCGAAGACTCCGCAAAATGAGCCAGTCCCCGGCGGTTTTGGGACAGGCTCTTCTCGCCCTTGAGGCCCTCGGGCATGATCAAGACTCGCTTGAACTCCTGCTCGCCGGACGGCCAGGGCGCGGCACGGGCTCCGGCCATGCGGGCGACGACGGCCCGCTCGGTGGCGTCGACGATCGTCTTCGCAATCACCGCCTGCCGGCCGGCGCGATTGGCCATAAGGATTCCGCACGGGACCCCCTCCCCGTCATGCAGGAGGTCGGTCGGGTAGCAGCCGAAAAGGAAGTCGACGCCGGCATCGACCAAGGCGGCATCGAGTGCCTTCTTGATCGTCAACGGTTCCCTGGACGGCTGGGAGCCAAAGATGCTCTTGGCCAGATCATCGTCGAGCACCTGGTCGTCTTCCAGGCAGAACCGAAGTGTGCCGCAGAGATCTTCGCCCAAATAGGGCCGGGGCGCGGCGAGGAAGACGCTCGCGCCCTGCTTTGCTGCCGAGACCGCTGCGCGAACGGCCCACGTACTGCCGCCGACGACTACGACGTCGACTTCGTACGCCACCGGCACCTGCCGGGCCGACTCGATGATTGCATCGGGGCCGGCGGCGCGGGCGGCGGAGAAAGCCGACGCGGTGGCCGCTGCCAGAACAAGTGCCTTGCGAATTGCGTGCATCAGCTCCGATCCACTTTCTTGAGAGCCTGATTCAGTTGGACGCTGCCACATCGGGAAACCCCATCCGGCCCTGTGCCGGTGGAAAAAAGGCTTGGCGACTACGACGCGGCACCTCGGGTGTAGTTTCCAAACCCTCTTTCCACCGGCACAGGGCCGGGTGGGGAGAACCAATACCCGCATATCAGCCCGGCTGCTGGCAATCGTGAGGGGATCATCTGCCACATGCTTTCGTTCACACATTGCCTTCCAGGTTCAAGCGATACATCTTGGCGAAGGCTTTGAATCGGCGAGCGTCGCCGCGGTCGCCGCAGAAAAGGACGGGGTGCGGACCGGGGTAGACGTCGCAGACGTCGCGGACGCCGTCGATCTCCAGGAGCACCCGCGTGGCACAACCGCCGGTCGGTGGCGAGGTCGGGCCGTCGATCACCTTGCCTGTCCAGCAGCTCAGGTTTTCCTTGCCGCTGTGGTACTTGACCAGCAGCGCGGGTTCGCCGGGCGTCCACTGCACGTCGAGCGCGGCCGTCTTGGGGAGCTGGTGGAAGAAGGGGCGGACCAGGTATTTCTGGGATTCCGCCTGCGGCCCGTGGAGCTTCAGCGCACAGGTGCAGTGGGCGCCGAAGTAGCGGTTCTCGCTGGTATCGAATTCGGGGTTGTGCTGGAAACCGGCCCGGTCGATGAGCCAGCGGCCGAGCATCATCGTCAGCGTGGCGTCGAGATGGTTTTCACACCCGCACGGCACGAGTTCGCCGTTATGAATGGCAAAGCTCACGCACGGCTTGCGATGCTTGAGGAAGAGGCACTCGATCGTGACCGCGTCGGCGGCATAGCGCTCGAGAATCTGCTGGACGGCGCGGTGGGCACGGAATGCCTCAACGAAGTACTCATCGCTGACATCCATTACCCTGTCGGCAGCCTTTTTGAACTGCATCGCATCGCCGACCATCGCGTCGGACGGCTTAACGGCGTCGAACAGCGCGTTGAACTCGTCGGCCGGCACGCTGATGATCCGGGTGCCCAACTGTTCCTCGCGGCCTTCGACCATTTCCTTGATCCGCCCGGACACGCGGAGCAAGCGGCTTTGCGCGAGCATTTTCTTGGCCCGAACGGCCCGAAGTCCCCGCTCGATCTCGTCCCAGTTTTCGATCGAGTGGATGTAGTAGAGCCCCTCGGCGGTTCGCAGGCTTTCGGGCGGCAACTGGTGGTTCGAGCCGACCGAATGGTAGACGATCGCGGTCGGGGCGGCCTCGGTGGCAATCCGATAGGACCAGGCCGAGAAGGTATTCCAGAAGTTGACGACGAGCACGGCGTCGGGGGGGTCGGCCTTGGCGTCGGCGATGAACTCGTTGACCTTGGCCTCCTGATAGATGGCCTTGGGGGCGAACTGGACCTGTACCCCCAGTCTTCCGGCGATGTCGCGGATCTTCTGCGTGAACTTTTGCGCCTGCTGCTCGGGCTGGAACTGATTGCCCGGCCAGGTGAACCAATTGTGGACTCGCCAGGAGTCTTCCATGCGGCCTTCGTTCACGACATCGGCTGGGGGGTAAAGGAAGACGACCTGCACGCGGGCGGGCTGCTTGTCTTGCTTGGCCGCGGGGAGGGAGGCGGCCGCCGGTTTGTCGTCGGCCAGAGAACGGGATACCAGTGCCGCTGCGCCCAGCATTCCGCCCGCAGCAAGAAAACGACGACGGTCGACGGCCCCCAGCGAACAAGACTCACACATCGTGCCACCCTCCACTTTTGAAATTGTTGTTGGGATCTTGGTCCTTCAGATTAGCAGGGCGGCGAGTGAGATGCCAGTTGTGCTGAAAGAGGGGGCCGGCACCGCAACATCTTGTACCTGTCGTCAAATCAAGCCACCACCGGTTGCAGAGGCAGTTCACTTAGCAGCCTCCAACTGGAGGGGTGAGGGCGGAAGGGGAGGTGGCAGAGCTGTCGGCGGCGCGGGGTGTGGTGCCCAAGGCGGCGATTTCTCAGAAACAAGGTCGTTTGGGCACCACGCGCTTCCGGGGGAGCAGGTCTTGTCTGATGCCTCCGGGAAGGCGACCGCCAGGAGAATGAGAATTCGAGACGAAACGACCATGATTTTCCACCGCGACTTGTGAAGGCGATGCATTGAACGGCTGTTTGTATAAATGTACACAGGATAGGCCAGGTCCAGACGACTGATCCGATCCAAAGCCAGGCAGTGCCACATCCATGCCGCCAGGGCAGTTCTGCATTTGCCCGAGTACGCCGCCGCAGACTACGTGGAGGGCTTGGCTCCGTTGTTGAACGCCGGAGGTGACAGAGGCCGAACAACACACCATAATTACGGCATGGAGCACCATGACCTGATTCCCCGCACCATCGATCACGTGAAGGCCAAGCTCTCAGGCGAAGGGAGCGGACACGACTGGTGGCACACCTATCGGGTTTGGAAAACGGCCCAACGGATCGGCCAAGCTGAACGAGCTGACCTTCTCGTCGTTGAACTGGCCGCACTTCTCCACGATATCGCCGATTGGAAAGCCCACGGTGGCGACTCAACGGCCGGCCCCCAGGCGGCAAGGAATTGGCTCGTGTCGCTTGGCGTGGACGGGAATGTCGTCGAGCACGTCTGTAAGATCATCACCGACATTTCCTTCAAGGGAGCAGGTGTGGCCCAGCCCGAACTCTCGCTCGAAGGCAAGGTGGTCCAGGATGCGGACCGACTGGACGCCATTGGAGCCATCGGCATTGCCCGAACGTTTGCCTACGGAGGTGCAAAGGGGCGGCTGATCCACGATCCCGAGGTGAAACCCGAGGAACATCGGACCGCCGAAGCCTACATCAAGAGCACTGGCACCACCATCAACCATTTCTACGAGAAGCTGCTCCTGCTCAAGGATCGTATGAACACGGTGACCGGCCGGACGATTGCCGAGGAGCGGCACCAATTCATGGAAGACTTCCTGCGGCGGTTTTACAAGGAGTGGGAAGGCGAGTGACCTTGGTACGGAGAATGCGAGGATGACCTACATCATGGTGGACGTGGAGGCGGACGGCCCGATCCCTGGCGATTACTCGATGGTCTGCTTCGGGGCCATCGTGGTCGAGCCAGCCCTCGATAGGACATTCTACGGGCGGCTGAAGCCGATCTCAGAGAGATGGACGAACGGTGGTTCGTCTATATTGTGCGGTGTGCCGACGGCTCGCTGTACACGGGCATCGCCAAGGACGTGAATCGGAGATGTGACCGGCACAACGCCGGAACCGCCTCCCGATACACCCGCAGCCGCCTGCCGGTCAGTGTGGTTTATCAGGAAGTTCACGTCACCCAAGGTCGGGCGTTGAAGCGGGAGGCAGCGATCAAGGCCATGTCACGGCAAGAGAAGGAGTCGTTGATCCGAAAAGGATTAGCAGGGATAAACGACAATGGGTCCGCTGCTGTTCGGAACCGAGAAAGAACGTGACGGCGTAGGCGACTGACGCCGGACAGTACGGAAGCAATGGACCAAACAGGTAGGCAAACATGACCAAACAGCGACCGCCAAAGCTCGAACTACGCCGCTGCCCGTGGGCCAAAGGCGACCAGTACATGGACTACCACGATAAGGAATGGGGTGTGCCGGTCCACGATGACCGGCTATTGTTCGAGTTCCTCATCCTCGAAGGGGCGCAGGCCGGTTTGAGTTGGGCAACGATTCTCCACAAGCGTGACAACTACCGGAGGGCGTTTGATCAGTTCGACCCTGAACTGGTCGTCAAGTACGGGAAGCGGAAGCAGCAGAGCTTACTGGCCAATGCAGGAATTGTGCGCAATGGGCTGAAGATCGAGGCCGCTATCCAGAACGCCAAAGCGTTTTTGGCCGTGCAGGAGGAGTTCGGCACCTTCGACCAGTACATTTGGGGCTTCGTCGATGGTAAACCGAAGCAGAATGCGTGGAAGTCGATGAAGGCCGTACCCGCCCGGACGCCCGAGTCGGCTGCCATGAGCAAAGACCTGAAGCGACGTGGCTTCAAGTTCGTCGGCAACACAATCTGCTACGCCTTCATGCAGGCAGTGGGTATGGTGAATGATCACCTCGTCGATTGCTTCCGGCACGCTGAGTTGCAGTAGCAGAAATCGAACGTCGGGATTTCACGCTGGATCATCGTTCAGCAGATGCACGCCGAAGCGTATTCGGTGCCGCATTTCGGGCACTTGCCGGTAGCCAGATTACAGTGGACGTGCCAGTGCGGCATTTCAACGACGAAGATGGCCCCGCAATGTCTGCACGTGACCCCACCGTGGCCGACTTGCTGTCCGCATTTTGGGCATTGCTCGGTGTGGTTCCTTTGGAGGGATGCTCGCATCTCCTCGTCGGAAATCGTGACCGAGAATCTGTGTCCGCAATCGGCGCAAGCGTACTGGCTATCCACGATCTCTCACTCCATCATCCTCCGCACGGCCCTTGAGACAAGCCGCTGGTATCGCTGCTGCCTCTCGGACTGGGAGCCACCGGGACGCTTCATCGCCTGTTGAGTCTTCTTGGCAAGGTAGAGGGCGAACTGGGTGGCGGCGTCTGGATCGCTGCAAAGCACCTTGAGTAGGGTGAGCCGAGTGATGTTGAAGTCCTTGCCCTGCCGAAGATCGGCGGCGATTTGGGCGAGGGTCTGGATCTTCTTGATCGTAGCTGCTGGAACGTGCTGCATAGAATCCCTTGATGGCTACGATTTCTCGAAATATCGGAGTGTGCGTTCGCCTTCACTGATCAAGACGCCATTCTCATCAATGTCCTCGAACCGGCACACGTCAACCGGGCTCCGAGTGATCGGAATGTCTTGGGCAACGCTACCGGTGGCCAAGTCCAGAGTCAAGAGATGGAACTGAGTTGGGTTATAGACTTCGATGCCTTTCTTCATCTTGGTGGTCCCTTTCTCACAAGCGATCAGGTAGAGGCAGGGTGGTGAGTATCGGCACTTCTCGATGTACGGGCAGTATCGCACCTCGTAGCTGGTGTCTTCGATGTCGAACTTCCACTTCACCCGGCCCTCGTCGTCTGTGAGGAACAGGCGGAATTCCCACGCCGAAGCAAGAACCTCTTCGCTAACGGGTTCGACATCGGGCTTCGCCCCCAATTTGTGCGACAGCCAAGCACCATGCGGGAGCCTTTTCCAACATCAGGGTTCTCCACGGTCACGATACTTTCGACTGCCCCCCTTCACGATTCCTCTTCTGCCAGCCGGTGTTTTATCACAACAGAGTCACCGGCGACTCGGGTAAGCCGTTGGCTCTTCACTGACCAATAAGACGCACCTCCCGTTCCTTCCGATTCTCGACTGCCTCCCCAACTTCAGCGACCACATTCCCATCGTCCGCAGTCGCCCCAGCGTAGTCGGGCACGTTCTTGGGATAGACAGCGGTGACTCCTTTTACCTTAACGGGCTTCCCGTTCACCTTGAGGTTGCCAAACGTCACCGTCACCTTCGGGATTTCGTCCACTGGAATCCGCCGTCCGTAGACCTCAACGAAGCTGGCGACCTTCCTCGACAGGACGAGATCCTCGCCCTTAAACCTCAGTGCCCCGATGAAGATGTTCTCGTCCTTCGTATGGGAGTACAAAAAGGCTCCGACCCACGTGTGCGGCTTGCCGTCCACTTCCTCCTCGTCCATGCGGGGAAGAAAAAGGGTCAGAACTGAATGGCACTGTCGAGAAGCGGACCGTACACAATATGTTGTAGTGCATGCAACGCTATCATCACAACATGCAGTGGCTTCCTGTGGTCTCGACATTGCCATTCAGTTCTGACCCTTTTTTCACTCGGCCGGCAAGCGTCTTACCTCTGGCAGATGCGGATATTCTTCCAGTGGGTCTCGGCGCCTTCGCTCTGGAAGCCGATGGCGCCTTCGGTCAGTTCGCACTCGCCGACCGTGGAAACAACGACGCCGTTGAGCCTGATGATCATGTCGCCCCGATTAACATCGATCTCGACGTTGTTGAACTCGCCGATCGGCTTGCGCGCTTTCTCCGAAGCTTCCGCGTCGAACGTATGAGTGCATTTCAAATCGCGGGGGATGGGAAGAATCACCCCCAGGTGCCGGTTCGCTCCTTGCACCTCGATACTGCGCGGCCAGACGCCAAGGGCGTTCTTCCGGCCAACGTGGATCAGGCAGCCGCTGTTGCCGCGAAACTCTGCATCGCTATTGAGCCCTTCGGGTTTCTTGAAGGCGAACTCGAATTGCAGCACAAAGTTGCTATAGGACCTGGCGGTATACATGTAGCCCGAAGGCTTTCCGCTGCAGATCAAAATCCCATCTTTGACGGTGAAGGTCCCGTCGTTGGCGGCGCCCTCTTTGCCAAGGTGGAACTTCCATCCGTCGAGGTTCTTACCGTTAAAGAGCGTGGTCCACTCCTTCTCGCTGCTGGTCTGCGCGGGCAGCAGGATCGGCTTGGCGAGCGCTGCGGCGAGGATCACTGTCAATGCAGACGCGACTCGATAGGATGTCGTCATTTCGTCTCTCCTGAAAAGTGGAACGGGATTGGGGCAAACGATCGGGACAAAGGGATCGGGACCATGGAAGGCACGCGGCCTTGCCGGTGAGTTGCGTGTGTGGCCACCAAAGCTTCATTTTCTCAAATTCGCGGGTGTTTGGTGGCCACACGCTTTTGGGTGGCAAGGCCGCTGAGTAGGCGGCGGCCGGTGGCGTTGCGCCACGGCTTGAGGCTGGGAACCTCGGGGGGATTGCCGGCGGTGGCCGACCAGAGAGCTAAAACCTGTCTCAAAACCGGCGAGGAGAGGAGGACAGGCACATTTTGCTCCGAAGACTCCGCAAAATGAGCCAGTCCCCGACGGTTTTGGGATAGGCTCTCATGGCTCACGGGCGGAAGAGGGCGTGCGAAAGCAGAGGCGTGGGCAAAGAGACCGCCCAGTCCCGGCCGTTGGTCAGCGGAGGGAGTCGGCGAGCGGGCGGAGGCGGTTACCTGATTTGTCAAAGAGCTCCGGAGCGGCGAGCCGCAAAGTCGGCTGGCGCCGGTCCGTGGTGGCATGTGTTCGCATGTCCATTCACCTGCGTCATTGTGGTCGATTCAGCGAGCTTCGTCAAGCAATTTCTTGAAACAAGAGCGGTAAGTGGAGGCGGGGATTGGAGTTATTGCGTTCGTTCGTCGGCTCGTTGGCGGAGTTCCGCCAGTGGGCCACGTCCGACGGATTTCCCGAGAGCATTCGCATCGACTACATCGCAGGCCGGATCGAGGTCGATAAAAAGGGTCAGAACTATTTGCGCTTGCCCAAATTGCCGCAAAACAGTTCTGACCCTTTTTCACTTTTTCAAATTGCCGCAAAACAGTTCTGACCCTTTTTCACTTGGGCGGCGGAGCGGCGACCGGCTCGACGTCGACCGGTAGGCGCCGTTCAAGAATAAGTTGTGCAACCTGGTGTGGAGCAGACTGCAATCCGTCCAGGAAACAAGAGGTGGATTAAAATCCACCCTACAATGATTGACCAAACTTATTCTTGAACGGCGCCGTAGACTACCGGACGGCCGGCTGGCTTTCGGTTGCGACCCTTACACCCGTTCCCGCTTCGTAGACGCTCCAGGCGGCCCATACGGGCAGATGGTCGGAGACTTCCAGTGCGGCCTCTTCGCTGAGGCCGTATTCTGCCATCAAGTCCAAGACGCCCCACTGTTTCGTATATTCGGTGGTCGTCCGGGCGTCGAACACGAGGTTGTCGTACATCTTGTTCCGGCGAGTATTGGTCGTGGTTCCGGTGATGGCGTACGTGATCCCCGGAAGTTGCCCCAGCCGGCCCAGATGGTACTCGTCGACGTTAAGGTCTCCGAGCAGAATCACGTCGTCCTCTCCTCCCGCCCGCTGGACAGCCGTAAACACGTCCGCCAGGGCGTCCAGTTCGGTATCGGTCTCGTCGGGGTCGGTGTGGATGTTGACCAGGATGAATGTGAATGCCTGCTCCGCGGGCGGCCCACGGACGCGAAAACGGGCGACCAGCGGCTCCCGGTGCAGAAGATCCTGGGGATCGTTCACCGTGCAGACGGATTCGGGCGCAAGCTCAATTCGCTGCGTGTCGTAGAGGAAGACGTACTGCTCCTTGCTGGAAGTCCTGCCAAGACGAGGACCAAGCACATAGTCGTAGCGGCAACCTCCCGCATTGATCATCTCGACGAAACGAGGAACGATCGTCTGATCGACGGACCGGACCTCTTGGATGGCAAGTACATCGAACCGGCGAGCGACATCGGACAAGACCGCCATGACTTCCGGCTTGCCCATTTTCGATGTGCCGAAGACCTGGATGTTGAACGAGGCGATCTTGATGGTATCGTCCGCCGCAACGGCCGCCGCGGGCGGTTGCCGACGTGCTTCATCCGCCGGTCCAGCAGACTCTCTCGCCAGTTGTGGAGGAGGTAAGAGATCCCCGCAACCGGCGAAACATATCCCCAGAAAAACCGTCAGAAACGAAAAGAATCGTCGCATGGTGGCTTCCTTGCCATCGAGGAACGTGGATCCGGCACGTCGTTACTTGTCTGCCAAGCGTGGCAAATCGTAGCGGAACGAGGTGGATCGGCCCAGAGCGATTTGACAGACCAGCTTTCGAAGAAAGGCAAGCTGGGCAGGAGGGGAGTTATCCGCCAATCTTCTCAATCGCCTGTCTGGCCAGCCGAGACAGCCGCGAATCGGCTTCACACTCGGCCTGTTTCAGGGCATCCAGAGCCGAAGCGGCAGCAGGGCCGATTTCGCCCAACGCCCAGGCGGCCCGCTGGCGGACAATCATGTCGAGGGGGCCTGCGACTCCCGCGACTACGGCAGCCAAGCCAGGAACGGCATCGGCGGCATCCTGTTTGAGCCTCCCCAGAAGCGTTGCCGCCCAATAGCCGACATCGGGCGACGGATTATGCAGCAGCGTGGGCAGAAGAAACGAATCTTCGGGCCTCGGCGGCCCCAACTCCTCCAGCGCCGCGGTTACATGCTCCCGAACTTCCTCGACTTCATCGCCGCAGGCCTTCACCAAATTGACGGCTGCGGGCCGGGCGTCGGCGCCAAGCCGAGCGATCTGTTCAGCCGCGTGGATTCGCCTCCGCGAATCGGGATCGAATAGCTCGGTGATCAGTTCCGCAAGCTCAGCAGCCATGGGGATTCTCCCAGGTAAACGTAACCTTTCACAGGGCGGAAGAGAGGGGGACGGGGCCATGTTTTCGGTCAACGTCTTTGACGCCAAAACACTCGAACTGGCCGAAAATGGATCAGTCCCCGGCCGTGGGCGTGAACGGTTACTGGAAAACAGGTCGGACGGCGCCATCGTATCGGAGATGGGCGATAGACAAAAGACGGATTTCGGCGGCAAGCCCTGTCCCCTCCTGTTGACGGCCAGGCGAGATCACCCTCCGGCCTGCCGCGTCGGGACCCGCAACGGTCGCGTGCAAGAAGTAGACTACTACATCCCGGGTTTCCGCGTCTGCCGAGAGGCCTGGTCGAGAAATAAGAGCCTATCCCAGAGGAAGAGAGGGGATGCCACTGCGCCGGCTGTGCAATACCCTCGGCTGCGTGAGTTCACCGGTTGCGATTGGATGGAAATCGGCAGAAAGTCACCGCTCGGCTGGTCGCGCGAGCGGATTCGATCTAGAGGAGCCAGCAGAAAAGCAATCAGGTGGTTGATGCTTCCTGGTTC
>JAXGMN010000071.1:0-54138 GCA_040768665.1 Thermoguttaceae bacterium
CTGTAGCTTCGCCGATGGCTGAACGGCAGCCCCAGGCCGGTCGAGCGCAGATCGTCGACGACGATGCGGACGTCGCCGCTGGCATAGCGGATCGGGAACTTGCTGAACACGGGAGGACCGCCGGGGCTACCGGGGCCGCCCGGGCCACCGGGTCCGCCGGGAGGACAGCACTCTTCGGTACAGCAGGCGTCTCCACCGTGCGAGCCGCCGCCGCCAGGGCCACCGGGAATGCCGGGACCAATTGGGGCACCAGGAAAGCCCGGTCCCACAGGGCGGCCAGGAGCGAAACCGCCATAACCGGCGGCAAAAAGGCCCTCGCCACCAGGTCCACTTCCCGGGCCGCCGCCAGGGCCGCCTGGTCCGCTGGGACCACCTGACGGACACGTGCAGGGATCGGTGCAAGGAGGAACGACGGGAGGACCGACACAAATGGTGCTGCAAGTTGACATGATCAAGTGTCCTTTCGTGTGTTTCAGAAAAACAGGTATTCGACTTTCAGCTCGTACCGGCAGCGCACCAGCGCCGAGCCGGCAACGGTTTTCCACGTCTGTGCCATGGGAGACGAACTGCCGATCGGCACAGGCCTCATTCGTTACACTTCCGGCCACTTGCCCATCGGGCATTGAAAGGCCCGGCCGCGGGCCTTCAGCGACAACCGGCAGCCACACTTCGTGCAGCGGTTGCCGCGTCGCAGTTCGCACGCGTCGCAGATCTCCAGACGCCGGCGATACTGTTCTTCGCTGAGCGTCTGGCAGCCGTCGGCGACGAAATCGGCAAGCGATTTGGCCAGGTTCCACGCCTGCTGGTGCAAGGGAGGAAAGTGAGGCGGCTTTGGCTCGGGTGGCTTTGTGGAAGGTTCGATTTGCATGGGTGGTTCTCCCAGTCCCTATAGTTCAGACACCTCGATAGCGCGTCTTCCGCATCCGTGTTCGCCACTTCGTCACAACCGGAAACTACGGCGATTCCGAAACGCCTTCGACGGCCACAACGGTGATCGTCTGACCTCCGCAGCAATTCGCCTCTTCGCCGATCGGGCTGAGGCCAAAAGTCCCCGTCAGCCGCAAAGGATTGCACGAGACGACCTCCAGTGCCGCTCCTCCTTCGCATCCGTCGGCGCCAATCTGACAGTAGAAGTCATAGCCCGGCTCCGCCTCTGAGCACGAAATACGCGCATGCAGATTGCCCGGATCCGCGTCAACGCTCCAGTACGCCACCCTAGGTCCTGACCGCTCCAGGACTGCGGGCCCGCCGAACAACAAACAGGTACCGGACGGGAAAAACGAAACCTCCAAGGTCAGCGGATAGTTGTCGCAACACTCGCCGCAACTGGGGCAGCCGGCAATGCCTGTGTCCTTTTCCATCTTCTTCTCCCTTTCTCTCGCGTTGGTGCCCGGGCAATATGGCCCGTGCAGTCTCGAAAGCCGTGAAATGTCGCCGAACTTGTCTGAGCAAAAACAAGAAAAGCCCGCCCCCGAAAACGCACCTGCGTTCCGGCGGCGGGCTCTTCAGATACCTCTTGGGCTCTTCTTGATACCCGCGTTTGCTTTCGTCCTGGGGCAACGTCCCGCTCGGGCATCTCCTTTTCGAGATACCGCGGCGACCGCCACCCGGACTTCCTCACTTGGCATCCGAGCCACACTCGGCGGCCCGGCATGTGAGGCTGTTGTTGTATATGAGGCTCGCCTCATGGCCCCAAAGCGATCCCGGCCGGCACCCTGCCGCGCCCGGATTGCTCAATTGCTGGCCATCGCATCCTCCCTCTCACCCGCCAGCAAGCTGGACGGCCTCGATTCTATGTCATGAAGAGTCTCGCACTCGCTGCCTCGCACGGCGTTCTGCGCCGCCGCGCCCTCCAAATACCACTCGATCCGCCGCGCCACGTCCTCCGGCCTGATCATCGCCATGCACCGCGGTATCCGCAGGTCCTCGCCCACTTGCACCGGCCGCTCGCAGAGTTGATACCGGTCCTTGGCATCGCCGTCCCCGACCATCTGGCATCGCGAACGCCAGCAGCCTCCTTCCGCGCAGCACGCGAGCGACCCCACCGTGTGGATGTACTGGTGATGCGGATACGCCTCCCAGTGCGGCGGCTCGCGGCCGCCCGACACCACCACGCAGGGCCGGCGTTTCGGCCCTCTCGGCTTCATCGGCACGGCCGCCGCCAGGTGCATCGCCAGCGTCACCGGGCACAGCACTCCGTCGGCGTGGTAAACCAACCGCACCAACTCCCGCAGATCCGTATTCCCCACCAGGTCGGTCACGCCCGCCAGCCGCGGATGCCAGTCCTCCGCAGCCCCGCACTGCACAAAGGGCACCCTGCCGCGCAAGCGATCCACCACCGCTTGAAAGCTCGCCGGATCCCACCACTTGGCCGTGAAGTCGTACTTGCCGCCGGCCACCACGATCCAGTACCGATCCGGCAGCCCCTCCTCGCCATGCGGCGGCCCCGCGGCCCGTTCTTCCTCCGACAGATACACCTCGCCCCGAAACTCCGTCACCGGCACACGAATGCCCAACTGCTGTTCCAGGTAGTGCGCGTAGCCGTGCACGAAGTGATACGGCCGCTCGTTGCTCTGGTGCACCAGCGGATAGTGCATATCCAGCCCCCGCACACTCGGCTCACGTTCGTCCAGCGGCGTGATGTGCGGATTTTGCATCCACAGCGCCTCGGCCCGCGTCCGCACGTCGGTCTCAAACCGTCCCGGCCACGCCCGGTGCAAGTCGCGCACCGCCGCCGTCAGCATCACCACGTCCCCGGGACTTTGAAACGACCGCAGGATCAACCGCTGCATGGCACGTCTCCTTCGCTCGAATCGTTTGGCCGAAGTGCCCACGGAGACTGCTGAAAAAGTCGCCGTTTCGGGAAATGCCACGGGCCCGCCCCGTGGATATTTACGTTCCTTGCTACTGAGGAGTGCAAGCAAGAAACGTGAAGCTCCACCGCGTTGGTATCCGCCGCAGCAGCGTCGAAGGCGGCTGTTCGTAACGATCCCCGGGTAGCCGTGCGGTTTTGGACGACCGCAGCCCACGGGAAGTCGCTGCTGACCAGTGCCCTCTCCGGCAACAGCGGCATAGAGTCGATGCCAGCCCTTGCTCGTCGCGCAATCGCCAGTGCTCGCGGCGGAACGAGCGGTTCCATCCGCGTTATCCAGCGCGCAACCCCGGCACTTCCTCCAACAGCTTCGCCCGCTCCTCGTCCGAGACCATGAACGTCCGCTTCGCGTCCGCCTTCACCTTGTGCACCACCGGCCACCGCGCACGAATCGGTCCGACCTCCCCCGCACGGCTCCTCCCCCCACACCCGCGAGCAGCACGCCGCATCGCCTCTGCCTCGCTCCGCATGGGACTCTCGATTCAGCCGGTCGATCTGCACGAGACGACCACCCGGCCCCCTTCCTGCTCCCATGCAAACCGGCACACTCACCCACGCCGCCGCGCATCTTCAGATCCAACCCCGGGCGTAAACGTATTCCTCAATGAGGCGATCGTCACAAACGGGTCCCGGATACACACCACCCAGCGGGCATCCGGCCACATGACGTCAATTGTCCAGCCGCTTCCCGATCACCGGCCAGGTTCACCCATCATAAGCCCCATCGCGGCTTGTCGGGCCCATAGCGGGTCAGATAATCCCGGCAACATCCGCTTGAACACCGCCTCGCCCGCGCCCCGGTCGCTGCCGGCATAATGGGCGATCGCATAGCCGTGGTGGCGGTTCGATTCCGGCTCTTCTCCATTGGCCCTGCGCCACGAGCCTCTGGTACCACCGCCACCACGCGCTCCACGGCACGTTCGGCGTCTGGCCGTGCACGTGAATCCGCGGATGCTGCGACAGGAAGAACTGCATCCACGTCGTTCCCGACCGCCGCCAGTCCCGAGACGATAATGGGCGATTCAATGGTGCATCGTTCAGTCCTCCCGAAACCACTCGAGCAGGGCTTCGCGATCCAGCCTCCTGTCGACCCGGCAGGCTCGCCGCTGCGCCTCGCGGTGATGCAGGATGCGGATCGTCGAAAAGTCCTGCACGGTTGCGGAATCCCCGGTAGTTCCACTCGGGCGGCAGCGTGGCGATCCGCAGACCGCACTCCCACACGACCTGCGACAGGATCTGCTGGTCGCCGACCCCTTCGGGTTCTCCATCCAGTTCGCCACGTCCGCCGCCTCGCGGTACCGCCACCGCCACCGCCGCAGCAAGCGATCGACTTCCTCCGACTTCCGAAACAGGATCACGCCCGAGTTCAGCTCGGCAAACGCCTTCGCACTCCCGCCAGCCGGTACTGCTGCACGAACGCCTGCGCCACGGCCATGCCGAACCGCGTGAGCAGCTCGAACGTCCACCGCGTCGTCCCGCAGCACCAGCGTGTCGGTGTCCAGAAAGAGCGTCTCGTCGTAGGGGCTTTGGGGGATCCACTCCACCTTGTCCTGAAATCCGAGCCGAGCGGTCCCCACGCAGCGGATGTCCACGTCCAGGTCGCCCGAATTTCCCGCGCAATCGGTAAAGACGGTGATCGGGCGCAACCCGCACACGCCCCGAACGGAGAGAATCGAGCACCGGGCTTCAACGCCGCAGCTCGCAGCGTGACGTAGAGAATTCCTCGGGTCATGGACCGTCTCCCCTCGGATCGTCACCAACAAAAAAAGCCTGCCGCCGGCAACGCTCTTCGCGTGCTATTAGCGGCGGGCTCTTCGGATACCCTCAGGGGCTCTTCTCGATACCCGCGTATCTGGTTCAGTCGGATTGTCTGGCTTAGCTCGCCGCTCGGCGTCCGCTTCGGGGACAGTCTGCATGACTGAGTCCGTCGAGCGTTGCGGCGTCCAATCCTCTCTATCTGTATATACGTACACACACACTTGTTCGTCGCTCTCGCACGATCTGCGAGACCTGAGGTTGAGTAATCCCAAGGAGCGCAAGGATTTCCTTGGCGGAATTTTCCCGCATGGAATAAGCACAAGACCGCCTCCGCTCTGGGAGACCGAGGGCTCGCAGGCCCTGCTTCAGATCGAGCCCGACAAAGCGGCTGCCGGTCGATCTGCTGCAGCGCGTCGTTGACCTGGCTCTGCATCACACGGGCGCGTAAGTGGAAACTCGGCACTTCCTGCCGGAATCGAATCGCCTGACCGCCTGTCGAGCCCTTCTCCGGCTGCCGACTTCGACCACGTGGGGGTCGATGCTCCGCGGCAATTGCCGCAGCGTTCTGACGATCGCCCCTAAGAGAGGTAGTGCTCGACGATCGCGTTCCGAACCGCCGCGCTCTTCCGCCCGCCCAGTACCCCTCCCACAATACCGACGCCGCATCTACACCTCGTTTCGTTGCCCATGTCTCGACTCCCGACTATCTTTCGCGCCCGTCGTTTATTAGCCCCGCGCAGCCTTCGTCCGCAACCAACGGTGGAAACGGCGATTCAAGGCAGAGTTGAGTAGTGAAGATGGTGGAAAGAAGAGCGACGAGGGATGCATTCGGTTTGCGACTTGGGAACCATCTTCCTTTCCCCATCTTTTCCTTGTTTCCATCTTGGCCTCCCCTCGGCCGCAACCACATTCGAAGCCATTTGCGTCATTTTCTGAACAGAATGACACCCAGGCGAAAATCCTTTGCCTAAAAAACAAGACTCTACGAGTCTGCAATGCAGTGCCCAGCGGGTCATGCGCCGGGGTCCGCGCAACCGCGCTGCTTCGCTCCCGCAAGTGGTCTGCCGCTGGGCAATTGCGGTTAAACGTGGGAACCACTACCGGTCCACCCGCTCCACGGTCCGGATGATCTGCTGGATCGTGCCGTCCTGTACCTTCACGCCGACACAGCCTTGCCATGGAACTCCCGCCTCGTCGCTCCGCGACGATTTCCGACACCGCCTGCTTCAATTCCGCCAGCTTCTTCGCATTGCCCGACGTTGCACGAGTGTTGGTCATCATGCTCTTCCTCTTCATCGATGAACTCTTCGTCGACAATCCCCAATCCCGGTTCGATCAGCGCGGCCGCTTCCCCGGATGCCGCTTCAATCACCCCGACTGCTTCGGAGCAACCTCGCCTGATGCGCGCACGGAAACGGCCACCATCGCTCTGGCGACGTTTGCCGCCTTCCCTGGAAAACCCCTCACGATAGACACGCCTGCTGCGCCCTCGACCTCTGCCGGTCGAGACGTTCACCCTCATCGAAGGTGGCGTTATCGAAGAAAGTGCTCCTCGAGCTTCACTGGGCGGCCTTGAAACGGGGCAAGCCGCAGAATTCCCCGAGCCCGGCTGTCCCGGCACCGGAAACCTCCTTGTCCAGGTTTGTGAACATGCGTCCATTTCAACTGCCATGATGATAGCACACCGCTCGGGCGCGCCAAGCCTCATTCTTCGGCCGATTTGGGCCACGGCGCGCAAGCCCTTTTCAGCCTTGGGATTCCGATCCCAAATTTTTCTCCTTGCCCGATTGTTTTTCCGACGGATGCCGCCAAGGTCCAGCCGCAGCCGGCGACCTCCCATCAGGCCATCCGGCGCGGCTTCTCGGAATCAACCGCGCCGGATGCGCGCAGGGGGAACTTCGTTGAGACCCGCTGAAGAAAACCCTCGCCGGCGAGGTACCTGTGGGGCATTTCTGAACCGTGCCCGCGCGTTCGCATTTCCCCCACCACTCCCGCCGAAATCGCCCCCCTCAAAATTCTTTTGCGTTGGCTGAAAAAAGTCTATTGACGAGGTGCGCCGCATCGATTACGATGGCCAAGGATACTAAACCGGTGTCCACCTATTTCCCGGGCAGCCGAAGGACCATGCCAGACGCTCAATTTCGCGTCTCTTCCCTTCCGCCGGAGTAGGTCGATCTTGAACTCGGTACGTCATCTTTCCCGGATTCGTTCTGACGCGCGGTCCCGGACATCTCTCCCGGATCCGTTCTGACGGGCTGTCTGGGACTGGTCCATTTTTCGGCCGGTTGGCGCATTGTGGCATCGATGGAGACCCCGATCCCGGCATCCGTGGTCGGCGATCTCGCCTCGCTGTACCGGCCGATCACACAACCGTTGCCTCCAGGCCGAGGCGTCTCTCTCCCTCTGCGGAACCGGGTGGTAAGGGAAGGCCGCAGTTTTGGAAAAATGCAATCCTTGGCAGCCACACTTCGACCGCGAGCGTTGCAGTCGAAAGGCATTACTGCCCCGAAAATAGACCCAAGACATCGCTCTGGATTGCCCAGAATCTCCATTTTCGTTCTACTCTGCGTCGCTTGCGACATGTGCGACTGCTTGGTGTTGCCTCGATTGACGAAAAGAAACGCCCCAAGCTTCGATGCCGCCAGGACATCGACGGCGCCGTTACCAGTTACGTCCGCCGCCACGACCTGGAGACCCACGCCGGACTCATCGTCGATCAGGTGCGGGCAGAAGCGGACGCCCTCTTTGGTTCTGATCAGTTCAAACCAGTAGATTACCGGCGCGGCGCCCGGTTCGATATCGCGGTCGGGGCCGTGAGCCCAACGCCGTTTCCCCACGATGATATCGGTCAGCCCGTCGGCGTTGATGTCCCCGACGTCGATTGCGTGCGGTTGCGAAAACGCCACGCCGTACCGCGACTCCGACTGCCGGTCGCCCATGATCGTGTGCTCGACGAACGTGACTTTTCCATCCTCCGAAACCTGCTCGAACCAGGCGAGCCCCCAGCCGTGGGCGTCAAGCGCAGTGACCACGTCGCTATCGCCGTCGCCGTCGACGTCGTAGGCGTACATCTGGGCTCCGCCCTTCTTGGCGAAGCGGAAAGGGTGATGCGTCCACTCGTCGGTACCTGAACCGACGAGCGGCTGCTCCCACCAGCCGTCGTTGAGGATCAGGTCCCGACGGCCGTCGCTGTTGATGTCGCCGACGCCGGTGCCGTGGTAGAACCGGTCAAAATTCCCCTCGGCGGTAATCGGGTGGAAACTCCACGGTTGAGTCGGCCGGCTCCAGTCCGGCTGGACGTATCCCCAACGGTTTTCCCAATGGCAGATAAGCTCGGGCCGGCCGTCTTGGTTGAGGTCCGCCCACGGCGGCGTTTCCCCCTGGATGCGTTCAAAGGCGTAGTGTTTCTTCCAAAGTCCCTGCGAGCCGGCGGGGTTTTCGTACCAGCAGGCCGGGTGCAGGTGAACCCGGCCGACGACGAGGATGTCGAGCCACCCGTCGCCGTTGAAGTCGTAGAGGCAGGAAAAGAGGCTGTCGGTGGGGCTCTTTGCCGGCTCGTGCGGTACGGCGGGGTAGAACTCGTGGCGGAGATCAAAAGCCGGGCCTTCGTACCAGAACGGTCCGCTGACAATGTCCGTTCTGCCGTCCCGGTTGATATCTCCGCAATGGATCCCGTCGGAGAAGTATTGTTCGGTCAGGATCACTCTTTCGAAGCGGACGGGGCTCTCCGCCGCAACGCCAATGGAAGTGATCGCCACTAACCCGGCGACCACGGCCTTTAAGAACAACAACATGCTTGCCTCTCCGCTACAGTGCCGGCACAACTCAAAGCAGCCCGACTGCGTCGGACAACAGCCGGCCCCTGAAAGCCTACTCGGCGGGCATTTTGCCAGCAAGGGCGGAGGCCGGGTGACGCAGAGAGCCGACGCGGCGAGCGGCGATGGTGGCGGGACGTCCGCCCGGCCGCGGCCGTGAGGAAGGTCAGAAATACATCACAGCGTTGCCGAATAGGGCTTGCCGTCGGCTCCTGGCGGCCCTAGGGTTATAGAGAGGGGCGTAACCGTTCACGGGGCGGTCGGGGACTGGTCCATTTTTCGGCCAGTTGGTGCATTTTGGCGCCAAGAACGCTCGCCGAAAACATCGACCTGTCCCCCTCTCTTCCGCCCCGTGCACGGTTATAGAGGGACAAAGTTGTGAGGAAGACTCCCGTGGACTGGCGAATTTTGCTTGCATTGGCAGCCGGTTACCTCGGCTCGGCCGGCGCACTCGGTGCAGAGGTTCCTGGCCCTCGCGTTTACGACCGACTCGACGCCGCATTCGACTCCTACACTCGGGCCGAGGCCGACCGTCGTGACGCCCTCGGGCTGCAATTGGAGGCGAATGACGCCATGGCGTGGCGTGCCGGCGCGCCGACCTACTCGCAGTATCCGCCGGATCTCGATTCGGTATATGCGTTCCCGCCGCGAGCGTATCGGTACGGATCATGGCGATCACCTGCGACGATCTACCGCGGCTACCCGGGTGTTTTCGAACCGTGGCCGTTCGTGCCGGGAGACATTTACGGCTACCCCTACGTCGACCGCATCGAGCAGCCGCAAGGCCACGTTGTGATCCCGTACGGCCCGAACGGCTACTACTACGGGCCGGTCTATGGATCGGACCTCATCCCGGATCCTGAACCTGAGGCTCCACCCCCGGCTGCCCTTCCGACGCCGGCCACTCCCCGCGAAATCGAGCCGCCGTCGCCCCAACCGGGGCCGGAGCCCGTTCCTGCCCCGCCTCCGGCACAACTCGGACCGCAAGAATTCTGAGGCGGCCGAATCGGGATCGTTAGCTCGGCTTCTCCGCTTCAGACCGCGGTCGCCCCGCAACAGCCCGTCTACGGCGATACCGCATGAAGACGGCTGAAGACGTTCGAGTACAAGGGGAGATGCCGGTAGTAGACTTCCAGCATATAGATGTGGAGACAGGTCACGTAGAGTCGACCGCCGTGGGCTTCCCAGGGATCACGCGTCGGCTTCAGCGGATCCCAACTCCCGGCTTCTTGGCCTCTCTTGATTTGCTGCTCAGGAAGAACCTGCCGCATGACGCGGTTCCACCGCATCCAGTATTCACCTTCCATGTGATGGACGGCCTGCGTGGCATAGTACCAGTAGTAGGCATCGCGGCCTTTCTCGAAACTGATCAGGTTTTCCGGGCTGGTAATCCACTGGATCCCTTCGACCAGACGCGGATCGTTTTGCTTCCAGCCAAGATACTGGCGGCAGAGAAGGCCTTCCGCGGTCATACTCAGCCTCTCCTCTTCTCCTCGACGATAGGGGTACCGGCTCCCGCCATTCAATGCGAGCTTATCGAGGAATTTCTCGACCCGCTGCAGGTTCTCCTCCGGTACGTCGAGTCCGGCCATTCGGGCACTCTGAAGCGCCATGAGGATCCATCCGGTGACCGAGAGATCGCTGTCCGATTTCGGCGCATACCGCCAGCCGCCCTCGCTGCCTTGTGAATCAACGATGTACCGGATCGCTCCTTCCGCCGGAGCACGGAGTTCCGAGTCTTGCGTCATGGCGTACAATTCGCACAGGGCGATCGCGCACTGGCCCTGCGTGTAGAATCGATGGTGGTAGGGGCCGGACTGGAAAAAGCACCCGTCAGCCCCCTGTTGCTTGAGGAGCCACTGCCAACCTTCCGCAACGTTCTTCGCGTATTTTCCGCGACGGTGGGTATTGCCGGCGCCTTGAAAGGCCAATAGCGCCATCGCGGTCGCGGCCGTTTCGTTTTCCTGGCCGGGCGCCGCACCCAGGCTGTACGCCCCCAGAAGGCTCCAAGACCCGTTGCGTCGCTGATACTTCGCCAACCACTGCAACCCGCGTTGCACGGCGCCCTCCGTGGTCTCGTCTCCACCGTAAGCGCCCAGGAGTGCCCGCTTCATTCCTTCTTCACGGCCCTGTAGGGCCAGACCGACCTGGACCGGGGCCACATCGCTCACGGAAGACAGGCCCCGAGGAACAATCTCCACCTTGGGAGGTGCCGCGAATGGGTTGTCGACCTGCGGAAGGTTCTCCGGCGTGATAATCGGTTCTTCGACTTTGTCCGGGTCGTTGCCGGCGAGGAAACTGTCGAATTCCAGTTGATCGCCTTTCGTCTCGGCGTAGACTGCCTTGAGTTCGATACGGTCCTCGTCCAAACTCGCGGTAACCAGAAGGCCCAGCACAATCATGGCCGCCGTGTGCAACAGAGCACTGATCAGCCAGGGAGGCGCATTCTTCACCGCGAACTTCGTCAACTCGACCTCTTCCTGCTCCTCCTGCCTCTGACGGATCGTGAGAGCACGGTCGCTCCCCGTAACCGGGACGGGCCGGGCGGGGGCCATGCGATCCGGCGAGGAACGCGCGGCTGCAGGTGGTGCCGAACGCGATGGAGCAACCGGAAACGGGGTCGCAGGCGGGCTTGGCGCAGTCGCGGGCGGGCCCTGCTGCTGCGACGAGTCGAGACTGCCCATCAACGATCTCCTACTGGCCATCCCCACCGTAGGGTTAAGGGCCGCGACAGAAAGAAAAGCCTACCGGCGTGTATCGAAATTCTAGGCCGGTATTTTGAGTCTACCAGTTCAGCGGGGGAGCGGCAACGAAGACGGATCGCAACGGGGACGCAATCTATGCCTGCCAACCCCTGCTTCCGAAGGGTGCAGAAATCTCTGTTCTCCTCTCGACGCCCTCTGAAATAATGGTACAATACGGGCACAAGCGAAAAGCGTACCATTTCGCTTGCCCATGACGCGGGGTGGAGCAGTCCGGTAGCTCGCGAGGCTCATAACCTCGAGGTCGCAGGTTCGAATCCTGTCCCCGCCACTTGACGTAAACCTAGCCGAATCCAAGAGTTAGGATACCTGCTGACGGTCAGCAGCGCGGCCGAAAAGTCCTGAAAACGGTAGTACCTGGTACTACAAGGACAAGGAGCCGCAGAAATGGCCGTCCGCGCGAAGAAAGCCCCCGCCTATCGGCACTACAAGCCGAAGGATCTGGCTGTGGTCCGCATCGAAGGCAAGGACCACTATCTTGGCCGCTATGGCAGTCCGGAAAGCTGGGAGAAGTACCACCGGCTTTTGGCGGAACATCATGCCGGCAGCGAACCGGCCCCACCGCCCACCGAAACCGTCCGCCCGATTACCATCGTGGAAGTGGTTGCCCGGTACATGCGGCACTGCCGACGCTACTACCGGAAGAACGGCCAGCAGACGGAGACGGTCGACCAAGTCGCCCGGGCCCTTCGCACCGTCCGTAGACTCTACGGCCGAGTACCCGCGGCAGATTTTGGCCCCCTGGCGCTGAAGCTCTGCCGGCAGGACATGCTCGACACCGGCCGGCTGTGCAGGAAAACGATCAACGAGCGGATCGAGTGGACCCGCGCCATGTTCAAGTGGGCCGCATCCGAGGAACTGCTGCCGGTCACCGTCTACCAAGCCCTGGCGACCGTCGACGGGTTGCGCAAAGGCCGCACAACAGCCCCAGAACGCCCGCCGGTCGAACCGGTGGCGGATGAGGTGGTCGACGCCACGATCCCCGAGCTGCCCACCATCGTGGCCGACATGGTAAGGCTGCAACGGTTGACCGGTGCGCGGCCGGAGGAGATTACCATTCTTCGGCCGATGGACCTGGACCGCAGCGGGCCGGTTTGGGAGTATCGCCCGGGCCACCACAAGACCGAGCACCAGGGCCGGCAGCGCGTCGTGATGGTCGGTCCCAAGGCCCAAGCGGTCCTGATGCCCTACCTGCTGCGTCCGGCCGACTCGTTCTGCTTCTCGCCGATCGAGTCGGAGGCGAAACGCCGGGAGGAACTGCACCAGCAACGAAAGACACCGCTGTCCTGTGGAAACCGGCCGGGAACCAACCGGCGACGTAAGCCGCGGAAAGAACCGGGGGACCACTACGACACGGCGAGCTACCGGCGAGCGATCCACCGGGCCGTCGCCCGAATCAATGCGGAGAGGCGGAAACAGGATCCGGAGGCGGAACTGCTGCCGAAGTGGAGCCCCAACAGATTACGCCACACGGCCGCCACGGAGGTCCGGAGGAAATACGGGCTGGAAGCCGCCCAAGCAGTCCTGGGGCACGCACAGGCCGACGTCACGCAGCTCTACGCCGAGAGGGACTTAGACTTCGCCCGTCGCGTTATCGGAGAAGTGGGTTAGAATACTCGAATTGCCGGGTTGCGGCTGATCCCCGCACAGACTGACCGGCGCGTCGTGGTCCACCTACACCACGGTGCCCGGTCGGTCGCCCGGCTCTGAATCGAAAGTAGGTGTCTCGTGGAATTGGCCAACGGAAAAAACCGGGAAAGCCTTGTTCGCAAACTGCGAGAGTTCGCCCAAATACTGGAAGGTGAATACCTGTCCGGCATTGTGGAGCGGCGCGGCAATGATCTAGAAGACGACCTAGCGTCGCTATACGCCGAATCCCACGACAGAAACTTGGCGGACTTCTTGAAGTCGGCAATGTGGACGGTTGCTTGTCTGACCGTCGATGGGCGTGGCAGAATCATTGAGGGAGCGGCCAAAACGGCTGCGAAGCTGAATAAGGATCTGGAACCGAAAGTATCTTGGCAAGAGATCGCGCAGTTGCCTACACTCGGTCGGCCGCTATTCGATCGAGCGGCCCGACAGTTGCGGCATCTTGCTGATTTGTTGGACAGCGACAGAGCGCCCACGATCCCGCCCGAAGACCGCACGATCCCAATGTCCTACCGTCGGGCCGCGAAGCTGATGGGGAAAGGCGATTCGCAAGACGCCGCGGAATGGCTGAGCAGGAGCGTAGCTGACGGCTCGATCCCGTGCGAGCACGTCACGAGGCAGAATCACGTATTCTCTGTGAAGTGGTTTCCCGAGGCCGTCTGGCCGCAGATCACGCCCAAGTGACGGCAACTCAACCTAAGTCAACCTAAGTCACGGGGCCCCCGGTTTTTCTCGTTATTCTTGCGAGAGTTGGCGAAAACTGCCTCTTGCTCGCAAGGATTTTCTCATGATCGACATTCAATCGGAGTCTCTTCTCCGGGTGCCCACCGAGGCCAGCAAGGTCATTCCTGGTCGGCCAAACGTGAGCACTATCTGGCGATGGTTCACCCGCGGCATCAAGGGCGTGAAGCTCGAAACAGTCCTTGTAGGCGGACGACGGTATACGTCGCATGAAGCGATTGCGCGATTCGTCGAGCAGACTACCGCCGCGGCCGGAAATGGGCATCGGGATCCCCGGTCCACACCGGCGAGCCGGCAGCGCGAGATTGAGCGGGCCGAAAAGGAGTGTATCGAGGCCGGGATCTGACCACCAATAGAAAGCCCGGCCGCGAATGGAGGTACACGGCCGGGCAAAGGATTCTCACATGCATGATGCTACCACTTCTCCCCGCGATGGGCAACCGGGCACACCGGGCCCCGCCGACTTGGTTGCTTTGGCTGAACCAATCAATCGAGAGCACCGCGCATGCGAAACCGCTTTTCGCGATGGACTTCAACACGCGATGGAGGCCGGGCGGCTGCTGAACGAGGCGAAATCGCGATGCGATCACGGCCAATGGTACGGATTCATCGTTGAACATTTTGAGGGATCACCCCGGCTAGCCCAGAAGTACATGCGGTTGGCGCGCTTGTTACCGCAACACCTTGAAGACTTGGGGCCAAATGCGCCCCGCGTGGCGGATTTGAGTTTCCGGCAGGCGCTTTCCATGCTGACGCGCAACGCCCAAGTGGTGGCAAAGCTTGATGAGGATACACAAGAGGACGCAATAGAAGAGTGGGAAAGCAACGGGCACAAAAACGCCCAACAAGCTGTTGCCCACCTTGTCGACGTCGACGTCCCCGCCAAATGCCACCGGCCGAAGGCGCCCCCGGATGACGATACTGCCGATTATCGTGATCGGCAGGACGTCGACGACGACCAGCTCGACGACCGCGTCGACGACGACCACCTCGATGCTGCACCGGCGACTCCGCCGAAACGAAGCGGCAAGCCTCCGGTCGGGGTGATCCTCGCCAATGAAGCGTTGAACGCCTTGATGAAGATTCCAAAGAACGACGCCCTACGTGATCGCGCATTCGAGATAGTTGTCGACTACTGCGCGAGGAATTGGGGCGCGGATGCCGTGGCTAAATGGCTAAAAGAATGGGCGACGAAAGAACAATGAGCGATCCCCCGCCCCGCCGACGTCCGGCGAGGCGGGATTTTTAACCCTTGTTCGATAGGAGAATGAAATGAGTTTGGTTTTCGATTGGGAAGATTCGAGTGTCGTTGACGTTGAATGCGTAGCGAAAGAGACGCAACGCGAGTTCGGTTTGAAAGCCCTGGTTTTCAACGATGAAGAACCGGCGATGCTCCATGATCCGGTTCCGTTCGGTTTCAATCTGCCGGTCTTGCACATCGACCGATCGGACTACGAAACCGAGGGGCGAGTAATCGCGTTTGTGGAAGAACGCGGCGGCGTTTTTCTCGGAACGTGAACGAATCATTCTCCGCCCCCGTTCGCCCATCGTGGCGGGCGGGGTGCGGAGGACTTTGTGAAAGAATGAATGATGAACGAAACCGCCCTTGAAGCCGCGATCGTCGATCTTGTCGCGAGGCTTGATTACGTGTCATTCGCGGAGCTGCCGCGGCGGCTGGCTGAAGCCGGGTTTGCCGAGTCGCGCTTGAAAGGTGACTCGACACTCGAATTGCCGGGAAACATCATCCTGTGGTGCGGCTTGTCTGCCGAGCTGGTCGATGCAATCCGCGCGTTGCTCGACTCAAAACGGCTCCACCTGCACCCCGCTAGCACGTTGGTTTACATCATTGATGGCGTGGCACTTCGCTTGCCCGTTGCGAAGCGGCTGCCAAAAGAAGGCTACCGCAAGTCGCATTGGTTGCCCGTATGTCTTCGGGTGGTTCCCGTGCAGATGAAGAAGGCAAAAGCAGTATGACTATCGCGACCGCAACCACGCATCCCAATGGGCACGCGACCGCAGACAGCAGCGAGGTCGGCCGATCCGTGGCGTTCTTCCACTCCCTTTTCGTTCCAGGTGACCGGGTGTTGATCCGCCCCGTCGAAACGTGGACCGACTCGGCCGGCAAGAAATCGCGAGTGGACTTCAAAGGCGTCACCTACCTGCTTGTGGGAATGCAAGATTCCAACGGCCAATGGCAACCCGATCCAGCCCGGCTTGAAGGAAGTCTACAGCGAATCTTCGCACGGGCCCGCATTGAAAAAACCAACGTCTTTTTCGGCGTTTGCCCGCGGCTTGGAGGCCGCGGTCAATTCGACAAGGCATGGCAGATTCGCACGGTACGAGCTTTGTGGTCGGACGTAGACCATTGCAGCCCCACAGAGGTTGCGGGGCGGATCGACCAGGCTAAGTTACCCAAGCCGTCAAGCATCGTGAATTCGGGCAACGGTTGCCACGTCTACTGGTTGCTTGCCGACCCGTACCTGATCGACGATTGCGGCGCCCCGCCGAAGTGCTGTGAAGAATGGATTGACACCCCAGGCGACAGGCGGCGACGGCGCGAGTACGTCGTCGACCAGGCGACCGGCGAGAAACTGTATCTCGACGCGCGGCAGAACGTACCGGAGTTGTCGGCCCGGGCCCTCCACATCCAGGATGTCATCAGCGGCGTGGCGGCAGCGATCGGTGGGGACAGCACGAGCGATTTGTCCCGCTTGCTTCGCGTGCCGGAATTCCCAAATCAGAAGGACGCGCGGAGCGGCCGGACGCCCGTACCATGCGAACTGGTCGAGACGCATCCGGAGCGAGTTTACCCGCTGTCAGACTTCGAGCGGTTCGTTGCCGATTCGCCCGCGAGAAAGCGGCGCGAGCAGGTCAAGCAGATTCCATTGCCAGGACGAAAGCGATCTTCAGAGCGGCGGCGACAACAGCTTGAATTGCTTTTAGCCGATTGCGCCGCAGCCGACGTCGGCCAGCGCTCAGGCGCCGACTTCGCGCTGTGCTGTTACGCCGTCGAACACGGGTTATCTGCCGCCGAGTTGTGGGAGCGTTGCGGCAGCATCGGGAAGTTTGCCGAGCGAGGCCGCCCATACTTTGATCTCACTTGGCAGGCCGCCGAAGCCCACACTCGCGAAAAGACTTTTGAAAAATCCCGAGCGCAAAAGGCAAGCAGGCCGAAACCCGAACCGAGCGACAACCAGGCTGAACGGCCGCGTATCGACGCGGGGCGTCAAGACATTCGCGACTTGTCGCCGGTCGTTTGGGAGGCGGTTCAGGCCGCAAATGATCCGCCGTACATTTTCCGCCGTGGAGGTCGCCCCGTCAGGATTGAAAGCGGTGATGATGCCGAGCCGGTCTTGAAAACGCTGGACTTCTACCGAGCGAGATACGAGTTGACCAGGGTGGCAGACTGGTATCGGCAGAAAGCCGACGAAGAAATTCCCTCGAGCCCGTCGAAAGAAATCGTGGAAGATTTCCTTGCGACACCGGACATGGACCTACCCGTTTTGAACCGCATCGTCGAGGCGCCTGTCTTCGCGCCGGACGGTTCAATTCAAACCACACCGGGATACCACAGGCGAAGCAAGACGTTTTACGCCCCCGCGAAAGGGTTTCACGTTCCCGAGGTTTCCGCCCGGCCGACGGCTGAAGAAATCGCAGAAGCGAGAAGATTGTACGAGGTGGAACTGCTCGGGGATTTCCCGTTCATATCCGATTCAGAGCGGACGCACGGGATAGGGATGGCCTTGTTGCCATTCGTGCGAGACATGATCGAAGGCAGTACGCCGTTTCACCTCGTAGAGAAACCGACAGCGGGAACCGGATCAACGTTATTGGTCGACGTCCTAGCTCATCCTGCTATCGGGCGCCCGATTCCCGCAATGACCGAGGGGCGCGACGAAGACGAGTGGAGAAAGCGGTTGACGGCCAAGTTTCGGGAGTCGGCACAATTCGTTCTGATCGACAATCTCAAGCGACGGCTGGAATCAGCCGCTCTTGCGTCAGGAGTCACCTCCCCGATGTGGGAGGACCGGGTGTTATCCACATCCGAGATGGTCCGCATCCCGGTTCGATCGGTTTTCGTTGCCACGGGCAACAACCCGTCACTTGGATCGGAAATCGCGCGCCGGACGGTCAGGATCCGCATGGATTCCAGGACAGACCGGCCGTGGCTTCGCAGCGGCTTCCGTCACCCAAACCTACGGGCATGGACCGCGGCAAACCGCGGCCGCCTTGTCTGGGGCGCCCTAACGCTCGCTCAGGCGTGGATCGTGGCAGGGAAGCCCACAGGGGACGTTACGCCCCTGGGGATGTTTGAGTCATGGTCTGAAGTCATGGGAGGGATTTTCGCCGTGGCTGGCATTCCGGGATTCCTCGAGAACCTGGAATCGTTCTATGACGAAACCGACGCCGAGGGAACCGTCTGGCGGGCGTTCCTTGCGGCATGGTGGGAGCGCTTCGGAGACCACGCGGTCAAAGTGAGTGAACTCTACTCGGAGTTGAAAGACGAAATTTCACTCCCCGTCAAAGATGGCGGAGAGCAAAGTCAGAAGGTGCAGCTTGGACAACGCATAGCCGAAATGAGGGATCGTGTCTTCGACGTGGAAACCGGGCAAGAGAACTGCTGGCTCCGAATTCAGCGCGGGGAAAAGCACCAGAGGGCTTACACCTGGAAACTGAGAAAGGAAGGCAAGCAGGGTAACGCTGTCATAGGTGAGTGTACTGAGTCTAGTGAGTCTCCCGTAAGAGGTCTTAGGAATCAAATTTCTTCAGAGGAAAAAAACACTTCATATAGAGAAGCGTTCGGGGAGACTCAACAGACTCAACAGACTCACCAGGACTCATCGGGCAACGGCCATGCGTGCCCGGCGTGTGGTTCTGCGCTTCGCGACACCGAAAGCATGGGCGTGGTCCGTCGGAGCTGTCCCGCTTGTGGCAGGTTCATCGGGTACGTCCAGCAGGGAGCAGCATGATGCACCGCACCCGCACCCGCTTACCCCCTACCCACCTGCCGGCCTATCGGGGTCCTTTTTGGGGACCGAGAGGTGCCTCCATACACCGCCAGTCGGGTCATTTTTGACAGAGAGATTTTGTGAAACCAACCATGAAAAAAAACGCTAAGGATGAAACCCTCGCCTTGGCCGAACTACTCGGCCGCGTCGACGCCGTTTTCTGGCCGTTCGCGGGATCAGGCGACGGGCGCAATGTCGCCGGCACGATGGGGCGACGTCAGTCGTGGTTGTCTGGCGCCGGACTTCCATCTCGCGCGTCCGGCGACGCGACCGCGAGGAAAAACGCCGAGCAGCTTTGGGTCCGGCTGGAATCGTCCGGCCTTGTCGTGGTCGCACGGTCGAACGGCCGGCGCACTCACGCGAGGTTGACTCGCGATGGCGAAGCGATGATCCGGACGCTGTGCGGCACTGGAACGGTTGCCACGAACTGGCCGCACTTCGCCCGACTCGTCGCGATGTTCAGCGAGATGGGGCGGGCCAGTTTGCCGGAGAGCTACACCGCGAACTGTGAACCGTGGCAGGGGACCGATGAGCAGGGGCGACGGTTGACCGAGCAACGGATCCAGTTGCTGCCGTTCCTTACTGCCGACTTGTTGTGGGCGTGGCACGATTTCAGGGGCGGCAATTGGTTTTCCTTGCAGCCGGCGGGGCGGGCCGCCTTCGACGCCGGTTGTCCCGAGCGGCCGCCCCGCGACTGGGAGTTCGACCAGGCCGTTGCCGACCAGTACGACGATGCCTTTCGTCGCGAGACCAAGCGGTTGCGAAACGCCAGCCCGGCGAACCCGAACAATCTGTATCCTCCGTTTTCGGCCGGACTTGGATGGGGCAACCTTGAGCAGCGGATTCGGCTTGAGCGAGAGCTTGCCGCCAAACGTGCTCAATGGGAGCGTCGCGCGCAGGAGGCACGAAAAGAACGAGTGGCCGAGTTCGAGGGGGCGAGCAACCCGCACAGCCGAATAGGAGACTCGCCGTGAAACTCACCGATGAGGAATGGACGCGACTTCGCGAAGCCGTCGAACTCGACGACGAGAACAAATTCCGCGCTCTGGTTTCCCAAGTGATCACCCGAGCGGTGGCCGCCGACCGCTCGGTGGTTTCCCGCCGATATCGGCTTCCGCACACCCGGTACCGCGTTCCCTTTTTCTGCTTAGACCGATGACCCGCGGCCGAGTCGCCGGGATCCTCGTCGGGACCGATGCGACCGCCGCACAACATGAGGAGTTGTGAAATGCAGTGGACCGACGTTTACATTCCGGGCATTCGCCGGACAAGAGAAGATTTTCTTCGCGTGATGGAGGACACCCGCCGCCTTCTGGCCGCCGACGCCAAACGCCAGACGCAGCCGATCCACGCCAAGGCCCACGCCACGGCCGCGGCGCCCAGGCCGCCCATGGCAGTCTCGGCCTCTGACAAGTACTTCAATGCGGTGGAGGCACACTTGGCCAAAGGACTCACACCGCCGCAAGCCCGGCGAGCCGTCGCGATTCACCAGCGCGACTTGCTTGACGGCTACCTGGCCGAATTCTCAGAGAAGCAACGAGCCAAGTGCCGGGCCCGATCTGCACTGGCTCGCCGCTGATTTGTTCCCTCCCGCTTCGGCCGCCGGTAGGCTTGCCGGCGACCGTCGCAGGGAGGTTTTCACTTTCGATAGACCACAAGACCTACGAGGAAAAACCCATGCCACGAGTCAAAGCAAGCGATTTTGAGAAACTCCGAAAATCCAAGTCCCAGATGATCGACGAGCCCGAACCGCTCGACCCGATCGACCTGGCCGACGAAGCCGAGTCTTCGGTGGCGGTTGCCGTTGCCGAGCCGCCCGAGCCCGAGCAGCATCGACCCGTTCCCGATTCCATCATCCGACGCAACGAGGAACTTCACGATGCCGAGCAGATCCTCATTCGCAAGGTCGACGGGCTGGACATCCGACCCGACGAAGAATCCTTTCTTGGTTGGCTTTTCGGTGACGAGTTTGGAATTGCCAACCAGTCGCGACGTGTTCGGCAACTGCGGACGCAGCAAAAGAAAGCGGGCACGGCCGCCGACCGCCAGGCCGCCAAAGTCCGCCAGGAGGAGACAGCCCTGCAACTTCGGGAGCAAGGGCCGATGCTCCAGGCAACGATTGACGAAGCCCAAGCCAAGCTGGACGCACTGAAAAGGGACGCTGAGCAAGCCGGTCGCATTGTCGAAGGGCACGATGCTGCAGTCTTAGCCCTCAACGATCCGGCGCACTTGAACGACGCCGATCGACCGTTGTATGAGAGGCTCCGCAAAACTTGGGAACGGGACTTCGGCCGCCCCAGCAGAACCAAGCGGCAAGAGGCCGCGGGTTGCCTTGAGAAATCCAAGTGGACGATCGAGAGCAATTCCCTGGAGATCATTTCGTATTGCCAGGCCCACAAAGATCCCGCCGTTCGTCAAATTGTCGGCATGCCTCCCCGGCGCAATACGCACGAGCCCGCCACCGGAAACGTGGATCACCGGAAACCTGTCATCAGTGGCCAATGGTGGCGGGCCCACGCCCAAGAGCTTCGCGATCGCGCCGAGCGGCTGCACGCCGAGGCCGACCAATTGGAACAAGCCGGCGCGCCGTTGAAAGCCGAGCTCGACGAGATGTTGCAATCGCTCGTTCCCGGTTGACCACCCTTCCCCGTTTTCCGTTTTTCCAATTTCCACCAAGGAGCTACGAACATGTCTGTACAAATTACCGTTCCAATCGCCGAAGTCGATGCACACCCGCACATGGCCGTCGAATTGGCGACGGGAAACTTTTCCCAAGAAACCAAGCGAACGCTAAGCCGGGTTTACACCGCCTTGCGATCCGAGGGAGCGACGTTGGCCAACGGTGCTGTCATCGCTTCCACAGACCACGTTCTGGAGTACCTGATTGAGCTTGTCACCGCCGCCGAGGCCGAGTGACGCGAGGGACCGGCCGGTCGACGTGGTCGCCCCGTGGCTCCTGTGGTAGCTGCCATGCGGGAGAGCGGCGATCGTCCTCGAGGATGAGCGTCGGCCGGTTGCCGGTGGACGTGGCGGAGTTCGGTTACTTCGCCGCCACGTTCGCCGGGCTTATTGTGGGCCGAGGCAGCGAGAGGGTTTTCTTCTTTCCCCATATCGCTGCCCCCGGTCAGCCCGGCCGGGTGTGGCTCGCCGCGGACATCGGGGTCGGCTGGCTGCAGCCCCCGGTCGGGCTTTTTTGAATTCGATGCGAACGGTGAATGAGCCGCCCTGGTTGTTTCGTCGGGCATCCGGCGAGCCAGGGCGGTTTTTCTGGAATCCTCCACGCCCCGCCTCATGCGTTCCGTGGGCCCCGGTCGACTCCGCAGTCACCAGGGCCGTTGAAAGAATTCTGGGGGCATTGTGGGGCGTCAGCGGCGGTCCCTTGGGTCAGTGAACTTTGTTCGGAACTTTCAGATTTGAAGAAACTGAACAAACCCAATTACGCCGCCGCGGAGCACGCCACCGACTTCGACCCGCCGGCCGCGACCGCCGGCGATGGCCCGCGACCCCGGTGGAAGTGATCGCGATGACGTCCATTACGCTCCCCACGCCCCGCTCCCCACGCCCATCGCCCCGTCCGGCCTGCAGCGGCCGGCGGGGCTTTTTCGTTGGGCTGGTACTACCAGGTACTACCAATCGCGAGAACGCGGAATTCCACATAAGGGTCGCGGGTCTTTGTCGTTCGTTTCTAGGGTACTACGGTACTACAAAACGGCCCTGGTACTACCAAAAAACGGAACAAAACGAAGTGAAATGCGAGTGCTTGCAATTGCCGTTTTCTTCCGTAAAATGAGGGAAACCGGGACTTTTGCCGCGGTTCGGTGCAGATGCCAAATGGCCCTCATAACCTCGAGGTCGCAGGTTCGAATTCTGTCCCCGCCACTTCGCAGAATCCCTCGGTGCTCAAACCGCCGAGGGATTCTTACGTTCTTGGTACGGCTGCTGGTTTGCAATTGCCGCCTTGCCTTCGACGTTGTGCCGCAGATTCCGATGCGGGCCAGAAGTGGGCTGATAAAAACGGGGACTGGCTCCGCAACATCTTGTGTGGTCGCTCTGGCTAAACCGCTATTAGTTGCGGTGCCTGTCCCCGTTTTTATCAAGTTTTTATCAGCCCAGGCCAGAAGAGGGTAGTCTCTTAGCGCATCGGAGTCCGATCGGAAGAACGACTTGCGTTGGACGGCGGACTGGAAATCACTCGTAAGTCGACGCGGAAGAGCTCGCCATCGCGAACCGCGACCGTCCGGAACACTTCCTCCCCGCCCAGTCGCCAGGCACCGCCGCGAGCGAACAAGTTGTAGTCGTTGCCAAATCTGCCGGCGACAACGACCGTTACGCGGTTGCCGAACCCGGCAAGGCAGGCGATAGCACCGCCATCCGCCACAAATCGCACCGTTTCCTCGCCGATCAGATCGTAGCTTCCCCGTTCGGAGCCATCGACCACGAGGCGCCACTTTCCATCGCGAAGTGCCCCATAGGCCAGGCGTCCGCCATCCGGGCTAAACACCGGGGTGCTCTCGAGAATCGCTTCATACAGCGGGTCTTCCCGACCGTCGACGACCACCCGCCCCCGATCGCCACGCACGGCAACATAGGCCAGCCTGCGGCCATCGGGACTGAATACGAGCGACTCCGGCCCGAAACCATCGTATGGTGCCAGCTCGGTGCCGTCCACGACAACCCGCCAGTGCTCGCCGTCTTTTGCCCAGTAGGCCGTCCGGCTGCCGTTAGGACTGAACACAAAGTCGCCAATGGCGTCGTGCGTTCGCCATTCGGCGCCATCGACGATCAGTAGTCGCTTTCCTGCTCGCTCGGCCTCGTAGCAGATTTCGCTTTCCATCCCGGGTGAACACCGGATATCCCGTCCACGGGTGACTCGCCCGACAGAGCCGTCGACCACAAGGTCCCACTGACTTCCCGCGACGAGCGGCATACGCCAGGCGGGTTCCGTCGGGGCTGAACACAAGATCGTCGGCTCGCACCTCGTCGCATGGCTCGTCTTCGGCCCCGTCGACCACCACGAACCACTTGCCGTCGCGTTTGGCCGCGTACGCCAGTCGCTTGCCGTCCGGGCTGAATCGAACCGCCTTGGCCAAAGCATCGTCGTACCAGGTTTCTTTACCATCAACGACCACGGCCGCCGACCGTTGCGAAAGCCAACGTAGGCCACATGGCTGCTGTCGGGGCTGAACTTCGGAGAACCATCGCCGACCGTCTCGAACGCCGAACTCTCGCGGCCATCGACAATTACCCGCCAGCGGTCACCGCGGCGCGCCGTGTAGGCCAGGCGTTTCCCGTCGGGACTGAACACCGGCTGGCCGACGGCAATCTCATCGTACTTCGGTCCTTCCGCATCATTAAGCGCGATCCACCATTGGCCGCCGCGCCGCACCGCGAACGCCACACTCGTCCCGTCCGCGTTGGCCGTACACGATGACCAGACAATTCCCTCCGGCGCCTTGCCCAACGAGGTTTCCTGCGTATCGACTCGAACGGCTGCCATTGCACTGGCTTGCGGAGCCGTCATCGGTCCGGGCACGCGGACCAGCAATCTCCGTTCGATCCAGCCGCTGATTGGCGCCCCGCGTTCCGTTGCCGTGACCCCGACCCAGTCGCCCTCGACATTCTCGACCGTGAGGACGCTTCCCGATGAAACGACCATTCGCGTATCGCTGCCGGCCATAAGCGGCGCCGACTGCGTCGTACGGACCTGGTCCCCCGGCCGAACCGGCTCTGGCTGAGCTGCACCCGCAAAGTGCGCCAGGTAGAGCAGGACGGCAGTCGTCACGACCACAACCGTCCGATTCATCAGCCTGCAACTCATCAGCTTCCCATGATCGCACCCAAGGAAATTGAGGGTGGCGACGTCGGCGAGCAATGCCCAACCGATCGGCTAGTATAGTCGCTTTCCGGTCAAGTTGCACCATGCCCGTGCAGCAATGCCGTCGTGAAAGGCCGTTGCCGGAAACTTGACCGTGGCGGCCGGCTGGTATAGCTTTCGCCATCGACATCTACCGCTGTTTTCCCCTCGAGAGAGCCCGCTGAAAAAAGGGGACTGGCTCTTGCAACCGGTGGTCGATGACTTGGCGGCGGGCACAAGATGTTGCGGTCCCTGTCCCCTTGCCACAGGGGTCTGAGAGATCGTCGCACGGCGCTTCATTCACGAAGGCAACCGCGATGAAATCGCTCTACAAGGCACGCAACCTGGCCGCAGCGGGGCTGATTCTCTGCCCGCATTGGATTTCCAGACCTCGTACCGTTTCCAGGAAGGAGCCTTCGGAAAGGCCGATCTCGCGCATATCAACGATGTGCCATTTCTGATCGTGACGGGGCGACCCGAGGAGATGGGGCGTCGGGCAGCCGTACTCACCGCAACGGCGACAAAACGCCTTCTCTCGACTTCCCCCGAGCGTTGGTGGTCCTGATGGGACGAGCCCGCCGGTGGGCCGATTCCAGGCGATGGCCAGGGGCCATGCTCGACCAGTTTCCCGCGGAGCACCGACGCGAACTTCAGACTTTCTCAGAGGCAAGCGGTCTCGGCCAGGACAAGCTTCTGGGCATGAATACCATGCTGGATGTCTACGGAGGGTTTGGTTGCTCCTCGCTGATTGTCGAGCCCAGTCGAAGCGCGACGGGGTCAGCGATATTCGGAAGAAATCTGGATATTTTCTCACTCGGTATACTCCATCGGTATGGTCTCGTTGTCGTCTATCGCTCGGATGACAAACTCGCGTTCGTCTCGGTTGGATTTCCGGGCGTTTTCGGCGCGTTTTCCGGGATCAATGAACGGGGCTTGGCGTTGGCCCTGCACGGCGTCTTTTGGTCCGATGACGGCTCGCGTGCGTTTGACCCGCGGGGCGTCCCCTGCACCATGGTTCTCAGACGCGTCTTGGAGACTTGTTCCACGGTCCGAGAGGCCGAACAATTGCTGCAACGGAGCCGACACACGACCGCGCTAAGCGTCGTACTGTGCGATCCTTCCGAAGGGGCCGTCGCGGAGGTGGGGCCCGACGGGACTGCAATGCGCCGCTCCGTGAACGGGATTTGCGCCTGCACGAATCATTTTCGTGCCAACCGAGATCTTCCTGTTGAAGTCTGCCCTCGCTACGCGAGACTGCTGCGAAACACCGAAGCGAACCCCTTGCCCGTCGAAACGGTAGCAACGAAGCTTCACGAAGTGAATCAGGGGCTTCAAACCGTGCAGACGATGGTGTTTGAGCCGGGCGAAATGCGGCTCCGCGTGGCCATCGGCTCCTGCCCATCGTCCGCGCAACCTCTGAAGCCTGTGGAGCTAAATCCTCTATTGAGGGGGAGATCGTTGGGCTGCTGACGCGGCATTGCGTGACCAGTCCACGTGGACGCGGCAGACATTTTTCAGCCTACGTAAGATACGGGTTGACAACAGCTTGGGAAGCAAACGCTGGTTTCGCTATTGAGGTTGACTTGACAAGATACGAAAGCATCCGTTTAACTAACCATCCGGCGGCCATTGCGAGGTGTGCGGTGGCTGGGCTGTCTGGCGATAGGAGAAGGACGCCATGCGAATGGGTAGGTGTTGCGGAACTCTAGTTTGTTGCCTGCCGTTCTTGCTTCCCCTTCCTGCGGTGCATGCGAATACTCCGCTTAAATCAGGGGATGTGGTCGTCGCGCTCAGGCAGTCGCCTCTGCGGATCAATGACACGAGTGTGCACTTTGTGCGGCGGGGTACGATTCTCGGCGTCGAATCGGTGAACGAGCAGTGGCTTTGGGTCACTCAGGGCAAGTCCGGTTGGATCCTCCAGGCCGACGTGATCCCGCGTGAAAACGCGGTAGTCTACTTCTCGCAGGAGATCGCAAAACGCCCCACCAATGCTGATTCGCTCCGCTGTCGCGGCAAAGCCTATCTTTCATTCGGCGATGCTCACAAGGCGCTCGCCGACTTCAACCGCGCATTGGTTCTGGCCCCTTCGTGCCTCCTTTACGCAGATCGGGGACTCGCATGGTCGCTCGCAGGGGAGTACGACAAAGCCATTGCCGATTTTTCCGAGGCCATCCGAACTCACCCCTCGCAACATCTGACCGACGACGAACTTGCGGTCATTTATTGTCTGCGAGGTCTCGCCGGTGCCGGGAAGGGTGACATGGCTCGGGCGGTGGCCGATTTCAATGAGGCCATCCGGCTTTCCCCTGACCTTGCCTTCGCTTTCAACCAACGCGGTAAGGCATGGCTGGCAGATGGCAATAGCACAATGAGAGGGGTGGCGGACTTCAACGAGGCGATCCGGCTGAATCCCATTTTCGACAGCGCGTATAACAACCGTGGGCTTGCGTGGGCGAGTATGGGGGAAATGGATAAGGCGATCGCGGACTTCCGTGCGGCGATGGATTTGGATCCGGGCTCCACATTTTCCCGCAACACGCGAAGTCGGTTGCTGGCCGAAACGACCGCCGGGGCAAAACAGTATAGCCATGATGCTCTTCGGATGCTCGACCCCCTAGATTCGCCCGGGAACAACCTCTCGCTGTTGCTGTCCACTTGCCCGGACCAGCGGTTCCGAGAGGGAGCCGAAGGGCTACGGGTGGCCCAGCGCCTCTGCGAACTGGATGGGTATCGCTTTCCACCCTTCCTCAGCACCCTGGCGGCGGCCTGCGCCGAGACAGGGGACTTCGCGGGTGCCGTCAAGTGGCAGTCGAAGGCGTTAGAGCTTGCCACGACGGCGACGCAGAAGGAACAGGAGGACCATCAGGCTCGACTTGCCCTGTATCAGTCCGGCAAACCGTACCGCCAGAAGGCAAGGCAGTAAGCCCATGAACAGATTGCGTTACACCACCGCGTTTTGCGTTTTTTTTCTTCTTAGCAGCACCTTCGCAGTGGCCCCGGCCGCTTCCTCCCCCCAGCATCCACGTGAGCCCATGGAATTTCCCTTAGACCAAGGCAGTTGTTGGGAGTACGACGTCGAACTGGTGCAGGGCAGCGGCCCTCCCAAGACGTTTAAAGCAACGAAGACCGTTCGTGGCGAGAAAGAAGTGGGAGGTAGACGCTACGTCAGGCTGGTCACTGACACGACCGGCGGAGGCATGCGGATTCCTGATCAACTATATCGAGTTTGCGAACAAGGAGTCTGCGCTGCGGTACAAGGCGCCGAAGGTAAAGAACTCCTGGTTCTACCGGCCAATCCGCGGCACGGGCAGTCGTGGCGAGGAGAAGCCGAGCCCGCAATCATCGAGCTATCGGCAGAGACAACTCTTGGAGAAACATTTGCCTACGAAGGTTCCCATTTCCCCGGTTGCGTCCGCGTTTCGCTCTCGATGACGGTTGTGGAGCGGAGTTTTTTTGGCGGGGAAAAGAAGGTCCCGGTGCGTTTCATTCGTTGGTTTGCGCCGGGAACGGGAATGGTGCGAGAACTCAGGATTGCCGGAGAGGAAGGAGCCCCCGGCTATCTCAGAACGGATTCAAAACTCACTAAGTACCGCAGCGGACGCTCCACAGCGGACCACGAAAAGGTTCAACACTGAGCGCCCTTGGGGAGCATTTTCAAGACGCAGTCGTAAGGGCGGCCAGATGAAAAAGGGGGCAGGCACCACAAGCAATAATGGACGAATGGGATCGAAGATACAAGGTCTTGCGGAGCCAGTCCCCGTTTTCATCGCACCAACCGTAAGGATTTATTCGCGTGGTTTTTGCAGTCCAGCAGTAATCGTTTAGAGGGATCCCATGTCAGAAGACTATCCCGATTGGCAGGATGGGCAAGTAAAAGTCGTCAAGAACTCGGAAAATATCTGCTCGATTTGGCCCGCCAGCCGAACAAACGCCCTCGGATGGGAGGACGTGGGCATGTCCGGCACGAAAGAGGAATGCCTTGCATTCGTCAAAGAGAACTGCGACGGCAACTGCCGTCTGCGGAGCGAGGCCGCAGCACCCTCGAAAGCTACAGGATAGCCGGCTGAACTGGCTGAATCTTCGGTCGAGGCATGACATTGGCGCCAGTTCCCGGACATGCTCGTCCAGCGCGGACAATGCTCGTCGAGCATGTTTTCGCTGGTCGCCTCATGTTCTGGCTAAGCAATGCGGCAGTCCCGGATAGTCTTGCTCAAGGCGGTGATGCTCTCGGCTGAAGTGCCACTTTTCAGTCTCTATGCACAACCGTTCAGAATGCGTTGGCTGACCGGAACCAGTTTCTTCAAACTGCAGTTCTAGAGGAAGTTTGGATAGTTTGCGGCGTTTGCGATACATGCGATAGAGGCGTCGAACATGATAGATACGTTAAACTAGGATGATCTGAGGGGGCGGCTGGTAGTTTTGTCGCAGTACCTATCACGCATCGTGTGTGTAGGGAATTTCCTGGGAGATCAAGACGAATGTCTGGAATACGAAGACTGAGAGAGAAAATGTGAATCGGGGGGCTGGACAAAATTGGACGTTTGGCGTAGTCTACCCCGTGCGAGTCGAGTGCTGTCATTGATAGCACCGCTTGCGGCCGTGTGACGCGGCTGGCCAGTAACTGTTTTCGACGGGAGTCCGGCCGTGCCTAAGCCAGACGGTCTGATCCTGCAAGCGCAGCTCATGATGTGGCAACAGGAAGGTGCGAGGACGGAACGTGAACGCTTGCATCGCTATCAACCAGGAAAACTTCGCAAGCTTCGTCGAGCTGCTGGGGAAACGAGCCAGCCAGCATCCAGCAAAACCGGCGTTAGGTTATCTACGTGACGGCCAGACGGACGAGGTTTGGCGGACGTTCGGGCAGCTTGACAGCAAGGCCCGTGCGGTCGCAGCCGAGCTTCAGCGTTCCGGGCACGCCGGCCGCGCCGCTTTACTGATGTATGGTCCGGGGCTGGAATTCGTCGCCGCTCTGCTGGGATGTCTTTATGCTGGCGTGGTGGCTGTACCGGTCTGTCTGCCACGTCCACGGCGTTCATTTGAACGGCTCGAAGGAATCGCGTCGGACTGTGGAGCGGAGCTCGTTCTGACATCACGATCGCTACTGCCGTCGCTCCGCGAACGAGCCATCGCGCATCGCTGTCTCGATCGAGCCCGTTGGAGCACCACCGATGATGTGGAGCCCGATGCCGCCGCCGACTGGAATCCGTTTTACCCCGATGCCAACGCCACGGCATGTATCCAGTACACGTCCGGGTCGGCCGCGGAACCGAAAGGAGTCATCCTCACGCATGGCAATCTCCTGTTCAATTCGCAACTGATCCACGAGGCGTTCGGGCACGGTCCCGATTCAGTCGGGCTGATATGGCTTCCGCACTACCACGACATGGGGCTGATTGGCGGTATTCTCCAGCCGTTGTTTGGAGCGTTCCCGACCGTGCTGATGTCGCCGCTGCACGTGGTTCAGCAGCCTCTTCGTTGGCTGGAGGCTGTTTCGCGTTTCCGTGCAACGACCAGTGGCGGACCGAACTTCGTCTATGAGCTCTGCGTTCAGCGGATCGAGCACGAGCAGTGTCAAGGCCTGGATCTCTCGTCCTGGCAGATCGCGTTCAACGGTGCGGAGCCGATCCGTTCGGAGACCCTGGAACGATTCGCGGACAAATTCGCGCGGTATGGATTCCGTCTGGAAGCTTTTTTCCCGTGCTACGGCCTGGCCGAGGCGACGCTTTTCGTGTCCGGCGGCCCGAGGTCGGTAAGCCCCTCCGTGGAGAGACTGCGCAAGACAGCCCTGGAAAGCCACCAGGTCAGCGGCGCGAATGGAGACACGGAGGATGTCGTTCGCGTCGTCGGATGCGGCAGCCCCCCCTTGACACAGCGCGTGGCCATAGTGGACCCCAATTCGCTGTCGCCTTGCCCGGAAGACCGGGTGGGCGAGATTTGGGTATCGGGCCCCAGCGTCGCGAGTGGATATTGGAATCGCCCAAGAGAAACCACGGAGACCTTTCGGGCCCATATTGCCAACAACGGCGACGAGCGCTACCTCCGCACGGGCGATCTCGGGTTCCTCAAAGGCGACCAGCTTTTCGTCACCGGGCGGCTCAAAGACCTGTTGATTATCGACGGGCGAAATTGCTATCCCCAGGATATCGAGTTGACAGTCGAGAAATGCCATCCATCGCTCCGATTCCATTGTGGCGCGGCGTTTCTGACCGGCGATTTCGACCGAGAACTGGTGGTCGTTCAAGAGGTCGAGCGCAATGGTCGCGGCGTGGACGTGGATGCGGTGTTTTCCTCAATTCGTCGAGCGGTTTCCGAGGAACATGAAGTTTCCATCGAGTCGATCGTGCTCGTGAAGACGGGCGGTGTTCCCAAGACTTCCAGCGGAAAGATACGCCGGCGCCGCTGCCGTGAGCTGTATTTGCGAGGAGAACTCCCCGTCGTCGCCTGCTGGCAGCATGCAGACGCGGTCCCGAGACTATCCGGCGGCTGTGCCGAGTGCGATGCGGAGTGCCCTGAATCCGTAGCATCCGGCGTCGATTGCCGTGTGGAGCGAGCGGGATTGGAAGATGCTGAAGCGGTTCAAGCATGGTTGGTCGACAGAATTGCGCGACGCATCCAATGCGAGCCCTGCCGGATCGACATCCGGCAACCATTTGCCTGGTACGGGCTTCAGTCCCGCGATGCGCTGGAACTCTCCGGAGAACTCGAAAACCGTCTCGGCCGTCGGCTTTCGCCGACCTTGCTCTATGATTGTCCGACGATCGAATCGCTGGCCCGGCATGTCGCCGCAGGATCGGCTCCTTTGCATGCCGCTGCCCCGGCAATGTTGCCGACGACAACAAGGCTCCCGGAACCGATCGCCATCGTTGGGATTGGGTGCCGTTTTCCCGGTGCAGCGGGACCTGCCGAGTTCTGGAGACTGCTTCTTGAGGGTAAGGATGCGATCCGGGAGGTGCCGCCGGATCGCTGGGATGCGGTCGCGGCCGACGCGACCCTTGCAGACCTGCCCGGCGGCAATGGCCGGACCTCGGTTCGATGGGGCGGGTGGCTCGACGGAATCGACCGGTTCGATGCGGCCTTTTTTGGAATCTCTCCGCGAGAAGCCGCCTGTATCGATCCGCAGCAGCGCCTTCTGATGGAGGTGGCTTGGGAAGCGTTGGAAGACGCGGGCATTCCCGCAGAGCGATTCCGAGGATCCGATGCAGGTGTGTTCATCGGCGTCAGCACGAACGACTATCGGCAGGTGTTTCTCGAGCGAACTGGGGAAGTGGATCCGTACTGGTGTACCGGCAACGCCGGAAGTATCGTGGCGAACCGGCTCTCCTACTTCCTCGACCTCCAGGGACCTAGCATCGCGGTCGATACCGCGTGCTCCTCGTCTTTGGTGGCGATACATCTCGCGCTCGGCAGTCTGCGGAGCGGCGAGTGCAATCTGGCTTTGGTTGGCGGGGTGAATGCCATCCTGTCGCCGGATGTTTCTTTCGGCTTTGCCAAAGGGGGCGGTCTTGCGTCGGATGGACGCTGCAAGGCGTTCGATGCGCGCGCGGATGGCATTGTTCGCAGCGACGGCGTGGGAATCGTCGTTCTCAAGCGGCTTTCGGTTGCGGTTGCGGATGGCGACTTCATTTACGCGGTAATTCGTGGTTCGGCGGTGAACCAGGACGGTCGCAGTAACGGCATCACGGCCCCCAAGCAGGCTGCCCAGGAGGCCGTCCTGCGAAAAGCGTGGCAGAATGCGGGGATCTCGCCGGCGGAAGCGCAGTACCTCGAGACGCATGGAGCCGGCACTTTTCTGGGCGATGTGATCGAGGCCAAGGCCCTCGAGGCCGTATTCGCCGGCGCCCAGTCTCACGAGCGGAGCTGCGCCCTCGGATCGGTAAAGACGAATATTGGCCATTGTGAAGCCGCCGCCGGGGTCGCCGGTCTGATCAAGGTCGCGCTGGCGATTCGATATGGGAAGATTCCTCGAAGCCTTCACTTCGAAAACCCGAACCCGCATATCGCATTCGACGGATCCCCGTTATTCGTCCAGACCGAGACGTGCGATTGGGCCGAGCGGTCTGGGCGGCGGCTGGCCGGCGTGAGTTCGTTCGGTTTCGGCGGGACCAATGCGCACATTGTGCTTCAGTCGCCGCCCCCGAGGCCACTTCGGCCGAATCCCGGCGAAGGCAGCACGGAACACGTACACTTGTTGCCGCTTTCCGCAGCAAGTACCGGCGCGCTGCAAGCGATGGCGGGGTTGCTGGAGGACGAACTTGCCGCAAACCCAGCAGCGGGTGGCCAACTCGTGAAGCTGTGCCATGCCGCGGCTCTCAGACGAACACACCTGGATTGCCGCGCGGCATTTCTGTTCCGCAGGAGCGAGGATTTACGCGAACAATTCCGGGCCATGCGCGCGGGACGAGGGCATCCGGCGGTCAGCGCCGGCGAGCGAACCGGTGGTCGCCGGCTCAAAGTCGCCTTTGTCTTTTCCGGTCAAGGAGGACAGTGGCCGGGAATGCACCAACCGCTGTGGAATCGCTTTGCTGGCTTCCGCGCGACGCTCGAGCAGTGTGATCACCTGATCCGGAAGCTTGCCGGCTGGTCTCTCCTCGCCGAACTGCAAGCCGAACCCGGCCAGTCGCGGATCGAGAAAGGCGGTGTCGAAATTGCCCAGACAAGCCTTTTTGCTCTGCAAATCGCACTTGCGCAGGCTTGGAAGTCCTGGGGGGTCGAACCCGACGCCGTCGTCGGTCATAGCGTGGGCGAGATCGCTGCGGCATGCGTCGCCGGAGTGCTTGATCTGCACGACGCGCTGCGAGTCGTTGTCGGCCGAAGCCGTGCATTGGAGGAATCGCTGGCCGAGACCGGTGATTCGAGTGGTATGGCGGCCCTTCGGATCTCCGCCGAAGAAGCGGAAGAATTGATCGGCGGGCATTCGGACCGCGTGTGGATATCGGTGTACAACAGTCCAAAGTACACGGTCCTCTCCGGCGACCGCGCGCTGCTGGAGAATCTGGTCGCGGGGCTCCGGCTTCGTAAGATCGGCGCGAGGATAATGAACGTCCCCGGGGCCGCCCATACGCCGTTGCTCGAACCGGCGGCGAGAAAGCTGCGGACGACCTTGGATGGGATTGCGCCTCGCGCGGGATCGGTGCCGTTCTATTCCACGCTTCAAGAACCCGGCTCTCCGTGCTGCCGGCTCGATGCGCGGTACTGGGCCGACAGTGTCTGCCGCCCCGTGCGTTTCGCTCCGACCGTCCAGTCCCTGATGCGGGATGATTTCCGTGCTTTTGTTGAACTGGGCCCGCACCCCATGCTCGTGGCAGCCGTGGCCCAGTGCGCCGAACCGCTCGCAGTGGAGGCGGTTGCCGCGCCGTCGCTGCGACGGAGTGATGGCGACCACGACGCCATGTTGGGAGCGTTGGGTGCACTCTACGCCGCGGGATTCGACGCGGACTGGCATCGAATCTACTCCGGTGGAGGTGATTGGGCCACTTTGCCCACTTATCCCTGGCAGCGACAGCGCTATTGGATTTCGCGCCGGCCGGTGGGGGCAACCCGGCCGAAAGCGGTCGGCGATGCCAACGAAGATGGACACACCGCCGAAACTCCCGCGCCGGTTCAAGCTACTGCTATGGAGCAAAGAATTCCTGGCGAATCGACTGCGACCGACTGCGTGAATCGGTTGCGTGAAAGCACCGAACTTGAAGAGCGCCGCAGCATTTTGGAAAGCTATCTGCAGGTACAAATCGCACATACTTTGGGTACCACTCCCGCCGGAATCAGCGTCGAACGTTCGCTGACGACGATGGGAATCGATTCCCTGATGGGTTTGGAGATTAAGAACCGCGTCGAGGCTGAATTGGGAGTCGATGTCGGCCTCGTGAAGTTCTTGGAAGGGCCGACCGTGGCCCGGCTAGCGGAGGCCCTGCTGCCTCAACTCGACCGCCACACCTCGTCGACGGAGCTCGTGAAGGATCCGGTAGCCTCCGAAACCTGCGGGGGGGGGATCGCAGACGAAGAGGCCCTTCGCCTGCTCGAGCGGCTCGAAGAGCTTTCCGACGACGAAGTCGATGCATTGACGCAACGAATGCTTGCTGAATAGGGCGGTGAGAATGAGTACGACCGACGCTTCGCGGCTATCCGCGGAGGAGAAACGCGCGCTGCTCCGTCGGCTGCTTCAGGAGAAGGCGGCTCGCCCGCGCCAGGAGTGCCCGCTGTCGCACGGTCAGCGGGCACTGTGGTTCCTGCACCAGTTGGATCCCGCGAGCGCCGCGTACAACGTTCTTTTTGCGGTCCGCGTCCGCTCGACGTTCGACTCGGTCGCACTCCGCCGGTCCTTGCAAACGCTCACCGATCGATACGCTTCGCTGCGGACGACCTTCGACGAGCAGGACGGGCAGCCGATCCAGGTGATTCACCGCGATTGGCCGGTAGCGCTCGACGAGATCGATGCATCGGGCTGGACGGAAGAACGGCTGTACCAGGAGGTGTCGAAGGCGGCCTATGCGCCTTTCGATCTGGATCGCGGGCCGCTGTTTCGAGGCACGATCTTCGCGCGAACCCCCGACGATCACGTACTCCTGTTCGCAGTGCATCACATCATCGGCGACTTCTGGTCGCTGGTGCTCTTGATGTCCGACCTTCGGCGCATCTATCTGGCCGAACAACGGGGAGAACGGCTGAACCTTCCGCGGATCCACGTGCAGTACGCCGACTACGTTCGCTGGCAGCAGGAAATGCTGGCCGGGAGTGAGGGTGAGCGGCTCTGGCAATACTGGCGCCGGCAGCTCGCAGGCGATTTGCCCCGCCTGAATCTGCCTACGGACCGGCCTTATCCGGCCATGCAAACCGATCGGGGAGGAGCGGTCAATTTCCCGATTGCCGATTCCCTGGGCCGCTCGGTTCGGGAGCTTGCCCAGAGGGAAGGGGCAACCCTGTTCACGGTGCTGCTTGCCGCCTACCAGGTGTTGCTCCACCGCTACTCGAACCAGGACGATATCCTGGTCGGCTCGCCGGCGGTCTGCCGCGGCAAGCGCGGCTTCGAGCAGATCTTTGGCTACCTGACCAACATGATCGTGCTCAGGGCCGATCTGTCGGAAAATCCCGCTTTCGTCGATTTCCTCCGGCAGGTGCGGCGCACGGTGCTCGGGGGTTTGGAGCACCAGGACTATCCTTTTTCTCTGCTGGTGGAACGGCTCCAGCCGGTTCGCGATCCGAGCCGTGCTCCCCTTTACCAGGCTGCCTTCTTGATGGAGAAATCGCAACTGCTTGAAGAGCAGGGGGCGGCCTCACTGATGATGGGCCACTCAGGGGCTACGTTGGAACTCGGCCAACTGAAGATGGAGCCCTTCGGGCTGCGGGCGGAAGCGACCCCGTTCGAAATCAGCATGATTATCGAAGACGGGGGCGGTCGTCTCGCGGGCTGCATCCAGTATAACCGGGACCTTTTCGACGACGCGACAAGCCGACGGCTTGCGGACAGTTACGTCCGAATCCTGGACTCGATCACGGCCGACCCGCACCAGCGGGTCGGCCGGATTGCCTTGCAGACGGACGTCGAACGGGCGCGGCTTGTCCACGAGTGGAACAGCACCGACGCCGTTTATCCTCGGTCGGTTTGTTGCCATGACCTGATCGACCGGAAGGCCGCCGAGTTGCCCGACGCGGTCGCCGTGACGTTCGGCGATCGCTCGATCACCTACGGCGAGTTGCAGCACCGATCGAACCGGTTGGCGCACTTCCTTCGCCGAAGGGGCGTGGGCCCGGGAGTCGTCGTCGGGATTTGCGTCGAGCGATCGTTGGACATGGCGGTGGGCCTGCTCGGCGTGCTGAAGGCCGGCGCGGCTTATCTGCCGCTTGATCCGGCCTTTCCGCGAGATCGGATTCGCTTCATGCTCGAGGACAGCGGAGCTCCGATCCTGATCACGCAGCAGGCGCTCGCGGGCGATTGGCAGTTCTATGGGGGCGAGGCGGTCCTCATCGATGCGCAGTGGCCGACGATCGCCAAGGAGTCTGACAGTGCCGCGGAGCCCCTGGCGGGCCCCGAAGACCTCGCTTACATCATCTATACGTCCGGCTCGACGGGACTGCCCAAAGGGGTCGAGATCTCGCATCGCGCGTTGGTGAACTTTCTCTGTTCGATGCAGCGCGAACCGGGATTGAGCGCGTCGGATATCCTCCTGAGCGTTACCACGCTCTCCTTCGACATTTTCGGGCTGGAGTTCTACCTGCCGCTGTTGTGCGGTGCCCGTGTGATGATAGCCGACCGTAGCAGCGCAGCCGATCCCACACGACTTGCGGAATTGTTGGACCGGTGCGGCGCGACGGTGATGCAAGCCACGCCGGCAACGTGGCGGATGCTTGTCGATGCCGGCTGGAAGGGGCGGCCAGGGCTGAGGATTCTCGTGGGCGGCGAAGCGCTCGCCGCGGAGTTGGCTCACAGGCTTGTCGAGCTTGGCGAGTCGGTGTGGAACCTCTACGGTCCCACCGAGACCACGATCTGGTCGACGGTTGGCGAGGTAAGACTCGGATTCGAGCGGATCACCATCGGCCGTCCCATCGCGAACACCCAGGTTTACCTGTTGGACGAGCATCTTCAGCCCGTGCCGATCGGAGTCCCCGGCGAGCTTTATCTCGGCGGTGACGGATTGGCTCGAGGGTACCGCAATCGCCCCGAGTTGACCGCGGCGCGTTTCTTGCCGGATCCTTTCGGCCCGGACCCAGGCGGGCGAATCTACCGAACCGGCGATTTGGCACGGTGGCTTCCCGACGGTCGGATCGAATGCCTGGGCCGAATGGACCACCAGGTGAAAGTCCGCGGTTTCCGGATCGAGCTTGGCGAGATCGAGAGCGCGCTGGCCGCGCACGGGGGCGTTCGCCAGGCGGTTGTCGTCGCCCGGCCGCATGGGAGCGGCGAGAATCGGTTGTGCGCGTACGTCGTGCCGGAGGCCGGCGCTTCTTTGGCAGGCGGAACGCTGCGGGACCACCTTCGGCGCCGTCTGCCGGACTACATGATTCCGTCGGCATTCTTGATCCTCGACATTCTCCCTCTTACACCGAACGGTAAGGTCGATCGCGCGGCACTTCCGCCGCCCGACGCGGATCGGCCTGAGCTCGAGCAACAGTACGTTGCCCCGCGGACCCACACGGAACAACGCCTGGCGGAGATCTGGGCGGAAGTGCTCGGGGTGAAGCGGGTCGGGGTCCATGACAGCTTCTTCGAACTGGGCGGCCACTCGCTGCTGGCGACCCAGATCGTCTCGCGTGTCCGCAGCCTGTACCAGGTGGACCTACCGCTCCGCGAGCTGTTCGAGGAGCCGACGGTTGCTCGGTTGGCCGGCGTGCTTGACCGCGCCCAGGGCGGCTCTCTCGCCGCACCCATTGCGCCGGTCGACCGACACGGGCCGTTACCGCTGTCGTTCAGCCAGCAGCGATTGTGGTTTCTGGACCATTTGGAGTCCGGCAGTGCTGCTTACAACATTCCGGCCGCGGTCCGCATCGAGGGTAATCTTGATGTGCGGGCACTGTCGGCGGGTCTGAACGAAATCCTCCGTCGCCACGAATCGCTCCGCACCCGGTTTGAAACCGTGGACGGTCGGCCCGTGCAGCGGATTGCCGACCATCTTCGGACCGAGTTGCCCCTGGTGGACGCACACGGGCCGGCTGAAGCACTTCGCCTGGCGAACGAGGAAGCTCGGCGGCCGTTTGGCCTCGATACCGGACCGCTGTTGCGTGCCTGCCTGATCCGGTTGGGCAGCCGCGAGCACGTTCTGGTCGTCGTCGTGCACCATATTGTGTCCGACGGCTGGTCGATGGGCGTTTTTCTGCACGAACTGTCGGTGCTGTACGAAGCGTTTTCCAACGGCCGCGGCTCGCCCTTGGAAGAACTGCCGCTTCAGTATGCGGATTACGCCGCCTGGCAACGCGAGTACCTGCAGGGCGAGGTTCTCGAGGGCCAACTCGCGTATTGGACCGGGAAGCTCTCGGGCGTCCCCAGCGGTCTCGATCTGCCGACCGACAGGCCGCGACCCGCCGTGCAGACCTATCGCGGCGCGTTGCGGCCGGTAGAAATCCCTCGGGAACTGACCAATTCCCTTGCGGAGTTGGCCCGGGCGGAAGGGGCGACCCTGTTCATGGCGCTTCTGGCCGGGTTCCAAACGCTGCTTGCCCGCTACACGCGACAGGAGCACGTATGTGTCGGAAGCCCGATCGCAGGACGCACACGGGCGGAGTTTGAAGGGCTGATCGGCCTGTTTCTCAATACGGTGGTCCTCCGCGGCGACCTTTCCGGCGATCCTACGTTTCGTGAACTTCTCTCGCGGACGCGTGAAACGACTCTGGAAGCCCACGCGAATCAGGATATCCCGTTCGAGCACCTCGTGGAGCATTTGCAGCCTGAGCGGGACCTCAGTCGAAGTCCGCTGTTCCAGGCGATGTTCGTGCTTCAGAATGCACCTCTGCCAACCGTGCGGCTGCCCGGATTGAGCTTCACGCCCCTCGAGGTACATAGCGGCACGTCCAAGTTCGACCTGACGCTGATGCTCCAGGAGAGCGAGACGGGAGTGCAGGGATCGGTCGAATACAATACCGATCTGTTCGACGCGTCCACAATCGATCGACTTGTCGGTCACTACGTGAACCTGCTTTCGACCATAGTTCAGGAGGTGGATCTTCCGGTTTGGCGAGCCAATCTGCTTGCCGAGTCGGAACGCGAGGAGGTGCTCGAGACGTTCAACGCGACGGCGGCCGAATACGACCTGTCGGGCACGCTGGACGAGCTGTTCGAGCGGCAGGTGGACCGCACGCCGGAGGCCGCGGCGCTGGTCTATGAAGACCGCACGCTGAGCTACGGCGAGCTAGACGGGCAGGCGAACCGGCTGGCGCACCTGTTGCGCGGCTTGGGGGTGTGCGCAGACAGCGTGGTCGGCGTGATGGGCTATCGATCGGTGGAGCTGGTCGAGGCGCTCTACGGTGTGATGAAGGCGGGCGGGGCGTACCTGCCGTTGGATCCGGAGTATCCCGAGCAACGAATTCGCACGATCCTGGCCGACAGCCGGGTGGAGGTGGTGCTGGTCGCGCCTGGCCTTGAAGACCGCTTGGGCGATTGGCAGAGCGAGCGGATCGTGCTGGAAGAATCGTCCTGGGCGGACCAGCCGAGTGTTCGGCCCCAGCGCGTGACGGGGCCGAGAAGCTTGGCGTACGTGATCTACACGTCCGGCTCCATGGGAACGCCAAAAGGGGTGGCGGTCGAGCACGCGGGGATCCGCAACCGGCTGTTGTGGATGCAGGAGGCGTATCGGCTCACCGCGTGGGACCGGGTGTTGCAGAAGACGCCGTACAGCTTCGACGTGTCGGTGTGGGAGTTCTTCTGGCCTTTGATCAGCGGGGCAACGCTGGTCGTGGCCCGTCCGGGCGGGCACCAGGACAGCGGCTATCTGGTGGAACTGATCCGCCGAGACCAGATTAGCGTGCTGCACTTCGTCCCTTCGATGCTGCGGGTGTTCTTGGAGGAATCGAACGTTCCGGCGTGCACGAGCTTGCGGTTGGTGGTGACCAGCGGGGAGGCGTTGCCGTACGCCCTGGCCGAACGGCTCTACGAGCGGTTGCCGGGGGTGAAGCTTGAGAACCTGTACGGTCCGACGGAAGCCTCAGTGGACGTGACCCGCTGGAGCTGTCCGGCGGAAGGCGACCCGCGTCGGATCGTGCCGATCGGCCGCCCGATCGCCAACACCCGCTGCTACGTGCTCTCGGGTGAGCTCGAGGTGCTTCCGGTGGGCGTGGCCGGGGAGCTGTATCTTGCCGGCGTGCAGTTGGCCCGCGGCTACTTGAACCGCGCGGAGTTGTCGGCGGAGCGGTTCGTGCCGGATCCGTTCGCCGAGCGAGCGGGCGAGCGGATGTACAAGACGGGCGACCTGTGCCGCTGGCTGGCCGACGGAACGCTGGAATACCTGGGCCGGTTGGACCACCAGGTAAAGATCCGGGGCAACCGGATCGAGCTGGGCGAGATCGAGTCGGCCCTGCGGCGGCGCCAGGAGGTTCGCGAAGCGGTGGTCATCGCTCGCGAGGACGGTGCGGGTTCGAAGCGTCTGGTGGCGTACGTCGTGCTTCATGAGGGCGCAGAGTTGGCGGTGGACCGCTGGCAGCGGGAGCTCAAGAGTGTGCTGCCGGAGTATATGGTCCCGCAGGTATTTATGGCCTTGGACGTGCTTCCCTTGTCGACCAACGGCAAGGTGGACCGGCGGCGACTGCCGGAGCCCGAATCGGCCCGGCCGGAGCTTGAGACCGAGTACGTCGCGCCCCGCAACGAGGTGGAAGCGCGGTTGGCGGGGATCTGGCAGGACGTGCTGGGGCTTGAGCGGGTGGGCGTGCTGGACAACTTCTTCGCCGTGGGTGGGGACTCGATCAAGAGCATCCAGGTCCTGGCCCGGGCCAACGAAGCCGGCTTGCGGTTCACTTTGGCGGAATTGTTCTCGGCGCAGACGGTCTCCGAACTGTCGCTGGTGGCCCGTCGGGGCGAGGCGGAGCTGGTCCAGAGGACCGAGCCTTGGGCGCTGGTGAGCGCCGAGGATCGGGCCTTGCTCGGTGAGGACATCGAGGACGCCTATCCGCTGACCGATCTTCAGGCGGGGATGCTCTTCCACAGCGCGTACAGCCCCGAGACGGCCGTCTACCACGACGTGTTCGCCAGCCGCATCCGCACTGGACTGGACGAGGAACTGCTGCGGGAGTCGGTACGTCGGCTGATGGCCCGGCACGCGGTCTTGCGCACGAGCTTTGCCTTAAGCGGCTATCGCGAGCCGCTAGAACTGGTGCACCGAGAGGTGCCCGCGCCGGTGGAAGTGGTGGACATGAGGCAATTGAGCGCCTCCGAGCAGGACGCGCGGCTTTCCGAGTGGCTGGAAGCGGAGAAAGGGCGGGCGTTCGACTGGACGCAAGCGCCCTTGTTCCGCTTGGTGGTGCACCGGTTAAGCGGCGAGGAGATCGAGCTGGCCCTAAGCTTCCACCATGCGATCCTCGACGGCTGGAGCGTGGCAACGATGCTGGCTGAGTTGTTCGGGATCTACGATGCGCTCGCCCGTGGCGAAGAGGTTCGCCTGGCGGATGCCGGATTGAGCTACCGGGACTTCGTGGCCCTGGAGCGGGAAGCGATTGGGTCGGAAGAGGCGAAACGCCACTGGGAGGAGTTGCTGACAGGACATACGGCGACGCGTCTGCCGCGGTTGCCGGGCGCGAAACGGACCAGCGGGGAATTGGGGACCGCGGCCCGGGAAGTGCCTGCGGAGCTCGTGGGCCGGCTCAAGGCGCTGGCGCAGACCTGGGGCGTGCCGCTGAAGAGCCTCCTCTTGGCGGCGCACCTGCGGGTGCTCTCCTTGGTATCGAGCCAGCGGGAGGTCTTGACGGGCCTGGTCGCCAACAGCCGTCCCGAAGAGGCCGACGGCGAGCGGGTACTGGGCCTTTTCCTCAATACGTTGCCCTTGCGGGTGGCGCTCGAAGACGAGTCGTGGCAGGCGCTGGTCCAGAAGGTGTTCTCGGCGGAGCGGGCGGGTTTGCCGCACCGGCGCTATCCGGCCGGTCGGCTGAAGCGAGCGGAGCGCGAGGAGCTGTTTGAGACGGCCTTCAACTACAACCACTTCCATGTCTACCAGGGCCTGGAAGGACGCGTAGAGGTCTCGCGGCCGCGGATGTTCGAGTACACGAACTTCACGCTGATGGCCAACTTCGACCTGGCACCCGGCGGGGAAGGATTGACGTTTCGGCTCAACTACGACTCCGGACAGTTGGCCGTCGGCGAGGTCAATCGCTGGGCCGGCTATTATCTCAAGTGCCTGGAAGCGCTCGCCACGGATGCCGCTGCGCCTGTCGCAGAAGTCGAACTGCTTTCGCTCTCCGAACGCAAGGAGGTGCTCGATACGTTCAACGCCACGGCGGCCGAGTACGACCTGTCGGGCACGCTGGACGAGCTGTTTGAGCGGCAGGTAGACCGCACGCCGGACGCCGGGGCGCTGGTCTATGAAGACCGCACGCTGAGCTACCGCGAGCTGGATGAGCAGGCGAACCGGCTGGCGCACCTGTTGCGTGGCTTCGGCATCGGCAACGACGGCGTAGTCGGCGTGATGGCTTACCGCTCGGTGGAGCTGGTCGAGGCGCTGTATGGGGTGATGAAGTCCGGCGGGGCCTATCTGCCGCTGGATCCGGAGTATCCGCAGGAGCGCGTGGCGGCGATCCTGGCCGACAGCCGCGTGGAGGTGGTGCTCGTCGCGCCGGGGCTTGAGGACCGCTTGGGCGAGTGGCAGGGCGAGCGGATCGTGCTCGAGGAGTCCTCCTGGGCGGACCAGCCGTGCGAGCGTCTCCGGCGTGTGACGGGCCCTGGAAGCTTGGCCTACGTGATCTACACGTCCGGCTCGACGGGCGTTCCGAAAGGCGTGGCGGTCGAGCACGCGGGGATCCGCAACCGGCTGTTGTGGATGCAGGAGGCGTATGGACTCACCGCGGCGGACCGGGTGTTGCAGAAGACTCCGTACAGCTTCGACGTCTCGGTGTGGGAGTTCTTCTGGCCTCTGATCAGCGGGACAACGCTGGTCGTGGCCCGTCCGGGCGGGCACCAGGACAGCCGTTATCTCGTGGACGTCATTCGGAAGGAAGCGATCACCACGATCCACTTCGTCCCCTCGATGCTGCGGGTGTTCCTGGAGGAAGAGGGTGTCGAGAAGTGCACGTCGCTGAGGCGGCTCGTGACCAGCGGCGAGGCTCTGCCCTACGAACTGGTCGAGCGGGTATGCGAGCGATTGCCCGATGTGAAGCTCGAAAATCTTTACGGCCCGACGGAAGCGTCCGTCGACGTGACCCGTTGGTCGTGCGTCGAGGATTCGCGGCGGGTCGTGCCGATCGGCCGGCCGATTGCCAATACGCGCACGTACGTACTCTCGCCGCGACTGGAGCCGTTGCCGGTGGGTGTGGCAGGAGAGCTCCACCTTGCGGGCGTACAGTTGGCGCGAGGCTACTTGAACCGGCCGGAGCTTTCCGCGGAGCGTTTTGTGCCCGACCCGTTCAGCTCTCAGCCGGGCAAGCGGATGTACAAGACGGGCGATCTCTGCCGCTGGCTGCCCGATGGATCGCTTGAGTATCTGGGCCGCTTGGACCACCAGGTGAAGATCCGCGGCAATCGGATCGAACTGGGCGAGATCGAGGCGGCGCTGCGGCGGAGGCAGGAGGTCCGGGAGACGGTGGTCACCGCGCGCGACGATGGCGCGGGATCGAAGCGGCTGGTGGCGTACGTCGTGCTCGACGAAGGCGCCGAGCTGGCGGTGGACCGCTGGCAGCGGGAACTGAAGGCTGTGCTGCCGGAGTACATGGTTCCGCAGGCTTTCCTGGCGTTGGAGGCCCTGCCCCTGTCGGCCAACGGCAAGGTCGACCGGCGGCGGCTGCCGGAGCCCGACGTGTCGCGGCCACAGCTCGAAGCCGAGTATGTCGCGCCGCGGAACCCGACCGAAGCCGCCCTGGCGACAATCTGGCAGGACGTTCTGGGGCTTGAGCGCGTGGGCGTGCTGGACAGTTTCTTTGCGGTGGGCGGGGACTCGATCAAGAGCATTCAGGTCCTTGCCAGAGCGAACCAGGCGGGGCTCAGGTTCACGCTGGCGGAGCTCTTTGCGGCGCAAACGGTGGCCGAGCTGGCGCTGGTCGCCCGGCGGGGCGAAGCGGAGCTTGTGCAAAGGACCGAGCGTTGGGCCCTTCTCAGCACAGAGGATCGGGGCTTGATGGCCGAAGAGATCGAAGACGCCTATCCGCTGGCCGATCTTCAGGCCGGGATGCTCTTCCACAGCGCGTACAGACCCGATACGGCGGTCTACCACGATGTCTTTGCCAGCCGGATCCACGCGGAGCTCGATGAGGAGTTGCTGCGGGAGGCGGTCGCGCGGCTGATGGCACGCCACGCCGTTCTGCGGACGAGCTTCGCCCTGAGCGGGTACCGCGAGCCGCTCGAGTTGGTGCATCGCGAAGTGCCGGCGCCGGTCGAGGTAATCGATCTGAGCCAGTTGAACGCTGCCGAGCAGGACGCGCGACTGCACCAGTGGCTCGAAGCGGAGAAGCGAAGAGCCTTCGACTGGACCCGCCCGCCCTTGTTCCGCCTGGTCGTGCATCGGCTCGGAGCAAACCGCTTTGAGCTGGCGTTGAGCTTCCACCACGCGATCCTCGACGGCTGGAGCGTGGCCACGATGCTCGCCGAGCTGTTTGGCGTCTACGCATCGCTGGCCCAGGGTCAATCGCCGCGTCTGCCGGCATCCGGGTTGGAGTATCGCGACTTCGTGGCTCTGGAACGCGAGGCGACCAGGTCGGACGACGCCAGAGGCTATTGGGAAGGACTTCTGGCCGGCCATACGGCCACGCGGCTGCCGCGGCCGCCCGGCGCAGGCCGAGCGAGCGGCATCTTGGGCGTGGCCCAGCGCGACGTGCCGGTGGAACTGGCTGCCGGGTTGAAGAACCTGTCGCAGGCGATGGGCGTGCCGCTGAAGAGCGTCTTGTTGGCGGCGCACCTGCGGGTCCTCTCGCTGTTGGCAAGCGCCGACGAGGTCCTGACGGGGCTGGTCTCCAATGGCCGCCCCGAGGAGGACGAGGGGGAACGGGTGCTCGGGCTGTTCTTGAACACGCTCCCCCTGCGACTGCGCCTGGACGACCAGTCCTGGCGGGAACTGATCGAGCGGACCTTTGCCGCGGAACGCGCCGGGCTGGCATTCCGCCGTTATCCGGCCGGCCGGCTGAAGCGGGCTCAGCGGGAAGAGCTGTTTGAAACGGCCTTCAACTACAACCACTTCCACGTCTACCAGGGGCTGGAAGGGCGCGTCGAAGTCTCGCAGCCGCGGATGTTCGAGTATACGAACTTCACGCTCATGACCAACTTCGACCTGGCCCCGGGCGGCAAAGGGCTGACGCTGCGGCTCAACTACGACTCGGGGCAACTGGCGCCCGAGGAGGTGGAACAATGGGCCGGCTATTACCTGCGGGCGCTGGAAACCGTTGCGCAGGATGTCGACTCGCCAGTGCACCAGGCCGAGCTTCTTCCCGAGGCGGAACGCAGGACCGTTGTCGAGGTCTTCAACGACACGGCCGCCGACTACGATCTTCGTGGCACGCTCGATGCGCTTTTCGAGGCGCAGGTCGACCGCACGCCGGAAGCGACTGCGCTGGTCTACGAAGACCGGCAACTGAGCTATCGCGAGTTGGACGGCCACGCCAACCAGTTGGCCCATGCCTTGCGCGGTTGGGGCGTGGGGCCGGACACGGTTGTCGGTGTCGTGGCTTACCGCTCGGTGGAAATGGTTTTGGGACTTTACGGCGTGATGAAGGCGGGCGGGGCCTATTTGCCGCTCGACCCGGATTACCCGTCGCAGCGAATCGCCTCAATCCTCGCCGATAGCCGTGTAGACCTGGTCCTGGTGCAGCCGGGGCTGGAGGATCGGCTCGGCGACTGGCCGGGTCGCCGGGTACCGCTCAAAGAATCGTCCTGGTGCCAGGAGTCTGACGAGCGGCCCACGCGCCTTGCCGGTCCTGGAAACTTGGCCTACGTGATCTATACCTCGGGTTCGACCGGAACGCCCAAGGGCGTGGCCGTCGCGCACGCGGGGATCTGCAACCGACTTCTCTGGATGCAGGAGGCCTACGGCCTTGCCCCCGGCGACCGCGTGCTGCAGAAGACGCCCTACAGCTTCGACGTCTCGGTCTGGGAATTCTTCTGGCCCCTGATCTCCGGCGCAGCCCTGGTCGTTGCCAGGCCCGGCGGGCACCAGGACAGCCGCTACCTCGTGGAGCTCATCGAGCGCCAGCAGATCACCACGATCCACTTCGTCCCCTCGATGTTGCGGGTGTTCCTTGAAGAAGGAGGCCTGGAGAACTGCGGGTGCTTGAGACTCGTTGTGACCAGCGGCGAGGCCCTGTCCTACGAATTGGCCGCGCGGGTGTTCGAGCGTCTGCCGAAGGTACGGCTCGAGAACCTCTACGGGCCGACGGAAGCCTCGGTCGACGTGACCCGCTGGAGCTGTTCTTCCGAAAGAGATCCCCGGCGGATCATTCCCATCGGCCGACCGATCGCCAACACGCGGACTTACGTCCTCTCGCGGCGTTTGGAGCCCTTGCCGGTGGGCGTGGCGGGCGAGCTCTACCTGGCCGGCGTGCAGTTGGCCAAAGGGTACCTGAACCGCCCCGATCTTTCGGCGGAGCGTTTTGTCCCCGATCCGTTCAGCCCCGGCCCCGGCCAACGGATGTACCGAACGGGCGATCTCTGCCGCTGGCTGGCCGACGGGACGCTTGAATATCTCAGTCGCCTGGATCACCAGGTGAAAATTCGCGGCAACCGCATCGAGCTCGGCGAAATCGAAGCGGCGCTGCGGCAGCGGCAGGAAGTGCGGGAGGCGGTGGTTGTCGCGCGCGGCGATGGCTCGGGTTCGAAACGCCTGGTGGCCTACGTCGTCCTCGGCGACGGAGCCGAACTGGCGGTGGACCGCTGGCAGCGGGACCTGAAAAACGCGCTGCCAGAGTACATGGTGCCGCAAGCGTTCGTGTCGCTGGAAAGTCTGCCCCTGTCGTCCAACGGCAAGGTTGACCGCCGGCGACTGCCCGAACCCGACTTGGTCCGCCCGAGTCTGGAAGCGGAATACGTCGCACCGCGGAACGAAACGGAAGCCTTCTTGGCAGCGGTGTGGCAACAGGTGTTGGGCATCGAGCGGGTCGGCGTGCTGGACAATTTCTTTGCCCTGGGCGGCGACTCGATCAAGAGCATTCAGGTACTGGCCTCGGCAAAGCAGCGAGGCCTGACGTTCACGCTGGCCGAACTCTTCCAGGCGCAGACCGTGGCCGAACTGGCCCTGGTCGCCCGCCAGGGGACCGGCGAGCAAGTGCGGCGGAATGAGCCCTGGAGTCTCGTCACCGCGGAAGACCGGTTGGCAATGCCGGAGGACGTCGAAGACGCCTATCCGCTGGCCGAGTTGCAGGCGGGGATGCTCTTCCATAGCGCCTACAGCCCGGAAACGGCCGTCTACCACGACGTCTTCGCCAGCCGCATCCGCGCCGAGTTGAACGAAGATCTCTTGCGCGAGGCCGTCAGCCGTCTGATGGCCCGCCACGGCGTGCTGCGGACAAGCTTCGCCCTGACCGGCTACCGAGAACCACTGCAGTTGGTGCACCGCGAAGTCGAGGTGCCGCTGGAGCTGATCGACCTGAGGCACCTCAGTTCCAACGAGCAGGACCAGGAACTGGCCGCGTGGCTGGAATCGGAGAAGGCACGCGCATTCGACTGGACCCGCGCGCCGCTGTTCCGCCTGGTGGTCCACCGCCTCAGCGGCTCGAGCCTCGAGCTGGCGCTCAGTTTCCACCACGCCATCCTGGACGGCTGGAGCGTGGCCACGATGCTCGCCGAGCTGTTCGGGATTTACGACGGGCTTTCACGGAATGAAGCGGTCCGCCTGCCGCGACCGGGGCTCGAGTACCGCGACTTCGTGGCACTGGAACGCGAGGCGATCGGTTCCGACGATGCGAAGGCCTACTGGGAAGAACTGCTCGCGAGCCACACCGCCACGCGCCTGCCGCGTCTGCCCGGCGTGAAGCGCGAAGCGGGCAAGTTGGGCGTGGCCAGCCAAGAGGTATCCGCCGAGTTGTTCCGCGGCCTGAAGCAGTTGTCGCAAGCGATGGGAATGCCGCTCAAAAGCGTGCTCCTGGCGGCACATCTTCGCGTGCTCTCGCTCGTGGCGAGCACCCAAGAGGTCTTGACCGGCCTGGTCTCCAACAGCCGGCCCGAAGAGGATGAGGGCGAACGCGTTCTGGGGCTCTTCCTGAACACGCTCCCCTTGCGCGTCGAGCTGACCGACGAGTCCTGGCGGCAACTGATCGGCCGGGTCTTCGCAGCGGAAAGGGCCGGACTGGCCTTCCGCCGCTATCCGGCCGGACGGCTCAAGAGGGCCCAGCGCGAGGAGCTGTTTGAGACGGCCTTCAACTACAATCACTTCCATATCTACCAGGGTCTGGAAGGGCAGGTCGAAGTCTCCGAGCCACGGATGTTCGAATACACGAACTTCGCGCTGATGGTCAACTTCGACCTGGCGCCCGGCGGCGAGGGATTGACGCTGCGGCTCAACTACGATTCCGGCCAATTACAGGCCGAGCAGATCGCGAGCTGGACCGGCTACTACGTGAAGGCATTGGAGGCGATTGCCGCCGATGCGGACTCCCCCGTGCACGCTGCCGAGCTGATTGCCCTCCAGGAGCGCCGGACGGTCGTCGCGGACTTCAACTCCACGGTCGCCGAATACGATCTTGAGGGCACGCTCGACGAACTGTTCGAGGCGCAGGTCGACCGCACGCCGGAGGCACCGGCGCTGGTCTATGAAGAGCAGCAGTTGAGCTATCGGGAACTGGACGGCGAAGCCAACCGGTTCGCCCATGCTCTGCGGCAACGGGGCATCGGCCCGGACGCCGTGGTCGGCGTGATGGCCTACCGCTCGCTGGAAATGGTCGTGGCGCTGTACGGCGTGATGAAGGCGGGCGGGGCCTACCTGCCGTTGGACCCGGAGTATCCGGCGGAGCGCCTGGCGACGATCGTGGCCGATAGCGGCGTGCGTGTGGTGCTCGTGCAGCCTGGCCTGGAAGAGCGACTTGGTGATTGGTCGGGCATCCGCCTGCCACTGGAAGCATCCTCGTGGCAAGAGTGTTCGGACGAACGGCCCCAGCGCCTAACCGGTCCGAAGAGCCTCGCCTACGTGATCTACACCTCCGGCTCGACCGGGATGCCCAAGGGCGTGGCCGTCGAGCATGCCGGGATCCGCAATCGGCTCGTCTGGATGCAGGATGCCTACGGGCTGGCATACGGCGACCGGGTACTGCAAAAGACTCCCTATAGTTTCGACGTCTCGGTGTGGGAATTCTTCTGGCCCTTGCTCTCCGGAGCAACGCTGGTCGTGGCGAGGCCCGGCGGGCACCAGGACAGCCGTTACCTCGTGGAGACGATCCGTCGGCAGCGGATTACCACGATTCACTTCGTTCCTTCCATGCTGCGGGTGTTCCTGGAAGAGGAAAGCCTCGCGGACTGCGCGTCGCTGCGGCTGATCGTGACCAGCGGCGAGGCCTTGCCCTACGAACTGGCCGAGCGGGTCTACGCGCGTCTGCCGCAGGTGCGTCTGGAAAACCTCTACGGCCCGACGGAAGCCTCGGTCGATGTCACCCGCTGGAGCTGTCCGGCGGAAGGGGATCCGCGGCGGATCATTCCCATCGGCCGGCCCATCGCCAACACCCGCACGTATGTTTTTTCGCCGCGGCTGGAACCGCTGCCGGTCGGCGTGGCGGGCGAGCTGTACCTGGCCGGCGTGCAGTTGGCCAGAGGCTACTTGAACCGCCCCGATCTCTCGGCGGAGCGATTTGTCCCCGATCCGTTCAGCTCTCTGGCTGGCGAGCGAATGTACAAGACGGGCGACCTCTGCCGATGGTTGCCTGACGGCTCTCTGGAATATCTCGGCCGCCTGGATCACCAGGTGAAGATCCGCGGCAACCGCATCGAATTGGGCGAGATCGAGTCGGCCCTGAGGAAGCGGCAGGAGGTTCGTGAGGCAGTGGTCGCCGCACGGGACGATCCAGCCGGCTCCAAGCGGTTGATCGGGTACGTCGTGCTGGCCGAGGGAGCCGAACTCATCGTGGACCGCTGGCAGCGGGAGCTCAAGGGCGTGCTGCCGGAGTACATGGTCCCGCAGGCATTTATGGCTCTCGAGACGCTGCCCCTGTCGCCCAACGGCAAGGTGGACCGGCGGCGATTGCCGGAGCCGGAGATCTTGCGGCCGCAACTCGAGGCGGAGTTTGTCGCACCGCGGAATGAAACCGAGGCGGTCCTGGCGACGATCTGGCAGGAGGTTCTGAACGTCGAGCGCGTGGGTGTGCTCGACAACTTCTTCGCCTTGGGCGGCGACTCGATTAAGAGTATCCAGGTGCTGGCACGTGCCAGAGGGCGGGAGCTTTCTTTCAGCCTCGCCGAACTCTTCCAGGCGCAGACGGTGGCCGACCTAGCACTGGTTGCCCGGCAGGGACTTGGCGAGCGGGTCCAGCGGACCGAACCGTGGAGCCTTGTCTCCGAGGAAGACCGTGCGAGCCTGGGCGCGGAGTTCGCGGACGCGTATCCGCTGGCCGACTTGCAGGCGGGGATGCTTTTCCACAGTGCGTACAGTCCCCAGACGGCCGTTTACCATGACGTCTTTGCCAGCCGTATCCGCGCGGAGTTGGACGAAGAGGTCCTTGAAGAAGCGATCCGGCGGCTGATGGCCCGTCATGCCGTCCTGCGGACGAGCTTCGCCTTGGGCGGCTACCGCGAACCGCTGCAGTTGGTCCATCGGGAGGTGCTGGCGCCGATCGAGGTGATCGACCTGAGGCACCTCAGTTCCACCGAGCAGGACCGGCAGTTGGCCGCGTGGTTGGAAGAGGAGAAGGCGCGGGCTTTCGACTGGACACGTCCGCCGCTGTTCCGCCTTATCGTCCATCGACTCGGCGGCGAAAGCTTCGAGCTGGCACTGAGCTTCCACCACGCCATCCTCGACGGCTGGAGCGTGGCCACGATGTTGGCCGAGCTGTTTGGGATCTACGACTCCCTGCAAAGGAACGAACCTCCGCGCCTGCCGGCCGCCGGGCTGGAGTATCGCGATTTCGTCGCCCTGGAGCGCGAGGCAACGAACTCGGGCGAAGCCAGGAGCTATTGGGAAGACTTGCTCGCCGGCCATACCGCCACGCGTCTGCCCCGTGTGCCGGGGGCAAAGCCCGGAACCGGCGTGCTGGGCGTCGCAAGGCGAGAGGTACCTGGAGATTTGGCGGCAGACGTCAGGCAGTTGGCGCAGGCCATGGGGGTTCCGCTCAAGAGCGTTCTTCTGGCAGCCCACCTGCGGGTGCTGTCGCTGGTCGCCGGGACGGACGAAGTCCTCACGGGGCTGGTCTCCAACAGCCGCCCCGAGGAGGACGAAGGCGAACGCGTGCTGGGGCTCTTCCTCAACACGCTCCCGTTGCGGCTTCACCTGGGCGACGAATCGTGGCGGGATTTGATCCAACGGGCGTTCGCGGCAGAACGCGCCGGACTGGCCTTCCGCCGCTACCCGGCAGGCCGGCTCAAGCGGGCCCAGCGAGAGGAGCTCTTTGAGACCGCTTTCAATTACAACCACTTCCATGTCTATCAGGGGCTGGAAGGGCAGGTCGAGGTCTCTCGGCCGCGGATGTTCGAGTACACGAACTTCACGCTCATGGCCAACTTCGACCTCGCGCCCGACGGCGACGGGCTGGTGCTCCGGTTGAACTACGATTCCGCGCAGTTGGACTCCGAGGCGGTTGAGCACTGGGCCGACTATTACCTGCGAGCTCTGCAGGCCGCCGCCAGGGACGTCGATGCGCCGTTGCGTGCGGCAGAATTGCTCTCCAGGCATGAGCGGGAGACGGTCGTCGATGCGTTGAATGCTACGGAGGTGGCCTATGACCTGTCCGGCACGCTGGACGAGCTGTTTGAAGCGCAGGTCGATCACAGTCCTGATGCCGCGGCGCTGGTCCATGAAAACCGCACGCTCACTTACCGGGAGCTGGACGAGCAGGCGAACCGGCTGGCGCACCTCTTGCGCTTGCGGGGCGTGGGCGCCGACAGTGTGGTGGGCGTGATGGGCTATCGATCCATCGAGCTGGTCGAGGCGCTGTATGGGGTGATGAAGTCCGGCGGGGCTTACCTGCCGTTGGATCCTGAGTATCCGGCGGAGCGCGTGGCGGCGATCCTGGCCGACAGCCGCGTGGAGGTGGTGCTGGTCGCGCCGGGCCTTGAGGACCGGCTCGGCGATTGGCAGGGTGAGCGGATCATGCTGGCAGAATCGTCCTGGGCGGACCAGCCGAGTGATCGTCTCCAGCGTGTGGCCGGTCCGAAGAACCTGGCCTACGTGATCTACACCTCCGGATCGACGGGCGTGCCGAAGGGTGTGGCGGTCGAGCACGCGGGGATCCGCAACCGCCTGCTGTGGATGCAGGAGGCGTATGGGCTCACCGCATCGGATCGGGTGTTGCAGAAGACGCCCTACAGCTTCGACGTCTCGGTGTGGGAGTTCTTCTGGCCTCTGATCAGCGGGGCAACGCTCGTCGTGGCCCGTCCGGGCGGACACCAGGACAGTGGCTATCTGGTCGAGCTGATCCGGCAACAGCAGATCAGCGTCTTGCACTTCGTCCCGTCGATGCTGCGGGTGTTCTTGGAAGAATCGAACGTTCCGGCGTGCAAGAGCCTGCGGCTGGTGGTGACCAGCGGGGAGGCGTTGCCATACGCCCTGGCCGAGCGGCTCTACGAGCGCTTGCCGGGGGTGAAGCTTGAGAACCTGTATGGTCCGACGGAGGCCTCGGTGGACGTGACCCGCTGGAGCTGTCCGGCGGAAGGGGACCCGCGGCGGATCGTGCCGATCGGCCGTCCGATCGCCAACACCCACTGCTACGTGCTCTCGGGTGAGCTCGAGGTGCTTCCCGTGGGCGTGGCCGGGGAACTGTATCTTGCCGGAGTGCAGTTGGCCCGCGGCTACTTGAACCGTGCGGAGTTGTCGGCGGAGCGGTTCGTGCCGGATCCGTTCGCCACCATGGCAGGCGAGCGGATGTACAAGACGGGCGACCTCTGTCGCTGGCTGGCCGACGGCTCGCTGGAATACCTGGGCCGGTTAGACCACCAAGTGAAGATCCGAGGCAACCGCATCGAATTGGGCGAGATCGAGTCGGCCTTGCGGCGCCGTGGAGAGGTCCGGGAGGCGGTGGTCATCGCCAGGGAGGACGGCGCCGGTTCGAAGCGTCTGGTGGCGTACGTCGTGCTTCATGATGGCGCGGAGCTGGCGGTGGACCGCTGGCAGCGGGAGCTCAAGAGCGTGCTGCCGGAGTACATGGTCCCGCAGGTCTTTATGGCCTTGGACGCGCTTCCCTTGTCGGCCAACGGCAAGGTGGACCGGCGGCGACTGCCGGAGCCGGAATCAGCCCGGCCGCAGCTTGAAACCGAGTACGTTGCGCCCCGCAACGAGGTGGAAGAACTTCTGGCAGGGATCTGGCAGGATGTTCTAGGTCTTGAGCGGGTGGGCGTCTTGGACAACTTCTTCGCCGTCGGCGGCGACTCGATCAAGAGCATTCAGGTCCTGGCGCGGGCCAACCAAGCCGGCCTGCGGTTCACCTTGGCGGAATTGTTTTCGGCGCAGACGGTCTCCGAACTGGCGCTGGTGGCCCGGCGGGGCGAGGCGGAACTGGTCCATAGGACCGAGCCTTGGGCGCTGGTGAGCGCCTGGGATCGGGCCTTGCTAAGTGAGGAGATCGACGACGCCTATCCGCTCGCGGATCTGCAGGCGGGGATGCTCTTCCACAGCGCGTATAGCCCCGAGACTGCCGTCTACCACGACGTGTTTGCCAGCCGGATCCGCGCGGAGTTGAACGAGGAGCTTTTGCGCGAGTCGGTCCGTCGCCTGATGGTCCGGCATGCCGTCCTTCGCACCAGTTTCGCCTTAAGCGGCTATCGGGAGCCGTTGGAACTGGTGCACCGCGAGGTACCCGTGCCGTTAGAGGTGGTGGACCTGAGGTCGTTGAGCGCCTCCGAGCAGGACGCACAGCGTGGTGAATGGCTGGAAGCGGAGAAGGGGCGGGCGTTCGACTGGACGCAAGCGCCCTTGTTCCGCTTGGTGGTGCACCGGTTAAC
>JAXGMN010000072.1:0-54086 GCA_040768665.1 Thermoguttaceae bacterium
CTTGGAAATCCCGGTCCGACCGCTCCATGTTGCGCCGCATCTCCGCCTCCCGTTCGGCCGAATCCTCCAGCGCGGCTTTGGCCTGCTGGAGGGCATCGCGTGCGATGTCGGAAAGGGCCTCCTGCATCTCGGGGTTCTTGGGCAGCTCGGCCTCCAACTCGGCCAGCAGCTCCTCGGGGCTCTTCTGGGCCATTTCACCCAGCCGCGCCGCTTCGGAATACCTTTCCTCCATCTGACGGGCGATGCCCAGCTCGAGTTCTGCCTGGCGAAGGGCCTCGCGGGTTTCCGTTACGTCCTCGCCCGCCGCCAATCGTTCGTAGTGCTCGGCGATCTGGTCCAACGCCTTGGCTGTCCGCTCTTGCTGCTGGGCCGCTTTGGTCAGCTCGCGAGTCTGCTGCTGCGGCTGATCGGATTGGGCCGCTCGCTGGATCGCCTGGTTCATGCGGGCCGCCGGGTCTCGGATCATCGCCATGGCGTCGTCGGCGTCGCGTGCCCGTTGGCGTCCTTCTTCGATCAAGGGATCTTGCGCATTGGCATCTTCGATCAGCGCGTCGGCCAGGTCCTCCAGGCGCTGATTGATCCGGCTTTGCTCCTGCTGGACCTCGTCGAGCCGCGGTGTACGTTCTGAATCCGTGCCGGTCGGATCGTTCGCAAGCTTCTCGGTCTCGATCTGCTGTTCGCGGAGGTTCTCCGATCCGCTGCGGGCCATCTCGGGAATGGTCGGCACGTACTGGGCGATCAGGGCACGGGCCTCGGCCATGATCGGTTGCATGTCGCCGAGAATCGCGTCAAACTCCCGTTCGAGCTCGGCCAGTTCGTAGGCGGCGCCGACCAACGGGTCCAGCCGGTATCTTCGGACGTTGATCTTGCGGGCCGCCTCCTGGGCCGGCGGCAGCCACCGCAACCGATCGAGTCGGGCGGCGATTTCCGCCGTGTAGCCTGCCTCCTTGAGTTTTCGCGAGGCCGCCTCGAATCCGGCAAACACGGCGTCCCATTGCCGCGGATGGTCGAGCCGCGAGGCGATCTCCTGAGAATCCCACTGTTCCCGTGCAACGAGACTGTTGAGCAAGGAACGCACCTGGACCGCGTCATGCCCGGATTCGAGAATCCGATAGGCGGGAGCGATCTTGGCGAGGATGGCAGGCACTTCGGATTCGGTCGGCGACTCGGCGGCGTAGCGATCCAACAGCGCCGTGAGTGCCCGCCCCGTCAGACCGGCATCGGACGCATATTGGGCATCGGAGTCGGGCCGCGATTGGGTGACGCTCTTTCGTGCCGCCAGTTCGGCCGTTCCCGGGATGTGGAGTTTCTCCAGCTCGTCTGCGGCCTTTTCGGCGGAAAGGAGGAGCGCGCGGCTCGCCGCGGAATCGCTCGAGCGGGGTGCCTCGTCCGAATAGCGTCCGACGTCGGCCGCCGCGCGGGCGAGTTGCTCCAGGGGCGCGAAGAAGGATCCGCCGCGCTGGTCCAGGTCTTTGCGGGCCTGAAGGATACTCGTCGGCAAACGAGAATCGAGCCCAATGGCGTTCTGGCGGCTCTCCAACTCCCGCAGCAGCGACTCGGCGGTCCTCCCGAGCGCGTCGAGCTGCTCTTCGGATTCCATGACGGCTTCGAGCTGCTCGCGACGCGCGCTCATCCAGTCGAGATAGCTTTGCGCGCCCCGCTCGGCCGACGCGGGAAGACGCTTGAGGCTGCCGCGGACGAGCTGTTCCAGCGAACGAATCTGGTTGATCGCCACGGTTTCTTGGCGGAGCATCCGCTCCCACGAGCGGGATCCGCCCGATGTCAGAAGCCGTCGTTGCTGCCTGAGCAGTCCATCGAGATCGACCGAGATCGAGGCCAGGATATTGTGCGCGACGAGACTCTGATATCCTTCGGCCAGCCGCCCGGCGTCCTCGGCACTCTGGTCGAACGAGCGGCGCACCCGCTCGAGGCTTTCCTTGACTTGTTTGGGATCTTCTGTTTTTGCGCCGGCTTCCAGCCGGACGTCGGGGACGGGAGTGTGCTGATGTCTGATCCGCGCCAGAACCCGAGCTGCGAGCTCCAGTTCTTCCGCGTCCGCGCCGGCGGGCATTTTGGGCAGAAGTTCCACGATCTCCTGGAAGACCTTGTCGATTTCCTCCCGGTTCTTTCCCGCCAGGTCCAGGAGGCTTTTTGTATCCGCGTCGCCGACCGGGACCGGCGGATCTTGTTCAAGATGGGGCTTGAGAATCTCCGTGGCTGACGTCTGGTGCGTTTTGATCGTGGCGGCCAATTCGGCGAGCTTGTCAAGAAGTGCGGCCTTTCGCTCCATCATCGCATGCCGCGCGGGATCGAAGTCCGGCGGGGCGATCACAAGGTTCAGCGGTATCGATTCGCCCGTGTTCCCTTTGCGATCCGTTGCCACGAGCTTCGTCGTCACCTGATCGCCGGATTTCAAGGCCAGCCCGAGCAGGTCCCAGTCCCAGGCGGTTGTCACCCGGCGGGCCTCATCGATCGCAAACGGAAGCTTCTGCCACGCGCGTCCGTTGACCGAAAAGTGCTGTTCGAGCCCCACGAGCGGCAGATCGTCTTCGGCCAGCGCCTCCAGCGGCAGGATGTCGTTGGGCGGCAACAGCAGCGTCGTCTCCTGCTGACCGACGAATCCTACCTGCGGAATCAGGTCCGGCTCCGGACGGATTTCGTACTTCGGGCTGAAGGTGTTTTCGAACCGCGTTTCCTTCGCCACCAAATGAACCTTATAGATGCCCGGTTCCGCGATCGGGAGCGTGGTGCGCAGCCGCCTCTCGCCGTCGGAAGTCAAGGGAATCGCCTGGATCTCTTCCGAGCCGGACTTTTCGAGCCGTATCTCCGCCTCGCTCACCTCCTGATCCAGTTCCAGGACAAGGTCCGCTTCCGTCCCTTCCAGGGCGATCAGATCGCCGTGGGGTTCCGCGACCTTCTTCGGTTCCAAGCCGGCGTACTGTGGATATCGGTAGGTTTTGTGAAACGCCTGCACCGCCGGCCGGGGCCGCGAGCGAATCGTGTACTTGCGGGTCACCGCGTCGCCGGCCAGGATCCGGTACTCGACCGGATCCGCGCCGATGCTGAGATTGGCGGCAAACTGGGACGGCCCGCGGGCGTGCATCGGCAGGCGGCTGGTGCCGTGCGTTGCGGTCGAGGTTTCAAGCGTCGCCTCCTGAACCTCGCCGCCGGAAGTCTCCACGACGATCGCAACGGTGTCGTCCTGGGGCACCGTCAGCGAATGGGGCTCCGGTTCGAGGATTGCCACCTGCACCCGCGATACGCGGGCGATATTGGCTCCCGGCAGGATTGCCCGCGTCAGGAGTTGCCGATAGGGAATGTCGGGCAGATACAGTAAGATCCCGCAAAAGACCAGCACCACCGCGGCGGTCAGAAGCCAGGGACGGAGCAGTCTGGCGGGCAGCAGGGCGGGAACTCGCACATCCTCGACCTGGCGCGCGACCTGATCCTGCACCAGGCGGCGGAAAACCGGGGAATCGTGTGCCTCGCCGGAAATGTCCGTGGCCAATTCGACCGCCGCCAGCAGATTCTCTCGCAGCCCCGGCTCGGCCGCTTCCATCCGGCGGGCCAACTCACGGTGGTTCGGGATGCGGACCATCAGCCGCGCCGACGTCCACCATACGGCCACGACGACGCCCGCGTAGCCGACCGCGCTGAAGGTCCAGCGCACGTTGTCCGGCAGGATCCACAGCCAGTCGGCAACGGCAACCAGCGACATCAACACCAGGAAGCTGACGACCGCGGAGCACATCCCGCGCAAAAGGATCAGCCGCCGCCTTCGACGGCGGAACTGCTCCAGGCGGTCCAGGATGATCGGGTTCAGGCCGACAGTGGTGTTCATGTCAGAGTCTCCGTCCACCGTTCACAACAGTCCCGCTCGTTTCCGCAGCATCCATTCCACCGTCAGCAGTCCGATGATCGCCGCAAACCACCAAGGGCTCTGCCAGAGCAAGGTGTCCGACTCGACGACGCGGCCGTTGCTCAGCGGGCGGAGCAACTCCGGTAACCGGCCGATTTCCTCCTCGCGCAGGAACTGCCCGCCGGAGTCGAGGGCCATCTGGCTGAGCAACTCGTCGTTGCAGGCGATCTGGTCGGTCTCGCCGGTCCGGGGCGCCTCGACCACGAAGCTCGTTCGCGCCTTGAGCGCCTCGCCGCTGAACCCCGCCGCCCGCACGCTCACTTCGTACTCTCCTTCGGCCAGCGGCGCCGTCCGCCCGCGGTAGATGCCGTTGCCGGTGCTTTCCGGCGTGAGAGTGAGCGTCGACACGATCTGCCCGTTTTGCCAGAGAAGTGCGTCGACCACGGCGTCGCTCACCGGGCGACCGTCGACCCCTTGCAGCCGGACGCGGATCTCGGCCGCTTCGCCGCTGGCATAACTGGGCGGGCCCGAGTCGAGCGAGACGAAGCGATCGCTCACCGCAAACGGGCGCTGCATGACCCACCTGGCCACCTGGTTCCAGAATCGCTGGTGATAGGTGTCGGCCGCTTTGTACCGCCACCGCCACGATTCGTCCATCGCGAAGTAGAGCACCCGGCCGGCACCGAACCAGCGGGTGACCATTGCAGGATAGGCCGTGCCGTTGACCATCGCTTCGACGAGCACCTCGGTCCCCGGGACGGCTTCGACCGGGACAATCCGCTGCGGGGCCGGCAACTCCTTCCAGAAGCTCTCATTGGCCGTGCTGCCGGACTGCAGCACGAGCGCACTGAGGTTCGCTCCCGCCGGGGTCAGTCGAAGCTCGACTGCCGGCGAGCCGATGCTATCGCCCTGCCACTTCACCGGCAAGAGCGGCCCCATGGCTCCTGATTCAAAAGACCGAAGATGACCGCGAAGTCCGTCGATGAAAACGATGCCTCCTCCGCGTCGCTCGACGAAATGGCGAAGCCAGAACTGCTCCTGGTCGCCGAGCACTCCGGGCGCGACCTCTCCGAACACGACCAGATCATACTCCATCAGGGCCGCCTCGTCCGCCGGGAACCGATCGGCGCCCTCGCCCTGGGGCAGGCTGGCCTGGTCCGTCGCCGGTCCGACGAGGATCGTGTCGATATGCCACTGCTCGTCGCGATCGAAGACATTGCGGAGATAGCGGGTTTCCCAGCGGGCACGCCCATCGATCAGGAGGAGCTTGTTGCTTCGCGTGATCGCACTGAAGCGGACCGTTTGCTGGTTGTTGCTCGTGTCCGTCTCGCCCTCCAGCGGCACGATCGAGGCCACCAGTGCCACGGGCACCGCGTAGTGCCGCACTTCGGCGTCCAGCCGCGTGCGGAGCCGATCGACCAGCTCGTCGACTGACAGTTCGAACTCGACCCGCCGCGGCGAAAATCCTTGGGCGGTCAGGCGCTCTTGCCAAAGGACCTCATTCTCATGCCTGATTTCAACCACGAACGGCTGCCCTTGCGGCATCTGGTCGCGGAGCACGAGGGTGCCGCGGACGCGGTCCTTCTGAAAAACCATGTCGGGATGTTCCACCTCGACTAGCGCCAAGTCGGGCGGTTCTTGCGTATCGCCGAAGCCGACCGTGTAGATCGGAACCTTTTGGCCGCCCAGCAGTCGTGAGGCTTCCAGCGGCGAGGGGCCGAAGTTGTGCCGCCCATCGGTAAGCATGACTACGGCGGTCCGCGATTCGCCGCCCGATTCTCCTTTCGTCGCGTCTGCCAAGGCACTGCCCAGATCGGTGGCGCGGCCTACCGGCTCCACGCCGAATTCCACCGGCGGTTTTTCCGATACGCCCCGGTTCCAGAGACGCTCGGCGCGCGATCCCGAAAGCGAAAACAGCTCGACCTCGTGGCTCTCAGCCAACGAGGCGACAAGTCCCAAGTCGGGATCCGCCAGGCTGTCCTGGGCGCGCTGCCACCGCGACGACTGGTCGAACATCTCCACCGCGGAGCGGACCGCCGGGCTTTCCGACTCGATTCCGCCCTGCGGCAGCCAACCTTGCTGCGCGGCCACGGCAAGTTTGCGGGTGTCGGCCATCGCGCGATCCGCAGCCGCCATGCTCTCCGAGGCGTCGACAAAGACCAGCACGCGACCCAACTCGCCGATCACCTGGCGGTGGTGCAGCACCGGGCCGGTCAGGACGAGCACCGCCAGGATAAACGCCGCCGTCCGCAGACCCGGCAAACCCCACCGCAGCCGGCCGGTCAGCTCGCGGCTCTCGCGCCGGTAGTACCGCCATGCGGCCAGCCCGACCGCCAGTGCGGCCAGCGCGCCGGCCCAGAGTGGCAACTCGCCGATGAACCGGACGGTCGTCATGTCCGCACTCTCGAGAAACGCTGTTGAAGGACCAGTTCCAAAAACATCAAACCCAGAACTCCGGCCAGAAGGAATCTCCAGATCTCGCGCCCGTGCCGCCGCGATCGGTCCAACGCCAGGTACTCGGCGGCGGAGCCCACGACGTCGGCGCCCAGGTCCGCCGCCAGCGACTGCATTCGTGTGGCGTCGAGCGTCCGCAGGTCCGATTCCGTACGCGACGTCTCGGCAACGAAATGCAACGGCCGGGCATCCGGCCCGACAAGCGTGTACACACCGGGCTGGTGCGCTCGACCGAATTCCACCACGCTCTGTGTACCCCGCGGCGCCGGCTGAACCGTGTGGCGGGAGCCATCCGGAGCGGTCAACCCCAGCGGTGCGTCCCGGGCGGCACCCGGCAGGACCGCAACCAGCGGACGTCCCGCTTCAAAGTTCCGCGGGGGCATCCCTTGCGATGCCATCGTCGTGATCAGTTGCTGCGTGAGCGGGAGATATATCGGACGCATCGGCAGGTTCGACCACTCCGCATCACACGCGGTGGCCACCTGCACGACGATCCCTTCACCGAACCGTCGCTCGACGACGAGAGGATCTCCCGTCTCCAGCCGGGCAAGCACGAACGGCTCCGACGCGTCGTCGCCTGATGCCGGCATGCCAGGCCGCCGGCTTTCGCCCGAAGTGTTCCCAGCGAGACGATACCATTTTCGGATCGCGGCATCGGCAAGGTTCCCGTTTTCGCGGTCGTTGAAGATCTCCAGGGCCGGGTGCTCGAAGTGCTGCGAAACGATCCGTGTCGCTTTCTCCTCGGATACGCCGTCTCCAACGGCCAGGTCCAACTTCATTGGCAGCAGCCCGGCGCCATCGCAGAAGAGGGCCTTGTTGTACCAGCCGACGTCCATCTTGTTGCCGGAGAAGATGAGCAAACTTCCGCCACCACGGACATACTCGACGAGCAGTTCAACCTGCTCTTCTTTCACCTTCGGCACATTCGCGAGCACAACGACGCGAGCCTCCGCCAGAGCCTTCTCGTTCAACTCGCCGGGCGAGATTGTCTTCGTCTGGATCAGGTCCGAAAGCTTTGCTCGCCCATAGGTATAAGGAGTCAGGGCCACCGAAAGGAAATCGGTCTCGCCTTCCAGCGGCTCACGGCTCGGTGCGCCGTCGACCAGGAGGACACCGATCCGCTCGAGCACATCGACGGCCGCCACGTAGCGGTTATCGGTCGTCAACCGGTCGTCGACCGCCGCTTCGACTTCCACCAGGTGCGAGCCCGCCGTTTCGAACCGGCAGGTAAAGAGCGTCTGGCCCGCCGCGAGGGGCGGCAGTGCGATCTGGCTGGCAGACTGCTCGGAGCCGTCGATCCGAAACCGCACCCGCACGCCTTCGTAGGACTTCGAACCATGGTTTCGCAGATGGGCACGAATCTGCAAGTCCTCGCCCGTGCCCAGAGCCCTGGCCGAGAACTCCAGCGACTCGATGGAAACGTTCTCCTGAAGGGTCTCGCCCAGATCGAGCAGGGTGACTGTCGGGCGGATCGGCAGGGCATCGATCTGCCGGCGGATCTTGGCCAGCCGGTCGGGCGCGATCGTTTCCCAGTCGGTCTGCTGGAAGTCGCCGAGCAGGATCAGGTCGCGGCGGGCGTTGGCCATGTCGGCAAGAATGGTCAGGCCGGCATCCAGCGACTTGACCGGATCGCTCGCCCCGTAGCCCCCGCGGACCGACTGCACCCGTCGGACCATCATCTTGGGATCGAAGATCGGGCGGTCCAAGAGCGGAGTGGGCTCGCCGCCCGTCTCGACCACCGAGATCTCCGATCCTGTGCCAAGCGCGGCGATGATCTCCGAAGCCTGATCGATCGCCTGGGCCAGACGCGTGCGTCCGTTGTCCGCCGCGTCCATCGAGTAGCTGTTGTCCAGGAGGACGACCATCGAGGTCGGGGCATCGCCCGGCAGCGTCTGCCAGCCCGTCAGCACCGGGCGGGCCAGGCAGAACGCCAGCACGACCGGGATGGCGCAGCGGACCAAGAGCAGCAAAATCTGCTCGATTCGGACCCGTCGCTGGTTCACGCGAAGGACCGACTCCAAGAGGTGCATCGCTCCCCAAGGCACCGTCCTGAACCGGGTCCGGTTGAGCAGGTGGATCAACAGCGGAATCGCAAAGGCAGCCGCTCCGAAGGCGAGGATCCCGTTGAGCAGTGTCACTTCACTCGCCTCCGGATCGCCAGGTAGGAGGCGAGCGCTTCGGCGTACGGCTGGTCGGTCGTCATCGAAACCAGGTCGATGCGATGGCGGCCGCAGCCGGCCGTCAACTGCTCGCGGAATCGCTTGAGGTTCTCCAGGTACGCCTGCCTGAGATGCGCCGGATCCACCAGCCGCCGGTTGGTCGGCGTTTCCAGCGACTCGAATTGCGTCCACTGCCGGAAGGGAAAATCCAGCTCGTCGGGGTCCCAGATCTGGAAGACGACCATGTCATGCCGCGCGTGCCGGAAGCGGGCCAGCGCCTTGAGCAGTGCGTCGACGTCGCCAAAGCAGTCCGAGATGATGATCACCAGGCTCCGGCGATGGATCTTGGCCGCCAGCTCGTGGAACACCTGCGCCAGCTCGGTTTCATGCTTCGGCTGCGACTTGCCCAGTTCGTCGAGGATCGTCCGCAGATGGCTCGGTCTGCCGCGAGGCGGGATGTAGCGGCGAACCTCGCTGTCGAAGGTGACCAGCCCCACACTGTCCTGCTGCTCGAGCATCAGGTAGGCCAGGCAGGCAGTGAGCCGAACCGCGTAGTGGTGCTTGCTGACCCCCTTCGATCGCACCCCGCAGTAGCCCATCGAGCCGCTCGTATCCAGCAGGATCGTCGAACGAAGATTGGTCTCCTGCTCGTGCTCGCGGATGTAGAGCCGGTCGGTCTTGCCAAAAACCTTCCAGTCGATGCTCCGGACCTCGTCGCCCCGCACGTACGGACGATGCTCCTTGAACTCGACACTGAACCCCTTGTGCGGCGACCGGTGCAAGCCCGAGCAAAAACCCTCCACGACTCGCCTGGCCAGGATCTGGAGGTTGGCGAGCTTACTGAGGTCGTGGGGAGTGAGGTAGTTGGAGACCTGGGAGATTGTTGGGTTCCTCAACTTTGGCGGTTCTTGCAGGCCGGATTTGAGGACTTCAGAATGAGAGTAGTTAAAAAATGGCCGTTAAAATATGAAGAAGAGGGGAGAGGCGAAGAATAGCGTGTGTAGCAAATAGTCCGCCGCCTTGCGCTATTTCCTACCGAATCTCCTGACTTCCATCTTTTAACGGCCATTTTTTACCTCTTCTGCACTGTGCGAAAACCGGACCACTCCGGGAGCAATATTGACCCACTGAATACCCTGAAGGTGTGTGTGTTCGAGAAAGCGGCGAAGGTGGTCCTCGTAGGCAGGCAGGATCTCCGGGCGAGAAAGCGGTGATCCGCAGTCCGATGTCCGGCTCTGTGACGCGGACGCCCTGCCGCCCGATGCATCGCTGCCCAACACAGATGTCGATGTCCTCGCAGGAGTTCCTCCTTCGTCCAGAAGTGCGAAACCGCTTCTTCGTAAAGTGCGTTGTCGACCCTGTACCCCAGTCATACGCTTTCAATGCAGTATCCGCTCCTTGAAGCACCGGGCTTCCATCTGCCGCCGGCACTCGTCTCAATAATGAAGACGGAAGTCCGCTCGGCGGCGTGACTCAGGTTGTTGTTTACAAATTCGTGCTGCACACGATCCGTGCGGAAATTGATCAGCTTGCCATGCGCCGCATCGGCGAGGATCAGATAGTTCAGCAGTTGCCCGCGGTGGCGCGGCGTGAGCACGTCGACCGCCTTGAGCTCGAAAATGGCGCCGTCGCCGGCTCAGCAGATCGATATAGTAGGTCTTCTTGAAATCCTCGAAGACGACGTCTATAGGAATCTCAGTCCTTGAGTTGCGGATCCGAAATGCGAGTTCCCGCTTGTAAATCGGCTCGTCGAAGACGCGTCTAGTTCCTCATGCACCTCGAAGGCGTCATGATCTCGTAGGCGATCTCGCCAAATTCGGTCTGGTCCAAAACCTTCGTACTCTTGCGCTTCAGCTGGATTGGCATGGAGGTGGAAATAGAGAGTGTGTTTCGCGAAAAAGGGTCTTTGGGAAGGCGGGGGGAGAAGAGGTTAGTTAAAAAATGGCCGTTAAAAAATAGGAGCCGAAGGAACTTGGGCCAACAGTTCGAGGAGCGCGTTCAGACATTCTCTCTTCTCCTGTCTTCATTTTTTAACGGCCATTTTTTAACTACCCACTTCTCTGGCCCATTCATAGGAGCCGGCCTCCTCACCAAGAACTAGAGCAAACTCGCCTTCGGCCTCGCCACTTCTCTAAGCAGCCGCTTGATTAAATCGTCGACCCGAACGCCCTCGGCCTCGGCGTTGAAAGTCGGAACGATGCGGTGCCGCAGCACCGGAGGCGCCAGGGCCTCGACGTCGTCGATCGTCACATGAAAGCGCCCCCGGAGAATTGCCCGCGCTTTCGACGCCAGGACGAGCTGTTGCGAGGCACGCGGCCCCGGCCCCCACTCGATGAATTCGCGGACCCACGGCGGCGAAGGTTCCTCGTTGGGCCGCGCCGAGCGGACCAGGTCCAGCACGAAGTCCTTCACGTGGTCCGGCAGCGGAACCAGCCGAACCGTCTTCTGGCACTCGATGATTTCGCGGCCGCTGACGACCGGCGATAGCTCCGTCTCGAACGACGTCGTCGTCCGGTCGATGATCTCTCCCTCCTGGTCACGATTCGGATAGTCGACCACGACATGAAAGAGGAAGCGATCGCGCTGCGCCTCGGGCAGCGGATACGTCCCTTCCTGCTCGATCGGGTTCTGGGTGGCCAGCACGAAGAACGGCTCCTCCAGTCGATACGTCCGACCGCCCACCGTCACCTCATGCTCCTGCATTGCCTCCAGCAGGGCCGCCTGGGTCTTCGGCGGAGTGCGGTTGATCTCGTCGGCCAGCAGCATCTGGGCGAAGACCGGCCCCTTCTCGAAAATCATCTCGCGGCGTCCCGTGCCCGGGTCCTCCTGGATGATATCGGTACCGGTGACGTCGGCGGGCATCAGGTCGGGCGTGAATTGGATCCGACGGAACGACAGATCCATCGCTTGCGCCAGGGAGCGAACCATCAGCGTCTTCGCCAGCCCGGGCACTCCTTCCAGCAGGCAGTGGCCGCGGGCGAGGATCGCGATCAAGAGCTGCTCGATCACCGAGTCCTGCCCGACTACCATCTTGCCGACCTGCTGGCGGATCCGATTGCAGACCTCGACCAGCATCGCGGCACGGGCCTGATCGTCCATCGTTTCCAGTGGGGTTGCTTTGTGCACCGGCAGTCCTCTCTTTGAGCAGTGGTGGCAAACGGGGGTGGGAGAACGGAGGCGGGAGTCGTTTTCCGTTGCGGCGAACGATCGTGACGCCGACAAGGAAGGGAATCTCGGCCCCCTTGAGCATCTTCCGGGGGGTGGGACGGTTGCTTCCGCATCACGGAAGCGGATGGTAGGAAACGGCTGGGAGTTATTGTATCCTGCGTGTGGATTCAACGGAAAGTAACCGTGGGGAGGAATATCGAGGAATTCCTCCGATTTGGACCGCCTGGACCTGAGATACGAAGGAACCAACCATGCCTCGATTGCTTACTCGCTGCCGGTACCTGGCGATCCTCGCCGGCCTCTTACTCGCCGCTTCGGCGGCCTCCTGCCTGGCCGATAAGCCCGACGCCAAACGCCCCAATGTCCTCTTTCTCATGACCGACGAGCAGCACCATCGCTCGCTCTCCGCCACCGGCAATCCGTACATCGACACCCCGAACATGGACCGCATCGCCCGCGAGGGCGCCCTGTTTACCAGCGCCACCTGCGCAACGCCCTACTGCTCGCCATCGCGGGCGACGATGGTCACCGGAGTCTACCCGCACCGCCACGGCATCCTGGTCAACGTCAGCCCCGGCCGCACGAAACAGGAACCACTCCATCCGGACGCCTTCCCGACCACCGAGATGGCCCTCTACCGCCAGGGCTACGCGACCGCTTTCCGCGGCAAGTGGCATCTGGGCGATCTGGGCGATTTCCCCTGCTACGAGTCCTTCGCCTATGCCTCCAAACGGCCGACAGACTACGCCGCCTTCCTCGAAGAGAATCTGCCGGCGTCTCAGTTTGCTGACAACAAAGACCCCGGGCGCTATTTGAATCGGCCGGTCGAAAAGATCCCGGCGGTCCGCAAGGCCTGGAAGCCGTTTCAGGAGCAAAGCCCGGGGGTCGCCTACATCGCAACGATCGGCCGCTCGGTCATCCCACCTGAGCTTCTGCCCGAAACCCGGATCACCAACCAGGTCCTCGAACTGATCGAGAAGAATCAGGATCGCCCGTTCATGATCACGGCCTCTTGGAGCCCGCCGCACGATCTCTGGGTCATTCCCGAGCCCTATTATTCGATGGTCGACCGCGAGAAGATCGAGTTGCCCGGCACGACGGACCTTCCCGAGTGGGACCAGAAGGGCGCGAGCAAGAAATTGGGCGATCTCGTCGGCCCCGAGGGCCTTCGGGAATACGCGGCCATCTATCACGGCATGGTCAAGTACATCGACGACCAGTTGGGCCGGATCCTCAAGCGGCTTGACGACCTGGGGCTGGCCGACAACACCCTGGTGATCTTCACCAGCGACCACGGCGACATGGTCGGCGCCCACGGCTGCGTCGGCAAGTCGATCTTCAGCTTCTACGACGACCTGGTGCGGATCCCCTTGTGCATCCGTTTCCCGGGCCGCATCGAGCCGGGCACGGTCGTCGACAAGCCGGTGAGCCAGATCGATTATCTGCCGACAATCCTCGACTACCTCGGAGAACCGATCCCCGGGAACATCCACGGTCGTTCCCTGCGGCCGCTTATCGAGGGCAAAGACGTTGCTTGGCGCGACTATGCCTTCTGCCAACGTGGCGATCGCGGCCGGATGCTCCGAACCGAGCGGTGGAAGTACACGTTCTGCCAGAAGCCCCGCATCGTCTCGCTCTACGATCTCAAGAATGATCCAAACGAGGACCGCAATCTCGCGACCGAAAAGGAGCACGCAGAGACCGTCAGCAAGATGCACCGCCGGCTACGGGAGATCATGGCGGCCGACGGCGACTCGCCGGTTCTATCTGCCGGATGAACCGGCAGGGGTCTCGGGGTTCATGGTTTGTCCAGGAGCTTCAGTTGCACGTCGGCAAACAAAGAGTTTCCGCCGACGGCGGCGAGTCCGGGACTCCCTTCGGCATGCGTGGAGTCTTCCGCCTGTAGAATCGCCTGACCGTTGACAAAGGCGGCCAGCGTCTGGCCGGTCACTGCGAAGCCAAACACGAAGCCCTCGATGGGCCGGTTCGGCACCCGAATTCTGTTGAGGTTCTCCCAGCGGCCGTTGACGGTCTTGCCAATGCCAAACTCGCTGTCGCCGTCGTACCATGCGGCATAATTTCCATTCACGCCGTTTCGCAAGTGGAGGCTCACGTTCTGCCCCGACGCTTTCTTCACCTTCGCCTGGATTGCCATATCGGCCGCCTCCACGGCATAGTAAATGCTGCTGTCGCGAAGGTCGAGAATCCCGTTATTGTACGCGAAGTCGGCCCCTTCCGCGTTCCAGCCCAGGAGTTCTTTCGACGAAGTGAAAACCGGGGTCAATCGGTTGAAGGGTAGTCGTCTCGCTTTATCGGGATGCCCGGCCGTTTCTCGCGACGGTGCGTCCGACTCGGCCGAGTCCGAAGCCTGGGCGATTTGCTTGAGGCGAGTTTCGATTGTCCGCTGCGTGACTCCCTCGGGAAGCAGGACTTTCGATCGCGTGTACCACGTGCCTGCGTGCTGCCTGAGGGCGTGTCGATCGGGATTCTGCAGCTTCTCTGCCAGGTCCCACCACACATCGCCCACGGCGGCCTGCTCCTCGGGCGACGCTGCGCCGGCAAGCTCCTTTTCCGCCGCCTGCTTGAGTTCCGGGTCGCTGCCTCGGGCGAGATGCGGGAGTGCCTTTTCCCAATTGCCTTTGCGAGCGTAGTGGCGTCCGACGGCCAGATTCGCGTCGGCGTCGTTCGGGTTCGTCTCGAGAGCGTCGAGCGAATCCTTCACCGCGGCGAACTTCTTCTCCTCTTCGCCGGCCACTCGCACCTTTTCGACGGATTCCCTGGCGATCGGGAATTCTCTTCCCCGCCGCGCGGCAGCGGCGGCCATCCCTCCAATCTGTTTCGCCATTTCGTAGCGGTCGTCGGCAATGGCTTCGTCGATTACCGGCAGCGCAGCCCTGGCGACTGCGGCGTATTCGGCCGTCTTCTGGGCCGCGTGCTCGAGCCCTTGCAGGCATTCGGAGAACATCTCCAGGCGATCGACCTCATAGCCGTCGGCGATCCGCCCGGCGATCTCCATTGCCCGTTCGGCATGGGCCGCTTCCACGGCCAGGTCGCGAGCGGTCGAGAGAAAGACGAAACGTCGAGCGGCGTCTTCCTCCGCGCCCTGGATATCATCCACCAGTCTCTGCACCAGCGCCAGTTTCTTGACGGACGAGTCTGCGGCGGCCTTTTCTTCGCCATAGAGTTCGCCGAGGAGCTTTCGAGCATTCTCTTGAGCCGACGCGTCCGGAACGGGAAGCCGCAGTCGGCCCGAGCTTTTTGAAGCGACATCATCCGAAAGCAGGTCCGCCAGATTCCGCAAGGGCGGCTCCGCCATCGGCTCCTCGCCGGGCGGCGGCGTTGCCAACATCTCCATCGGCGATGGATCCCCCTGAGGATCCATACCCGGTTTCGATGGATCCTCAAGCGGTATGCGAGGTCCCAGGTAACTCGGCATTTCCAATTGCGGAACGCCTACCAGGCGGCTGGGGTCACTCGGCCCCAGCCCTTCTCTCTCGCGTGGTTCCGGCTGTGGTGTCTCCAGCCGTTTTTTGTTTTGCGGCGCCGGAGACGGCTCGGGCAACATATCCGTATCCGGGGTCGGTCCCGGATCCGCAGACGGAGCGGCGCTCTTCGCGGGTATTATCGCGGAGGCAGTCTCTCGCTCAAAGGGCCGATTGGGTTCGCGCGAATCCGCCGACGAAAACCACCAGAGAGCGGCGCCCAGCAACACGGCTGCCGCCAGGCCCGCATAAACCAGCGCGGGTGTTCGGCTACGGGACCGGCGCCAGGACTCGAGCCGCGGTGAGGCGGGTTGTGGCAGAGGCGGCATCCCGGGCGGCGCCGGCTGCGACGATGAATTGAGTGACTGGAAAAAGCCGTACATCGCCGTGGAAATCTGCGCTGGGCCACCGTCTTGTTGCGGCCCGGCTGCTTCGCGCTGTTGGCGAAGCCACGCATCGTAGGCGGCCTTCTTTTCGACATTCAACAGGGCAACCCGGGCCTGCGCCACTTCGTTGAGCAGCTTCTGCGACAAGGCCGAGTTCTTGCCCGTCTGAAACGATCTCAGGTAGGTCATCCGCTGATTGGCCGCGTTCTCAATGACTTCCAGGTTGTCTTCAAACGGCCGCAGCCCCAGGAGCCGGTAATGGTTCGGGGGCTGCTCCTCGGGTGGGATGGCAAGCCAAGTGTAATACGGATCGAACGCGGCAGTCATCAGTTCCGTCCCTCACACGCAAATTGCAGGCTGCTGAAAAAAAGGACAGGCACCGCAACATCTTGTGCCTGTCGTCAAGTCAATCCACCACCGGTTACAGAGCCAGTCCTCTTTTTCAGCAGTCTCCTTCGACCGGTGCGGCCCGCTCGGCGAAGTCGCCCGCGCGGCGATGTCAAGCAAGCTCGCTAAGCCGGGGGGTGCGTGGCACGCTCCAAGCCTGCCAGCCATTATAACCGCTTTGACTGGAGCAATACACGCCGCAACGCTACCTCTAGCGCGACGGGATCTTACGGCACAATTGGGAGTATCGCGGGGGAGGGGTCGGCAACGTCCGGCTGTCCCTCTTGTACCCCTTATACCCCACCGTCCTTGTCGCCCACGACCATCAGGCGGGCGAGGGTCTGGGCCAGGTTGTCGAGCATACTCCGATCGGGCAGCGAAATTGTAAGACGCTGCCGGCCCGACGGCTCTTCCTCGACGCACTGCGAAAGACGATCACGGATGCTACTGACCACCGGATCGGCGGGCGCGGGGGTCTGGTCCTGCGAAACCAACTCGCCGAGGAAATGGAATACGGCGCCGAGCAGTTCGCCGCCCGCGGCCGCGACCCGCTCGCGGTGCTCCGCCAACTGCTGCGTCTGCTCGGTGACCTCCTGTTTCCGGCTGGCGTCGACGGGGGCTTCGGGCTTGGCTCCCAGCAGCACTTCCAGACGCCTACGGAGGGCCTCGATGCCGCTGCTGAAGTCGACAAACTTGACGTCCGAGTCGGGATCGAGGGCCGCAAGGGCGAGGTCGTGCTTCGAAGACAGGGTCGCCAGAAGTTTCTCTTCGATGGTTTCTTCCGTTACGAACACATAGACCTGCACGGGGCGCTTCTGGCCCATGCGATGGGCCCGGGCGATCCGCTGCTCGAGCACGGCCGGGTTCCAGGGCAGATCGACGTTGATGACCGTGTCGGCCGCTTGGAGGTTGAGTCCCGTCGAGCCGGCGTTCGTTGTCACGAAGAGCCGGCACCGCGGGTCGTTCGAGAACCGATGGACCAGCTCCTGACGTTTCTTCTGCGGCACCGAGCCGTCGAGACGCACGTAATCCAGCTTACAGCGCTTGAGGATCGGCTCGATCAGGTTGAGCATCGTGGTCCACTCGGAGAAGAGGATCGCCTTGCGCCCTTTCTCCCCAAACAGCGACTCAACCAGCTCGGCCAACCGCTCCAGCTTGCTCGAGAATCCGGGCGGCTCCTTGTCGACCAGGAAGGTGCTGTCGGCCGCCATGCGGGCCATGAGCAGCGCCTTCTGAAGCCGCAGAAGGTCCATCTCGGTGATGAATGCCTTGTTGGTGATCTGCGAGACAATTCGCATATGGGCATTGTGGATATCGGACTGCTCTTCAGTGGGCGCAATGCGAATGATTTCCGACGTGCGGGGCGGAAGCTGCTGCAGGACGGACTCGCGGGTGCGGCGAAGCAAGATGGGCCGGAGATGTTCGCGGAGTTGGTCCAGCCTGGCATAGCCGGATACCCTGCCGGTCTCGTCGACCACGCGGTGACGATGGAAAAAGCGGAATCCCGGACCAAGGCGGCGGTCGTCGACGAACTGGACGACCGAATAGAGATCGTCGAGCCGGTTTTCCAACGGCGTGCCGCTCAGTGCCAGGGCGAACGGCGACTTGAGCCCTTTCATCACACGAGCGGTCTTCGACTCCCAATTCTTGATCCGCTGCGCTTCGTCGAGAATGATCAGGTCCCAGCGGACCTTCTCGACGGCGAGGATATCGCGCAACACCTGCTCGTAGTTGCACACCGTGAAAAAGCTGCCGTTGTCGTACTGTTTCGCCCGTCCGGCGGTGCTGCCGGCGACGATCTGCACGTCGCGATCACAGAAACGGCGGATCTCGTTGCGCCAGTGCGACTTGACCGACGCCGGACAAACGACCAGCACCTTGCGGATGCCGGCCTCGCGAGCCAGCAGCTCGGCGGCGCCGACCCCCTGGATCGTCTTGCCCAGCCCCATGTCGTCGGCCAGGATCGCCCGGCCCGCGGCGACGGCGAAAGCAATCCCGTCGAGCTGATAGGGGAGAAGTTCGACCTTGAGCAATTCCTTGCGGAGCGGATGACGGGCAGGGTTTTTGCGGATTTCGGCCACCCGGTCGGCCATGCGGAGCTGGAACAGCCGCTGGGCGATCAGTTCTTCCGCATCGGGATAGACGATCACTTCGTAGCCCATGCGATCGAGCTTGCCAATGCAGTCGACGAGCCGCCGTACGTCGTCGATCGGCCCCTCGGCGAGGTTGCCGGCAGCTTTGACCATTTCCGGCTTGGTGCGGTCGGGCAGCCGCAGGTGCAACGTCATTTGCTCTCCGTAAAGGACGTGGACGAAGGCTTCGCGGTTGCGGTAGGGCTTGCGGCGGACCGCCTCGGGGAACTTTTTCTCGACTCGGCCGAGGGTATAGAGGATATGCTTGCAGGTGCCGAGCGTGTTGGTGCGAAAGTCCGGACATGAGCAGTACGACTGGCCTCGCTCCGGGCCGCGCAGCGCCACCCGATAGGTCTTGCCCGAAAGCCCGCTGGTAATGGTATAGTCCGTCCAGGGTGCCTTGGGGTCAACCGATTGGATCCTGAATTTCTCGATCGTGGCCCGCTGCTGCCGCTCGGAAATGGCCCGCTGGATCAGTTCCTCCTCGCTGAGGTGCTCCATGGGGATTTCTTCCAGCGGCGGCTCGGCGAGGCCCAGTTGCGTCTTCTCCTCGAGGATGAGCGAAACGGCGGCCCCGATGTGCTTGCACATCCCTTCGCAGGCGGTGCAGTTGAAGACGAGCCGGTTCCGCGCCGCAGCCATCGTCGTGATCGTCACGACAGCGGGCTCGGATCCGGCGGCGGAGAGGGTCAGCCGGAAGAGGTCGCCGCCCAGGTAAACGTCGCGTGGGATGTCGATCGTGTCGTAGGTTGCTCCTTCCCGGATCAGCCGCTCCCCCTCGAGCCCGAGGAGCTGACAGGCAAGGCGGTACGTTAGACGCGACAGGCGGTCGTGGAGCGTAAGCTTGCTTCGCTTCTTCGTGGTGGTGGTCATAGGGATGTCCTGCGGGAAGAGTTCGGGGCTTGTTCTGTGCACGTCGGACAGAGCGGTTCAACTGCCTCGTCCGTAAAGGCCGCGGAAAAGGTTCCACGTCCGCATCGGCTGCAGCGAAGCGGTTCGAGGTGCTTGGTGAGCGGATTCCAATAAACGGTGTGCGTCCGCCGGGCTCGCTTGCGGTGCACCGACAGGTCGACCGCCAAGGCCGGCAACTCCGTCCGGACCAGCACGAGCGGTTTGAGGACGGCTTCCATGGCGTAGCGCTGGTCGAGTTCGCCGAGCTTGCGGCGGAGTTCCAACTGGACCGCCCGCTTCTTCGCCTCCACCTGCTCCGGCTCGACCGGCTTGGCCCGGCCGCGAGGCGATTTGTGCTCCGCTTCGCGCACGAGCGCATGATAGTACTCGTGGAGACGCTTCCGGTCGCGGGCCAATCGGTCATCCATTCGCCGCACGAATTCGGCGGCCAGTTGCGGCACCCGCGACCGTGCGAAGGCCTCTGCCTGAGGATACGTCGACGGCGGACGGTCCTCGGCGGACGGGTTGGGCTCGATTTCCCATACCGCGAATGGGTCCGGCAGTTGAACCTCGACGCCCGAGGAGGCGTTGAGCGTGACCGCAAACCGGGTCTCCCAGCGGTCCTCCGATGCGATTGACGCCAGGAACCACCAGGTGTGGTATTCAAGGCGGACCTGCCGCGTTCCGGCCACGCGGACCTGCGCGTTCAGCCAGGTGAACGTGCGGCGGACCGTTTCGTCGAGCTCGCCTCGCTTCAGGTAGAGCTCTTTCACCTGAAACGTCCCGATTCTCGGTTCCGCTTCGAGGAGGCGAGCAGAAGTCTCGAGAAAATCGCCGGCAAGATTGACATGCCAGCCTTCCCCGACGGACTCGGTGGAGAGCCGGACCAGTTCGCCTTCGACGTCCAACAATGCGGCCACATCTTCGGGCACGATGGCGCTGCCCGCCTCCGCACGTTCGGGCCAATCCACCAAGGCGCCCCGGCGCTCGAGCAATCGGGCTGCAAACGTGCGAAGCTCTTCCTGGATGCCGGCGGTCATTCGTAGTCGTCTCCGAACAGCGCCTCGTCGAGCTTCTTCGCGTCGAGGTATTTCTCCTGCGCGTCGAGCAGCGACCGGCCGAGATCGTCGAACGAGCGGTCCAGCTCCTCGTCGCTGTGCGACCGCAGCCAGAGGTTGAGCACCAGCGACTCGAATTCCTCGCCCCCTTCCAGGTTTCCGAGGATCGAACCGACTTCGCCGACGACCAGTTCGAACATGCGGATCTTCTCGGTCAAGAGATCCAGGAGTCTGGCCTCGAGCGAGCCGGCGGTGCAGAGATTGAATACGAACACGTCGCGGGTCTGCCCGATCCGATGGATACGGCCCACACGTTGCTCGATCTTCATCGGGTTCCACGGAAGGTCGAAGTTGACCAGCGTGTTGGCGAACTGCAGGTTGCGCCCTTCGCCGCCCGACTCGGAGCAGAGCATCACCGGCACTTCCCGCTGAAACGCCTCGACCGCCGCGTCTTTCTGTCGGTCGGACTCCATTCCGGAAAAGGTGACGTACCGGATCCCGGCCTGGGCGAGAAGACCTTGCAGGTGTTCGAGTGTCCGGCGGAAACTTGCGAACACGAGGACCTTTTCCTTGCGGCTCTGGCCGAGAAGCTCCAGAAGCTGGTGGTCCTTGGCCGACCGGTCGATCTTGCCAGCCAGTTCGATCAGGGGCTGAACGGCTGCATCCGACCCCGCGATATTGGCGAGCGACTGGCCGAGGGCCCGTGGATGGCTCCCCGACGCCAAGAGCAACGTGCTTACCTGCTTTCGCGAGAACGGGGCGAGTTGTCCCCCGCGGCCGCCGCTTTCCACGGCTGCTGCGCCGGGCGAGCTTTGCGGGTCGTCTTCCGCTACGCAGCCCTCATCCTCCTCCGAAGGCTGTCGACCGCGATCCGCGGTCACTGGCGCTCTGCGAAGTCGAAGGTATTCGTTCAAGCCGCGATGCAGGGCTTCCTCGCCGCCGCGGGGTTGGGCCATCAACGTTTGGGCATACCGCGGCGGAAGGTCCATTTGGACCAGGCTCCGCGTATTGCGGATCATCACCTCCCCCAGAAGCGACCGAAGACGTTCGCGGTTCAGCGGATCGCGGGGATTGCCGCGGCGGATGTACCTTTTCTTGAAGTGGCTCTCCGTCTGAAGGTGGCCGGGTTCCAGGAGCGTCAGCAGGTTATACAGCTCCAGCAAGTTGTTCTGGACGGGCGTCGCCGTGAGCAAGAACAGGTGACGCCGCTTGAGCGAGTTGACCAACTGCCAATTGCGGGTTGCGCGATTCTTGCAGTGGTGGGCTTCGTCGACGATCACCAGGTCCCACGCGGCAGCCGTAACGGCAGGGGCTCGGCGGGCGCTCTTGGCAAACGAAAGCGACGCCAGGACCCGGTCGGTTCCGGCCCAGAACTCCGCCCGGTCGGCGGTGGCCGTTCGGGGCGGCACTGTAAACTCAAGGCTGAACTTCGACCGCAGCTCCTCTTGCCACTGCGAGACCAGCGGCGATGGCACTAGAATGAGCACCCGATTGACCAATCCTCGCAACAGATACTCTCGGAGCAGCAGGCAAGCCTCGATCGTCTTGCCGAGTCCGACCTCGTCCGCCAGGAGAACGCGGCCGCGGAAATGTCGCAGCACCTTGCGGACTGTCTCGATCTGGTGGGGCAGGTGCTCGACGCCCCTCAGTCCGTCGAGGCAGAGCAACTGATCGAAACCGCGGAGCAGCCCGAGCCGAGCGTGTTCCAGGTGGAGCAGCAAGGCATCTCGGTCGACCGTCGTGCTCCCGGCCGGCGGCGGCAGGGAGCGGAAGACGATCGGGATTCCTCCCGGGCTCCTCCAGGAGGAGACACGCAATTCGGACTGGATCAGCTCCTCGTGAGGAAGCGTTTCCTGGGTTGAAAGGGGCACAAATCCGTTCCTCGATCGGCTGCCATTCCGATTCGGCCTTCCGACGCCGGGTGGTCAGGAATCGCGGGAGGCGACTCCAACCGGCCCCCATTGTTGCGGTCGCAGCGCAATTCGTCAAGCAGGGCGGATGGAGTGGGAGGCTAACGGGGTGAGCGTCTGGAAAGCAGGTGGAAAATCGCGGCTAATAAGCCCTCTTATTCACTTTCACTGTTCAAGCTGCGACCCCCCAATTTTCGGCATGGAAGCGGAAAATGATGCGCTCGAGCTGAGTCGTCGCCCCTCGGCCTTGACGAATCAATTCTCCTGCCCTAGACTGGGGGTGTCTGGTAAATCAGACTGTCTGTCGCTTTCTGGGGATACGGATCGACGCGACTTCAAGCGGGCAGCACGAAACAGGCAAGTGTCCGTTTCGAAGGGTAAGGGGGGGGCTTTATGGAGGGCAATTCCAAAAAGAAGCCCGCGGCAGGCCCTGGAGCACAATCAGGGCCAGACGCGGGCATGTCGCGATCGAGCGACGTTCTGCCCGTGTATCTGGTCTTGACCAACGTGAGCCCCGACGAATGGTGCGCGGCGGTCGATCAGCGGCGCAAGGTGATCGGTCGCTCGCTCGAATGCGACATCCGCGTTCCTCGCCAATTCAAGCAGGCCTCGCGCCGACATGCCGAGATCTGGGAGGACCGTCACGGCATCAAGATCCGTGATCTGGGCTCACGTAGCGGAACCAATATTAACAGCGTGTGGATTGAGAAAGGGCAGGAAGCCTCCGTCGTGGTCGGAGACCGCATCTGGCTGGGAGGACTAGAACTGGAGGTCGTGTCGGACATCCCTGCGCTCAGCAAGGTCCTGGCAGAGGCCGATTTGGGCGCGGGCGACTTGCCGGGGGACAGCACCTCGATCCCCCGGCGCACCGACCCGCCTCGTGTGCAACTTGCGCTCTCCGCCCTCTCCCAAGCGGAACTGGAGATCGTGCTGTGGATGGGACGGGGCTATCTCAAGGACGAAGAGATCGCAAGAGTGCTGCACCGCAGCCCAAATACCATACGTACCCAGGTCAACGGCATCTTCCGTAAGCTCGATCTCCACTCCCGTGCCGACGTTCTCAGTTTTCTCAAGCGACAGACCTGACCGGCGGCCACACTCGGTCTCTGAGTCGGTCGAAAAAATCCAACGACCCGCCACAACATCAAACAGCCCGGCTGCTGCGCTTTGGAAGTCTTGGCGGGTCGCTGGAAAAATACGGCACCCGGGAGAATGCTGGAGAAGGAACTCGCTCCGTAGCATCTTGTACCCCCTCTCCAATCAAACCGACCGGTCGCAACCTCGGTCGCCTTCTCGAGCAGCCAGTGCGTGGTGGGGTGAAAGAACGCTTTGTCAGAATGACCAATAGTTTACGCGCCTGCGCGTATTGCCTAGACGGAAACGTAGTCTAGACTGAAGCGTATTCTAGCCTGAATTGCCGACTCGAGGTCTTTTTCGCCAGCATCTGGCGTGTCGAGAGATATCGAAACTATTGGTGCGGGCACGTGGTATCGGCCTTGCCAATGGGTGAGACTTTCCGCCAGACTAAAAGAGAGGCCCGAACCATGACACAAGACAGGGTCGTATCGATCGTCGACGCAGACGTTGCAAGTTCTGCCGCTGTGAAACACCTGCTGGGCACCATGGGCTTGGCGTCGGCATCATACCGCTCGGCCAACGAGTTCTTTCACGCGTTCGATCCCTTCCAACCAGGCTGTGTCATACTTGAAATCTGCATTCCGGGCATGAACGGTCTGCAGGTTCAGCAAGAACTCGCTAAACGATCGGCCCCGCAGCCAGTCATCTTCCTTACCGCACACGCGGTGGTTTCCCTCGCCGTATGCGCCATGCAGGCCGGCGCGGTGCACCTTCTGGAAAAACCTTTTCGCGAAGACGACCTCCGGGAGGCAGTGGTGAAATCGCTGGTGCTGTATGAACGTCGGCGCAAGTCGCTGCTGACCCGGCGGAAATTCCACGAGTGGATCTCGCAACTCAGCCAGGACGAACAGCAACTCGCCCGGCGGATCGTGGCAGGGGAGTCCAGCGGGAAGACAGCCCGTGAAATGGGCGTCTCGGTGCGGACCATCCAGTGCCGGCGTTCGCAAATCATGAAGAAACTCCGGGTCCGCAATGTTGCCGAACTCATGCGCGTCTGCTACGCGATGGAAAGCGACAACCGGGCCGCCGACTCGCGACTGGAGCGGACGTCCGGCCACAGGATGCAGTGGACCGGCGCCAACGATTATCTCTTCAATGCCGTCCCGGAGATTACCGGCGGCCTCCCTGCATACTCTTCAGCTTTGCATTGAAAATGGCCGAGGCCGACTCATTGAACAGCGCCGCTTAACGGAGAACATGGGACACGAGTGCTTGTGCTGTCATAGGTTTTCCCCACCCGGCCCTGTGCCGGTGGAAAGAGGGTTTGGCGACTACGACGCGGCACCTCCCTGTAGGTTTTCCCCACCCGGCCCTGTGCCGGTGGAAAGAAGGTTTGGCGACTACGACGCAGCACCTCCCTGGGGGTTGCCTCGGCCCGTGCCGGTGGAAAGAGGTTTGGCGACTACGACGCGGCACCTCCCTGTAGTTTTCAAACCCTCTTTCCACCGGCACAGGGCCGGGTGGGGTTTCCTGAAGTAGCGCTGTCCAACTAAAGTCTAACGTCTATCCTCTCATCGCCCGTTGCATGGCGCTGCCCATGTCGGCGGGGCTTTCGGCCACGACGATGCCGGCCTTTTCCAGCGCGGCGATTTTCTCGGCGGCGGTTCCCTTGCCGCCGCTGATGATGGCCCCCGCGTGGCCCATTCGTTTGCCGGGCGGAGCGGTGCGGCCGGCGATGAAGGCGGAGACCGGCTTGCTGAAATGCTGAGAGATGAACTGGGCAGCCTCTTCTTCGGCGGTGCCTCCGATCTCGCCGATCATCAGCACGCCTTCGGTCCCGGCGTCTTCCTCGAACAACTTCAGAAGGTCGATGAACGACGTGCCCACGATCGGATCACCGCCCAAGCCGACGCACGTCGACTGGCCCATTCCCAGTCCGGTCAACTGCCATACGGCCTCGTAGGTCAACGTGCCGGAGCGGCTGATCACGCCGATCGATCCGGGGCGGTGGATGTAGCCCGGCATGATGCCGATCTTGCACTGCTCGGGGGTAATCACACCGGGGCAGTTGGGGCCGATCAGCCGCGAGCCCGATCGGCGGATGAGGTCGTACACGCGGACCATGTCGAGCACGGGAACGCCTTCGGTGATCGCTACGACGGTGCGGATCCCGGCGTCGGCCGCTTCCAGGATGGCGTCGGCGGTGAAGGCCGGCGGGACGAAGATCATCGTGGCGTCGGCGCCCGTCTTCTGGACGGCTTCGAGGACCGTATCGAAGACCGGGACACCTTCGATCGTGGCGCCGCCCTTGCCGGGCGTCACTCCGGCGACGACCTTCGTTCCATAGGCGATGCACTGCTGCGTGTGGAACTGACCGGCCTTACCCGTAATGCCCTGACAGACGACACGCGTGTCTCGGTTGACCAGAATGCTCATGGCGTAGGCTCGTGTTGAGAGGCTGGATGGTTTTTCGTGATCCAGGGAGGTGGCACTCCCGGCCGAGCGGCGCATCGCACTGCTTGTGATTGTGGTGCAGTTTGTAGAAATGGGAGGTCCGTCCAATCACAAGCAGTGGCACACTCCCATGTGGAACTCCCGGAATCATGCAAGGCTATTTCGATCGGTTGGTAGTTTACACGGCGGCGGCGACCACGCGCTTCGCGGCGTCGGTCAGGTCGTTCGCCGTCATGATATCCACGCCGCTCGAGGCGAGGATCCGGCGGCCCTCGTCCACCTCCGTCCCTTCGAGGCGAACGACCAGCGGCAGGTCCAATCCGACCGATTGGTAGGCGGCCAGGATCGCCTCGGCGATCGTCGTGCACCGCATGATGCCGCCGAAGATGTTCACCAGCACGGCGCGGACGTTGCGGTCGTCCAGCAAAATCCGGAATGCCTCGGTCACCTGGTGCACGTTGGCTCCGCCGCCGACGTCGAGGAAGTTGGCCGGCTCGCCGCCGTGCAGCTTGATAATGTCCCTGGTGCTCATGGCGAGCCCGGCGCCGTTGACGAGGCACCCGATGTTGCCGTCGAGCTTCACGTAGCTCAGTCCCTCCTCGGCCGCGCGGATCTCGGCCGCCTCTTCCTCCGCCAGATCGCGGAGCCCGCCGAGCTCCGGATGGCGGAACAGCGCGTTGTCGTCGAAAGTCATCTTGGCATCCAGGGCGAGCAATTCGCCGTCGGCCGTGACGACCAGCGGATTGATCTCGACGAGGCTGCAGTCCCGCTCGACGAAGACCCGGCAGAGTCCGCGCATGAACTTCTCGGCGGAGCGAACGCTCGGGCCGGAGAGCTCGAGTTTTTGGGCGAGTTCAGGACCTGGTAGCTTCGCAGGCTCCGGAGTCGGGATGAAACGGCTCGGCGAAAGATCAATTCGGCAAGCCCCGCCGCCACCTTCTCGATATCCATGCCTCCCTGGCTGGACGCGATGAGCACGGGCCCCGCCGTCGCGCGATCGACCACGATGCCCAGGTACAACTCGCGCGCGATCTGGCAGCCCTCCTCGACGAGCACGCGGTGCACGGTCTGCCCTTCCGGCCCGGTCTGGATGGTCACCAGCGTATGGCCGAGAAGACTGCTCGCAACGCGGCGCGCGTCGTCCGCCGTTCGCACCAGCTCGACGCCGTGTTGCGCATCGTTCTCTTTGACCGTGCCTTTGCCGCGTCCGCCGGCGTGGATCTGCGCCTTGACGACGGCGAGTTTCCCGCCGAGTTCGTGGAACGCATTGGCAACCGCTCCCGGAGTGTCGGCCACGATGCCTCGCGGAACGGCGACGCCGGCCTCCGCGAGAATCTGCTTGGCCTGATATTCGTGGATCTTCATGGCAGCTAACCGTCCGCCGGAGGAAGCGGCCTCATGGTGTGTTACGGTTTCTTGCGAAGCAACTTCTGGAGCTGGGTGAGGGTGCGGGTGTTGAGGACATCGTCCTTCGTCAGCCCGCCCCGCCGGGCCTGGACCACGCCATAGCGCATCGCGGCCAGCCCGTCAATGGTATGCGAATCGGTGGAAATTACAATCGGAACCCCGTAGTTCTTCGCCGCCGCGCACGCCACGTCGTCCAGGTCCAGCCGCTTGGGATGGGCGTTCAGTTCCATCGCCTTGCCGTGATCGCGAGCGGCCTTCAGTACGGCGTCGAGGTCAATTTCATAGGATGCGTCGCCGAGGCCGCCCGGTGGGATGCGGGCCACCGCGGACACGTAGGGGTTCGCCAGGGCGTCGATCATCCGCCGCGTGATCTGCTCGCGCGGCTGTTTCTGCCCAAAGTGGACACTTGCGACAATCCAGTCCGCCTGGGCGAGCAGCTTGTCGTCGAAGTCCAATCCTCCAGCGCTCGAGGATATCGACCTCGGGCGCCCTTGAGGATGGTAATCCCTTTCAATTTCGCGTTGAGTTTGTCGATCTCCGACCACTGGCGGCGAAGCCGAGCCGCGTCGAGACCATTGGCAATCGTGGCGCGTTTCGAGTGGTCGGTGACGGCCAAATACTTCAATCCGCGGGCCTTGGCGGCGTGGGCCATCTCCTCAATCGTAGCGATTCCGTCGCTCCACTCGGTATGACAGTGCAGATCGCCCCGGATATCGCTCAACTCGATCAACTCCGGGAGTTGTCCGGCGGCGGCCCAGACGAACTCCTGCCGCGCCTCGCGGAGTTCGGGCGGAAACCACGGCAGGCCAAGCGTTGCGTACACTTCCTCTTCGGTGCGCCCGGCGATCTGCTCGTCGTCGCGGAACGCTCCGTACTCGTTGATCTTCAGACCGCGGCTGCGGGCCATTCCGCGAAGCACCGACATTATGGTCCTTCGAACCCGTGAAGTACTGCATGGCCGCTCCGAACGATTCGGCCGGCACGACGCGCAGGTCGACCTGCAAACCCTCGGCCAGCCGAACCGACATCTTCGTGGGCCCGCGCAAGAGCACCTGGCGGACGCCCTCGTAAGCCCCGAGGCAATCCATCGCCTCCTTCGCATCCTCGGCGATCACCAGCAGGTCGAGATCGCCGACCGTGTCCTTCCCCCGGCGGTAACTGCCGGCAAATTCCATCTGTCCGATCGCGGCACACGAGTGCAGATGGGCCCGCAACGCTTGGGCGATCTGGTCGGCCTGGGCCCAAAGCAGGCGTTTGCCCGCTTCCATGGCGATGTCGAGGTCGCGAAGAATGCTCTCTTCGGTCTTTGCGCCGAAGCCTTTGAGCGATCGGACTCGCTGCTGCCGGCAGGCCTCGGCAAGTTCTTCCAGGGACGTCACGCCCAGCTCGCGATGGATGGTCGAGCGCGTCGCCCCAGCCCCGGCACGCGGAGAATCCCCAAGACGCTTTCAGGAACCTCGGCCAGCAGTTCCTCGAGCATCGGCAGCGAGCCCGTCTGGACGAGCGTGGTAATCTTTTCCGCCAGAAGCCTTTTTGCCGATACCCGCGATGTCGGTCAGCTCGCGATCCGGGGCCGTCGCAATCGCCGACAGCGGCTCCGAGTAGTCGCGAACCGAGCGGGCGGCATTGCGGTAGGCGCGGACCCGAAAGGGATTGGCGTCTTGAAACTCCAGAAGATCGGCAACCTGGTCGAAAACAGCGGCAATTTCGGCGTTCGTCATGGCTACAGATGCAATTCCACGACATCCTTGTCGCTGAGAACGTAATCACCTTTCACTACCGTTCCGGCGTGGACCTCGGAACCCCAGACTCGCGCAAACTTCAGGTTTTCCAGGTAATCCTTATGGACCTGTCCGGCCATGTCGATCAGCGTGCTGCCGCGGCGGACAGTGAAAGGCCGGTCCATGTCGGGCTCTTTGGCCGTCGGCAGCTTGCTGTACACGCGCACAACATCGAGAGCCCGGTAAGCCGAGTCGCGAAGATCTTCCAGCCCGATTCCCTTCTCGGCCGAGATCACGAACTCCCGGAAATCCAACGGGCAGAGTTCGTGAAACAGTTCGAGCCGATCGCGGGCGTCGGCCAGGTCGATCTTGTTCGGGACGACGAAGGTCTGCGTGAACGACAGCCCGACGTCTTCTTCGCTCAGGTAGGACGTGGCGGCCAGGCGGGTCTTCGTTTCGCTCAGATGATCGAGCACCTCCTGGCACTGCTCGATGCCGTCGTCGCTTCCCAAGTCGACCATCAATAGCGCGAGGTCCGCCGCCCGGATGAGGCCGTGCATGTACGGCTCCATGTAATCGGCCGTAATCGGCGGCGTATCGATCAACTGGACCATCACGTCTTCCCACGGCATCATGCCCGGCGACGGCATCTGCGTGGTGAACGGATAAGGCGCCACTTCGGGCATCGCGCGCGTGAGGCTGCGGAGCAACTGGCTCTTGCCCGCATTGGGGCCTCCGAGGATTGCCACGGTCCCGGCGCCCTGCCGCGGGATACGGAACCCGCGACCCTTCTTCCCGGTCTTCTTCTCTGTCTGCAGGTCTCGTTTCGCCTTGGCGATCTTCGACTTCAACGATGCCTGAAGGTGGTCGGTCCCCTTGTGCTTGGGGATCTCCTGGAGCATGACCTGCAGGCAGCGCAGTTCGTCCTCAAGCGTTGTGGCGCGGCGGTATTCTTCCTCCGCCTTGAGGTACTGTGCAGTCAGGTTGGCTGGCATAGGAAATTGCAGCTTGGGCGTAATTCAAAGAGGACAACTCCGCGCCCAGCCAGCCCCATTCTGAGAAAACCGGATCTGGCGAGGTGCCCCCTGCCTGAATTGCGCTGAAGATCGGCCGACAGCATCCGCAGGCAACGCCTGTTCGTGCAGGATCCATTTGAGTGTACTGTTCGTCCCCTCCCTCGGCTACCCTCGGTGCGTTGGTTGCTGACGCATTTCGATCCATGACCGCTACAAGCGGTGCCAAGCGGCCCGGTTGCCAGGTAAGCGTTCACGGGGTGGTCGGGGACTGGTCCATTTTTCGGCCGGTTGACTTGGTTCGGCGGCAAAAACGTTGGCCGAAAACATGGACCTGTCCCCCTCTTCCGCCCCATGAACGCTTACGGTTGCTGGTGTTCCTGCTGTGGAGTTCGCTTCACTCCACCTGCTTGAGCACGGATGCCGCTTCCTCGCAGAGCGCCGTTGCCTCCGCCTGCGTGCCGGCTTCCGCGATTGCCCGCACGATCGGCTCCGTATTGCTCGGCCGTACCAGCAGCCAGCGGCCCGGCCAATCCAGCCGCAAACCGTCGAGGCGATCGGGCCGGGCGTCGGAAAAGTGCCGCCTGAGAGCATCCAGGCCGTCGGCCACCTTCTCCGGAGCCAGGCAGACTCTCGTCTTCACGATTTCGTAGCGCGGCAGTTCGTCGGCCAGTTCACTGATTTTGCTCCGCCGTGACGCCATCGCATCCAGCAGCAGGGCCATACCAACGAAACTGTCGCGGACCAGGCCTACGCGCGGATCGATGGGCCCGCCGTTGCCCTCGCCGCCGAAGACGGCTTCGGCCTCGAGCATGGCATCGACCACATTTGCCTCGCCCACGGCCGAGCGCAACAACCTCACGCCGTATTTTTCGGCCAGATCCTCCGACATCCGGCTGCTGGCGCAATTCGTCACGATTGCACCGGGGCGCTGCCGGAGAACGTGGTCCAGGCACATTGCCAGCGTGTACTCCTCGCCGAGGTAGCGGCCGTTCTCGTCGATTACCGCCAGTCGGTCGGCATCGGGGTCTTGGCAAAATCCCACGTCGGCGCCGACCTCCGGCACGTCGGCCAGGACTTGCACAAGATTCTCGGCCGTCGGCTCCGGCGGATGCGCGAATTGTCCATCGGACCGGCCGCCCAGAAGCGTTACCGCGCAGCCCAAGTCTTCCAGCAACCGCAGCCCCAGAATGCTGCCGGCGCCATGGTTCGAATCGAGCACCACCTGGAACCGGCTGCTACGAATCCGCTCCGCGTCGACCGTCGCCAGGATCGCCTCCAGGTGGGGCGTGAGCGGATCGGGGCAATCCTCTTTCGTTCCCAGGCGGTCGTGCCGAGCCCACCGAATGGCGGCGGCCCGGTACCGTGCGAGCACCTCCGCACCGAGTCCCGCCGGAATCACTCGTCCTTCGGCCGAAAAGAGCTTCAACCCATTGTACTCCGACGGATTATGGCTGGCCGAGATCTGAATGCCGCCCGCGGCCTGATGGTGGCGGACAAGCACGCCGTGTGTAGGCGTGGCGGCGATTCCGGCATCGATCGTATTGCGGCCCAGGGCGTGCAATCCGGCGTGCACCGCTTCGGCCAACATTTCGCCCGAGCCGCGGCCGTCGCGTGTCACCAGGAAGGGGCCTGCCGGCGCCGCCACGGCAAACGCCGCGACGTACTGGATTGCCACCTCTGGCGTAAGTGAATCCCCTACGACACCCCTGAGACCGGAAACGCTGATAATCGGTTCCCCCACGGCGTTACTCTCCTGTTGGCTGAATCCTTGTCATCTCCGCGCCTGACGACAGTATATGCGGAGCCGAGCTCCAGCGGTCCCCCTTCCCCCTGGTCTACAATTGTTGAAAAATGGGATACCCGTAGGATCAACCGTCTTCATTTTCCGTGTGAGCACCGATGCCGCAATCCTTGAATCCCGTGGATATTACGTCTGCCATCGCGCAGGTCCAGCAAGCCGCAGACCGCGGCAAGATCTCCGAGGGCGCATTAAAAAACCTGCAAATTTGGCTGACGGAGCTCCGCTACGCCGAATACCTCCCGCAAGTCGTTGAGCACGTCGTCCAAGGCAAGTGGCAGGAGTTGGACGACGCTTTCTGGACGGTGATCCCATTCGGCACCGGTGGCCGCCGCGGCAAGATGTACCCCATCGGCAGCAACACGATCAACGACCGCACCATCGGCGAAAGCGCCCAGGGCCTCGCCACGTATGTACGCGACCACGTGACGGACCGGCCGCCGGCCTGTGCGATCGCCTACGACACTCGCCACCGCTCCCGCCACTTCGCCGAACTCTGCGCGGAGATCATGGTGGCCAACGGCTACCAGGTCTATTTCCTCGATGGCTATCGCAGTACACCGGAGCTGTCGTTCGCCGTGCGTCGCAAACACTGCTCTTGCGGGATCATGGTCACGGCCAGCCACAATCCGCCCAGCGATAATGCCGTCAAGGCCTACTGGTGCACCGGAGGGCAGTTGCTGCCTCCGCACGACACGGGCGTGATCGACCGGGTGATGAACGTGGGAGACATCCTTCGTGTTCCGTTCGCTGAGGCGTTTGCCAAGGGCCAGGTCGTCTATTGCCAGGAAGAAGTCGACCGGGCCTTCTTCGAGGCGGTAGTCGCCCAAAGCCGGCCAGGCCCTCGCGAGTTGAAGATCGTCTACTCGCCTTTGCACGGCGTCGGAGCCTCGGCGGTACTGCCGGCACTCGAGGCGGCCGGGTTCAAAGACGTGGAACTCTTCGGCCCGCACGCCGAGCCCAGCGGCGATTTCCCCAACGTGCCCGGCCACGTCTCCAATCCCGAGAATCCCGCGGTCTTCGATTCGATTATCGATCGCGCGAAGCAAATCGGGGCCGACCTGGTCATGGCGACCGATCCCGACTGCGACCGCGTCGGCTGCGCCGCACCGCTCACCCTGGAACCCGGCTCCGCATGGGGTTGTCTGACCGGCAACCAGATCGGCGCGTTGTTGGCCGATTACCTCGTCGAGGCCGGCCGCGAAGCGGGTACACTGACGCCCGAAAATTACATCCTCAAGACTCTGGTCACCACGGAGTTGATCCGGCGGATCGCCGAGGCCAAGGGCGTCGCCGTGGCCGGCAACCTCCTGGTCGGGTTCAAGTGGATCGGGGGCGTGATGGACGAGCGAGACCCGAAGAAGTTCATCCTCGGAGCCGAGGAGTCGTATGGTTTCCTCGTCGGCGACCATGCTCGCGACAAGGACGCGGCCGTCGCTTCCATGCTCCTGGCCGAGCTTGCCGCGCGAGCCAAGGTCGGCGGACAGACGATCCACCAGAAGCTCGACGCACTGTTTCGAGAGTATGGGCACCATGCCGAACACACGATTTCCGTGACGATGCCCGGATCCGAAGGGATGCAGCGGATGATGGCCGTCATGGCACAGTTTCGCGAGGAACCGCCCGTCAGTCTCGGAGGCATGAAGACGGTCGGTGTTCGGGACTACCAGAACAACGTCTCGCGGGCGCCGGGCGGAAAACCGCAGCCGCTGGACGGTCCAACGGGCGATCTGGTCATGCTCGACCTGGAGGCCGAGGGCAACTACGTGGCCGTCCGCCCCTCCGGCACCGAGCCCAAGGTAAAGTTCTACATGTTCGCCTTCCAGCCGGCCGAGCGGATCTCGGACCTGGCGGCTACCAAGGATGAGGTTGCCTCGCGGCTGTCGGCCATCGAGAAGGATTTGCGGGCCTATGCGGGGACGTGACTTTGCCCCCTGTGGAGGCTGCTGAAGAAGGGGACAGGCACCCCAACACCTTTCATTTCAGGGCCCTGCAAACCGCCACAGGTTGTGGAGCCGGTCCCCTTTTTCAGCAGTCTCCCCGGGCGCTCGCGTTATGCGGCACTCCGCCCTCCGGCGTGGGCCCCCCACTGTTTGCGGTCGTTGATCTCGCTGACCTGCTCGTTGAGCGTCCACAGATCATAGAGCCATCCGAGGAAGAACAGGCCGCCGGTCAGCAGGTAGATGATGCCGCTGATCCACTTGCCCATGTAGAACCGATGGACTCCAAAGACTCCGAGGAACGTCAGAAGGAGCCACGCGAGCGTGTAGTCCAACGGGCCGGGAGTGTAGCGAAGGTCGGCCCTGCGATCCATGCCCGGGATCAGGACGAGGTCGATCAGCCAACCGATCAGCAGCAACCCGCCGGTAAAGAACCAGATCGTGCCGGTGATTTGCTTGCCGTAATAGAAGCGGTGCGCTCCGGTGAAACCGAAAATCCAGAGGAGGTATCCGATCAGCAGCGAGTGCGTATTGCGAAAATCCCGGTCGAGCGTAACCATCAGCCCAGTCCTCCTTCCACGCTTGTTCGTGCGTTTTTTTCATTCTACGCCGGGAGCCAACGGCCAACCACGATGAAAGCACCGCAGCAGCCCGGCTGCTTGCAAGCAGCCGGGCTGCCGGTATACCTTTTCATTCGTCCGTCCCACGCATTTCTTGCCGACATTTTGAAAGGACACCATGGCGACCCGACGATCCCGTCCCGACGAGCGACGTAAATCGTCCCGGCGTCCGACGCGCGCGGAGATCCTTGCTGCGGCGGGCCGCACCGTGCCCGACGTGATTGCGGCAGATCTGAAGGTGCTTTTTTGTGGTATCAATCCGGGGCTCTACACCGCGGCGATCGGCCACCACTTCGGCCGGCCGGGGAACCGTTTCTGGCCGGCGCTGTACCGCGCCGGCTTTACTCCACGGTTGTTCGACCCGAGCGAAGAACGGGAGCTGTTGAAGCTCGGCTACGGCATCACGAACATCGTGCCGGTGGCCACGGCTACGGCGGGAGAGTTGACGCTCGAGCAACTTCAATCCGGTGCGCGGACGCTTACCAGCAAAGTCCGCAGGTATCGCCCACGCTATCTCGGAATCGTCGGCATCGACGCATACCGCAAGGCGTTTTCGCGGTCAAAAGCCACAGCCGGGCTTCAGCCGGAGATCATCGGGCGCACCAAGCTGTGGCTTCTGCCCAACCCGAGCGGATTGAACGCGCATTACCGCCCATCCGACTTCGCCGATGCTTTCGGCGCGCTCCGGGAAGCGGCAGAGCACGGTGCGGACTGAGGCTCGCAGGAGCGTAAGCAGGATTACGCCGCGGGCTTTCTCGTTCGGACGTCCTTCTTGAGCCATCGCTGCATTTTTTCGAGCTCACCGGACCAATTCTTTCCGATCCGCCGCTTGCAGAAGGCGTGATAGAGGAGGTCGAGCGTCTCGCAGAGCCCTCGCAGGTTCTCGATCCGACCCTCGAGCATTCCTCTCGCGTCAGCGGAATCGTCCTGCTCGTCGGTCTGAATACGGGCACCGCTCACCGAGAAAGTCTCCGGCTGAAGCACCAGCTCATATTGGTCGCCGTAGCGGACGAGAATCAGGCCGGCTTTGCGCGGCAGCTTGCCGGACCGGATCGCCTGGGCCGCCTCCGGCAGCCGGCACGGCGCTTCGGCCGAGATCGTCTCCTTGCCGGATTCGCCTCGGGGACATTGCAGGCTCAGCGTCCGCGTGAGCATCGCGGTGACTTCCGAATCGTCGGGGAGGGTCAGTGTGTCGGCCTGCGTATCCAGATACCACCATAGCCAGAAGAGGAATTCGTTGCCCAGGAAGTCGAAGTTGCCCGGCTCATTGTTCCACCAGACGATTTCCCCGGCCGGATTGTCCGCATGGAAGCTGGAAGGAACAAGCTCGCCGAGCGCCCCGCGCCGTTTGGCCTCAACCGCCCAATGTTCAGCACGCAGGCCGGATGTGAGACGCTCCGGTTCAAGGTCGAATGCTCTTGTCAGCAACTCGGAGCACAGTTCCCATGCCGCCGAACTGGATCCGCCGAAGAACAAGCGATTGGTCCTCAGGTCCCAGAGGACGGGGAAGTGCTGCATCCGGCGGAATTTGCCGCTGCGGGCTTCGTCGGCGCAGCGGGCTTCGACGGCATCCTTCGCTTCCTGTCGTTGGGTCTTGGTGGGTCTGCCGCCGGGATTGTCTGCCATCAGGGCCGCCAATTCGATCTGATGCCACGCCTTGCGGATCGCGGCCGGGATCTGGTTGGCATCGATCCGAACGGCGAAATGGAGGCAATCGGCGATGACGTTCTTTTCCAGATCGAAGTCGAGATCGAAGAGGTGTTCTCCCGCAAGGAAGCCGGCGACGGCCTCCTCCTGGGAAGAGTTCTCCATTTTGTCAATGGCGAACCGCCGAAGGATCTCGATGTGTTCCGAGGTAAACTGGCCGGGCCCGTCGCCCGGGATCCGGAACGATTCAAACGTCATCCGGCCTGAGAGAAATCCCATGGCTGCTCCTGCTGGCTGGGACGAAACCAATGCGATGTAGTCTGACGCACTTATCGGCGATGGAATAGCCCGGGCTCCTTCAGCCGGGCCAAGGCCATTGCAGACTTCCTATTTTCCCCAGGCATCCAATCCGAACAGTGCGTTGGTGGGGGAATCATGGGGCGTTCTCTGACCGGGGTCTCGGCGGATTTTCCGAAGCAGGCCCTTCGCATTTCCTGATATACCGCACCACCCAACAGAGATAAGATTGGGACAAGCGTGGACAATAGCTTCGGTGACCGGAGCTGTAACGTTGGCTCAGGTCACTACCGGACACGTGAGTGGCGGCACCTCGGGAGCGATCGCCCTCGCGTGTAACGGTATCCGGCCAAACGGCCATGTTCCAGGAGGCAACACGGTGCAATCTACTCAACAACAGCACGCCAATCGGTGCAATTTCAGTTCCATGATCGGACGTTCCGAAGTAATGCTCGACATTTTTGATCAAATCGAGCGCGTTGCCGGAACGGACGCCACGGTGCTCATCACCGGCGAATCCGGCACGGGAAAGGAGCTGGTCGCCCGCGCGATCCATGACTACAGCAATCGGGCCGAGGGCCCGTATTCGGCGATCAATATGGCAGCAGTGCCCGAGACGCTTGTAGAAAGCGAGTTGTTCGGCCATACGAAGGGCTCCTTTACGGGGGCGGGAACCGACCGGCCGGGCCGATTCGAGGCCTGCAACGGCGGAACGCTGTTTGTCGACGAGATCGGCGATCTTGAACTGACCTCCCAGGCAAAGCTCCTGCGGGTCCTCGAGGATCACCGGATCACGCCGATCGGGTCCAACGACACCAAGCAGGTCGACGTCCGGGTGCTCGCCGCGACCAGCCGAAATCTCACGGAGATGGTTCGCGAGGGCAAATTCCGCGAAGATCTCTACTATCGTTTGAATGTGGTGGCACTCTGGCTGGCGCCGCTTCGCAACCGGCGAGAAGATATTCCGTTGCTGGTCCGCCATTTCCTCGAGGAGAGCTGCCAGGCGAATCACCGCGAGTTGTGCGAACCGGACGAGCAACTCTGGCAGTTTCTCGAAACCTACCACTGGCCGGGAAATATCCGACAGCTTCGCAACTGTGTCGAGAGCATGGTCGTTCTCGGCAAGGACTCGACGCTCACCGTCGACGACCTTCCGGCGATGGTCCGTTCGGCGCCGCGCGACCCGGAATCGCTGTTCAAGATTCCCAGGGGCTACACGCTTGAAGATATCGAGCGCGTCGTCGTACGACAGACCCTGCGGCGGTTTGGCGGCAAACGGACTGAGGCGGCCCGATCGCTGGGCATCTCGGTGCGCACCCTGCAACGGAAGCTCAAACGGTGGGAAGGCGACGAGGAGTTCGAAGGTGCGAATGAGGCCTTTTCCGGAAATGGGCACCAGGCGTTCGCGACGAGCAGCTAAGCGAGGCAACTCCGGGGGGAAGCGGCTGCCGGCAGGTTCCTGTCGGCAGCCGCTTTCGTTTTATGAGAAGAAAAACGTTCAGCGTCAGCGGTTTTCGCGCAGACTCAGGATCAGTTCCACCTCGCCCACCGGGCTGCCGACGCGTCGGGCGATTTCCGACGGCGGATAACCGTAATCGGACAGCATGTAGATCTCCTGGTAGCGAGCTTCTTTGGAGGTGTGCGGCGGATCAGGCGGGGCGGTGTCTGGCAAAGGCTTGCTGCCGCTGGTGCGGAGCGAGTGGACCTGGTTGGCTGTCGGAGGCTCGCCGGGGCGGCGATCGGGTGCCGCGTTAACGCCCTGGAGCTCGTCCGGGTCAAGAGCGGCCTCCAGTCTCGCCGCGGCCCGATCGGCCTCGCGGATCAGATGCTCGAGGGCCGCCATCTTGCTGTCTAATTGCGCTGAAAGGTCGCGTGCCGTGTCGTGCATGGAGACTTCCCACGCCACCATCTCGGGCGGCGCACCGAAGCGATGCGCGGGCGTCTCCTGCTGCGGTCGCGGTGTATGGACCAACGGCGGCTGGGCGGAACTTTGGCGGGAGAAGTGCCGCTGGGTCCGCATGAGCAGCAGCCCGATCGTGATCATCATCGCCATGAGAAAGAACAGGGTCGGCAGCCCTGTTTCGGCCAGTAGCAGCGTACGTTCCATGGGACTCAAGCTCGAAATGCTTTCAGAGCCGCCTCGTAGACCGAGCGGAGCGGCACGCGGTGCTCCGCGGCGATCCGGCGGCAGGACTCGAACTCGGGCGAGAAGTGCGGCACTCCGCCGGTCCATCCAACTTTGCCGTCAACCGGTCCCCACGACGTCTGCACCTGGTGTGGTTCGCGTCGGAGCACGTGCCGGTCGGCGGCCCACCGCCGAATGCCCAGCGTGGTCGTTTCTTCGAACAGGATCGCTTCGAAGCGGTCCACCTCGTTTGCCGGACAGAGCACGGAGACCTTGACGCCGGGCCGGTTCTTTTTCATTTGGATGGGCGTCGTGTAGACGTCGAGCGCGCCGGCGTCGAGCAGGCGGCCGATGCAGTAGCCGATGACTTCCCCGCTGATGTCGTCCAGGTTGGTCTCGAGGACCCAGACCTGGTCGGTCGCCGGGACCTCCGCCGTTTCACCGAGCAGCATCCGCAGCAGGTTGGGCTGGGACTCGAGTTCCCGTTGGCCGGCGCCGTATCCGATCCGATCGATCTTCATGGCCGGCACGGGCCCAAAGGATTCGACCAGCGTTGCCAGGATCGCGGCACCCGTGGGAGTCGTCAGCTCGAAGGGCACGGCGGATTCCGCCAAGGGGATTCCGATGAGCAGCTCGGCGGTTGCGGGGGCAGGGACACTGCACTCGCCGTGGGCGATCCGGATCTTGCCGCAACCGGTCGGCACGGGCGAGGCGACGATCCGATCGACACCCAGCAGGTCCCACCCGACGGCCGACCCGACGATGTCGGCAATCGAATCGGCGGCTCCGACCTCGTGGAAATGCACTTTCTCGATCGTCGTTCCATGGACCTTCGCTTCCGCCTCGGCCAGCCGCGAGAAGATCTTTTTGGCGAGCGATTTCTGACGGTCGGTCAGCCGGCTGCCGTCGATCATGTCCGTGATGTGGTGCAGGTGACGGTGCGTATGCTCCGGCTCGTACTCGACCTTGATCTGCGTTGCGCGGAACCCTTTCTTCTTGACCTGCTCGCTCAGCAGCCGGCAGCCGGGCAAGCCGAGCGATGCGATCGCGTCGTTGAGCACTGCAAGTTCCACCCCCGCGTCGACGAGGGCTCCCAGCATCATGTCACCGCTGATGCCGGACGCACAATCCAGATAGGCTACTTTCATCGTGTCACAAGGTGTGAGGCAGGAGGTTCGTGGGCGAGTGGTAGAGGATCACATCCCATCAGCCCGGCTGCCTTGGAGCAGCCGGGCTGATAGACGGGCAAGTCTTCATTATTTGCCGCTGACGTTCGCGGACTACGTGCTGCCTATTGTGCCAGTTTCCCCAGTTCCACGCGAGGGCAAACCGGTCTGGCGAGCCCGGCGGCCTGCAGGAGGAGATTCCGCTTCCAATTCGGTCTTGTCCTCAGGCATGGCACCGGGGGATAATGCCGGCCCGTGGCAACCGCCCCACCCGTATGAGGATCGACATGCACCCGGCGACTGTGGGATCCATCGAGAGGAGCGAAACAGCCGATGCGGCCGTTTTTGCGGCGCCGCCGGACGGCAATCGGCCATGCCCGTTGTGCGGCCGGCCGACGGGCCGGATGTTGCGGACGGTTTACTCCGCAAAGGGCTCGGCCGGACGATGGAGCCTCGTCCAGTGCCCGGACTGCGAGATGGTCTACCTCGGCGAACGCCTGTCGTACGAAGTCCAGGCCGCCCAGCACGATTGGCCCCGGTCACGACGTCGGGAAGCCGAGCGGCGGGATCGGGAGCAACCGGTCTCGCGGGCGGCCGGACGGCTGGTCGGCCTGCTCAAGCGGTGGCGAAAACCGAAGGCCCGGATGGTCCGAATGGTCTTGCGGCACGTACGGACCGGGCGGGTCTGCGACTTGGGCTGCGGCACGGGACGATTGCTGAAGGAATTGGCTCGGACGTTTGACGTGGCGGGCGTGGAGATCTCGGCCTCTTCGGCCGACGCGGCCCGCCGACTGGTGCCCCACGCCGAGATCGTGGTCGGTCCGGTCGCCGCCGGCCTGCCGCCCGGCGACTTCGACGTGGTCACCATGTCGAGCTACCTGGAACACGAGCAGGAGCCGCGGGCGGTGCTCTCGCTGGTGCATTCGGCACTTCGGCCGGGCGGGGTGCTGGTCGTGAAGGTGCCCAACTACGGTTGCTGGAACCGTCGGCCTGGGCGGCCCACGCTGGTGTGGATTCCGTTTTCCCGACCATTGCAACTATTTCACTGCGACGACGCTCGACCGCCTTTGCCGCAGTACCGGGTTCGCTCCTTGCCCGGCTCTGGCGCGACCGGCTTCCCACCTCCGACAATCTCTACGCCGCCGCCGCGAGCCGTAGGAGCCTGTTGAAAAAGGGGCAGGCACCGCAATACCTCGACAATCTTCGCGCCGCGGCCCGGAAGCCGCAGGTACGCACCATTGCGGGCGAAGCAGGTGCGGCGTGCGCGTCACAACTCGGCGAGCTTCGACCAGTCGAGCACGAATCCGCTTCGTACGAGGAGCTGCTGAAAATCGGCCAGGGTTCGCTCGCCGTTTCGAACGCCGCGAGGGCTCAATCCGGTTCTGAGGCAGAACGCGGCCACCGCGCCGGCGGCCTCGCCGATGTTCCACTCGATGGGATGGAGGCGGTAGGCGCCGTTGGTGATGTGGGTGGTGCCGATGTTCTTGCAGCCGGCCAGGAGGTTTTCCATCCGCCGGGGAATCAAGGCTCCCAGCGGGATCTGGAACGGATAGCAGCCGACGTCGAAGTAATTGTCGCCGCCGGTGGTCGGGTGCAGGTCGAGCGCATAGTGTCCGATTCCGACCGAATCGCCGAACGGCCGGGCCACAGCCACGTTGCCGATCTTCTCTTCGGCGGCCGTCCGCAGGTGCTGTTCCAGGATGGTGAACTCGGCTTGGATTCGCCGCGATTCGCGGATGTAGGGATATTTCGCCAGGCCGTCCTCGGTGCCCACTGTGTCTTTGGACAGCCTCAGCCCCGGCCAGCCGTTCTTGCCGTCCGGCCGGGGTGCCTCGGTCTGAAGCCAGTACAACAACGAGAGACTCAACTGGCGGGCCCCTTCGCGGTGTTTCGCCTGTTCTTCCGGACTGTTTTCGAAGAGGTTGCCGAGCAGGTAATCGTTCTGCGGCCAGTTGACGATCGTGATGTCGCTCGGGAAACGTCCGGGAGCGAAGTTCTCGCGGTGGATAATACGGCGGTAGTGCCAAAGATTGAGCGTCTTCGTGCGATGATCGGCAAACGCCGGATCCGGCGGCACGAAGGAAAGCTCCAGCGGCTTTCCCGAAGAAGGGTGCGTGTACCAAAGCGTCAGCAGCCGGTCCGGCCACGGGGGTTGAAGCTCCGGGCGATATCGCCGCCAGAAGTCGTAATCGGCCGGGCGGTCGATCGTGTGGTCCTCGCCGGGCAGGTACTCGAGGGCGTAGCACCACGTGCAGGCCTGCATGTTCGCCGGCCGGGGCTCCTCTGCGGCGTTCGGTTCGCCGGTCTGGGCCTTCGATTCCGAGCCGGTGACGTACTCGGCGCCGGACAGGGGCAACAGGTCGCCCATCTCGGAGGCATCGATGAAGTACTTCGCCCGCGCCGTGAACTCCCGGCCCTCGAGATCGCGAAAATGAACGGCACGGATGCGGTCGCCGGCAACGTCGGCCCGGACCGGGACGGCGCCGAGCCGGATCGAGAGCCGCCCGGCGTCAGCGGCGGGTGCAAGCATTTGATCGAGCACGGCCAATGCCACGCGAGGCTCGTGGCACAACCGGGAGACGGAGCCGTCTCCGGGGTCGAGGTGTTGGCGGGCTCTCGCCTCCGGCGTGAGCGGGTAATGATCCCGATAGTACTGCCGCACATTTTCACGAAAACGACGGTAGCTCGCGGTGGCTCCAAACGATTCGATCCAACGGTTTTCGTCGGGCGGGACGGCCTGCTGCGTCAACTGGCCGCCGATCCAATCCGTGGGCTCGGTCATGAGCACGCGGGCCCCAAGTCCGCTGGCCGCCATCGCGGCGGCACAGCCGCCGAGCCCGCCGCCGATGATGACGACGTCGGTCTCGAGTTCGTCCGCGGCAGCGGTGCGGTCCGGCCCTGGCTGGGCCGAAAGGATCGACGGATACCAGCAGGCCGCGGCGGCCAGGCCGGTACGGCGGAGAAATTCACGGCGGTTCATGGGCGGCGAATCTTGCGAGGATCTCGATCGAGTCGGGCGACCGCGTCAGTATACCACAAGGCCGGGATGCGGGCGCAAGATTGCTGCGGATCCACGTGGCTCGGGCTGGCAACAGGGCAAGAGGAACGGGGTCATTGGTTTTGGAGGCGGCACAAAAAAGAACCCGTCGGCTGAGCCGGGCGCTGCGGTTGGAAAGCTTGAGAGAGGAGAAAGAACGGCGGCAGTGCAGATGCTATGCGTTGGAAACCACGAAACAATCGCACGCTGATTGAGAGCCGCGTGGCGGCAGGCTATATTGAACGCGTCGCACGGTGGGCCGCGACCGGGCAGCGGGTGTTTCCGCCGCGCTTTCAGTCGCGGAACGTCGCCACCTCCTGCATGGTTCAGCGGCGGCGTTTATCCCAAAACCTCGCGACGAGAAGGGGACAGGCACGTTTTGCTCCGAAGACTCCGCAAAATGAGCCAGTCCCCGGCGGTTTTGGGACAGGCTCTAAGCATCCAGAAGAGGAATCCCAACGATGATGAACCGGTGCAATGTACTGAAAATGCTGGGAGCCGTAGCGGGCTTGCTCGCGCTGGCTCCACCGATGGTGGCCGCGGAATCCGTAAAGGCACGGCCGAATTTCATCTTCATCCTGACCGATGACCAAGGCTGGGCCGAATCCGGTGTCCCGATGCATCCGGACATCAAGGATTCCTGTTGCCCGTATCTTTCCACGCCGAATTTGGAGCGGTTGGCCGAGGCGGGGATGCGGTTCTCCAGCGGTTACTCGCCGGGGCCGCTGTGCACGCCGACGCGGCGCTGTGTGCTGAGCGGAAAGAGCACCGCTCGCAACCGCGGCTCGGAGTTCAAGAGCAATTTTTACGATCCGAGCCGGCACCTCACCATCCCCAAGGCGCTGAAAACGGTCGACCCGGCCTACCGCTGCGCACACTTCGGCAAATGGGGCGAGAACATGGAAGCCACCCCGGAGCAGTGCGGCTATGACGAGAGCGACGGCGATACCGGCAACCGGACCGGCAACGGCAACGTGGACTGGAAGCAAGGGGGAGAGCAGTTCTCGCCGCAAGAGGATCCCAAGCTGATCACCAGCATGACCGGCCGGGCGATCGACTTCATCACACGCCATGCCAAGGAAAACCGCCCCTTCTATATGCAGGTCAGCCACTACGCCTCGCATTTGCAGATCCAGGCGCGTCCGGAAACCGTGGAAAAGTACAAGAAGAAGGGCCCGCCGCCGCGGACCTTCCCACCGGAGTGGGCGGCCATGACCGAGGATATGGATACCGGCATCGGCAAGCTGCTCGACAAAATCGATGAGCTTGGCCTGGCAGGCAGCACTTACGTCTTCATGAGCGCGGATAACGGCGGCAGCCCTTACGGTCGCAACAACGCGCTCTATCTCAAGATGCTCAACGTGGGCGGCCCGGGAGGCAAGACGCAGGCCGCTTCGAACGCCCCGGCGACCAACCCCAACGCCGCTCCCGGCGCCCTGCCGGACAACTACCCGCTGCGAGGCGCGAAGCAGTGGCTCTATGAGGGCGGCATCCGCGTGCCGTTCATGGCGCGCGGGCCGGGAATCAAGGCGAACTGCTGGTGCCACCAGCCGGTGTCGCACTACGACCTGCTGCCGACGATGGTCGACCTGGCCGGCGGCAAGTTCCCGCTGGCCGAGGAGATCGACGGCGGCAGCCTGCGCCAGGTGCTGAAAAACGAGGGCAAAGGCGAGGTCCAGCGCGCGCTGGACGGCCTGGTGTTTCATCGCCCGAACCGCGGCCAGTCGGCCTACCGCTTGGGCGACTGGAAACTGGTCATCACCTGGGGCGCGGACGACCAACCGGTCAAGAAAGAGCTGTTCGACTTGTCGAAGGACATCAGCGAGCAGAACAACCTGGCCGAATCGCAGCCCGAAAAAACGACGGCCATGTGGGCCACCTTGAGTAAGTATCTCAAGGACGTGAACGCCGAAACGGTCGCTGATTTTGGCCGTGTCGGCAAAAAGAAGAGACCAACCGCCAAAACGAGCCCGGGACAAAAGGCACGCACGAAAAAGCAAGGTTGAGCCTCGCGCGTTTTGTGACCCGCCGTTTCTGCCTCGCACCTGACTTTGGAGGAGAACCGTGCCATGAACGCCCTGGCCCAGGATCTGGTTAGAACTCTCAGTCGCTTGGGCAGCGAGACGGCGGCTTTGTTGGAGAGCGCCGTCCGGGATGCTCTGGCCCTGGCCGAGCATCGATCGGCGCTTTTCGAAGCAAGGGATCCGTTGGGATATCCAGTGGGCTATTTCGAGGCCACGGCGGGCAGCTTCGCCAACGAGCCGCTTGATGCTCCTGCCGACTTGCCTTTGGAAAAGCGCGAGCCCTGGTAATGCGCTACCTGGTAGACACCAACGCGTGGATTCACCACCTGAAGCACGTCGGGTCGCCGGTCGAGGCGAAACTCCGCCTGACGCCTGCGTTTTAGAGGCCAGAGTCGGTGGCGTAATCGCGATCGTCTGGGGAAACAGGCGGTGGACGTAATTCCCAGGGTTTGACCGGCTTCTGCTGCCTGGATATCCTAATGGATGAGGAACGAGGAAGATTAAGATGATGTCAACAACGCAACAAGAACTTGAGAGCTTTACCCAGTTTGCCAAAGCCCGGCTGCGCGGTTGTGGGCCGGAGCCCTCGCTGGACGAACTGTTTGATCTTTGGCGCATCGAGAACCCGTCTGATGCGGACTACGCAGAAAACGTTGCGGCAATCGGCCGGGCGATTGACGATTTCCGCAAGGGCGACCGCGGGCGACCCGCGGGCGAACTCACCAGGGAACTCCGAGAGGAATTCGGTGTTCGCGAAGGATGAAATTTACCGTCCACGAACTTGGCAAGGCGCAGGCGGACATCCGCAGCATCACTCACTGGCTTGCACAGCGCTCCCCCCAGGGCGCCAAAGCCTGGTTGCAGGCTTATGACGAGATGATCCTCCGTCTCGAGGTAACCATTCACAGGGCGGCCGGGGACTGGTCCATTTTTCGGCTAATCCATGCTTTTTGGCGTCAATGACGTTGGCCGAAAACATGCTGACCTGTCCCTCTTCGCTCTGTGAACGGTTACCGTCTCGGTAACCGTTCACGGGTGCGCACTGCCAAACAGAGAGGCACGACATAGAGGCGAGCGAGTGGTGAAGGGAATCGCCGTCAGGTGCCTGACGGCAATAGGGAGGGTGGAGGAAGACCACGAAGATGAGATTCAATCGATTCCAGCAGGAACTCAAATACCGAGCGACTTTGTTGTGCAGGTGGCGATGGTGGTCCAGATGCGTTCGCACCAGCGGCGGCTGACTTCGCTACGCGTGCCCGTAATCTGCCGGTCGATCACCACGAATCGAATTGCTTGTTCCGCCAGGTTGTTTGTCGGCTCGATGCCCGGCGTAGTGATAAACTGGAAGTAGGCTTCGCCGTGCTGTGGAACCGTTTCATTGCCGCATGCTTGCCTTGCGGCAATTTCGTCGTCGCCGCGCTAAGGATCTCGGCCCGAGCAGCTTCCAGTTTTTGGGCAAACCGCTTTCGCTGAGTTCTTCGCGTCGGTGGATCACAGCAAACAGATCGCGAAGCTTTTCGCGAATTCGCTCCCCGTATGCTTTCTGCTCTTTGTCCGGCAGCGTGGTGAGAAATTTCACGTCGCGGATCAGAGTGCCAAGCAAACTGACCAGCACACTGAACATACGCATATACTTGCGGTAAAGCCGCTGAAGTAGTCGCAGCCCAACACGCCGTCGAATTCTTCGCCCAAAGTGGTTGATGAGTACATCCGGAGCCGCGCGAGGGCTCGATGCGAAAGAGCGCGTAGAGTTCCGCACGAAAGCACCACGTCCAGAACTTCTTGGCGTTTTCCTTGTGGCCTGTTTCGTCCACGTTCAGAAAGGCCTCGCTCGGCAACCGAGCAAGCAGTTCCTCGTACGCCGGTGTCAACCACTGGGTCACCTTGGCAATTACCTTGGCTGTATACCCCGGCTCACCGGGATGCCAACCACGTCGCGGAGATACTTCCGGATCGTGGAAAACGAGGCATGACAGACGCCTTTCATAAAGGCCACCAGCGTCGTCAATTGCGGGCCGAACAAGCCGCTCTTGATCTCCGTGGGCATGGACGCGTAATGCACCTTGCGGCACTTTCGACACCAATAGCCAGGGCCCGATGCTCCGTGATCCGCACCGCTTTGAAACCAACTCGACCTGCTGGATTACTTGCGGATCGGCTTTCTGCGAGAAGAGCACCTGCCCGCAGTCCGGACAGCAGTCGAGCGAATAGAGCAAGGACTCATCAATCATTTCGGGCGGGAATTCAGGCCGCTCGGGCGGGTGTCCTGGTTGGCCACTGTGCTTCCGCTTCTTCCCGCTCTTCGGCTTGACTTTTTCGCCTTAACGATGTCGCTCGACGGCGGTTTGGACGAGGTCGAAGAGTTCTTGCGCGCCGCGGCCAGTTCGGCTTCCAATTGGGCAATGCTCAGCTACGCCGTGGCCTCAGCCACAGCTTTGCTGATCATCCCCTCAACTTCCTGCGCGTGAAAACCGGCATTTCCCTGTCATACCCAAACGGCTCCAATTTGCCAATATCAGTTCCAAATCCCGTGAACGGTTACCCGTCTCGAGCAGCAAGCGCCCTCCTATGGCCCTGCATACGAGCACGACAATTGCGAACTCGACGTCCGGCAAGCGTTGTTTAAAACGCGACGGGGCAGGGTCTACCGCGCCTTGTTTTTCCTCGAAGGCCAGGACGTCTATATCCTCCGCGTCCGGGGACCAGGGCAGGCGCCGGTCGATCCCAACGAACTCGGGCCGGGTAATCTCGTGAGCGAGTAGACTCCCGCACCTCCTGGAATGCTGAAGCTGGTTGAAGGCCAGTTCCACTCTCTCTGCAGTCAGCAAGAAGTGGTATCCCGCAGCTCGCACGCAGGACCGGAAAAGGGTCAGAGGATCGAAAAAAAGGTCAGAACAATTTGTCAGTGGAAGAAGAGAAGAAGGGGACAGGCACATTTCGCTCCAAAGACTCCGCAAAATGAGCCAGTCCCCGGCGGTTTTGGGATAGAAATGTTTTGGTTATGTCGTGAGGGGTGAAGTGAGAGCTGGCCGGTGCCGGAAGGCAATTTCACCACAGAGGCCCCAGAGAGCACCGAGAACCGTCAATTTGTCGGGGCCTCAGGTTTTCACCTTCCCGCTCCCGATTCCCTCGTTCGCCGCTGCACGCTTGCGGACGACGGAATTTCTCAACGGCTGGATGCGGCGAGGAATCCCATTCGCGGGGCGCTGCGGGGTCGCTCCTGTTTGAAAATCGCAGTCGCCGATCGTCATGCAACCGGCAGAACGCCTCGACCGGCGATGATATCCACCCACAGCGGGTTTTCGGTCCCGCGAATCGGAAATCCCAGACGTTTCTCCGTGAGCAGGTTGATCAACGGCTCACCCGATTTCCATCGGCGCAGGTTCTCGCAGAACAGATCGGTCATGTCGTCGATCCGCGTGGCGCACTGGCCGCCCACGTGCGGCGTGATGATCACGTTGGGCATATCCCACAGCTCGCTGTCCAGCGGCAGGGGTTCCGGATCGGTGACGTCCATCACGGCGCCGGCAATCCGCCCCTGTTGGAGAGCCTCGACGAGAGCTTCGGTTACGACCAGCGGTCCGCGGGCCATGTTGGCGAACAGGGCGGTCGGTTTCATTCGGGCGAGTTCCTCCCTGCCGATGATCCCGCGGGTAACTTCGTTCAACGGCAGGCAGAGCACCACGATATCAGACTCGGCCAGCAACTCGTTCAGACGTTCCGGCGGCCAGATCGCTTCGACGAAGTCGGGCTTGTCGACCGTGAACAGGTCGACTGCCAGGATCCGCGTTTTGAAGGGGGCAAGGACCTGCGCCAGCCGGCGGCCGACGCCACCGAAGCCGACGATGCCGACGGTGCTCCGGTGCAGATCCCGGGTTGGCCGCCGGATGAACTCCTTCTTTTGTTGAGCGAGGAAAAAAACCGGCAGGCTGCGGAGCCACGCGGTCAGCAGTGCGATGGTGTGCTCGGCCACCTGGTCCGCCAGGACCCCCGAAGCGCTCGTAACCGTAATGCCCGAAGCGACGACCGATGGCACCAGGCAGTGGTCCATACCGGCAGCCGAAGACTGGATCCACTGCAACCGGCCGGCGCGGACCACCCCGTCCCAGTCGACCGGCACCTTGGCGTGGCCGCAGAAGATGTCGGCCCGGAATAGTTCCTCCGCAATTCGCTCCTGACCGGCATCGACGATTTCCGCCCAGGGCGCCGCGGCAGCAATTCGCTGGCGATGTTTCGCTTCGACGGGATAGCAAAGGACAATTTTCATTGGAGCAACGATCTCCCGGGTATCGGAAACCCTCATTGTGAGCACGAGTCGGGCGGTGCCACAAGGGCAAACGGGGCGAGTCGAATGCTTGTACCGCTCCTGGCAGGGAGCGGATTGGCGCTCTCCTTTGCTGCCATTCCCCCGAGGGGGCGAGGCGACGAGGCCGTGGCCCGCACCTTAGACCATTGGTGGGAGGGACGTCGGTTTCCCCTGTATAAAGCGCCGGAAAAAATCGACGGCATCCTGTGGCTGAACTTCCAAAGAGCGATTACAATCTTGGGAGGCTCTACCCCATAGGACCAGACCAGCAGGCGGTCTTCCCACCTGGTACGCGGTCCGTTCGTCTGGTCGCCTAGTTCCCACCCTGGACCGCGGCCGCAGCGCAGACACGGCGCGCATGGTCACTTACGAGAGGAGGTTTCCCCTGAACGGCAACAAGTTTCAGATTGGTGTGGCTGCCGTGGTGATGCTGGTGATCCTGCGGGTGGCCATCGGGTGGCACTTCCTGTACGAGGGCGTCTGGAAGATCGCCAATTCCGACAAGTTCTCCGCCGAGCCGTTCCTCACTCAGGCGAAAGGGCCCGCGGCGCCCTTGTTCTACGCCATGTTGCCTGATGTCGACGGCCGGAAGCGGCTTCCACTGGCCACGACCAAGGGCGGCACGAAGTTCATCAAGGGCGATGTCTACCTCGTTGCCTGGAAGGACCTCAAGCAGCGGGTCATCGACGGCTACAAGCCCGGACCGGAACAATCGAAGACCCTCGAAACGATCTACGAACGCTACGAAGACTCGCTGGCGGACTATCTGGCGGCCAATCGGGAAGACATCGTGGCCTACCACGAGAGCCTCGACCGATTCCGGGCCGAACAGGCCGCCGGAAACAATGGGGCGCCGTTCCAGAAGAAGCGTTCCTGGGACCGCCAGATGGAGCTTCGCGGGGAGGTCAACGGCTGGTTGACCGAGTTGGACGGGATGGGCGAGGAGTATCGGCTCGCCCTGTGGAATGTTCTTGACGAGGATCAGAAGGCGAAGGGCATGCTCCCGAAGTTGGTTACTTCGCCGCAGGAACTGCCTGTGCCGGTCCCCTTCGTTCAGTCGCGAAGCGACGTGCTGGACCTGTCGGTCACCTACGGCTTGACCGCAATCGGGCTGTGCCTGGTGGTGGGCCTGTGCACGCGACTGGCCGCGATCGGCGGCGGCGTGTTTCTCATCTTCGTCCTTCTGACCCAGCCACCCTGGCCGACGATCTATCCCCCGGCGCCGGAAGTGGTCGGCCACTCGCTGATCGTCGACAAGAACTTCGTGGAGATGGTGGCCCTGTTCGCCATCGTTGCTCTGCCCGTAGGGCGCTGGGGCGGTCTGGACTACTTCCTCTACCACTGGATCGGCCGGCCGTTGGAAGCCCGTTTCGCCAAGAAAGAAAGCTGACCGCGAGAACTTAACGAGAGGCCCTTTGGATATGAACCTGACTCCTGAGGAAAAAGCAGCCGGTAAAGAGAACTTCGACGCGGCGATGGGCGATGTGTCGCGGCGCGACTTTCTCAAGGGCGGGGTCGCGGCCGGCGTCGTCTCGGCCGGCAGCCTGGGTGCGTTCTACTTCGGCTACGAGAAGGCCGAGGGCAACCCGCTCCGCGTCGGCGTGCTGGGCACCGGCGACGAAGGGAGTGTGCTCATCGGTGCGGTCACTCCCGACTATATCCAGATCAAGTCGATCGCCGATATCCGGCCCTACAACGTTCACCGGGCTTTCCACGGCGACATTTACAGCGACGCTGCTCTCGAGGCCCGGCCCGGCCTTATGACCAGGTACGGCTGGAAGACCGAGGACGAAGCTCGCAAGCACGTCAGCGTCTATGGCGACTACCAGGAGTTGATCGCCAACGCCAAGAAGGACGGGATCGAGGCCGTGATCATCGGCCTGCCGCTTCACCTGCACGCCCCGGCGGCGATTGCCGCCATGAAAGCCGGCCTGCACGTGCTCACCGAGAAGCTCATGGGCCATAGCGTGCACGAGTGCAAGGAAATGGGGCGGACTGCGGAGCAGACCGGCCTCTACCTGGCGGTGGGCCATCAGCGGCACTACAACATCCTGTACCACGAGGCCATGGAGGCGATTCGCCGCGGTATTCTCGGCGACCTGCACTACATCCGGGCCCAATGGCACCGCGGCAACTTGCCGGGCACGGACAGTTGGCAGCAGCCTCTACCCAAGAGCTGCAAGCCCGATGATCCGCTCTGCGAAGACCTCGTCAAGAAGCTGGCGAGCTGGGAACGGGCCCTCGAGGGCGCCAGCGGCCGGGAAATTGACCTCTGGCAGCGCCGCGTCAACCAGATCAAGGCCCAGATCCGCGACGAACTCGTCGACGCCGCCAAGTTCGGCTACGAGGACGCGGAATACAAGGACGGATCGGGCAAGCTGATCTACCGCCGGCCGGCGATGGAGGAGCTGATCCGCTGGCGGTTGTGGAACCGCACGGGCGGCGGACTGATGGCCGAGCTTGGCAGCCACCAGCTCGATGCCGCCAGCATTTTCATCTCCGCCATGCACGGCGGCAAGAAGCAGCGCCCGCTCAGCGTGGTGGCCGCGGCCAATCGGCCGATCTTCCCGCCCGACCGCGATGTGGAAGACCACGTTTACTGCCTGTTGGAATTCCCGGCGCCCGGGTACGATCCCAAGGATCCAGTCAATCGGATGAAGAAGATCGGCGTGCAGTATGCCTCGATCAACGGCAACGGGTTCGGCGGGTATGGAGAGATCGTCTACGGCACCCGCGGCACGCTGATCCTCGAGCGCGAGAAAGAGGTGATGCTCTACCGCGACGCGAGCGCCAGCAAGGTCTCGGTCGGCAAGAAGGCCGGGCCCACGATGGATACGCAGGCGAGCGGGCCGCCGCAAGCCGCCGAGGCCGCGGGCGGACCATCGCCCGACGTGAGCCGCGGCTACACCGAGCAGTTGCAGCACTGGGCCTGGTGCATCCGCAATCCGGCCCCGGAAAACCAGCCCCGGTGCGGCCCCAAGGTCGCCATGGCCGACGCAATCATCGCCTTGACGACGAACATCGCTGCGCGCGAGGGCAAGCGGATCGAGTTCAAGGAAGAGTGGTTCGACATGGACAGCGACGAAACCCCCGAGGGCGTCAAACCGGATCTCTCCCGGTACGCTTGAGACACACGCCTCAATCGAGGTGAGGCTCCCGGAACGATTGAGCAAACCAACGCATAAGCGAGAAGGCACGTCACGATGAATCTGACTCCGGAAGAACGGGCAATCGGGATCGAGAACTTCCGCGCCGCCGTCGGAAGCGAGTTGATGCGGCGAGACTTCCTCAAGAAGTCGGCCCACGAAGGGCTCGCCTCCAGCCGGGGCCTTGGCGCGTATTACTACGGCTACGGCAACTCGATCAAAGAGCCCGTCCGCGTCGGCGTGATCGGCACCGGCGACGAAGGGAGCGTGCTGCTCGGAGCGATCAATCCGGAGTTCATCCAGGTCAAGGCGATCTCCGACATCCGGCCTTACAGCATTCACCGCGCTTTCCACGGCGATTCTTACAGCGACGCCGCGTTGGCCGTCCGGCCCGGGCTGATGGCCAAGTACGAGTGGAAGACCGAAGATGAGGCGCGGAAGCACGTCAAGGTCTACGGCGACTATCTCGATCTGATCAAGAATGCGAAGGCCGACGGGCTGGAGGCCGTGATTATTGCCTTGCCCCTGCATCTGCATGCCCCCGCGGCGATTGCGGCAATGAGGGCCGGACTGCACGTCCTGACGGAAAAGCTCATGGGGCATAGCGTCCGCGAGTGCAAGGAGATGGCCCGGGTTGCCAAGGAAACCGGGCTTCATCTCGTCACCGGCCACCAGCGGCATTACAACGTACTGTACGACAACGCCGTTTATATGATCTCACGCGGTTTGATCGGCGACGTCCATCACATCCGCGCTCAGTGGCACCGCGGCAACCTGCCCGGCACCGATAGCTGGCAGCAGCCGCTGCCCCAGAAGTGCAAGCCGGACGATCCGCAGTGCGAAGAGCTCGTCAAGAAGCTGAAGAGCTGGCAGACGCAGCTCGAAAAGGCAAAGAAGACCGGCGACGAGTCGCTCGCCGTATGGGAAAGGCGGGTCGCGCAGGTGATGGCCCAGATCGCCGACGAGGCCGTCGAGGCCGAGAAGTTCGGCTACGAGGCGAAAGAGATCAAGGACGGGGCGGGCAACGTCGTCTATCGTGTGCCCGCGATCGAGGAACTGATCCGCTGGCGGCTCTGGAACCGGACCGGCGGCGGCCTGATGGCAGAGCTCGGCAGTCATCAGCTCGACGCGGCCAGTATCTTCGTCGCCGCCATGCACGAAGGGAAGAAGCAGTACCCGCTCAACGTTGCTGCAGCCGGCAACCGGCCGATCTTCCCGCCCGACCGCGATGTGGAAGACCATGTGTTTTGCCTTTTCGAGTTCCCCGCTCCCGGCTACAACCCCGACGACCCGGTCGACTCGATGAAGAAGATCGGCGTGGCCTATGCCTCGATCAACGGCAACGGTTTCGGCGGCTACGGCGAGACCGTGTTCGGCACCGAGGGAACGCTGCTGTTGGAGCGGGAGCAGGAAGCGCTGCTCTACCGGACCTCCGACACGCTCAGCAAGATTCACGTGGTCGAAGACACCAAGAACAAGGACCGCCAAGCCAAGATCGAGCTTGAGGAGAAAGGCGACGAAGTTTCTGCAGCCGTCGCGACGCAGGCCCTGCAGGATATCAGCCGTGGATACACCGAGCAGGAAGAGCACTTTGCGTGGTGCATCCGCAATCCGGACAACGATTTGCCGCCGCGGTGCCATCCCAAGGTCGCTCTCGCCGATGCGGTGGTCGCTTTGACCACGAACATGGCCGCCCGAGAGGGCCAGCGGATCGATTTCAAGAAAGAATGGTTCGATCCGGACAGCGACGAGACCCCTGAGGGGAAGAAGCCCGACGTATCGCGGTACGCTTGAACCGGCAGCCTCGGTCGGGTATCTTGGCGGCTTGCTGCGATACCGCTCGCGGCCGAGAATGGCACACTTGCGGCACACCCTATTAACCCGAAGCGCAAGCCAGGGGCGGTGCCAGAGCCCTCGCTTGCCCTTCGCACTTAGTGCCAGGGGCGGCCGCGAGCGGTATCAACCAGCGTGCCCGTCAATTGGCTCCCGCATTTCGCTTTCAGCAAAGGAGGGTCTCGTGGAAAAGTGGCCGATCGGTGTATTTGCCAGTATCGATGCCGGGCTGGGCGTCAAGTTGGAAGTGGTCGAAGAGTTGAAGATTCCGACGATTCATCTCCACGCTCCGCACCAGAACACGCGGACGCCGGAGGTGGCCCGGGACTTCGTGGCCAGGCTCAACGAAATCGGGGTGAAGATCTCCGTCGTTTTCGGCGGCTTTGAAGGCGAGAGCTATGCCGATATCCCGACGGTGAGCAAGACCATTGGGCTCGTCCCGCCGGAAACCCGCGCCGAGCGGACGCAGGAAATGAAGGAGATCGCCGACTTTGCAAGGCTGCTGGGAGTCGACGTGGTCGCCTTGCACCTCGGCTTCGTGCCGCACGAGAAGAGCGATCCGATGTATGCCGATATCGTCGCGGTG
>JAXGMN010000073.1:0-52633 GCA_040768665.1 Thermoguttaceae bacterium
ACCACCGCCCGCAAATAACCGGGGGGGGCGGCGCGCGCAGCACCCCGCGGTCCGTTCCCAATCTGGCCAGAGGAGGCTGCTGAGAAAGTGTGGTCCGGACACTCTGTGGCCGGACGAAAGCGGGCCACGGAGTGTCCCGCCTACTCTGAAAACTGAGTTTCTCAGCAGCCTCCCGAGAGCCGCGCGACCAATCTCACACTTCTTTCGGCACGACGTACGGTTCGCGATACTCCGGCTCGTTGAGCACGCGATTGGCTTCCTCGTCTCCAACCACGGTCTCCGTTGCCGGGTCAAAATTGAGCACCGGGCGGTTCAACTCATAGGCAGTCCGCGGCAGCAGACAGAAGACCATTGACTTGTGCCCTTCTTCAATGTCCGCGTGAAGCAGTTTGTGATCGCGTGCACGGATGGCGGCAATCCAGTTCTCGAAGTGCGGCCGGTCGGCCATGGGGTGCCCCTCTTCGTGCTTGCTTGGCCCCGGTTCGTATTTCGACCCGAGGAAGCTGTAGTAGCTCGAGTAGTCGGGGAAAATCATATACCCTTCGGTGCCAAAGAAGATCGTGCCCACCGGGTAGCCGGGCTGCACGAAGGGATATTGATCGCGGAACCCCGCCTCGCTGTTGGTGTACCAGGAACGGTGCTCATAAGTGACCATCGGCTTCGGGTCGCGGAAACGGTACGTCATCGCGACGTGGGTGGGGGAGGTGCGTTCGTCCTCGTGGACGAACTTGCCGCCGGTAGCCGTGACGCAGGTCGGGTGCTCGTCCAACCCCAGGCCCCAGCGGAGAATGTCGAACTCGTGGACCGCCTGGTTCGCAAAGCAGCCGCTGCTGAGATCCAAGAGCCAGTACCAGCGGCGATGGGCGAACTGGCTGTACGGACGCATCGCCTTCGGCCCCAGCCACTTATTCCAATCCAGCCCCTCGGGCACGTCCGACGGCGTGATCGTGCCGAGGTTCGGACGCATCTTGTAATCCAGGCCGCGGGCCATGTAGAGATCGCCGATCGCGCCTTCCTTGAGCTTCTGAATTCCTTCGCGGATGTTCGGGCTGGAGCGGTTCTGTGTGCCGTGTTGGACCATGCGGTTGTACTTACGCGCGGCGGCGACCATCTGGCGGCCCTCGAAGAGATTGTGGGAGCCGGGTTTTTCGACGTAGACATCCTTGCCCGCCTGGCAGGCCCAGATCGTCGACAGTGCGTGCCACCGATCGCCGAGGCTGTTGCTCACCGCATCGATCGATTGGTCGTCGAACATCTTGCGCATATCGTCGTAGACGGTCAGCTTCTTGCCCTCCAATTGCGGATAGAGTTTCCCGACCTTGTCGAGTTTGCTCTGATCGCAGTCGCTGACCGCAACGATCTGGACGTTCTGGCCGGCTTCCGTCATCTCGGACAAAGCGGCCACGTGGGCCCGCATCCGCCCGCCCAAACCGACCAGCCCGACGCGAATGCGATCGTTTGCGCTGGCACTCGAGCGCGCGATCGCGGGAGCCGCCACGACCGCCGCGCCGGCCGCCGCGGCCGAAGTCTTGAGAAATTCCCGCCGATTCTTCTGGTGCATCATCGATCTCCTTTTGGGTACATCGCCGGTATCACGAAGCGCGGTCGGTCGCTGCCGCCACACCCCGGCTCCATTTTGACAGAACCGTCCGGCGGTGCAAGCCTGTACTGTCCGTGCCCCGGCCGGGATGCTACGATGGAGGCGTCGGCGGGGAGACGCTCTCCCTCCGTGTTTCTTGGCTTTCCTTGCGAGGAGGTTCCCCATGAAGCGGCTGCAATGGTTTTCTCTGAGGATCACGGTCGGCATGCTCGCTGCAATCGGAGTGTGTCTGGCTGCTTACGGCCAGGAGGCGGTTCCCGATGGAGTGGCGTACATTCCTCCTACCGCCCTGGAGCAGATTCCGGACGACGACACCCTGCGGGTGATCGTCTTCGGCGCGCATCCCGACGACTGCGAGATCCGCGCCGGCGGCACGGGCGCGCTCTGGTCGAAGCAGGGACATCACGTCAAGTTCGTCTCGGTCACCAACGGCGACATCGGCCACTGGCAAATGGCCGGCGGACCGCTGGCCCAACGGCGCTACGCCGAGGTGCAGGCGGCGGCGGCCGTGCTGGGGGTGACAACCGACGTGCTGGACATCCACGACGGCGAATTGGAGCCAACCCTGGAAAACCGTCGTACGATCACCCGGCTTATCCGCAGGTGGCAGGCCGACATTGTGATCGCCCACCGTCCCAACGACTACCACCCCGACCACCGTTACACGGGAGTGCTCGTTCAGGACTCGGCCTACATGGTGGCCGTCCCCTTCTTCTGTCCCGACGCCCCGCCGGTCCGCGGCAATCCGGTCTTCCTCTATTCCGAAGACCATTTCGAGCGGCCCAACCCGTTCCGCGCGGACATCGTGGTGGCGATCGACGACGTGATCGACCGGAAGGTCGACGCCCTGGTGCTGATGGAATCGCAGTTTATCGAGGGCGGAGCGCTGGGCTACCTGAACCCCTATGAAAACACGGAGGAGGGCCGTGCAAAACGTCGCGAGCAGGCCCGCGACGGTTTCACTCGCCGTGCCGCCCGAACTGCCGATCGCTTCCGCGACAAGCTGATCGAACTCTACGGCGAAGAGAAAGGCAAGCAGGTGAAGTATGCCGAGGCGTTCGAGGTCTGCGAGTACGGGCGCCGGCCTTCGAAGGAAGAGATCCGGAAACTCTTCCCGTTCTATTCGCAGGCGGAGGAGAAGCAAGAGAAGAAGTAGATTGGCCGCGTTCTCTCCCTGCCTGGAAGAAAGCAGAGGACTTCGATGCAGCCGACGGCGGACGAGAAACCGGAAGCGGATCGCCCGACCGGGCCCGGGGCGGACGATCCGCTGGCCGGCTATCGCAGTCTCCGCACCCCCGGTAGCCCTCCTCCGCCAAGAAGCCCCTTTCGCCAAAGGCAGGCCAATCACCCCCCGTGGACGCTGCTGTTCACGCTGGCCCTGGTCGTCCTCGCATGGTTTGCCCTTTGCGCCGGCATGACCGGGATTGGATGGGTGATTGCCGGGATCGGCCTCATCGTCTTCGGACTCGGGGCTGCCGTGGGAGTGGCCGTCTGGGTTCTGGGGCCGATCGATCGTGCGGCAAAAGAGTTCCGGGCGCCGATGCAGTTTACTCTCGTCGACTTCCTCTGCCTTTTCTTCCTGGTGCAGTTGCCCATGGCCCTGATCCACGGGCTCCTTTCGGAGGACGAACTGGCGGCCCGGTGGATCCTGGATATCTACGCCTGGTGTGCGATCGGCGCGTTTTGGACGGCAAGTGTCCACTTCCTGTCGCGGGCCGGAATCGGTAACCCGCGGCACCGGGCGGTCTTTCTGAGCTTCGTAGCCCCGTCCGCGATCGCCGGCGCGATCGTCCTGCCAAGCCTGACAGCGGTCGCGCTTGTTGCTCTGGCGCACTTCACCAACCCTTTCTCGCCGGGCAATCGAATCCCGACCACCATCGGCACGCTCGTTTACATCGGCCTGCTGGCGGCCGTCTTCTTCTCCGGTCGATTCACCCGAACCATCGTTGCCGCGGCGGCACGGCAGCGCGAGTCCGCCGACGCCCCTTCCCAGACGCCCGATCCCCAGCACGAGCAATCGCGCGCGGCGGAATGAACGGCCCCGGCGCCACACGCAGAATCGCTAAGACTGCTAAGGACCGGAGAATGGATAGGTTGTGCACCAGAGACGGGGTGGCCGTATTCACCACCGCCTTTCTCATCGTCCGCCGGGCGATCTTTTCGCGCGTTGACGCTTCGCCTCCCGTGACGTAGATATTTTGCGACGGCCTTTCCGTTTTGCTACTTGGCCCGCCTATCCGCCAGCCGGGACATTCCCAGGACTCACGACATGAAAGCGGCTTCGATTCTGCTGGTAGACGACGATCGGCACGTACTTCACTCGATGGGCGACTGGCTCCGCGATCAGGGCTACGAACTGGATGCCGTGTCCAGCCGGGCGGAAGCCTTGGCGTCGCTCGCCAAGCGGCCCTACGACGTTGTCCTGGCAGACATCCGCCTCAAGGACGGCGACGGCTTCGACATCCTCAGCCACTGCCGCCAGCGTCACCCCGATTCGTCCGTGATTCTGATCACCGGCTACGGTTCGGTCGATTCGGCCGTCGAGGCGATCCGCGCCGGAGCATTCGACTATCTGACCAAGCCGCTGATCGACGACGAGCTGGAGATGGCCATCGAGCGAGCGCTCCACCAGCACAAGGTCATGCAAGAGAACAAGAACCTCAAGGCTCAGCTCGACCTGCGGTTCGGCATGGAGAACATCATCGGCCACGACCATCGCATGCTGCGAATCTACGACATGATCGACAGCGTGGCCGACACGCGCGCGACCGTGCTCATCACCGGCGAGAGCGGCACGGGCAAGTCGATGATCGCCCGTGCCATCCACCGCCGCAGCCCGCGCCGCGACAAGCCCTTTGTCGAGGTCGCATGCGGCGCCCTGCCCGAGACCCTGCTGGAAAGCGAGCTGTTCGGCCATGTGGCGGGGGCCTTTACCGGAGCGACGGTCGACAAGCTCGGCAAGTTCAAGCAGGCCGACGAGGGGACCATCTTCCTCGACGAGATCGGTACCGCAAGCGCCGGCATGCAGGTGAAGTTGTTGCGGGTTCTCCAGGAGCTTGCCTTCGAGCAGGTCGGCGGCACCAAGACGTTTACGATCGACACTCGTGTCATTCTCGCAACCAACGAGGACCTCGGCGCCTTGGTCGAACAGGGCCGCTTCCGCCAGGACCTGTACTACCGCGTGAATGTCATCAACGTCGAGCTCCCCGCTCTCCGCGAGCGTATCTCCGATATCCCGCTCCTGGCGAACCACTTCCTGCAGCAGGTATGCGAGGAAACCGGCAGACGCGTCGGTGGGATCACCGATCAGGCCATGGCGGCACTGCAGTCGTACCGCTGGCCGGGCAACGTCCGCGAACTGCAGAACGTGCTCGAACGCGCGGTGCTTCTGGGAAAGAGCGACCGGATCGGCACCGAGGACCTGCCGGCCCACGTCCTCGCCGCGGGACCGGCCCAGATCGACTCGGCGGCCGGCTGCACGCTCAAGGAGGCCCTGTCGAGCCCCGAACGGCAGATCATTCTCGAAGTTCTCGAGGCCAACAACTGGAATCGCCACGCCACCGCCGCCGCGCTGGGCATCAACCGGACCACGCTTTACAAGAAGATGAAACGCCTCGGCCTCTACGGCCCGAGCGTATCCCTCCGGTAGACTCCAAGCAGCCCAAACAGCCGGGCGGATAGCCTCAATTTCCCAACGACTGCAGCGGCGCCGGAATCCGCCCCCCGAAATGGACGAACGCTTCGCTCGCGCCGGGGTTGCGGACATCTAAAACGGGCGTGGCGCCGAAAAGGCCGCCGAAATCGACGCGATCGCCGGGGCCGGCCCCCGGCACCGGGATGACGCGAACCGCGGTGGTCTTGTTGTTGATCACCCCGATCGCCATCTCGTCGGCGATCAGCGCCGCGATCGTCTCCGGCGGGGTGTCGCCGGGGATGGCGATCATGTCCAGCCCGACGGAGCAAACGCTGGTCATGGCTTCCAGCTTCTCGAGGACCAGGTGCCCTTCGCCGACCGCTTCGGCCAAGGCAGCGTCTTCGCTCACCGGGATAAACGCGCCGCTCAAGCCGCCGACGGAGCTGGACGCAAACAGCCCGCCCTTTTTCACCGCGTCGTTGAGCATGGCCACGGCGGCCGTCGAACCGGGAGCACCGATCTTGGCAATGCCCAGCGTCTTGAGGATCTCGCCGATGCTGTCGCCCACGGTCGGGGTCGGGGCCAGCGAGAGATCAACAATCCCGAAAGCCACCCCCAACTCCTTCGCGACCTCGCGGCCGATGAGCTCGCCGACCCGCGTGACGCGGAAACTGGTGATCTTGATCTCCTCGGCCAGGTCGCCGAGCGTGAGATTCTTCTCCAGCGCGAGCCGTCGCTTCAGCGCGCTGCAGATCACACCGGGTCCGGACACCCCGATATTCACCGCCGCCTCGGGCTCCCCGGCGCCCATGTAGGCCCCGGCCATGAACGGGTTGTCCTCGGGGATATTTGCAAAGACCACCAGCTTCGCGCAACCGAACCCCTTGCGGTCGGCCGTGGCCTGAGCGATCCGCAGGATCACGTGGCCCATCTGATGGATGGCGTCCATGTTGATGCCTGCATGGCGCGAGGCAACGTTGATGGACGAGCAGACCTGGTTGGTCTGCGAGAGAACCTCGGGCAAGGAGTCCATCACGACGGCGTCGGCCGGCGTGATCCCTTTCTGGACCAGTGCGCTGAATCCGCCGACGAAATCGACTCGGCATTCGGCGGCCGCGGAGTCGAGTGTCTTGGCCACCTGCAGCGCCGCCGCGCGGCCGTGCCCGGCCAGAACCGTGCAGATCGGGGAGATCGCCAGGCGCTTGTTGATCACCGGGATGCCGTACTTCGACCCCACGCGGTCGCAGATCTCCACGAGCCGGCTCGCACGAGAAACGATCTTGCTGCGGAGCTTCCGGCAGAGGTGGTCGACACTCGGAGCCGCGCAGTCATCGATGTTCAGGGCCAGCGTCACCGCTCGCACGTCGAGGTGTTCGGCGTGCAGCATTTCGATCGTGGAAAGGATTTCGTCGGTGCGGAGCATGGTGAAGAGACCAAGGTTGAAGGCGTGCGGCTGCCCGCGGCGTATCAGAGATGAATTCCTGCCCTCGGTGGTCCGTGCGGGGCGCGCGTGAGACGGAGTTCATTCGTGGCGACAAAGACGTTCTCGTGCTGAAGCTTGACCGTAAAGCCGAGTTCCTGGCCCATCTGCTCCAGGTCGGCCTGCAGCAGGCAGATGTCCCAGCGAGCCGGCACCTCGAGCTGGCCGATCAGGACGAACTCATCGCCGTTGCGATCGCCAAAAAGGTCGACGATGTTGATGTCTCTGCCCGCCAGGTATTGGCTGAAGCGGCGGACGATCCCCGGCTGATCCTGCCCGAAGGCGGTAATCACGAACCGGTCCACCGCTTCCCTCGGTGAGAAACCGCCGGCGGCGAGCGCTCGGCGAGCCATGACCTGGTAGGCTGAACCGCCCGACCCCGTCTGCCGGACCCGTTCGGCCAATTCATCCGGAGCGATCGGCTCCGGCAGGCTGACGATCATGATTAGCGTGAAATAGCCGCCCAGCACGGTCTGGCTGCAAGCATCGATATTGCCGGCCAGCGATTCCACGGCACTGGTAACGGCCGCAACGATGCCCGGGTGGTCGTCGGACATCACGTCCAACACGTACGCGTTTTCAAATTGCGTTCGAGTGGTGATGGCGGAACTCCTGGACCTTGCCCTGCATGGGACCTGACAGCCGAAAACTCGAAACCCTTAGCCTAGCATGGCCGGAAACCGCTGCAAAGCCGGTTGGAGGACGGGGGTCGGAAGTCCTCCTTTTGCGTCGGCCGCGGGCAGTGTCGAGCGGAGAGCCCTGACGATGTTCGTTTGTCCATGTGTCAGTATGATCCATGTGGCGCATTCCGTCAATGCCTTTCCGGAGCGTGGAACACTGCTGATCGGTGGGCTTCGCCCGGGGTCAGGCTCGGGATTCAGGTCGTTCGTGATACCTTTTCGGTTTCAATCGTTGCCACCCGTGCAATCGGCCCCCCGCACGCGCGGCCAACCCTCGTTTCTGCAACCTATCCTTTCCTTGCGGTGAAAAGGGCAATCCAGTCGCGATCAACCAGGTAGGGGGGGCCATTGAGAATCGTCTCGTTTCTCGTTCCGTTCGACCGCGGAATCGACTTCTTCATGCCTGGCTGCTCTCGTAGTACCGATGCGGAGGTGCTTCGACGCGCGCGGCTGGTTGTCGCTTTCGGGTGGACGCTGGTCGCGATTGCGGCGATCTATTCTGTGATTTTTCTCGCGATGAGCAGTCTGCCAGGCGCGATTGCACTTGCCGCGGGCGGCGCAGTGGGGGTTGCTTCGCTACTGACCTTCCGTCGGACCGGGTCAAACCGGGTTGCGGGCAACCTGCTGGCGGCGGCCTTTTTCGGCACCCTGACTTGCCTCGCATTCCGGCTGGGAGGTCACGGAGCTCATTCGCTCGCGTGGTACGCGGCGGTGCCCGTCGTTGCCTTGAGCACCGCGGGCAGGCGGTCGGCCGCTATCTGGCTGGTGGCGACGCTTGCGGCGCTTGCGGTCATTTATGGATTGTACGTGACCGGCTGCTCCCTGCCTAACGATCTCGATCCATTCCATTATCAGTTGCTCGGACTGATATCCTGGCTCGGCCTGACGGTCCTCATACTCAGCCTTGCTCTGGTATACGAGACGGCGATGGGACGAGCCCTGGCTGAAATCCGCGACGCCGAGAAGTGCCTGCTTCGCGAGAGAGATTTCTCGAACTCGCTTATTGCGAGCCTGCCGGGCATCTTCTATCTGTTTGACAGCGAAGGCCGGTTCCTGCGGTGGAATGAGAACTTTGAAGAAGTCTCGGGATTCACGCCCGAGGAGTTGTCTCGAATGCGCCCCACGGACTTCTTCCGCGGACACGACCGAGATCTGATCGGGCAGCGCGTCGAAGAGCTATTCCTGAAAGGGCGCGCGACGGCGGAAGCTCGTTTCATGACGAAAGAGGGAAAAGAAATCCCGTATCTATTCTCGAGCAGACGGCTTCTCATCGACGGCACACCCCATCTCGTTGGGCTGGGGGTCGACATTGCCGATCGCACCAAGGCCGAGGAAGCGCTTCGAGAAGCGAGAGAGTTTCTCGAGGCTGCCGTAGCGCAATCGCCCTCGGGAATCGTCATCGCCGACGCGCCCGACGTCACGATCCGATTGGCGAATCAGGCAGCGCTCAGCATCCGCGGCGGCGATCCGACCATCCTGACGGGCATCGACGTCGCCAGACACACGACGAACTGGCGGTTGTCTCGCCCCGACGGCTCGCCTTGTCCACCTGAGCAGTTTCCGCTGTCGCGCGCGGTGCTCCGGGGTGAGACGATCGAAAACGAGGAGCTTCTCATTCGTGATGAAGAAGACCGCGCGCATTGGGTGAACGCCAACGCAGCCCCTATTCGCAACGCGCACGGCGAGGTCACGGCGGGGATCGTCGTGTTCCACGATATCACCGCGCAGAAACGGACCGAGTCGGAGCTGGCGATGGCACGGGATCGAGCCGAGGCCGCAACCCGCGCCAAGACCGAATTCCTGGCGAACATGAGCCACGAAATCCGTACCCCCATGACCGCCATCCTGGGGTTTTCCGAAGTCCTGGCGTCGAGCATCACCGACCAGGCTCAGCTCGATTCGGTGAAGACAATCCAGCGGAACGGCGAGTATCTGCTCACGATCATCAACGACATTCTGGACCTGTCGAAAATCGAAGCCGGAAAGCTGACCATCGACCGAGTTCCGTGCTCGCCGTCCCGGATCCTCTCCGAGATCGTCTCCCTGATGCGCGTGCGGGCCGCGGCCAAGAATATCCCCGTGAGAATCGACTACGACGGCCCGATACCTGAAAGCATTCAATCCGATCCGACGCGCCTGCGGCAGATCCTGATCAATCTTGTCGGGAACGCTGTCAAGTTCACGGAGTCGGGCGAGATCGTGGTCGTCGCGCGATTGTGCCGTGACGACCCGGAAAGAGCGAGATTGCAGTTCGACGTGATCGATTCGGGCATCGGGATGACGGAAGAGCAAATCGCCGAACTGTTCACGCCGTTCGGTCAGTTGGATACATCCACGACGCGCCGGCACGGTGGCACCGGACTCGGACTGACGATCAGCAGGCGTTTAGCCCGCGAACTCGGCGGCGACGTCACGGTTCGGAGCGAATTCGGCAAAGGGAGCGTGTTCACTCTCACGGTCGGAACGGGGCCCTTGGACGGTGTCGAACTACTTGCCCGTCCGGAGCAGCCTGCCTTTCCTGCCGGCGTTCCCACGAGCCCGCCTGGTTCCCGCGGCGAGTTGGATTGCCGTGTGCTCCTCGCCGAAGACGGCCCCGACAATCAGCGACTGATCGCCATGCTGCTCAAGAAGGCGGGAGCGGACGTTTCCGTGGCCGGGAACGGTCAAATCGCCTGTGATCTCGTGCTCGCGGCCGAAAAGCAAGGACAACCTTACGACCTGGTCTTAATGGACATGCAGATGCCGGTATTGGACGGCTACGACGCAACGCGGAGACTGCGCGAGGCTGGATACCTGCGTCCGATCATTGCACTAACCGCGCACGCCATGAGCACGGACCGGGAGAAGTGTCTCCGTGCCGGCTGCGACGAGTATGTGAGCAAGCCCGTCGACCGCAAGAGCCTGATTTCCGTGGTGGCGGAGCACACCTCTGTCACACGGGCCGATCGGCATCCATCGTCCGGCCGGTGACGAAATCACGCATCACCCTCTCCGTGCCGTAACCGTTCATGCCCGCGGAAGAGAGGGGGACAGGTCCATGTTTTCGGGCAACGTCTTTGTTGCTAAAAAGCAGGGAACGGCCGAAAAATGGACCAGTCCCCGACCGTGGGCGACCGGGTGGCCCTGGGGGATTGCTCCCCCAGGGCTCCCACAGATCCGTACGTGCTCGCATTAGAGCATACGGTTCCTCAGAATCATGTTCTTACGTGCTTCCCTGGTGGTAGATCTTCGGCAAGGGGAGCGGGTAGCGCTCCTCAAGTCGCGCGAACTTTTCCCAGGTCATTTTGCGTTCACGGTTCCGGCGGTTGAGCCACTTTCGCCAGGCTCGTCGCACCTCGTGGCGGAAGTTGTTCAGCATTCGCCCGTTGCCGGTCACGCCGAAATAGGCGTAATGGCCTCGGACCTTCTGGCACAGCTTCTTCCACTGCTCGTGGACCGGCCTATGCCGGTGCTTGCGACACCATTGGTAAATCGACTGAACAGACCGCGTCAACCGCCCTGACATCGTCTTCTTCTTCACCGTCCAGTTGCCCTTGCGAGACTTGTCCCAGTAATGGGTAAAGCCGAGCAGATCGAACGTGTCCGGTTTCTTGCGGGCATCGCCTTCACGGCCAGAGTGCGACGGGTGTCGAAAGTCGACCAACCGCGTCTTGTCCGGGTGAATGGACAGCCCGTATTCCGAGAACCGCTCGGCCAGCATCTCCTTGACTTGGAGCGCCGCGTCACGATTCGAGAACACGATGACGAAATCATCCGCGAACCGGATCAGCTTGGCGCTGCCCGGCAATCGCGGTTTGACGATTTCCTCGAACCACCTGTCCAGTACGTAATGCAGGTAGACGTTCGCAAGGATGGGTGAAATACATCCCCCTTGAGGACTTCCGGACTCCGGGTAACTGATGTTCCCGTCCTCCATTACCCCTGCTTTCAACCATTTGCCGATCAGGCGTCGCACTACGCCGTCACGTATCCTGTGGCTGACGAGGTCTCGGATATGGGAGTGATCCAAAGTATCGAAAAACTTTCGTAAATCGACCTCCAGGATCCAGCCGCCGCCGATCCGCAGCGTTTCTTTCCGAAGCGCATCCATCGCATCGTGCGGGGAGCGCCTGGGCCGAAATCCGTACGACCCATCGTGGAAGTCCTGCTCGTATATCGGCTCCATGAGCATCACGATGGCACGTTGGAGTACCTTATCTTCGAATGTCGGGATACCGATCGGTCGAGTCTCCGTCCCCGATCCCTTCGGAATGTGTTTCCGTCGGACGGGAGGAGCCCGGTAGGTCCCCGATTTCACTCGCTGAAGGAGATTCCGGAGGTTTTCCTCCAAGTTCTCCTCGTACTCCTTCGCCGTCTGGCCGTCGACGCCCAGTGCCCCACTCTTCCGTGTGAGGCGAAAGGCCTCCTTCAGCCAGTCCATGTCGATCAAGTGGTTCAGCGACGTAAAACCCAACTCCGGCGACTGCTCGGCTAGCCTCGCTATCCGTCGCCGTTTCGTGGACACGTCTTGAGTTCCCAGATTGCTGTGCATCTGTCGTGTTTCCCGATGACGATCCATGATTCTGACGTCCTGCTTCCCTCCCTTGGGTCCGCTCAGAAGGTGCGTTCCCCAGATTCTCCGGTACTATCAGGACGCTGTGACTCCCCGTTGTCCTTCTCGCTTCACTTCGTTTCCTTCGCTCCGCGATACCACGGCAGCACACGGCCTGGATTTCGCTCCCGACGCCGCCATGTGCGTTCCCTGCGTCGGGCCCGGAGCTTGTTCACCCGGCGACTCCATCCCGGGATATTGCACGTGGAGACATCGGGGCCTCCCAAGTTCCCATGGAGCCTCATTTGTCCGTTTGCTCATGTTCACGCGACCCCGGCCGGACGGGCGTTTCTGACCACTCGCGAAACGTCCATGCTGCCCCCGTTCGTTCAACTACGAAGGCTCCGACTACAGTACTTTCGAGGCTCAGTTGCATGGCTTCCGAACTCGCTGTCTACGCCTCGCAGTGCAGGTTGCCCGTACACCACGCAAGACTCGCTTCCGGCTGCTGGTCAGGCTTTGCCGGTCGGGACTTTCACCCGCAAAGGCTCCGATGAAAGGTTTCCGTCTCAACTTCTCATAGACATCCCCCTTTCACGAGCTTCTTGGCGCAATGAACGGTTACATCGTGTCGGGGCGCCCGATTGTATGCTGCAATGGGTCGGGTAGAATGGTGTCGTTGGAATCGTCCCGTGTGTCCGGTGCGTACCCGTTCACGCCCGCGGAAGAGAGGGGGACAGGTCCATGTTTTCGGCCACCGTCTTTGGAGCCAAATGCGTCGACTGGCCGAAAAATGGACCAGTCCCCGGCCGTGTGCGTGAACGGCTACGTCCATCGCCCGCGAAAGGAGGACGATCGATGTTCTGGCGATGGCTCCTCGTTTTGGAAATGGAGCGTGTGTGAGTTTTCTCGTCGTCGAGGATCTGCACAAGATCTATGAGGGACCGCAGGGCGGCCTCGAAGCGCTCCAAGGCATCAGCTTCACGGCCCCGACGGGCGACTTTCTGGCGGTCCGCGGACCGTCCGGCTGCGGCAAGTCGACGCTCTTGCACATCCTCGGCGCCATGGACCGGCCGAGCGGAGGGAGCGTGCGACTGCGGGGGCGGGAATTGAGCGGATTGAAGCCGGAGGAACTGGCCGTTTTCCGGCGACGGCACGTCGGTTTCGTTTTCCAGTCGTTCAATCTGCTGCCTACGCTCACGGTTGCCGAAAACGTTTGTTTGCCTTTGACCCTGGATGGCCGGCCCGAGGCCGAAGCCCGCGATCGCGCAGCCGCGCTTCTCGAGCGGGTCGGGTTGGCCGGCCGGGCCGATTACCTGCCGGCGCAGCTATCCGGGGGAGAGATGCAGCGGGTGGCGGTTGCGCGGGCCGTTGCGGCGGAACCGGACCTGCTGCTCGCCGATGAGCCGACGGGGAATCTCGACAGCGCCAACGGCCAGGCCGTGATGGAACTGTTGGCCGACTTGAATGCTCAGTCCGGGTTGACGGTCGTGCTCGCGACCCATTCCGCCGAGGCCGCCCGCTTCGCCCGGCGGACTCTCGAACTCTCGGACGGGCGACTCCTGCGCGTGGTGGAACATGACGGGCTATCCGCGACTGTTTAGGCGATTCATCCTCCGGAACCTCGTTGCGCAGAAGACGCGGACTGCCGTCGCCGTCCTGGGGATTGCCCTTGGCGTGGCGGTGATGATCGCGATCCGGATGGCGAACCAGAGCGTTACCGAGTCGTTCCGCACCGCCATCGAGTTGATCGCGGGCGAAGCCTCGCTGCAGGTAACCGGCACGGCCGGCCGGTTCGACGAATTGCTCTTTCGAGAGCTGGACTGGGTCCGCGAGTACGGCAGCGTGAGCCCGGTCATCGAGTCGTACATCATGCTCGTGGAGGCCCCGCCGGCACCTCCCGATCCCTCGGCGCCGCCCGAGCGAGGCGAACTGCTGCACTTGCTGGGAGTCGACGTGCTTGAGGATCTGCCGATTCGCGACTACCGTCTTCTCCGTACCAGCCGGGAGAACCGCGACCCTACGGCGCTGGAGTTCCTGACCCTGCTGGCCGATCCCGAGGCGATCGTTCTGACGGAGAAGTTCGCCGGCCGGCATGGTCTGGACGTCGGCGATCGCGTCGTGATGGCCTTCGGATCGACGCGGAAGGGCCTGACGATCCGCGGGCTCCTGCTCGACGAGGGACCGGCGAAGGCCCTGGACGGCAATTTCGCCCTGATGGACATTGCGGCGGCGCAGTGGGCGTGCGATCGGCTGGGGCTGTTGGATCGGGTAGACGTGAAACTCAAGCCGGGGCTCGACCCCGATCGGTCGGTGCGTCAGATTGCCGAGCGGCTGCCCGCGGGGCTGACTGCCCGGTTGCCCAACGAGCGGTACGGCCGCACGGAGACGATGATCGCGGCCTTTCATTTCAACCTGGCGGCGCTGAGTGCGATCGCACTGGTCGTGGGGCTCTTTCTGATCTACAACACGATCGCCATTTCGGTTGCGGCCCGCCGGGAAGAGATCGGCATGCTGCAGGCGATCGGCAGCGGCCGGCGGATGGTCGTGGGCCTGTTTCTCGGCGAGGCACTGCTGATCGGTGTCGTGGGAACCGCGGTAGGGCTGCCGTTGGGCCGATGGTTCGCGAGTTGGACGGTGGCCGCCACCGCCCAGACGGTCGAGACGTTCTACATCGCGGAGGCCGCGGAGATCTCGGCGCAGTCTCTGTCGCTGGGATGGATCGAGATCGGCATGGGCATCGGTTTGGCGTTGCCGCTGGCCCTGATCGCGGCCGCGGTGCCGGCCTGGGAAGCGGCGGCGGTCCGGCCGATCGACGTCATCCGCGGAACGGGACAGTTGCTCCGCAGCTTTCGCCCGCCGTGGAGGCACCTCGCCGTGGCGGCCTCGCTGCTGGCCGTCGGCTGGGGGCTGACGCGTCTGGGGCCCTGGGAAGGGCGCCCGGTGTTCGGCTTTGCGGCGGAACTGCTCCTTATGCTCGGCGGTGCCTTCACCGTGCCCGCGGTCTTGTGGCTCGTCTGCAGCGCGGTGAAGCGAGTGCTGCCGCGGTGGTTGCCGCGACTGCGGGTGGAATCGCAACTGGCCGGATCGAACCTGCTGGGGGCCATCCCTCGGGTGTCGATCTCGGTGGCGGCGCTGGGCGTGAGTCTCGCGATGATGGTGGCGATTTCGGTGATGGTCGGCAGCTTCCGCGACACGGTCGTGTACTGGCTCGACACCACGCTCCGCGCCGACCTGTGGGTGAAGCCGACGATGCTCGACTCTTCGATCGCGGAAGCCCGCATGGCGGCCGAGGCGGTGGAAGCGATCCGCAACGATCCGGAAGTTGCGGCCACGGGCTGGTTCACGGCGAGACAGTTGGCCTACGGCGATCAGTACATTCGGCTGGCCGCCACGGACCTCGACCAGACGCTCGAGTACGGCCGGCTGCTGTTCAAGTCGCCGGCGGATGCGCCGGCGGCGGTTCGCCGCCGGGCCCGCGCGGACGGGGTGCTGGTCTCGGAGAGCCTTTCGCTGAAGTTCGACAAGGGGCCGGGCGACACGATCGTGCTGCCGACCACACACGGCGAGCGGCCTTTTACGGTGGCCGCCGTGTATTACGACTACGCCAGCAACCAGGGCACGGTGCTGATGGACGGGTCGACCTACGGCCGCCATTTCGCCGAAGGATTTCCGACACCGAGCAGCATGGCGATCTATCTTCGGCCGGGCACCGACGCCGAAACGGTGCGGAAACGCCTGATTCGTTCCGTCGGCGATCGCCAGGAGCTCTACTTCGTGACCAACGACGACGTCCGCCGCGAGGCGCTGCGGATATTCGACAGCACGTTCACGATCACCTATGCCCTCGAGCTGATCGCGATTCTCGTGGCCGGGCTCGGCGTCATTTCGACGCTGATCACGCTGATCCACGACCGCAAACGCGAGGTGGCCCTGCTTTCGCTGCTCGGCGCGACGGCGAGGCAGTTGCGGCGAATGGTCGTGATCGAGGCGGTCTTGATCGGGGCCGTGAGCCAACTGGTGGGGATCACGGTCGGTATTCTGTTGGCGGTGGTGCTGATCTACGTAATCAACGTACAGTCGTTCGGCTGGACGATCCAGTTTCACCTGCCGCTGGCGTTCTTGGCGCAGTCGACCGTGTTGATCCTGGCAGCAACGGCCCTGTGCGGGCTGTATCCGGCGATGCGCGCGGCGCGCGTCGATGCCCTGCAAACCGTGAGGGAAGAATGAGAGGACTGGCAGCGACAGCCGTGCTGATGGCCTGCGTCGTGACGGCCGGCGGTGGCGAGTGGAAGTCGGCCGTCGAGCCGCACCCGTTCCGATTCCCGGAGGACCACGCAGCACACGAGGACTACCGGATCGAGTGGTGGTATTACACGGGAAACCTCGCCACGCCGGAAGGGCGCCGCTTGGGTTACCAGTTGACCTTCTTCCGCACGGGCGTCGTCTACAAGCCGGAGAACCCGTCACGCTGGACCATCCGCGACCTTTACATGGCCCATTTCGCGATCTCCGACATCGAAGCCGAGGAGTTTCACTTCTTCGAGCGGGTGAACCGGCGCGGCATCGGCTTCGCCGGCGCCGAGACCGATTCCTACCACGTGTGGAACGGGGACTGGGAGGTTCGGCTCGATGGTGAGATACACCATCTCCTGGCCGAACAGGACGGCTGCCGGATCGAACTCGAGTTGAAGCCGACGAAGCCGCCGATTCTGCAAGGCAAGGCGGGCTTGAGCCAGAAAGGACCTTCCACCGGCAACGCGTCGCACTACTATTCGTACACCCGCATGGAGACGACCGGCGTGCTGACCGTCGGCGGGCGCGACCTGGAGGTAGCCGGCACGAGTTGGTTGGACCACGAGTTCAGCACCAGTTTTCTCGAGGAAGGTCAGCAGGGCTGGGACTGGTTCGCCGTGCAACTCGACGACGGGCGCGAGTTGATGATCTACCAGATTCGCCGCGCCGACGGCACGGTGGACCCGCACAGTTCCGCAGCGCTGGTCGCTGCGGACGCCAGCGCCGTCCATCTCTCCAGGGATGAGTTTTCCCTGGTCCCCGGCAACCGCTGGCGGTCCGAGACGACCGGAGCGGCTTATCCTGTCCAGTGGCGGATCTCGATTCCGGGGCATGACATGAATCTGAATGTCCGTGCAGCGTTTTCCAAACAGGAAATGAACACAACGGGGAGCACGGGACTGACGTACTGGGAAGGAGCGGTGGTGATCGACGGCCGGTCCGGCGGTGAACCGGTCCGCGGACGAGGGTACCTGGAAATGACCGGCTATGCGGGGAAGAGCCTCGGACGGGTATTCCGTTAGGTTCGGTCGCTCGCTCGTGAATAGAGTTGGTCGACGATCTCGTCGATTCGCCGGTCGATTTCCTCGGCTTCCGACCGAGTCGCCCGGTCCGGGCCGGCCGCGGCCCCGTTGCGAATGACCCGGTTCAGATCGAGCAGACGGCTCACGAGTTCGACGATTTCCTCGTGGCGCTCTGCTTCGAGGGTATTGGAGAAATCGATGCGGCGAACCGGGGCGCGGGCGAGAACGCGGCCGTTGATTTCCAGACCTACGCCGCGGCGTTTCGCATGGCGGCGGAACCAATCCCAGAGAAGACGGCTGTTCAGAACGGCCGCGAAGTAGTGGAGATGTTCGGCGAGGTTCGCATCCGGAACGAAGACATTGACGCTGAAGGGAACATAGACCGCGCCGGTCGAGGGGACGAAAGCGGGGCGGCGCGCCATCTGCAAGGCAACAATCTTGTCGGATTCCCACAGGCTTTCGTCCCTGGGCCAGTGCAGGCGCCACCACGGCCGGTGTCCCGCGCGGGTCTCGCGGCGTTCCTCCATGATCGGGCGAAATCGGGAGAGATGCGCCGCGAGCCGCGGATGGCGGTCGAGATCCGGCCAGGTTTCCTCGGTCGAATAGATCAGCCGCAGCGATGGTTGTTCCGCGATGAAGTACCGGTCGAGATCGCAGAGGTCGTGATAAGGCCGAAGGAGTTGACGCTCTGCCACGGGCAGCTCAAGGCGAGCCAGTTCGTCGGGCGTCAGCGCAAACACACCCTCCCCGACCGTCCAGCGGCCGCCGTGGCGAGTGTTGGCCGACGCCGTCACCGAAGCCGGGTTCTCGGCGATACCCTGGCGCACGCGGCCCAATCGGCCCAGCGGTGTTCCCGCGTCGAACTTCGCGAGCAAGGCACCGTCGACGGGCTCCAGATCGATCCTCCCGTCGCGAAACAGTTCGTCCGGCCCCTTCCGATAGACTTCCAGGCAGGTAGAATCGGCAAGGACCGTCTCGGCGTCGACCTCAAGCCCGGGCCGCGGACGCTTCACCGTAACCGGCTCATCGCGCGGTCCCCGCGTGAGCGAGAGAATCATGTGCCGGCCGGCGACGCCGTCGAAAACCCTCGCGTTGCCGAAGAGCAAGAGTTCATCGATGCGGGCGGCTTGCCGCAGCGCGGCGATCAGCTTCTCCGCTCCGCGGCTGCCCGTCCAGTAGGAATTGACAATGAATGCCAGCCGTCCCTCGGATTTGAGCAGTTCCAGCCCGCGATGGACGAAGTAGTGCCAGTAGTCCATCCGCGCCGAGCGAAATCGTCCCAGGGAACCGGCGAGAACGCGGTCGAACAAGTCCTTCGAGTTAAGCTCCCGGCGATAGGGCGGATTGCCGACGACGAAGTCGAATTCGGATCGGCCGTCGTAGCGGTTGTCGAGCAACACGTCCCCGCAGTGCACGTTGGCTCGCAGTACGGCTGCAAGTTCCGCCTCTTCTTCTGCCGAGCGGATTGCCGGACGCAGTTCGAGCCACAGAGAGCGACGCGCCACGGCGATCGCTTCCCGGTCGAGATCGACTCCGTGGATCAGCCGAGCCGTCGTGAGGGCCGCAGACGGCAGCCTCCGTGCAAGGGACCACGACCAATGGCGCCGACAGGCGGAGATCAAGAAGGAGCCGCAGCCGCAGGCGGGGTCGATCAGGCGCAAGTTTCCGGAAGGCGGGCTTGACGGCCGCGCGTCAAGGCGTCGCCCGAGCGTGTTGTCGACGATGTAGTCGGCGACGAAACGAGGGGTATAGAAGACGCCCGATCCCTTTCTCCCGGCCGGACTGCCGGCAGCCTGGAGCGGATGCGACTCGTTGATGAGACGGACTGCGAGCAACTGCTGGTGAATCGCTCCCAACAGTTCGATCGGCGGATCGCCGCTGCCAGCGGCGAGAAGCCGGTCGTCCAGTTCCGACCGGATCGTGCGGCAAACGTCGCGAAGAGATTCGCAAAGCCTGGCGTCTTGTCCCGGCAAACGGAGATCCGAGGAAAGCTCCGCCTCGGCGGTGCGTCCGGACAGTCCTCGGCTTTCGCACAGCGATGCGAAGATGAGACGCTGAAGCTGATCGCGTGCGGCAATCTCCAATGCCTCGGTGTCGAGTTCCGGCCGGCGAGAGGCGATTTCCCGGGCGAGGCGAAGCCACCAGTCGATCACCTGCTTGCGGTGGCGTAACCGTTCACGGGGCGGAAGAGAAGGGGACAGGTCCATGTTTTCGGTCACTGGTTTTGGAGCCAAAATGCATCAACCGGCCGAAAAATGGACCAGTCCCCGGCCGCCCGTGAACGGTTACGCGGTGTCGAGAGAGTCTTTTCGGCATGCCTTCCTCAATATTACCCCGGCATCGTTGTTCCGCACACGAAGGCTCATCCACCTGATTATGAATCGACGTGAGGAACTTCCGTGCCGGGGTAAACCGCGAGACTCGGAGCCTCGTTCGTCTTGCGATTCAAGGCCCAACGGCGGAACTCCGCATCGACTTGCTGCCAGGTGCGACCGCCGAAGAGCGACAGGATCTTGGTTCCTTGCCGATCCGTTTTGCTTTCTTGACGCACCCGTCGATAAGCGTCGTCGAGCAGACCTCGCTCCTGCAGGAAGAGGCAAAAATAGCGGGCCTGGGCATAACTCAAGCCGATCGGCTGCCGCCGGAAACCGCCTGCCTCGACCAGGGTGTCCAGAGGCTGCAGGCATCGCCGACGGATCGCCTCCTGGAGAACGTCCAGACGCCAGTTGTCGCGGCCGACCGGCACGCCGCCCCGCACCTCGCTTTCTTCATGGAGCGAAGCCAGACCTTCTTCGAACCATTCCGGAAGGCGTGCAGACTCGAAAGCGAGAATCGCGTGGGTCAACTCGTGCAGCAGGCCGCTTGTGCCGCGTGCCCGATTGACGAGGATCGTTCGCAAATGAGGCCGGTAGTAGCCGTACGAAGACCGCGGCGGCTCTCCGAAGAGCCGCCGGGCAAATCGGTCATAGCTTGCTTCATCGCGAGCCAGGATGATCACGGTCGGCGCGTCGGGCGGACCGCTCAGGTACTGCTGCGTGATCGCGCGTGCGGCCGGAGCGACCGTGGCTCGGTAAATGCGGTGGAGTTCTTCGCCTGCAAGGTCGCCGCCGATCACGTACGGCGGATGAACGACAACGCAGGCGTCGGGGCCCAATTGCCTGGACAGCCAGTCGGCCATCCCGAGGCACGCCCGCGACAGATCGATCGAATCCGTTTCTTGTTCGCCCGGTCGCGTCTCGGTGCGCGGCGACATCCGGTTTCCGGATGCATGCGTTCCGATCACGGCGGCGACAAACAGCATGCCAACGGCCGCCGGGATCGCTCCCCATGACGTTCCGCGGCCCCGTATGTCGTACCAACCGTTCCAACTACCGGTGCGCGCCATCAGACGAGCCGTTCCAGGGTGGGAAAGAGCAGTGTCAGGGCCGTCCAGCCTCCGGCCACCAGCATTCCGAGGGCGGAGAGCCACAGCAGCCCGTCCCAGAGCCGGCCCGGGCAGATCCTGGCGTCGCAGCGGCGGTAGCGGAAATAGAGGGTCGCGCCGGCCAGCATCGGGAGCATGATGGCTTGGGCGACGCCGCTGGCCAGGATCAGCCGATCGGGCAAGGGAATGCAGACCCAGGAGAAGAACGAGAAGGCCGGGATGATCACGCACATTGCCCGGACCCACCAGATCCGTTCCGGGTCGGCCTTGGCACCGAGCCGGAACACGCGGATGGCGTCGGCCGACACGCGCGCGTGGCTCGCGCTGGCCACGAAGAACGTCGAGTACAGCACGGCAAACGCGCCGAGGAGGAAGAGCCAGCCGGCCCAGGCGCCGAATACCGGCACGTACATCTCGCCCAGCGAGCGGACCATCTGGTTTCCGCTCGGGTCGAGTCCTGCGCGGTGGAGCACCGAAGCGCCCAGCAGATAAAAGGCGACGGTCGCGAACGTGTAGACGGCCATCGAAACCATGGCATCCCACCGCATCACCCGCATCCAACCTCGTGCCCGCTCGGCCCACTGGGGCGACGGGTCGCGGGGCCCGGTGAAGCGGCCGTACCCTTTTTCCAGGCACCAGTACGGGTAGGCGATCAACTCATTGGTGCCGACGCCGATGATCCCGAACGTGGCCAGCCCGGTCGCCAACGGCGACCTGGCCAATCGCTCGGCGAAAGGCGGCAAGCGGAAGCTCAGCCCGTTGCCCAGATCGTTCCAGGTGACGGCCCATTCGGCGTGGCTCTGCAGGGCCAGGAGATTCAGGATCGTCACCAGCGTGAAGCCGGCGACGAGAATCGTGGCGACGGTCTGGACCAGGCCGTATCGGCCGTTGACCAACAGCGCGATGGTCACCAGCGTGCAGATAGCGGCCCAGCAGAAGTCGTCGGCGGTCCGTCGCGCCGGCCGCGGCTCGGCGAGCTCGGCGGCGATCCGTCGCTCGATATCCTCGGCAACGGCCTGTCGCACGTTCGGATTGTCGCCGGCCAGCGCGGGCGACTCCTCTTGCCTCAGCCGCCGGCGAAGGGAGTCGGCCTGTTCGTCCCAGGCGTCCTGGTCATCGAGCAGCCGGTTGAAGTCGCCCGTGATCGGAACCGTCATCGCCAGCGACTGGCCAACGCCACCGACGATGCCTCCGAGCTGACCGAGGCTGATCACGAACATCACCAGCCAGTACCACAGAATCCAGTTCACCCGCAGCCGAGGGCCCGGGACTTCATCGAGTGCGGCGATGGTGGTCGTGCCGGAGGAGATCGCATAGCGGCCGAATTCCACCTGGACGAAGACTTTGATGACGCATCCGACGATGATCAGCCATAGCAGCCAGTACCCGGCCTGGGCGCCCGTTTTCGGGGTGGTGATCAACTCGCCGGAGCCGACGATCGCACCGGCAATGATCAACCCGGGACCGAGCTGCCGCAGGATGCCGGAGATGGTCCGCGGGGGCGACTGGATGTCGGGCGAGCTGCTCATCCGTGGTCTGCCTCGTGTTGATTGGCTTCAGGTCCCGCTCGGCAAGCGGGACGTACAGGGCGAGGTTATTGGTCGGGCAAAGCTGTTACACGATTCCAGGTCCCGCTCGGCAAGTCTCGGCAAGCGGGACCTACAGGGCGAGGTCGTTCGTCGGGCAAGGCCGATGGACGATTCCAGGTCCCGCTCGGCAAGCGGGACGTACAGGGGATTGTGCTCGATTGGAGAATTCGGGGCAAGGAGCAGGCCCAAAGATGCAACAACGCCCTGGAAGTCGCCTGACTCCAGGGCGTTGCCGGCCAAGCCTCTCTGATGTCCCGGATTGGAGAAAACGAGATGAGGACCTATCGCGGACGCCTCAGGTTGACCTTGCGTGCGTTCCAGCCGGACGAACTTGCCGAGCGGGCCGCGACGCGTGCGGGGGGCTCTTCGGACTGCACCTGCGGCTCGGTTTCCGCCTGCGACTCGGCTTCCACGTGCGGCTTGCTGCTGCCATCCTCCACCTTCCGGTCCGTCACCGAAATGATGCTCTCGCGGGGGATTCCCGGGAAGGATTTTGTTACCTCATTGCTGGGCGAGGGGCTTGGAACCCGCGGGCCGGCAGGGGCGGGCGGGGCTGTCTGCGGCTCGGGTTGCGGCAGAGCGGGAGTCGGCGTCAGTTCGTCCTCCAGGAACTCCCCTTCCATACCCGGTTCCATCATCGGGCCGGGGTAGGCTGCGCCGTGCTGCCCGGCCAGGATGGAGCCCGCCCGAGTGCCGGGCTGGCAGTTGTCGCCGCAAAGCGATCCGAAGGTCGGGCCGCACTCATCGTAAGGATGGGCACACATCGCACAGCCACAGGTCAGGACTAGGAGGCCGAGGGGGATCCATGCGGTCAGGAGACGGGGCATTGCGACAACCTCTCTGTGGGAAAACGGAGTGCAGCGGTATATTCGGCCAAATAGCTTCTCCAACCCGCATCTTTTTTGTGTCCGGCTGCGAAAATTTTGACGATTGTAGGGATTCTGCGGTGCCAGGCATTCTCTCCCTCTCTCAAGTTCGCCAGATTGCCGGCCGTGCGCCGCAGCCGATTCTTTGGTTGGTGATCTTTGCGGTGTTGGTGCGGCTGCCGGGGATTAACCGCCCGTTGGTGGGCAATTTTGCCACGCGGAATGTTGTCTCGGCGATGGTTGCCAGGAATTGGGCGGAGGGGCGAGCGAGCCTCTGGTATCCGACGCTCGATTGCCTGGGCGGCGGTGGGCGGCAATGGATTCTGCTCGAGTTCCCCGCTTCGACGTACATTACCGGACTATTGTGGAGGTGGTTTGGGGGTTCGCTCGACGCTTGGGGGAGGGCAACCTCCATCGGTCTCATTGCCGGCTCGGTGGCTGTGATTTACCGGCTGGTCCGCCGCCGCCACGGCGGAGCTGCCGCCATGGGAGCCGCGTTCGCCCTGGCGGTCTCGCCGGTGAGTATCGTTTTCGGGCAGAGCTTCATGCTCGAGCCGTCGTTGGTCTTCTACAGCGTTGCCGCGTTCTACGCCCAGGACCGCTGGCTGGCCGGCGGCCGGGCGGGTTGGCTCGTGGTGGCGGCCGCGTGCGCCGGCCTGGCAATGCTCACCAAGATCTACATGCTCGTTCTGCTGCTGCCGCTCGCGGTGGAAGCCGGCCGTGCGCGGCGGCATCGGCGGCGGCCGGCGGCCTTGGTGGCCCTTGCGGTCGCGGTCGTGCCGGCAGCCGGTTGGTATGGCCATGCAGCGCGGACGTCGGCACCGGACGGTCCTCATGCCGAACGGGTGTTCTATTCGGTCCGCCAGAGTGCCGACGTCCACCGCCCACCGCACCCGCTGTTGACCAGTCCTGACTTCTACCGCCAGTTGCTCGACGACCTGGCCACCGTCGTCCTGACGCCGGTGGCGTTCACGATCGCACTGGCCGGTCTTATGGACCGCCGTCGGCGACGGTACGTGCCGTGGCTGGCGGCCACGGCTTTGTTGATTGCCGGCCTGCCGTTGAAGTTCTACGAGATGAACTACTACTGGCTGCCGGCCCTTCCGGTGCTGTGTATCTTGGCGGGCCTGGGTTGGCGGCAGGTCGATCGGAGGATGCGTCCTCGGCGGGCTGCTGTGGCAGTGCTTGCGCTGACGGTCCTGGCGTTTTCGCTTCGGTATGCGGTGAAGCCGGCCTTCGTGACGCCCGCGGAGGATCGGGCCGTGGTTGCCGCGGGCCGCGCGGTGCAGCAACTGGCCGGTCCGGAGGAGCCGGTTGTGACGATGCATGGCAGCACGATCGATCTGCTGTACTATTGCGACCGCCCCGGCTGGGCGGTGCCGCCGGATGCGGCGGATCTGGAAGCGAAACTGGCGGGCTTTCGGGAGCAAGGGGCGAGGTGGCTTGCATACGTTGCGACGGGGCATTCCGCGCCTGAGGTGGTTGGCAGGTTGCCGGTTGTCCGCCAGGGCGATGGATATGCCATCCATGCGCTCGGCGAGGTGCGTCGCAAGTAGGTCCCGCTTGCCGAGCTTGCCGTTCTACACAAGTTAGCTAGCCGGTGAACCTCGTTCACCTGCCGGATGAACCGGCAGGGGTCTAGTGGAGGTGGATGGTCTTGGCAGCTAGCTGGGGAAACCTCGTTCACCTGCCGGATGAACCGGCAGGGGTCCAATGCAGGTGGATGGTTATGAAAAAGGCCCGTCCGACGGATCGGACGGGCCGGGGAGAATTTATCCTAACGGTTTTTTGCCGCTTATCGCAGCAGGCTGAGGACGTTCTGCGGGTTGCTGTTGGCGGTGCTCAACACCGACAGGCCGGACTGCACGAGGATCTGGGCCCGGGTGAGTTTGGCGCTTTCGGCCGCGAAGTCGGCGTCGCGGATCGAGCTTTCAGCCTCGGTCAAGGCTTCCAGCGTGTCGTTCAGCGAGTTGATATTCGTATCGAGCGTGGTCCGCTGGAAGGCACCGAGCCGGCCTCGCGTCGTCACAACCGAGGTAATCGCGTCCTCGACGACCGCGGCGGCCATCTTGACGTTGTTTTTCAGCGAGTACTCGCCGCCGGAACGGAGTTGATACAACCGCCCGTTGTCGCCGCCGAGCTTTGAGGAATTGACGCTCTGAATCCCGATACGGGCCTGCTGGTTGGAGACGACGTCGGGGCCCATCTGGAACTGGGCGCCGCCGGAGGTGATCTTGAAACTCGAGGTCGAGCCGTCGGTAACCGTGGAGAGGATCGAGAAGCTCAAGTCGAGCACCGAGGTGTTCAGCGAGACCTTGAGCCCATCGGTCACCGCGGTAATGCCGTTGACGCGGACGGTGGCGTTGGCGCCGTAGACGCGGTCCTTTGCGTTGCCGTCGGCGTCGATGGTGGTGAAGGTGCCGCTGACGGCCTTGACGGAGATAAACGCCTTGGTGCCGTAGCCGGTGGACTTGAACTCCAGGCCTCCGGTGCCGACCACGTCGCCGGCGTCAAAGCCGCCTTGTGCGGTAACGGCTCCCGTCGTGGTGCCGCTGTAGGTGACGCCGTCTCGCAACCAGCCGACGTCCTCCGAGTTGATGACCCCGGCACCGGTGCCGCCGGCCGTCGCCGTGAACAGGGCGGCCGCATCGGCCGACTTGGAGTTGGTAGACCAGTTGTCGATCACGTTTTTCGCCGTGCTCGCCGCGTTGATATGGAACGTGAGGATCTTGTTGGACGAATCGTACGTCGCGTATTCGTCCTGATCGGCCGTCAGTGTGGCATCGGTCGCGAAAACCACCTTGACGTTCTCGTACGCCGCACCGGCCGTCTTCGCCGTGACCGAAATCTGTGCGTTGGCGCCGTTGGCGGCCGCGGTTGTCCCGGTCGCCTTGGAATCAGTCGTCGTCACGCCCAGTTGGCCGATCGTGAGGCTGCCGGTCTCCATGATGCCGGCTCCGGTGCTCGAGAAGACGTCGGCGGCACGGATTCCCAGGCTGTTCATCACGGTGTTGGCGTTGATGGCGGCTATGGCTTCGGCGGCAGTCGTCGTGGCATTGCCATTCGCATCGGTCGCTAGATTGACGGTGATCGAATCATAAATACGGCCGTCTTCTGTTTGAGCCGTTTCGTTGCCCGCAAACGATCCGGCTGCCGCCTTGCCCGCGCCGGTGCCGTAAGCGGTCGCCGTGAACAGGTTGCTCGTGTTGATCAGGGCCTCGATGTCATCGGCGGATGCCGCAGCCTGATCGAAATAGACGTCGAGTTGCCTGGCCTCCTTGTCCCATACCACGCTTTGCGGGCCGGTGGTATCGACGAAATTGACCGTGATCCCGTCATACTCCTGCCCTTGGGCGGCAGTGTACTTGACCTCGATGTACGTGGCTTTGTCGTCCAGTGCCGACGTGAGCAGTGCCGTCGAATAGCCTCCGGTTCGCGAATTAACAGTTGAGTCAATCGTCAGCGATTGATCGGCGCCCTTGGTTGCGAAATTGACCGTCAGGTTCTTCGCCGCGTCGCCTCCGGTCAGTTGGATCATGTTGTTGGGATCGTCGGTCGCGGCCCCGTCGCTCGTCGAGTTGATCGAACCGATCGTCCCCGACGCATTCACAATTTCGGCATACGTGCCGGCACCGCCCGTGCCGATTCGCGATGCGGTCAGGCCATAGGCGGAGGCGGTGATGTCGGCGATAATGTGGTCGAGTGTGTTGTCGGCCACCGCCGCAACCTCGCCGCCATCTACACCGGCGGTGGTCTGCGTCGCCGTGTGCGAACCAACGGTCGCGACGTCATTGTTGGTCGCGTCGGATATGGTGAACAGGTTGCTCAGCAAGGTTTTCGCTGTATTGAAGGCAGCAAACGTCGCGGCCGTCAGCGACAGGTGAATCTCTTTGGTCTCGTAGTCGTAGTACGCGTCTGCGTCTGTCGCGCCGGTGGAGTCGATCACAAGTTTGCTGACGTTCAGTGCCGCCCCGTCAGTTGTGGCCGCGATAGTAATAGTATCAGCGCCCGGTGTCACTGTACCTTCGTAGGAGTCTGCTACCGTCTCCTGAAGCACAATATCCAGGACGTTCGGATCACCAGCGGTCCATTCCAGACCCTGCGCGGTGCCGAGCTTGTACCGCACGGCAATGTCGCCGGCGCTGCTTCCTTCGGTATTGGCGGTAATCTGGATTCCGTCGTTGGTGGTCCGATTCATCAGGGTTGCGACAGCCTTTGTCGCCGTCGCCGCGGTACGGTCGGCGAAGCCTGCTTCAATCCCCAGTACGTCGGACACCAGGTTGATCGCGTCCTTCATCTCGGTGATGCTGCTGCCGGCCCCGAAGTTGAACGTTTCGAAGCCGCTGGTGCCGCCGACCTCGAGAACCACGGCGCTGTTGATCTGCTTGCCGTCGAACTTCAAGCTCGCCTGCTGGGCCTGCGCGACGACCTCGACGCCGACGTTGATCTCGGTTTGCGTGCCGAAGTTGGCCGTGTCGATCCTCAGGTCGTTGATTTTTGTGGCGTCGACGTCCTGCGTGACGAAGTCGAGATTGCCGTCCAGGAGCCGTTTGCCCTGGAACTGCGTAACCTGCGAGATGCGGTCGATGGCTTCCAGCGAGCTGTCGATCTGCAACTGGTTGGCCGCGATCTGCTCGTCGCTCAAGGCGCCGGTGTTCGCCGCGTCGGAGATCAGCCCGCGGATGTCGTTCAACAGCGAGCTCACCTGGCCCAAGGCGCTGTCGGCCGTGGCGATCATCTGGTTGGCCCGCTGGCTGTTGGTGATGCCGCGCTGCGTGGAGACGATATCGGCACGGAGGACTTCGCTGGCGATCAAACCGGCCGGGTCGTCCTTGCCGGAGTTGATCCGCAAACCGGTGCTCAGACGGGTCAATGCCTCCTGCAAGGCAGTGTTGGACCGCGCCAAGCTTTTCTGAGCATTGAGGGAGCTAACGTTGGTGTTGATTCGGGTCATGCCAGACACCCTTTCCAAATGGTGGATTTGGTCCAAGCTTGACCGGAGTGCGGGGGAGTCGACTCGTCCGGACCTGCTTGGCTGCGGACCGCGCCAACGGTTCGCTCGTCAGCCGCGGGGTTCAGCGCAGTGGATAGTAGGTTGTTGTTACGGAGACCATGAGCTAGCCAAGACGGCCATTGCCACCCGGAGCCTGTCCTCGCTTCGCGCAGGGGCTGCCAGTTGGCGGTCGTCCTACAGTGATCCTGAAGAGCAGTATCGGAATGGTAAGTTGAGGACTTTAGGTAAGCGGGAAATTTTTTCCGGTTTCTCCGATCTGCACCCCAGGGATTCGTTTCGGCACGCAAGCAGGCCAGGGTAAAAGAAAAGGCCCCTCAGCAGACTGAATCGCCGCTGAGGGGCCTGAAAGCCCCTTAGACCGGCCGGGTTGGGGTTATCCGGCCGAAGGCTTCGACCGCGCCGGGGCTGCGCCCAGTTCGCGGGTGTCGCTCGTATCGAGGTGAGCCGCACGAAGGTTCTCGCGCTGGATCGCCTCGTATACCTCGCGACGGTGGACTGGGATTTCAGTGGGCGCATCGATCCCAAGGCGGACCTTGTCGCCGCGAATATCGACAATCGTCACGACGATATGATCGCCGATGATGATGCTCTCGTCACGCTGTCTGGACAAGACAAGCATCGATTGCTCCTTAAGGGCTGGGCTTCCCTACGCGATTTTCTTAGTCGGCGCCGGTGTGCCCGTTATCTCGTATTGGACCGGCAACTCCCCGTTGGTAATTACCTGCCGCCCAATCCGGCGGCTGAGATTGATGACCAGCGGGGCTTTGAGATTCAATGTAACCAAGCGGTCGGTCTTGCTGACGATCACCAGGACCTGGGCCGAAGCGGTCCCGTCCAATTCCAGAGGCTGCAACTCGCGACTCGCGACGCGCATCTGAAAGGCCGGCACAAACCGTCGCGGGCTGACTACGGCCAGGGCGACTTCCGGCTGATCCAAACTCTGCATCCAGGCGACGGCGTCGTTTTGGACATCGGCCAACAGGACCCACTCCCGGCATTCCGCCAAACCGAGAAGCCCCTCCTCAAAGAGGATCACGTCTTCGGGGCGGAATTCGACGGGACCGAATCGCGTCGTTCGAATTTCCATGATTTCCAACCTATGGAGGACACGAGGACTCGGTAGCGCACACAAGATATATCGTGCGAGGAAAACTTGGAAGACCAGAAAAAATATGAAAGAGGAACCACGAAACACACCAAACACACGAAAAAGCGACGTGTAGGATGGATTGACGTGTACGATGGATTTTAATCCACGCGGAAAATAAGGGGTGGATTGAAATAGGGGTGGATTGAAATCCACCCTACGACGACTGGCCGGCTTACGTGGGCACGCCGGGACGTTCCTTCATTCGTGAGTTAGGCGGGCATCGGTTGGGCCGAGATCGTCGACCCGGAGATCGTCGAACCAGGCGGTGTCCGGTGAACGGACGTTGTAGAGGTAGAGCACCGCGCGGGCCAGGTCGGGCGGGGTGGTGAATTCGCCGCCCAACGGTTGCCACTCGTTAGGCCGCTTTGGATCCAGGGCCCAGCGATGGTCGATCACTTCGTCGGCGTCGCCGCGTGAGAGCCGCAACAGCGAGCCCCGCACATCGGCCTTGAAACCGGTTCGTTTCGACTGGAAGGCAAGTCGGTAGCGACGACCGGGGAGCAACCACAGATCCGCCGTGCGGTGCTGATAACCTTTTGTGGTCGGCCCGAGCTCGAGCGCCGGCCCGTCGACGCCCGGGCCGGTCTGAGGTTCCAGGAAATCGAACGAGGGGTCGGGCAGCAGCGGCGTGAGCAGTTGCTCGCGCTGCCAGCCGGTATCCGGCAACGAGATCGACCATCGCGTCGTCCACTTGCGCCATGCTTCGACGGCCGTAGCCGGGGAGTCGAATCGCACCAGGGCCGCTTGGCCCGGGCCGAGGTCGACCTTGCGGCGGTGCCGTGCCAGGGCGCCGGCAGGCAAGCGGTCGCCGTAGGGATCGGTGTAGCCGAGGCAATTGAGCTCCACGGCCACTTGCCGCTGTCGGGCGGACAGATTGAAGAGGACGAGCGCAACCGGTCCGCCCTGTTCCGTCTTGGACCAGTCGGCCCAGAGCACCGGCCAGACCACGTCGTTCGCGGCGCCGGCCGGCGGCACCAGGTAAATCGCCGCGAGCACCGAGCTATCGACGGGAATCGCCGGCGGCCGATCGTCGCTTGAGAGCGTTACCTCCAGGAGCCGGCCGTCGAGGGTAAGGCCCAACACCGAGCCGGCCCTCGACAGTGCCGGATCGGTGAGCACGACCTCGCTCGCGATTCGCTCGGGATTGGTGAGCGTGATTACCTGGCACCCCAGCGCCGTGCCGGTGGCGTCCAGTCGCCGGACTTGGATCCGCGGATCGGCGGCTCGGATGCCTTCCGTATCCAGGAACCTTGCCTGGAACAACTCGGGATAGAACGGGCGGGCCAGATTCAGCAGGGTGGCGGGAAGTGCGGTCGGCCGGCCGACGATGTCCCACCGCATCGCCTCGCGAAAGGTTGCCAGGTAGCGTCGGATCGGGCCGCCGGTGCCGCTGCCGCCCGAATTGGCCATGCCGTGGATCAAGACGCGGTCGGGAAACGTGTAGCGGACGACATTGCGGTTGCCGCGGTAGACACCGCTGCACATGGCCGCCGCGTACACGCCGGGCAGATCGCCGAGACCTTCCATTGTGAGGCCGAACTCGGGATCGTGCTCGGCGGCGCGCTTGACGACTTCTTCGGCGAGGAGCTTGCGGCCGAGTCCCCAGGAGCCGTCGCCATTGTGATTGCGTCGCGGGTCGTAGTCGAGCGTGGCGTTGCCCGTGCCGAGCACGTCGATGTAGCACGTATTGGCTCCCCATGCGCCGACGTAGCGGTCGGCGATCCAGCCGGCGAGATAATCTCGCCAGCGCGGATCGGGCAACCACGCGGTCTGCCACCATTGAACGGGTCCGGCGCGCTTGCCTTCGGCGTAGAGCTTGCGATGCTCGTTCACTTCCGCCCTGTATCGGTCGATCTGCTCATCGGCCGGTTTCTCGGACGGCACCGCGCCGGCGGGATCGGTCACCGCGACGACCGAATGCTGGAACTCGGCCGTGTCCCACGGGACGGCGTCGCCGTAGTCGGCTTTGTCAAAATGGCCGAGAAACGTGTCGAGCCAGACCGGCAACCGGTCGAAGCGGTCGTAAACGAAATACCCGCCGACATGCCCGCCCCGGCTCCTGATCTCCGCGGCGGCGTGCTTCCATCCCTCGAGGCCTCCATACAACGGCGAAGGGCCGTACCACGCCGAGCAGCACGGGCCGAAATCGTAGGCGAACTGCCCCCAGACCTGGACCCAGTCCAGGCCGATCGCCTTGGCGCGGGTGAGCCAGTCTGGAAGATGCTCGAAGCGGAAATCGGCCCCGTAGTTCTCGGCCTGCAAGTCGAGCCAGCCGGGGCTGGCTTTGAGCCAGTCCGGGTAGTCGGCCCTGCCGTGGGCGGAGGTGAACCAGTCGCCGTAGAGACGTGCGCCCTTATGCCAGCCGCCCGGGCCGACGGCCAGCCGAGTCTCCCAGACGGCCTTGTTGCCCGGCCGGACTTCATCGAGTCGCCGCGTGGAAAGAGCCGCGTTCTCTCCGTCCGCACCGGCCTTTTGCGTCGCATGGACGGTGGTCGTGCCGGCCGGATCGTGAACACCGAGATAGAGGCTGGCGTCCTCATCGTAGATTTGGGTCCAGTTCATCACGACGCGACCGCAATACGAGGCGTCGTGGAGCGGCTCGCGACCCGGCTGGACGGTGCGGTGTCCGAACGACATCATTCGAAGCTGGACGTCGTCCAAGCCGCTTTCGCCGATCCGTACGGAAGGAAGCTGCGGATAGAGAAGGCCGACCACGTCGGCAGGGCCTTCGAGCGACTCGACCGCCGCCGCCAACCGCCAGACGCCGTTGCCCTCCGGCGCGATCCGCTGGGTAACACGCGCGCGTCCCAGGCCCTCGGCCGCGAAGTGGTGGCAGATATCGACGGCATTGCCGGCGAGCGTGATCGCTTGGGGCGGGATGCGGTTTTCCGTTTCGCGGACCGTTTCCAGGTGCCATGGGCCGAGCGCATATTTCTCTTTCTGCTTGAGCACGACGGTGCGGTCCGGCCCGACCTGCGTCCATTGCGCCTCGCCCGCCTTCTTGAATTGCACCGCCACCAGCGATTGGGGGCGGCCTCCGCCGGCCAGGAGCCGGTCGTTCGCACGGTCGTACAGCATGAAGAAGTCGCCGGTCCGGCGGTCGAGGATCATCTCCACGCCGTCCTGGATCAGCCGGACCATCGCCTCCGGATCGACGTCGACTTCGACGGCGACGGGACCGATCGACGGCGTCGCGGCGTCGAGGACGACGGAAAACCGCACGCCCTCGCCGACCGGAGCCCCGTCCTGCGGCAACGGCCGAAACTCGTCGCTTGCCTCAGCGCTGAACCGGACCGTCGCCGCGGAGGGAGCCCCAACGAGCGACTGGACCTTGCGGAGGCCGGGGAGGTAGAGCGGGGCCGTGCGAACTTCGCAGGTTTCGACGTCGCGAAATGCCGGTTCGGGGAGATCCCCGCCGGGCGGCCCGGCCGACTCCGGCGCGAGCACGATTCCCGCGATCGCCGGCGCGGCGTAGCCGCCGGCGGTCAGTGCGAGCCGGTGCAGCCCGGCGGCAAGCCGCACCTTGGGCCTCGTCACCCATTTCAGGATCGGTTCGCTCGCTTGATTGTCTTCGGTGTGCGGCCCGGCATACTGCCGCCCGTCGAGGATTTCGACGAATCGCGATTTTCCCGGCGGCGCGGCAATCCGGACGAAGACTGCGTAGGTGCCGGGCAGGGCCACGTGGAAGTCGTAGCGGACGAAATCGCTCTGGAGCAGTCCGCCGTCCGTTTGCCCGGGCACTTCCGGGTCGCGGCTGTGGCGGGTGGGGGTGCGGCCGTCGATCACGATGCAGCCCTGCGGATTGGCGGTTGGAACCCGATCGAGCAACTCGGCCCTCCGCGAGGTCATTCGGCATCCGGCGCTGTCTTCCAGCGTCAGCGGAATCCGGATCGTCTCGCCTGCCGCGGGACAGGCGAGGATGAGGCAGATCGAGGTCATCCATCCACGCATAATAGGCCCTAAGTGACAAAACGGGGACAGGCACCTCGCCAAAACGTGTATTCTGCGTGTTTGCATGGGTGCGGCTCGGAGCCAGTCCCCGTTTTGTTAGGGCCTCTAACACGACTGCGGTTACGACCGTTCCAAGCTACCATCGCGATTCCCGGCTGTCCATCGCAAGCAAGTCTCGCGCCGAAAAGTCGGACGCAAGCGGTGATGCGGAGGAGAGATGGCAGGAATTCGGGAGGAAGAGGAACTTGGCTTGACCTTCTCTTTCGGATATGCTCTTGGGCGTCAGGGCTGACCACAGGAGAACTTCGCCCCGTGAAAGCCGCCTATTCAGTCCCATGAGCATCCTGGATCGGTTCCGGCTCGACGGCAAGACGGCCCTGGTGACCGGCTGCCGCCGCGGCATCGGCAAAGCGATGGCTTCCGCGCTCGCCGAAGCCGGCGCCGACATCATCGGCGTTTCCGCCACCCTGGAAAAGACCGGCAGCGAGATCGGGCGGGAGGTGGCCGCCCTGGACCGCTCCTTCCGCGCCTATGCATGCGATCTCGCGGACCGCGCCGCTGTCTACCGCCTGGTGGAGAGCGTCAAGGTCGAGTGTCCGCCGGTCGACATCCTTGTGAACAACGCCGGAACGATCCTTCGCAAGCCGGCGGCCGAACATCCGGACGAGTACTGGGATCAAGTCGTCGAGGTGAATCTCAGCGCCCAGTTCGTCCTCAGCCGCGAGCTCGGCAAAGACATGGTTGCGCGCGGCCGCGGCAAGATCATCTTCACCGCTTCGCTCTTGACCTTCCAGGGCGGCATCACGGTGCCGGGTTATGCGGCCAGCAAGGGCGGAATCGGACAGTTGACCAAGGCTCTGGCCAATGAGTGGGCCGGCCATGGGGTGAACGTCAATGCGATCGCTCCGGGCTACGTCGCCACCGACAATACGGCTGCCCTGCGAGCCGATCCCCAGCGGAGCCCCACAATCCTCTCTCGGATTCCGGCGGGCCGCTGGGGGCAGCCCGACGACTTCAAGGGCGTCGTGGTTTTTCTTGCCTCGCCGGCGTCGGACTACATGCACGGCACGATCGTCACCGTCGACGGCGGCTGGATGGGCCGGTAAGAGGCCCTGGCAAAACGGGGACAGGCACCTCGCGAAGACGCCTATCCTCCGTGTCTTGCCGATACTCGGCTCGGAGCCAGTATCCGTTTTGTCAGGACCTCTCCAAAGTCTCACTCGATCTCCAGGAGCGAGTCGACTTCTCCGTCGGTGTTGAAACGAGCGACGAGCATCTGCGAAACCAGGTTGTGGCCGAGGACGGTCCGGTTACCCGTCTCGCGAAGCGTCCGGTAAATCAGCCACTGTCGCTTGCCGACCATGACCCGGTAGCCGACCGCGGCATCGCCGGGCAGGATGGTGAGGTTCTCGGCAAGGGTGAGCTGCCGCCAGGTGAACGGACGCCTCATCCGTCGGGCGTCGAGGTCGAAAAACAGCGGTGCGAAGATCGCCGATCCTTCCGTCGACTGGCTCAGTTCGAGGCCCTGAGCGGTCGCCGTCAAGGAACCGCCCCGCGGGTCGCAACGCCACTCCGGCAGAGCCAACGGCAGGACCAGCGCCCGTGGCTTTTTCCCGAGAAGACGGCCCTCACGGCCCTCGGCGGCCGGCTCGAACCGCACACCTTCGCTCAGCGGCAGGCTGCCGCAATAATCGATTTTGCCTCGCCCGACGCCAAGAATCGCGTCGGCCACCATCAGGAAACGGTCTTCCTTGGCCAGCAGCAAGTGACGTTGAACACGGGCCTTTTCGCCCAGAGAGACTTCCAGCTCCAGGTAGTCGGCATCGCGGTCGGTGTGCCAACAGACCTCCTCCCAATCGGTCTGTGGCAGGAGAGGTTCCCCATCCCATCGCACATCGAGCGTCCACGGTCCGGACCAGACGAGGTCGGAACCGCAGCCGAACTCGACGTCAACCGTTTTGGCGGGATACACCGCAGTCAGGCGAGGCTCCTTGCGCCCCCAGCCGGCCCTAAGGATTGTGATAGCCGACCATTCGGAGTGGGTCGCGGCTTGCGGCAATCTCGTCTCGGCAGTCCGCTTCACCTTGTTCTTCGCGCCCGGAAGGGTCAGGTCGGCAATCCTGTAGTCCGCCTTATCGCCACCGAACTGCAGCAGATTGTCGAAAAGGTCCCTGCACCAGAGGCCGGCGGATCCGCCGCTGAGCACCTGGGTACCATCCCTTCGCGTCAAGCGGAGCGCCGCACGAACCGCCCACCGGAATTGGTCCTCAGCCCCGGGGCGAAACGGGCTTTTCCGCCCCTTGCCGCCGATTGCGCGGCACCGCGTCCAGCAGGCCATCAGCGGACGGAAGATCGTCAGGTGCGAGCCCGCGGGAAACCCCTCTCCGTCGAGCAGGTCTTCCAGTCCTGCCGACAACGTCTCGCGCGCCGGCCCGAAAAGATGGCGACAGGGGGCGATCTCCGGCAAGAGATACGCCAATACCAGCGGCAGTTCACCGGCCAGCAACTGCCAAACGAGCGGATCGCCATTGCCGGCGGCAGACTCTGCCTCCCTCGTGGTGGCGCAAAGGTGGTCGAGAAGCGCCCACCAGGTCGGCTGCGACGCGCACCGGACCAACTCCGGCAGGGCATGGGCCCAGGCGAGCGCCTCGAAGGCGTAGGCGAGCGTCGGCGGTTCGGACGGCGAGGAGAGCCACTCCTGGAGTTCCTGTTCGACCGAATCGCTCGCCTGGCAGTCTGGCGAGAGCTTGCCAATGGCGACGAGCCGGTCCCGGATCGAGTGGAAACCGAGATGGTCCGGGAGGGCCCAGTCCAGCGGATCCGTCTTGCCTGCAACCAATTTTCGCAGCGGTTTTGGCTGACGTCGTCGAGCGAGATACTGCGTCCAGGCCGTCCATCCGAGCGAATCGTCGCCGGACTGAAACGCACGTCGAACCTTTGCGGGGGCGGATCGGTGCCAACGTCGAAGTATTTCGCCGTTGGCGGAGCCGGGTGCCCCCTGGCGTTTTTCGGTGGTGCTGAGGACGGTCTGATTCTCTCTGTTGATCATGGTGGCCTTTGTCCGTGGTTTGCGAAAGCGTTCCGGGCCGGCGGTAACCGCGACCGTCTGATTGCCTTGACATAAGAATCGTGCCGCACACGCCCGGTGGCGACAATTGGACCCGTAAACCGTTCGGGGATATCTTGTAGGGAGACTGCTGAAAAGGGGACTGCCTCGGCAACCGGTGGAGGCTTGATTTGACGATGGATAGAAGATGTTGCGGTGCCTGGCCCCTTTTTCAGCAGTCTTGCGTGGCCGTTTAACCTATCCGGAAAGTCAATGGGAGGAGCAACCGTTCACGGGGCGGAAGAGAGGGGGACAGGTCCCTGTTTTCGGCCAACGTCTTTGACGCTAAAATACTCGAATTGGCCGAAAAATGGACCAGTCCCCGGCCGCCCCATGAACGGTTACATGGGAGGATTATAGTCGGATGAGAACGACAGCGAAACCGTCGCCATGGCAGAATCGCATCTTGGGATGTTTTCTCGTGGCGGTATTCCCGGTTCTTGGCGCGTGCCGGCAACAGGAGAGCTTGCCGAACACGGTGGCGGTTTCGCAACCGGCGGAACCAGCGGCCAAGTTGGCCGAACCGCCTGCGGCGCCTCCCGTCGACGAGGTGGCTGCGATTGCGCCGCCGGCCGACGCCGGGCCCGAGCAACCGGCGGAACCCCCGGCCGACGAACCCGCCGCGGAACCCGAGTATGATCCGCAGAAAGTGGTGCCGCTGATCGACCATCCCGATCAGCTCGAGCGGCTCGATCCCTCACGGCCGGTCTGGTTCGACAAGCAAAATCGGCGCGTCGTCGTCGGCGGATACATCTGTGCGCGCGAGGTGCCGCTGGAGATGTTCGCCTGCCTGCGCGGTACCAAGGAGCACGAAGCGATCGTCGCCGTCGACGCTCCGGCGCGGGTCGTTCATGCGGGGCTCGTGGCGGCAGGCGCCGATCCGGGCAATCCCGTGCAGTTCTATCCCGAGTATGTCCCTGCCCGCGGTCCGGAAATCGAGGTGACGGTCGTCTGGGATGACGCCGAGGGCCGGCGTCAGACGGCGCGAGCGCAGGACTGGGTCCGCAACATGGAAACCAAGGAGGCAATGCAGCAGTCGTGGGTTTTTGCCGGCAGCCAGTTCACCAAGGACGATCGGACCGGCGAAGTGTACTACCAGGCGGACGGCGGCGACTTCATCTGTGTGTCCAATTTTCCCAGCGCCATGCTCGACATCCCGATCAAGAGCAGCGATTCCAACACCGCCCTGATGTTCGAAGGCTATGCGGAACGAATCCCTCCGCTGGGTACTCCGGTGACGTTGATCCTGACGCCGACCAGCACAGAGTGAGGCAGATCAACGTTGCCCCAGAATGCGTTGGCGCGCAGTAGCATTTAGCTTAGAGCCGATCCCAAAACCTTGGCAGAAGAAGGGGACAGGCACATTTTGCTCCGAAGACTACGCAAAATGAGCCAGTCCCCAACGGTTTTGGGCCAAGCTCTTACGTTTACGGAGCGCAGCCAGCCGTCCGATCACGCTCCATTGGCCGCCACGTGGCAATGTCGCAGAATCTCGGCGGCGGAAGCGAGATAGCCGGCATAGAAAGGGCCGAATTCACCGTAGCGGGCGCTCGCCTCATCGAACCGCATCCGGTACACGATCTGCGTCAAAAGCTCGGGATTGCGGGCCCAAAGCGTCACGCCCCACTCCCAATCGTCGAGGCCGATCCCGACGGTTACCAGTTGGGTGACCTTGCCGGCAAATTTCATCCCGCTTTCGCCGTGCTCGGCCATGAGCCGCTCGCGCTCGTTGAACGCGAGGCGAAACCAGTTTTCGTCCCCCGAGCGCTTCTTGTTCATCGGATAGAAGCATAGGGCCGGCCAGACCGGCAGGTCGGGCGTGAGTCGCTGGCGACGCATGATTTCCAATCGCCGCTCATACTGTTTTCGTTTCGTTTCGTGCTCCACGGAATCCGCCGGCAATCCTTCGCGCGCGAGCCGTTCCGAGTATTGCTCCACCGAGGGAAGGTACTCCGAGACCTCCGTGATCGACACATAGGACCACGTCGCCACGAGCGCCGAGCCGAGCGGGCCTGCCATCAACCGCTGGTGGGTTCGACCGATCACCAGGGGATCCGGGTCGAGCGCCAGCAGTCCGAAATCGGCCTTGTGCCCGCTCACGACAAAGGTCTGCAAACGCGCCGGGGCCTGATCGCCCTCGGGGTCGAGCGCGGCGGCAAAATCCGAACAGCCGTCGCTCAGTTCGCTGGCGCCGAGACTTCGGAGCCGGGCGCGGTGGAACCGATAGAAATAGTGGCTGCAATGCCAACCCTCGGTCGGCCGCAACGAGATTTCCGGGCGTGGATCGGAAGACATTAGCGTTCAGGAGAGGAGTCGGTTGACACTGTCCAGCAGGCGATCCATGGGAAACGGTTTGCGGATGTAATCGTCGACGCCAAGCATCTCGGCATACGCCTTGTGACGATTCCCTTCGTTCGCGGTAATCATGATGATCCGCGTTGGAAAGCGGCGGGTCCGTCGGAGCTTTTCCAGCACGAGAAAACCGCTTCGTTTAGGCATCATCATATCGAGGATCACCAGATCGGGATCCTCCCGCTCCGCCAACGCCAATCCCTGATTGCCGTCTCGCGCGACAAGGACTATGTAGCCGAGTGCCTCGAGCGCTACCCGCATTGACTCGACGATCTCATAATCGTCGTCGACCAGTAGGATCCGTTTGGACCGCCCGTCGTCCTTTTCCGGATCGGCTTCGTTGGTAGGTTCCTGCGACATCATGTCCCGTCCTAAGGAAACAATCGGAGGTGGAAATCCACGGACCGGGTCCGACCTCCGGCGAGGGGACTTTCCAAACCTATATCCATAGCCGAGTTTGCCCCGCTACGCAAGTCTCCCCCGACCAAACGGCGTACCTGGTAGGTCCCGCTTGCCGAGCGGGACCTGGAACCACCTGTCCGGCGCCTGTCTTTGTTTGCCTCGATACCTGCTTGGAGTGCGTTCGGACACGCGGTTCTTTATCACCCGGTCGAACGACCGACTCCGGCGACCTAGCCAAAATTCCCCGAAGTGGTTAAGGAAGCTGCTTCGCCTTCGATCGTTCCCGCCGAGAGTGTTATCGTCCGTTGGGCGTGTGTCGACGCAAATTCCTGGTGCGTCACCAGAAGAACCGTCCCGCCCTCGCGGTGGAACTCCTCGAGCAGATTCAAAACCGCACGGGCATTGTCCGGATCCAGATTGCCGGTTGGTTCATCGGCCAGGATCAGCCCGGGGCCGTTGATCATCGCCCTCGCGATGGCCACGCGTTGGCATTCGCCGGTGCTCAACTCCGCGGGGCGGTGGTTGAGCCGGTGCCCAAGTCCGAATCGTTCGAGCAGTTCGCTTGCCTGCTGCCGGGCTGTCGTTTTCCGCTCCGGCAAGGCGGCCACTGCCACGTTTTCCACCACGGTGAGATAGGGCACCAGATGGAAGGTCTGAAAGACAAAACCGATCTGCTCGGCTCGGAACCTCGCACGTGCGGAGGACGTCATTGCCCCCAGCTCCTTTCCGGCCACGACCACGCGTCCGGAAGTCGGACGTCCCAATCCGCCGACAATAGTCAACAGCGTCGATTTCCCGGACCCGCTGGGTCCGCGGACGACGAGGAACTCGCCCCCCACCACGTTAAGACTGACCTCCCAAAGGGCATGGACCGGACCATCGCCCCTCTGATACGTCTTCGTCACATTCTCAAGGTGGATCATTCTTGAACTATTCCTCCAAACGGCGTCTGAAGACAACGAAGCCCGCTGCAAGAACCGCAATTGCCGCCACGATCGCTCCGGCGCCGAGAGTCCACATCTGTCGTTTGGCGAGCGACTCCGATTCCGAACGGGCGGTGGTAGCTGCGATGGGCTGGACACTACCTTCCTCCGTCACGGGGGCCGCAACCGCGTTCGCTTCCTCAACAACGGCCGTTGCCGGTTGAGCGGCAAGCGCCGACTCCGTCTCGACCGGCTTTGCCGCAAGGGCTTGCTCCGCGGCAGGGTCTTGTGATTTCGCCTCCTTGGCGGTACCGGTATCCTCCGCTATGTCCACGGGATCCCCGGCCGGGTCGACAGGCATCTCTTGATAGTCAAACCCCATCGGATTCAGCGTGGGGTCGTTGGCGGCCATCTGATCCGCCGTCGCTTCCCAGTCCCACTGGAACAACAAGTCGACCCCGGGGTTTTGCTCCTTGACCATGCAGGAACAGGCCCCGGCCAGAAACGCAACCAACTGGCATAGATTGTCGACCGTGATCCCCTTGCCGATGTAAGGCTCCATCGATCGCCCGCGACCGTAGACGGCGAAAACCATCGGCTCGTCAACGTATTCGTGCAGGTCGGGTTCAATCTTCATCAGCGAATCGACGAGCCATTTCTCGGCCTTATCCGTCCGGTCGAGTTTGACGGTTGCCAACTCCAGGCGATTGGCTGCGGCGATCGCGTCTTCCGCCGCTTCCTCCGTCCCCGGACCTTGCATCGGCGGCATGCCCGGATCGATGGAAGCAACCGGGATATTTCCTGCGGCGGCCTCGGCGATCGTTTTCTTGATCGCCTCTTCCACGCGTTTGTTTTCTGCCTCAGCTTTGCCGGGCACCCACAGCAGAACTGCGGCATTGCCTTGCTCCAACAGTCCGCCCAACTGCTTCCGCATCGGCGAATCGATCAACGAGGCAATCGCCGACGCGTCCAGTCGACCGGCCGAGAGTTCCGCGCCCCAGGGCGTCAGAACGACGTGCGTGGGGAGCGGGCCGTCCGCATGGGCCTGGAGCACCTCCCGCACCGGCGGCGGCAGTTTCTCCGGCTTCCACTGGTCCAGATCGATTGGCTCCAGCACCACATTCGCTGCCGCCGACTCGCTGCGGGAAGCTTCTCGGAGCTTCTGGTGGACCGGCTCATCCTGGGCGTCCGGTTCGCCGCGATGCAGATAGCAGACAACAAACGGTGAAGAACCCCAGTTGTACATGGCATAGCGATACACCGGCGTGGTGCAGGCCCGAGCCACGGGAGCGGCGAACCAGAACCCGAAAATCGCCATCACCGCCCACGGCGCAGCGAACCCGGCGATCGTCTCGAAGGGGCGGTTCGGCATCTTTTTCCTTAAAAGCACGCTCATGGAATCTCCCCATGCGATCATAGTAAAAAACGGAGCGGCTCCGCAACCGGCGCCGGCCTGGCCTGGGCGCAACAGCAAGATGTTGCGGTGCCTGTCCCCTTTTTCAGCAGCCCAACGCGCGGCCCGTTGGGCACTGCGGTTAAACGACCTGCCTTACCACCATCCGTTCCGAGGGCTCGATACGCGCGGCCCGTTGGGCACTGCGGTTAAACGACCTGCCTTACCACCATATATATGGGCCTGGGCGTCGAAAAGCAAACCGATTGTCACACGGCGGCCCCAGTTGGGTTGTCATGAAAACCCGACTGCAATTGCTCGCCGAAGTCGACCGATCGCTCCAAAGCCTCGCGGACACGGAGAAGATACTCGCGGCGAGGAATCTCGACCGCGCCGAGCGCGGCGGTGTGCGGCGTGCGCTGCTGGATGTCCAGGAGTTGATAGCCACGGGCTTTCAAGTGATTCACAAGACACGCCAGAGCGACTTTCGAGGCGTCGCGAACCCGATAGAATTTCGATTCCGCGGCAAACAATCCGCCGATCGCCACACCATACGTCCCGCCCGCGAGAAGGCCATCATGCCACACTTCGATGCTATGCGCGTGCCCCAGTTCGAACAATCGCGTGTAGGCCCGGATCATCGCCGGAAACAGCCAAGTAGCGCCGGCTCTGCCGTTTTCGGTGGCGCACCCCTGAATCACCCCCGCGAAATCCAGGTCACAGGTCACCGTGAACTTGCTGCTGCGACAGGTTCTGAGCAAACGCCGCGAGGCGTGGAAGTCATCCAGTTCAATAATGGCGCGGGGATCGGGCGACCACCAGGTCATCAGGCTGACGTCGCCGGTGAACGGCCATGGAAAGATCCCGTGCCGGTAAGCGTCCAAAATCCATTCGGGCGAGAGTCGCCCCCCAATGGCCACCAACCCGTCCTCGTCGGCGGTTTCAGGGGGCGGGAAGTAGCGCGACGCGCCGTACGTGTTCATCCGACAATCCGGCCAGACTATGACGGTGAACGGGAAACGACGCTCTCTCGGCGTCGACCGCTCTATTGTACCGCATTCGAGCAGCCGCAAGCCCACGCCACCCGTCGGAGGCCACTGAAAAAGGGGACTGGCTCCGCTGGCGCGTCGTGGTTTGCAGCGCCGGGAAATGCAAGATGCTACGGAACCTGTCCCCATTTTGGGACAGGCACCTCGTTCCTGGCGCGGCGGCATCGTCACGCGGCGACGATGGCATTTCTGTCCTGCGGACTGTCCAACTCCGCTCGCCGAACCACCACCTCTTTCGGCGCATCGATACCAAGCTGAACCTGGGAGCCGCGGATCTTGAGAACGGTAACCCGAATCCCGCCCTCAATGACGATTGCTTCGTTGGCTTTTCTGGTGAGCACGAGCATTGCTATCCTCCCTGACGAGATGCCCCTCAAGTGGTAACGGGCGATTCCACGAGCGTGATCCTCGCATTGGGAAATCGGATCTGATAGTGATCCAGGAGTTCAGCGAGAATCTCCCCGATCGGGTGAGGGCTCTCTGAGTTGTCGCCTTCCTCGAACGCGAAAAAGCGGTTGTCCATAGTCGAGTCTCCCTGAGAGCCTGCCCCAAAACCTCCCGAGAAGAAGGGGACAGGCACATTTTGCTCCGAAGACTCCGCAAAATGAGCCAGTCCCCGACGGTTTTGGGACAGGCTTTGAGAACGCCGTTCATTGTACTGCCATGTGTACGGATGTCAACAACGAAGCGTTCGTACACATTTTTGAAATTTGGGCGGTTTGGGGCGTCTGTAATGGCGATCTTGCCGAGATGAAAGGGATTGCCTGTGCCGGACCGATCTGATTCCCATCAAGGAGCCGCCTCGAACCTATGCAGCCTGACGCGACATTTCAGACCATTTCGGCGGTGTTTGCCGAACTCGGTGCGGATCGACCGGAAGAAATCAGCCGCACACTCCTTCTGCGGGATGGCTATTTCCTCGGCCATCGATTCCGCTGCGATAAGCTGCAAGCCGTTTTGTTGCCGGACAGCGAGGAAGTCGAATTCTTCGACGAGGACGGCGAACTGCTGCAGTCGGTCCGCGTGCAGCGGCCGGCGGAGATGAGAAAGGCCGCATGAGCGGGCCGGCAGGCTGGCTGCTGAAGGGCTTTCCCGAGCGGATGTGGTCGCCCTGCGCAACGATGCGATCGTGGTTCCACTGGCCGGCCTTAAACGCCTTCCGGGCGCCGGGATTGTCCGAGAATCGGGGCACAAGACCCTCGTCGTGCCTCCTCAAGAAGCGTCTGTCGTATGAAGTCGATTTGTGTATTCTTGGGTTCGAGTCCCGGTCGGCGGCCTGAGTATCATGAGGCGGCCGTGCGGCTCGGGGAGGAACTTGTCCGACGGAGATTGCGACTGGTCTACGGCGGAGGGAGCATCGGCCTGATGACCGTCATTGCCGACACGGTGCTCGCCGCCGGCGGCGAAGTGATCGGCGTGATTCCCCAGGCTCTCGTCGATCGGGAAGTGGCCCATAGGGGGCTGGCTGACCTGCGGATCGTCGGTTCGATGCACGAACGGAAGGCGCTGATGGCCGACCTTGCCGATGGGTTCGTCGCCCTACCCGGCGGCATAGGAACGCTGGAGGAATTCTGCGAGATCCTCACCTGGGCCCAACTCGGGCTGCATCAGAAACCGTGCGGCTTGCTGGACGTGGCCGACTATTACCGGGATCTGAAACGATTTCTCGATCACATGGTTGCGGAGCGCTTTCTGAGGCCGCAACACCGGCACGTTCTTTTCGTGGCCGACCAGCCGGGCGAACTGCTGGACCGGTTCGAAGAGTACCGGCCGGTTCCGTTGCCCAAGTGGATTGATCGCGAGGAGGTTTGATTGGCTCGGGATGGTTGCGGGACTACCTGGCGGCGAAGGGCGCAGGCAGCTCGATGGTGACGTCGCGGCGCGTCGTTCCGCCGTCGGGCGGGCGGCGATTGAAAAAGGTGTCGTAGTAGGGGGCGTTGGCGTCGACCCACGTGACCAGGCTGATCCACTCCGCCTCGTCGAGCGCGGCTTCCTTCTTGTGCAATTCGTCGTCGGTCAGGACGCGAATCAGCGGGCTCTTGTGCGAACCGAACTCTTTGGGCTGGGTTACCTCCGCTCCGCTGAACCGGTTCGATACGGATACCAATGGCTTGCCTTTCTTGCCGTCGCGTTGATAGTCGCCAAACAGCGTGCGGAACGACTGGTAGAGTCCGTCGTCCGCGCGGGTTGAGGAAAGATCGAGACCGCCGTCGAGCTTTTCGGGGCCGTGACAGCGGACGCAGTGGCGATCCAGAATTGGCTGCACGAGCCACTCGTAGCCAAGCAGCTTCGTGGCGCCCCAGGGAGGTGGCGCGGGGACCGCGGGCTCAGAGGCCAGGGCGATTGCCGGCCGCCAGTCGGCCGCCGGAGTCTTGAGCCGCGTCTCGTGGCAGCCGAGGCAACCGCGGTTTTCGCCCGGCTGGAACGTGACATGGCTCCGCATCCGGCGAATCTCCCTATGGTTTTCGTCGAGGGCCTGGAAATAGACGGCGGTGTCGACCGGGACCTTGAAGTGAGCGGAGCCGTCTTCGGCTACCGGCACTGTGCCGATGACGCGAACCGGCGCCCATGCCTCGAAACCCATTTTCCGCTCCCAGGCGTTGCCGGGGATCCATCGCATTGCCCCGATTTTGTCGTCCAACGGCCAGCCTACGCGCTGAGAGATGCGAACGTACTTCACCGTTGAGCGGGGAATTCCTTCCAGGCCGTGGTAGACGTCATTCACGTAGCAGGTGGCGTACTGCTCGGCGGGGTCGCGCGTCTCGGGCAGCACCGACGGACGGGGCCGCGTCTTGAGAGGCATCGGAAAAGCACACGACAGCACGGGATCACGGTGGATCAGTTCCTTGTTGCCCCATGCGTCGATTACGTAGAGGGCGAAGCCGTTGGTATTTCTGCCGCCTTTCGTATCGGATGCCGGCCGAGCGTAGGAGTAGGAGACGAGGAAGCACTTGTCGGACAGCGCCCATGGCGTCTGGTAGAGCCCGCCCTGATCCCCCACGCCTCCTTCCGGCACCGGAGCGCCCGCCATTCCGCCTTCCTGGGGCGAGACGCCCGGCGTGACCATGCGGATCGCCTTCTCTTCGTTGATTCCCACCTTTGGGTCCACGACTACGACGGGTCCGTACGCCAGGGTGTGGGGCCCGGCGGCGATCGAGACGAGTTTCGAACCGCCGGGCACGCTGCGGGTATCGCGGAGGCTGCAGGGCCATTTCAAGTGTTGGTTGAACACGGCGTCGGCCATCGTGCCATCGGGCCGCATCGTCCAGATCGCGTGGACTTCGAAGAAGTGCCGCTCCTGGTATTCCCAGCGGGTATAGGCGATCAGGCCGTTATCGAGGCTGTGGGGGTAACGGTCGATGTCCTTGTTGTCGTTCAGCCGGCGGAGGCGGGATCCGTCGGGTCTGACCGAGTAAAGATTCACGACCGTGTGGTCCGCGCCGAAGTTGCCGCATTCCGACGAGCGGCCGGACCGGTCCGAGGCGAAGACGATGTCGCCGTTGGCGGAGTAAGTCGGCTCCAGATCACTCCAGTACGGGTGATCCGTGATCTGCCGAAGGCCGCCGCCATCGAGGCGGATTTCATACAAGTGCGTCGGCTCCTGGTCGCGGCGGAGCAAGAAGCTGTCGTTGCCGCGGACGGCGTCGTATTTCGGCGGCCAGTTCGGCTGGCGGGTGTAGCCGAAAACCACGCGGTCGGCGTCCCACCAAAGATCGATCCCGTGGACGTGCCCGGGGCCGAGCTGCCCGTCGATGACCCGGCGAATGGAACCGCCGGGAGCAACCCCCGACTGCACATAGATATCGCCGCCGGGTTTGTGCACCCACGGATACTGCGACCCGGTGATGTTGCGATGCGAATGCACCGGGTATCGCTTGACGAAGACGACCGCTCCGAAGTCGATGGCCGGATTGGCCAGTACGACGGGGCGAGCGGCGCGGCGGGCATCGAGCCAGCGACGGCGCATCGCGGTCAGGTCCGGCGCCGGTTCGCGGGCAAGGCGCTGAAGCTCGTCGCGGATCGACTCGAGGGCCGCGAGCCGGCCGGCGATCATCTTCCGTGTTTCCGCCGAGGCGGCCGGCAGCGATTCCTCGGCCGCGCCGGAGGTTCGCTTCAGGATCGCCGAAGCGGAGGAAGCGATTTGCTCGGGCGAGTAGTGGATATTCCAGAGGATGGCATATCGTGCGTAATCGCCTTCCAGGTGCACATCCGGCGGAAGCGACGCCCAACGGGTGTACCAGGCCGGCGGATCGGGGCGGGGCCATCGGATTTCCTGGCCGTTGTTATCCATTCCGATTCGCGTCGCAATCGCCCACTCGGCCAGGGCGCGGACGAACGCGTCGTCGTGGTCGAGCAACTCCGCCGCCAGGGCAGCATGGGCGTCGGTAAATCGCTCGTGCACGGCAATCCGCCACAGGAGTTCCGCGGTGACGGCCGGATCGAGGCCGGAATGGTCCAGGAGCCACCGGAGCGCCGGCAGGGAGGCGCCCTGCTTGTCGGAAAGAGCGGCCGCCAGGGCGTCGAGTTCCTTGGGGCACTCCGAAGATGACAGCGAGTTCGAGACCCGGGCGGCAATCGTATCCATCGCATCACGGGCAAGTGCCGCTCGGTAGAACGTCGCCCTTTCGTCCGGCGCCGGCTTTGCGCCGAGCGACCGTCCGCCCAATGCCGTAAACAACATGAGCAGGAACGCAAGTTGGAGACTCGCGGCCCGGCAGTGATTTTCGCGCCCGGCACTGTGCCGCATCGCCATCGCCTTTTCTCCGTATCTTGCAAATGTCTGGCTCGGAGCCAGCCCCCTTTTGTCGGGGGTTTTTCGACTCCGCCCTGTGAACTTGTTCGCGGCCGAGTTTACCGCGGATGCTTCGCCCCGCTCAACCCGCACTTCCTCAGAGCGACACGGGCTGGCCGGTGTGGATGCTTTCGTAGCAGGCGTTCATCGCTTCGATCGTTCGGCGGTGCCAGCGGAGATTGATCTTGGGGGTTCGGCCGTTGCGGATGCAGTCGACGAATTCGTCGACCAGTCCGATCCATTCGTCGAAATAGGTGTATTGCACGGTGTACCGATCCCTGGGCGCGCCGTTGTGGTAGACGTTCGGCCCGAAACAGTCGGCCAGCAGACTGCCGCGGCTGCCGTGGATCAACAGATTCACTTCCATCCGTTTTGGAAAGACCTCCCAGCCCGGCCCGGGCTCGGCGAGCCGCTCTTCAAGGCGCGACCACGACGGGTCGAGGAGGAACGTCGTTGCATCGGTCATCCTGCCGTTGACCAGCAGCATGTCTTCCACCTCGAGATCGGTGCGGAGGTTGGGGGCGGGCTCCGCGTAGATGCATTCGAAGTCGGCGCCGGTCAGCCATCGCAATAGATCGAAGATATGCGGATGGTCGCAAAGAGCTCCGCCTCGGAAACGGGCGTCGCCCGGGCGCAGGGCGACGCGTTTTCCATAGCTTTCCTCCGGCACTCCCTGCCAGGGAAACGCCCAGACGGGAGAAAGGGTGATGTTCGTCGCCCCGACGGAGAGGATTTCTCCGATTGCGCCTTCCGCGACGAGCCGCTGGATGCGGTGAACCACCGGGTTGTAGTGCAGCTCCAGCTCGATCTGGCAGACCAGGCCGGCCCGTTCGACCATCTCGATCATCTCGTCGTATTCGCTCAGGTCGAACGTGGGGATCTTCATCGAGAGGATGTGGACGCCCCGCTCGACACACGCTCGGACCTGCTCGAGGTGCAGGTGATTCGCCGAGGCGAGGACCACGGCCTCGATTTCCGGGTGCCGATCGAACATCTCCTGCGGATCCGAATAGCAGGGCACGCCGGCAACCGACCGTTCAAACCGCCGGTGGACTGCCGAGTTTTCGGCCGAACAGGCGATCCAGTCCAGCGCCGGAGAGTCGCGGAGCGTCTGATAGTACTTGCGCGTATGGCCGTGCGTCAGCGAGAGCATGGCAATCTTCACCGGTTTCATTTCACGCTCCTTTCACGGCCAGCCGCTGCCGTAGATGATCCGATGTCGAGGCGAGGTCTACGAGACTCCGCAACCGCTCGTGCTGCCGCCGCCACTCGTCGGCCAGGTTGGGGGCAGCCAGGACTCGGAAGGCCGCTCGCACCAGCGGCACCTGCTCCGGCGACAGGCCGAACAGTTCGGCATCGCTATCGGTGTAGGTTTCCGTGCGGCCTTGGGAAATAAGATAGACGGAGCTCTGCGGGACCTGGGTGTCGACTACCCGATCGCAGGCGACGCCCCGTCCGGCGATCAATTCGTGGCGGTCGACGGGCTCGCTGCCGGCGGGCAGGGTGCCGGAGATCTCGATGCTCGAGAGCACGTCGGCCTCCAACCGGCAGACGACGTTGGCGCATCCGCCTCGGCCGAAACTGGCAAACAGCCCGGTGATTTGCTTCCCGGAGAGCCACTCGCAGAGGTCGAGCATTCGGTAGAGGCAGCGCGGGAGCGCTTGTTCACGGCCATCGGTGAATCTTGCCAGGCGGCACATCACCAGCGGTGCAACGGTTTGCTCGTCGACAAGCCGCTTCAACTCGACAAACCGCCGCTCGGCTCGCCAGGTCAACAGCGGGACGGCCCGGCCGTCTGGCTCGGCGGCGTGATACGTGTCGCCGGGCAGGAGCAGCATTTCCTCCCGGGCGTCGACGGTTGGGTTGTGAGCCGACATCAGCCGCCAGGTTCCCTTAGGTCTGACGCCATACTTTTTCAACAGCTCCCGAAGAGCTTCCGACATTTCCTCGTCGATTTGCAATGCGGTCATCGATGCGACACCTGTGTGATAGGAACTTCACGCGCGGCGTTCCCGGAAGTCTGCCTTCGTGGCAGCTTGGACTGGTCCGGGCTCGTCGAGACGATTACAAATGCCACCACCGACCCCGCGTCGGTGGGGCGATGTTTGGCAACTACAAAAGGCGATCCTGTAGGCCGTTTTGTGATTTGCTTCCGCCGCTCGGCCTGTAGGGCCGAGCGGCGGAAGCGAAATCACTAAAACGAGGTCTTGCCGTTTGTAGTTGCCTAAGCATCGCCCCACCGGGATAAACCGCGGTGGTGGCGTTTACAGTTTGAGACGGTTACTATGGGGACATAAATAACGCAGGCTGGAGATTCAACGCTGCCGCAGGCGGCCGTCGGGCGGTTGCCAGGCGGGTTCGTCGGTGATGACCAGGGCGTCGTAACGGACGTTCGGCGCGAGTTGGTCGAGCGTCAGCGTGTGCCGGCCTTGCGTCAGCTCGACGGCATCGAGGTCGGCCGTGCCGGGCCAGGCCCAGGTCCAAAGCCTCTCGGCGAGCGGGCTCCCTGGAGCGATGAGCCGGTCGGGCACGTGCAGGTCGGTCGAACCGCCGCCGAGCACGGCGACGCGTCGGCCGTCGATCGTCGCGCGGACGGATTGCGATACCTCGCCGCCGCGGTCGCCCGAGCCGCGAGGCAGGTAGCGGAGCCAGAAACAGTAGCGCCCCGCGTGGGGAATGTCGACCTTCCAACTCGCCCGGTTCCCCGCGGCGTCCTGAGCAACGACATAAGTCTTGCCGCGCGTGCCGTCGGCGGTGGAACGCTCGAACGGTCCTTCGAGCTCCGCGTCGGCGAAATGCAACTCGACTATCGCGGGCGTGGCGTCACGAAGCGGCGTCGCGGCGCTTGCCGCATGGCCGATCGGGCTCTCGTTGCCTTGGCGGTCGACGGCCGTGACGGCGTAGTAGTATTCGGTGCCCGCTTGCAGTCCCCAGTCGATCAACTCGGGCTCAGTCGGCGAGCCGATTCGCAATCGCTGCTGCGGAGCGTCGAAGGGCTCGGTCGCGGCATACACGTGGTAATACGCCAGGCCCGGCGACTGCGACGGCTTCCACGCCAGCCGATTGACCCGCGGACGGATATTCTCAACCCGCAGGCCCTCGATCGCCGGCGGGGGCTCGGTGTTTTGCGGCCGCGGCCCACGGGGAGTGAACCGGCTATCGGTGGCCAGGCAGATGAGATCGATTTGGGCCGTCGCGTCGGACGTAGCCAGGCCGAGCGTCACTCGCCCCGCGTCCACGGCCACGGGGCCGTCGCCGGCGCGAACCCATGTCCACTGGTCCTCCCCGGTGCTCACGGCCAGGGTGCGGCCGGCCGCGGTGATTTCCCAGCGGCCCTGCTCGACTTCGTGCCCGCGGACGCGCGCCCAGACGTGATACCGCCCGGCTGCGGGAAGGTTCACCTGCAGGCTCGCCTCGCCCTGCTCGCTCTTGGGATGGCGGTAGAGGTAGTACCAGTCGGACGCTTCCCGCCGGTCCACTCCGATCGATAATCCCGGCATTGCCTCGGTGGGCAGGTCGCGGATCGCGTGCTCGGGTTCGGCGTACACGACCAGGGAGTCATCGATCGTGTCGGGCAGATCGACGCCCGCGCGAGCCGCCTCCTCGGAGTAGCCGCTTTCGAGGCCGGAATGCTCCAGCGAGCTGACCACATAGGAGTACGCCCGGCCCGGTTGCACGGTCGCGTCGCGCCAGGAGGTTGCTTCGACGGGTTTGGGGGTAACGAGTTGATACCCGTCGCCGCTGCGCTGGCTGCGATAGACCAGATAGCCGCGGGCCTCGCGGTGGTAGGCCGAGGGCTCCCACGCCAGCACGACCGCGCCCTGGTCGGCCTTCCACGAGAGGTTGACCGGCGGGCGAGGGCGAGCCATGACGGCGATGTAATTGCGGAACCGGCCCGTCATGCTCGATCCGTAGTGGATCTTTGTGGCGTCGGGGCTGAGCATCGAGAAGTCGCCGCCGGAATAGTAACCGTTGAGCCGGTGCTTGGTATCGACGATCGGTTGAAACGTGCCGTCGGTGAAGACCTGGAACTCGACGTTGGCGTTTTGCGGTCGAAGGTAGCTGCCAAAATGCCATCCGCGGACCCAGCCGATGAAGAAGCGAGGGTGCTTTTGCCAGTGGAGATGGTAGTTGCCGCCGTTGGAGGAGAGACGGATGGATTGCGTCTGCCCGTCGCTAACGCGGACGATCCGCGTCGCACCGCCGTCGACGGCGATGTACTGCCAGTCGGGCGAGGGCGATTCGTGCCCGTGCGTGGCGTGGGGAATGTTTCGCCAGAGATTGTGAAGCTCGTCCATCCCGAGACCGACGGGCAGCCGCACGCCCTTGGCAAACCACGGCAGCCCGTAGGCGTTCCACTGGTCGCCCTTGGGATATCGCACCCGATTGTCGTGAAACGCCCGCAGGTAGTTCGAGTTGCCGCACAAGGGCACGGCGACGCAGGTCGTCTCGCCGGTTTCACGGTCGACCAGCATTCCCGTGCGCAGCGCGATCAGGTCGCCGAATTCCGGATGCTCGTAGATGACGTTCACATGGTTGCCGCCAATCGACTTGCCGCCGGGTCCGATCGGCCGGCCGTCGTACAAGGACAGCACGGGAATGGGATACTTTTCGTCGCGCTGAAACGGCACGAAGATGCCCCGGTTGGGCAGGTCGACGAAGATGTGGCGGAGGTCCCGCGTCAGGCCGTACACCCGCTGACCTGAAGCCGGCCAGGCCAGCGGCTCCCATTGGGCGATGATTTTCTGCTCGCCGGTTCGCCAGTTGGTGCATGCCACGCGGCTCTCAGGACTTGCGGGGCCATAGAAGAGGTCGGGGTTTTCCGGCGCCCAGACCGCCGGCTGACCGCCCCGGCTGGGGCGCATCCGCGAGAATTCGCTATGGAGGAACCAGCCTTTGTGCAACCGATCGCCGATCGCCCGCAGCCCCTCGACAAACAGGGCCGACGCATCCGGGTTCCAGGCGGGCCAGATGGAGGCGGTGCCGCAATGGTCGACGGTGGGCGAGTTGTCGAGCATCCACACGGGCGTGCCGAACTGCCGATCCTCGAAGATCAGCCGCAGCGTCATCAGGTCGTCGCCCCGCTGGAACAGATCGTATGGCTTGTGCCCATGCCGCTCGATGAAGCTCTCCAGCCCCTGGACCGGGTCGGGGTCGGGCTCGTCGCCGGGCGGCAGCGCGGCGATCGCATCGGCCGGCGTCCGAGGCAGACGCCGCAGCGTTGCCCGGCCGAACGTCACTTCGCCGGCGATGCCGGCAGGCGCCGCGATGCCCACCGAAACGGTGTCGGTCCCGTCCGGCACCACGAAGGCATGGCGCAGCAGCCGCGGCGTATCCGGCGTGGCCACGGAGCGGTCGAGGCGGACTCGCTCCCGTTTC
>JAXGMN010000074.1:0-51585 GCA_040768665.1 Thermoguttaceae bacterium
GTCAAAGATCTCGGGAGCGGCGAGCCGAGAAGTCGGCTGGCGCCGGCCCGGGGGGCATGTGTTCACATGTCCATTTACCTACGCCATTGTGGCCGATGCGGCGCGCTTCGTCAAGCAGTTCTTTAAAACAAGAGCGGTAAGTGAAGGCTGAGATTGGAGTTATCACGCCGTCGCATGGCGCCGGAAGTGCGAGGCGTTGTTGTTCTCTCCGCCAATCCCTGATCCCGGCCCAACGCCAGGGCTTCACCCTGATCCCGGCCCAGCCTCCGCGTTGTGGGCAAGGCTTGCCGCCGCCGCCTGATTGGCCTCAGCGGCCGGCAGAACGGCCGTCTTTTCGCAGACGAAGGGCGGGTGCTCCGGACGGTGCGAGGGATCGTCAGCGACACCTCGATTTGCGATGGCGCGGCGGGATATAATCAGATCGGCTTGGGGCCGGAGTGATCTGATGAAGTGGGGGACAGGCACGGCAGGTACTCGTGGGTTGCCGGAGCGAAGATACAAGGTTCTGCGGCCCCTGAGTGCAACCGCGCATCATCCGTGATCGGGAGAATGTCGACGATGAAGCCTTTAACAGCCGTCTGTTTCGTCGCCGGGGCACTGCTATCGGCGATTGCCCAAACCGCGGAGATGAACTTGCCGGCCCTCAAGACGGCCGAGCCGTGGGCGCCGCATCCGAAAGCTGCACCGGTTACCGAGAAGCACGGCGAGGCGTTCGCCGTCGACGCCAACGGCACGCGCACGTGCAGCGGCGGCTGGCAATGGCGGTTTGACGGGATCGTCGCGGGCCAGACCTACGAAATTACGACTGAAGTCAGCCACGAGGGCCTGGCGGTGCCGCGCGATGCGTTGTGGTGTATCGCTGTCTGGGGCGCACCATCGGCCAAGGAAGAACGGGTGAACGCGATTTGGGAATACTTGCTCCCGGAGTCGGCCGATACGGGCCACACACGGTTCTCGCGGCGGATTCCGGCGCCGGGGAATGCGGGTGAATTGACCATTCGCGCGACGCTTCGCTGGACGGCCTCAGGCAAGACCCTGTGGCAACTGCCGCGAGTTGCCGTGGCGGATTCGCCGCTGGCAAAACGGCCGCCCGTGCGAGTGTGCGTGGTCACAGGCCACCATACCCAGCGCCGAGGACGGCAGTTCAAGACGCCGCAGGATAACATGGAATTCTACGGTCAGCTCTGCGAAGCCGCCTGTCAGCAGCATCATCCCCAGCTCATCGTGCTGCCGGAAATCGCTTTGCAATGGGGCGTGCCCGGTCACGCGATCGATCTTGCAGTGCCCGTGCCGGGCCCCGAGACGGAGGCCTTTGCAGCGATCGCGCGCAAACACCGGGTGCGGATTGCGCTGGGGATGTACGAGCGCGACGGTGACGCGGTACACAATAGCCTCGTCCTGATCGGCCCCAGCGGCGCCATCGACGGACGTTACCGGAAGGTCCACCTTGCCGTGGGCGGCGAATGCGCTTCCGGCATCCTGCCCGGCGACGGCTTCCCGGTGTTCGATACGGAGATCGGGAGGATCGGCTGCAACATCTGCATGGACAGTTCGGCGGCAGAGTCGTCGCGCGTGGTCGGCCTCAACGGCGCGGAGTTCCTGCTCTTGCCGATTATGGGCGATCACCGCGCCGACCGCTGGAGTATGGGTTCGCCGATTTTCAGCGAAGACCGCTGGCGAGCGATCATCCGGACCCACGCCATCGACAATCAGCTCTGCATGGTGGTGGCGCGCAACGGCGCCTTGGGCAGTTGTGTTGTGGACCGCAAGGGTGAGTTGCTGGCCTGGAACGACGGCGACCAGCCATACATCGTGGCGGTGGTGGCGGTTGACGACGACTATCGCATTTGGCAGGGCGGCTGTTTCCGCGACGTGAACTGGCTCCAGCGCCGTCCGCATCTCTACGCCCCGTACACCGATCCGGCTAATCAAGGCGGCTCGAAACGATGATAGCATCGGTGAGGAGCCACCGCTTCGAAGCCCCTTGAGGATCTCCGACTCCAATGCTTGCCGGGCGTTTTCGCGCTGGTCCGCCCGAATGAGGTCGCGAATGCACTCCCTCAGGCTGGGCTGATAAAAACTTGATAAAAACGGGGACAGGCACCGCAACTGGTAGGGGTTTAGCCAGAGCGACCACACAAGATGTTGCGGAGCCAGTCCCCGTTTTTATCAGCCCACCCTCAGGCCAACGCTCGGCAGAAAACGAGTCGACAGGCTATCCGAACGAGGGGGTAGGCATCGTGCATCATTTCGGTCTCGAACAAAACATCCGCGGCCCAGTCCCCGTTTCCGGACAGCCTTTGAGAGTCCAGAATCGAGAGCCAGAGAAAGACCAGAGAAAGAGTGGATCGTGCGGCAAGCTGAGATCGGATCTCGCCGTCGGCTCCATCCGCTCACCTGGACAGTCGGGAGCGTCGGCGGTTTGGCGCGAACTTGCGGAAGACAGCCGGCGTAAATCCTGTAGGCTGCCCATGCATCCGCTATCGGTCTATACCTGCCACAAGAGGGGGGTTCCGTGCCACTTTTGAGTGACCGACCTGATGGTTCGTCCTCGTCCGAAGTCCTGTTTCTCAAAGGGATTCGCAAATCTTTCCGAGAGCCGGACGGCGGGCGTCTGCCGATCCTCGCGATCGACGACTACCACGTGGAGGCGGGCGAGCAGGTGGTGGTCGTAGGCCGCAGCGGCTGTGGCAAGACGACACTTCTGCATGTGATCGCCGGGATCAGCCGACCCGACGCCGGTCGGGTCAAGATCGACGGCTGGGATATCACGGTCTTCACGGAGGCCGAGTGCGATATGTTCCGCGCGGAACGGATCGGATACGTCTTCCAGACGTTCAATCTCCTGCCCGGCTTCACGGCCCTGGAAAATGTGATGCTGGCCATGAAATTCGGCCGGCGGCGAGTGGACAGGGCCCGTGCCAGGCACCTTCTGGAGCGCGTGGGGCTGGGGCATCGCATGACCCACAAGCCGACGATGCTCTCGGTCGGGGAGCAGCAGCGTGTGGCGGTGGCCAGGGCGCTGGCCAATCAGCCGCGTCTCCTTCTGGCCGACGAGCCGACTGCAAATGTCGACTCGGGGAACCAGCAGCAAATTGTCGATCTGCTCCGCGAGACATGCCGGGAGGAAAACGTGGCCCTGGTGATGGTTACCCATGCTCCCGAAGTGGCCGAACAGTTTGACCGGGTCGATCATCTTGAACAGTTCAACCGTGCGGTGGTAACTCGATGAGCTTGTTGAGAATTGCGTGGCGGAGTATTCAGCAGCGGGCGCTGGCTTCGGCTCTGACGGCGTTTACGGTAGCGCTTGGCGTGGCCCTGGTGGTGGCCGTTCTGGTGATCCACGGCGTCATCGACCAGTCGTTCCGCCGCGGTTCGCAGGGGTACGACCTGATCGTGGGCGCAAAGGGAAGTCCTCTGCAGCTTGTGCTCAATACCGTCTTCCATCTCAGCCAGCCGATCGAGAATATCCCCTACAGCTATCTCGATGAATTCACCGTCGGCCGTTTCGCGCCGGCCGTGGACGTGGCGATTCCCGTCTGCACCGGGCACGACTACAAGGGGTTCGCCGTCGTGGCGACCATCCCGGACGCGTTCGAAAGGCTGACGTACTTGGATGGGCGGGAGTATGCATTCGCCGAAGGAGCGAATTTCCTCAGCGAGAATCCTTTTGACGCGGTCATCGGCTCAACGGTCGCAAAGAAGCTCCGGATGAAAGTCGGGGATACATTCGTGCCGGTTGCGACGACGAGCGAACCGGGGGGGGAAGACGGGCACGAAGCGTTCACGGTGGTCGGAATTCTCGAGCACACCGGCACGCCGAACGATCGAGCGCTGTTCGTCAATCTGGAGGGCTTTTACCAGTGCGAGGCGCACCAGCACGGGGCGTCGTTCGAGCAGAAGGTCCTGGCGGGCGAAGGTCTCGAAAGCCCGGGTGAACCTGCGGCGAAGCCGGATTCCAAGGAAGAGAAGGAAGGGCACGCCGACCATGCAGAGGGCGAGCACGGCGATCACGCGGATCATGAGCACGGCGAGCACGCGGATCATGAGCACGAACATTCCGATAGCGGCGACAAGCCGCACGACGGCGAGACGCATGCCGCGCACGAGAAGGCGGAGTCCGACGCGCACGAGGACGATCACGCCGACGGCGAGCACACGCACACCGCGGACAAGGCGGCGGATGACGAGCATGAGCACAAGGAACATGCCGGCCACGATCCCGCTGAGGAGCACGACCACGCCCATGACCACGATGCCCACCGCGAGCTGTCGGCGATTCTGCTGGTGACCGATATCGAGCGCCAGCCGCAATTGGCTATGTCGCTGCCGACGGTGATCAACGACGAGGCGGTGGCCCAGGCGGCCATGCCGTCGCGAGTGATCGCGGAATTGTTCGACGGGATCGTGGGCAACGTGCAGTTGCTGTTGTTGGTGTTGGCCGTGCTGGTGGTCGTGGTGGCCGGCGTCGGGATCATGGTAAGCATCTACAATTCGATGAACGATCGCCGCCACGAGATCGCCGTCATGCGGGCGCTGGGCGCTCGGCGCACGACGGTGATGAGCATCATTCTCGCCGAATCGATCCTGCTGTCGCTCGGCGGCGGAGCCTTTGGGGTGCTCATCGGGCACGGGCTGACCGGCTTGCTGGCTCCCACGATCGCCGAGCAGACCGGGGTATTGGTCAGCGCGTTCTCGTTCCAGTGGGTCGAACTGATCTTGGTTCCAGGGCTGATCGTCCTGGCAACGCTCGTGGGATATCTGCCCGCGTTGTCCGCTTATCGCACCGACGTGGCCAAGGCGCTGACGTCGACGCCATAACTGATCGCTTTTTCGATTTTTCCGGTATGCGGGGATCGCCATGAACATGAAAACCGATTCGACCGAGGAAAGGACGACTCCGGAGGCCTATGAGGACTTCTTCGACTACGAAGAAGAGCTCTACAGCCCCGAACGCTACCGCCAGGTGAATCTTCTGGCGGTCCTCAGCGCGGTTGTCGGTTGCTTGTCGATCCTGACGATGTTCCACTGGTATCTGGGTTTCATTCCGGTGGCGGGCATCGTTCTCGCCGTGCTGGCGCAGCGGCAGATCAATCGGGCTCCGGAAGAATATACGGGGCAGCGGCTGGTGATCGCCGGATTTGCCCTGTCGATCGGCATGTGGATGGCCGGCGCGGGAGTGCTCACGTTTGCGCGGATGAACGAGGTCCCGATCGGGTATGAGTTGATTACCTGGCAGACGCTGAAGCCGGAAAAGTCGAGTGCGGACATCCTTCCGCAATCGGCAGTCGACCTCCATGAGAAACGGGTCTACATCAAGGGCTACATGTATCCCGGCAAGCAGGTCATCAATTTGAAACAGCTCCTGCTGGTGCCCACGCAAGGCCACTGCCAGTTCTGCAGCTCGCAGATCGCGAAGCATGAAATCGTGCGGGTGAAGTTTGTCGGGGACTACAAGGCCGATTACACCACCCACCACGTAGGGATCGGCGGCAAGCTGCTGGTGGACCAGAGCCCGGGCTTCCACGAATCGGGCGGGCTGCCGTATACGATCGAAGCCGACGTGTTTCAGTAGGCGGTTTCTTTCGGTTGGCGGCGTCGGGCGAGAACCCTCCGCCTTCCGCGTTTTGATGCGAAAGGCTATACTCGCTGTGGGAAATGCGGCAGGCGCATGCGACCTGCACGGCTCTACCGGGCAGGGCAATCTGGATCGCTGTAACTCATTGAGAGCATTCGAGTTACGCATGCCAAAGTATGTAGTTCGTTTCGGTGCAATGCGAATCCTGGGGATTTGTGACCCCCCGTCTGATCAACCATTTGCGCGAGCGACGCGGGTGATCCTCCGTACGGAGAGGGGGCTGGAAGCAGGAGAGATTCTCTGCGAGGCCAATTCCAACACGGGCGCAGTGGAGAATGCCTCCAACGGCCACATTCTCCGATCCATGACGCCTGAAGACGCGAACGAATTGTCGCGGATTCACGAGCAGGAAAAGAACGAGTTTACGACCTGTCTGCACTGCATCAAGAATCTCGAACTTCCGATGCAACTGGTCGACGTCGAGCATATTTTTGGCGGCGAACGCATCGTGGTGTATTATCTGGCGGACGGCCGGGTCGATTTCCGCGAGTTGGTGAAGGTTCTGGCGGGGGAGTTTCAAACACGGATCGAAATGCGGCAAATCGGCGTCCGCGACGAAGCCAAGCTCCTGGCGGACTATGGCGACTGCGGCAAACCGGTCTGCTGCAACAACCACCTGGTGACAATGCCGCCGGTGTCGATGAAGATGGCCAAGCTGCAGAAAGCGACGCTCGACCCGACGAAGATCTCCGGGCGCTGTGGCCGGCTGAAGTGCTGCCTGCGCTACGAATTCGAAACGTACGAGCAGATGCTCGAACAACTTCCGCCGATCGGCGCGCGCGTCGAAACGAAGGAAGGCCCGGCGCGCGTCGTGGGACATGAGGTTCTGGCGAGCCAGGTTCTGGTCGAAACCGAAGCGCGCGCGCGGGTTCTGGTCCGGGTTGCGGATCTCACTTGCTCGGCGAGTGACGAAAAGAGTCCGCCGCGAACAGACATAGAAGATTCGTCGGTTTCCTGACGCGGCCCGGCCCCATTTCGGGGCGGGGATTTCGCTCAACGAACCCTAACCGATTCACACGAACCATGCTCGATCCGTCGCACTCCATCGCCGAACTCCTTCACCAGGACAAGCGTTACAAGTTCGACGCGTACGTTTTTGTTTTCGAGGCTCTCAGCTACGCGCAGAGCGTGCTGGAAATGGGCCGCGAGAGTCCGAGCGAGCCGATTTCCCGGGAGGAGGAGGAAGAGGCCGACCAGCCCCAGCGTCATGTCAGCGGTCAGGAATTGTGCGAGGCGATCCGTCGCTATGCGTTGCAGCAGTACGGCTACATGGCCAAGACCGTTTTGAACAGTTGGGGCATCCATCGGACGGGGGATTTTGGCGAGATCGTGTTCAACCTGATCCGCATCGGCCACATGCGGAAGACCCCCGACGACCGCCGCGAGGATTTCGACGACGTCTACGATTTCGACGCGGCTTTCCAGCAGAACTTCCAAATCCGTATCGTGGATTAGGTGGCCTGCCGTACGGTTCCCGAGGTTCCCATGAGCCGCCGCAAGAAGCTGACCGTCGCCGAGCCGTCCGCTGCGGAGCAACCGCGGCCGTTGCCGGAGCCGAACCCTCCCAAGCCCAACCGTCTGCTGCTCGTTGTTTCGGGCCTGGTTCTGGCCGTGTGGATCATCTTTCTGATCGTGCTGGCCACGACGACCTGAAGGGAATCGGAACTTCTCGGACGGTTCGACTACCGCGTGATGATTCGACATACGCGTGCAGAAAAAGGCGGCCAGCCCGCACAGACCCCGTTTCGCGAGCCGGGGAGCACCCCGGCCAGAGTAACGACAGGCCGCTGAGTCGCAGGCGCGTCCCCCTAGACAGAAGAGGTGGTATCCACGCCCGATCCGACCCATCGTCGCTCGCACGCTCCACCGCGGGCCTGTTCAAGCCAAAGGCTACCCCACCCCAGCGTTGCAACTCAAGAAGCTCGACACCGGAGCCTGCGGGTGGCTCAACGGTGCGGGGGCAGCCATGGTCGCGCAGGCTGGCCGCCGGAAAACCCTACCAACTAGGTAACCAACGCCTCAATGTAATAAGTTCTCTAGCCGCTGCAAGCCCTTTTCTTGGCAACGAGTGGATTTTTCCGCCGAGCCACCCCGATGGATGTTGCGGCCCTTGTACAGTCTGTCACAGGCTGACAAAATTTGGTTTGGCTTGATGCCTGCCGGCGGGTCCCGTCAGACGTACTTCCAACCAATCCAACTTTGGGTCGTTGCCGGCGACCGTCACCGACGAGGAGTGATGATGAAACTGGTGCCTTTGGGTGAGAAGGTCATCGTGAAGCGGACCGAAGAGGAGGAGACGACTCCGGGTGGGATCGTCTTGCCTGAAACGGCAAGAGACAAACCGCAGTCGGGCCGTGTTCTGTCCATTGGGGACGGCCGGCGGCTGGCGGATGGAACGCGACTCCAAAGCCAGGTGAACGAGGGGGATCGAATCCTTTTCAGACCCTGGGCCGGCAACGAGGTCGAGATCGATGGCGAAACACTCCTCATTCTCAACGAGGACGAGATCCTGGCCATCCTGGTGTAGGCTTGCCGCGAGTTCGGCATTCTTCCCTCGCAGAGGTATAATACCAGAAGGAGGACAGCACGCGCCTGGCGAAGGAGACTGCTGAAAAAGGGGACAGGCACCCCCTTTTTCAGCAGTCTCCGGAGTTGTCCGCAACGGGAAGCTGCCCACTTCTTGGAATTCCGTGAGGTTGATTATGCATTGGGATTGGATTCTGTCGCGGCGATTCGCGGCCACGGCAACGTTTGTCGCCCTTCTGTCGATCTCGGCCTCGGGGCAGGCTGCAAGTGCCGTATCCGAAAAGGATCTCGCGTCGGCTACGGCTTATCGGAAGGCCCTGGACCGGGCGGTCCAATTTCTGCAGACGAAGGCGATGGCGCCGGACGGTTCGTATGCGTCCCACGCCGGTCCGGGGGTGACGGCGGTCGTAACGACGGGGCTCCTGCGCAACGGCCGCGCCCCGGACGACCCCCTGGTCGCGAAGAGCCTGAAATACCTGGAGAGCTTCGTCCGCCCCGACGGCGGCATTTACGCCGAGGATTCTCTCTATCGCAACTACGAGACCAGTCTGGGAATCCTTGCGATGAAGGAAGCGAACCGCGACGGTCGGTACGATAGCGTGCTCGATAAGGCCGACCGCTTTCTCAAAGGCGAGCAGTGGGATGAGAGCGAAAGCATCGACCATACCAGCAACAACTATGGAGGCGCCGGGTACGGAAACCACACACGACCCGACCTTTCGAACACGAGCTTCCTGGTCGATGCCCTGAAGGCGGTCGGAAACGGTCCCGAAGATGAGGCCATGAAGAAGGCGCTCATTTTCGTCTCCCGTTGTCAGAATCTGGAGACCGAACACAACACCACCCAATTCGCCGCCAAGAATCCGGACGGCGGGTTCTACTACACGCCGGCCGCGGGCGGCAGCAGCCAGGCCGGCGAAACTCCGAACGGCGGACTGAGGAGCTATGGCTCGATGACCTACGCGGGGCTGAAGAGCATGATCTATGCCGGCGTGGGGCCCGACGATCCGCGGATCAAGGCGGCGTTCGAATGGATACGGAAGCATTACGACATCGAGTCGAACCCCGGGATGGGCGATGCCGGGTTGTTCTATTACTATCACACGTTTGCGAAGGCGCTCGACGCGATGCGCGTCGACCAGGTCCAGGATTCGGACGGCGTCAAGCATGATTGGCGGCAGGAATTGCTCGCCGAACTGGTCAGTCGCCAGCGGCCCGACGGGTCGTGGATTAACGAGAATCCTCGCTGGTTGGAGGGCGAGCCGGCCCTGGTTACCGGCTATGCCCTGCTGACGCTCTCCTACTGCCGGCCGAGCTGGGATCGACAGGGCGCAGGCAAGTAAGAGGCCCGAACAAAACTGCGGTTCGTAAGCAGCCCGGCTGCTCAATCGGCCCGCGGAAACTCAGGCGCGGGAGTTGATGGTAGCAGCCGGGCTGCTGGCACTCCTGCTTGTTGCGGAGGTGGCCCCGTTTTTCAAGGAGTCAGCGATGAAGTTGCAGTTTCTCGGGGCCAACCGCCAGGTAACGGGTTCGCGGCATCACCTGGACACGGGCGACGAGAAGATCCTGGTCGATTGCGGGATGTTCCAGGAACGGCCTTATCTGGACCGCAACTGGGAGCCGTGCCCGGTGCCGGCCGGCCAAATCGATGCGGTCATTCTGACCCATGCGCACCTGGATCATTGTGGATTGCTTCCCAAGCTCGTTCAAGAAGGTTTTCGCGGACCGGTCTATGCCACGGCCGCGTCGGCGGATCTGGTCGATCTGATCCTTCGTGACTCGGCCCAGATTCAGGCGGAAGATGTCGCATTCAAGCGGAAGCGTCATCGCAAGGAGGGGCGGAAACCGAAGCACCCCGTCGTGCCGTTGTACACCATGGACGACGTCGAGCGCGCGGTGCGGCGGTTGGAGCCGGTTCCCTACGGGGAAGCCGTGCGGATCAGCGATCGCGTGTCTGCCACGTTCTACGACGCCGGGCATATCCTGGGGTCGTCGATTGTCGAACTGGCGGTGGGCAGCAACGGTCGAGCGCAGCGGGTCGTGTTCAGCGGCGACCTGGGACAGTGGAACAAGCCGATCTTGCGCGACCCCACTCTCGTCGAAACGGCGGACTTCGTCGTCACGGAATCCACGTACGGTGATCGCGACCATCCGGTCAACCATGGCATCGAAACGGAACTGGCCGAGTTGATCTGTGCCACGGCCTCCGCAGGCGGAAACGTGGTGATTCCGACGTTTGCCGTCGAACGGGCGCAGGAACTGATGTTCCACATCAGCCGGCTGGTTTCCGACAAGCGTATACCGCCGATCCCCATCTTTCTCGACAGTCCGATGGCCGTGGATGTGACGGGTGTTTTTGAACGACATCGCGACTGCTTCGACGAGGAAACCTGGGCCATGATCTCTTCGAACCGCTCGCCGCTGCGATTCCCCGGTCTGCAACTGGTGGCCAGCACCGAAGAATCGCGCAAGATCAACGGCATGAAGCAACCGACGATCATCATGGCCACGTCGGGCATGTGTACGGCCGGACGCATCAAGCACCACCTGACCCACAATATTCAGAGGCCCGAGAGCACGATCGTTTTCGTCGGCTATCAGGTTTCGGGCACATTGGGCCGCCAGATTCTGGAGGGCAATCCGCAGGTCCGCATTCACGGGCGACTATGGAAGGTCCGTGCCAGGATCGCCCAGATCCATGGGTTCTCGGGACACGCCGATCGGTCGGCGATCTTGCGGTGGCTCGGCGGATTCCGCGTTCCACCGCGGCGCTTGTTTCTCACCCACGGCGAAGAACAGGTCTCGCTGAGCCTGGCTGCCCAAATTCGCGAATCGATCGAGTGGCAGGTGAGTGTGCCGGAATACCTGCAGCAGGTGGAGCTGGCATAGCCTGTCGTATTCGGTATCATGGGGGCGGGCGGCTTTGCCTGTGCCGGCGCAGCGCGGTCTGCGCCGCACGATCGCCTTGCCGAAAATGCGACAAGCTTTGCCGCGGGCCCGCCGCATCCAACGCATTCAGACTTCGAGAGGATTCACCATGCCGCGTCGCTGCGTTGCCGCGTTCCTGCTGTTGTCTTTCTCTTTGATCAGTCTCACAAGGGCCGACAGCGTTCTCGTGCGGGTCGGCGGAGCGTCGGCGGGGGAACTGGCCGTGGTGCCCGTCGACCTTACGGCCGCAGCGCGCTGGTGCAAACGGTTGCCGGTCCACCCGGCAAGCGTGAAAGCCCTTTCGGAGGACGAAAGCGAAGTGCCGCTACAGTTCGTGCCGGCTGCCGATTTCGATCCGGCGGAGAACGTTTCCGGCATTCTGATTCTGAAGCGTCCCAAGGATGATGACGGGGCTCTGCGTCTGGTGTTCGGCGAAGCCCCGGCCGAGACGGCTCGCTGGGACGGCAGCGTTGCGACGGATCACTACGTCGTGCATCACGATGCGGGGAAAATGGGGGGACTCCCCTCGCGGATCGAATTTCCTTCGACGGGGAAAGTATTCAAGGATTTCCGTTGGCAGGATCGGGCCTTCGAGCCCACGGCCGGCAGTTTCCGCCTTGGCGACGACAGGGATGCGAAGGTGGAACGGATCTCCGAGGGGCCGCTTGCGACGGTCGTCGAGGTGAGCGGGCAGTACTCGCGGCCGGACGGTACAGCGCCGCGGTCCGAGCCGCAAGCAACCTACCAATGGTTCTACTTTCACGACCGGCCGCTGGTGTATGTCACCGTTGTCCAGCGGCAGAAGCAGCCGTTTACGTGGAAGGAGGTCCACTTTCTGGAACTGAACTTCCCGGGGAAGGATTTCTTGAGTTGGGCCGGCGGCGAGCCACTCCAAAGCGGCCCGTTCGAAGCAACCGAAAAGGGCTTCTCCTTCAGCCAGTGGGCCGCATTGCTCGACGGGGACAACGCCATTGGAGCCATGCAGTCGGGCAATCTGCTGCTGTATGACGGACGAGACGGCTACGGGACGTATCTGCATGCGCATCGCGACGTGGCCTGGAGCCCTTGGGACGGCACGACACGACAACTCTCCGCATGGCTGTGGATCGGCTCGGTCGAGAATCCGAGCCACGCAGTTCAAGCGGCAGCACACCAGTTGCCCACGTCCGCCAGGGCGACCGTGACCGTCGACGCGGTCCGGCGGCGGATTGAGACGGCCGAGAACGAAGTCCAAGAGCTTCCGCCGGAGAAACGGCCGCAGGCGTGGTGGCGAGTGCAAGGCGCGAGACAACTCGAAGCCACGGGCCGGCTCGAGGCAGCCGTCCGAGCCGCCGAAGGACAGAAGCCCGCCGAGTGGACTATCCTTACGGCGGGAAACCTCGGGTCGATTTTCGAGAAGACCAACAGCGGTTTGCGACTACTCGGGCTGTTCGATACGGCGCGCGGAAAGCAGCTCACCGCGGCGGAGCCATTGGCTCTCTTTTCCGTTGCCCTGCGCCGCGTCGGGAGCGAGGAGGAACGACAGCTCAACGCCGACAGCGGGTGGAAGCGGATCGAGGTGACGCAGCGGGAGCAGGAGGTGGCGATCCGCTGGTCGGAGGCGGCGGATGAGAGCTTGCGAGACATCGCGGTGATTGCCAAGGCAATCGGCGATCCTTTGGCCGGTGCGATCCGCTGGTCGTATCGCGTCGAGAATGGCAGCGACCGGTGGAGCGTCTGGCGGACCGTCTTCCCGCAGCTCTCGATTGCGGAACTGGCTGCCGATGCCCGGCTCTTGGTGCCCCAGGCGGCCGGTACGTTGCAGGAAGGCGTCTGGCAGCGGAATTATCGTTTCGGGGGGACGTATCCGGGTGGGTGGACGAGCATGCAGTTCATGGCCGCGTACGATGAGGGCCGGGGAACCGGGCTTTATGTTGCCACGCACGATCCGTGGGGAGTACCAAGGATCTGCTCGCGAAGTCGGATCCCGTCCGGCGGACGCTTCTGCTCAGTTTCGATCATCCCGCGCCGGACATGAACGTCGCCGGCAACGATTTCGAGCTGAGCGGCGAGGCGGTGTGGCAGGTGCTCCGCGGCGATTGGTTCGATGCATCAACGATCTACCGCGACTGGGTCCGCAAGGAGGCCAAATGGTATCCGAAACTCGGGCCGGACGGGCGGGAAGACACGCCGCGGTGGATGCGGGAGCTGCCGGCATGGGCGCTCAGCGGCGGTTCGCCTAAGGACTGCGTCGAGCCGGTGAAGGAGTTTGCCAGACAGCTTGATGTGCCGGCGGGATTCCACTGGTACAACTGGCACCAGATCCCCTTCGACAACGATTACCCGCATTATTTCCCGACCAAGGAAGGCTTTGCCGAAGCGGTCGCCGACTTGCAGAAGTCGGGCGTTTACGTGATGCCTTATATCAATGGCCGGCTTTGGGACACGCGCGACCGGGGCACGGAGGACTTCCAGTTCACCAGCCTCGCACGTTCGGCCGCCACGAAGAATGAAGAAGGAGAGCCCTATCTGGAAAGCTATTCCAGCAAGGAGTCGGACGGCAGCAGCGTGAAATTGGCGGCGATGTGCCCGACGACCAGGCTTTGGCAGGATAAGGTCCGCGAGATCGTGCTGCGGCTGATGAACGAATGCGGGGTTAAAGGCGTCTACATCGACCAGGTGGCAGCCGCCGTGCCGAGGATCTGTTTCGATTCTTCGCACGGCCATCCGCTGGGCGGCGGGCACTGGTGGACTGAGGCGTACTGGGAGTTGCTTGAAAAAGTCCGGCAGTCGATGCCGCCGGGGCATATGCTCACTACGGAGTGCAACGCGGAGCCCTACGTCGACCAGTTCGACGGTTATCTTACCTGGCACTGGCAGTACGATGGGCAGGTGCCGGCCTTTCCTGCGGTTTACGGCGGGGTGATCCAGATGTTTGGCCGTGCCTACCGCGGCGGACCGACCAAGGACCTGGCGCTGCGGATGAAGGCCGGCCAACAACTCGTTTTCGGCGAACAGATCGGCTGGATCAACCCCGGCGTGGTCAAGGAGAAGCAGAACGCCGAGTTCTTCAGGCAGATCGTCCAACTGCGTTGGGCTTTGCGGCGATACTTCTACGCCGGGGAAATGGCCCGTCCGCCGAGACTTGCGGGCGACGTGCCGCGTGTGACCGCCGATTGGCAATGGCACGGCGAGTGGCCGGTGACGACCGACGCGGTGATGGCCGGAACGTGGCGACTGCCTGCGGAAAAGAAGTTGGTCATTCTGGCCGTCAACGTGAGTGATCAGCCGGTGAAGGCAGGTCTGCAATTCGATGCCGGGGAATATGGCTTTGCGGGCCCCACGGTCCGTATCACCGGAATGACGGCAGCCGGAACGGGCGAGATGTTCACGAGTCCTCCGGCGATCGAGCGGGAGGTTACGTTCGAGCCTGCGACCGCCTGGGCCTGGGAGATCGCTTCGCCGTAGGGCTATCCCGATGAGTTTGTACAACACGTCCCACGCTCTCCGGATCCCCGTCAGTTTTTCGGCGAAACGAGCTTCCGATAGTGTTCGCCGACCTGAAAAACACAGCCGCTGCGGCCATAGAAATCCTGGTCGAGTCGAAACACACCACCGGCGGCTTCGGCCCACGCCGCTTCGCGACAGGGGTGATGCTCAAGCATCTTGTCCCAATTCTTGTAGTTCTGCCGGCCGTTGGTCTCAACGACGCCGACCTTCATCCCCGGCAACGGCTCCAGTCTCGCGGCGACGTTTTTGTTCCATTCGACCAGCACCGGGTTCACCGTGAGGTCGGCGCAGAAGCAGCGGATGTTGGCCTGATGGGCAAGGCGGATCACTTTGAGGCTCATGCTCAAGGTCTTGGCGATGGGCTTGACCGCAATCGCCTTGTAGCCCAGCGAGATCCGCTCCCCGGCGTCCTGCTCGGAATGGGCGCTTTCGTCAGCGGCGATGATGATCGGCAGCCCGGAGACGTCGACTTTCACCTCTTCGGGGAAAGGCTCCTCGAACAGGAGGATATTTTCGAGAGCCCCGATTTTGTCGGCGTGATCCAAGAGCTGCATCACGCGTTCGACGGTGTCGTAGCGACCGTTCGCGTCGAGGTAGTAGACCACCTTGCCGTTGCCGGTGTACGGCGTGGTTCGGGAACCAACCGCGGAGTGGATCTCGCTGAGACGGTTCTTGTCCCAAGCAAGCATCTTGTCCAGGTCACCGTCCTTGTCCGGATCGGCACCGATCTTGATCTTCAGGAAAAAGTAGCCGTCGTCGACTGCCCGGACGATCCGGTCGACCGGCACTCCGTAGCTCATCAGCGGAATGCTGGCCAGCTTCTCGTGCCGACCGGCGAGCGCGGGGTGAAAGGCGTCGGGGATCATCGTGTCGAAGTCGCCAATCTCTTTCTCCGCCGCGTAGAGGAGCCAGGCGGCGTTGTCGACCGCGACCAGGGCGTTCAGTGCAAACGTCAGGCGAAGGTCCGGGCGGGAGGCGATTTGTTTGCCGTACTCGTAAGTAACCGGCAGTAGCTGATCGAGCAGATCGAGCGGGGTGTCCCAATCGAGCCCAACCGCTTTCGCGGCGGCGAAATCCGTCATGCGATACATGACGCTGTTGCCGCCGGACTCCGTATTTTCCGCGAAGACGGCGGCGTCGGACCAGAGCACACTCTGCACGCCCAGACCGATCCCCTCGTGGCCGTGTCGGCCCTCGAAGCGAACGGCTGTCTGCCATAGCTCGCCGAGATAGCCGCCTTTGAAACCGAACGGGCTCTTGAGCGGTTCTCGCTCGAACTCGGTGACGGCTTTCGTGATGCGCATGGTTTGGCTCCTCTTCCCGCGGAACGGACACGTCCAGTAACCGTTCGCGGGGCGGGGAAGAAGGGGACGGGGCCATGTTTTCGGGCAGCGTCTTTGCGGCCAAAATGCGTTTACCGGCCGAAAAGTGGACCAGTTCCCGGCCGCCCGGTGAACAGTTACCGCGTTGAAAGCAGCTTTTCACTATAGTCTTTGGATCTGAAGTTGCAAGGTGATATGCGAGGGGAGGCATTGCGGTATGGAGCGTCGAGGGATGGAAACAACAAGGAGGCGGGAGCCTTTCTCGGTGTCCGCTGCCCCAGCCGGGCTGGTTGGACGCAGCCCGGCTGGTGCAGCGCGTCGTGGGATCATGGCGCCGAAGCGGAAGATGACTCGCGACGCCCGGACCGGTTGCATTGGCCCGGCGTGGCGGTTACGGTGGGAACACGGTGAAGGTCCCAGCCTCAGGAGACAAGCCATGGCTTACGACGGTGTTCTCGACGATGTCCGGCGGGCGATCGCGCTAGAAAAACCCGGGCGGCTGCCGGTCTTTGCTTGCAGCGAAGAGTTCGACGTCGCGTGGTACGGCAAATATACGTACGAAGAGGTCTGCCAGGACGGCGGCAAGATGGCCGAGGTCTGGATCGCGAGTATCGAGGAATTTGGTTACGACTGGGCGTGGTTGCAGGTCGACGACTGCTTCGAGTTCGAGCCGCTCGGAGTGGGCACGAAAGGCGAAGGGAACATTCTACGGGCGACGCGAGACTACCTGCCCGCGACGGAGGAGACACTCGAGGGGCTTCGCATCCCCGATCCGCATCGCGACGGCCGCATCCCCGAGAAACTCAAGGCGATTCGGCTCCTTAAGGAGCATTTCGGCGACTCCGTGCTGATCGAAGGTTCGTGTGCGGCGCCGTACAGTTCGGTCGGCCTGCTCTTCGGGCTGGATGATGCGATGGTGTTGGCGGCTACCGAACCGGAACTGCTCGAGCGGGCGTGTGACTTTTTCGTGGAACTGCAGGCGCGTTACATTCGGGCCCAGGTCGAGGCCGGGGCTCATGCGGTCTGGATCGGCGACTGCAACGCGTTTTCGGGGATGTTGTCGCTCGCGCAGTACCGAAAGTTTGCCTTTCCGTCGTGCAAAAGGCTCGTGGACGAGGCGCACCGGTGCGGTGCGATCGTTCACCTGCACAACAGCGAAATATCGCCGCCGTACCTCGCGGCCGAGGCCGAGTTGGGCGTCGACATCGTCAACTGCGGTCCGGCTGTGGACATGGAAGAGGTGGTCAAAGCCTTACGAGGAAAGGTCTGCTTGAGCGGCAACCTGGATCCGATCGAGGTGCTGATGCGCGGCACACCTCAGCAGGTCGCCTCCAAGGCGGAACGGCTCGTGAAGCTCTGCTATCCCGGAGGAGGATATCTTTTCAATACTGGAGAGATGAATCCCCGCGACGTGCCGGCAGAGAACATGCGGGCGATGGTCGAGGCGGCGAAAAGGGCGAGCCGGGTGTCGTAGCCCCGCGGCCGGATTGGCCGGCTTGCGCCGGGAGTACGAATCGAACAAAAACGGGGACAGGCACCTCGCAAACTTGCATGTTCTCCGTTGTTTTGCGAATGTGCGGCTCGGAGACAGTCCCCGTTCTATTAGTGCCTTTTATGCGAGCGCTCCACTGCGGTGGATTCCCGGTTAGACAAAAGTCAGCGCATCCCACGCCCGCACAGAAGCGCACAGAGCCGCAGAAGGGGCTGCAAGAAACGACAAAAGCCTCGGTTTCCCGAGGCTTTATGCTCGTTGGTGCGACCCAGAGCGACTCGGTGCAGCCGTTTCCGATTCTGGATAATATACCCCCTAGGGGAGTCGAGGATTTTGACGTAAGCGGTTGCGGGGCAATGATTTCCGGCGAGAGGCAGAAGAGCCGTAACACGGCCAGTAACACACTCGCGCCGGGTTCGACTCTGTTGGAGTCCACCCCAGAACCGGCATTGGCTGTCGTGGTCGGAGCGTGGCCACACCTTCCGGAAGCTGCCCGCCGTCAGATCCTGACCGTCGTTCGTCAGGCCAGTGTTGCCGCCCAAACTGGCACGCCCCTGCCGGTTGGCGAGTCCGGCGATCCCGGCGGCCACGGTGATCCTGGCCGGGGCGGGTTGCTTGCCGTCCACGGCGGCCGGGGCAACTCAGGGGCGACGGAGCGATGACGAGTGACGCATTCATCCGCACCGGCCTGTCCGGCCGTCCGGCAGCGGCGGCTACCACACGCACCCGGCGACTGAGTCAGCAGCCTCATGTTGATCTCCGGGGCGCCACCCCGGTCGAAAGCGCCATCGGTCTGGTGGCGTTTTCGGCAGGCCCATCGGTGACAGCGCGTCACCGATGAATGGGGGGCCCCTGGTGAACGCCCTCTTCTCTTCTGCCGGATGCTCCGGCGCGCCCCCGTGTAGCCCCTCAGACGCCCCAGGATCGCTTCGAGCGGTGCGGGACTGGCCTAGGTCGGCCGATCCCAGCGAGGCCCGTCAGCGCTCTAGGAGAGCGTGAGGATCGACGCGGAAGCTGCCGTAGGTTCTGGGGCTTGATGTTCGGGGGACAACGCAAGAGCGGCTGTTTGGAAGCTTCTCATCGTTGTGCTCCGGGGCGCGTCGGGGTCGAGTCGCCCTCAGACTGCCAGCGGCTCTGCCGAACGACTCGGCCAGGCCGGCCGAGGCATCCGACAACGAAGTCGCCGGGGGACCCATCGGTTTCGAGGTTTGAACCAACCTCCCCGCCCGGTCGCCGGGCCCCAGTACGTTATCCCGTTCCAGCTCTGCACCGTTTTCGTGCGTTAAGACAGGCAACCTACCCCTGTTCATCGGTGACAGCGTGTCAGCGATCAGAAACCGGAGGAAGAAAGCTGTTGGTGTTCGTGGCCCTGAAAAGATGGATCAAAATGATCCATCTTTTACCTCCGAGATTCTAGCGGCCGAGTTCGGCGTATCCCCGGCGACGATCAAGCGCGACGGCCGCGATCAGCCGGCAGCCGTGGCTTGGTGAAAGCGACTGGCACACGCTGTTGCGGTTCCGTCCATCGAGCTCGCAGATCGTGATCGGCTCGCGCTGGCCGTTCTTTTGGAAGTGTCGAATCCGGAGGCCCGTCAACCTGCCGCTTGATCCGTCTCTGCCGGGCGTTTGAAGTTGGAGTCCGTATCCATCTTCCGTATGCCCCTCACGTCCTATCATTCCCGCGGCTTCATTCTTTCCCGCCCCATGTTCTCGATCAGCCCGGCCACCTTCACGACCAAATCGACGCTGATGTCCGGCACCTCGGGGTTCATGGCGAAGTAGTCTGCGAGATATTCTCCTGACGGGATCTCGACGTCGAGCCGGGCACGACCAGATAGGCAATGGACTCCGCCTCGAACTCCCGTACATGGTGTTTCAGGCCGCGCCCGGTCCGGCCAGTATTTCCATTTCACGTCCGGTATCCCCAGATGGCCGCAGTAGAGATGGGCAAGCTCGTGGACGACCGTCGCGTACTTGGCTTCCTTGCTCAATGAATCATTGACGAGGAGGTCATAGCGGTGGGGGACGCCGATGAACTTGGGTGTACGGTCCTCGTTCCTTCCGGCGCGAAAAGTCAGCAGCGCCACCTTACGACCGTCCACTGGGCAGATCGACCCTCCGGACTGAGAGCCCTCTTTGTTCGCCTGGCTCCGGATGCCGTCGCGTACGGCGTTCTCGATCGTCCGTTCCAACTGGCCGCCGACCCGACCGCGCCGAACCTCAAACGGCCTGTCGATCTCGGGTGGAAGAGGTGCGGCGTATGGGCCGGGCTCGGTATCGGAGACGTCGAAGACGATCATGACAGGCCCCATAGGCTGAAGGATCACCAGGGGGCGCGCTGTGGGTTTGATGGTCCGGCCGTAGTCATTGATCCAGCGGTGCGCCGGTAGCACGAACCTCGCGCCCTTCATTTGGATCCGCACCAGCATAGCGTTGTACGGGGAATACGATCGGAACCCCTTCACAAACTTCAGGAGAGTCTTGTAAGACTTGGTGGTGCGGTAATGTTCGGCGAAACAGAAGAGTTCGTCCAGAACTCGCTTGGTTGCCTGTGCTTCCCAGTCGGCTGCTGGGGAGTCGCCATCCGGCCAGTCCTGACGTTCACTCAAAGCGCTCATGATTTCGCCTCGCAAAGGTCAGCGGTGCTTACGGCTTTCCGCTACGCCAGTGGGACATGGAGAAGGAGCGATAACTCGATACCGCCCCCACCATACCGCGATCACCCGCTGAAGAGAAGAGCCGCTCTTCGCCGCGCGAACCCTACTCGGCTCCAAGGGGCACGGAACGGCTGCTCAGTATTGTGGGTGTTCCAGAGTGTGAGTAGGCTTTCTATCGTGACACCGGCTTCGATTGCGCATTCGCGTCAGGGCGGCACTTCTCAATTCCAACAAGAGGAAACTCCATGAGAGAATTCGGCCTTTTCGCAGGAAGTAGGCGCGGGTTACCCCGGGTTCGCCAGGAACTCCCCGAAGCCCTCCAAGGCGTGCGGGACGCCTGGGGTGATCTCCAAACTCTAGGGGCTGTCTACGATCCGGCCGAGCAGGCGCGAAAACAGGCGGCGGTCATCAAGGCAGTGGCGGTCCTCGCCCAGAGAGCCCTGAAGGTCGGGGCGTTGAATTTTGCGGAGTTCTATGACGAGGTGGTCGCGGCACTCGGGGAGAGCATCGCCCGGAAGCTCAAGTCGACCATGCAGAGAGAATGGGAGAAGGTCAAACCAGCGGCTACAGATGAGCCGGACAAAAGTCCCGCCACGGAGGTCGCCGCCGTTAAGTGCGCCATAGTGGAGACAATGCCCGAAGACACATGCAAGACCACAGCCTCGGCGCGCGACGCGATAATGCGCACAGTGGATGGAGGGATCGAAAGCCTTTGATATCGGGCAGGCACTATTCGCGGATGGGCAACTTCACGAAGCCTTGCCCTATCTCGACAAAGCCATTGAGTGCGGCTTCGATTCAGCGGCAGCGTATACCCTCCGCGGTGCGTGCTTGCAGTCACTTGGTTTCGATCTTGACGCGATAGATGATTTCGACAAGGCAATCTTGTCTGAACCTGAAGATAGCAACTCGTACTTCATGCGGTCAATCTCGAAACAGGCTACGAACGATCTACGCGGCAGCGTTTCAGATCTTCGAGAGGCAATTCGGGTCGCAAGTGTGGACAATCTCGCCAACAGAGCGGTCAATCAACTCGCCCGAGAGCATGGATATGGGAGTGTCGCTGAAAAGTACGAGCAAGACCTAGCGATGGCTGAACTCCAACTCAAACGGCGGACGATCCAGGACCGTCTCCAAGGGATGCGATCCGGCATTAATACGCATTCCGGGGAGGGAAAAGAGCGGCAAGATTGTTGAATCTCAAAGTGAGCCACAACAAACCACGGCCGAAACCCTTGCCTCCGAGTTCGGCGTATCCCCAGCGACGATCAAGCGCGACGGCCAGTTCGCCGCAGCGGTGGAGAGTCTATAACCGGAGGAAGAAAGCGGCGGCGATGGCGGAAGGGTACAGCAAAGAGAACTGTGGATCAAAATGAGCCACGGTCGACCGCAAGTCGCTATCTGAGGAGTTCGGCGTATCCCCGGCGACGATCAAGCGCGCCGGCCGGTTCGCCGAGCCGTGGCTTGGTGAGCGACTGGCACGCCCTGTTGCGGTTCCGTCCATCGAGGATCATGCCGTCGCAGATCGTGATCGGCTCGCCTATGGCCGTTCTTCGGAGTGCGTATCCGGGGCCCCGTCAACCTGCCGCTTGATCCGTCTCTGCCGGGCGTTTGAAGTTGCGGGAGTCCCGTATCCTCGCTCCGACTGCCGGCACTTTTTTTGGCTGGAATCCGCGCCCGTCGCGCGAGTATGCTGGTGTGCGGATAAGGCCACAACAAGAGGAGGTGTCTGATGCGAGAAGTCCCGATCAGAAAGACGCATCTCTGGCAGATGGTGATCGACAACATCGAACAGATGCACCCGAGGTATCTGGTGAGTCTGGTGGAGGACAAGACCCTGGACTCGGTGGTACAGCAGAGGATCAGGGCCTACGCGACCCTGCTGCTGAAGCTGAAGGAGAAGATGCCGGGGGCGACGAACTGGGAGATCGAGGAGATCGCCCAAGCGGAGCACCTGACGCCGGTGAATCCGAACTGGCAGGACGAGAAGCCGTTGAACCGGGAGGAGAAACGGAAACTGAAGGAGTACCTCCGCTCACTGAAACAGGAGCAGGGTTCGCAGTAAACCGGCCGGGAGGTGCGTCATGAAAGATCTGAAATGGCTGTTCAATGGCTCCCTGCTGTGGGCGGCGCTTTGCGGCTGGTTGATCATCGCCGCCCTGGGAACTATCCGAGACGGATGGGACCACCGCGGGCCAGGACGCGTCGTGTACGAGTACGACGTAGAGGATGTCCCAGAGGCCAAGTACAAACGGAACGCATACGCCACGGGCATCACGCTCCTGGGAACTGGCGTATTCCTGTGGGTGTTGCTTGCCAAGGTCGTCAGAGATGAAGCCGCAACAGCAAAGGCCGAGGCCGAGTCCTTGCGGATCAGGTGGCATGGCGCAACGCCTACCGCAATGCCCTGCTCGCCGCGCTTAGACGAGGATACCCGGAAACGTGCGGAGGAGGTGGCCCACTCTTCCGAGACGGTTCTAAACCTGGAAGCCAAAGCGCGCCGGACGCCCTGCTATCGCTGCCGTGTCGCGATTTCGGAGAGGAGTGGTAACGAGAGTTCTAAGTGAGACGCGGTTCAGCGGTTTGCTTCCTAAGGCGATTTATGGTAAAATAGTGCCCAGCAATCGCAATACCGCGAGCGCAGTTGTGGGTTGGATAAGGACTGGACCTAATGAGCGAGGAACAAGTTCGAGTAGCTCTAAAGCGTCGTGCCCGTCGTCGACAAGCGGCGGAGTATCTCTGTGTCAGCGTCAGGCAGTTGGACAAACTGGTGAAAGACCGCAAGATTCCTTGTGCCAGGATCGGCCGAACCGTCGTGAGTGACCTCGACGACCTCGATCGGTACGTCGACTCTCTAAAGCAACCGGCCGCATAGTCCGGCCACCGTGTGCGGCCAACGGTGGTTCGCACGCGTTCCCATGGATGGACTCGCGCGACGGGAGACGGATCTCCATAGGCGATTAGGTGACAGCGTGTCACCTCCGCAGCCCCAAGCTGGCACGCCTTCGCGCATAAAAAAGCCCGTGACGGCAGTTCTTGGCGGATAGCCGGGACGGGCAGGGAGATTTGTGACAATGGTCAATTTATCCGATGCATCGGCGCTAAGTCAAGCGAGCGCTGGGTGTTTGGGTTCCCGAGGCATTCGATCCGGGCGGTTCTTGTCGAACCCGAGTCATGCCGACAAGGCAAGGTGGATGCTTAGCCAGGTGTTGCGGAAACAGTCGCACCATGACACGGACGTGTACGGATACGCGAGGCTGCACTCGGATGTTGTCGGCAGGGCGGTTGGACGTCCGGCTGGCCGAATCTGGAAAACCCTCGTCAGTTGTGGCATCATCGAGACGAGTCCCCATCTCGCCGGAGTGCAGAGTCGCGGCTATCGGCTGACTGGAGAGTCCTTAGATCAGCCAGGACGATACGCGAGACTGGTGGAGCCGATCCTGATCGAGCGCGTAAAGCGCGAACTGGAACGGCTGGCGAGAGAGAAAGAGTCAACGTGGCTTCCCATTCACTACAGGCTGCGCGAGAGCCAGCACAGGCTGTCCATCCGCCCCGAGGTTCGTATGGCGCTTGATGCGCTGCCCCCGCGGACGCGGTTGTGCCAGTCGGTTCTGGTCGGGAACTTGGAACGTGGTCGACCATCGTTTAGTGTTTCGGATACCAGACGAGTGTTTAACGGACTGACGGGGCTGAGTCGTGAGCTGCGAAAGTTTGCGCGACTTGGCGGAGAACCGATTTGCGGCCTCGATCTCCGCAGCGCCCAACCGGCGATGCTGGCTCTGCTTTTCCACCCTAATGAGCCAAAAGGCGCGCAAACATATAAAAGCCGGTTCCTGGCCGCCCTGCTGCCTCCTCCGGCCGGAGCCTCGCCGTGCGGGGTGTCCGCCCTGCTGGATTCGTTCCGTCTGCGGTACGCTGGCTTGTCGTGCGACGTTGGGCCGGACTACTGGCGGTTCCTGGATCTCGTCCTGTTTGGGGACCTGTGGCTCGCGTTGTCTGACCTTTGCTCTGGTTGTGGCATTCCGATTCCCGCTGTTGAGGACGATACCCGGCAGTACGTGAAACGCCTTCTCCTGCGAGACGTCATTGCAAAGCGTGGCCACTATCCCAGCGAGTTCGAGCGGGTTTTCGCGGAGACCTTCCCATCGGTCCACCGGTTCGTTCGATGGGCCAACCGGGATCACCACGCCACCCTCGTTTGCGTCCTTCAACGTGTCGAGAGTTGGCTGGTGGTCGAGAACGTCGCCCCGAAACTGGTGGACCGCGTCCCGATCGTGACCCTCCATGATGCGATCTACTGCCGGGCGAGGGATCGGCCGATGGTTCGTCAGGCATTCGAGGATACCTTTGACCGTTTGGGGATCAAGCTCAGAGTGAAACATGAGGATTGAGATGTTCTACGTCGCTGATTTGATTGCTGCCGGGCTCGTCGAGGACGAGGTTGAGGCTCTGTACGTGGTTCCGGTCGAGCTTCTAATGGATTACCAGCCGTTGCCGGTCGAGGCCCCAGCGGTCAGCCGGCGACCGCTGACACGGTGTCAGCGTTCAGCTTGAGGGTTGCGTCGCGCGACACGCGTCACACGACGGAAGATGTGGATTCCCTAAAAAGAAGGAATGCGAAATGGAAAGTAGGGTTGTAGCGACAGAGCGTCTGCGGAGAGAGGGACGGTGGGAGGAGGCGTCGGCGTACAAAGAAGCCGTGCGTGACGATCTCCGGTCCCAGGGGACGAGACGGAACGAGGCGATTTCGATGGCCTGGGAAGCAATGCTTCAGAAGTACGCACCGGCCGAGACGGAGGAGCCGGAGGAGTTCGACTTCGACGCTCTGGGTGGACAGGTCGGAGACGGTGAGCCGGATCTGACCGACGACACGCTCTGGGTTTACCAGCATTTGGAAAACAAGAAGGCGAAGCCAGAAGATGCCCCGTCTCTTGGGGCGTGGTCGCTGCTCCAATGGGCCCGGAGGGCTCGGAACCAGTTTTTCGAGCGGATTCTGCCGAAGGCGATGACGGTGCGCGACAGGCGCGGCGGAGGGACGATCGAGGATGTCGACCCGAGTCTCGACGAGGTCTACGAGATACTAACGACCCTGATGAGACCGTTCGAGGAGAACCTGCTAAGGGGCGTGCCGGTGGCTGTCCAGGTGGAGATCGACCGGATCCTGGGGCTCTGGACGCGGCATTTCAACCAGAAGCTGCCAGCAAACGCAGGCGAGGGATTGGCGGCGAGTGTGACCGATCTGGTCAGCAAGGTCATCAAGGCGGTGCTGGCGGACCCCGCACAGTTCAAGGTGGGGGAAGGAGAGCGCGAACATACCTCGGATGGCTCCACCGCGGCGTGATTCTCGCAGGCGCGGGCGCGCGTGGGGCAAGGTCCAAGACTCGCCGTGTTTGACGCGTTGATGCTGGGCCGTCACAGGCCACGCAATTTCATCGCACTCGATCTGCTTGACAAGCCACAAGCAGAGGTTACAATGGCCGCTATGACGAAAAACTCCAAGGTGGCGGACGAAATTCGACGAGCCCTGGTCGCCAGCGGCCGGTCCCGATATGAGGTCAGTCAAAAGTCTGGCGTCGATCAGGCGGCCCTGAGCCGGTTCGTTGCCGGCGGAGGGTTGCGGATCGACTCCTTGGAAGCCCTTGCGGCGGCGCTCGGGTTGGAGATCAAGGTCGCCAAGGCGAGGCGTCGACCGTAAGGTAGTGAAAGCGAGGTAGCACATGGCGAAATTGTACCGATACCCGAGGACCGGCGGCTGGCGGATCACGGTCAACATCCAGGGCGCCCGGCGCGCAGTGTACCTGGACAGAGGCGAGCCGAAGAAGTCGGCCGAGGCGTTCCGTGAGAAGGCGGGTAAGCTTGAGCGAGCCAAGGCGATGGCAACCGAGGTCGATCCGCGGGTCGCCGAGTGGGTCCAGGAATTGTCTCCGCAGTTGCGATCCAAGCTCGCAAAGGCCGGGTTGATCGACAGGCCGGTGGAGGCGGAGGCGGCGGAGGCAGCCCGATTGGAGAGCTTCCTGGAAGGGTACATTGCCAGCCGCGCCATCAAGAAGCCGAACACCGCTCGCAACTATGGGCAAACGAAGCGATATCTGGTCGAGCATTTCGGCGGTCAGAAGCGAGTTGACGAGATCACCCCAGGCGATGCGGACCGGTTCAAGTCGGCGATGCAGGCGAAGTTGAGCGATGCGACGGTCAGCCGGGAGGTGAAGCGAGCCCGGCAGTTCTTCCGGGCCGCGGTACGCGATCGGCTTATCACGGAGAACCCCTTTGCCGACGTGAAGGGCGGCAAGCAAGGAAAATCGCGATCGGTACTACTTCGTGACTCAAGAAGCTGCGGCGGCGGTTTTGAAAGCTTGCCCAGATGAGGAATGGCGGCTTATCTTCGCCCTGGCACGCTATGGCGGCTTGCGGTGCCCATCGGAGCTATTGGCCCTCAAGTGGACGGACTTTGACTGGGAACGCGAGCGTTTCCGTATCGACAGTCCGAAAACCGGTGTTCGCTGGGTGCCGATGTTTCCGGAGTTGCGTCCCTACCTGGACAAAGCCTGGATGCAGCCCGGGAGCCCCGTACACGTCATCAGCCGTTATCGGGACACGAACATGAACCTACGGACGCAACTGCACCGGATCATCCGCCGGGCCGGCCTGGAACCTTGGCCGAAACTGTTCCAGAACCTACGATCCACCAGAGAAACCGAATTGATGGAATCCTTCCCCGCTCATGTGGTAACGGCCTGGATCGGCAACAGTGAAGCGGTGGCCCGGAAGCATTACCTCCAGGTGACAGACGAGCATTTCGAGCGGGCGGCCCGCGGTAACACACCAGGTAACACAAAAGTAACACAAAAGTCAGCGCAGCCCACGCCCGCACAGAAGCGCACGAAGTCGCAGAAGGGGCTGCAAGAAACGACAAAAGCCTCGGTTTCCCAAGGCTTTATGCTCGCTGGTGCTACTGAGAGTGACTCGGTGCAGCCATTTCCGATTCTGGATAACATACCCCCTAGGGGAGTCGAACCCCTGTCTTCGGACTGAGAATCCGATGTCCTGGGCCACTAGACGAAGGGGGCGTGCCGCATGGACCGGGCAAGCATGAATATTTAACAGTCTAGCCACCCGCTGTCAACTGGAGTCGGAGAATTCCTCGTTCAGGAACGCCTCAAACTCGCGGGTGGTTTGCTGGTTGGTATGCGCCATCAATTGACGCACGGCACGCCAGAGGAGCTGCCGCATCTGCTCGTCTTGCAACTCATTGCGAATCGGCCTCAGGTCGTCAAGAACGCTTGCCGCCCGTTCGTACTCCTTGCGGAGTGTGTACACCCCGCACTGCCCAGCGAGACCGAAAGCGCGAAACTCCGGCTCGGCATCGCTAAGTTCGGCCATCGCCTCCAAGATGGCCATCGCCTCCCCAAACCGCTTCTGCTGGAGGTACAGCAGGGCCAGCTTCTGATCTGCGCGACGACACCAGTAGACGTTGTCCCCGTAATAGTGACGGATGCTCTTCCAGCCGTCCTCCGTGCCCAAACTGCTGGCGTACAACCATTGTGCGACGACGCTTCCCTTGGGCGGAACTGCGAGAATCTGGTCGGCACCGCCGGCCAGAAGAGTAGGCCGGGTCGTGACGGCCAATCCCAGAGCCGAACCGATGACAAAGGCTGCCAATAGGGCGGCCGCCCAGGCAGTGCGTCGCGTCCGCCTTGGTGTCGCCAGCTCGACCGTCTTCATCAGCGAATCGAGCCGCTGTGTGGCGTCGAGTTGCGTCGGGTTTGCCAGGTCGAGGCCCGCAGTTTCCCAGCCCGGCGTGTCCTCAGGCCACGGGTCCTCGAGATGCTGCGTCTGCACCCGATGCAATTCGCGAAGCACCTCGCGCGCGGAGGCAAACCGCGCGTCGGGATTCTTGGCCATCATCTTGTGAACCATACGGCAAAGCGAGGCCGGCAGATCCGGCCGGACCTGCTCGAGTGGCACGGCCTGTTTCTTCAAGTGCTGCACCGCTACGCTCAGTGCCGTATCGCCGGAGAACGGCGGTGCTCCGGCAAGCATGTGGTAGAAGGTGACGCCTAGAGAGTAGATGTCGCTGCGGGGATCGAGCGATTTGCCCTCGACCTGCTCCGGACTCATGTACAGCGGCGTTCCCACTGTGATGCCTACCTGCGTCAGCGCTGCGCTCTGGTCCGGGGTGACGAGCTGGGCAAGCCCGAAATCGGAGAGCTTCACCTCTCCGCTCCGGGCAAGCAGGATGTTTTCCGGCTTGATGTCGCGATGAATGATCCCGTGATCGGCCGCCTTCACCAATGCCGCGGCGGCCTGGCGCATGATCGCCAGACTGGCGCGCAGGTCGGGAGAGCCGTTCCGCTGGAGCCACTGCCGCAGGTTCTGGCCTTGAACATATTCCTGGGCAATATAGTGGACTTGATCGATTTCCCCGACGTGATAGATCTGGACGATATTCGCATGGACCAGCGCGGCGGCGGCCTGCGCCTCGCGATGGAACCTCTGGATGTAGGTTTGACCCTCCGCCAAGGTGCTGCGGAGCACCTTGATCGCCACCTGTCGTCTGAGCGAACCCTGCTCGGCGAGGTAGACCTCGGCCATCGCGCCCTGCCCAAGCCGGCGCAAGAGCCGGAAGTCGCCCAACTGCCGGCCGGACAAGTCTTCGGTTCGCGGGAACGACGGTCGATGTGGATCGGACATGGGAACAGCCCTACGGCTGCAGAATGACTTTCATGAGTGCCCCGTCGCCGCGATAGAGACGATCGAACCACGCTGAGCCTTCGGCAAGCGGGGCAACCGCACTGATCATGGCGTCGACGTCGATTCGCCCACGGGCGAGCAAGTCGAGGCACGCCGGGTATTCTCCCGCAGAAGCACACGAACCGAAGACGGCCAGTTCTCGTGTGACGACGGTTTGCAGCGGCAGGACGACCTCGGGCGTCAGGTTGCCGATCAGGCCCACCGATCCGCCCTTTCGGCAACACTCCATGGCCAGCGAAACGGTGGCTGGCAGGCCGACTACCTCAACAACCAGGTCGGCACCTCGCCCCGCGGTTCGCCGGCGGACGGCGTCCGCGACGTCCGTATCCGTGGGCGAGAGCCCTTCATCGGCTCCCAAGCGGCAGGCGAGATCCAGCTTGTGCCGGTCGAGATCCACACCGATAATCCGCCCGCAGCCGGCGCCGCGCAACGCTTGGACAACCAGCAGTCCGATCATTCCGGTTCCGACCACGACGGCCGTATCGTTCAGCCGCACCGGCATCCTTCCGACGGCGTGGACGGCCACGGAAACCGGCTCGACCATGGCAGCCCTCTCGAACGACAGGTCGTCGGGCAGGCGGTACAGGATGTGTTGCGGCACAGCGACCCGCTCGGCGTAGGCTCCCTCGCAACGAAACTCCTGGCACGCCACCCCCAGCACACGCCGGCGGTCGCAGAGATTGATCCGGCCCTGGCGGCAATAATGGCAGGATCCACAGGAAACCGTGGAATCGAACGTCACCCGGTCTCCGACCGACCAACCGCTGACGCGGCTGCCCACGTCGGCAATCAGTCCGGAAGCCTCGTGGCCCATGATGATCGGCGGGATCCGCCGGCCCGTGGAGCCGTCCATGCCGTGGACGTCGCTGCCGCAGACCCCGCATGCTTTGACGTCGATGAGGACCTCCTCGTCGCCAATCCGTGGCTCAGGAACTTCCAGGTATTCAAAGCGATTGTATTGGGTGAGTACGAGGGCTTTCACGGCAGCAGAGTCGTCGTGGGGCTGTGGATCGGGGGATACCTTGACATTAGAGGGTGGGCGGGAATGCGTCAATGGCCACAGAGCGTGTCCCAAAATGGGGGCACGCGACTCCCTGCCAGCCGCCATAAGGGGAGAATCTTAACTGCCAGGAGCCAGTCCCCATTTTGGGATGCGTTCGAAGGTGTGGCAAGTTGTTGAGGCAAGCCTGTGGGGGCCGATTTCTGTCGTATTGAGCAAAGAAATTACGCCGGTCGCGTGAAAAGCGCCCTACGCGGCGGGGCAAATGGCTCGAAAACCCAATGATGGCATGCCCTTGCAATAAGCCTAGCTTATGATAAGATGTTCTTATGAACATCGAAACGCTGCGGATTTTCTGCGACGTCGTCCAGCACCAGAGCTTCTCGCGCGGCGCGGCGGCAAACGAGGTGAGCCAGTCGGCGGCCACCCAGTCTGTGCACCGCATGGAGAAGTACTTCGGGGTTCAACTCGTCGACCGGAGCAAGCGTCCGTTCGTGCTGACGCCGGAGGGGCAGGCGTGCTTCGAGGGATTTCGGCAGGTTCTGGAAGTTTTCGATTCCGTCGAAGCCCGGGTGCGGTCGCTTCGCCGGGACATCGCCGGAATGGTCCGCGTGGCGGCGATCTACTCGGTGGGGCTGCACGATATGAGTCGCTGCATGCAGGACTTCATGCGCCAGTTTCCCAAGGCCAAGGTGCAATTGGAGTATCTGCGTCCGAATAAGGTTTACGATGCCGTTCTCAATTCGGAAGTCGACCTGGGCATCGTCTCCTACCCGCTCGCGTCGCCGGAGCTTGCCGTAATTCCACTCCGTTCGGAGCGGATGGTGCTGGTCTGCCATCCGAGCCACCACCTGGCGGGTCGCGAGGCGGTCACCGCCGAGCATCTGCAGGCCGAAGACTTTGTCACATTCGACCGCGACCTGTCGATCCGCAAGGAGATCGACCGCTATCTCCGGCAGCGATCTGTTTCCGTGCGGGTTGTGATGGAGTTCGACAACATTGAGACGATCAAGCAAGCGGTCGAGATCGGCGCCGGCATCAGCATCCTGCCGGAGCCGACTGTGCGTCGGGAGACGGCGAGCGGCCGTTTGACGGCGATCCGCCTGATTGCTCCCCAGTTGCAGCGGCCGGTCGGGATCATCCACCGGCACCGAAAGGTGTTCACCCCGACGGCCACGAAGTTTGTCGAATTGCTGCAGGAAGTACAGTTGCAGGAAGTACAGTTGGACGCCGGACTCGCACTGGCGGCAAAGGAACCATGATGTCCGCAACCGAGGTCCCCATCACATTCCAGCCGTTGGGCAAGACGGTCCGTGCGGCCGCCGGAACTCGATTGATCGAGGTAGCCGCCGACGCCGGCATCGGGCTCGACCTGCCGTGCGGGGGAGAAGGGATTTGTGGCAAGTGCCGGGTCCTGGTCCGCCGGGGGCTGTCGCCGCCGGGGCCTGCCGAAAACAAGTTCTTTTCTCAGCAGGAAATCGACAGAGGCTGGCGACTGGCTTGCCAGACGATCGTTCGCGAGCCGATCACCGTCGAGGTTCCGGAGTCTTCCCTTCTGGCGTCGTACCACAAGATCCTGGCCAAGGTCCGCGGCGCAGGCACCGCGGCGTTGGACCCGACGATCCGCAGGCAACACGTCGAGTTGCCGCGGCCCGATCGAATCCATGACGAGGCCGATTTCCTGCGGTTGGAACGGGCATTGGGGCCGTTCGAGGTCGGGTTGGAACTGGGACGCGAGTTGCCGGGCAGGCTGCGTGCGGAAGACTTTCGGGGGACGGCGGTGCTGGCCGGCCGCACGTTGATCGATTTCCAGCCGGGAAACACCCAGTCGCTCGCCTGCGTTGCGGCCTTCGACATTGGCACAACCACGTTGGTCGGCATGCTTCTCGACCTGGCCACCGGAAAGGAACTGGCCCTCGCGTCGCGTCTGAACCCGCAGACGGGCATCGGTGACGACGTCTTGACGCGAATTCTCCACACGCAGAAAAACGCCGAGGCTTTCGCGGAACTGCAGGAGATGGTGATTGCCGCCGTCAACGAGATGATCGGCTCGATGGCCGAGGAAGCCGGCGTCGCGCGCCAGCAGATCTATGAGGTGACTTTCTCCGGCAATACCACGATGCAGCAGTTGCTCATGGCGATCGATCCGCGGTGGCTCGGCGAGGTGCCTTTCGTGCCGGCCGCAGGTCGAGGAGTCGTCGCCGAGGCTCGGGAACTCGGGCTCGAGGTACATCCACGCGGGCTGGCCTACACCGTGCCCGTGATTGGCGGGTTCGTGGGCGGCGACACCGTCTCGGGAATTCTCGCCACGGGTCTGCTCGACGCTGAAAGCCCGAGTCTTCTGGTCGACATCGGCACGAACGGCGAGATCGCGCTGCTGGCGGACGGGAAATTGTCGGCGGCCGCAACGGCAGCCGGCCCGGCTTTCGAAGGGGCGAGGATCGAGCACGGCATGCGGGGAACTCATGGCGCCATCGAACGGGTGACCATTGATCGCAATGTACGTCTCCAGGTAATTGGCAACGTGCGGCCGGCGGGAATTTGCGGCTCCGGCTTGATCGATTTGGCTGCAGAATTATTACGACACCGAATCATCAGTCCGGAGGGCCGCATGTCGGCTCCCGATCTGTTGCCCGAGGATACGCCGCCGGAAATCCGGCGGCGGGTCATCCGTTCGAACGGTCAGGGAGCCTTTCTCATCGCAGGCGAGTCTGAGACGGCCACCGGCCGGCCGATTATCCTCAGCCAGCGAGACGTCCGCCAGTTGCAGCTCGCCAGCGGAGCGATTCGGGCTGGGATTGTGATCCTTTTGCGCCGGGCCGGCCTGGAGCCCCGCGAATTGAAGCAGGTGTTGATCGCGGGCGGATTCGGGAACTTTATCCGGCGAAGAAATGCGCAGCGAATCGGACTTCTGCCCCACGAAATCGATTCTCGACGCATTCGCTACGAGGGGAACACCTCCCTGGCCGGCGCCCGACTGGTTGCGCTTTCGGCATCGGCGCGTGCTGCGGCTGAAGAGGTTGCGAGGCGGACCGAGCACGTCGATTTAGCCACCGACCACGGATTCCAGTGGGCCTTTGCCGACGCAATGATTTTCCCGGAAGACGAGTAGGCGAGGCTAGCAGAGATGTGGCCGTCGCGCGAGAAGGGGACTGGCCCATTTTGCTCCGAAGGCCCCCGCAAAATGAGCCAGTCCCCGATGGTCCTGGGATCGACTCTTAGTGGCCGCCGCAGCCGGGACACCCGCCGCCGCGAGGATAGCTCGGGTTCTCGATGGCGAACCCGCGGCCCATCGGCCCATCCTGGAAATCGATCGACGTTCCGTCGAGGTGCAGCGCGACCTTCTTGCGAGCTACGACCGGAACGCCGTGGTTCTCGTACCTGGCGTCGACCGCAGGGTCGTATTCCGTGTCGAAACCAAGCGAATACTGCAGCCCGCTGCATCCGCCACCGGCCACGCCCATCCGCAGCACGGCATTCTCTTCCAGCCCTTGCGACTCCATAATCCGCTTCACTTCCGAAGCGGCTGTTTCGGTATCGTGATCGCCGCCGTCGTATTATGTAAATTCTCAGCAGTAGCGAATCATCTCGCCCCCAGATTATCTGGTTTAGGTAGCGGTGATTCTACCCCATCTTGTTACGCACCATCTTATGCTGTGGATCGCCGAAAGCCAAGTGTTTCCACCTAAAGGAGTGAGTAGTCAATCACCAAGAGGCCCGTGGCGGTCAATCACGAATTAGGAAGATTCGATCGACGAAAACGGCCTCGACTTCCCCCGGCCTCTTCGGGGGAGCGACCCAGAACGACATTCCTTTGCCGAGCTTGTGGCTCCCCAAATCGAACACCTTATACGCATCTCGGGACTCTTCGACAGTCACCTTCCGCGAGACGATGCCTCGCTTGGCGTTGTAGTCGTAGATTCCGATCGTCATGGCCGGTCCATCGGCTGCCGAAGCCTCGCAGCGGGCCGCCACGTAGCACCGCCAGGTCGAGCCCTCGCCGAGGTCTTCGCTGAAGGGCCAACTCGTCGCCCACTCGTAGTGGTCGCCGGGCATACGGATCGCGAACTTGTCGGATGCGGCAGCGTCCTCTACGGTGTCGGCCCAATGGCCGGCGCGGGCGAGGTTGAATTCATTGTCTTGAATGTCGATCCAGGCGTCGGCCGGAAGATCCTTGCAGGCATCGGGTGGCGGTCCAGCCGGCCGGAATCGCCTCCGAAGCTTGTCGGCCAGCTCCGCAAACGGCCGCCCTTCGCGGTACTGTCCGGGATTGTTTGCCTCGGCGACGCGAATGAAATCCTCACAGGCCGCCACCGGATCGGCCGGGCCCAGGAATTCGGCCCTATCCGCGGCCGCTTTCCGCTTCAGCGAGTGATAACGGTTGAGCCACACGTGATCCAGCGTGAGCCGCTCGCGTCGGACGCGGGCCGAAAACGTGGGGTTGTCCGCGACAGCCGCTTCGGCTTGCCGGTAAAGCTGCGTGGCCCGGTTGAGATCGTCCAGATCGAGCCAACCGGCCGTGTTCGGCATGAAGCATCGCAGATAAATGTCCTTCCGGCCGGCGGCTTCCTCGCGCAGCTCGAGGTACTGCAACAGGTGCGGCGCTGCCGGGCCGTAGTATCCTTCGACGAACTCGCGGATCAGCTTCTGAGCATCCTGCTCCGGATTCCACATCAGACGCGCAAGAAGCCAGGCCCGCATCTGCACGAAATCGCCGACGTTGCTGCCGTAGTCGCCCTGTTCGAACAACCCCACCACCTTGTGGTCGACGAAGAACCGCACGTTCGGCGCCAGCACTCGTAGATTCGGGTGCGGCAGAATGTAATTGGAGAAGTTCGTCACATAGTCCCACACGAACAACTGCGGCGCCACCTCGCACCAGGCCTCGATATCCTTGCGGAAAGCGTCGTTCTGCGGGGCTTCGAGCGGCTGGGCGAACGAGCACTCGATCGAGCAGAGGCGGATGATCACGTTGTGCCTCGGCCTGGTCTTCTTCGGTGGCTGCCGCGTGTACTGGTACGCAAGCGTCTCGACGAGCACGTCGGGGAATTCTTTCTCGATCTGCTCGGCAACTGCATTGACGAACCGCAGAAGCGGCCCCGAGGCAGTTCCTTCTTCCTCTTCGACCGCCCGGCAGGCCGCGCACTGGCACCGTCCGTGCCAGTCATTCTGGCTGACGGAAATCAGGCCGACGTCCGGGGTCTTGCGGATCCACTCCAATGCGCGCGCGGTCAGTTCCTTCCGCATCGCCTCGTTGGTCAGGCAGAGCTGGGCCCGCTCATGCGTCCGCTTGCCGTCGATCTCGCTATACCACTCGGGGTGCTCGCTGAAGTACTTTTCCGGCGGCAGCAGCGGGTAGAACGTGTGGACGAAACCGGAGAACCGGTAGTGTCCGCCGTATTCGGGCGGGACGTTGTTGTGGTGTCCATTGCACTTCAGACGGGCAGAAAACACGCCGTCGAACGCACCGCGGTAGAACGATTCCCGATATCGAAGCGGCGGAGCATAGACCGTGTCGAGCGAGGGGACGTCAAGTGTTGCTCGCTTGGGCACGAAGCTTTCGGTGGCTGTCCACCAGCGGCAGCCGACGACGTCCTCTAAAAATGTATATACGGCGTAAAGGGTTCCGCGTGGCGGTCGGCCTGCCAGAACGAGCGCATCGCCGGCCGTCTTGACCACGATTCCGTCATGCCCGAGCGAGCCAAGGTCCAGGCTCCCGAGCAGCTTTGTCGCTTCCGCCGATGGGCCTACGAAGATCTTCCGTTTTCCGGCCGGCACGTTTCCCTCGGCGACGATCGGAAGCTTCGCTCCGGTGGACTCTTCAAGATGCTTCTGCAGTTCGCCGGCGGCCGTCGACTCGACGGGAGCGGGCTTTGCCGGCAACACGATGACCCAATCGCTCCGGCCGTCTTCGACCAGTACGATGTCGTTACCCGGTGTGTTTGCCGGCAAGAGAGAAAGAACTGCCAGGACTATTGTGGATCGTACCATGGGCGGGCTCCTTGGCGGGCGGGCCGAAGCGGCGAGGCTCCGGGAGGGGAGGGGGACACATCGGCTAGTCTATGTCGACAGACCGTGAAACGCAAGAGCCGCGCCGGACATAAATTGCCTGCCAAGATCGAGTATCGATGAGGCGCGCGACCGCTCATTCTTTGCTTAGCCGCCAGAGATGCGAATCCGAGCGGAAGAACACCGCTTTGCCGGAAATCGCCGGCGACGCGAGCACCGTGCCGTCAAGCTGGCCCGTGCTGACCAGTTTCCCCCCGTCCTTGCCGAGCTGCACGATTTGCACCAGGCCGTCGTGATTGGCGGCATAGAGATGTCCGTCGCCGATGGCAGGCGTTCCCCAGATCGGCCCCTTGAGGCGCAACTGCCAGATTACCTTTCCCGTGGCCGCGTCGCCGCAGACAAGGATTCCCGCCGACTTGATCGTGTACACGCGGCCTTCATGCACCACGGGGGAGATGTTGGCGGGCCCTAAGCGTTGCTCTTGCCAGGCCGGCTCGAAGCCGCCCGCGTCCGACTCGCGCCGCAGCGCAGTCAGACCGCGAATCGGTGAGAGGAGATAGTCGTTCCAGGCGGTGGTCGACGAAATCGAGGAGCAAGGCTGGTCGAGTTTCCAGACCTGCTTTCCCGTTTCCGGTTCCAGGGCGATCAGTCCGACCCGGCTCTGCAGCACCACGAGGTCATCGGCTGCGGTCTTCCCTTTCCAAAGCGCGGGCGTCGTCCAACAGCCGCCGCTTTCCAGTTCAATCCGCCACTTCGTTTCACCGGTCGACTTGTCCAAGCCGGCGGCAAAGGAGACGCCGGGATTTTCCAACTGGACAACCAAGCAGTTGCCGGCGACCAGAGGCGACGATGCCATGCCGACGTCGTTTCGGGAGCGGGGGCTTTCAAAGCCGAGTCCTCGATACCATTTCAGATTTCCGTCGAGATCGAGGCAGACAAGGTCGTTGGAGGAAAACAGGGCGAAAACGAGTCGCCCGTCGCCGGCGGGCGTGGAAGCGGCCACTCCGCCGAAGCGATTGCAGGCCGTGGAACCGGTTGCCCAAAGCGTCCGCTGCCAGCGAGTCTTGCCGCTTAGCGCGTCGATGCCGAGTACGTGAAGCCGCTCCTGGCGGGAGCCGCTCGCCGCAGTCACGACGATCGTTCCATCGACGACGATTGGGCCGGCCGGACCGCTCCCCGGAAGCGGTACCTTCCACGCGACCGTCTTCTCCGAAAACTCGGTCGGCAGGCCGGTTTCCGAAGAGACGCCCTGTCCGGCCGGGCCACGGAACTGAGGCCAATCCTCGGCTTGGGCTGTCAAACAGGCAATCGCGGCAAGGCAGAGCCCGATGGCGCCAACTCTCGGGCTCGGGTTTCTCCTCGTGCACATCATCGAGGGGGTCTCCAATATTTCGCCTTGGAGTGCGCGTGACTCGTCACCGCTTTCTTTGCTTCGCTTCACGCTTTACCCTCGCGACAGTCGTTTCCAGAAAACCAACGGACCAAACAAAGAAGGCTAAAGCACCAAACGAAGATAGAAAGAAATAGAAAGAAAGCGACGACAAGTCGTGCGCACTCCAAATGAACTCCAGATTATCTGCCTCGATCCGCCGATAGAATTGCTCCGCCGGTCTCGTCGCAGATTCGCAACTGGAAATCCCACCGCTGGGCCCAGTCCTGAGTCTGCTCGTTCTGGCAAACCTTCACAAGAATCACGTTTCGCCCGGGCTGGAGCGCGACCCGGCTCACGTACTGGTCCGGCTGGCTGCCGCTGTGGTAGACGGGATATTCGTCGACCAGTCGGCCGTTCAGCCACAGCTTGGTGGCATTCAGCGAGGTCATTCGGACGTCGACTTCCTTTTTCTCGTCCGCGATGAATTCGGCCACGGCATATCCGACAACCTCCCGCTGTTGGCCAAAAGGCTTGAAGAAGTCGATCTTGCCAAGGTCGTCGTCGCTGACGAAGTCGACCCATCGAACCTCGCCCTGCTTGCCCGCATAAACCGCTTCAGGCCGGATCTCACGCTCGGGCGGGTAGACCGCATCGAAGCCCTTGCGATCGGTATTGTCGAACGGCCCGATCAGCTTCCAATGGACCAGGTAGCCGAGTTGCCTGGCGAGATCGACCGATTGTCCCAGCTTTCGGAGTCTTTGAGCGAGGAGCTTGACCTGGTCCAAATCCCGCGCTGCTTCAAACGCTTTGCGGCACAGCGAGACGGCGTCTTCGCGGCGGCCTGTTTCCGACGCTTTCGCCGCGTCGGCGGTCACCCGATCGACGGCGTCGCGGCGAAGCTCGAGGCTTGGATCGTCGAGCATCCTGGGGATCAATCGCTCTTCGGCCGACGGGTCGACTCGCAGCAGAATTTCGTAAGCCAGTCTGCGCCCACGTGCAGAATGGTCCCGCTCGAGCACGAAGCTCTCCAGCTCCGCCTTGGGAAGAGCGCCACCCTCGTGCAGCGCTCGCTCGGCGACGGCCTGGGCGGCCGTAGCGATCCAGTTTCCGGCAAGCGGCCCCGCGCCATCCATCCCACCGAGAATGTCGGGCAGGCGGGCTGCATCCGCCGTCGCAATCCGCTTCCACGCCGCGGCTGCCGCGCCTTGTCCGGCCGACTCGGGCCCTACCTGACGGAGGTCCGCCAGCAACTTCGCAAGGGCCGGTTCATCGCTGAGGGCAGCGTTTGCAGAGAGGCAGACGGCCAGCAATCCGAGGAAGATAGATGCTTTCATGGGCATACGCTCTCAAGGCCAAAGCAGGCAGCGAGGACGGGTGCAGCCCAGTGTAACCGTTCACGGGGCGGAAGAGAGGGGGACAGGTCCATGGTTTCGGCCAACGTCTTTGTCGGCGAAATGCCTCGATTAGCCGAAAAATGGACCAGTCCCCGGCCGCCCCGTGAACGGTTACAGCCCAGTATATCAAACACGGATGGGTACGCCAGCCGCCCACGGGGGCATTCCGTCGGCGTAACCGGCTCCCGTTTCTCTTCCTCATCATCCGTGCCCCGGCTTGGCCATCCGTGCTACTTGGTCCTTGAGTTGTTCTGATAGCACGGAGGGCAAGGCCGGGGCACGGATGAGAAGATGCTCCACCATCCTACCGGGAGAAGGAGAATTCGGGCATCCGATCGTGGTGCTTTTAAGAACCGGCTGCACACCGGCATCATCAACCGGCCAGCTTCTTCATCAGCCACGCCATATTCAGCGCCAGATTCCTGACCGTCTCCACTCCCTCCGCATCCGCGTTGACTTCCCCCTTCTCCCGTCCGAAAGCGACATTCCAGTACGTCGATCCGGGCACGATCATTTCGCTGATCAAGAAGAAATAGTTCAACTGCGCGAACGTGAAGTTCTGCCCGGCCCGGCGAGCCACGACGATTGCCGCGCCTACCTTCCGACGCAGCAGATCACGGTGGCGTCGAGCGACGTACCCCACCCGGTCCAGCAGTGCCATCGTCTGCGGCGTTGCGGAGCCGAAGTAGACCGGCGAACCGACGAGTACGCCGTCGGCCGCGGCAAATCGGTCAAGAACGCCCTCGAAGGCGGGGTCTTCCTGGACACAACGGATGGTGTCGGATCTCAAACAGCCGCCACATGCCATGCATGGCTTCACCGGGCGGTCGGCCAGCGGCAGATAGTCGGTCTCGATTCCTTCCGCCGAGAGCACTTCGAGCGCCTGTCTCAGCAGAATGCCCGTGTTTCCGTCCGGCCGCGGGCTGCCGGAAATGCCGAGTACCCTCATCGCGAAACGCCTCGAAAGGTTGCCTGGATGCCGTCGCGGCGAGTATACCGGTTGCACAAGCAGAGCGAAAGGGGGCCGTCTATCCTCCAACGGCCCGCCAGAACATCAGGCAGCCGGGCTGCTCAAACCTTTTGAAATCGTTACGGGTGGTTGCTTTTCTTTACCTGCGGTGCAGGATAGACTGGTGTGCATGACAACTCCGCATCCCGACATTCAGTTCCGTTTGAATCTTGCCGTCGAAGCCGCGCGCGAGGCCGGCGAGATCACGCTTGAGTATTTCCGCCGCGACGACCTGGAAGTGGAACGCAAGGGCGACGACTCGCCGGTCACGGTGGCCGACCGGGCGGCCGAACAGCACCTTCGGCAGCGAATCGCCGAGGCGTTTGCGGAGGACGGCATCCTCGGAGAGGAATTCCCCGAACGGCCGGGCTCAAGCGGCTACCGCTGGATCCTCGATCCGATCGACGGAACCAAGTCGTTTATCCATGGTGTGCCGCTTTATGGCACGCTAGTCGGGGTCGAATGCGAAGGGGAAAGCGTCATCGGCGTGATCCTGATCCCGGCACTCGACGAATGTGTCTATGCGTCGATCGGCCAGGGCGCCTGGTACACGTCCGGAGGCGATCCGCCGAGACTCGCCCGCGTTTCTGAGAAGGTACAACTCGCTGAATCGTGCTTCCTGACGAGCGAAGTCGGCAGTTTCGACGAAATCGACCGTCGCGGGGTCTACGACCGCCTGCAGGCCGCATGCAGGCTGACGCGCACCTGGGGCGACTGCTTCGGTTACTTGATGGTAGCCACGGGCCGGGCGGAACTGATGGTCGATCCCGTCATGCAAGTTTGGGATGCCGCGGCCATCCTCCCGGTGATCCAGGAGGCGGGCGGGACGTTCACCGATTGGCAAGGCCGACCGACGGCCCACTCCGGACAGGGGATTGCCACCAATGGCCACATCCTGGATGAGGTTCTGGCGATCGTTCGGGGATAGTGCGGTTGGAAACGCAGGGAGCGCGGGAGGAAGTCATTTTTCTCACTGCACGGGCGCTTGCTCGGCCGCCGGCTGCTCGCCGGCCGCTTCGCCTTCCTTGGCCGCGGGCTGCTCGCCGGCCGTTTCGCCTTCGCTCCCCTGCTTCTCGGCCGGATAGCCGGGCCAGTTGGCCGTCTGCGTCCAGACAATGTCCTCGTCGCGATAGAAAACGACTTCAATTCGCCCGGGCTCGGCAAAGTCTTCCCTGGGCAACTGCAAAAAGAGTTTTCTGCTGTCGACGGACCATGCATCCAACAGCCCGAAAACCGCGCGGACACCATACCGCGGCCCCGGTTCTTCCGAGCGGCAGCGAACCACGACCGACGGCTTGTTTAAGAGGTTCCGCCGGCCCACCATAGTGAACGTCACCTTGTCCTTCGCAGACTCCGCGGTCGCCGGAAGATCCGCCGACAGCTCCTCGCACCGGTACATGGCCACCAGGTTGGTCCCCTTCATGTATTCGGTGCGAAAGAAAAGTGGTCGAGCCTTCCGCGCATCCGCGGTATCCTCGATCTTGCGGACCTCAATCGACGGCCGCTGGTGGCGAACCCATGGATAGTTGACCGCGAGAATCGGTTCCCCCGCGGTCGACGCCAGGACTTCAAGGAAGTCGACTCCTACCAGCGGCTTCTCGATAGACCGCCCCGGGGGCTCGGCGGCTGCGGACAGCCCTACGACACCGATTACGGCAAGAGATACCAGCCAGACCATGCGGATGCTGGAACGTTTCATGACCGTCACCTCACTCATCGACCTGCGAGGAAGCCCGGCTGCACACTTCGAACTCCTTCCGCGCCTTCGGATGAGTTCGACCCCAGCAACCGGGCTGCCCGCCTGGAATCTCAGTACTCTGTCTTCTTCAGCCCTGGCATGGGGATGGGGTACTTGCCCTCGGCATCCGCCTGCACCGGGGCGGGCGAGTCCATCGTGAACTTGTCCACGCCCGGAGCATATTCATCTTCGGAGTTGAGCATGTCTTCGTACGTGATTTCCTGTCCCGTATGAGCCGCTTTGCGGCCCAGGGAGCTGACCAGGCTGGCCTCGACCCCACGCCTGGCTTCGTTGAACGGCTTGTCGTTGCAGATCGCGTCGACGAGATCATCCCACTCGTTCTGATAAGGATTGCGCTGGTCGGCGGGAATGTCGGACTCCCAGATCTTCTGATCCGGATCCGGTTGCTGCCCCTTGTACGTGCTGGAGGGAAGCCCGCAGTCGCCGGCCTTGGAGACGATGGCCGAGCCCTTGGTGCCGTGGGCGTAGCTCGAATAGATCTGCTCGCAGCCCGCCATACAGCGGCCGTCCATGATGAGCTTGGCGCCATCCGGGAAAGTGTACTCCACCGAATAGGCGTCGAAGTTCTGATCGATGGACGGCTTGCCCTCGGGGCTCATGCGATAGTGGCGTCCGCCCAGCGCCTGCGCCTTCACCGGCCAGGCGTCCTTCATCCAGCAGCAATGATCGATCACATGGATGTAGAAGTCGTTGAAGCATCCTCCGCTCGCCCAAATGAAGCTGTGGAACCGCTGGATCTGCCAGAGCAGTTCGCTGGGATCTCCCGGCCACTTTTCGGAAAACGCTGAGCCCACGGGCCCCGTCATGCGATACGCCCGCATCGCCACGATATCGCCGATCTCGCCGTTCTGGATCCGTTTGTGCAGTTCCTGAAGCGCCCGGCTGTGGCGCGACATCAGCCCCACGCCTACCTTGAGATTCTTGGCCTGCGACTCTTCGGCCAGCTTGATCATGCGGCGCGAGGTGGGACCGTCGCACGTAACCGGCTTTTCCATGAACACGTGGAGCCCATTCTGGATCGCATAGGCAAAGTGCACCCAGCGAAAAGCCGGCGGGGTGGCAAAGATCGCGATGTCGCCCGGTTTCAGGCAATCCATTGCCTTCTGGTAGCCGTCGAAACCGAGGAACTTTCGTTCTTGGGGAACATCCATCTTGTCGGCATACTTCTTGCTCAGGTTTCCGAAGCTACCCGCCAACCGGTTCTCGAAGACGTCGGCCATCGCCACCAGCTTCACCGGGCAATTGCTGACCTCCATGGCGTTGGCTGCCGCCCCCGTGCCGCGACCGCCGCAGCCGATCAGCGCGACCCGGATCGTGTTGTCTTCCGCAGCATGCACGCGTGGAATCGCGACACCCGCCACTGCGGAGACCGCCGCAATGCGACCGGTGGTTTTCAGAAACTCGCGACGCGTCGTGTTGTCCTGTTTCGCTCCACTCATCCGCAATGTCCTCCCAGGTATCTCGTTCGATCCGCAATAGGCCAGGTGTCTTCGGTTGCCGGTTGCGGGCGCGCAAGCGCGCCCTTCTGGCGAACTTAACCAGGACCATCGCCACATGCAAGCGTCACGGGTACCACGTCTTGCGCCGAGTTCCGGCAGGGAGAGCATGAATGTCAACTGCAAATGTTGGAAATTGCAGTTCGCGTGCGTAAAATTGCCCGCTAAACCTCCCGTCCTGCTAGCTCTCTTAGGGGGGGCAATGAAACCCCGCTGGACCCGCCAACTCTCCGTACCCATTCTGCTCCTTCCCCTACTGGCTGCTCGGGCCGGTTCCGCCGAGGAACTGCCTCCAGGCAACGTCTCCCAGGTCGACTTCCTCCGCGACGTACAGCCGCTTCTCGCGAAACATTGCTATGATTGCCACGGCTCGAACACCCAGGAGGCGGGACTACGGCTCGATCTTCGCGACAAAGCCCTTGAGGGCGGAGATTCCGGGCCTTCGATCGTCCCCAGCAAACCCGAGGAGAGCCTGCTGGTTGATCGTATTACGGCTGAGGACGAGGACTCCCGGATGCCGCCGAGTTGGGCGGAGTCGCCCGCGCTCGATCCGCAGACGATCGACCTGGTGCGACGATGGATCGTGCAGGGAGCAATCTGGCCGGCCCCCGAAACCGGTCAGCAACGAGCCGCATCCGCCCACTGGGCGTATCAACCGCTCCGCAGCAGCGAACCGCCCGCGGTCGAAGGCGCCGCATGGGTTCGCAACCCGATCGACAACTTCGTTCTTGCACGGCTTGAGGCTGCAGGGATCGAGCCCTCGGCCGAGGCCGACCGGTATACGCTCATCAAACGATTGCACTACGATCTGGTCGGCCTGCCGCCGGAGCCGGAGGAAGCCGACCAGTTCGCTCAGGATACCTCGCCGGACGCCTACGAGGAGTTGGTCGACCAACTTCTGGCGTCGCCTCACTTCGGCGAGCGTTGGGGACGCCATTGGCTCGACAAGGCCCGCTACGCCGACTCCGACGGATACGAGAAGGACAACCCCCGGCCCGACGCCTGGCACTGGCGCGACTGGGTGATCGACGCCGTGAACCGGGACATGCCGTTTGACAAGTTTACTATCCAGCAGCTTGCCGGCGATCTCCTGCCGGACGCCGGCCCTACCGAGCGGCTCGCGACGGCGTTTCACCGCCAGACGCTCACCAACACCGAAGGAGGCGTCGACCAGGAGGAATTCCGCGTCGCCGCCGTCAAAGACCGCGTCGAGACGACCGGGGCGGTCTGGCTGGGCCTCACCGTCGGCTGTGCGCAATGCCACAGCCACAAGTACGACCAGATCACCCAGCGCGAGTACTACCAGTTTTTCGCCTTCTTCAACAACGGCGATGAAGTCACGCATGAGGTTCCCACGTCGGACGAGGCCATGGCCCGTTACGGCGAGCAAAACAAGAAAGAGCCCAAGCAGCCGGTGCTGGAAGCACGGGTAATCGCCGAACGAACAAAAGACCGTCGCCGGAACTTTCTGCTTCACCGCGGCGATTTCCTGCAGCCGACCGTCGAGGTTCAGCCCGCCACGCTCGAGGTCCTGCCGCCGCTCGAACCTCGATCGAAGACGGGTTCGCCCGACCGGCTCGACCTGGCCAGGTGGCTGGTCGACCCGGCCAATCCGCTCCCGCACCGAGTGGCCGTCAACCATATTTGGGCTTACCTGTTCGGCCAAGGAATTGTCGCGACAGCGAACGATTTCGGAGTTCGCGGGGAGCCGCCGACGCATCCCGACCTGCTGGAATGGCTCGCCCGGCGGTTCATCGAGTCCGGGTTCAGCCGCAAGGCGATGATCCGGTTGATCGTCGGTTCGTCGACGTATCGGCAATCGTCGCGGCACCGTCCGGAACTCGCCGAGACCGATCCGCTCAACAAGATGCTCTATCGCCAGAACCGTTTCCGCGTGGAGGCGGAGATTGTCCGCGACCTGGCCCTGGCAGCGAGCGGGCTGCTGAGCCGAAAGATCGGAGGCCCGAGCGTGTTCCCCCCGATGCCGGCCGACGTCGCCGCGCTGAGCTACGCAAGCAATTTCAAGTGGGACACGAGCAAGGGCGAGGACCGGTACCGGCGCGGAATGTATACGTTCTTCAAGCGCACCGCCCCGCATCCGAACCTCATCACGTTCGATTGCCCGGACGCGAACACAGCGGCCCTTTCCCGCCGCACGTCGAACACTCCGCTTCAGGCGTTGACGACGCTCAACAACGAGGTCTTTGTCGAGGCGGCGCAAGGGCTGGCTCGCCTGTGTTCGACGGACGGCGATGCCGCGACGGACGAAGGTCGGCTGACGCGGGTCTTCCGGCAATGTGTCGCTCGGCCGCCGACGGGCGCGGAACGGCAGCCGCTCTTGGAGTTGCTCGGCAAGACCCGCCGCTGGTACGCGGCCCATCCGGAGGAGGCCAAGAAGCTCACGGAAACACACCGCGCCGAGGAGGTGCCGGCCGAGGAAAACGCCGCGTGGATCGCCACCGCCCGGATCGTCCTGAACCTGGATGAATTCATCACCCGCGAGTAAGCGAGGGGAAATCTCTCATGCGTCCCCGGCAAGAACGGCTCGTCCACACCCGCCGCGAGTTTCTCAACACGACGGCGAGCGGCCTGGGAATGATGGCCCTGGGCGCCATGCTCAGCGCGGAGGGAGTGCTGAGCCCGGGTGCGGCGCGAGCCGACACGGCCCAGACCGACCCGCTGGCTCCCCGTCCGACGCACTTCCCGGCCAAGGCGAAGTCGTGCATCTTCATCTTCATGGCCGGCGCGCCCAGCCATCTCGACCTGTTCGATCCCAAGCCGAAGCTCAACGAACTCGACGGCCAGAAACTGCCCGAGTCGATGACCAAGAACGTGCGGTTCGCGTTCTTGCAGAAAGACTCGGCGGTGATCATGGGCTCGAAACGGAAGTTCAAGAAATACGGCCAGTGCGCCATGGAGTTCTCGGACCTGCTGCCCCACATCGGCAGCGTGGCCGACGATCTGCTGCTGGTCCGCAGCCTCCACTCGGAACAGTTCAATCACCATCCCGGGCAGCTCATGATGCAATGCGGCCGGGGTGTTTTCGGCCTGCCGACGATGGGCTCGTGGCTCACGTACGGCCTGGGCAGCGAGTCGCAGAATCTGCCGGGCTACGTCGTGCTGACCAGCGGACGCGGTTCCAGCGGCGGCGCGACGCTCTGGCAGAGCGGCTTCCTCCCCTCGGTGCACGCCGGCGTCCTCTTTCGAAACAAAGGCGAACCCGTCTTGAACCTCAAGAACCCCGACGGCCTGCCCGCGGAGCTTCAGCGAGCCGGGCTCGATACCCTGGGCGAGTTGAACCAGTCCCGCTACCGGGAGATCCGCGACCCGGAGATTGCCAGCCGCATCGCGAATTACGAGCTGGCCTTCCGGATGCAGACCGCGGCCCCGGAATTGATCGACCTGTCCGGCGAAAGCGAGAAAACACTCGAGATGTACGGGGCGAACCGTCCGGAGCCGGAAAAACTCGGCGGCCGCGAAAAGATGGGCGATACCTATGCAGGCTTTGCGAGGAATTGCCTCCTGGCCCGGCGGTTGGTCGAGCGGGGCGTGCGATTTGTCAACATCATCTATGCCTCCTGGGACCATCACAGCAAGCTCGACGAAGAACTACCGTACAACGCGGGCGTCGTCGATCAGCCAATCGCCGCCTTGATCCGCGACCTCAAGCAGCGCGGGCTGTTGGACTCGACGATGGTCGTCTGGGGAACGGAATTCGGCCGCACTCCGCTGGGTGAAAACCGGCCCGGCTTCAAAGAGGTAACCGGCCGCGACCACCATCCGTTCGCCTTCACGATGTTTCTCGCGGGCGGCGGTATCAAGGGCGGGCAAATCTACGGAGCGAGCGACGAAATCGGCTGGGGCGTGGCCGAGAAGCCGGTGCACATCAACGACCTTCACGCCACCATGCTCCACCAGTTCGGCCTTGACCACCTGAAACTGATCTACCGGTTCCAGGGCCGCGATTTCCGACTGACTGACGTGGGCGGAAAAGTCATTGAGGATTGGATCGCCTGAGTGGAGTCCGGCCACTTCATGGCCGGACGAACCGTCCGGCCGGCTGTGAACGAGCAAAGCAGCCGGGCTGCTGGTGTATTGATCCCGCCTGGGCGCAGCGGCTCACGGAGTGCCCCGCCTACACTGGGCTCTACACGGCGGTGGCCGCGTCCGGATGAAGATCCGGCACGACGAAGCCGAGGCCAACCTCCTCCAGAGTTTCTCGCTTGGGCACACCCGTTTCCGGATCCCAGCCCATCGCTTCCAGGTACTCGCGGACCTGCGTGTCGATGTCGACGGTCACTCCCGCCAAAGGGCCTTCCTCGAGCGGCGGGCTGCCGATGATTCGGCCCGGCACGGCGAAATCGACGTTGCGAACGCCGTCCCGCAGGTTAAAGGCGATCCGCAAGGCCGCGATCCGAGCGCCGGTTTTCTCGATGTCGTCGAGCGTAAACCTATGGCCGGTGACATACGTCAGCGTGTCGGCCATGCACTCCGGCGGCAGGCAGACCCAGGCGAACATGCACATGCCGGCCGCGGTCGACGTATGGTAATGGTTGCTCACGCGCCGGTGGATGTGGCCTTTGCCCGTGTAGGTGTACTTGTCGAACTCCTCGGTGACGAGCCCGGGAGGTGCGAACTGGGCCTCGGCGGTCCAGACGCTGAGCTGGGTATGGCGGCCGGGAGTCGCGTCCATCTTGTAGCTGGTGGCCAACCCCGGACTGAGCCGCGGATCGTGCATTGGGATCTCTTCGCCGCCGACGTGGATCGCGTAGGCGTCGGCGCCTTTGCCGATTCGTTCCGCCGCCCGCTTGACGCCGTTCTCCAGCACCTTCCCGAACCCGGTGCCGCCCGCGATCGCCTCGGTGATCTTCACGATCGCATCGGCATTGCCCCACGTGAGTTGGATTCCGCCGGTATCGTCGTCGGTAATCAGTCCGTTCTCATAGCACTCGATGGCAAATCCCACGGTGCAGCCCGTGCTAATCGTGTCGAGCCCTTGGCGATTGCAGATTTCGTTGCAGCGGTTGATCGACGCCAAATCGTCGTTCAGGCAGAGGGTGCCGAACGCGCCCAGGGTTTCATACTCGGGCTTGTGGTTGTGCGAGGCATAGGGGCCGTCCACCTCGGTCTCGCCGCCGCAGGCGATCGAGCAGTGCCAGCAGGCGTATTTGCGATGCTGGATGGCCAGGACACTGTCGTCGCTGATCTTGCCCACGTTGGGAAAATCGCCGGGAGAACCCGTCCAGTTCTTGATCGGCGTGTCGCCCGAAGCGGCCGCTCCCGCGGTGATGCCGGCGGTGCCGTACTGGTTGAGCACCTTGTACATGCCCTGTTCTTTCATGCCTTCGCGATACTTGGCCAGGGCCTCCTTGAGCTGTTCGGGCTCTTTGATCGTGACAGGTGCGTCGCCAATTGCCACGATCGCTTTCAGCTTCTTGGACCCCATCACGGCGCCCAGTCCGCTGCGGCCGGCGGCTCGGCCCCTGTCGTTGATGATGCAGCTCAACAGGGCCATCCGCTCGCCCGCCGGGCCGATACAGGCCAAGCCGGCTTTTTTTCCGTAGATCTCCTTGACCTTGTCTTCCAGGTCATTGGTGTCCATGCCCCACCAGTCGTCGGCCGGCAGCAGTTCGGCCTCGCCGTTGCGAACCAGCAGGTAGACCGGCTTCGAGCTGGCGCCGGAGAAGATAATGCCGTCGACTCCGGCTGCCTTCAGGGCAGGTCCGAACGTGCCGCCGGAATTGGCATCGCCCCAGGTGCCGGTCTTCGGACTCTTGGCGACGACAAAGTAGCGATTGCCGCTGGGCGCGATGGTCCCGGTCAAAACCCCGGTGAAGAAGCCAAGATAGTTTTCCGGCCCCAGGGCGTCGACGTGGGGCTTCTGAAGCTTGTAGAGATAATACGCCCCCAAGCCGTATCCGCCCATGTAATTCAAGTAAACGTCGTCGCTCGGCGTTTCCACAGAGAGCTTCTGCTGGGTGAGATCCACCAACAGAATCTTGCCCATGGTTCCCGGTACAGCCATGTCGAACTCCTTTACGTCAACCGGACGGAATCTCGGCGGCAGTGCCGCGGGGAAGAATGCCACCCCAACAGTCTGGACTATAGAGGACCTGGTGCTCGGGCGTCAAGCGGCCGGAGTGTGCGGCAAGTTGTTGGAGCCTTACGGCCGAAGACACGGCGATCGGCCGTCGCGCTGGTTCAATTTGTCTGCTTACACGATCAGACCGAGAACGACGGAACCAATCAGCCCGCCTGTCAATCCCGCCAACGCCCCGCGCCAGAGCCCCTCGGTCGCCAACTTCTATCAATGTATTCTTGTCACGGACAGACTGCAATGGGCAGCCCTGGCAGGCAGACAATTGGAGGGGTACAATACGTGCGGTTTGTGGAGCCCGTTGTCTCGTGTCTTCAAATTCTGCACCGGCCCACGGAAGAGATCCGGAAGAATCGTGACTGCCGCCCAATCATCCCCTCCGCAACAAGCCCGCTATGTCGTCGGTTTTGATCTGGGAACGACGAATTCGGCAGTGACCTACGTCGACACCGAGGAAGATCCTTGGCGTATTCGGACCTTCCCGGTGCCACAGCTCGTCGCGCCGGGGCAGGTGGAATCGCGGGAGACGTTTCCTTCGTTCCATTATCAAGCTGCTGCCGGTGAAATGGCGCTCGACGCGCTGTGCCTGCCCTGGAGCACCGAGCCGCCCGGCTATGCGGTCGGCTTTTTCGCACGCGACCAGGGGACGGCGGTCCCGGGGCGGTTGATCGCGTCGGCCAAGTCGTGGCTGTGTCACACGGGCGTGGATCGCACGGCCGATCTGTTGCCCTGGCACGGAGCCGCCGACGTCGAACGGCTCTCCCCGGTGGAAGCCAGCGGGCGGCTCATCGCTCACGTTCGCGATGCCTGGGATCACCGTTTCCGCGAGCATCCGTTCGCGGAACAAGACCTGGTGCTCACGCTCCCTGCATCGTTCGACGAAGTGGCCCGGGAACTGACGGTGAAAGCCGCTGCGCGGGCCGGCCTGCCGCGGGTTGTATTGATCGAGGAGCCCCAGGCCGCTTTCTACGCCTGGATCGGTACGCATGCCAACGATTGGCAACACCGCGTCGAGCCCGGCCAGAAGATCCTGGTCTGCGACATCGGGGGCGGCACCAGCGATTTCACTTTAATCCGCGTCCGCGGCGAGGCCGGCGGAAAAGTCCGCTTTCATCGCGTCGCAGTCGGCGAGCACTTGATCCTCGGCGGAGACAATCTCGACCTCGCGTTGGCGCAGCACGTGGAAAAGCGCCTGACCCGCGACGGACGGCTCGAGCCCCGCCAGTGGTCCGTTCTCGTGCGGAGCTGCCGCCAGGTGAAAGAGACGCTGCTGGGACGCGACGCCCCGGAGCGGCTGACGATCAACCTGCCAGGCGCCGGTTCGCGGTTGATCGGCGGGGGCGTCCAGGTGGAAGTCACCCGCGATGAGGTTCGAGATCTGCTGGTGGAAGGCTTCTTTCCACGCGTCAGCCTCGACGATCGTCCGGCGCGGCGGCGATCCGGGTTCCAGGAGTTCGGATTGCCCTTTGCGCCGGATCCGGCAATCACTCGCTACCTGGCCGCCTTCCTTACCGCCCACAGGCACGTCGCGCTCGACGATTCGGAACTCGACGTCGACCACGATCCGGCGAGGCCCGACATCATCCTGTTCAACGGCGGCGTGTTCGAATCGGACGTGCTGCGAGACAGGCTGATCCAAGTCATTGAGAGCTGGTTTCCGCAGCAGCCCGCCTGGAACCCGATCGTGCTGGAGAACGAGCGGCTCGATTTGGCCGTGGCGCGCGGGGCGGCCTACTACGGCATGGTCCGCCGCGGCCAGGGCGTACGGATCGCGGCCGGGCTGGCAAGGACGTACTACATCGGCGTGGAAAGCCATGCAGGTGGTGCCGCGCCCGGTCCGGCAGCCGCCGAAAACGACACCACGGTCCTGCCCGCGCCCGAAGGTGTCGGCGACGCCTCGGACGATGCCGCGCCCCATGAGCCCCCGCCGGAGGCTGACGCAGCCAAGGCGGTCTGCCTTGTGCCGGCCGGTGTCGAACCGGGCCAGGACATCAATCTGACCGAACAGCAGTTTACCCTGCGGGTTTCTGAGCCGGTCGAGTTCCCGCTGTACGTCTCCAGTACACGGCTCACCGACCGCCCCGGCGAACTGATCCCGGTCGATCGCGAGCAGATGACTCCGTTGCCGCCGATGCGAACCGTGCTGAGAAAGCGAAAGAAGGGCGAAGCGGAAACCGTCTCCGTCACCCTGCACGCAAGGCTCACGGAGATCGGCACGTTGGATCTCTGGTGTGGCGAAGTCGCCGGCCGCGGCCAGTGGCGACTGGTCTTCGACGTCCGCTCCGCCACGGAGACCGACGTCGCCGCCCACGACGCGGCGGCGGAGCGTGAAGGGTTTATCGACGAGGAAACCTGGCAGGAGTGCCGCCGCGTGATCGTCGACACGTTCGGCCCCGACGCTTCGGACACGCCCGAAGGGCTCGTCAAACGGCTCTCGGCTGCGACGGAATTAAACCGTCGGCTCTGGCCGACTTCGTTCCTGCGACGGATCTGGGAACTGCTGATTGAGGTCGAGCAGGGGCGCCGTCGCAGTCCCGTGCACGAGGCCCGCTGGCTGAATCTGCTCGGCTTCGCGCTTCGCCCCGGTTACGGACTTGCGGTCGACGACTGGCGGGTGGCTCGGACCTGGCGGCTCCTGCAGGGCAA
>JAXGMN010000075.1:0-49687 GCA_040768665.1 Thermoguttaceae bacterium
CGGCTTGGTCGGTCGGCCGTCGTCGCTCACCGTCCCATCGAGCGTTGCCTCGGCGGGGCTGGCCAACTCGGGCACCTCCAGCGCGTGATCGTCGCCCGCGTTGACCAACGGCGCCGTATTCGCTGGCGGCTGCGGATCGGAGAATTCGACGTGAAGCAAAGCAGCGCCGGCGGCCAGACCGTCGTGGGATTCCGCGACTCTCACTCCGCTGCCGGTGATGAGGATCGCCAGAGAATTGCCGCTCGTCCAACCGGGCCGATCGACGATTTCCTGGATCACCGCGGCGACATCCGGCGTTTGCTCCGCAGATCCCGCCTGGACAACCGTCGTCCATGCCGCGGGCGACCACCCCACCGAAGCCGCCGTTCGCGGCCGGGAGGAAATGTCTCCGCTGGTCTGAGTAAACGTTGCGGCATGATCCGCCGCCTCGCCTTGAATCAGCAGTGACGCCGGCTTGCTTTGCGTTTCGTGGGCCTGGAACTGAACATAGGCGTTATGAATGATGGCCCCGGCCGGGATCGCCACGCCGTTGAATCGCATTCCAACAATCTGGTCCTGGATTCCGTCGCGGACCAACTCCAAATCGCTGCTGTTGGTATCCACCACGCCGGAGGAAAGCGCTTCCTCCGCGTCGTCCGAACTCGCAGCCACCCGAACATTCACACTCGGCGCTACGCCTTCCGCGACGACGACCATCAACTCGTCGCTGGCGGTCAGCGCCTCGTCGCCGGCCGTCAGACGCAGCACGTAAGTTCCCGCGGCCGACAAACGCACGGTGGTATCGACCGCCGACGCGTCGGCAAAGATCACCGCGGCCGGTCCGCTGACCATCGTCCACTGCGTCGTTACGGCCCCGGGGGGATCGGGGAGGCCGTCGTCGAACACTGTCGCGTCCAGCCAGGTCACCGCAGGGTCCGACAGGTCGAGCACGCCGATCGACTGATCTGCGCCCGCGTTGACCACCGGCGCCATGTTCTGAGCGGGCGGCAACCCGCCGATCCGCATCTCGTAAACGCGGCCGTCCGCCTCCTCGTTGGCGCCGCGGTCGGTCATATACAGCGACAGCGCACCGGCGTCGTCGTCGGGATCGGAGGTGGGAGCGAACTCCAGGCCGTAAATGTGCCCGATCGTGGGAGAGAACCCACTATAGTCGTACGATTGGACAAAAGTGCCGTCCAACGTGTACTCGAAGAGTTCATCCGAACTCGAGGACAGGAACAGGTGCCGAAGCGTGGGATGAAACGCGATTCCCTCGGGATCCGCCACACTCGAAGCGACGGAAAAATGGTACTGGAACTGCAGATTGGAATCATAAACCAAGACCAGTTCACCCGCGCCTTCCGCGACGTAAAGCAATCCCGTATACGGGTCGGACGTGATATCTTCCGGATCCCTGGCGCCGGACACGGCGTCGGACGTTTCCACGAAAGCCAGCGGGGTGTTCAGCCTGTCGTCATAGCGTTTGATGCCCCTGTCTCCCGTGTCCTGGGTGACGTAGAAGTAGCCGTCGAAGGCGTTGTACGTGATGCCGGTCGGCTCCTCGTTGTTGCTGACGATCCTTCGATACACCTGATCGCCCCGCAGCGAGATCTCGAAGATGTTCTCGTCGTTGTTCGGGACCCCCGGCGTCGTGTTGGTATTCGGATCGACCAGGAACATGTGTCCGGAAGGAGCGTGGTAGGCCAGGTCCCCCGGGTCCGGGCTGAGGTTCAATCCGCTGCCCCAGGTATCGAAGTACCGGACCAGGCTGATGTCGCCGGCCAATAGCGTCCGCTGTTCCAACATTTCCAGCGCAGCTCGCCGGGATTTTTCCGGCCTCCGTACCACCTGCCGGGAACGCTTCCGTGAAAAGAAGGCCACGTTAATGCTCCTGCACTCGACCGGCCGCTACGTCAACGGCGTCACAGCGCCTTTCCCGGCTATCAACCCAGTTCCCTCGCCCGATTCGCCGCACTACAGGTCTCGCGAGGCAAATGCGTACTCCTGGTGACGAACCGCGTAGCCGTGATTGCGATTGCCACGTGGCGCTGGACTGTTGACCACAACGCCGATCAGCGGGGCCTGCTGGTCGGTGAGCGTCTGGACCGCCTGTTCCGCCGCCGGCCGGGCGTTTTTCGTGTTTTGCAGCGTAAGCACGACGACGTCTACGTGGTGGGCCACGGTGCATGCGTCGCTCGGCCCCAGCACCGGCGGGGTATCGATCAGCACAAAGTCAAACTGGCTTCGCAGCCGTTCGAGAAGTCGCTTGAAGTTGTCCGACCCAAGCAGTTCGCCCGAATCGGACGTTGCCGTTTCGCACGGAAGGACGCTGAGGTTGTCCACGTTCGTGCTCTGGACCGCTTCCGGAAGATCCGCCAGGCCGGTGAGCACCGACATCATTCCCACCTCACGCGACACGCCGAAAACCTCGTGAAGCGACGGTCGGCGCAGATCGGCATCCACCACGACGACACGGCGGCCCGCCTGGGCAATGGAAACGGCCAGGTTCGCGGCAACCGTGCTCGCTCCGTCGCCCCGGTGCGGACTCGTGATCTGGACCACCGACTTCGGTCGACCGTTCCCGTTGAACGAGAGCATCGATCGCACGCGCCGATACGCCTCCGACTCCGTCGAATCCGGGACGAAGAAGGTCCCCAGGACCGAGGAGAGCGCCGCCGGGCTCCCCACGGTTTGCCGTCTCTTGCGGCGGGGCACCCGGCAGTAGTCGGTGTGGCCGATCACGGGCACGCGGAGCCGCTCGCGGACTTCCGCGGGCGTGCGGAAGCTCTGGTCTCGGACCTCGGCGGAGTAGGCCAGGCAGCCGCCGACGAGCACTCCAAGGAATGTCGCAATCGGAAAAACGAGCCATGGCAAAGGCGCCACCAGCAGCCCCACGGCCGCCGGGGAGATGACTTGAGCGTGGTACACGTCCGAATCGTGGATCGCACCGAAGCTTTGAACCTGCTGGGCAATCTGCTGCTCGAGTTGCTCGGCGCCGGCGATCTTGCCGCGCAGCGCCTCCATGTCTTCGTTCAGATCATTGATCTTGCGTGCCCGCTGCTGTTCTTGCCCCGCCAGATCGGAAAGGCTCCGCTCGAGCTCGGTGGCAACCTGCAGATCTTTCTCGAGGGCCATGAAGTAGGCTTTGACCGGATCGGCCTCCCGAACTTCGGTAATCGTGCGGCTCACCGCGGTGGCGTCGGTCTGCTCCTTCTCTTCCTGCCGGAGAAGCATTTGCTCGGTCATGGCGAGTTGGTCGCGTAGCGCCCGGACTTGCGGGTGCGCGGGGCCGTACGAGGGCGGAAGCGACTGCTCCCGCAGCTTCAACGAAAGCAGCTCCGCGCGCAAGTTTGCATCGATTCTCTGGTTATCCCTGGACTCTTGCGCGACCGGAGTACGCCAGATTTCGGACCAGTGCAGAATAATCTGTGCCAATTCGGCGTGGCTGGCTCCCTTTTCCTTGACCTCCCTGAGGGCTGCCAGCCGCTGTTGGAGCTCCGTTCGCCGGACGTTCTGCGCCAACCGCTCCGCCTCGAGCTGGGCAAGCCGTTGTTCGGACAGGTTGACGCCGTCCTTGCCGGTCCATTCCTCCGCGGGCGTCGTCTCGCGAAGCCCTTGATAGGACTCCTGAGTCTCCGCAATGCTCTCTTGAACGTCGTCCTTCCACTGATTGAAAATCTTTTGGATCTCGGCCACGGCGCCGGTCTGGGTATCCTCCAGATAGGCCTGGTAGCTGTCGACGATCGCTTCCAAGACCACCTTACACTCTTCCTGCACGGTGCAACGGTAGGTCAGTGTCAGCAGTGCGTGTCTCGATTGAATGTCCGACTCCTGAACGACTCGGAGTTCTTCGATGATCGCTCTTGTGGGATCTTCCTCCGACTCGAGCGACTCCAGCCGCGCAAGCTGGTTGCGCTGGACGGCCCTGCCGACGATGAGCGGACTGCTCAACAGGGCCTTCTGTGCCGACAAGTAGTCGTCGAATTCCGGGAACTGCGGACTTACGCCCGCGACACGTGATTCGGGCACCTTTCTTTTGACCACCAGGAGCTGCATTTGCGACTCGTACGTGGGTGTCCAATGTTCCCAGCAGAACGCGCCGGCCACCAGGCCGAGCAACAAGCCCAGCAGCACGCGCCCTTTGCGCCGCCAAGCGCCTCGGAAGACGTCGGCGTATAGCAGCCCGCTCGGCACATCGCCGTTCGACAACACTTCGCCGTTCTGATTGTGCTGGATCATCTCAATCTCCTCCTTTCTTCCCGGCCAATGCGGCAGGAAGAAGCCTCGCGATTCGTGAATGTAGAAAGGCCCTAACAAGAACGCGACTGCTCGAAGCCGAACATTGCCAAGACGCGCAGAACAGGCGTTCCAGCCTGGTGCTTGTCCCTGTGTAACCGTTCACGGGGCGGAAGAGAGGGGGACAGGTCCCTGTTTTCGGCCAACGTTCTTGGAACCAAAATACATCAACGGGCCGAAAAATGGACCAGTCCCCGCCCGCCCCGTGAACGGTTACTGTCCCTGTTTTGTCAGCGTCTCGTATCGTCATACCGTCCCCTTCAACCCGCTCTGGATCCGGCGGTAGACGCCAACGAACGCTTCGCCGGACCGTGGTCGCCATCGACCCACGCCCGGAGATCTGCGCCGGCGCCGCACGCTTCGCGGGTATCGCCGCGAGCGAGCAATGCGTCGTCGACAACGCTGGGAACCTGACGAGCGAGACCCAGAATACCGACGAGGGGAAGCTTCAGTATGCGACCGGCGGTGCAGACGATGATTCGGACATCGAAAAACCATCCGGCCCGCTGGATGTATTCCAGGTCGAGCAGGAGCTTCCTGCGAACGTCGTTGGTATCGGAATCCGGTGGAAGATTGAGCTGCGCCAGGCCCGTGATGCCGGGGGGAACACTCAAGCGGCTGCCGTACCTGGGGATCTCGTCGCTCAGGATGCTCACGAACTCAGGGCGCTCGGGACGCGGCCCTACGAGCGACATGTCGCCCTTGAGCACGTTGAGAAGTTGCGGGAACTCATCCAAATGGGTCCTGCGGAGCCAGCGGCCCAGCCAGGTCACTCGGGGATCGTCCCGTTTGCTCCACACGGCTCCGGTGCCCGATTCCGCGTTGCTCGTCATCGTCCGGATTTTGTACAACGTGAAAACGCGGCCATCTTTGCCGACCCGCGTTTGGCGGTAAATCCCGGGGCCGCGCGAGGTGAGCCGCACCAAGAGCATAAGAAGAGCGATAATCGGAAGACCGGGAACCAGAAGTGCGACCGCCAGGCCGCGGTCCACGACGGACTTCCATCGGAAGTAATCCGACTGCTTGACCCCGGCATTCGCCGGATCTTGTACAAACACGCCCGAACCGCGGATGTAGTGCGGAGCCAGTGTCGTGCTTGCATCCATCGATATCGCCATGCCACAAACTCCTTTCGGAAGAGGTCTTCTTCAGTCAACGAATCAATCGAACCGGTGGATCACAGGTCACGGCCAGGCCGGCCGACTCGGACCCTATCCCAAAACCTCGCGAGGAGGGGACAGGCACATTCTGCTCCGAAGACTCCGCAAAATGAGCCAGTCCCCCATGGTTTTGGGATATGCTCTCGACGGCCGGGGCGTCGTCGAATACTTGCGGCTTCTCCTCAGCGGAAGTTCGGGACGGCCGCAAACGACTGCAGAATTGGTTCAGTACACGCGCGCCGTCCTCTCCCAGGAGAAACTCCGGCCTCGTAATGGTCAGCAGGAGAGGGACGCTCGCGACCGCCAATGTGCCCGGCAACACAACCAGCGGGGACAGCCCGCGGCTCCGCAGCACGCCAGCGGCTGTCCAGGCCGCCAGGCCGACCAATGTCGTCAATCCGAGGCTGGGCAGGTGCGCCGTCAGGAAGGCCGACCATGTCCCACGGGTGATGTTCAGAGCGAATTGCGCCATGACCAGGTAATGGATGGAAACCGCCGCCAGCACGCCCATGGCAGCTCCGCCGATGCCCCAATGTTGCCCGACCCACGTTCCCAAAACCATCAGAGTTGCGTACAGCCCTTGCCGCCAGGCGCCGTGATAGACCCGTCCCGATGCGCGGATCACCGAATCGCTGAGCCGATGGCCGCTTTGCAGGACGATCCCGATTGCCAGGATCCGGCCTGGCAACACGGCTCCCGACCACCCCGGGCCGAGCAGCAAGGCGACCACTTCCGGCGTCAGGATGCAGAGCACCACGCTGGCGGGCAAAACGACAATCGCCGTCAGAAGAATGCCTCGACGATAGGCGTCGCCCAGCCGGATCGGGTCCGATTGCATGGTCGACATCGTCGAAAAGAGCACCTTGTCCCGGGCGAGGCAAAACAGGGCGACCGGACTGATCATCATCTGATGGGCCCGACCGTAGATCCCCAACGCGGCCGCCCCGAGCCAACGCCCGACGACCAGGTTGTCGGCCTGGCCTGCCAGGTACGCAAATACGTGCGCGCCGGTCTGCCCCGTGCCGAAGTAGACGAGTTCGTATACCGCTTGTTGATCCAAGCACGGCATGATTGAATGCGGCCGCGCGATGACAAGGAAGATCGTTCTGAACGTGGTTTGCGCAATCTGGGCGCCGACCAGCGACCAGACGCCGTACCCGGCCAACGCGAGAGAAATACCTGTCACCCCGGGGCCCAGCGCCACGGATGCCATTTCGGCAAAAGCGATACGCCGGAACTTCAACTCGCGTTGCAGGAGGGAATCCGCTACGACCGACAGCGCCTGCACCGGGAAGATCAGCGATATGACCTCGAGCACTGCTCGAAGCTCCTCGATCCGGAAGAAGGCTGCTATTGCCGGCGCAGCAAGCCACACCAGCCCCGCGAACGCCATTCCAAAGAGGACCGACAGGAAAAAGCCCGTCTGCACGTGCGCTGTCCTAAGCTCCTCGCGCTGGATGATCGCCGCGCCCACCCCGAGCTGGGAAAACATGTTGGAAATCCGCACCACGATTAGCGCCGCGGCAAGGATGCCAAAATCCTCCGGCGTCAGCAGGCGCGCCAGCACCACCAGCACCAGCATGTACAGCACCGTGCGGCCTGCGGCGCCCGTGAACGACCAGAGGAGCCCTTTGGCAACACGATGGCCCAACATCAGCGATCCGTCGTTCTTCCCGGGTTGGGACATGGTACTCCTTCAGCGTAGGGATACGTGTTTCTCATAAGACGACACCGATTCCGATGACTCGCCGTTCAAATAGTCGCCGAGGACCTCGCAGACCGGCCCGAATCGAAATTCTTCCAGCAACTCAGCCAGACGAATCTCGGTCTCAAACAGATTGACATAATGGCGAAAGCGAGAGAGGAAGGGCGCATTGGGCATTCGAGGTTGGTCCGGATCGAACTCCCACGGATGAAAGTACGTCACTGCCGGATGCCCTTGCGCGTTGAGGCGGCGAATCGCCCACCGCGTGAGCCAGAGAGGATAGAGCCGAAAATATCCCCCGCCCGCCACCGGCACATTCTGGTTCCCCACCCGTATCGTGCTTACCGGCAACTCCCATACGCCGCTTTCGGTTCTATTGGCGAACCGATCCGCATCGCTGATGCCGTAGCGGTCGTGGGCGGCCAGCGGAAAAATGCTCGAGTCGTAAAGGATTCCGTGATCCCGCAGGATATCCAGGGCCCACAACGATTGCTTCGTGATGGAAAAAGCAGGCGCGCGATACCCGGCCGGATGCAGGCCGTCCAGCGCCCGCCCGATTGCCTCGAACGATTGTCGCAGGTCCGCAGTGAACTCCTCGCGCGTCTGGCGATAGATCAGCTCGTGCCAATACCCGTGCGTCGCGATCTCGTGGCCGCTTGCGGCGATCTCCTGCACCAGTTCAGGATGCCGGTCGGCAACCCAGCCCAATACGAAGAACGTCGCGTGCACGCCCGACTCTTCAAGCAGACGGAGAATGCGTTGCGTGTTGAAAACAACCCGGCTGGGATACCGATCCCAGGCGGAGCGATCCACCACCGTCTCGAAGGCATGGACCTGGAAATGCTCTTCGACGTCAATCGTCAAGGCATTGAGTACCGACTTCATGGCATCAGCTCCCTATTTCGTGACGGCCGGGCTGTCGCCGATCTGGTGGCTGCCTGCGGCGACCGGCCCGACGAGTATGGGATGGTGCTCGTGCGTATGGGACACTCTTGGTTGAGCGTCCGGAGCACTACGTCTGCGTTCCGCGGCCGGCCTCTTCCCGATAATCTTCGCCGGAATCCCGCCGACGATCACATCTTCCTGGTCGATACTGCGGGTAACGACGGCGCCGGCGGCAACGATCACGCCGTTGGCGATGTGGGTCCCGGCAGTGACGACGCAATGGGCTCCCAACCACACGTCGTCCCCGATAACGATCGACGCCTCCTTCCACTCTTGAAACGTCATCGGCCGGCCGGCGACGATGCCGTGGTTGCTGGCGAACAGGCCGACCCCGGGTCCCATCAAGAGATTGTCGCCCAGAATGATCTTCGCGTTCTCGCTGGCCCACACACAGCATAGGTGATTGATGTGCGAATTATTGCCGACGTAGATGTTGTGCGCGCATCGGATCGAGGCGGTCGGGTGGATTCTCGGACGATCCGCGACGTGGATCGTCGCCCGCCAGGCCACCTGGTCGTGGATGTAATATCCGAAGCGGTAAGCCAACGACGCTACGAACTGCCGAGAAAAAGTGTAGCGAACGACTTCCCATACATACTTGACCATGGCTCTCCTCCTGAGTCTCTCGCGGTCCGGAAAAGGACCTCCACTCGTTCGTGATCATTCGCTCCGATACAACAATGCACGCACGTTCGATCAGGCTCCCTGTAACCTCATGGGCCCTAAGACTTCCGAGCGACGACGAAGATCGAAGGCCCGAGCAACGCTCGTCGCCCGCTAAGCCGGTGGGCCATCTGCACGGTTCCGTAGGATGTCAGTTTCAATGCCCCCGCCAACAGCCGCTTGACGTTCGGACCGAGGGATTGCCCTCGGCGCCACGGGACTTGCGGCGCCTCCAGGTACGGCCGCGAAATGACGAAGGTCACGTCGCGGTAACCCAGCCGGCTGAAAAGCATGGAGAACGTTTCCGGGTGAAACACATAGAGCGCCGGGCCGCAAAAGAACCCGTTCTTCCTGCCGAGCAGCCGCTGCAAGAGCAGGCTCGGTTCCACCGCGATCGCATTCGGGGTCCGCAGGATCAGCACTCCGTCGTCTGTCAGCACGCGGTCGATATCCGCCGCAAACGCCGCCGGATCCGGAAGGTGGTGGAGGACCTGGGCGGCGAACACCGCATCGAATTTCTTTCCTCGGAACATCGCGGTCGAGAAAGGGGCGTTGATCAGCTCGAGCCCGTACTCCTGCCTCGCGACTTCGCACGCCGTGCCCGAAGGCTCGACGCCCGTCACGTCCCATCCCCCTTCCCGGCATACGGCCAGAAAAGTCCCGATGCCGCACCCGATGTCCAGCACGGATCCGCCCTCGGGCTTCTGACCCCGTAAGATCTCGAACGCCTGCCGAAAGACCGGCTCGCGCCGCTTCCGCTTCTCGATTTCCTCTTCCGACCAAAACTCCTCCTGCCAGTACTCATCCAGCACGGCATCGGAGGCATGCTCGGGCCGAAAGGCGACCTTGCACGTGGGGCACTTTACGTAGTAGCCCCGTGGGCGAAACCGGCCGCTAGCGTCGCCACAGAGCGGGCAAGCTGTCACGTCGGCTGGTAAGGGGATCGCAAGCGGGTGCATAACGGGTGTCTCCTTCTTAGGATCGATTCGTACAACGCGGTGTTTCGCGCAACCAGGCGGTCGAAGGTGAACATGTCCTCGTAGCGAGACCGGCCGGCTTTGCCCATTCGCACGCGCAGCTCGGGGCTCGTGATGAGCTGCCTCAGGCTTTCGCGCAAACGAGCGGTGTCGCCCCGGCGGATCACGAACCCCGTTTCCCCGTCGGCCACCGATTCCCGGACTCCGCCCACATCGGACGCGACGACGGGCAGACCCGCTCGCATCGCCTCGAGAATCGAACGGGGAAAGCCCTCCCATTTGCTGACGAGCACAAACACTTGTGACTCGGCAAGCAGTTCGGGCACGTCAAGCCGCAACCCCAGAAAGCTCACCCTCGAGGTGAGCCCCAACGTGTCCACCAGGTCCTCGACATCTCCGCGCAGGGGCCCATCTCCGACGAGATCGAGCCGCCAGTCAAGATCCTTCAGGCCGGCCAGAGCTTCCAGCAGCGCCGGCTGGTCTTTCCACGTCGACAGCCGGGCGACCATCACCAATCGCGGCGGCGACGGTTCCGGATCGGCGCGGAGGTGCTCGGCGACGTCGGGCATCGCGTTGTGAATCGTAACCAGATGATCGCGCGGGGCCAGACGGGTGCGGGCGGCCGCCGCGCGGTCCGACTCGCATACCGTGATGATCCGCGCCGCCCATGCCGCCGTGGCTCGCTCGACCGCCCAGAAACCGAGCGACTGCATCCGGGGCCGTCCTTCGGTGAATCCCCAGCCGTGCGCCGTGAACAGCGTCGGGATACCGAGCGTCTTGCCGGCGATTCGCCCGATGAACCCGGCCTTCGTGGAGTGGGTTGATAGGATGTCGGGCTGAATCTCGCGCAGCGTTCGGCGAAGCTCCAGGATGCAACGGGCGTCTTCAAGCGGCCCGACCGGCCGGACAAGATGACGCAGCGAATAGAAAGGAACGCCCCGCTCTCGCAGTTGTTCGGCGAGAGGGCCGTCCGCGCCGCCGACAACGACCGCGTCGTAGCCCGCCGCCCTCAGTGCCGTCGACAGGTCCCGCACGTGAATCTGCGCCCCGCCGACGACGTCCGTTCTCGTGATGATGAACGCGATTTTCACTTTGGGTCTCCTTGTCGCCACGTCTTGGTGGCTGCCGGCTATTCGCCTATCCTCAATGGCAGCAGACTTTCACGGGACGGTCGATCCTGTTTGCGCTCGACCGGCGCCACATCCCAAGTCTCTTCGGGATTGCTCGACAACAGAGGCAATCCCCGACTGAGAACAAACCTCAACCACACCCCAGCCGCCTGGGATGTCAGCACTGCCGTCAACACCAGGCTGGTATAAAACGCCGCGTTGATGATCCCCGCGTCGTAAGCCACGCTTGCCAGCACAATGCCCGGGCCGCCCCGGGCATTGGTCGTGATTGCGATATTGACGATATCAAGCGCTCGAAAACCTGCCAGCTTCGCGGCCAGCCCCACGGAGAGGACCGAGAGTAACGAAGAGCCGACGAGAAACACCAGCACCATGCTCAAAGAGAACTCGGTGCCGAAAACGAGTCGGTACCCGACCAGCGTGAAGTAGATGGGAATGAACGTGGAGCTGGCAAACTGTTCAATGGACTCGAATACCTTGGAGAATCGTTCCCTCTCCGTGCCGCCCATGCCGCCCACCACGCCGAAACCCGCCAGGAAGGCGGCAAAGACAAGGTTCACCTCCAGGAGGGCGGCAACAACGGTGTAGAGGAAAAGAATCAGAATGACGTAGCCCAAGGGAGATGCCTTGCGGAAGACATTCCAGCGAGAGCCGTTCAGCTTCTTCAGCAGATGCGGCGTCACAAACAATGCAACTGCGACATAGGCGAGCGTGGCGCCGACATGAGAGGAAATCATGCTCACTGCCTGCTGCTGCGCCAACGTGGCCGTCGCTGCAATGGCGGTCGCAATCGCCAATACCCCCCAGAGAATGATGTCCTGGAGCACCGCGGCACCCAAGATCAAACTGGCGAACCGAGTGTGCAAGATTTTCAGATCGAAAAAGATGCGTGAGATCACCGGGATGGAGGTAACGGCAACCGCAATCGAGAGGATCAGAAGCGCCGAAGTTCTCTGTCCGGCGGATCCCACCAGAGATTCGACGGGCAACAGCGAGAACATCCCCAAGCCCAGCACCAGGAAGAACGGCAGCGGTGTGCCGACTCCAAGAATCCAGGCGGTTTCGCGGCGGTTTTCCTGCGCCAGAACCCGGCGCACCTGGCTTCCCGAGATGAACATCAACAGCAGCAATCCGAACCAGTAAAGGAAGCCCGTGACGACATTGATTGTGCTGATCTCCGCAGAAGCCCCGAAGAGGTGTGCGGAAATCGATGGTGCAAGGCGCCCCAGGACGAAAGGGCCCAAGAGAATGCCGGCCAGAATCTCGCCGACCAGACGCGGTTGTCGCAGACGCACAAACACGTAGCCGATGAAGTGAGTGCTCGCCAATAAAACACTAAGCGTAAGCAAGATGGTGCCGACTTCGTCGCTGGACATTTATGTTGTTCCCTCTACTGATGAACGGAACCCCGCTGGCAAGGTCTCGGGTGGCTCCTCATTCGTAAAACACCGGCCTGCCGCTCTTCACTTCCGCCAGCAACACTTCCTGAACCAGGTCGCGCATGAACCAGTCGGGCAATTGTCCGGCCGAACGCAGCGTTTCGCGGACCTCGCTTCCGGAAATCATCATCAACGACTGGCCGCGATCGACCTCGTACGTGCCGGTCTGGCCGTTGTATCCCACCGTTTCAAAAAACACCGGCGTCACCCCCAGATCGCCCAGCGACTCGAACAGCTCCCGGTTGGCATGGCGCGAATAAAAATGGCCGAACCCCGCGTGGTCCCGGCCGACGATGAAATGGCTGCACCCCATGTTCTTCCGGCACAACGCCGTGAAGACCGCCTCGCGGGGCCCGGCGTAGCGCGAATACGTGAAGAAGCTGCCCAACACGACTTTCCCCTTCGGCAGGCAGCCGAATTCCAGCAGCGTCTGGTAGCTCAGCAGAATCGGCTCGGGCAGAAAATCTCCCCGCTTCTTCGGCCCCGTCACCGGGTTGATGTAAATCCCGTCCGCCCCGGTCTGCTCCAGGGCCTGCATCTGGATCGCTTCGTGTCCGCGGTGAGGCGGATTCCGGCTGTGGAAGGCGACCACCTGCGACCACCCCAGCCGCGTGAACAAGAATCGCGTCTGTGCCGGAGTCAACAGGTAATGCCGGTGGGGAGATGCCAGCGGCCGGACGAGTGTGACGTCGCCTCCCAAGAACCAGTCGCCCTGGCGCATCAGCCGTGCGACCCCGGGATGTTGGCGGTTCGTGGTGCCGAACATCCCCTCGGCGAGGCTTTCAAGGTTGTATCGGTAAATGTCCGAGATATCGAGCAGGGCGTGAACCGTTCCCTGCTCGTCGGTCAGTGCGACGCGGTCTCCGATCGCAAAGCCCGAAATGTTCTCCCAGCCGACCTGCAGCAGAACCGGCAGGGTCCAGACCTCACCGCCGGGCAGACGGTAATCGTCCAGTACCGAATCGAGCGTCTCTCGCCCCATAAACCCCGTGAGCGGAGAGTAGGTTCCGTAGGCGAATTGCTCACAGTCCATCAGGTCCGTCTCGGCAACGGCCAGGCGAGGCAGACGGTCGATCCCCTCCAGATCGCCGGGCCCCGCCTCGCGGTGCACCAGCTCGCCGCCGTGCGGTTCCACCAACAGCGACACGGCCTCCATCACGGACGAGTGGCTGACGTCGGGCTCGCCCCGTTGAAACGCATGGATCAACTTGTTCACCATGGAGATGCATTGGATCGGATACTTGCCGATTGCCGTCTCCGCGGCCAGAACCAGGCCGTCGGCTCCGTCGGCCAATGTGTTGTAAATGTCATTCACCTCCGCCCGCGTGGGCGTAGGGATCGAAACCATCGATTCCAGCAGGTTGGTGGCGACATAAACCCGCCGCGCCGCGGCCTTGGCCCGCCGGATAATGCTTTTCTGCGTCTGCGGCAGCAGTTCGATCGGAACCTGGCGCGACAGGTCGCCGCGGTCGATCAACAGTGCGTCGGAGGCCTCGGCGATCTCCTCGAGGTTCTCCAGCCCGCTGAGCGATTCGATCTTCGAGATTACAAAGGCCTTCTCGCCGACGAGGCGCCGCATCTGCCGCACATCTTCGCCGCGAGCGGCAAACGAAAGCGCGAAGTGCGTCAACCCCATCTTGCATCCGAGGTCCAGGGCTCCCAGGTCCTTGTCGGTCAGCGGAGCCATCGGAATGTCGCGCTCGACGGTCACGGCCTTGTTTTGTCCCACCAGTCCGCCCTGCAGCACCCGCATCGAGACGCTTTCGGAGTCCTTGCCGATCACCTGCACCAGGACCGAATTGAAGTCGATGCTGACGAAGTCACCCTCCGTCAGCAGTTCGGCGATGCCGATGGGATAGAAGTTGAAGTTCCGGTCGTCGCCCGGAACCCGCCGAAAGTGCGCTCGCACCACCGTGCTGTCGCGGAGGTGAATGCTGCCGTCGACGAAGTCGCCGGTCCGAATCTGGGCCCCTTCGGTGTCCAGGCAGATCGGCACCTGCGTCGCGCCGCGTATCGTCTCGATGATCCGCGGCAGGTCCGCCAGCCTGGTGTGGGAGAGGTTGATGCGAAACAGCGTTGCGCCGCTCTGCTCGAGCCGCTGGATCGTTCGCCTTTCCAGCGACGCCGGCCCCAGCGTACAGAGGATGTCCGGGGACGCCCGGTGCGCCGTTGGTTTGTCGACAGCCAGCTTGACATGCGAATGAGCTTGATGGAGTATCATAATCGACCTCAAACGGGGACATTTTCCGTTGTTCAAATCAGTTCTTCGGGAATCTCGTAGCCGTGCCGCTGCATCTCGTCGCGGATTTCCGGTAGGATCCGGGCCAACTCCTTGGGATCGAAGCGACGCCATTTGTGCTGCCGGTCGGATTTGACCCACTCCTTGGCGGCTCGCACCATCTGGTCGGTCATCTCCAATCCGCAATGCGCGCAGATCCGCTCCGCCTCGGAGATCGGGTCTTCGACGAAGTCCTCGTATCGCAACCTCAACACCTCACCGGGAGCGAAACGGGCCAGATCATCCTCGGCCCTTCTCGAACACACGGCCCACTGCCTGGCGACGACGGTCAGGAGATCCCGCGTCTTCAGGTCCTGGTCCATGCCCCGGTAGCGCGGTCCCCAGAGCGACAAATACTTGCGCCGCAAGATGTACTTCGAAACTTTGTCACCGACGAAACGGCCCGCATAGCGGTGCAATTGGGTGATCGGTGTCGAGGCCAAACGTCGGGCGATTCCCTGTCTGGAAAGCGGACGATTCCCTTGCCACTTCAGCTCCACGGAACTGATAAAGGAGAAGGGATTTCTCACCATGAAGAGGTATGTCGCTTCCGGGAAAATCGCCCGTACGTACGGGATCTTCAAGATATTCGCGGGCGTCTTTTCCAGGACGATCCGATTGCCGTGCCGCTTCTGAAACGCCAGAAAACGCCTGCGGATATAGCGCTTCACGTTGTCGGTCGCGTCGTTCTCGTCGAATTCGTCGTGACGCCGCCCCGGATCGGCATAGAGCCAAAGTGTCCGCGGTTCGTACCATGGTTCGACATCCGGATGGACCCCTATCACCTTCTGCACGATCGTGGTGCCCGAACGCGTGTTGCCGAGAATGAGAATGGGTGGTTTCAAGTCACCTGGCATCCTGCTCCCTTTCGTGTCTTCGCTCTCTAGTGCGAGTGCGGTGCTCCATTTCGTGATCTCTGAAATGTCAGCCGCTTTTCCGGCCAATTCAGGCAAACGACCATCAGCGGCATGATCCAAAACTCCGATTGCCGGAGCCCCATGTGGGTCGTCCCGAAAATGGCGACGGGAATGAAATAGCGCAGCGAGGAAGGGCCGCATCCCTTCGCCATCACGAAAAAGATGTACAGAAACAGCACCAACCCCACCGCCCCGTAGCAAAACAGGACGGTGCCCAGCGACGAGTGCATCTCGGCAGGACGCAGCGACCGGATGCGATACTGCGCTCCCTCCCCCGCACCGAGCACCAGGTATTGCGGATGGTTCAGCATTCGGTCGTACCCCCGCGACATGGCTTCCTCGTAGATGCCGCGAGACTTCTTCTCGACCCGGCTCTGCAAGTGCTCGATCCGGTTGAACTCCGCCGGCAACATGGCCACGACAACGGCGACGAGCAGCCCTGCGCCAAGCACGAGCCGGTTCCTAAGCCCCGCAAGCAACATCAGAACGGCGATCGCCCCAATGGCCGCTCGAGACAGGCTCATGGCGGCCAGATAAGCGGCGCTGACGTACACGCTCAGAGGCAGCCAGCCGGCCAGCTTGCGAGGCAGGCAAGCAGATTCGGCCCAGATCCAGAAGAGGCTGGCGCAAAGCAACGCGAAATAGCCTGCCTGGTTGGGGTTATTGAACAGCCCCGCGATGCGAGCCTGGCTGGCGCCTACCCACTGGAGCGACACCGCTACCACCTGGACCAAAACAGATGCACAGATGGCCGCTGCCGTCCAATCGAGGAAACGTCGTCCATACGTCTCGTGAAGCGATAGAAAAACGACGCACACGGCGAAATTGAACAAGAAAAAGCTTGGGTAACGGAACAACCCGGCATCGCTGAGCACGACGGTCCACACCAGATTCACAACCACCGCATAGAGGATGAACAAACTCGTGGCGTTGACGATCGGAAATGCCTTCCGGGGAATGCGGAGACCGTTCTGGAGGAAGAGGATTGGAAGCAGGGCCAGGATGAGCAGGTCTCCCGGTTGGGGGTAACCGCTCGGCATCAGATAAACCGGCGACAACAGGAAGAAGGCGCACCAAAGGGCCAATATTGCAGATCCCGCGAAGCCCGGGCGTACCGCAGATCCCGCGTACGTTCGCGCCCCGTCGTCGAACCAGGCTGCCATCGATCCTCTACCCACCGTTGTCATCGACCAACTCCGTCGGTACTCCCGGTCTGCAACCGGGGACTCGCCTCAAGACGGTAAGACCTTATCAGGCCTGACAAAACGCGGGCCGGCTCCGAGCCGAACATTCGCATAAGTCCGAGTATCCGGGGCCTGAAGACGTGCCTGACCTCGTTCTGTGAGGACTTCCAAACGATCCGCAAACCGCGGGTTAACATACAACTAATCAGGATGCTAGGGGCCGCGCTCCGCTGTGCAAGCGCTACTCTGGTGCCGTACTAGTGCCGATCTAGTCCATCTCCCCCCGCGCGCCAACGCAGACGTGTGAATGGGGACGTCGACAGTTGAATGGGGACGTCGACAGTCCCCTCACCGCCCGTCCCCGTGCTGGTTTCGCGACGGATTCACAGACCGAAAAATCTTGCCTGAGGATTTGTCCGGCGGTAAAATCAGCGTTTTCCCGATTGCCGGAACCGGCGAGATGTCTCTACTTAGTTGTTGTTCAGTTAGGAACAGGTTTGGGCTGGCGGTCGATCAGAAGGAACGCGTGCGTTGCAGGAAGCCAACATCAGGAAGTAATTTCAGCACGCCAAGTGGACTTGGCGGGAGGTGAGTATGGCAGCGCCGAGGGCAACGGCGAAGCCGGATATGGCGCCGACGGAGCAGAACGAGTCGGATGAATTGGGCCTTCAACCGGGTGTGCGGATCGATGAGAAGCAGAAAGCGGGACTGGACATCTTGCTGGCTGCCCACGACTACGCTGCCGATCTCAAGTGCGACGCTTGGGATTTCGCCGTCGAGTTGGCCGAACTGCAGAAAGTCGGTTTGTTCACCCCCGACATCCGCTGGCTCGTTCATAAGGGCCTTGTTGAGCATGCGCATGAGAACCGATCGCCTCAAACCGACCGGAGGGAGTTCCAGCACGACTGCCGACTCGTCTTGCGCAAGAGGTCGTGCTTTGTGCTCACTCAGTCGGGTGTCGGCCTTGCGCGCCATATCGGTCGGGCGTCGGAGCACCAGACACCCTTAGAGCGTACCGCGACGGTTTTGCGTCTTTCCGCCCAATCCGTGCCCACGTGGGATCGCGCTCGTCAGCGACTTCTTGTGAACGGCACGATTGTCAAGGAATTCAAGGTGCCCGCCGCCAACCAGGAGCAGGTGTTGGCGGCGTTCGAAGAGGAGGGATGGCCGGTTCGCATCGACGATCCTCTCCCGCCCGTTCCCGACCAGGCTCCCAAGCTGCGCCTGCACACCACGGTGAACGCCTTGAATCGCAATCAGAAGAATCGTCTGATTCGATTCAGCGGCGACGGTCGGGGCGAGGGGATCCGATGGGAACTGCTCACTCCCGGTGCCAATGGCCATGACTATGCCGGGGCGCCGTCCGGGAGGGCGTGACGCAACAGGAAACTCGCCCCAGACCGCCACCAGAGCCCTACTAGAGCGACTCTTGACGAATGTCCTCGCGGAAGCAAGATTCGGTCGCAACCGTTGGGTTTCGATCTTTCAGGCAATTCGAAAGGTTTCCCGGCAGTGCCATAATGAGCAAATACGTGCCGAACGGATTAGGTTGGCAGCCCGATTTGCCGGACCCCCTTGATTACAACGTCGGCTGTGAAAAGGTGGCCGAGATGTTGGGGGGCCTGCCGCCCTGCAAGGCTCGCCCCGAGCGCGTCGACTGGCGTGAATATTGCGATGAGATAACGGATCAGCAATGGCTGCGCGCCTCCTCGGTGCATGCCTGCCTCGGGTTGATCCAATACTTTGAACGGCGGGCGACCGGCAACTTGATCGAGCCGTCCCCGATGTTCGTCTTCAAAAGGGCTCGCCATCTCGCCGGCTGCGAGGGCAATTCGCCGGTGGGATTGCGATCGACATTAAAGGCCATCACCCAGTTCGGGGCGCCGCCAAATTGCTTCTGGCCCTACGAACCGGATCGATTCGATGACGAGCCGCAAGGATTTCTTTACACTTTCTCGCAAAAATTCCAGTCGATACGCTACCTGCGTCTCGATACGCCCGACCGCTCGGGCGAGGAGGTCCTCGATACGGTCATCTCATTCCTGGCCGCCGGCTTTCCCTGTGTTTTCGGCTTCCCCGTCTTCAGTTCCTTGTCGAGTGAGCCGGAAATCCCTTGCCCGACCTACTTTGATCGAGTTCGTGGGGGCCAGGCTGTCATGGCCGTCGGGTACGACGATCACCGTCGCTACCGCTCCGTCCACGGAACGCTACTGGTCCGAAGTTCCTGGGGTCAGACGTGGGGGAACGACGGATACGGTTACCTCCCCTACACGTACGCGATCAATGGTTTGGCGAGAGATTTCTGGACGCTGATCGACTCCAGGTGGCTTGACTCCGGCGAATTCCGGCGACCGCAATAGCCGCATTCTACCGACCCGACCGAGAAATCGAGCGGCCGGCAACTCAAAATCAACTGAGAATCTGGGTTGTCTAGGAAAGCTTTGCGGCGACACCATCTTCTTTTCAACATTGAAGCCCCCCGCGGCGATAAAACCCACTGGTGTAAAGCAAGATCCTTTACACTCCGAAGCCACATCCGCAGCGGACTGGCGGAGCAAACGTGAGGGGTAATGCAAGGGCGCAACACCTGTTGCCGAACGCCTATTCAAGGGAGAATTGGGGGGGGTATGAAGACTTCATGGTTTGTGAGTGTATGTGTGATCGGTCTGCTCTCCGCGCAGCAGGTCACCGCTCAGCAGGATTACCAAGCCGACTGGTTGCGGAGCGTTGGCTACGCAGGCGAAGCAGCGGCCACGGCGCAGGTTGATCCAGCGGGGGAGTGCAGCACCTGCGACACGGGTGACAGCGATTGCCAGACTTGCGAGTCGGGCTGTGGTCTGGGAACTTTGTGCGTCGATCCCTGTTACCAGCCCCGCTTCACGTTCTTCGGCGACGTGCTGCAACTCCGTGCCCGCGACGTCCAGGTGCCGTTTGCGGTACCCATCGACGGTCCGATCGGCACGCCGGTGGTGGCGCAGGCCGGCCGGGTCGCCGACGTCGACGCCGACTACGAGCACGGCTTCCGGATCGGCGGTACGTTCCAGCTCGACTGCGACGCCGCGATCGGCGCCATGTACACGTACTACCGCACCGATAACGAGGCGGCCGTGGCCACCGATGCACCTTTGGTCCTCCGGTCGCTGGTCTCGGCTCCTGTGATTGCGAATGCGGACAGCGATGGGCTGGAGGCGTTCGCGAACTACGACATCGAGTACCAGATTGTGGATGTGGACTATCGCGGATTGATCGCCTGCAACGGCCGCTCGTCGCTGACGTGGCTGGCGGGTGTCTCCTACGTCCACTTGGAAGAGAGCTTTACGTCCAGCTTTGGCGTGAATGGCGTGAACGCGGTGGCCAGCGACATCGGCTTCGACGGCGGTGGTATCCGCCTCGGGCTTGAATTCGAGCGCTACGCCCGCGATTGCGGCTTGCTGGTTTACGGCCGCAGTTCCGCCCGCTTCGTTGCCGGAAGTTTCGACGCCGACTATATCCAGAGCGAAACGCCCGGTGATCGAGTGCAGGTCTACACGGGCATCGATGACGATCGCATCCTGTCGATTCTCGACCTCGAGTTGGGCCTCGGTTGGCAGAGCTGCGATGGTTGTTTCCGCACAAGCCTCGGTTACATGGTCAGTGGCTGGTTCAATACGCTGACGACCACCGACTGGATCGCGGGCGTGCATGGCAACAACTATAACGACATGTCGGATACCATTACGTTCGACGGGTTCGTGGGCCGCGTGGAACTCCGCTACTAAACCGCTGATCACTACTTGATCCACTTCAAGCCGGGCCGGCAGGACATCTGCCGGCCCGGCTTGTCTGTTTTCTTGGGCTCTTGACAGCCCCAAATGGCTGTCGAAAATCGGTGATCGGCTGCTCTTCACGAACCCCTCGACGCTACTGAGACTATTGAACGAGGGGGCTGGCTCTGCAACGGGCGATAGATTGACTTGGCGACAGGCACAAGATGTTTCGGTACCGGTCCCCTCCGCAGTCTTCTCTCTTCTCTTGGCAAAGAAAACTGCTGATCTGCCACTTCAGAGTAATTGACAGGACTGAGCGTTTGACTTAAGTCTCGTTTTGCGGGTTAGTCGTACTGCATGCAATCACCCCCTTGTTGCGACTAAGGTTTTCCCTTAGTGGCTGACGATCGCATGTCCCGATCCTCAATGTTGACGTTGTTTGGATAATAATGCGGGTGATAGCAGCCGCGGACGCCCGCGCGAGATCGCCGGCGCGGTGGCAGCGCGATTGTCCCAAGGTTCGACTCGTGTCACTCCTGCCGGTCAGATTTCAGGCTGTTGATGTCGGAACGAACGGATCCGAGTGACTTCCCCCCTTACCGAGAGGGAGATCGTGAAATGGGTGCGCCGGGGCACAGCGCGGTACACAATGGCCATTCGAAGACACCTGCTCCGAAGCTAACGTTCCGATTTGCCGGCAGCGTCCCGAGTTCCGCAAGACGGCACGAGGGACTGCGGCTTCTCCTGGAAGCCCATGTTTACGCGGCGGACTTGCGTCGGAGCGTTTGGGATTTCGCGGTCGAGATCGCAGCATTGCGGAAATCGGGAATGAGCCGCAACGATCTCCGTTGGCTGATTTGCAAGGGCTACCTCGAGCACGGCCGGGAAACGACCGTGCCGCAAGAGGAGGGTCGGACGTTTCGTCGTAGCAAAGGCCTTGCGTTCGGACGTAGAACCTGCTGTGTCTTGACCGAGACGGGCGTCGAGTTTGCCCAGGCGGTGCTGTCCCAAACACGGGGGAATCTTGCAGCCGCGGCGGCGAGCGACATGGATTCGGAATCGGTGCGGCCCGAAGTGTCCGACGGCAATGGTTCGATGCATCGGGTGGTCGAGAAGCTAGTGCCCAGGTGGGACCGGCAACGTCAGGAACTCCGTGTCGGCCCGTATCTGGTCAAGCAGTTCAAGGTTCCCGCAGCGAACCAGGAGCGGATCCTTGCCGCGTTTGAGGAGGATGGCTGGCCCGTGAAAATCGACGACCCGTTGCCCCCCCATCCCGAGCAAGATCCCAAGCGGCGTCTGCACGACACGATTAACTCCTTGAATCGCAATCAGAAATACCGCGTTTTGCGGTTTACGGGTGACGGTTCCGGTCAGGGGATTCGTTGGTCGCTCACATTGCCCTCGCCCAATGGCGACGGGAGAATCCCGCAACCCGTCGCCTAAGCTAAGCACCTGTCCAAAAACAACTTTGCAATTGGACGTAGGGCGGACTTTAGTCCGCCAGGCGGAATCAATTCCGCCCCACAAACTTGTTCGTGGACAGGCACGAAGTTCTCGTCGATCCCGTGCGACGTCCACCAGAGTTTCACCAGGGCTCGTGTATTTTTCCACTGGCCACGGAGGATTATCTGGGTGTCTGCAGCAACCGAATAGGCTGCTGCGAATGACACGACGATCATGCTTTGTCCCCTTTGCAACGAATCCGCACGGATGTTTGCCGATGGGCGGACGCTTCATCCCTACCTTTGGCTGGCACCGCGATCTACCCGATCCGCGCGATTACCTGCCGAGCCAGGAACGGGTCGTTGGGCTGCTCGCGGGACTTGAGCCCCAGGAACTCCCGCCGGGCCACCTCGATCTTCGAGACTACTGTCCCATCCCCCAAGACCAGACGCCGCTGGCCAGCAGTTCCGTGCACGCCTGCGCGAGTCTCGTGCAGTATTTTGAGCGGCGTGCTACGGGCGCAATTGCGCAGCCATCGCGTCTGTTCGCCTACTATGTCGCCCGTCGGCTCGCCGGCTGGAAAGGCGATACGGGCGTCGGGATCCGGACCGTTTGGAAAGCAATCGCTCAATTCGGCCTGCCGCCGGAGGAGGTGTGGCCCTACGATCCACCGCGGCTGGACGAACCGCCTGACGCCTTCGTGTTCGCATCGGCGAACCGGTCACGACGGCCGGTTTTCGTTCGTCTGGATGTCCTCGGCAAACGTGGAAAGGCGACGCTTCAGACCGTCCGCTCTTTTCTTGCTGCAGGTTTTCCCTCGGTGTTCGGCTTTCCGGTTTGTTCCTCGATCAGCAGCGGGCCCGACATCGCCTCCCCCACCGTCTTCGATCGGATCCTTGGCGGCCAGGCCGTAATGGCCGTCGGATACGACGACCAACGCTGGATCCGTTCCGACAAGGGTGCCCTGCTGATTCTCAACTCATGGGGCGCCGATTGGGGGGAGGATGGCTTCGGCTGGTTGCCCTACGCCTACGTACAGGAAAACCTCGCCGTCGATTTCTGGACGATTCTCCACCCCGACTGGCTCGAGTCCGGCGAATTTGCACGTCCCCAGTAGAAAAACGCCGACTCCGAGGTTCACCAGACTGTCGCCAGATCTCCACCTGATCTCTTGTTGCTTTCCCGCCCGCGGATGAGATCATGATTGGCAGCCTGCGGAATCCCGCCGGTCGGTAATTGGTATTTGAACCGAAATTGGTTTCGAGAATTCGCCGCTCTTTCTTCTCCGGAGAAACAACTATGTGGACGTCCAGACTTTTCGGCAAGCGGAACAAGACGCGTCGTTCATCGGCTCGCGGCACGCAAACGAAGCCGGCCGGGCTTGGTCGTCATCTCAAAGAGCGGCGGTTGCAGTTGGAACCGCTGGAGCAGCGGCAGTTGTTGGCGGTCGACGCATTCCTTGGCGCCAACGCCTTGGGCGTATCAACTCTTTGGGTCTTCGATGACGCAGGTTTCATTGTCACCCCCAACCAAATCCAGGAAAACGACGTCACGATCTCCCGCAGCGGGAACCTGATTCGAGTCAGCGATCCCAACGGGGTGTTCTCCAGTGGCGCCACCAACACCGGGCCCGGCTATGCCGAGTTCGACACTGCCAACTTCGACAATTTCCACATCGACTTGCAGGACGGCGACGACACCTTGACGTTCGCCAATTCGTTCACAAGCGACGGTATCGATGCAATCAATATCGAGGGCGGCGGCCCATCCGGCAGCGATGGCCTGTTCCTCAATGGCGTGACCGGAGCCGTCGCGCAGACAGTCGTCATTTCCCCGGACAACAGCAATCCGGACGAGACCGATATTGTCGGCTATGCCGGGCTGACGATCAATGCTCGCGGCTATGAGTTGATCCGCTACACGGGCGCCGACACCGACGACACGCTGACCGTTGCCCTTGGCGATGGCAACGACGACGCGCGAGTCGAAGACGCCGAGCAGTCGGTCGGCGACAGGGTGATCTCCAGCAGCTTGCCCGTGATCGAATACACCGGCTTGGATACGTTCGTCCTTGATATGACCTTGGGTCTGGACACTGCGACATTTGCCACAGGCGCATTGTTTGGCGCGCTGCCGGGCAACTACGAGGTGGCGGGAACGCTTGGGGATGTTTTGACGATCGAAGGGTTTGCCGGCGCCACGGCCAGCGGATCGCTGAACGACAACATCCGGGTGACCAACCCGGCGGCCGGGTTAGTGGCCGTCACGCACGTCAACGCGGACAGCGGCCCGCTCACCGTAACCGTCACGACCGGCAGCGTTGGCCAGGTCCAGGTTCTCGGCCTGGGCGGCGACGACAGCGTGACGGTCGACGTCGACTCGGCAACCCCGTCCGACCTGGTCAGCGTTCCCATCCTGTTCGATGGCGGGGACGGCGCCGACACGCTGACGGTCAGCGGGACGCCAGTTACGGCGGTCGACGAAGTGATCTACAGCCCAGGCCCCGCAGTGGGCCAGGGCCGGCTGGAGTATGAGAGCGCTGGCGGGACGCGCCTGATGCTCGTCGAGTTCGCAAACCTGGAGCCGGTCGTCGACCTCGTGCCGGCCGCCACGATGACTGTCAACGGCACGGCCGCCGACAACGCCATCAACTATACGCAAGGCTCCCTGGCCGCCAGGGGCCTCGTGACGGTCGACGCTTACGAGTCGATCGAGTTCTCGAACAAGACAAACCTCATCCTCAACGGCCTGGCCGGCAGCGACGAGATCAACCTCAACAATCCCAGTACACCCACGGGCCTGACGGGTATCATCGTTAACGGCGGCGATCCCACCGCCAGCGACACATTGATTGTCAATAGCCGCGCCGGGACCCAAGAGTTCCTGCTCATTGTGCCGACGGGAACAGGTGCCGGCAGCATTCAGGATCGGGGCTTCACGACCGACGGTATCGATCCCACGTACACCGGGATCGAGCACCTCAAGGTCGTCGGGCAGGAAGCCGACGGCGACTCACTCGGTACGACGAACACGGACGACCGCGACGTGAACATCGTCACGCCCGCGGCCACGCCCGACGCGGGCCGGATGACCGGATACTCGACGGGCAATGTCAGCGGTGTTCCCTTCGCCTACGTGCCCGTCGAATACTCGGGCTTCATCAACTACGTCACCGGTTTCTCAAACGTATTTGTCGCCGGGGCGGAGCCGGACCTGCTGATCGTGGAAGGGACGAACGCCGACGACCACATCGAACTGGCCGAACTCTTCGTCGACGCTCCCACGCCGCGCGACTTCGCCAGTGTCGTCGTCAACGACCGGCCGCCCGTGGTCTACAACATCAATTCCACCCAGACCGTGGAACTCCGCGGCCTGGAGGGCGATGACACGTTCGACGTGGCGTTTCCCCTAGAAACGTGGGCCGGCTCCATCCGCGTTGAAGGCGGAGGCCCCGGCGCCAGCGACGTGCTCAATATTACGGCGGATACTGATCCTGGCGCTGCCGAAACGGTTACGATTACTCCCGACGCTGTGAACCCGCTCGAGCAGGATGTTACCGGACTGCAGAATCCGATCGACGTGGCGGGAATTGAACTGATCGCCTTCACGGGCACCGATTCCAACGACACGCTCCGTCTTACTCCGGTCGCTGATGACCAGATGCGCGTGGATGACGCTGTCGCGTCCTTTGTCGGACGCGTCACCTCGACGTCGTTCCCCGAGATTCACTTCGGCTCGCTGGAAACGTTCATCATCGCTGGGAGCTCTTTTGGATCGGTCGAAGCGACTTTTGCGACCAGGTTCCTGGATAGTGGAACGGACTACCAATTCGAAGGATTCCACGAAGATAAGCTAGTGATCGAGGGACTGGATGGTGACGCTGACAGTTACCTCGCGGTCAATGGCGGCGCCAATGGGAGCGTGGCGGTCACTGATTCCAGTGGGGTCACCGTAACCAACACGATCCTCGGTGCACCAGCCCCGGGCCAGTTGCTTTTCCGGACCTTGGGAGGCGACGACATTGTTACGGTCGACAACAGCGCGGGCTTGATCGAAACGCCGATTCATTTCGAGGGGGGCGTCGGGAGCGACTCGCTCCATCTGACGGGCATTACGGCCGTCACTACCGCCGAGTACACCCCAGGCGCAACCAACGACTCGGGCACGATTGTTCACTCCATTGCCGGCGGCCCCACCCAGACCGTGAGCTTCACCGGCCTGGAGCCGGTACTCGACAACGTGGCCGCGGGCAATCTGATCATCAACGGCACGAACGGCGACAACGCCATCAACTACACCGCCGGTCCCGGCGGCGGCATCTTCGGCGCCAACCTGACCGGTCTGGTCTCCGTCGACGCCTTCGAGACCTACGAGTTCTCGCAGAAGACCACACTGACCCTCAATGGTCTGGCCGGCAGCGACACGATCAACCTCAACAATCCCAGTACACCCACGGGCCTGACGGGTATCACCGTTAACGGCGGCGACCCCACCGGCAGCGACACGCTGATCGTCAACGGCATCGCCGGGACGGCCGACTCGTTCCTCTACACGCCGACCGGTGTCGGGGCCGGCACCGTCGTGAATCCTCCCGGTGGGCCGGCCTTGCAGCCGACCGTCACCTTTAGCGGGACCGAGCACCTCTCGGTCGTCGCCCAGTCCGCCGATGCCGACATCTTCCGCATCACCGGCACGACCAACAGCGACACCTTCGAGTTGACTCCTGGCGCGTCGATCGACACCTTCACGGCGACCGGATTCAGCGTGGGCGCCGGCGCGTTCAATTTCGTACCCGTCACCTTCTCGGGTTTCCGCGCCTTCATAGCCGCTCCCACCAATTTCGGACCCGTCGGCGGCTCCGACACGCTGATCGTCAACGGCACGTCTGCCGACGACGTCATCACCTTGCTGCCCCAGACCGGATTCCCGGCCTTCCCGGCCATCACGGTCAATGGCAGCACGGAAATCACCTTCGGCTCGATCGCCGGCAAGGTCGATGAGGTTATCCTCCGCGGCCTGGAAGGCAACGATACCTTCAATATCGCCTTCGACGCGACCACCGACGCCCAATTCCGCGACCTGACCGTCCGCGTCCAGGGCGGCGATTCGGATGCCTCCAGCGATGTGCTGAATTACACGGGAACCGGCGGCAACATCAGCATTGACTTCCAGAACCAGGTGCTGACCGAAGTGGGATTTGGACCGGTCGCCTTTACGGGCGTCGAGCGGCTCAACGTCGACGCGGCCAATGCCGACGTGGTCGTGCTCGGCGGTCCGGACGACGATCAGTTTATCGTCACACCCGACGTCACCGCCATCGAAGTCTTCCGTGAAGGGTTCACTCCGTTGGTGCGGGTGAACAACGTGGACGAATTCGACGTTGACGGCCTGGGCGGCGTCAACGAACTGACCGTCATCGCCACCGAAGCAGCGAACACCATCGACATCGACGACGACGAGGTGAACATCACCGGCCGGCAATTCGTCGACTATGTCAACATCGCCAACCTCAACGTCTTCGGCCTGGCGGGCGACGACACCTTCAACGTCACCACGTCGGCCACTAGCCCGACGATCTTCATCGATGGCGGCGACCCGATCGGCGAAACCCCCGGCGATCAGATCAACGTCGACGCCGGCGGTCTGGGGGTCGCGCTGGAAGCAGGACCGGAAACCGATGAAGGCGGCATCCTCGTGGGAGACCACGAGCGCATCAGCTTCGATCACATCGAGGGGGTTAGCATCGCGAACGTCGCTTGCGCTCTGATCATCGGCACGAATGCCGACGACGACATTACCGTCATCGCACGTGATGCCTCGACCCACCCCCTGGCCGACGGCGTTCAAGACTTCACCACGTCGGTCAATGGCGGGCTGACGATCCTCTGGATCGACGTCAACGAACTCTATATCGACGCCCTGGCCGGCGACGACGACATCGTGCTGCGGACCCCGGCGCCCAACGACGCCGAGTGGGATGTCGACGTCTTCATCGCCGGTGGTGCGCCTTCGGCCGGCCCGGATTTGTCCGAAGGGGATCGGCTCGTCCTGGAAACACCCTTCTCCGACAACATCATCTTCAGGCCGACCGGGTCGGACACTGCTGAGATTGAAATCGTCGAGGCTGTCAACAATTCGCTGATCACCATCGGCCAGTTCACCGTGGCCTGCCCGAATCTGGCCTACACCTCCGATCCGGGCGGAATCGAACTGTTCGTGTACGACGGCGAGGCGGGCGACGACTCGCTCACCATCGATACGTTCTGGATCGACGGCGCCCAAGTGCTCACGCCCGCCGTGCAGTTCGACGCGGGCAACATTCAGTTCCAAGACAATGCTTTCCAGAATTTCGTCAGCTCGCCACTGTACTTCGAGGGGCTCGGCAACGGCGGGAGCCTGACGTTTACCGATGTCGGCCGAATCGACACCCTGGTGTATCGCGGTACCGACACCGACGACGATTTCGACGTCGATCCGGCGGGAGTCGTGCTGCTGAATACTCGCATCCCGGTCAATACGCCTGGTATTGCCGATCTCGTCCTCCAAGGACTCGACGGCGACGACACCTTCGTCCTCCACGGACAATTGCCTTTCGACGCGCTGTACGTTGAGGGAGGCGACCCGTCGGCGAGCGACGTGGTCGTTCTCAAGGCGCCCCAGGAGGCCGTTGATGTCACCATCCGCCCCAACGACGTTGAGTTGTCGGTGACCGATATCACCGGTCTGGGATCGCCCATAATGACGACCGGCGTTGAGGATATCCTTTTTGAGGGACACGGCCTCAACGACGACCTGACCGTCGATCTTCACCGAGGGACGGCGGTGGCCCGCGTCGAGAATTGGGTTCTCAGCGGCACCGATCGCGTTTCCTCGAATGTCCTTCCCAACGTGCTGTTCACGCGTGTGGAAGACTTCCAGCTTGAGGGCGGAAACGAGCCCACCATCGCCACCTTTGCCATCGTGGGGCTGGAAGGCGCCCAGACCTACACCTATGACAGCCGGAGCCCCGGCGACTCGCTGATCATCGAAGGCACCGCCGACGCCGACAACTTCACTGCCAGCCTCGACGGCAGCGGCAACGAGCAAGTCACGGCGGTCTATGCCGAAGGGCCGACGACGGTCAACACGCTCAACATGGACGGGCAGGATGAACTCGTTCTGGACATGCTGGGCGGAAACGATCTGGTGACCGTCGACGTCGACGGTACGGACGTGATCGACACGCCCATCGTGGTCAAGGGCGGCGCCGGACTGGACGACCTGGTCATCACCGGCACACCGAGCCCGAACAACGTCGACGAGGTCGTCTACACCGTTGGCCCGCTGGCGGACCGCGGCCGACTGCTGTACGAGGACATCAACGACGTCCCGCTGATGTGGATCGAATTCACCGAGCTGGAACCCGTCCACGACTACGTGCCCGCCAATCTTACGGTCTACGGCAACCACGCCGACAACGCCATCAACTACACGGTAGGCCCGAACAGCGGGGACAATCTTCCCCCGAATCCCGGTAACCCGCTCAATCCGGGCGACGTGGAGACGGGCCTCATCTCGGTCGATGCTTACGAAACGATCGAGTTCGGCAACAAGCTCGCCGTGAACATCGATGGCCGCGCCGGCGACGATAAGGTGAACGTGGCCGACACGTCCAATCCCGGCGCTTCCGGTGCGCTGACCCTTGCCGGCAACGATCCCAGCGCCAGCGATGCCGTGGTGCTCAACGGTACCACCGGGACCGACACGGTCGAGATCGAGATCACCGGTCCGCACTCGGCAACCGTCACGATTAACTCGGACGTCACCTTCGTCTATACGACCGAGAAATTGATCTACAACGGTCTCGGCGGCGAGGACAACGTTTCCATCCTGGGAATCGCGGGAATCGCCGATGGCGACAACCGATTCGTGTTCACACCGGGCCCGGCCCGCGATTCCGGCTCGATCACCGGCTACCACGACGCGGCGGCGACCGACGTGCCGTTCCTGCCGATTGACTTGCTGGAGTTGGGTGTCGCCGGTTCGATCGAGTTCGTTGGCAACAGTGTCGGAGACAACACCCTGGTCGTCATGGGCACCAGCGGGCGCGACATCGTCGACGTCGCCGCTACCACGGGCAATATCACCGTGACCACGCCCGTCGGCGAGTATGTGGAACTGCGCAACGACAATATCGACAACCTCGAGATCGAGACACTCGAGGGCGACGACCAAGTGAATCTCGTTTTCCCCTTGAGTGTGTTCAGCTCGATCAGGGTCAACGGCGGCGATCCCTCGGCCAGCGACTTGCTGACAATTGAGGCGGGCTCGGGCAGGATCACACCGAGTTCGAGCGAGCCGGCCGAGACGATTATCAGCAATCTGGGAGCGGGTCAGCCGAATGTTGTCACTACTGGTATCGAGGACATTCTGTTCGATGGCATTGGAGCCGCCGCCGACCTGACGGTCGATCTTGGCAATGGCATGGCGACGGCGCGCGTCGACGTTTCGCCTCTGAGCAACACCGACCGCGTGGTGTCGAACGTCTTGCCAACCGTGCTGTTCACGGATGTCAACGACTTCCAGCTCGAAGGCGGCAATGAGCCGACCACGGCAACCTTCGCCGCAGTCGGCCTGGAAGGGGCCGATACCTACACCTTCGACAGCAAGAGCGACGGCGACCGGCTCGTCGTCGAAGGCACCGAAGACGTCGACACCATGACGGTCACCCTCGATGGCAGCGGCAACCTGCAGATCGACAACGTCTACACGGGTGGGTCGGACACGATCAACACGATCGGCATGGACACCACCGACGAACTCGCTTTGTATGCCCTCGGCGGCGCCGACCTGATCACCGTCGACGTCGACGCACCCAATGCACCGGTCTTCGTCGACGGCGGGAATCCGATCGGGGTGATCCCGGGAGATGTTTTGGTCGTCAAGCAGGCGTTCGCATTCTTCGCTGGCCCGGAAGTCGATGAGGGCGGATTCTTCACCCTCGGCGGCACGGTCAGTTACGACCACATTGAGTCGCTCGTGGTCGATACGCCGGACAACGGGAACGGTGGCTGCACATTCATCATTTTCGGAACCGATGGCGACGACGACATCACGGTCATCGCTCGCGACGCTTCGACCCATGCCGGGGCCGACGGAGTGCAGGACTTTACCGTGAGCGTGAACGGCGGCCCGGAGTTGTTCTTCATCGATCAGCCGTCGCTGGCCATCGAGGCATTGGCGGGCGACGACGACATTGTGATCCGCGCCCCTGCCCCGAACAATGCGGAATGGGACGTGGAACTGACCGTCATCGGTGGCGCTCCGTCGGCGGTCACCGGCGACCAGGGCGACGTCCTGGAAGTGGAAACGCCCGGCGATTCGGCTGCGGAACAAGTCGTCTACACGCCGACCGGTTCCGATACCGGACTGATGGTGATCTCCAGCGGCGCATTGCACATCGCGACGATCACAATCCAGAACACGCCGTTTGTGCCGCCCGTCGGTTGCCCAGTGGTTCCCGGCAATGTCATTGGAGGCAACGGCGGCATCGAGACGCTGATTTACGACGGCGAGAGCGACGGCGAAACCGGCGCGGATACTATTTTGGTCAATGGGGACGGGTTCGGCGTTGCCGACCTCTTCGTCCACCGGCCCGGCGCGGCCGCCGATGCCGGCAGTGTCGACGTTTCGTCCGACGGAGTCACGCTGCTTGGGATCAGTTATCAGAACCTGACCGTGGCGGGCAACGTGAAGGTCGACGGCCTCACCGGCGACGATCGACTGGTCGCTCAAGGCAGCGGCGACGCTGACATACTCAACGCCGCCTTCACGGCCTCCAATGCGATCAGCGTCGTATTGGCGAATTCCTTCGGCACACACGTCGGCCTGGCTTCGGCGAACGTCGAGAACTACCGACTGGAAACGTTCGAAGGCGACGACGTCATCAATCTGAACACCGTGGTGAACGCCACCGGCGAATTTTTGGTCTTCGGTGGCAGCCCGGGCGCCAGCGACCTGCTCGTTCTCAATGCCCCGGGAGGCACGGTCGTCAACGTGGTTGTCACGCCCAATGCCGTCGATCCGACACAAACCAACGTCACCGGCTTCGGTGCTCCCGTGATCGCCGTCAAAGGTATCGAGGACATCTTGTTCGACGGCGCCGGGAATAATGACAACCTGACCGTCGACCTCGGCAACGGGCGAGCCACCGCGCGAGTCGACAACTCGGCTCTCTCCGACGGCGATCGCGTCGTTTCCAGTGTCCTGCCGACGGTGTTCTTCAGGGATGTTCTCGGCTTCGAACTGGAGGGAGGCAATGAACCCACGACGGCCACCTTCGCCATCGATCTTCAGGAGGCCTCCGGCACTTATACCTTTGACAGCCGAAGCGCGGGCGATACCCTGATCATCGAAGGCACCTCCGACGCCGACACCTTCACGGTCAGTCTCGACGGCAGCGGCCGCGAGCAGATCGCAGTCGTCTACAGCGGGGGGGCGACCACGGTCAATACGATCAACATGAACGCGGCGGACGAAATCGTTCTGGATATGCTCGGCGGGGGCGACCTGGCGGTCGTCAATGTCGATGGCACCAGCGTCGTCGATACGCCGATCGTGGTCAAAGGCGGCGCCGGGTCCGACGGTCTGGTCGTTCACGGCACGCCGGGGCCCGCGATCGACGAAGTCATCTATACCCCCGGCCCCACGGCCGATCGCGGGCGGCTCGTCTATGAAGATGCGAGCGATACGGCGCGGATGAGCATCGAGTTCGAGGGCCTGGAGCCGGTTTACGACTACATTCCTGCCAATCTCACCGTGCTCGGCAACAACGCCGCGAACGCCATCAACTACGACCTTGGCCCGAACAGCGGCTCTGCCGGTGTCCTGAATCCGAATGGTGTCGAGACCGGCCGGATCTCCGTCGACCAATTCGAAACGATCGAGTTCGGCAATAAGATCAACGTGTTGATCGACGGTCGCGCCGGCAGCGACGAAGTGAATTCGTCCGATCCCTCCAACCCCGGTGCCTCCGGCCAATTGACCATCGCTGCCGACGACCCGACGGCGAGCGACCTGGTGGTACTCAACGGCACCATCGGCGCCGATACCGTGAATATCGAGATCCTCAGCGAGCACTCCGCCACCGTGACGATCAACGGCGCGGTGACGAACGTCAACACCACCGAAGGTCTGGTCTTCAACGGCCTCGGCGGCGACGACAACCTGACCATCCAGGGTATCCTGGGCGGCGACAATCGCTTCATCTTCACGCCGGGCGCCAACCTCGACTCGGGCCTTGTCGAAGGGTACGACGAGTTCTTCGGCCCTGCCTTCGTGCCCGTCGAATTCGTCAACCTCGGCCAGTTCGGAACGCTCACCTTCGACGGCAACAGCGGATTCGGCGCGAACACCTTGGCCATCAAGGGAACCGATGCCGACGACTTGGTGGACGTCGCGGCCAACGGCGACATCACGCTCACCAGCTTGACCGGAACCCACGTTACGATGTCGTCGATCCTGATCGACAACCTCGTCCTGGAAACCTTCGACGGTGACGACACGATCACGATCGCCGGCCCCGTCACCGCTTACGACACGGTGGCGGTCGACGGCGGCAGCCCCGGTGCGTCGGATGTGTTGAACTACACCGGCGGGGGCGGTGCCGTAACGGTCGATTTGGAGGCCCGCACGGTGAGCGAAGGCGCGCCGGTTGCCTACAGCGGAATCGAGACGATCAACCTCGATGCCGGTGCCGTGAGCCCGACCGTTGTGGCCACCAGCGGCGACGACAATCTGACGGTGACGGTGCTCGGCGCCAATTCCGGCCACATCGAGCACGGCCCTGCCGTTCAGAAACTGGGCGAATTGCTGCAGGATCCCCAGCCGCCGTTGATCAACTACTTCAATACCGGCGGCAACGCGCTGAACGTCGACCTAGCGGGCGGCGAGGACACCCTGAACGTGTTCGGCAACGCGCTGCCGCAGGCCATTGAGGTCGACGGTGTGGCCGGCGCGGTGTCGATCGACGACAACGCGGATCTTTCCAACGATGGCGTGGTGGCCTACACCAATGCCGAATCGCTCGGCGTCTTCGGTCTGGAAGGCAGCGATACCTTCACGGTCACCGCGGGCGACATCCCGATCTTCGTCGACGGCGGCGATCCGATCGGTGTGGTTCCCGGAGATACGCTGATCGTCACCAATGCCTTCGCCTTCTTCGCCGGTCCGGAATCGGACGAGGGCGGTTTCTACACGCTCGGCGCGACTGTGAGCTTCGATCACATCGAATCGCTTGTCGTGGATCCGGGGGATGACGCGTGCCCGTTCGTCATTCTTGGAACCGACGGCGACGACGACATTACGGTGATCGCTCGCGATGACTCGACTCATGCCGGGACCGACGGCGTGCAAGACTTCACGGTGAGTGTCAACAGCAGCCCGGAGATTCTCTTTATCAATCAGCCTGTCCTGGCGATTGAAGCCCTGGCGGGCGACGACGATATCGTGATCCGCGCCCCGGCCCCGAACAACGCCGCGTGGGACGTAAACGTCACCGTCGTCGGTGGCGCTCCGTCTGCGGTCACCGGCGATCAGGGCGACGTCCTGGAAGTGGAAACGCCCGGTGCGTCGGCTGCTGAACAAGTCGTTTACACGCCGACCGGTTCCGATACCGGCGTGATGGTGATCTCCAGCGGCGCATTGCACATCGCGACGATTACGATCCAGAACACGCCGTTTGTGCCGGCGAACCCGGAGTGCCCAACGCTTCCCGAGCCGATCATCGGAGGCAACGGCGGCATCGAGACCCTTATTTACGACGGCGAGAGCGACGGTGAAACCGGCGCCGACACCCTGGTGGTGAGAGGCGACGGATTCGGCGTTGCCGACCTCTTCCGGCATCGTCCCGGCGCGGCTGCCGATGCCGGCAGTGTCGACGTCTCCTCCGACGGCGTCACGTTGCTGGGGATCAGCTATCAGAATCTGACCGTGGCGGGCAGCGTGAGGGTCGACGGCCTCACCGGCGACGACCGGTTGGTGGCCCAGGGCACCGCCGACGCCGACGTGCTCACCGCCTCCTTCACCGCTTCCAACGCGATCAGCATCGCGCTGGCGAATTCCCTCGGGCCCCATGTTCCATTGGCCTCTGCGAACGTCGAAAACTACCGATTGGAGACGTTCGAGGGCGACGACGTCGTCAACCTGTCCGGCATCGTGAATGCGACAGGCGAGTTCCTCCTCTTCGGCGGCAGCCCGGGCGCCAGCGATTTGCTCGTGCTGCTTGCTCCGAGTGTTGCATCGGTGAGCACGACGATCACGCCCAACACCGCCGATCCGACACAAACCGACATCACCGACTACGGTGCGCCCGTGATCGCCGTCAAAGGCTTTGAGGAGATCTTGTTCGATGGTGCAGGCACCGGCGCAAGTGGTGACAACCTGACGGTCGACCTTGGCAACGGTCGCGCATCGGCTCGAGTAGCCAACTCGGCTCTCTCCGATGGCGATCGCTTGGTATCCGACGTATTGCCGATCGTGCTCTTCCGGGATGTTGCCGCCTTCGAACTCGAAGGGGGCAACGAGCCCACGACGGCCACCTTCGCCGTCGATCTCCAGGAGGCTGTTACCTACACCTTCGACAGCCGCAGTGCGGGCGACACGCTCGTCGTCGAAGGCACTTCGGACGCCGATACGTTCACCGTCAGTCTCGACGGCACCGGCCGCGAGCAGATTGCAGCCGTCTACAGCGGCGGCGCGACGACGATCAATACGATCAATATGAACGCGGCCGATGAAATCGTTCTCCTCACCCTCGGCGGCGATGACGACGCCGTCGTCACGGTCAACGGCACCGCCCTGATCGACACGCTGATCACCTTCGACGGCGGCACCGGCTCCGATCTACTGACGGTGACCGGCACTTCGACGACCAACGTCGCGACGGTCACGTACACCCCCGGTCCGCAGATCCACTCCGGACGATTGGTGTACAACAACAATGCGATGATTATCGATTTCCTCAACCTGGAACCGGTGGTCGACCTGGTGGTCGCCACCACGTTGACCGTCAACGGCACGAATGCCGACAACGCGATCAACTACATCGAGAGTCCCAACAACGCCGCATGGGACCTGGTGTCGGTCGACGGCTTCGAGACGATCGAATTCGCCAACAAGGACCACCTGGTCATCGACGGGCTGGCCGGCGACGACGTCGTGAACCTGAACAATTCGGGCACGGCGGCGGTCGGCCTCTTGGACATCACGGTCGACGGCAGCGATCCCACTGCCAGCGACCTGGTGATTATCAACGGCACCACTGCCAACAACGCCATCACGGTCGATCTCCTGACGAACGACGGGGCGAGGATCACGGGTGCCCAGCCCGTGCCGGTCATTGTCGACACCGCCGAGCACCTCACGATCAATGGACGGGGCGGCGCCGATTCCCTCACGGTTGTTACGCCGGCCGGTGTGCACGTCGTGTACGTCGCCGACGACGGCCCCATGGCCGACACCGGTGAGATCGAGGTTCGCCAGTCGCTGGCCCTGGGCGGCCAGACGCTCCTGCCAATGAACTTCCTCGGCCTGGGCACCGGCGGCAGCCTGACCCTGGCCGACGTCAGCGGCACGCGGGTCGACGCGGCGACGATCTCCTCGCGCGATGCCGCTAATGCCAGCGACGTGTTCGCGGTCAGCGGCGTGACCGGCACGGTCGTGCTCGACGAGATCTCCGGTGGCGCGACGAACGCGCAGATGGTCGTGATCAACACGCCGGGCGTGCTCAACCTCGCGCTGCACGCCTTGGTCGGCGACGATGTCTTCAACGTCGCCGGAAACCATCCGTTCGCCAACGTGCTGGTTAACGGCGGCGATCCGAGCGGTTCCGACGTGCTCAATTTCCTGGGAGCGGGAGACGACATCGTCGTCGACCTGGCTGCCCGGACCGTCACCGAAGACGCCTTCGGTCCGGTCGAGTTCATCGGCATCGAGCGGACGAATATCGCGGCCGCCGGCGCGGCGCTGACCGTCAACGCCACGGCCGAGGACGACGAGATCACTTACCGTCCGACCGGCCCGCAGGCCGGCCAGTTCCAGAACGCCGGAGACAACACGCTCTTTACGTTCACCGCCGTGGCCGGGGCATTCACGATCAATGGCCTGACCGAGGACGCCGACCACGTAATCGTCGAAGGCACTAATAGCCACGACGTGATCTACGTCGATTCGCCGGCCCGCACGGTAACCGTCGAAAACGTCTCCGGCGTCGATCTCAAGCCCGTCGTGCTTGGTGCCACGGTCGAAGCGGTCACGGTCAAGGCCCGTCTGGGCAACGACACCATTCTCGTCGTCCCGGCGGCGGGCCTGGCCCCGGCTCCGCTGAACAATTTGCGCGTGAACGTCGACGGTGGTGGTCCGTCCGCTAGCGATGCCTTGGTGATCGCCGCGGACGTCAGCGGCACTCCGCTGGACAATGCCACGCATTTCGTGGTCATCAACCACAGCCGCCGCGAGGACGAAGGCGTCGTGCGGATCTTCCGCGACACGCCCGGTATCGGCAACGATCCGACCCAATTGCCCGACATCTCCTTTGTGGACGTGGAAATCGTCTCGCCGCTACTGGCTGGCGTTGACCCGGTGACCGGGGAGCCGAATCTGCTGATTCTGGGTCCGGACCTCTACGAGCAGAACGAGTTCCGCACCACCGCCGCCTACATCGGCAGCGGATCAGCTCTGAACGTGACCAACCTGGCGATCTTCCCCAACGCCACGGAGCACCCGTTCGTTCCGGCCGACAACGACTTCTTCCGCTTCGTTGCCCAACACACCGGCACGCTCGATTTCCAAGTCTACTTCCAGCAGTTCAGTTCGGAACTGCTGCCGGCGGGCGGAAATCTGAACATCGCCGTCTATGATGCGCAAGGCGACTTCATCGCCGACAGCAGCCCCGCCCTGAACGATGACGAGCGGGTTCGCATCCCCGTGGTGGCCGGACAGACCTACTATCTGCGGGTATATGGCGAGACGACCAACTTGCTGCAGAACACGGCGGTCAACGGCTACGATATGACGATCGTCAACACGGCGCCGCCGGTGCCGTACGACCTGGAAGTCCGCGATATCATCGCGATGAGCACGATCGACAGCGCGGTCAACACCGCGACGACGTTCAGCGGCTCGCCGGCTCCGCTGTACGCCAATCAGCCGCAGCAGGCGCTTTCGACGCAGAACGATTTCTACAACGGGAAGTACATCTACTTCCTCTCGGGACCGAACGCCGGTCTCCGCGCGGAAATCGTCGATTACATCGGCGCCACCCAGAGCTTCGTGGTAACCGCTGGCACGCTGGCGGCCGCTCCCACGCTGGGCGACAGCTTCCTGGTCGAGTCGTACGACACGGGTCGGTCGCAGTTGGACGACATCACCCGCGACGAGACGCCGCTGATCTACATCCGTCTCGACGACGGCATCTTCCTGCACGATCTGCCGGGCAATCCGGTCAACGACACCCCGCCCGACCGAGTGATCCCGATCCCGTTTGTTTCCGATCAGACCCGCGATGCGGTGGATGTGTTGGCTGCGTTGGAGGAACCGGGCTACCGAATCGCCATCTTCGACGAGGGCACGCCGCAGCAGCCCAATGCTCTGCCGCAGGTGCCGATCGGATTCGCCCGCATGGTGGCGGAAGGCGTGTATGTCTTCGATTTCGGCAGCGACGCGATCAATCCGGCCGACCCGAACGGCCCCACCATCGCGTTCCCCTTGACCGACGGCAGCCACTTCCTCAGCGCCAAGGTTCAGATTCTCGATCCGAACATCAATCTGGACACCGATGCGGTCGCGCCGGGCATCCAATCGCCCACGGGTTTCGGAGCCCGCAGCGTTTCGATGGAACTCGTGGTGGACACGATCATTCCGCCGGTTTCGTTCGGCAATCCTAACGTGGAGGGCGATGGCCTGGCACCGGACAGCGACACCGGCGTCTCCCCGCCCAATCCCGATACGATCAACGACCGGGTTACCAGCGATGTGACGCCGACCTTCTGGGGGCGTGCCGAAGCGGACACGGTCGTGCGGCTCTATGCCGATGTCAACGGCGATGGCCTCCTGCAGATCGCTACCGACGTCTTCATCGGCCAGACCACGGCCATTCCGCTCGACGGTACCAACCAGTTCCCCAACGGCTACTGGGAAATCGAGTCGATCGTGAATCTCAACCGGGAGGACCTCTTCCCGTTCGACGGCCTGCGAACGATCTTCGTCACCGCCGAGGACGTGGCCGGCAACGTGAATGATGACGATGCGGCCGCCGATGTCCTGGAGATCTTCATCGATACCCAAGGACCGGTGATCGAAGGGGTGTTCATCTGCGACAGCGATATGGTCGGTCTGGGCGCCGGCAATACGCTACTGCGGTTCAACAGTGGCACGCCTGATATGATCACGGCCACTCTGCCGATTACCGGCCTGAATCCCGGGGACGTGGTTGTCGGGATCGACGTGCGGCCGGCCAATGGTCTGCTGTATGGGGTCGTCAACGGCGTCGCTCCCAACCCGGACCGCGTCGTCACCATCAACCCGCAGACGGGAGTCATCACCTCCAGCCAGGCCCTGTCGATGCCGCAGGTGCTCGCGGGAACCTCGTTCGGTGTCGATTTCAATCCGGTCGCCGACAGGTTGCGGATTGTCAGCGATACCGACCAGAATCTCCGCGTCAATGTCGCCACCGGGGCGGTCACCGTAGATCCGGCTCTCAACCCCGGCAATCCCAACGTCGTGGCTGCGGCCTACACGAATATCGTGACCACCGGCACGACCACGCTCTACACGATCGACACCAACACCGACACGCTCAACATCCAGTTCCCCGCCAATGCGGGAACTCAGGTGGTGGTGGGAGCGCTGGGGGTGAATGCAACGAATGTCGCTGGATTCGACATCGCGGATGGCACCGGCATCGCCTTCGCGTCGCTTACCGTCGGCGGAACGAACAGCCTCTACCGGATCAACCTCGCCACCGGGGCGGCCAGCGCGATCGATACCATCGGCGGCGGCTCGACCGCGGTCGGTGGGCTCACCGCTCTGCCGGCCTTCGACCTGTTCAATCCGAAGCCCACCGAGGGGCCCACCCCGCTGGTCTGGTGCCTCAAGATTCCGGTCACCGATCTGCCTGTTCGGTTGCCGCCGGACTTCCTCTACGATGCCCTCAAGCAGGAAGTGGCGGAAGATCCCGGCCGCTATCTGCTGGTCGGCGATAATGTCGGACCGATTGCCATCAGGGAAGTCGTGGTTACGCAGTTCATCGGCTCGGACAACGTCGCCCACGCCAACATCGAGTTGTTCTTCTTCGAACCGCTTCCGGATGATCGGTACACATTGACCGTCAGCGGACTGATGGATCCGGTAGGGAACCTGCTCGACGGCGAGTCGAATGCTGTCGAACCCCAGGAAACTCCGGCCTTCCCGACAGGCGACGGCGTGGCGGGCGGCGACTTTGTGGCGCGGTTCACCGTCGACAGCCGTCCGGAAATCGGCGTCTGGGCCGCCGGCAGCGTCTACGTCGACATCAACCAGAACTGGATCTTCGATCCCGACGTCGAGCACCAGTTCCCCGACAACACCAACCGCGACCTCGTCTTCAAGATGGGCTTCACCAGCGACGACGTGTTTGCGGGCAAGTTCACCGGACCAGGACCGGACGGCATCTTCGGCACCGCCGACGACCGCGCAGCGGCGGCCGGCAATGCCCTGGCCGACGGCTTCGATCGCCTGGGCGCTTATGGCCGGGTGAGTGGCCAGTTCCGTTGGCTGATCGACACCGACAACGACGGCGTGGCCGACCTGAACATCTCGTCCATCGACGCGCAGGGGGTTGTCGGGCCTGGCATCATCGATCCCGCGGCAATCAACGGCAGGCCCGTTGCCGGCAATTTCGACGGCTTCACGCAGAATGGCGACGAAGTCGGCGTGTTCGACGGCACCCGGTGGTGGCTCGATACGAACCACGACTACAAGGTCGACACGTCCGTCGTCAGCCCCCTGAACGCCGGTCATCCATTCGTTGGTGACTTCGACGGCGACGGGCTGGACGACCTGGCCACCTGGGCCGATGACCAGTTCTGGTTCGACCTGGCGTTCAATGGCTTCGGGGTCTACACGGCGGGCGACCACGACGCGATCATCAACTTCGGGTTCATCGGCATCCGAGAGAGGCCGGCGACCGGCGATGTCGACCAGGACGGGATCGACGACCTGGCACTGTTCGTGCCCGATCGGCCCGGCGTCGCTCCCGCGGAAACGGCGGAATGGTACATCCTGCTTTCCAACGACTTCGATCCGGCGGACGGGATCAATGATCGGATCGTCGGGACGGTCAACACCCTGAACCATACCTTCTCGCCGGCGCCTCTGGGCCAGGATTGGTTCGCCCAGTTCGGCGACGAATTTGCCAAGCCGCTGCTCGGCAACTTCGACCCGCCGACGGCGAAGTCATCCGCTGTGACTCCAAGCGGGACCGCGAATGCCGATACCATCGAGGTCCGTCCCGGTACCGGCGGAGTGCAGTGGATCGTGACGGTCAACGGAACGCCTTTCGAACTGACCGGCGAGAACGTGAGCTTCGATGCCGGCGGTGGGAACGACACCGTAACGTTCATCGGCACGACGAATTACGAAGAGGTGACGCTCCAAGGCACCTCTGCCACCTTCACCAGCAACGGGTCGACGCTGTCGCTCTCCGGGGCAGAGTCGATCGTTGCGATGGGCAAGGGCGGCGGCGACAAAATCACGATCGACGACACGTCCGGCGACGACCTGGTCGAGTTCTTCTCCTGGTGGGGCCGGGCTCGAGGCGATGGATTCGCCTATAATTTCCGCGGCTTCAAGACGATGGAAGCCAACGCCGACCTGTATGGAGACGATTCGGACAAGGTGGTGTTGCGCGGCTCTTCGGCAAACGACTTCGTGAGGTCTGTGCAGAATGAGCAGTCCCTCGAGAATGTTACGCGATACCTCAGCGGTAGCGGGAGCGTGTGGCACATCGCCAGGGGATTCGACACGATCGTGGCGTATGGCCTGGGCGGTCCCGACGTGCTGGTCGTTAACGACACGGACGGCGCGGACCAGTTCGATCTGAGGCCGAACGACACGACGCTGATCGCGCCCGACTACACACTCCGCGCTCGCGGCTTCGGCGACACGACCGTGAACCGCGTGAACGACAACGAGGCCGACGATCAGATCAGCGTGGGCGGCTCGTTGGGCAAAGACGAGTTGAGGGCGAACCCGACGGCTGCCACCATGGTCCGAACCGACTTGGCCGCCGGCGAACGCGGCTGGTACTCGCTGACCGCAAACGATTTCCCGTTTGTCAAAGCGTACAGTTCGGGGCAGGGCGACGACGTGGCGTACCTCACGGACGTCAGCCCGACCGACCAGACCGAGCGCGACGACACCTTCACAGCCGGCCCGGTCATCAGTGTGATGTCCGGCGTGGTGCCGGGCACGGACGTCGAGGACTACCGCATCTGGACGTACATGTTTGCCGAGGTGCATGCCGAGGCAAGCACCGGCCACGACACGGCCCAACTGAACGGCACGGTCGGGATCGACGCACTATACGCCACCGGCAGCGAAGTGCGGCTCTCCGGCGACAACCTTGCTGAGAAGTCGTTTGCGAACTATGCAAAGTACTTCGACGAGGTGATTACGTCGGCGGCCGGCGGCGCTGACTCTGCGGTTCTCCTTGACGCTCAGGCGGAGGCGGTTGATCCGTCGGCGCCGTCGGCGGCGCTCGCGAGCGATCTGGCTCAGGCGCTCTGGCTGAAGCCGTTCGAACAGATCAAGCTGCAGAAGAGCGGATCGGCCGACGAGTCGGAGATCAATGGCGTGGACGAGGTGTTCGCCTACTGGGAATAAGGGCAAACACGCAAGGGAAGCGGCGGCCGGGCATGGCCCGCCGCTTCTCTTGCCCTCTTTCGCGCTTTACGGCGCCATGGCGGCAAGGGGCTCTTGTTCCTCGTCGGCCGTGGTTTCCGGTTTCATTCCCTTCCGGTCCTCTACCCTGGCGAGCATCGCATTGAAATCGTCGGCCAGCTCGTTCCAGAAATCGCCGTCGCGGAAATGGATCGGCTGAACTTCTTCGCCTCGGCCCAAGGCACGCATGCTTCGGCGCAGACGCAGCAGCGGACCGGCAAATCGATTGCTGAGACGGACGATGTCGACGATTACCAGCGGCAGCAGTACGAGAGAGGCGATCAGGGCCGGGCCGTAATGAAACCACATGTCGTCGAAGTGCGTGTAGAACATCCTGGCCGGCCCGGTCAGGATCCGCCAGCACAAGAGCATCAGGGTGATCGTGACGAGACAGACAGCCCAGTAAAGAATCACTCGCAGTGCCAGCGCGCCCTGGACCTTGGCATCGACGAACAACTGCTTTCGCGTCTGCTTCTTATTCGACATTGCTTTCCCTCCGAACCTGTCCCCTTCTTCATCTGGTCGACTACAGGAAATGTAGCTTACGCTGGCCGTGCCCGGCGGCGCAACACTCCCCTAAGAACCGCTGGACAACGGCCCCACCGGGCTGTTCTTACAGCGAACTGCTATAGAAACTGCGGAAAGTGACGGTTATACGGGCGCAGTCGATCGCACGGTGGATCGGCTAAGCATCGCTTGAGGGATAGTCGTCGTTTCTGACTGTAGGACGGATTGGTAATCCGTCCCTGAAGTGCGGACGGATTGCCACTCCGTCGTACCGCCGATGCGACGCCCGGTTATCCCCGGCCGGAAAGTCAGCGGTCTAGCCCCGAAGAGCCCTGAATCGGCACGGGACGGCGCCGGCCCTCGGTGAGATCGACGGCCACGTAGGTGACCTCCGCCTTGGTGAGTTCGACGGGCTGGCCTTTCCGGTCTGCCTCGACGGTAACGCCCATCGTGATGGACGTCTCGCCGACCCGAACGATCCGTGTCCAAAAACTGACAATGTCGCCAACGAAGACGGGCCGGTGAAATTCGATGCCGTTCATCGCCACCGTCACGATCGGCTGGTCCGGCCAGCCGGCACACCGGATCTCGTGCTCGGCACCCACGGCTCCGGCCTGATCGATGTAGCTGAGGACCACGCCACCGAAGATGGTGCCGTAAGGATTGGTATCGCGCGGCATCATCACGGCCTTCAATGCCAGGTAGCGCTCGCCCGTGCAATCGGTCATTCTCTTTCCTGGTTAATCAGCGAATCAACGGGCCGGCAGATGGAGATTCCAGCCCGCAGCTTCCGGATAATCCGATAGGATCCACGACTTGCTCACGGCGCCTCGGCTGACCGTTGCGCCGTACTCACCCGCAGGTGGACCGCCCGCCCCGAAATCAAGGGCGATAGCGGCCTCACCTCGCGAATCGGTGAGGGCCGTTTTCAGCGAAATCGGCTTGGCGTTTTCGCCAGTTCGACGCCATAACTCGACCTTGGCTCCCTCGACTGGCGGCCCTTGCGCATCGCCCTCCTGGATCACGAAAAGAGAATGCACGACGGAAGCTTCGGGTTCGGGCGGCGGGAGGACCGACTGCGGCTTGTCACCGGCAGCCGATGGCTCTTTGGCGTCGGCATCCGGCGCCTTCTCGGAAGCGGTGTCGGCCGGCATCGGGATCGTGGGTGGAGCCTTTTGCGGAGGAGTCTTCGGGGCGGGGTTGATGGTCGGCTCAACCGGCTTCGGTGAAGGCGGCGGAACCGGCGCCGGCGGAGGCTGTGCCGGCGCTGGCGGTGGGCTCGTCGGCTGCGGTGCATGCGTGCGCGGCGCAATGGCCGGATCAGCAGCAGGGGAGGGCGCCGCCGCGACCTGCTGAGGAGATGCCGCAGCAAAGCTCTCCGACCAAGGCTCCGCCTGGATTGCATCGTCGCCGCGGAGCCCGGGGATAATCGTTGCTACCAGCCCGTACCGAGGCGTGAACGACTCGATGACGGTGAGAACGCCAATGGGGATAAGAAACATCAGGCATCCGAATAGGAAGGGTGCCAGCCAGCTCCGCGTGTCTTCGTCCGCGGCTTTTTCTTGCTTTTGGGCAACGAATGCAAGGTATTGCTCGATCGCGTAGGCCAGTCCCGCCGCGAATGCAACGACCAGGATGACTTCGCAGACCACCAGCATGCCGCCAAATCCCAGCACGGGCTTCGCCAGACTGAGCAGCAGTGCGGCTGCCACACCCGCGCAAACGCCCCAGATGGCGGAGCCACGCGACCCGGCAAAGTGCTGCTGCAGGTAGTAGGCGAAGCTATTCGGATCAGGTCCCTTCTTGGCTGCTGCAGGCGCCGCCTCGGCGGTCTCGTTTTTCTGCGCTGCATCGGATGCCGAACCCGGCGGCCCAGGCGTCTTCTGGCTCACGGTGACTGCCATCCGGGCGCGGCACTTGGGGCACTCCGCTTTCGTATCCATGGGTGGAATCCGAAACTCGGTTGAACACCTCGGACATCGGAGCTTGAGCATGCTCGTGGGGCTCATCGTCGGATCGGACCCTCCTCGACAAGGCAATCGTTGATCTTTCGATCCCTGGCAGTATAACCGGGACGGGAACCGCTTTGCTACCCGGGCCGCCCGCCTATTTCCACCCCGTAGACAATTCGCGCCGCATCGCTCAGGATAGGAACCATGGAAAGTTCTCTCGCCGAAGACACCTCCTGGCTCCGTCAGGCAGAGGAGGCAATTCACACCAGACCGCAGGATCTCTGCCAGTGCAGTCTGCTCGTACGGCAAGGTATTCTACTTCGGCGGCAGTGGGACGTCGCCGATCCCGCGTCCCCACATCGGAGGGAGATCCTGCGATTGCTCCCTTCTCTGCAAAATCTTTGCCATGAGCGACTCGCCGAGTGCCTCGATGCCGATGGTGCAACCGGCGCACAGATAATCGAACAGCTTCTTGAGCAGTTGGACCACGACTCCCGCTATCTTGGCCAATTGCTCGACGAACCTAGCCGCTTCCCCGAGTCGATTGCCTTTGCGGTCGAGTGTTTCCGTGATGATTTGCACTGGCTCGGTACCCAAGCGGCATTATTGGACGGCTGCCGAGGTGTGGATTTTCTGGGGCGAATCCTCCTTGAGCAGGAGGTAATGCAGAGTGAGATCGAGGCGTGGAAGGACCGCGTGCCGGACGCGACGGCGCGCGGAGCATTCCCGGGCCGCTCCAACCGGCGGCGATCCGCAGAGAATTCCGTGGCAGCGGAAACTGCGGAAATCCCCGAAGAGACAGACCACAATGCCGCCCAGGACAGCGCGGAACTCGAGCGGGCCGCTCGGCGACTTCGAGCGGCGGCCCTTTCCCGCCAGATCGAGGCGTTGCTGACTCAGGCAGTCCCGGCCGACGGCGACGCCTGGTATCGCGCGTGGCAGAACGCCAGTCGCCTGCAAGCGAGACTCGGGGCGGACTCATCGGATCGGACTGGGACGCCCGATCACGAGAGCCACGACGACGTTCCGCTCGCGCTACGTCGCCGCCTGTCGGATTTTCGGATGCAGGCCATGGCGCAGTGGCTGGGCGTGGTCCAGGCTTATCCCCAGTCGCGACGGGTCGCCTCCCTGGAAGAGGTCACCGAGGATCTCGCGGGCAAGACCGGCGAAACCCTGGTTTTCCTCGAAGAAATGCCGTTGCCAGCGGGAGTGCGAGGCCTGGAGATCCTAGCGGAGGATCTCTCGGTGAACCGTGTCGCCGTCCGGGAAGCCGAATTGGAGCCGACCCAAGCCCCGCCCGAAGGAAAGGACCGTCGCTGGGCAAGCACCCGCCGGGCGCTGCAGCGCCGAGTGTCGATGGTGGTCGGCGAACTTCAGGAGCGCCGACTGGCATTGCGGATGGAGACCCTCTTCGGTCGCCGTGGCGTGGCCTTTTTGGAGCGGACGATCCTGGCACTCCTGGTTGTTTTCGTGATCATGCTCGCGGTGGAAGGGCCGTTGCTGGGCTACGAATCGCGTCATTGGGGCACCGGTCCCATCCATTCCGGCGGGAGCCGGATCGAGCCGATCTTCGCCTGGCTGGATCTTGGGATCTGCATCGTGTTCCTGGCCGAGTTCAGCCTGAAGATGGGACTGGCCCAATCGCGCTGGCTGTATCTTCGACGCAACTGGATCACGGGACTTATCCCTGCGATTCCGGTGGGCTTTCTGCTGTACGCGGCGCATCAGATGTCGCAAGGCGTGCCCCTTCTGCTTGCTGAGGAAGGCGAATGGTTCGTGGTTCTCCGTTTCCTGCGTTACCTGCGCCTGCCACGAATGGCCCGCTGGCTTCGCGTTGCCCGGCCGGTGCTGCGCGTGGCGCGGCTGGTCGTGTTCACGCTGCGGGCGTCGGACCGCCTGGTGCGGCAACTGAGTCCCCTGCTCAACCGCAGCCTGGTGCTGTTCGATCGCGCCGCGATCTCCGTGCAGGAGCCCACCTACCGGACGGCGCTGACGGCTCTGCGCGAGCGGTTCCATTACCGCGCCGCCGAGCTGGTTCATTCGCTCCCGCATGCGGCGCAATGCCGGTTGATCAAGACGCGAATCGAAGACATGACGGCCATGCTCTCGGCACCCGAGCTTGCGCAAATCGCATTGGCCGATTCCTCCGACGGGTTCGCGACGCGAGAGATCCCCTTGGAAAGCGTGATCGCCCGTCTGATCACGGCCACCCCGGCGGGCATCTCCGACCGCGTCGGCCGCGGACTTGCCGAAAGTGTAGCGCGGTGGTGCCGGGCACTCGATGTGTTTGCAGTCCGAAGGCTGCCGCTGGTTCGCGACCTGGTTGGCGCGAGCCGGCTGCCGAACCCCTACGACACCACGGCGAGAGTCGCCAATCGGATCGGGACTCTGCTGCAGCAGATGCTCGACCGCGTCTACTGGTTGGCCGACCTGTACGGCACCGTTACCGCCCCGCAACTCGTCGACTCCCTCGGCGAGTGGATGATCAAAGGCACGGCAAGGCCGGCGCGGCGGTTTCTGATGTTTGGGGCGGCGTTCCTGCTGGTGTCGTACCTGGGCAGCCTCTTGCCGCTGGCTCCGCTGCACACGCTGAGCGAGGTTCTCAAGAAACTTGTTGCAGGACCGTTGGTGATTCTGGGAACGCTTTGCTTTCTGCCGATGCTGCTGGGAATGTGGTTTCGGCAGATCGCCAACGAAGCGACGGACTTCTATGGCCTTGTGGCAGAGGCTCAGTTCATCGGTGCCACGCGAATTCTCAAGCAGCGTCTCGCTCGCCGCAATCACGCCATCCTTCACCAGCGGGTGCTTGCACCGGAACTGGCGATGAGCGGGGCCGGCGACCGCAATGGCGAGCATGGCGACGACGTGGCCGTGTCGTCCGCGGCGGTGGAACTGCTCTGGCAAGACTATCTCGAGCGCCCGCCGTTTCACCCTACCGACGTCGGCACCACGAATCAGTTGCTCGGCAATCTTCTGCTGATCTCGCTTCGCGAAAGCCGTCTGGCGTACGGCCGCCGTGCGCGTGCACGTTTGCGGCAACTCGACCTGACGCATGCTCGTGCGTCGTTCCGGGGCCCGTACGTCTGGTTCCACTTCATTTCGCGGAGCCTGGCCCAGCACACGGCGAAACTGATCGTGGACTACAACGCCTTCGCGGTGCCGCTGATCAGGGCCGCCACTGCCGACGACCGGGAAGTCGTTCGCTATGTCCAATGGCTCTCGCGGCGGATGAGAAAGCCGCCCGAGCAGATCGAGCTGCCGGGGCCTTTCGCCAACCGTATTCAGGCGGTGCGCTCGCAAGGCGGATTCCAGGAGATCCACGATCGGCGCGACAGGTTCTTTCAGACAAATGACTTCACGTCGGTTCATTTCCTGTCGGCCGAACCGGGATATGAGGAAGACATCCGCCGGCGCTACGGTGATCCGGTTGCGAAGCTGATGCGGCGCGACCGGCGCGACAATGTCCGCCGCGTCTTCCGCAGTTACCCTTTTCATCGCCTCCCCAGGGAGCAGCGAACTTTCAATCCGCTCGCGCTCTACCAGCGGCACCTGGTGGGCGGGCGCGTGCTCTGGCTGCCCCTGAAGCTGGTCTGGTGGACCGGCGTGGCCGTGTTTCTCGTGGTTCGCCAGATCTGGCGGTTTGTCCGCGAAGTGCTCCATCCCAGCGTTGGCGATCTGTCAGGACTTGAGGAGGCAGACCCGTTCGCCGTCGCCGTCCGCAAGATTCATCGCATGCGGCGTCCTCTGTTCGTCGAATGCCTCCGGATGCGAGCCCAGTTCGACCCGGAGTACCTGGGCGTGCTCTTGCCCGGCTGTCCCAGTGAACTGCGCGGCGGTCTCGCCGCGGTAATCGATCAGGATCTCGAGCGGATCGAGGCCGAACCGGCGATGAAAACGGGTTTTCGCAAGCTGGCGTCCCTGCGGCGGCAGCAGATCCTGGAATTCCGCTCATGGCTCCACCGCCTCGGTCTTGCCGGCCAGTCGGCCGAGTCGCTCCGCGCAATGGCAATCGCCTACACGATCGATTTCGACCGGGTACGAACTCGCCTGGCAGCGATTCGACTGCTTGAGCGGGCCTTCGACGACGCTTTGGCCACGAAATCACGCCGCTGGTCGCTGGCCAACCTGCCCGAGTGGTCGCTCCGCGCCGCATGGTGCCGTCTGCGGTATCGCCGGCGCCTCATGAGACTGTTCGGGCAGCCGGCGTTCGCAAGATACTCCGACGAGCAGCAGACTCGATGCCGGCGACTCGTCTACTGCCGTCGCGGCGACCTGGTGACGGCCCTGCGAAAGTTGACCGGCCGCGACAGCCCCGGCGACCCGCTCGAGCGCGCGAAAGACACGCTGCGGGGCGTCGGACAGGACCCCGTACCGTGGAGCCGGCAGTTGGCGGTGCTGCGCGCGGTGCAGA
>JAXGMN010000076.1:0-46886 GCA_040768665.1 Thermoguttaceae bacterium
AGAGGTAGAAGCTCTTCGCCCCCGTCGACGTGACGCACAGGGACAGCCAGGGGACCTTTTCGTCGTACCAGTACTGCCGGCCGGAGGCGGGGGAGGGTAAGGCTTCCAATCGTCCCTTGGTGAACGGAATGCGGTTCTTCTCGCCGTCCCCCTTGGTGCTATGCGCTGCCGGCTTCGGTGCTATGTCGGCCATGATTCGCCCCTCTGATGGTTTTCGGTGCTATGCCCGGTGCTATGCGCCGCGTCAAAATACGTCAAGTTTGGCATAGCACCGTCAAAACCATGATAGCCGTAACGTCAAGCTATGTCAACAAGTAGCGACATAGAACCATCTGACGAAAACACCCGTCCTTGAGACTCTTAATCAGAGGGTTGATGGTTCGAGTCCATCAGGGGGCACATTAAGCCTTTCGTGACAATGAGTTGCGAAAGGCTTTTTCTTTATGTCGCAGGTACCTCTTCTCCGGTGCCAGGAGTTAAGTCAAAGACTTCCACACTGTGAATGTGAACCTGGGAGCTCCCAGCAGGTCGGCCATCGCCGGTAGGCGGGCCGTCGAGGTCCCGTCAATCGGCAAACTTGGCTCAAGCAATAGAACCGGTATGTCCGATAGAAGCAGTAAGCCTCCAATCGGGGCAGGATGTCCGTTTTGAAACCCGCTGGTCAGGGCAGACAACCAGCGGGTTTTTTGTTTGGCTATAGTATTCCCCATTCGCAACCCTGACACTTATTTGCCGTTCGCCTCCGAGCGAATCGGCTCAACAACCCCCCGGTGAATCGAACGATTCGGTTCGTCGGGGTTTTCTTTTTCTCGGATAGTCGACTGGGAGGTCGCTGAACAACAGGAGGGGCAGCTAGATCGGAGGGGATGCCACGTCCGAGTGGCGGGGGCATGAAGGTGACGCCGACCTGCGTGAAATGAGGAGCAGGAGTGAGTTCTCAAGACAGTGAGCGACTCCCGCTCGAAGCCCCGAAAACCTAGGGTTTCTTGCTTCTAGGAATGCACCTGTTTGGATAGACTGGAGGGAGTACTCATCTTCGGCTCCAAATCTGGCGCTAAACGACCGCGAGACCGCCGTCGGACCGTTTTGTTGGTCGCCGGCGAATAACGTTGCGAGGGACAGAAGGATTGTCGGGTCGCGTGAAGGGAATACTTCCGGGCGTTGTCGGCTACGTCGGCCTGTGGTGCTGTCTGGCTATTGCCCAGGAAGCCGCGCCACCCGCCGAAACGAGCTCATCGACGGCAGCGGAAGTGGAACCGTCGATCTCCGGGCCACCCGCTGGCACGATTCGCGAAGCCAAGCCTTCTCTCTGGTACATGAAGGATCCTAAGGACGGCACCCTTAAGCCCGTGATGGGGTGGACCCCTGAGGAGCTAGAAGAACTGGCTCAGATCAAGCTGGGCTTGAAGCAGCGAGATCATCTTCCCCGTTTCAGTCTGCAGTCGATGTCCGCGTTCGGTGTAGCGCGGGGCAGCTACGCAGAGTTGAAAGTCGAACTTCGAGTTCTCGTTCGAGATGACCAGGGTGTGCGTGTGCCGCTGCGACTCAACCAAGCGCTGATTCGCGGTGGGGTGGAGTACCAAGGCAGTGGGGAGCAGTTCCTGGTTTTCGAGGAGGGTAGCGACGGATACGTCAGTTACATTCGCGGCGGCGCCGGAGAGGTTCACCATCTCAAGTTGGATGTGCTAGCCCCGTTGGCACTGGTGGGCAATGAAACGCGATTCAAACTGACCGCGCCCCGGGCGACCAGTTGCGAGGTCAAGCTCAAGGTGCCGATCGAAAACGCCGTGGCGAGGGTCTCCGAAAGCGTGACGCTCCTGCCTTCCTCGGCGGTGCCGGAAGGCGGAACGGAACTGACCGTTTTGGGAAACGGGGGCGACGTTGAGCTTTCCTGGCGCAAACAGGACGATCCGCCAGCCGAGATGCCGACAGTCTTGGAGGCGATCGGGGAGGTGCAGGCTCGCGCGGACGGCCGGACCATCCAGTGGGAGGCCAGGATCTCCGTCAAGGGGTACGGCAGCCCCATGGATCGCTTTCGAATTCGGTTACCCAAGGGAAGCGAGTTCGTGCCGACGGGCACGAACAGTTACACCGTCTCGCCGGTGGCCAACGAATCGTCGCCGGGAACCCCCGCGGCGCCGCTGGTCGAAGTGCAATTATCGAAGAAGACTTCGGGACCGGAGGAGATCCGATTGGCCGCACGCCTTGCCCACGAGGTCGGCACGTCTTCCGAACCGGTAGATCTTGCGGGCTTTGAAGTTGTCGACGCCGCCCGGCAATGGGGGCACATCGCGGTCAGCGTTGCGGGCGACTGGCACGTCCGGTGTGAGGCGAGTGCGCACGTTCGGCAGGTCGATGCGATGCCGGAATGGCTGCGGTCGGAAGGACTCGTGGCCGGTTTCGAGTATTTTCGGCAGCCTTATTCGCTGATGGCTCGCGTCGTACCAAGGCAGACGCGGATCAGCGTCGAACCGGAGCACCTTCTGCTGGTCGAATCCAATCAGGTCCGCCTGGAGACAAAACTGAAGTACACGGTCCGCGGAGCGAAGGTCTTCCGGCTGAGCGTTGAACTGCCGCAATGGCAACTTGAAGAGGTCGGCCCCGACAATCTCGTGAATCTGGACGGAGTGGAAATCGACAAGAAGTCCGGCCTGCTCACGATTCCCCTGGCCCAACCCTCGATTGGCCAGATGGAAGTGACGATCCGGGCCAGTCTTCCCGTGGACGGCCGGCAGGGCTCTTTGCCCCTGGAACTTCCCCGGCCGCAGGCCGGCCTGGTCGGTCCTGCGGCCCTCGTGGTTCTGCCGGCTGACAACGTGGAGTTGACGCCGAACGCCGAGTCGACCCAGGGATTGGTGCGACAGCAGGTGGAAGTTGCTCCCGAGATCAAACGGCCGAAGTGGCAGCAAGCGCCCTTATTTTACCGCGCCGAGGGGTCCAAGGCGATCTTTGCGACCGATTTCCGCGTGCGGTCGCAAGAGATATCGGCTGCCATTTCCTCGCGAGCCGCCGTGGACCGGAAGACCGCGGAGGTCGAACAGAAAATTGCCTACACGATTTCCTATGAACCGGCAGATCGGCTCGTGCTCGACCTGCCGGGGGAACTTGCAGCAGCCGGACGAGTCCTTGTTTTACTGAAAGATCAGGCCCTGTCTCTCACAGATATCGATTCGCAAGCGGGCGCGGAAAGCCAAGGGGACCGCGTTCGCAAGAGCGTGGGCTTGCCCGAGCCATGCATTGGGGCTTGCGAACTGACGGTGCGCTATTCGGTTGAGCTTCGTGCGCCTTCTTCTTCGGCGGTCGCTGTTTCGCGAATCCCCCTGGTCATGCCGGACGCTGCCGATATCACGGCCAATACGCTTTTTCTGGCGGCGGCGGACGGGATCCGTTTGCAGCATCGGGAAGGCCCATGGCGGCTTTGGGAAGACACCCTCTCAACGGCGCCGAGGAGCGAGGGCCTTCGCTTGTCAACGACACAGCGAGCCGACGAGGTGACGTTTGCGATACAGTTCGAAGACAACCGCCGGGCCGGCTCGACCGTCGTCAGCCGGGCGTGGGTGCAAACCTGGCTCATGGGCACATCGCGGCAGGATCGAGCTGTCTTCCGTTTCGCCAGCAGCGAAAGCCACATCCAGGTCGTACTTCCCGCGGGCGTGAATCCCGACGAAGAAGTCGAGATTTTTCTCGACGGCAAACCCGTCGCTCAGCATCCGACGCCGTTTGGACGACTCGTCGTGCCGCTGACATCCTCATCGGGAACCTCGTTGCACCAACTGGATCTGTCTTATCACTGCCGCGCCGTGCGTCCCGGTCCCGGCTCGGTTCGATTGGAGCTGCCCCGGCTCGGCGAGAACGTCTGGACGCGCCGAATGTACTGGGAACTGGTGCTGCCGGGCAACGAGCACCTGCTCGCGGCGCCACCCGGGCTCACGCCCGAGATTCGCTGGAATTGGAACGGCGCGCTTTGGTGCCGCGCGCCGAGCCTCGATCAGGCGGCACTGGAGGACTGGGTTGGGGCGCAGCCGGCGGCCCCCCTGCCGACCGGCGCCAACCGGTACCTCTTCAGCAGCCTGGGAGCTGCCGGGCAAGGCGAGTTCCGGACGGCGACGCGGTCGCTCGTTGTCTTGACGCTGTCGGGCGTCGCGCTCGTCGCGGGCCTGTTGTTGATTTACATCCCGGCAATGCGGCACCCGGCGATGCTGCTGGCGATCGTCGTCGCCTTGACCGGTGCGGCCCTCGTTCATCCCGGACCGTCGCTATTGGCCGCACAGGCCGCCAGCCTCGGCGTGGTTCTCACTCTCCTGGCCGGTTTGCTCCAGAGAACTTTCCATCGAAAGCGAGCAGGCGCCCCCGCGGTCGAACGAGGAAGCTCGATGCTGTTCGAGAAAGGCTCGTCGCAGGTCCCGCATCGAACATTGCCGGCCGACGATCGCGCCGCGCCCGATATGGTGTCGACGGCGACTCATGCACCCGTTTCCGATTCGCACGCATGACTTCCCGCCTTTTTCCAGCACGGATTCTAGTTCTCGTGGCATACGGTGTTGCGGTCGGAACGTTCTCTGCGGTCACGGCATCGGAGGCGGGCGGCCCGGCGGCGCTCGAGTTTCGCCGAATCTACACCCCTGAAGGTCAGTTGGAGGAGATGCCTCGGGATCACGTCCGCTACCTGCCGATGAAGGCCGAACAATTCGAACAACTGCTCGCCGCGGGGCGCAACTCGGGCAGCGACATTCCGGCAGGCGGCGTTTGGATCTCCTCGGCGCGATATACCGCCAGTCTCACCTCCAAAGACGTGCTCCTGGGCGAGGCGACGCTCGAGATTCTTCACCGGGGAGCCGGCCGTGCCGTGCTGTCCCTGGAGCCCTGCGGAATCGCGATCTCCAACGCCCGCTGGCTCATGGAACCGCCGGAGCCGGCAACCATCGGGCTGGGAGCGGAGGGCAAACTCGAAGCCCTTGTGGAACGATCCGCAAAACTACACTTTCAATGGTCGGTTCGCGGCAGCCGCGATTCGAGCGGCGTACTGTGGTTTCCGCTAGACTTGCCCGCCAGCCCGAGCAATTCCCTGACGCTGGACTTGAGCGCTGAAGTGCATCCGTTGGTCAAGCCCGGCATCGTCGTAAGAGAACCTCCCCAAGGGGACGTTTCGACGGCTGCGAATGCCGCTCGATGGCAGATTGAACTGGGCGGCCACAGCCGAGTGGAGCTTCGGCTTGTGCCGAGCCAGCAGGCGGATTCCGGCCGCCAGTTGATGCTGTCGAAGCAATTCCTCGTCTACGATGTCTCTTTGCGAGGCATCGAACTTTCGGCCGAGCTCCGCCTGGACGTGCACCATGAGCCGATTCGGCAGTTGACCGTGGGCTTGGATGCCGGTATGGAGCTGGTTGCGGCGCGGTATGGGGATTCGGCGGTCCGCTGGTCGATCCTGTCTCGCCCGGCGGGAGGAACGGGCAATCGCGTGTTGCTCGAGTTGCCGGAACCCGTGCAGGGAGCCGAACGCATCATCAAGCTGAGAGCCGTCGGCCCGACCGTGACCGGCAAGCGTTGGCGTCTGCCGGGCCTCCGCACCGAGGGGGCGTTCTGGCAGGAAGGCAATGCCACGATCGCCGTCCGCGCCCCGCTGAGCCTCAAACAACTAGCACCGATTGGGGGTCGCCAGGCGAAAACGGGAACATTGTCGTTTCCACGGCCGGGCGAAACGGCCGACATTCAGTATTTTTCCAAGGACGCAGGAGTCGAAGTCCTGGTAGCCCCGGTCGAGGTACCGGTACGTTTGATCACAGGTACTGCCGTGGAGCTCGGCAACAGCGGTGTAACCGGCGAGGTGGTCGCCGAACTGTCCGTGCCTGACGGAGAGATTTTTCAACTTGAAGCTGAAATCGGCCGACAGTGGTTGATCGATTCCGTCCGCTCGCATCCTCCCGAGGCGTTGGGGGATGGGTGGAGTATCAAGCGGGACTCGAAGAGGCTTGTCATCCCGCTGGATCAGGCACTGTCGCCGGCTCGGCCGGTCCGGCTGATCGTGTCGGGGCGGCGCCTGCATTCGCCGCTGGGGCGTTCGCTTACAGTTCAGGATCTGACACCGCTTCAGTTCGTCGGCATCGCAGACCAGCGACATCTCTTGACGCTGCGCACCGTCGAACCGTATCGTCTCAAGCTGGATGGGGCCGAATCACTATCCCGGGTGAATCCCGATGCCCTCAGACCCGGGAAGCAGAGCCTTTTTCTCCGGCCGCCAGGAGAGTTCCTGTTCGAGAACGACGGGAATGTGAAGCGTCTGAGGGTCTCACTCGCCACTCCCAAGCCGAGTTATTCCGCTACGATCGGGGTGGAAGCGTCTGTTACGGAAAGGACCTTGGCGGAGTCGTACCAGTTTCGAATCGTCCCCAACGATGCCCCGATCGAACGCCTCCTTATCCACTTCTCCTGCCCCCGACCGGAGTCCCCGAAGTGGAACCTTGCGAGCGGCACAGACGACTCGTATTCCGCCCGGCGTCTTTCGGGAGCGGAGCAGGCAGCCGCCGGATTGGATACGCGTGGAGAAACTTGGGAGCTTGCCTTCGGCAAAGCCAAGGTGGGCCCTTTCGAAATCGGCGCCGCCCGTTTCTCCGACATGTCCGGCAACCAGGCAATCAGTCTTGCAGGATTGCCTCTGGCTGCTCAACAAAAGGGGACGTTGATTGTTCGTTCGCTGGTAGGCCGGGCAGTGCGAGTAGCCAGCGCGATGCTAGATCCATTGCCCGTACCGTTCGAGCCTTTTGAAAAACAGAACACGGCCATGGCGGCATATCGTTACGACCCGGTAAACGACGCCGCCAATTCGGACGAAGCTGCAGCGACGGTGGCTGTCGATTCCCAGTCCTTGCCTTTGGCTTGGATTTGGAATTGCGTGCTGCGATCGAGGTATTACATCGACGGTTCGGGCCAGCACTCGGCGATCTTTCGCCTGGAGAACTCGGGTAAGGCCGACCTTACGATTCGCCTGCCTTCACAACTGGCGGAGAATCCGCCGCTCGTTGTCGATGCAGATGCCTCGCGCGCGGCATGGCGGAGGGAATCCACGACGGAGAACGACCGAATCGTCGTGGATCTTCCACCGGGGCGACGGTTTCCGACGGTTCGCGTGCATTTTGCGACGCGGCCTCAAAGCTCCGGAGCTTTGCAGGCAGTCAGCCCGCCTACGCCCGTTGCCGACATTCCTGTCGTTTCGCAGAATTGGACGGTCTGGCTGCCGCCCGGCTATCAATTCGCAGACCCCAGGTCTCCGGATTTGTCCGGCCGCAGCAAGCCACTCACCTGGAGCCAGCGTCTTTTCGGGCCGCTTGCGCGCCCGGCGGAGCGGCATCCCTTCCGCTTTTCCGACGTTGGAAGCTGGACCGAAGTGCTGTGGCGCAGGCATGAGGAGGCAGAGGCGGGGCAGACGCTCATCGGAGGGCCGAGCGGGCCGGAGCCGGAACAAGACGGCCTCCGGCAGGCCGACTTTCCACAGCCGCCGCAGGAGAGCCCGGGACCGTGGGTGAACCTCGCCGCCGGGGACGAGTTGGCAGACACCGTCGGCTGGTCCGTCGCCCGACTGGAGATTCCGCCCGGCCGTTCGGTCCGGCTGGCGGTGATCCGTCGCGACCTGCACCGCATTACCCTTTGGTTGGCCCTGTTGCTGGCAGTCGCACTGTCGTGGTGGGGTGCCGGAAAGCGTCCCGCGGTCGTCGTCGCCATCGGGTTCGCGGCCGCAGCCGCGACATGTGTTCTGCCCGACTTCTACGCTCCGGCCGGTTCAGGGATCGTATTGGGGCTGCTGGTCGGCCTTGGGTGTGCGCTCGTTCGAGGCGGGCGCCGGCAAACGGATCCTGCTGGCGAGTTGACGCGAATCGGGTTTTCGACAGTTCACCGCACGGCGGGGCTGCGAGGTTCATCGGTGGTCATGATGATCGCCGCGGCCGGTGTTGCCGGCGCCGCGTCCGCCCCGGACTTGACCAGGGCCGAAGAACCGCCACCGCAAGACGTCTACAACGTGCTGATTCCGGTGGACGCGGACGAAAAGCCGACCGGCGGCACGTACTACGTTCCGGAGTCGCTCTACCAGGAGCTTCGGCGTCGGTCCGACGAGAGCGATGCTGCGCCCCAGGGATGGCTGCTGCGTTCTGCGAGCTACCGCGGAGTGCTTGCTCGACAATCCGGACCGGAACAATTCGCGATGACCGAACTGGTTGCCTCGTTCGATGTGGAGGTGCACAGTCCGACCACGACGGTCCGGATTCCGCTCGGCCGCCGGCGAGTGAACCTCCTTCCGAACGGGGCAACTCTCGACGGGGAGCCAGTCCAGCCGGAATGGCGCGACGACGAAATGCTTGCAGTTCCGATTGCCGAGCCGGGAGTGTACCAACTCGAGCTTGCGTTGCATCCGATCACTCAAGACCTGGGGAGTCATCGAGGGATCGTTGTCGAGATTCCGCGATTGGCCACGTCCCGGTTGGAAATCGACCTGCCTCCCAATGCTCCGCTTGTGGAGGTTCCTAGCGCCAAAGGGGCCGTAGTCATCCAACAGACGCCACCGCGCGTGCTTGCCGAACTCGGCGCCACGGATCGGCTCGAGGTCCGCTGGTCTGAAACGGCTGCCAGCCCGGGTTTCGGACCTGGCATGGACGTCGAGCAGTTGCTCTGGTTGAAGATCCATCCCGGATCGGTTGTTCTCGGCGCGAAACTGAAGATCAGGGCGATCGAAGGGAGCATACGCCGGCTCCGCGTGAATACGGACCCGCGGCTCCGACTGCTGCCGTTTCGCGAAGCGGATGGCGCCGTCGCACAGGTCCACACGACCGCAGGGCAGCCCCAGAAGATCCAATTGGAGTTGGCAAAGCCGATCGAAGACCAGGCAACCGTGGAATTGCATTTCCTTCTTACGGGCGCGTCGGGAATCGGGCACGTCCGGCTGCCTCTCCTGGAACTCGAGGGGGCCCGGGTGGTGAAACGCTGGATGGCCGCTTCCGTGGATCCTGCGCTGGACTATGAGCAGCAGTTCTCGGACACCGTCGAGCCGGTTGCCCCTCCGGAATTCGAAGTTGCTTGGGGGCGGGCCGAATCGCAGCCGATGTTCGCATACAGTTTCGATTCCGCTCAGCCGAATTGGTCCCTCGCCACGCGGCCCGACGAACCGCAAATCGTTGTCGACCAGGTGCTTGCCGTAAGCCTGGCTCCCGGCACTGCCCAGGTGCAATTCGACGTTCGCCTGGTCACGACCGGATACGAGTTCCAATATCGGGTGTTGGCGCCCAGGGACTTGCAGGTGGACAAAGTCTCGATTCGAGAGCAGGCGGTCGAGCGGGTGGCGCGATGGTCTCGCGACGGCGACGGAGCGGTCGTCATCTTTCTGAACGGCCCGGCGGCCGAAGACCAGGAGCTTTCTCTGTCGGGGCATATGCCCGTGCCGATGCGAGGCCGCTGCGGCCTGCCACAACTGAGGGTCGACGGCACCGAGATGCGTTCGTGCGAAATCCAGTTGTTTCGCGAACCTTCGGTCCTTGTCGAAGTTGAGAAGAAAAAAGGGCTCGTCGACGTGGAACTGCCGATTGTCGGCCAGGACAAGGCGGAACTCGGCCGGCTGGTATCCTGGTTTACGGTCGCCGACTGCTCGGAGCAGGCGACGGCGGAGCTCTCCATCGCGCCGAACCAACCGGAGGCTGTGGCCCGCCAGACCATCCGGCTGCGCAGCGGACCGGCAGGCTGGGAAGCGGATGTCGAGCACCTGATCGTCGTCCGGCGAGGTGTCGTCGATGAATTCCGTTTGCAGGTCCCGCCGGAGTGGCCCGGTCCCTACCGGGTCGAGCCTAACGTATCCCTGGAGACTCGCGAGTCTTTGGAAGACCGCGGGCGCGAGCTGATCATCCGGCCCCGGCTGGCCGTCCGCGGCGAATACCGCCTGAAGATCACAGGGCCGCTTGCACCGAAAGGGCAGCCTATCGGCGTTCCTCGCGTGCGACTGCTCGAAGCGCGGACGGAAAAGACGGTCTGCATTCTGCCGACGTTGGTCGGCGATGAGCCGGTCTACTGGGAGACCCGCGGCCTCAGCCCGGTGGAAGTTTCCGAGGGCGTGGTTTCCGTGGACCGTTCCGAATCGCTGGTCGCCTTTGAGTCGCAGGAGGAATCCTTTCAGGCGATCCTCGATCTTCAGTCCGCGACCGAGCGATTGCCAACCGTGCTGCTTGCCGACACTCAGATTGCGTGGCACGACAACGGAGCCTATCATGGGCTTGCCATCTTCGATATCGAGCCGGCCGGCGAAACGGATCTGCCGTTGAAGCTGCCGGAACGGGCAGAACTGGTTCACCTGCGGGTCGGAGGCATGCCGGTTGCGCCGGAAGAAGCAGACGACGGTTCCTGGCTGGTCCGTCCGCTCTCTGCCGTAGTGCCACTGAGAGTTGAAGTGCTGTACTTCGGCCGCCCGGCAAGATCGACCGCTCAAGGGCCGGTTCGGCTGGAAAGACCAGGGTTCGCCGGACTCCCGGTTCATGAGACTCTCTGGACGGTTTTCGGCCCCGAGGGATTTCGCCTGCGAACGGTCGAAGCAGCCGACCGTGCCGACGCCGCACAACTCGATCGTATCCGCCTGAAATCCACCGTTTCCTTGTTGAGGCAAATGAAGACGAGCGGGATTCTCGACTCCGAGGAAGCGGGCGGATGGGTTGCACCCTGGCTGGCGATGTGGGCGGCGTGCCGCGAGCGTCTACAACACGGCGGAGCCGCCGCAGACCTGCAATTGCTCGATGAGGAGTTCGCCTCGATCGTGAAAGACACGGCTGCGTCGCCGCCGGGGGCTGCACGCTTGCTTGCCGACACAGCGGGGCTCTGGTCGCAAGTGGTCTCCGCGCGGAACACTTCCGCTTACTATGTCGGTTCACCGGGTGCCGCGTCGTTGACCGTCGTCTACGAGCAGGTGGGATCGGGGGGGAGGTGGCAGCAAGTGCTCCTTGGGACCGCTTTCCTGGCGCTGATCCCGGTGGCCTTGGCAGGCAGAGTCCGCCGCACGGCCTTGGAACTGGCGTGCCGCTGGCCCATGGCCGTTGGGGTCATCCTCGGCGTGAGCTGGTGGCTCTTGCTGGAGCCGAGTGCCTTCGGCTGGGTGATTATCGCGCTGACGTTCGTTGCGGCCACCAGGTCGCGATACGGCCGGCCTCGCCGTCCTTCCGCCGGCTTCTGAGGGCGTCTGGGCACGGCCGCCGGATCCCGGCCCAGGCTGCCCCCGGTCGTTCCATGCTCTCTTGAACCCTTACCCCGCGCTCTGCCAAAATGAGCGAATGCGAGGCAAGACACCGTGTTTGCCCCGGACCGCTTCATCCGAAATCCACGGGAGACTCAACATGCGAACCCTGCCGGTAATTGCCTTCTGCTTGTCGGCTGTCCTTTCCGCCGCTGCCGCACCGCCGGACGGCGGGTCGTACACTGCGTTGTTCGACGGTCAAACCTTCAATGGCTGGGAAGGTAACCTGGATGCCTTTCGCATCGAAGACGGAGCGGTCGTCGGCGGTCGTCTCGATGGCCCCGTGCCTCACAACGAGTATCTCTGCACCAAGAGAACCTACCGCGATTTCGAACTTCGGCTGAAGTTCAAGCTCGTTGGCGAGGCCGTCAATGCCGGCGTGCAGTTCCGCAGCGAGCGCGTGCCGAAAACGACCGAGATGATCGGCTATCAGGCCGACATGGGCCAGCAGTACTGGGGCTGTCTTTACGATGAACGCCGCCATAAACTCCTGGCGGGGCCGACGCAGGAGGAGCAGGCTAAGCTGATTCACCGCGATGACTGGAATGACTATGCGATCCGCGCGGAAGGATCGCGCATCCAGCTCTGGCTCAATGGACACAAGACGGTCGATTACACGGAGCCCGATCCTTCGATTCCCCAGGAAGGTGTGTTCGGCCTGCAGATTCATAAGGGCGGTCCGAGCGAAGCATGGTACCAAGACATCCGGATTCGCGTTCTTCCCACGGATCGCGTTCTCCGCGGCGGCACGATCTACGATGGCACGGGCGGCGAACCTGTCGTCGGCGACGTGGTCCTGCGAGGCGATCGAATCCTTTCCGTCGGTGGCAGTCACGAGTCCTTACCCGGCGCTCAGGTGATCGATTGCCGGGGGATGGTCGTCGCACCCGGGTTCATTGATCTTCACACCCATTCGGACGGGACTTTCAGTAGCGCGGACGCCCGCACGTGCCTCAACTATCTGCTTCAGGGTTGCACGACCATGGTGACCGGCAACTGCGGCGGCGGTGCCGGCGCGATCGCCGAATTCCTTGACCAGGTCGACCGCCAGGGGGTCGGCTGCAATTTCGTTCACCTTGTACCCCACGGCCGAGTGCGCCACGCGGCGATGAAGAACGAGCGGCGACCGCCCAACGACGAAGAACTGAAGAGGATGGAAGACCTGGTCGACCGGGGAATGCGTGAAGGTGCTTGGGGCATGTCGACCGGCCTGATCTATCCGCCCAGCAGCTTCGCCGACTCTGCCGAGTTGGTCGCGTTGGCCAAGGTGGTTGCCCGGCACGGCGGGCTTTACGTCAGCCACATCCGCGGCGAAGCCGACGGGCTGCTCGACGCCGTCGGCGAAGCGATCGAGATCGGGCGCCAGTCCGGCGCGGCGGTTCACATCTCGCACTTCAAAGTGATGGGAATTCCGAATTGGGGCCGCGTGCGCGAGGCCGCCAGGATGATCGAAGAGGCCCGTACTCATGGCATCCGGGTTACGGCGGACCAGTATCCCTACACGGCCAGTTCCACGGGACTGGTCAGCACGACACTGCCGGACGACAAGATCCCGGGCGGCCGCAAGGATTTGGCCAAGCGGATGGCAGCCGATCCCGATCTCGCCGCGGAGGTGCGAAAACTTGTCGCTGCCCGAATCCAGCGGTCGGAGAAGATCGTCATTGCGCGCGCGCCCAAGCATCCGCAATATGTCGGCAGAAGCGTGCGGGAAATCGCCGGAAACGAGAAGATCGACCCTGTCGACCTGGTGCTCAAGCTGCAGAACGAGAACATCCAGGTCGTGAACCATGCCATGTCGGAGGAGGATGTCCGCTGGGTCATGAACCTGCCTTGGGTCGGAACCGGCTCGGACGGCAGCGCCCGGGCCGTCAAACCGGAAGAATGCCCGCACCCTCGCAATTTCGGCACCTTCGCCCGAAAAGTCGGCCGCTACGCGTTCGACCAGAAGCTGATTTCCCCGGCCCGGGCGATCCGTAGTTCCAGCGGATTGCCGGCCGACGTTCTGGGCCTTTGCGACCGAGGCTATCTCCGCGCGGGCTATGTGGCGGACGTGGTCGTATTGGATCCGAATGCCTTTCGCGATACGGCCACGTTCGAGTCCCCGCAGCAGTACGCCACGGGCGTTCGGTGGGTGTTTGTCGGCGGTGAACCGGCCGTTGCGGACTCCAAACCGGCGGATATCCTCTTTGGTCGCGCGCTACGCCATGGATCCGGGAGTGCGAACCACGAAACCCCAGCGGCACGTCCGCCGGCAGGCCGTAGCGGATAGGTCGAGGGCTGCGGACCGTTATGCCGGCCGTGACGCATGCATTCCACCGGCCACGTGCCGAGCGTCAATAAAGCGTTGCGTTGACGGGCATCGTCAATCGCTCGGACGCCAGACATTTCCGCGCCCCGATCATTCTTGTAGATCCACACGGCCGTGCCGGGAACCGTGCTGACGACCAGGTCGGGCTGACCATTGCCGGTGACATCGGCGAGATGAATCATGTAGCGGAGCGTATCGTAATTGTCCTGTCCCAAGGCGCCCTCGGGCATCGGCGTGGGGAACCGCGCGCGGATCTTTCCGTGAGCGTCCAAGAGCGCACGCGTTTGCCCACAAAAGATCAAGTCTTCGCCGTCGCCGAACCAATCGACCACATTCAGGATGTGGAAAGCTCGACAAACACGACCTCCAACGGAGCCAACTCGGTCGTATACTCTTTCGGCACCGGTTGACCCTGCCACAACGGCCGGAACGCCTCATCGTCCGAAGAGCGATAGATCTCCGCATCGTACGACTTTGTCGCAGGCGCGTTGCGAGTATCCAGGCTTACTTTCAGGGCCTGCCGCGTCTCGGCGATGTTGACGAACAGATGGCCGATCCGTCCGTCGGGCGATTGCCAGGAGCTGGTGAGGATGCCCAGCGTGGGCAGGTCTTCCTGCACCCACTTGCCGCCCCTTTGAACCGGTATGCGAATATTCACCGCCGGTACGGCCAACTCATAGGGATGCAGCATCTTGCCAAGCATGAGGAAGTCTTTGGCCTGGGTCTTCAACAGCCGGCAGTGATTGCGGATCATTTCGATCTGGTCGGGATGGGCATCGAACATGTTCCGGTGCGACGACCAGATGGCGCCGCCCGGCGTGCGGCCTGCGACGAGGTTCATCGCGTGACAACGAACGTTCCACCGGCTGTTCTCCTTGCTCAGTCCGGCGCTGTCGCCGCCGTAGCCGGGCGAGAACTCGTGGTACAGGTAGGAGAACAACGGGATGCCGATCGCGCCGGGATAACCGCGGTACCATCGCTTCGCATAGTACTCGCGGACGTGGAAGCCGTCGACGTGTGGGATCAACTGTTCGTGAGGTTCTTCATGAAACAGCACGAAGTCGGGCGAGAGGCGTTTACCGTGCTGGCGTAGAGCGTCCAGCAGGTCCCAGAACGCGCGGCTCTGGTAAAGCCCCGCGCCCGGCGCGTGGCCGTGCGCCGTGGAGTAGCAGGCATCGCCGGCGCCACTGACGGTCTGGTCCATCTGCATCACGTCGACGCCCAGCGCGTGCGCCTGGTCGATCACGCTGCAGAAGAACGCCCTCGTCTCCGGCGCCGCCGCGCAGAACTGGTAGGAATGCCGTTTCCACTCGCCCGAGCCGCTGGACTCGTTCAGAACGTACTCCTTCGGCTTGCCTTTCTGCCGAACGTAGCTCCCGATGTGCTCTTGCGCACAGCGGAAATCTCGCCGCCGTCGCGTCCCTCGTTCCAAAATGTGTAGTACAAACCCACCGACAGGAAGAAGAAGGGCCGGAATCCATCCTGACGAAGCTGCCGGAGGACCTCGCTTGCGCGTTGTCGGCATCGAAGATCGCTGAAGTAACCTTCGGTCCCGTGGTTTTCCCAGCCCGCGAGCATGGCAACGATCGGTCCGTCGATCTTTTCGCGGAACATGCGGAGGTGGTCGTGGTAGCCCAGCTTCGGATAGTAGGAACCGGTGCAAGTTCGCTTGCCGTCGTAGGTGCGGACTTCGCACACGTGCACGTCGGGCCCATCTTTCCACCACGCGGGGATATCGGATCGTTCGGCAAGCGTCTTGGCACACCATGTCTGCCGCACGGCCCACTGCTTGTACTGATCGGCCGTATCGCACCACCTGCCTTGCGTGACACCCAGGGCCACCGCATACGGGCTCTCCCAGACGTCGCTACGACTCCCGCCTCGATCGGCCACAGCGGTGAACTCGTGCCATAAGCGAGACCCACTCGGTCTGTTTCGACACCCAGCGACATCGGATGCCCGCCGCGTCCATGCCGGCCAGGTACCTACCGGCGGAAGAATCCTGGTAAGCGAGGAACTGGGCGGAGAGGTTCCCCGGATATTGCAGCGTCCGCCTTAGCCGTTGTTCCAGTTTTTCGACGGGTTCTCGATCAGGCTGTAAACGGCGAGCGGCAGCACGAAGGAAGTCGTCGTGACCGTCGCCTACCGATCACGGGCACGGCCGAAAAGCTTGCGGGAAGCGTACCGTCTTGATCCGCCATTTCGGATCGTGTGCGATTCGTATCCTCCAGAGCGTCAACGGCTCATCGTGGTCACTGGGCCGTGACCTCGACCTCCACGTCGGCTGACGAGAACTCTCGATACTGGATAACCGCCTTGGCTCCTGAATCGGTTCTCGCAATGTTCACGTCCGACTGGCCTGCGGCGGCGCCGTCGATCGTCCGCAGGGTGCCGTCTTCAGCGGCGAAAGTGATCGAGAACAGGCTTCTTTGGGCGGGCTCGGCGATCACTGCCTGGCCGCGCTCGCCTTATGAAGGAGCCGTTCGAGGTGAGGGCGCCGGCTTCTTGCCGATCTCCAACTGCAGGGCCTGGTTTTCGAGCCGGACCGCGTCCGCATTGCATGCCGCCGGCGCAAGGTTCGCCAGGGTGGACCTTGGCACGATACCAAGCGTGATTGCCGTTGTATTCATGGGCTTGCGTAGGTCTTGGGTTTGATGAACATCATTTCTGCCGGTGTGACCCAGTTCGACCGGAGGGTTACATGAGTCCTCCTTCACCGTTTTTCCGGTGGAAGCGGCAGGGGCGACCGGCCGAACTTTCTCCAGATCGTACTGCGCTGATCTTGCCCAGGTCCAAGGACACAATAATGAGAACCCCGTGGCCATCGGCGACGCGGGAGCGCAATGCGATGCCAGGATCACGCCGTCCTGGATGATCATGTTGCCGGACTCGACGCCGGGGTTGAACAGCCGAGGTATGGGCCTTGGGGTCGGTGATATCGGCCGGATCGCGGCGAAGCTCCCGGTCGTACGGCTTCGGGCCGTTCGAGTCGCTGATCCAGTAAACCTGTCCGTCGACGAAATTGATGCCGCCGCATTTGTACCGCGAGTTCGTGGCGTCGGACACGATCACCTTCCACTGCCAGGCGTCCTTGCCCGCGTCGTACGTCCCTCTCAGCCAATGACACTCGTAGCCTTCCGGCCGATCGGCGTCGCCCGTGCAGGCATAAAAGGCGTTTTCGGCCGGGTTGTACGCCACGTCGTGAACGTGGCGGCAGATGACGGGGTTGCCGGGATTGCCGAGCAGTGCGCCTTCCCTGCCTCCACCCCCGGAGCCGTTGTCCCGAAAGTAAGGGTTCTGTCCAAACGAGTAGGCGATTTTGACGGTCTCGCCGCCGTCGCACGAGTAGTAGATGTTGACCGGTGATGCACCGCCGACCACGTTGCAGTAGTTCCCCCAGACGAGCATTTCCCTTCCCTCGACGTCCCATGTATTGACGCCCGTGAGGCTGTGGAAATACCAGCCGGGGTTGTCCGGATTCCGGGGCGTGTGCGCCAGGTAATCCGAGCCGTCGGCGTTTTTCACCGTGACCGGCCGGTACGTTTTCAAGTTGTCCGCGCTGAGGTACAGCTTACCCATGGCGCTGAACAGAACATTTCCGTTTCCCAAGATGCAGCTAAAGACAATTTGGCGGGCATCGGGAAACTCGCTGCTGTGGGACCAGGTGTGGCCGTTGTCTTCGGACAGGAAGATCTTCCCATCCGCGTAGGCGAACGCCTTGTTGCCGCGTTGCGAGTCGACAAACAGCTCTTCCGGCTGCGCGCGGTACCAGAAGTGATCGGTCGAGGCGACCGTGGACGCGCGCGCCGCGGAGTCGGCGCCCCGGCCAACCGCGCCGGCCATCCACGCACCGCCGGCGGTTGCCGCCGTGGTCCACAGGAATCGACGTCGCGAAAAAAGTTGTTGTGGCTTCATCATGCACTGCCTTTCGCGTTGAGGTTAGTCGCCAAGTTTAGCTGGTGGAGCTTGCTGCCGCGGGCAACCGGTCCTAGCCAGCGAAAAAGGCTTTCGCCAAGCACTTTCGGAAGCTGACCAACCTCATTCACCCTCGGACAAGCCGGCAGGGTCTTGGGGCGCGGCAACTTCGGTTTAGCTGGGCAACCTCGTTCACCTGCCGGGCGAGCCGGCAGGGGTCTGGCCCCAGTTTCCATGCTACAATCTCTATTATTCTTGATCACTGCGTGCGTCAAACGCCGTCTTCTCGCTGATCATAAGCGTGGGAGCTTTTGCCATGCAAGGTTACGGAGCGTTACCTCGAAACGCGACCCCGCAGGCACTTGCTGATTCAGAACCGCGCGGCACAATCTCGGTAACTCAAACTGTAAACATACGACACTTCAGCAGATCGATGGTCGTGGGTTCATCCGGAAAGCACGGTGATGGGTGGGGAAGACATGATTCACGCGTTTCGCCTCGATGCGCATCCGCGCCACGGTGTCTGGGGGTTGACACTTCCGCGGTGAGCAGAAACGGGTCGCCTCCAACGGCAAACCTGTCCTGCAGTCGCTGCGAGCACGGCCTGCATACGCGGCGGGTGTATTGACTTCCGGCGCCCCGATGTGGCAAGATTCCGGGGGAGGGGCACACGGCGATTCGACTAACTCCCTCGCACCAAGGAGGTCGGCTATGCGGTCCACAGCGATCCTTTTCGGCACTGTTCTGCTCGCGTCGCCGGGCGTCTCGGCGAACCAGACGTTGGCGCCTTATCCGGGACCACGCTATCCGTTGGTCGAGGCCGGCTCGCCGAAGGCCACGATCGTGCTGGCGGAGAGCCCCGATCCGCTGGAAACCTACGCGGCGCACGAGCTGAATCGCTACGTGCGGGCAATCACCGGATGCGAGTTGCCAATCAGGAGCGAACCGGATCAGGCCGGCGGATACGCCATCTCGCTCGGCGCCACCAGAGGGGCCGCAGCGGCCGGCTTTGAGCTGACCGAGGCACGGCTCGGCCGCGACGGCTATGCGGCGGCGGCCGACCCCACCGGCCTGCTGATCGCAGGGCGCTCCCCTCTTGGCACCCTCTATGGCGTGTACGACCTCGTCGAGCGAGAGTTCGGCGTCCGCTGGTTCGTCCCCGGCGACCTTGGCGAAGTGGTGCCCCGGAAAGAGACGGTGGCCGTCGGCACATTCCGCCGCGAGTTCAAACCCTCGTTCACGTATCGCTGGGTCGGCGACGGCGATTGGGCGTTGAAACAGCGGATGAACGTGATGGTCGCTGTCGATGGGAAACCCGTCGGCGTCAACTGGAAGTGGCACTTCCACACCTTTGCCATTCTCATCCCGCCGGAAAAGTATTTCGACGAGCATCCCGAGTGGTTTCCCCTGGTCAACGGCAAGCGTCAGAAGTCCGACCAGCCCCACAGCCACAGCACCCAGCTATGCACGAGCAACCCGGAAGTGGTCGACAAGCTCACCGAGGGCCTTCTGGAAACGCTCCGTGCCGATCCGACCATCGTCTTCGATCTGCCGACCAGGGACAAGCTCCGAGCGTGGCTGGATCAGGCAAAAGCTCGGGCCGGCAGCGAGACGATCGAGAAACGGGTCGCCGCCGTGAGGGCAGCCTTCGACGCATGCGAGAAATCGGTCGATCCGGATCGATCGTCTCGCGGCGGCACGAACCGCGACCAGGCTGCGTTCGAAGCGCCGCCGCAGCATGCGATCGGTGGGCCCCCTCTACTGCTCACCGGCCAGGCGGCCGTCGGCGATTCCAAGCCCAATTGGAAACTGGTGGGCCGAACCCTGCACCATCGCTCCGAATCGCAAGCCCTCGATGCAACCGAAAGTTCGGCGCCGTTTCAGGTTCGCGTCGAGGCCGAGGAAGTCGTTTGCGAGCTTCCTGCGTACGAGACCACCAATAACGGCTCGGGCATGTTCTGGGGTTCCGGCAGCGCGCAGATGGTTCGCGTGGGCGACCGGCTGTTTGTCAGCGCCTTTGAGGCCGTGCCGGGAGTCGCACCGCTGAACAACGCGCGCTGGGCCCTCTACCAGCGCACCGCCGACGGCTGGGAGTTCTGCCAGCGCGACGAGAAGGATCGCACGCGTGAGCCCTGTCCGCTGGGCGTGAGCCACAGCGGCCGGCTGCTGATGTCGGCCAATCCGACGCTCGCGCCGCCCGTGCCTGCGCCGCAGGCCAAGACGGCCAGAGTGCGGGGAGGGCCCGCTCGACCGGAGTTCCTGGAGTTCGACCCCGTCCACCCCGAGCAGGAGCCGCGGCACTGGGTTCCCCGGTGGACCGAGGACCCCGCGTTTACCGAGCATTCCTACCGCGCCTTCGCCGCCGACGGAAACCGCGGCGAGTTTATCCTGTTCCAGAAAGTCGGCACCTCGCATACCGCATGGGCCTTTCTCGACCGGGAGGATGCGTGGAAGACCGGGCTACTAACCTGGCCCAAAGGCGAAGACCCCAGGTACTCCGTCTGGCACGGCGAGTACACGCCGGTGAACTATGCCAATGTGATCCTCCGCGACCGCCACGTGCACTATCTGGGCCCGTCGCCCATCAACATCTGGAACCGGATCGACCCTGCGAAAACCGACACCTGGGGCCGCGACAAGTGGGGCTGGCGGATGCGCAAACTGCACTACGCCTGGACTCCCGATATCCAGTCGAAGCCCTTCTCGGAGTGGATCGTGCTGGACGATACCATGGATGATGGCGGCACGATCGGGCTGGGCGACTCGTGGCTGGCGCCCGATGGCCGTCTGCACCTGGTCTGGCAGAAGGAGCCGATCCATCCCACGCTCCGCGACCTGCATTTCCCCGACATCAAGCGGGACGGACGCATGTACTACGGGATCGTCAAGCAGGGCGAGCTGATCGGAAGCGGGAGCTTCTCGCCGGTGGCGAAACCGCCGGCCCGCTCCGTCCCACGGGCTACATTGGCCATCCTCGCTTCCACGTCACGCCCGACCTGACGCTTTACGTCCTGTGCAACATCGTCGGCACAACGCCCCAGACGAAAACGCAGTCCGGCACGTATGCCCTTCGCATCGCGCCGGACGGTTCTGTATCCGCTCCGGTCCGCATCCCGTTGAAGCATTCGCTTACGGGCACGTTCTTTACCGCCACCCCGCGTGCCGGAAATCGACTTACGGAAGCGGCCGACCTGCTCTTTGCCGGCACGGCCGACGGCAAACCGGTGGCCCGCTACGCCCGAATCGGTTTCCGACGGCCGGATGCCCCGGATGGTCGGCAAGCGAGCGTTGAGCGTTCGGCGCGCCGGTCTAAAAGCCTGTCTCAAAACCGTCGGGGACTGTCCCCTTCTTCTCGCGAGGTTTTGGGACAGGCTCTACCTGCGACGGAAGCTGACGGTTGCGTGCCTCCGGCGTGCCGCAAATCGTGCGGGCCCAATGCTTGACACTCCTTTGCGACGCAGAATACACTCAAGGCGTTCGCCCTTCGCGCGGCGTTTCAAAACGTTTTGTCGCGTCGCCTCTACCCAATCTCGATCCGGCATATTTGAGGATACAGCAATGAAGATCCTGAAAGTCGTCGTACTGGCATGGTCGGTCATCGTTCCCATTGCGGGCGCCTTTGCGGCGGAACCGCCGACAAGGCTATGGGTCTACTTCGGCACCTATACTCGGGGCGACAGTGGAAGCAAAGGGATCTACCGCGGCACGTTCGACCTTCAGACCGGACAATTGGCCGACGTCGCTTTGGCCGGTGAGACGACGAACCCGTCGTTCCTGGCGATCCATCCTTCCAAACCGCTGCTCTATGCAGTAGGCGAATTGGCCAGTTTCGAAGGCAAGAAGGTGGGCGCGGTGAGTGCGTTTGCGATCGAACCGGGCACGGGAAAGCTCGAGTTGCTCAACCAGCAGTCGTCGGGCGGCGCCGGTCCGTGTTACGTGGCCGTCGATCGGACCGGCCGGTGCGTGCTGGTCGCCAACTACGGCAGCGGAAGCGTGGCCTCCCTGCCGATCCGCGGCGACGGCCGGCTCGGAGAAGCGGCGAGTGTTATCCAACACGAGGGCTCGAGTGTCGACCCGAAGCGGCAGCGGGGGCCGCACGCACACTCGATCAATGTCGATCCGGCGAATCGATTCGTCGTGGCGGCCGATCTGGGGCTGGACAAGCTGCTCGTCTATCGCCTCGACCCCGCAAAGGCCGCACTGGCACCGAACGATCCGCCGTTTGCCACGGTCGCGCCCGGCGGCGGGCCGCGCCACTTCGACTTTCACCCCGGCGGGCGCTACGCGTACGCGAACAATGAGATGGGCTCGACGGTGACCGCGTTTCAGTACGATCCGCTTCACGGCAAGTTGAGCGGCATGCAGTCGGTGCCGACGCTTCCCGAGGGGTTTGACGGCTCAAACAGCACCGCCCAGATTCAGGTGCATCCGTCGGGCAAGTTTGTCTACTGCTCGAATCGCGGCCACGACAGCATCGCGGCGTTCGCCGTGGACGAATCGACCGGCAAGCTCCGCCCGGCCGGCCACAGCTCGACCCGCGGCAAGACCCCGCGAAATTTCTGCATCGATCCGACGGGCAGCTATCTGATCGCCGCGAATCAGGACACGGACAACGTAGTCGTCTTCCGGGTCGGCCGGAGCACCGGCAGCCTGGAGACCACGGGCCAGGAGGTCCGGGTGCCCATGCCGGTGTGCGTGAAGTTCATGCAGCCGTTGGAATGAAGACGGCAAGCGTGCCGCAGCGCTTCGATCGCATCAGAATAGTCGTCGATTCTTCGACAAGAGTGAATGGGTTCGAATCCTAACCCCGCAAAGATCACGAAGCCACCGGGCTCAAGGACCACCGCGGCATATCCTCGCCCAGTCCGCCCGCCGCGGGGTGAGGGGTTGCAGGCGGCCAAGCGCTGAACTAAGATGCGCTGATTGCGAACAGGCGAGCGGCTGATGCGAACCTCCCTCGAGGTTTTCCGCAGCCTAATGGGAAGGCGCCGGAACTTCGGTCTGTGAGACAGCCGGTGGCACGATTTCGGCAAGGAAACGATCATGCTGAAGCATATCAAGATCATCGTAGAAAAGCATTCGGACGGATACGTCGCGTATCCTGTTGGCCTCAAGGGTATTGTGATCGCAGAAGGCGACACTTATGAAGACGCACTCGCCGAAGTGAAGTCCGCGATAGAATTCCACATCGAGACCTTTGGTCGAGAGGTTCTTGAGATGGACGAGATGGCACAGGAGGTCTTTGTCGCAGAAGCCGGAGTCACTGTCTGATGGCGAAGTTCCCTGTCGATGCGCCCAAGGAGCAGGTCATCAAAGCGTTACAGTCGCTTGGATTTGAACTCGTCCGCGAGGGCAACCACATCGCGATGATGCGGAAGAATCCAGACGAGACATCGACGCCGCTGACCATGCCGAATCATCGCCGGATCAAGAGCTCGACTTTGAGGGGGATCCTGCGGCAGTCGCAGATCAGTCGTGATGAATTCCTGAAGGCGTATTATGAACACGAACCCTAGCCGTGCAACTCGCCAATCTGAGCCGAGTCAAGACCGGACGGAGCTGGAATTGAAACTCGAAATCTAGCCCCGACCCAGTTTCGATCTTCCGCCGTCCGCTCAACCCATCGGTCCTTGGCAACAATCACGGAGCACGGGTTCGTGGAAGGATCGACAACTTCCAGTACGTTGTGAGTGGCGTACAGAGCGTGCTGCAATTCTGGACTGAGCGGAAGTGCCATTGTTTGCCCCCCGTAAGGCAGGGGGGCCTGGACTGCGGGAACCAGCGTTTGCCATGTCTCCGTTGTCGCACAGCCGCGTCGGACTTCAAGCATCCGCCGCCTCTCGGCTCGCTACGCGGATAGTTCAGTTGGTGAGGGGACACCGGCGCGCCATTGGCGTCCTGGCGTTGTTCGCGTCGCAACCTGTGGATGTGGGCGGGGTGGCCCCGCTTGTGTCTTACCCACGTCATCGCGTTCGGCGGCGCGCGTGTGCCACTGCTTGGCGTTGAACGGACCATCCATTCCAACCGAGCTTACCACAACGCCAAGCAGTGTTTGGGTACCGCTTGATTTAACGTCTCAGCAGATCAGACGCTACGCCGGGAAACCAATACCAGAGGCAGCGTCCGGCGACGCTTGGCGAGGTGGCCCTGCTAGTGTCTGTCGCCCCTTCGTTTCCGCGCCAGGGTCATTGCGCGTGTGGCACGGCTTGGAGTTGAATGGGCGTGCCATAGGGACCGAGCTCCCCACAACTCCAAGCAGTGTTCGTCCAGCGACCAAGCGGCTTTCCCAATCGAGCAGATCGGCCCGGAAGTCACCGCGGAGAGGATAGGCGATTCGGTTCGCGCTTCGGCACTGCTTGGGATTGTAGTACGATCTGTTCGTATAGGAGAACCCGTTCAATCCCAAGCAGTGGCACACGAACACGGGGCAGAGTGCCAGAGCCGCTGCCGATTGCCCACGGCCACGCGGACATCTCGCGAATCCCGACCAGTCCGACTCTTCAGAGATTCGCGGAGATCCGTGAAGATTCGTGTTCTGCTCGCGCTTTGGCCCCCGGCGGCTCGTACGGGGAAAAAGGAAAAAGATCGCGACCAAACTGAGGCAGAGAGTCGAAAGGAAGAGGAGGAACACGGACCTTCGCTGATCGACACGAATCCAGGCCGGCGACGGAGGAGCTTGCTCTGTGTCCTCGGCGTCCTCCGTGGTAAAGGAAAGCTGCGTGGTGCCGCGCGAAGACCGTTTCACCACAGAGAACACCGAGGGCACGGAGGGAAGTGGGGCACGACGCTCGAGAGTCGTCGCGGGGGTGGTGTGTGGATGGTCGGGTTCACCTCTGGAAATTCGGCGAGTACCGCGCTCGCGGCCCGTTGAGCCTTGGCCGTCGGTTGCCGGCGACATTCTCCCCAGGGCTGCGCGGACTTCACCCTGGGCTACCGAGTTTCTCCCCTTCGGGTGGGGCGAGACCTGGGGTCAGGTCCTGACTTGCAACTTAACTCTTCAGGGCGAGACCTGGGGTCAGGTCCTGACTTGCAACTTAACTCTTCACGTTTTCCTCGCAACCGAGCAGAGTTTTCGGGGCAAAACCGCCATGAGTACGGCGTACGTCGGGACAAGATCTCGTTGTTCGTTTTCGCCTGCGCCCAGGGCGTATTCAGTCCTCAAAAGGCCGTTCGGAAAGCGACTCGCAGTCCAGGCCCGGCGGCACGACAACTCCGGCATTTCCAACGGTGGAACAAGCGCAGCCGATATCGCTTCACCCTCCGGTCGCGATGGTCCGCCTGCTGACTATCGACACCTGGATGTGCCGGCTGATTTGGTGGGCTTCGGGGCGCCGGAAACCGAAACGCGGACGGAGCTAGTTGTTCTTGGGATGTCAAGTCTCGCTGCGTCCGCGTTTCGATTCCCGCAAGCACGCAGCAGCAGCGGTGACCGCTCCCCTCACACCTGGGCACCGCTTTGTGATTCCAGGAAGACCTTGCACGTGGAGGCTCCGTGGAATTACCAACAGCACAATAAGGAGCCTATCGTTTTGTCGAGCAATGCTACTCCGACGTCGGACACACGGCGCCGGACAGCAGATTTCCCGCCTCCTACCGGAATGGAGCGCGCTGGTGAGAGCAAGTCGAATGCCTTGGCCCCCGTTTGCTCTTCGATCCAATCGACCAAGACCGTGCGCGTGAACGGTTACCTTACGGATGAGGTGCACCGGCGTTCGGCGGAATGCAATGAAACACACCGAAGGTGGCGAAGTCCGTCGCGTTGGTCGTCAGGACCGATTGAATTCCGGCCTGCTGATAGGTGGCTGCCAAAAGCGTATCGAGCAGTCGTTTCCGACCAAGGGAAAACTGCTGCAACCACGCCAGGAACTGCTGGGTGGCAGGGGCGTTGGGAAAAACCCGATCAACTTCGCTCGCTGTCCACCATTGCTCCGCAATGCTGCGGGCCTCGGGCATGCTCAGCGGCTGGCTGAAACGCCGCGGATCGGTAACGATGTGGATGAACTCGGCAAGCACCTGTGGGGCCATCGCGATCCGATCGCCTGCCGTCAACAACCGCGACAGCGTCTGGCGGGCTGCCGAATGCTCGGGATGTTCGGTCACCTCGGCCGCTACCAGAAAGCCTGTGTCCAGTCCGTGAGTCATAGCCGACCTTCGAGCATATCGCTCAGCAAGTCATCACCGGACGCGGCCGGACGGAGCATCTGGCCGAGGCTTACCGGCCGAATATCGAGAACGCTGTGGCGCCCCCTGCCAAGGCCCTCGACGGTGACTCGCACCTTTTCGTGATCCTTGAGCGGCAATGGGCGATCCAGTTTCAAAACACCGCTTTCATACGTCGCTTCAACCGTGTACGACATAGTACATCCTCCAATCTCTCACCCCATTATAGCCTGGCCCTCCAAGCAATCGAAGCCCCCTCGAAAGCGCCGCCATCGCTTTTGAATGTTCGCGGGGCCGGGACGTGCGGGGGGTGGCCATCGTGGTGCGCGCCGGGGGCAGGATCATCGACCGATCGTTTCCCGCCTCCTGCCGGAATGGATCGCGCTGGTGAAAGCGAGTCGAATGCCTTTGACCGCGGTTGCTCTTCGATCCAATCGACCAAGACATGCTCTCCGCCCGGGCCTTCCGGTGAGCTGAGATAGCCGACCAGCACGTCAAGCCTTTTGTTCCAGCCGGCCTTCAATCGCAGGAGACGATTCACGACCGCATCGGATGGTTGCTCCGCCTGGGCGCTTGCCAGGTTGACGCCTTCGATGACCACCGTGCTCGACGGACCGTCGTACGCCCGCAGGACGCGGACTTTGCGCTGCTTATATCCCGTGAATCCCTGCTTCCGCTTGAACTTCCCGGCCAACTCGTCCAGGCATCTGCGGATTTCGCCGGCGACACGCGCGCGTTGCTCTCTCGGGGCGAGGTAGGGGGCAACCACCGCTTCGTACAAGGGTTCGATCTCTTGGTCCGGGTCGGAGCAGTCGATCGGCCGGGGTTCCGACATTGGCGGTCGGTTGGTGGGGACATCGTTTCCGGGGGTGCGCGGGTTCGCCCCGGGCAAGCGAGTCTTGCCCTTTAGCACGGAGCGTCGGGCGGTGTTGCGGATCGTGAGGTGGAGCGGGAAACGGGGCCCAGCGAATTGAGGAGTCAACGAATGAAGGGGGCGTGGGCCGGGGTGGAGAGGTGAGTATGGCCGTTGGCCAATTGAGGATGGGATTCGCCGTGGGCCTGGGGTAGTGCCCGTGTTGCAAGAAGGGCACTAACCCAGGCTACGGTGGACGGAGGCCTTCGGCCAAGAATGCGGACGGAAGGCGGTGAGTCGGGCGGCGGTGATGATGAGCAACGGGCGAGGCGAGCGATTTCGCTTCGTGCCCGGTGTCCTCTGTGCCCTCTGTGGTGAAAGGAAGGCTGGGTGGTGGCGTCGGAAGACCGTTTCACCACAGAGAACACCGAGGAAAGTGGGACGCGAGGACCGAGAGTACGGAGCAGGGAGTGGGCGGGGGAGTGCGGGGCAGATCGCGTTTTCGTATGCGATAGTGCTCAGGACGTTTTGAGGTTGACCGTGAAGCAGAAACGCGGCCGCTGTGATTATCGGGTTGCAGCCCGGTGGGCCTTTGGGTGCCGGTTGCCGGCGATATTGTCCCCGGGGCTGCGCGGACTTCGTGGGCGGGCTGCCGAGTCTTGCCCCTTCGGGGCGGAGCGTCGGCGGGTGTTGCGCGGCGGGAGGGGAGCGGTTTGGAGGAGCGTGTGCGAGAAATGGCCGCAAGAGTAGGAGACAAGTGTCGGTATTGGCTGGACAAAGATGAACGGACAGAAAGAAAGCGGTGACAGGTCACGCACTCCAAAGGAGGCTGCTGAAAATCCCATGATGCCGCGGCCTGTCTGCGGAGGTTCACGCTCCTTGCCTGCAATCTCCCTCAGTAGCGAGTGAACGTAACGATCCACGCAGGCCCGTGGCATTTCCTGAGTGCGGCGCTTCGCGCCGTAGCGAGGAACGTAACGATCCACGGGGCGGGCCTGTGGCATTTCCTGAGCGCGGCGTTTCTGCGCTGGGCAGCGAGAACGTAACGATCCACGGGGCGGGCCCGTGGCATTTCCTGAGGCGCGGCGTTTGCGCTGTAGCGAGGAACGGAATGATCCACGGGGCGGGCCCGTGGCATTTCCCGGAGCGCGGCGTTTGCCAGAAGCGCGAGGAACGATCCGCCGGGGGCGGGCCCGCATTTCCCTGAGCGCGGCGTTTCTGCGCTGTAGCGAGGAACGTAACGATCCACGGGGCAGGCCCGTGGCATTTCCTGAGGGTGCGGCGAAGCGAAGCGGTAGCGAGAATGGGTCGATCCACGGGCAGGGGCCCGTGGCATTTCCTGGGACGCGGCGTTGCGCTGTAGCGAGGAATGTAATGGTCCACGGCAGGCCCGTGGCATTTCCTGAGTGCGCGGCGTTTGCCCTGTAGCGAGTGAATGTAACGATCCACGGGCGGGGTCGCGGCATTTCCCGCGGCGTTTGCGCTGTAGCGAGGAACGTAACGATCCACGGGCAGCCCGTGGCATTTCCTGAGGCGCGGCGTTTGCGCTGTAGCGAGGAACGTAACGATCCGCCGGGGCAGGCCTCCGTGGCATTTCCTGGGACGCGGCGTTTAGCTGTAGCGAGGGAACGTAATGGTCCACGGGGCGGGGCCCGTGGCATTTCCGGAGAGCGCGGCGTTTGCCCCGTAGCGAGGAATGTAACGATCCACGGGGCGGGCCCGTGGCATTTCCAAGCGCGGCGTTTTTCCGGTAGCGAGGAACGTAACGATCCACGGGGCAGGCCCGTGGCATTTCTGAGTGCGGCGTTGCTGCGCTGTAGCGAGGAACGTAACGATCCACGGGGCAGGCCTGCAGCATTTCCTGAGCGCGGCGTCGCGCTGTGGCGAGTGAACGCACGATCCACGGGCAGGCCCGTGGCATTTCCTGGGCGCGGCGTTTCTGCGCTGTAGCGAGGAACGTAACGATCCACGGGGCAGGCCTGTGGCATTTCCTGAGACGCGCGGTGTTTGCCAGCGAGTGATCAAACAACGATCCACGGGGCAGGCCCGTGGCATTTCCTGAGACGCGGCGTTGCGCTGGGAAGAAGCGAGGATCGTAATGATCCACGGGCAGGCCCGTGGCATTTCCGAGACGCGGCTCCTGCGCTGTAGCGAGGATCGTAATGATCCACGGGGCAGGCCCGTGGCATTTCCCAAGCGCGGCGTTTCTGCGCTGTGGCGAGGAACGATCCACGGGGCAGGCCCGTGGCATTTCCTGAGACGCGGCGTTTGCCGCCGTAGCGAGGATCGTAACGATCCACGGTGCGGCCCGTGGCATTTCCTGAGCGCGGCGTTCGCGCTGTAGCGAAGATCGTAACGATCCACGGGCAGGCCCGTGGCATTTCCTGAGACGCGGCAAGCCGCGCTGTAGCGAGGAACGTAACGATCCACGGGGCGGGCCCGTGGCATTTCCTGAGACGCGGCGTTTGCGCCGTAGCGGGGAACGTAATGATCCACGGGGCGGGCTCCGGGGTGGCATTTCCCTGAGACGCGGCGTTTGCGCTGTAGCGAGGATCGAAATGATCCACGGGGCGGGCCCGTGGCATTTCCCGAGGCTCGGCGTTGCGCTGTAGCGAGGAACGTAATGATCCACGGGGCAGGCCCGTGGCATTTCCTGAGACGCGGCGTTTGCGCTGTAGCGAGGAACGTAATGATCCACGGGGCAGGCCCGTGGCATTTCCTGAGGCGCGCGGCGTTCGCGCTGTAGCGAGGAACGTAACGATCCACGGGGCGGGCTCGTGGCATTTCCCGAGGGCGCGCGGCGTTGCCTTGCGCTGTAGCGAGGAACGTAACGATCCACGGGGCAGGCCCGTGGCATTTCCTGAGCGCGGCGCGCTGTAGCGAGGGAACGCACGATCCACGGGCAGCCCGTGGCATTTCCTGAGCGCGGCGTTTGCGCTGTAGCGAGGAACGTAACGATCCACGGGGCAGGCCCGTGGCATTTCCTGAGGGCAAGTGGCGTTTGCGCTGTAGCGAGGAACGCGGGACGATCCACGGGCAGGCCCGTGGCATTTCTGGAGGTGGTGAATTGTCGTCCGGCGGCACCGGCCGGCTTTCCGTTCACCCCTCACGACCTAAACAAACCATCTCCCTCCGTGGCCTCCGTGACCTCCTGTTCGACTCTTCTCCTCTTGTCTGAGCTTCTCTCTTCCTTTCTAATCCTGGAGAGCCCTATGCGAATGACGCTTGATGAAGCCAAACTTCCCGGGCGACACGGAGAAGGCGGCCATTCTCGGCCACGAAGGCTTCCTCGACTACTTCACCGCCACGTTTGACGGAGAGAATTGCGTCGTCGCGTTGGAGCCGAACGGCAGCATACCTCGGGCGTGAGAACCCTTTCCTTCGAAGGAGCGCGACCTATGGCGACGACCAAGGCAGTAGCGGGCAAGACGCGGATTGGCTGGATTGGAACTGGTGTGATGGGCTCGAGCATGTGCGGCCACCTCTTGGATGCCGGGTTCGAGACGACCGTGTTTACCCGCACGCGTGCCAAAGCGGAATCGCTGCTGAGCCGCGGCGCACGGTGGGCCGACAGCCCCAAGGCCGTCGCGGGAGCTTCCGACGTGATCTTCACAATCGTGGGATACCCGGTCGACGTGCGCAACGTCGTCCTGGGATCGGACGGGGTGCTCGCCGGGTGCAAATCCGGGAGTATTCTCGTCGACATGACTACCAGCCAGCCGTCGCTGGCTGCCGAGATTGCGGCCAAAGCAGCGGAAAAGGGAGCCCACTCGATTGATGCTCCGGTATCGGGCGGCGACATCGGCGCCCGCGAGGCCCGCCTGTCCATCATGGTCGGCGGGCAGAAGGAAGCGGTCGAAGCCGTGCGGCCGTGTTTCGAGCGAATGGGCAAGACAATCGTGCACCAGGGCGGTCCCGGTGCCGGGCAGCATACGAAAATGGTCAACCAGATTCTCATTGCCGGCAACATGGTCGGCGTCTGCGAGGCCCTCCTTTACGCCTACCGAGCCGGGCTCGATCTGAATACGGTTCTCGAATCGGTCGCCTCCGGTGCGGCCGGAAGCTGGTCGCTCTCGAATCTCGGCCCCCGTATTATCGCCAACAACTTCGATCCGGGGTTCTTCGTCGAGCACTTCATCAAGGACATGGGGATCGCCCTGGAAGAGTCGAAGCGGATGGGGCTGTCGATGCCGGGGCTTGCCTTGGCGCATCAGCTCTATCTCTCGCTCCAGGCGATCGGCCACGGGCGCGACGGCACGCACGCGCTGGAGCTGGCGTTGGCGGCGATGTCGGGAGTGGACTGGAAACGCCGGTGACTTCCGGGGGCGGCCAGTCGCGACAGCCTTCTTCGTCAGTTACCCGGCGAAACCGGCGTGAGCATGCCGATCCTCCACGAGAACCGACCGTAGCCCTTGCCGTAACCGTTCACGCCCACGGAAAAGAGGGGGACAGGTCCATGTTTTCGGCCGACGTCTTTGACGCCAAAATACTCGAACTGGCCGAAGAATGGACCAGTCCCCGACCGTGGGCGTGAACGGTTATCCCTTGCCGGTCTTCTCCGCGTCCATCATGCGTGGAAAGACGAATCTCAAGTTCTCTTCAGGCTATACGCCTGCGGTGACTGGGGCGCGGCACCGGCTCCGCGGAATCCCATTATCGCGCATCACCTCGCAGGCCGCGAGCGTCAACTGCTTCGCTTCCCCGGTATTTCTGACAAAGAGATCCGCGCCCGCTGCGCGGCACTGATGCGCGACGAATGCCTCGTCGTCATCGCCGCGTATGGCCAGCACAAGGACTTTCGGCAGCGCTGCACCGGCTTTGATCTGCCGGATCAGCGCGAGGTCCGAAGCATACTGGAAGGAAAGCGTCACAACGACCAGATCCGGACAGGTCGTGCGAATCAACGGGATCACTTCCCGCAGGTCCGCTGCCTCGCCGCACACGTCAAAGCCATCGGTCAATTCGATCACCGATCGGCAGCCCGCACGCAATCCGCCGTGCGGCGCCACAAGCAGCACTCGTACAACGCGGTCTCCAAGATCGTCCATCCCGTTCTCCTTCGTTTCCTCGGAAGCGGTTTGCTTCCGCCTTGCCCTGGAAAAAAGAGGACGGACCGAAGAGCTCGAATCCGTGGCTTTGGTAGCGCCCTCGTACGCCAAACACAGGATTCTCGACTACCTGAGGCTAATTGGGGGCGGCGATAATATCCATCCGTGATTTACTGGATACCCAGTCAGGGATTTCCTGAACACCCTTAATCTCCCTGCTGCCCTTCCTTAGCTGATTTACGGCTTGCCAGCTCCCGTGGCAAGCCGACATTGACGCGTCGCACGCCGTTGTCCTATGCTCCTGGGGCACTGCCATTTCGAAACCGCTCTTTCGGGGGTTACGTTCGGATTCCCTCCCATTTAGTGGCCGGTTGGGTGATCGCTTCATGTACATTCTCGACCGATACCTGCTCCGGCAGTTCTTACAGACGTTTGTGATCTGCTACCTGAGCCTGACCGGGCTTTATGTCATTTTTGACGCGTTCACTCAGCTCGACGAGTTTCTTCGCTGGGCCGAGAAAGGGGGGGCGGGGCTGTTCGCCATCATGGGACCCTACTACTTCTATCGAGGCGTCTGGTTCTTTGACCGGACAGCCGGGCTGCTGACGTTGACCGCCGCCATGTTCACGGTTACCTGGATTCAGCGTCATCAGGAGTTAACGGCAATCATGTCGGCGGGGATTTCGCGGGTTCGGGTTGTGGTTCCGATTGTCGCGGCGGTTGTCGTGATCAGCCTGTTGGCGGCAGTCAACCGGGAACTGGTCATTCCCCGGTTTCGGGAGCAGTTGGCCGTCAAGCCTCGCGACATGGCTGGAAATGTCGGCCGTAAGCTCACTCCCCGGTACGATGCTCAGACCGACATCCTGCTGCGAGGCGGGGCCTCGTTCGCCGACGCGAAACGGATTGAGAAGCCGGACTTCCTGCTTCCCCAGTCGCTGGATCATTACGGCAAGCGGCTAGCTGCCGCAGAGGCGTTCTATCTGGCCCCAGAAGCGAACCGCCCGGGTGGATACCTGCTCAAAGGCGTCGAAGAGCCGCGCGGGCTGGACCTGCTGCCTTCGCTGACGCTTGGCGGGCGGCCGGTCATCGTCACCTGCCGGGATGCTCAAGGCTGGCTCCGGTCTGGAGAGTGCTTCGTCGTAAGCAACTACAGTTTCGACCAGCTCACCGCGGGCACTGCCTGGCGGGACTTCTCTTCGACGGCGGAACTGATCGGAGGGCTGCGCAACCGCAGCTTGGATTTCGGGGCGGATGTCCGAGTGGCCATCCATTCGCGGATCGTGCAACCCCTGATGGACGTGACGCTGCTGTTTCTCGGGCTGCCCCTGGTGCTCAAGGGGGAGAACCGCAATATCTTCCTCGCGATCGGCCTCTGCACGCTGGTTACCTCGGCATTTGCCCTGGTCGCGATCGCTCTTCAGTACATGGGCTCGATCTATGCAGTTAGTCCGGCGCTAGCAGCCTGGGCGCCGCTGATTCTCTTCGTGCCGATTGCCGCCGGACTCGCCGAATCGATGTGGAAGTAGTAGCAGCCCCGCAGACCGGCGCAGGGCAGTCTTCCCCTCGTTCGAGTAATGGTGTCGGGAGACGCCATTTGCCGCGACGGGACGAAGCGTTGGCCCAAGCGGCTTGAACGCGCAGCACCCCCCTCCTTTGCTGCAGACGGCGGATGGCAAACTTTGACTGACCTGCTTTGCTTTCAAAAGCCGAATAATCAGCAGTACCGGTACGATGACCGGCATGGATCCGATACGCGGCCAGCTTAGAGCTTATCCTAAAACCGGAGGAGGGGACAGGCACATTTTGCTCCGAAGACTCCGCAAAATAAGCCAGTCCCCGACGGTTTTGGGATAAGCTCTAAGCCGGCGACGGCCCAAACACCGACGCGCATCTCGTGACAGGGGGGAATATGGCCACGGCTCGGGTGCTTCGGCCATCGTACATCGCACGCATTCGCCACTCGGTTGCCGCCGTGGTCCTGCTCTTTGCGGGCATCTTTTTCGGTGGCACGGCCACGGCACGCGGTCAAATGCTCTTGCCGGGCCGCTCGAACCCTTTGAAGGCTTCGACGAGTCGGGAGTCGCGTGAAGATGCGATCGGATCGATTCCGCTGGCCAGGCTTACGCCTGAAACGCAGGCCACGGTGAGGTCCGTTCTGTCCAATGTTACGATCTATCGCCGGATGCCATTGCGTGTGATCCCGTGCGACCCGGAGATGTATCTCTTCCTGGTTCGCCATCCGGATGTGGTGGTCCATATCTGGCAGGTGCTCGGCATCACGCAGATCTCGCTGGAGCAACTCGAGGCCGATCGCTACCGCCTGACCGATTCCGCGGGGACCGAGGGTACGATTCAGCTCCTTTACCACAGTCCAGACACACACCTTGTCTATACGGAAGGCAAATACGAAGGTCCGCTTTCGACCAAGCCGACCCGCGGCCGCGGAATCCTTCTGCTCCGAAGCAGCTTTGTCCAGGAACCCGGGGGACGTTCGTTCATCAGCGTGCAACTCGACACCTTCATGCAAGTCGAACCGGGCGGAGTGGAACTGCTCACCAAGACCTTCCAGCCGATCGTAGGCAAGATTGCCGATATCAATTTCGTGCAGACCGTCGGGTTCGTCGGCAGTCTGTCGCGGACGGCGGAGGTGAACTGCCCTGGAGTCCAGAGGCTGGCATCGAGACTGACCAAGGTGGAACCAGCCGTTCGTGAGGAGTTTGCGGAGGTCGCCCAGCGCGTGGCCTGCAAAGCCGCTCATCTGCCATTGGCGACGGAAGAGGGCCTGGAAGAGCCGATCATTGCACGCGCCTCGGACGGGACAGAAACGCAGTAGACCGCACTACGAGCCATCGCCCGCACACCGGTCTTTCGCCAACCGTTGGATGCTCCGCAGGTCCAGCTTGCCGGTGCCGAGGAGCGGTACGCTTTTTACCTGATAGAAGCTGTCCGGCGAGGGGACCCAAATCGGCGGCAGTCCCGCAGCGGCCAGTTCGCGGCAGATTTGTTCCGCCGGCATCGGCAGTCCGGTGTGGAGGACGACGAGCCTCTCTCCTTTGCGGTGGTCGGGCACGGCCGTGACCACGAGGCGGCACTCCCCTTCGTCGAGCCCCAGCACGCGGCCGAGAACTTCTTCGATCCGCAAATGCGGCACCATTTCGCCTCCGATCTTGGAGAAGCGGCTCTGACGGCCGGTGATGCGAACATATCCCTCCTCATCGATCTGGGCGAGATCGCCCGTCACGTACCAGCCGTCTCGGATGACGGCGGCGGTTTCTTCGGGCTGGCCGAGATAGCCTTTCATCACATTGTGGCCGGAGACCAGCAGCATGCCAGGCTTGTTGATCCCCAAATCCTCGCCCGTATCGGGATCGACCACCTTGACGAACACGCCGGCGATCGGTTTGCCGGTCGTGCCCAGCTTATCGGCTCGCGGCTGCCCTGCAACAAGGCGGTTGGGGGGTACGTTGGTCGACACCACAGGCGAGAGCTCGGTCGTGCCGTAGCCTTCGTAGGGCCGGACCCCGAATTTTTTCTCAAAGGCGTCTGCCAGGTCCTGAGGGAGCTTTTCCGCCCCGGTGATAATGAGCTCAAGCGTGGCGAAGTCTTCGGGCGAACACCCCCGCAGGTAGGTTCGCAGAAACGTCGGCGCGCTGACGAACAGTGTTGCGCCCTGCTCCCGGCAGAGCGAGCCGACCTGCCGGTAGTCCAACGGGTTGAAATGGTAAACCGCCTTGGAGTCCAACAGCGCCATCGACCAAAGCGTGGTGGTGTAGCCGAAAGAGTGAAAGAAAGGCAGGATGGCCAGCAAGACATCGTCCCAGCCAAAGCGGAGAACCCGCCCGAATGCTTCGACATTTGCGGCCACATTGTGATGAGACAGCATCACCCCTTTCGGATCACCGGTCGAGCCGGAAGTGAAAATGACTGCGATGTTGTCGTCCGGCTCGATGCTCGTCAGGCGCAGGCTGCGTTCCAGGAGCCAGACCGGCCAGAGCCACGTTTGAGTTGCCGCCGCGAGTTTGTCGATGGCGGTAATCTTGCCCTTGAGATCTTCGAGGCAGACCAGCTCCGCGTCGAGTTCGAACGTGAAACGCTCCATCACCCTCCGACTGGTGAGCACCCGCCGGATGCCGGCCCGGGCGATGCAGAAATTCAGCACGTCCGAGGACATTGTGTAGTTGAGATTGACCGCCACCCGGCGATCGAGCGCCAGGGCAATATTGGCGACGGCTCCACCCACCGAAGGTGGCAGGAGCACGCCCACGTGGGTCTCGTCTTCTGAGAGAACCTTTCGGCGCAATGCGCGGCGTAGAACGAGGGATCGCGTGAGGAGGCCGGACCCGGTCAATTCCGCGCCCGTCGAGTCGGCGGCCTTGCTGTGTCGCATGTTTCTGCGACACATTCGCAAGAAACCGCGAGCCGGCACCAGGATTTCGCGACCCCATTGCTGCATTGCGTGAATCCGGTGCCAGTTCCCTGCCGGTTCGTCCGGCAGGTAAACGAGGTTAGCCTGCTAGTCCCATGCCGCCGCGTCCCCAGCCCCTGCGGGTTCGTCCGGCAGGTGAATGAGTCTGGCCAGCTTCCGGAGGTCCCCGGCACAAGCACTCCTTACCGGCCAGGACCGGTTGTCGCCCGGCGACGTCACCACAGTGTCCATCCCACCAGCGATTGTACCTCTCAATCCTTGCACGAGGCAATCGCGAGCCCGGCGGGTGAACAGCGATGCCCAATCGCATTGTCCGTGGCTTTCGTCACCTATGGTTCTTCCCGGCACAATCGGTACAGGCCGACCGGCCACGCCGTACAACCGTTACCACAGAGCCGGCGCTGAAGTCTCTCTCCCCGGTACACGATGAAGAGAAAGGCACGGATACGCATCGCACAACGGGGACGGAGCCGTCGGGACAGGCGGCCGGGGAAGGCGCGGCTTCGCCACTTTCGGGGCGCCTACGACCGAACCATAGCAAACCAACGGTGGCGCCGCCGTTCACGGAGCGGGAAAGGACGACAGGTCCATGGATCGAGCCAATTTTTTCAGGAAAAAAGGCTCAAGAAGGTCGAAAATGGACGAGTTCCCGACCGCCGCGTGAACGGTCTCGCCGAAATAGCCGCGAAGGAGTCCGGTAATGATGGACATCAATCGTAACCAATGGTTCATGATCGGGCTGGTCGTGCTATTCCTGGGCATACAGTTCCGCATGGTTGAATCGTACGTGCTGACTCCCGAGTTCACGAAGATACTCGCCGAACGGACCGGTCATCCCGTGGCCGCTGCGAGCAACACCATGGAAGCCATGTTCGGCCGCGAGACGCACGTGTCGTCGAAGACGATTCAGCCGCCGGAGTGGCTCGGCTGGTCGCTGATGTCAATCGGTTCGGTCCTGATTCTGCACAGCATGGCAATGAAGAAGCCCGGCTGATGATTTCGCGGCTTGAAGCCTGTTTGGCCGGATCTTTTCACCACGACGGCTGAGATCTGCCGGTCTGTTCCAGCGGCAAAAACGATCTTCCGGTAGCCCGATAGGCTTCGTCGCGAAAAGCGCAGTAGGGCCGCAGCCGGGAGAGACACTCGCTGGCCTCGAACACTCCCCGCCCGGGCACACTCAGCCGCACATGGGCCAGTGCATCCGGGGCGATGGCTGGCTCGAAGGCCGGGTGTATTGCCTGGAAAGCTAAGCGATAGAGGGCACCGCAAGGCCCGAAGTCCGCCGCATTGACCTGACGGCTCCATCGGCCCAGGCGAATCGGCCGTTCAGGCCGATTTACGGGTCCGGTTGGCAGGCCGATCAAGTCGACCGAGAGCGTCGCATCGACAGGAACCAACGTCCCCCACTCCGATAGGGGCTCGAGTTGCAGCCAGAGCCCGTCCACCTCGACATCGCTGTCCCAATTGGCTATTCCCGCATCGATTCTGAGCAACTGCACCGGAAGCAGATCGGGCAGTAGCTCAGGCGGGGATTCTTCGAGGGTTTCACGGGTTCCAACCAGGCGAATTTCCGAAGCCGGTGGCGAGCTGAGACTTGGCATTGCCGCCGCTACTGCCAAAAACGCCGCCTGAAATTCGTCGCCGGTGTACTGCGATTCTCCCAGTGCGATGCGTTCGATCCGGTCCCAGCGAATCGGCCGCAGAACCGCGGTCCGGCCATAGTCCGAGCGAAGCCACAGTCGCCCGACATCGGTCCGCGTGTCGAAATCACCACGGAATTCCCGGCCGCTGGCTGTCCAGACGACAAGCCGCTCCCCAGGGCGCTGGTGTGGTTCATTCGGAGACTGCTGAAAAAGGGGACTGGCTCCGCAACCGGTGGTGGCCTGACTTGACGATGGGTATAAGGTGTTGCCGTGCCTGTCCCCTTTTTCCGCAGCCTCATCCGGCCGTGCACGGCCCCAAGCTGGGCCGCAGGCAAGCAGGACGTACAGGCATGCGCCCGCCAGTGGATGGATTTGCATCGACACGACCGTTTGCAGGAGGAAAAAGGGGAAAGCCGCACAGCCTGGGAAGCAAACGATATGCCCATGCGGGCCGGCACTGAAAATGCCATTTTCCTAAGTCTCTAGTTTGTTTGAACTTCCGCTTGAAAGAGCGACTCGCAGCCTTCGGGGCCGCCGTTGGCGACCCGGTGGTCATTTGGCATCACGTGCCCATTTTGCAACGATTGCGGAGCCCGAGTGCCGTTTCCTGGGGGCTGCCCCATTCGAGACTGCTGAAAACGGGGCCTGGGCGTGCAACCGGTGGTAGATTGACTTGACGAGAGACACAAGATCTTGCGATGCCCGTCCCCCTTTTCAGTAGTCTCCATTCATCATGCGGACAGACAGCGGAACCGTTCGGTGCGGGTGGTGCGGCCTGAAACGAGTTTTCATCAGGTCTTCAGAGGCATCCACCGAAGACAAGTGCAGGCAACGCGGCGGCGGCTTCCGTCACGGCCGCCTCTCCACCCAGTCAAAGGAAGGAATACTCATGCGGTTTTTCCTCAGCCCGGGTTTTGCTCCGCGGCTCGGATCGCTCCGAACATATGGACCAAGTCTCTTCTACGGTTGTCTGCTGCTTCTGGGGGCGTACCGCGTTCTGGCAGCGGATCCGTCGCTCGGCAACACGGAGATGCCGGAATCCACCGGAGCAACTAGCCAAGGGGGGGCGATCCTCCGCGAGGGAACCGAACTCGTCGAACAGGCTGGACATTTTCGGGCGGCGGGCGACCGAATCGCCTTCTTTTCCGCCGATGGCCGCGGCCGATATATCGTCCTGGAAAACCTCAATCTGCAGCGGATCGCGCAGGTTCTTGTCGATGACCCTACTCCCGTGGAGTGGATGGTAAGCGGGTTTGTGACAGAGTTCCGAGGCGACAATTATCTCTACGTCCGGTCGGCTGCGGTAGGCTCTGTGGTGGACGTCCAGGAGCAGAACGTCCGGTGAGCCGGCACGTCGTTGTGTCTTCGTCCGTTGTTTCCTCGTCCATGGCAGGCGACATTGCAGTGAACGTCGACGTCGACTACAAATAGGAACATGGGAAAGAGGAGCATGGGTGGCAGATTTGCGGGCGCGCCGCTTGACACCCACCTTGGTGGGGCTATGATGGAAAACTGATGATGACGCCGAGCCAGACGGCTCTGCTTGTCCGCTCGGAGTCGCCGGTCTTACTTCGGATGGCCTGGTGATCATCGACGTATCGAGCGAGGAGTGTTTCCGATGTCTGGCTACCGACGACTGGAAATCAACGAGGTAGATGACGTTACGGTCGTCCACTTCCGCGATCAGAAGATTATCGAGGACCTCAAGATCCAGGAACTGGGCCAGGAGCTGTTCCAACTGGTCGAGTCCGAGAATCGGAAGAAGATCGTGCTCAATTTCGCTTCGGTCGATTTCCTTTCCAGCGCCGCTTTGGGAAAACTGATCACGTTGGACAAGAAGGTCAAGTCGCACGGGGGCAAGCTGAAGTTCTGCAGTATTCGGCCGGAGATTTACGAGGTCTTTGCGATCACGAAACTGAATCGGTTATTCGATATTCGGCAGGACGAGGCCGACGCCTTGGCAGCGCTCTCCTAGGACAAGCGGTCACACAGGTATGTCTAACGACGGCTGGCTCTGGCAACGCGAGTATTGCATCCCAAGCAAAGCGGGTGCGGGGCAATGCGTTGTCGAAGACGTTCTTGCCCAGCTTCAGGAGCATCAATGGCCCGATCGAGATGTCTTCGGCATCCATTTGGCCGTTGAAGAGGCCCTCGTCAACGCCATCAAGCATGGCAACAAGCTCGATCTATCCAAGCACGTTGCAGTCACCTGCTCGATGTCGCCCAGCCTGTTCCGCATCGCCATTACAGATGAGGGCGTGGGGTTCGATCCAGGCAATGTCCCCGACCCGACCGATGACGACAACCTCGACGCACCGTCCGGTCGAGGGATCATGTTGATGCGTTCGTTCATGTCCCGCGTGGTATTTAACGAGCGAGGTAATGAGGTTATTCTCGAAAAGGAGCGCGAGGAGGAGGCTTCCGAATAGAGCCTTCCGGGGCGGCCTCGGGGGCAAGTTGCGGTCATCCGGCGGGTGTGCGATCGTCGACGCCGCGGCGTCAGAAAGGAGAGGGACTCCCAACCGCGCGAGTAAACCATCGCGCCGACGTGACGGGAATTCTTCCTGACACCCGGGCGACGAGCCACTTGCTTGCGGCTGAAGGATAGAGTATCATTGATGGTTTCATTCCCCGATAGCTCAGTTGGTAGAGCAAGCGGCTGTTAACCGCTGGGTCCTAGGTTCGAGTCCTAGTCGGGGAGCTTTTCGGAAATCTCTGCCAGCCGACGGTCTACCGGACGATTCGGAAACAGGTCGCAAGTCTTCCAGCAATACGGCTTGCGGCCGTTGTGCTTTCTTGCAGCCGCCTTCGGCTCTTGCTGCTTTGAGAGCCGCTAGGACATATGTCTGGCGTGGTCGGTCATGGCGAATACCGCCCGTGTCTTTCGACCAAATCGCGCATCATCAGAATCCGGTCTTCTTCCGCCCCGGGAGGCACCTGGTCGCCTGCGTTGGCAATCAGACGCGGGCTCTCGCGGCGCAGCTTCAGCCACTCGAGGACCTTGTCGGTGAACACGCTCAACGGAACGTTTGGGAGCCAGAGATCGGGCGAAACTCCACCGGAGAGAATGAAGTCCGGGCCGGCTTCGGCACGGCACTCGGCCGGCGTCAGGTCGCCCATGGGCGTGGGCGTGATCGCATCGCCGCAGTCGGCGCCGGTTTCGCGGACCATGCGGATTGCTCCCCGCAGTTTCCCGTCAATATGGACGGCGGTATACTTTCCTGCCGCGTGCAGTCGCCGAACGCACTCTTCGTAGAATGGTCGCGACCAAGTGTCAAAGAACGAAGGCGGCTGAACGTCGCTGGAGAAGTTGTCGCCCATGATGACGATCTCCGCCGGGGAGGTGGCAAGCAGGTCCACAAGCCCGAGGATATTGGCGTTGACGGCCTCAACCGTCTCGTGGAGTGCCGAGGTCCAGTCCACCGTCGCGAAGATGGTCCGCTCGATCCCCATCCAGTAGTTCAGCAGATATCCCATCGCGCTATAGCCGAGCGACACGTAGACAACGCCGGCGTCTCCTACTTCGTCGACCCACGCCTGGTACCGATCCCATCGAGGCTGGAAACGGCGCGTCGCCATGGCGTAGCGGAAGACCGTCAAATCCTGCTCGGTTTCAATACCCCACTTGCTGATGCCCCATGCGTAGGTGCGGGGTTCCCAGATCCGTGATCGCTCGATGGATCCGAGCGGCGTCCGAATTCGCCAGGTGATCTCGGGGACCCCGTTTCGTTCACGCTTGGTGGTGGTGGCGTCAACATCGTCGGCGTGCGCGATCGTGTAAAAGGAGGCCAGGTTGGCAAGGTAGAAGCCGACACCTTCCTTTTTGTGGTACTCGATCAGATCGCGCTCGGGCTCTTCATAGGCCACGCTCAAGTCCCACGGCCTTTGGTTCCGCTGGTAGTACCAGTGCGACAAATCGAGCATGAACGGCACGACGTCGGGGGTTTCGCCACGGTAGACGCTCAGAATTCGTTCTCGGTAATTCACCCTACTTTTCCTTCCTGCTTGCACCGGTGATACTACTATAGCTTCCGCGCCCGGCGGGATCACCATGAACACCTACGCCGAACTCCGGGGCCGGCAGCAGGCGATGATCGACCTGGTCGAGCGTCCGGAGTTTGTCGCCGACGTGATGCGGATGCAAACGGAGGCGATGATCCGCCGCGCGGAAAAGCTTATGGCCACGGGGATCGACGCCTTGTACATCGGCGATCCCGCGGCGAGCGCCAGCCTCATCAGCCCTCGCCACTTCGAACAGTTCTGCCTGCCTGCCTACCAGGCGTTCTGCCGGGAGTTTCGCCAGCGGATTCTGATTTACATCCACGTGTGCGGCAAATCGGGGCCGATCCTAGAGATGCTGGCCGACACCGGCGCCCATGTGGTCGAGCCACTCGACCCGCTGGGCGGGGTCTCGGTGGTGGATGCCAGGCGGCGGATTGGCAGCCGCGTGGCGCTCATGGGAGGAGTGAATACGCTGACGCTCGGGAAGGGGACTCCGGAAGAGGTTCGCGCCGAGGCAATCCAGAAATGCCGCGAGGGCGGACCCCGGGGATATATCCTGGCCGCCGGCGACATGGTTCCTCCCGAAACGCCTCTGGCGAACTTGCAGGCGCTGGTGGACGTGGCAGGGCAAAGCCTGTGGCGGGAGTAGGCCCGCAGGCTGCCGACTCGCTCACGTAAGTGCGATTTTGCCGGTTGCCTCGTCGATTTGGGCGACTTTGCCCTCTCGATGGGAGAGGATTCCCGGCCCCATCCACCAGGCCGTCGCCTCGGCTTCCGTCCACTTGCCGGCACACCGGCAAGCTCCCAGCGCCTCGTGGAGACTCGCGGCGTTGGGGAATCTATCCTGCGGCCGTTTCTCCAGGCATCGTAGGATAACGGCTTGCAGGTCGGCGGGAACAGACGAATTCACGGCCGAAGGCGGCTCCACCGGAGTGCACGAGTGGGCGCGAATGACCTCCCACACGCTACTGCCGACGAACGGGGGGCGGCCGGTGACGAGGTAGTAGGCAACCGCACCTAGCGAGTAGATGTCGCTCCGCGCGTCGAGCTTGTCGTACGCTTCAGCTTGCTCCGGGCACATGTAGAGCGGAGAGCCGCTGAAGTAGCCTTCCTGCGTCAACTTCGGATCAGTCCCGGCGACCTGCTCGCGGACGAGACCGAAGTCCAACAGTTTGGCGACATCGTAGACGCCGCCCCGTTCGGCGGCAAAAATGTTCGCCGGCTTGATGTCGCGATGGATGAGCCCCTTGGCGTGGGCTTCGCTCAGCGCGGAGCACGCCTGGCGGAGGAAATGCACCGCGCGCTCGGGGGCCAGAGGGCCGTGTCGCTGAACGAGTTGCTCCAGGCTCAAGCCCGGGAGAAGTTCCATGGCGTAGTAAAAGGTCCCGTCGTCGGCACGGCCGTAGTCGAAAATCTCCACGGTGTTCCAATGGGTGAGGCGTGCCGTGGCCCGCACTTCGCGCTCGAAGCGGGCGAGCGTTGCGGCGTCGTTGGCCTTGCTGGGAAGGATCAGCTTGATCGCGCAGGGCCGTTTCAGGAGTTGGTGCTCCGCCTCGTGAACTTCGCCCATGCCGCCGGAACCGAGCTTGCGGACCAGGCGATACTGTCCCAATTGGCGATTCTTGAACGCTTCGCGCCGGATAGAGTGGATGATGTAGGCGCCGTAGGTCGCGACCGAAGCAGCGACGAAAGGCAGCGGGAAGGCTGATCCGATGTCGGCCGAGGCCAACGCTTCCGAAACGGCGGGCACCTGCAGGCGGAGCCAGAAAAGGAGAAGGTAGGGGAGCGAAGCGGCGACAAGGAGCACGGACAGAGCCCGCTTCCACGGATTGGGCATGAGAATGCCGTAGAGCAAGATCAGCACACTCCAGGCACCCAGATATTGATGCTCAACGGCCACGGCGGAAGCGACATCGCCGGCACGAGAAAATTCGAGCAAGCGCGCGCTCATCATAAGAAGAACCTGGACGCAGACGGCCCCGAAGAGCCCCAGCTCCCAGTAGCGGAGTTGGGCCAGCACGAGCCCCGGCCGAGTCCACAGGTACAGGTGGCTTGCGACAACCGCAGCCAAAATCGCCGCCCGAAGAACCGGCAACGGAGAATACGTTGCGAAGAAACTACTGACAAACGCCAAGGCCATGATTACCGCCAGGACCAGAGTGGCGGCCGTAAGGCGATTCTGCAGTAGACGGGCCGTTTCGTCGGCAAATTGCGGCCGGTCGCCTTGGACCAGGCCGACTTTGTGTTGCGACACGTCCTGGGCCGGCGGCGCGTCGATCGGTCGCTGTTCGTCCGAGGAATGCAGCAGCGTGGCTTCCAGGGCGTCGGACTGCCTTGAAATGGTCATACTTCGCTCGCGTTCTCAGTGAGCAAACCCGGCAACCGTTCACGGGGCGGAAGAGAGGGGGACAGGTCGGAGTTTTCGACCAACATCTTTGACGCCAGCATACTGGAATTGACGGACAATCGGACCGGTCCGCGGCCGTAGCCGTGAACGGTTGCCAATCGCGGACTCTGATTTTAATCTGCTCAGACTTTCATTGCCAGGCAATGCTTGACAGGACGCAGCCGATACTCGCACAATGCACCGTTGTCGGCGGCGAAGGCAACCGTCCACGCGGAAAAGAGCGGGACAGGTCCATATTTTCGGCCAACGTCTTTGACGCCAAAAGGGTTACGCGATGCAGGCATCCATCAAGCGGGGCACAAGGGTGGTTTACGAAGCAAAGTGAACAGGGTCGAGCAACCATGATCAGTTTCAGCAGAATCTTGTTGGCCGGTGCGGTGGTTTTTGCATGGGACGCGGCGGTCACTCGCGCTGCAACCCGCCAGGCCACTACAGAGCCCATCACGATTGGAACGGTCAGCCGGCATTCGGCGATCGAACTGGCGGCGGCGGAACTGGTTCGCTACCTGGGGCAGATGGCCGGCCGGAGCAATGCCGCGGTGATCGTCGAGGGGGCACAGAGCGGCGCCGAGATCCAGGTGGGGCTGTTCGGCGATTGCGAGGTGGCGATGGAGGGTCCGGCGGATGCGACCCGGGACGACGCCATCCATGTCGACATCCGGGATTCTCGCGGGGTCATCGCGGGGTCGAATCCGCGATCGGTGTTGTTTGCCGCGTATCGATTTCTCGAGGGTTGCGGGTGCCGCTGGATCCGTCCGGGAAAAGACGGAGATTACGTGCCTTCCCGGTCGGTCGACGACCTGACGGTACAGCTTGCGGACAAGGCCGTCTACCGCTTCCGAGGAAACAACAACTGCGGCACGTATTCGCTGGACCAGATCCTGGACAAGATCGAGTGGGCGCCGAAAGTCGGCCTGAACACGTTCTTCAGCGAATTTCTCCTGCCGCGGTTCCTCTACAACCGCTATTACAGCCGCGGGTATCCCAGCCTCAAGAATCCGGAGCCCCGCACCGACGCCGAGATCCGGGCGTATCACGAGCTGACCATTCGCGAGATCAAGCGGCGAGGGCTGTGGTATCATGCGGCCGGGCACGGCTGGACGGGGCTGGTGGTGGGCGGGCCGGAGTCGGAATCCGACCACGAATCGCAGCTCATCGTGCCGCCGGACAAGGAGCATTACCTGGCGCTGGTCGGCGGGAAACGCGTCAACCACGGGCCGACCTTTACCGACCTGTGCTACAGCAATCCGGAGGTGCAGGAGCTTCTGGTCCGCTGCGTGGCCGATTATGCCGCGAAGCACGCCGAGATCGATTACCTGCACGTGTGGCAGGACGATTCGATGAATCGCACCTGCGAGTGCGATCTTTGCCGCACCGCGCGGGTCAGCGATTGGTACCTGAAGATTCTCAACCGGCTCGACACCGAACTCACTCGGCGGAGGATTGCGACGAAGATCGTATTTCTGGTCTACCAGGACCTGATCTGGCCGCCGGAGAAGGAGAGATTCGCCAATCCGGATCGATTCGTGATGATGTATGCTCCGATCTCGCGGCGGTACAGCGTGCCTTATTACGTGGGGACGGAGGAGGTGGAGTTGCCACCTTATCGGCTCAACCGGAACGAACGGCCGACCGATGAGCCGACGGGCGCCGGCTTCTTGCGCGGCTGGCAGCGGGCGTTTGGCGGCGAGGCGTTCGTGTTCGACTACCACATGACCTGGCACCACTATCTCGATCCCGGGTACTACGGCTTCGTGGAGGTGATGGCCGAAGACATCGGCCGACTGCCGAAGATGGGGATGGAGGGATTTGTGAGCTGCCAGGTGCTGCGGTCTTATTTCCCGCACGGATACCCGATGTACGCCCACGCGAAGCTGCTCTGGGATCCGGCACGCGGCACGGACGAGGTGGCCGAGGAGTTTTTTGCGGGAGCGTTCGGCGAGGATGGAGACCGGGTGGGGCAGTATGTCGCCACGCTCTCAAGTCTTTTCGCCCCGCTCTACCTGGATCGCGAGATGCTTTTGGGCAAAGACGCCGGCGCGAAGCGGGCCGCGATGGCCGGCCTGGCGAACGTGGCCCAGACGGTGGAAGAATTCCGGCCGGTGATCGCGGAACGTCTATCAGGCGGCGACACGGCGCAACGGCAGTCTTGGAAGTATCTTTCGCTGCACGCCGACATGGTTCTGAAACTGGCCGCGGGCGTTCGGGCCAGGGCCGAAGGCGACCGCGAAGCGGCCGACGCGATCTGGAAGGAATTGGTCCAGCAACTCGCCGAGCGGGAGGTGGAAACCGACCCGGTGCTGGACATCCACTGGTTCGTGAGCACTTACCAGGGGAGAGGTTTGTTCAGACCGGGGTGGACGGCGCCGACCAAGGGGCGTTAGTGAGGGGGTTTCGTAGGGGTAGCCCGGCTCTGCGATGCGGTTCCAATTCCGCGGGCAAGTGGTATCGGTCGAATCGAAACGTTGCAGCAAAGAAGACCAGGAGAAGAAATAATGATGTCAACCTGCCGTGTTGTTGTTTCTGCCGTGTGTCTGGCGTCCGTTCTGGCGGTGGCCGCATCCATGGCTTGGGCAGAAGAGAAATCGGACAAGCCGGCCGTGACGTTCGATCCGGTCGGGCAATTCGAACACCTCGGAATTTTCACCGCCGAGAAGAAGCCCGGCGAGCGACTTGTCGCCGCGACCAAGGTTTGGGTGACGGATTTCCAAAAACATCCGTACCGGGTCGAGTGGTTGCGCTCCGAAAGGCCGTACAAGGGCCCGAATCCCCATGTCGCGTTTCGCGTCGAGAATATCGAGAAGGCTGCCGAGGCTGCCAAAGGGCTCACGCCCACTTCCAAGCCTTTCGATGCCGGCATTGCGCGGGTG
>JAXGMN010000077.1:0-46715 GCA_040768665.1 Thermoguttaceae bacterium
TCCCATTGCTTCCCGGAACCGCTGCGGAAGATTGCGTCGATCTTGTCGTCGGGCATCCCTTTGCGATAGGGCCGGTCGCTGCTCATCGCGTCGAACGAGTCGGCCACGGCGACGATTCTGGCGGACAGCGGAATCTCCTTCGCAGGCAGCCGCTGGGGATAACCGCGCCCGTCCCAAGACTCGTGATGGTACAGCACGACCGGCAGCACGTCGTCGAGCTTCTTCAGATCGGACAGGATGCGGTGGCCGACCTCGACGTGCGTCTTGATATGTTCGTATTCCTCGTCGGTGAGCTTGCCGGGCTTTCGGAGCACGGCGTCGCTGATCCCGATTTTGCCGATGTCGTGCAGAAGGCCCGAGAGATAGATCGTGTTGAGCGTCTCGCCATGCAGTCCGAGCTCTTCGGCGAGGCGGACCGCCACCCGCGCGACCCGGTCGCTGTGGCCGCACGTGTACGGATCCTTGGCATCGATGGCGGAAGTCAGCGCTCGGACGATGCCGGCCAGCAATTCGGACTGTTGGCGATAGAGTTCGATGTTGCCGCTGTGGATGCCGAGGATGGTGGCCACGGAATTCATCAGGCTGGCTTCGACCGTTCCGAACTCGCCGCCCCCGGCATGATTGAAAGCCGCCAGCCAGCCGAACAGGTTCTCGCCCTCGGCCAGGGGGACCACGATCATTTGCCGAACCTCAGGGACCGGCCAGGCCGAACTCTGGGTGACCGGAGGATTGACCACGCTGGGGCGGCTCGCCGGCGTGAGCCCGAGGTGTTTGATCAGGCAGGTGAACTGGGTGTCGTCGACCGGGCATCGGCCCAGCGAGAGCAAGGCGGCCCCGGTACGACTCCCCTGGGGCAACGATTCTCGCTCCGCGCTGACCGGGATCAGTTGGATCGCCAGCCCTTCGGCCGGCAGCACTTCCCACATCCACTCCAGCGTCACCCGGCCCAGGTCTTCTTCGCTCCTGGAGATCTTCAAGTTCTGTGTGATGCGGTGCAGAAGCGTGATTTCCTCGTAGGTTGCCGCCAGATTGGCCGACAGGCTCTCCGTCTCCGCCTCGAGTTCCCGGATGTGCTGCTTGGCCGCCAACTGTTCCATCACCAGCGAGGCCGTCCGCTGGAGCATTTCCGTGTGGGAGGGTCCGATGGGATGGAGCAAGTCAGCATCAGTAATCGACATGGCAGTACGACTCGGGCAAATTACGGTCGGTGAGCGTCAAACGCAATGGGTAACCGTTCACGCCCACGGCCGGGGACTGGTCCATTTTTCGGGCAATTCGGGTGTTTTGGCCTGAAAGACTCGGGCCGAAAAAATGGACCTTCTCTTCCCCTCGTGAACGGTTACCGCAACGGCCTTGTTGCTCACTATCGGTTTCACCAGGCATGCGACGAGGTCTCGATCGAAGACGTTTTAGCTGCAATAGCCCAAAAGCGGGGGGCGGTCAAGCATTTCGGCAATTGTCCAACAAACTCTAGGTTACGCTGACGCCCTCGTCGACGAGGCGTCGAGCGAGATGCCCCCTGCAAGGCCCCTCCTACTCTAGGCGCCCCCGTTTCCAACGGTTCTACTGGCATGAGACCGGTTTCGTCCGAGGTTCGCCGTTGACACGAATGATGGCTACCATTCATGGTCTGCTCCGCAAAACGAGCCGGTCCCCGTCCCGGTGTGGTGCGGCGGAAATGTTCGAGGCACGCGATCGAAAGGACCTGGTATGAACCGGATTGGAACGTGTGGCCGCCTGGCGGCGCTGATCATGGCCGGATGCACATTGGCAAGCGAGGCCCGTTGTGCCTATCCGCCCGGTGCTTCTCTGGACGATGTCCGCCAGTGTATCGCCAAGGCCCCCCAAGCCCATCCGCGTCTGCTGGTCGCGCCCTCGGATCTCGAGGCCCTGCGGGAATCGCTCGCTGCGGATCCGTTTCGGCGGGCCTTGGCTGACGGCGTCGTCAAGCAGGCTGAGTTGCTGCGCGATGCGGCCCCGGTGGCCAGAAAGCTCCAAGGACGGCGGCTGCTAGGCGTTTCGCGAACCTGCGTCAAACGTGTCCTGACGCTCGCCATGGCCTGGCACCTCTCCGGTGATCGCCGACACGTCGATCGATGCAAGCAGGAGATGGTCGCCGCCGCGCGCTTCAGCGACTGGAATCCCAGCCACTTCCTCGACGTGGCGGAAATGACCTTTGCGCTGGCCATCGGCTACGACTGGCTCTACGGACAACTCGATGACGAGAGCCGCGCCGAAATCCGCGACGCGATCGTGCACAAAGGGGTTGCCCTGCCGTGGGAGACGCGGCACAGAGGCTGGATTCGGGCACGGAACAACTGGGGGCAGGTCTGCCACGGCGGGCTGACCGCCGGCGCCCTGGCGGTGCTGGAAGACGAGCCGGAGCTGGCCGCCAAGACCGTGCACAATGCCCTGCAGAATGTCACCCGCTCGATGGCCGCGTTCGCGCCCGAGGGCGGCTATCCCGAGGGACCGGGCTACTGGGCCTACGGCACCAGCTACAACGTCCTGCTGATCGCCATGCTGGAAAGCGCCCTGGCCACCGACTTCGGCCTGTCGGCCGCGCCGGGGTTCGACAAGACGGGCCGGTTCCTCGCCCTGGCGACCGGACCCTCGGGGCTGACGTTCAACTATGCCGACGGCGGCGCGGGCCGCAGCCCGGAGCCCGTCCTCTGGTGGTTTGCCGCGCGATGGAACCGGCCCGACTGGCTGCTGGGCGAACGCGAGCAGCTTCGCGAGGCCGTCGCAAAACGAAACCGCGCGGACGCCGCGGCGTCGAGCGGCCGGCTGTTGCCTCTCGCGCTGCTCTGGATGGGCGACGGACTCGAACCGGCCGAGATTCGGATGCCGCTCAACTGGTCCAGCGGCGGGGAGGTGCCGGTCACCATCCACCGCAGCTCCTGGACCGACCCGCGCGCGACGTTCGTCGGCGTCAAGGGCGGTTCGCCCTCCGGCCCGCACGGCCAGATGGATATCGGCTCATTCGTTCTCGACTGCGACGGCGTCCGCTGGGCCGTCGATCTCGGCGCGGAGGGCTATCACGGCATCGAGTCGCGGGGCATGAACCTTTGGAGCTCCGCCCAGGGCTCCGACCGCTGGAAGATCTTCCGCCAGAGCAACCACGGTCATAACACGCTGGTGATCGACGGCCAGTTGCAGCGAGCGTCGGGCCACGGCAACGTCGTCGATTTCTCCTCCGGCGGAACCTTTCCGCATACGGTCGTCGACCTCCGCGACGTCTACAAGGGGCAGGTGGAGAAGGCGGTCCGCGGCGTCGCGTTGCTTGCCAGCCGCGAAGTACTGATCCGGGACGAGCTCCGTGGATTGAAGCCCGGCAGCCGAGTCCGCTGGGGCATGATCACGCCCGGCGAACCGCAGGACTCCGGTGAGACTGCTGAAAAAGGGGACAGGCACCGCAACATCTGGTACCTATCATCGAGTCAAACCACCACGGATTGCGGAGCCAGTCCCCTTTTTCAGCAGGATTCCGATGGGGCCGCGCTGCAACTCCGGCAGCAAGGTGCAAGCCTCACGCTCCGCATCCTCTCGCCGCAGCCCCCGGCGTGGCAAGTGATCGACACGGCGAAGCCGAGAAACGAGTGGGATTCACCCAACCCGCAGACCCGCATGGTCGCTTTCGAGTCTGTGGCGCCGGCATCCGGAGAGCTGACCTTTGTCGTTCTCGCCACCCCCGGCAGTTGCGAGGAATCCCTCCAGTCCAAGCTCGAACTGCGACCGCTGGACGACTGGCACCGGTGAGCCGATCGTACGGCGACACTTCCCAGGAGAATCGCGGCTTAAGAAAAACGGGACAGGCACCGCAAGTAATAGTGGGCTGACGAGAGTGAAGATACAAAGCGTTGCGGAGCCGGTTCCCTTTTCCATCCGCGAGCTAATAGTTGGCGCCGCCGGGCTGGCCTGATGAAAGAGGATGCAAGAGCGAGACCGTACTCCAAGAGGGGGTTGGCGATTCGTCACAGTATCCCCAAGTTCCTGCGGTTGGCGCCAGGCGCCATGGCCGAGCGTCTTGACGCATCCTGGAAACTGCCCGACAATGGGTAGATAGCACCGATGGCCCCGTGATTCAGCAAGGTTCCGCTTTATGTCGACGATACCGGTAAATGCCCTCGTCTCGATCGATGAGTTGGTCAAGGCCGTGGAGCGATTATCGTCTTCGGAACTTGACGGGTTCGTGAGCGAGGTGTTGAAGCTCCGCGCGCAGCGAGTTGCCTCGTGTCTTTCTGAACGCGAGACAGAGTTGCTTCTTTCGATCAATGAAGGCGTGTCGTCGGACGTTCGCCGACGTTATGATGAGCTAATCCAGAAACGTGATGCGGAATCCCTGACCGAGGCGGAGCACGCCCAGTTGTTGGAGCTCACCGATCAGGTCGAGTTGATCCAGGCAAAACGAATCGGATGCCTGGCCGAGTTGGCCCAGTTGCGGGGCACAACGCTCGGGGATTTAATGCGAAACCTGGGGATTCAACCAGCCGATGTCTGATGACCGTGTCAGCGCGGAACAGCGTCGAAGCGTTCTTGATTGGCACTACTGCGCTTCGGCCACGGTTACTTCGGACCGCGGACGTTCTTGCGAAAGCGGTCGAAACGCACCTTGGCTGCCAGCGCTTCCAGCAGCGAGGCCAACTCGCCAGTCGTCAACGAGGCGAAATGGCGGGGCCATTCTGCGGGCGGAACGGCGATCATCATGCCGTGGTAGGCGGCGGCAATCTCGCCTATTTCATCACCCTACCACCGGCCCGCCCGGTCGATTGGCGAACATACCGCCGGTATTGCTGCGTCCGCCACAGAGACCGGGAAGCTTTCCTCCCTTGGCGAAGTCGAACCCATCGCGGAACTGCAGCATGTAGCTGAGGTAGTACTCGGCGCGCGGGGGGAGATTGACGCGGAATTGACCGCCTCCCTCACCCGTCCCGACGCTGCGCGCCGGATACTTCACCAGGAGGCTGCGTCCCTGGTAAGCACCGTTTCCCGCGACGATCGCGCCGCGTTTGTCAAGGCCAAACCACTGGAGGCCCGGCCAGTCGCGGCGCGCCTGGGCCGCGGTGTACGGGCCGACGGGACTTCGGTCGAAATCAACTACCGGAAGCGCCCGAGGGGCGAGCCGCTGAGCGAGACATTGCACCGCCATACTGCTGGTTAAGAGCGCAACGGCCAGTACCACGGCCGTGTAACGATACCACATAATCCACTTCCGAAACATCCAAAGCCCCTAAAGCAAGTTCGTATCCTGTCTGTTGTGCCGAGTTGCCGCCCAATACCTCAACACGCCCCCTTGCCATTATAGAAGATGCGCCGGTTGATGCGGACCGCTACGGACGGACGGCGGGCGTCGTTTTCCTTGAAGGCGAAAATGTAAACGCCGGATTGTCGAGCAGGGCTGGGCGTGGCATGATGTCCGGTACGCCCCGGACGGCGCAGAGTTCGTCGCGTCCGAGGCGGAAGCCCGGAAGGAGAAGCGGGGGCTGTGGGCTGAGCCTGAGCCCGTGGCGCCGTGGGACTGGCGGACTCGAGAACGGCAGGCGACCGAAGCAAGATAGATGGCTGAAGCGTTCGACCCTTATCATCGTTGACTCGGCATTTCACCCAAGCATCGGCCGCCGAACTACTATCGGTTGCTCGGCCTTGATCTTTTTGAAGATTGTCGAGGCAGCTCCCAGGGCTTCCGTGTCTCCCGAGTTGCAGCGGAGTAAGGCTTGGAACTCCTGCTTTGGTGGTTTGTGGCGCGATGCCCTACACTCCCGTGTTCCGGCGAAATCAGGTTTCACGAGTTTCACGATTCGCGGGAGTATCTTGGGGGCGGGCCTGTTGTAGGCGCCAATCGGTGGCTTCCACCGGGCAAGCTCGGCGGCGGTGGGCGGGTGAAAAGGCAGAGATGAATATGGCCGTTGGCCAAAGACCACTCGCGTCTCAACCCGACCTGGGGAGTTTCCCCAGGCTACGGTGACAGAAGGCTTTCGGCCAAAGCATGGAAACGTGTCTCTGCTCATGAACAATACTTGATGCCAAACACGCATGCGAAAACCCCCAAAGTTTTCACCTCCCCACGGCGGCGGCCCGCTCCAAAAATCGTGAAATCTGATTTAGAGCCTATCCCAAAACCGCGTCAGGAGAAGACAGGCGCATTTTGCTCTGAAGACTCCGCAAAATCATGCAGTCCCCGACGGTCTTGGGATACGCTCGTGGTTCTCGGCGTCAGAGTCACGGGAAAGGGGCGTACCTGCATCTCTGACGCCGTCCCGGTCGCGGCCGCGGTTGCAGCGGACGCATGTTGCGAATTCTCGTCCGCTCAGGGCTCCTCCAACACACAGATGGCGCCCAAGTGCAGAGCGACGCCCGCGAAATCGTTCGCGTCGTAGCGGCTCGCTTTCTTCGCCGATTCGATGGGAATGGCACGATCGGGCGGATCGGGCAGCAGCTCGAGCGTTGCCGTATGCTCCCCGGGCGGCAAATTCGAGGCGATCTCCAGACCGCCCAGGCGATAGTAATACGACCAGGCGTCCACCTGTTGACGCACTCCTCTCTCGACACCGTCCACGGTTACCCGGACTCTTCCGGTCCCCGGTCCAAAGACGTTGAAAATCCATGCCCGCGTGCCCTGGAACTGGAAAGTGAGCCTCGCGCCCGGTGTCTGCGTAACCCACAAGCGGTCGAAATGAGGGGCGAAACTCCTGCCGGCGACCTTGGCGGGCGAGACTTCCTCCCAATCGCCGCTGAGCATCTCTCGCCGAATGGGCTTCTGAATGGCTCCCTCCATGTTGTGCGGATCGATCGGTTTGGGCAGAGTGTGAGGGGCCGGCGATCCTTCCAGCAGTTTCGCCAACCCCTCTTGCATCGTTGTTGCGTACAGCCGGACTCCCGCCGGGGTGACATGGACTCCGTCGTGCGTGAAGACAAGCTCGTCGGGCTTGGTCCGGTCCTTGTCCGCCTTGGGAATGAGGGCGCGCTGTTGCGCCATCCGGGCTATCCGCTGCCCCATGTTGATCGCGGGGATGCCGTAGTGAGCCGCCACGCGCTCGTAGGCGCTGACGGCGGGAGGGCAGAATCCTTTGGCGTAGTCGGCTTCGTATTCGAGACGAAAGGCATAAACGAACAGCACGTCCATGCTTGCGTTGGCTTTCCACGCCTGGCGCACGATGCCCTCGGCATTGGCCTGGACGGCCATCTCCTCGCTCTCGAAGTCGTCGGCGGCAAAATCGACGATCAGCAGGTCCGGATCCTTGCTCAGAACATCGTGGCCCAAACGAAAGACGCTGGGGCCCGACCCGCGGAAGCCTCCGTCGATTGGCGAATGGATGACCGTGATTTTGGCCGCAGGGTACTTGGCATGCAGCCATTTGTCGACTGCCGCCGTCCACAGGCCCTGGGCATGATTGCCGCCTGCGAAAACCGCCACGGTGACGGGCTCGGCACGGTTGAGCTTCGCGGCAACATTGGCCAAGCCTGTACGCGGTTGGAATTCCGCCGCCGGCACGGGCTCGCGCCCGGGGAGTTTGAAGAACCGCTGCGTCGTGAACTCCCCCAGAGCCGCAGCCCCCGGCGTTTCGACGATGGGCCAACTGGCCCGCAGGGGATCCGGGTAGGGGCCGATCTTCTCAAACGGGATCGGCTGGAACCCGAGCTCAAGCGCCGGCGAGTCGGGCTGCAGGCGGTAGTCGTGCCGCGCCGGATCGACGAACTTGGGGTCGGCCAACACCGAGTGCCCGTCTTTGCCGTGGCTGCGCCACTCGTCCCAAGCCAGCAGCCGCGCGGCGTCCGGTCGCAGGGTGAGGCTGAACTTGAGCGGCAGTTCCGGCGGCGCGTGGATGCAGTTGTTGTCGAACTCGAAGCCGCCGAAGGCCGGCCTGCTGCCGCTGAAGGTCCACACGAGCTGGCCGCCTTGCCAGGCGGTCTTGTTCCGCTCGCGCATCATCCGGCCACCGTCCGCGGTGTAATAGATGATGTTGCGGGCAAAGCTGCCGGGAGCGCACGTGTGGTGCGTTGCCGGATCGTCGGTGTACGTGGACAATTCCGGGTAATGCTCGAGATACGTATCGTAACCGCCTTCGCGGCGCAGAGTCTGGATATAGGAGTAGGACAACTTGTCGAGATCCGGGTAGTTTCCGCTGCTGGCCCGGAAGGCCGGTGCGTCGACGATGATATTGTTTTCCCAGCGGTTATCGCGCCCTTCGTGATTGAACAGGCCGCAAACCGGGACGCTGTACAGCACGTTGCCGAAGACCGTACAGCCCACTTCGGGAGCGTCGAGGTAGATTCCCCAGGTGAAGCCGGGATAGTGAAACTCGACCTGGCCGTCGCGGACCGGGCTCCAGGAGTTGGTCTTTCCAAACCCACCGAGGTGGTGAAACACGTTGTAGCGAATGATCGTACCGCGCTGGGTGAAGTCGCGAGAAGACATGTACAGCCCGCCGGTGTCTTCCGAGCCCAGATTGGTGTGATGGACGATGTTGTACTCCACCACGTGGTCGTTGCCGCCGACCAGCAGGCCCTGGTGGTAGCAGTCGTGGATCAGGTTATGGCTTGCCCGGTTGCCCACCCCGGCGAGCTTGACCCCGGTATGGTAGGTGCGTTGGAATGCGGCAATGTGGTGGATGTAGTTGTTGTCGGCGTAGCAATCACCTCGCGTCAGGGTTTTGCGGTCGCCGGAGTTGATGCTGACGCCGCCGGCGCCGGTGGCATAGATGTCGTTGCCCGCTGCTGCGGTCTTGTGCCCGCCCGTGATCGATACACCCCACGCGCCCGTGTTGCGGATTGTACACCCGGCGACGAGGCTTCCTTCGCAGTTGTTCAGCCTTACGGCAGTGCCGCCGCAGTTCTCGAGGGTCAGCCCGCGCACGGTGACTCCGCCGGCCCCGTCGCCGACGATCAGGGATTCCGCCACCGCTACGGTCACATCGCCCGGCTCGGGTTCCCGCGGCGGCCAAAAATAGAGCCTGGCCTCGTCACGGTCGAGGTACCATTCGCCTGGAGAATCCAATTCGGCCAGGAGATTCTGCACGAAGTAACGGTCGCCAACCATCAGTCCGTAGCTCACCGGGCGGCCCAGCCAGATGGTGGACGTGTCGTTGTCCACGGATTTCACGGGCACGATGTTCCACGCCCAGCCGTATGCCGGATGGATGGCGATTTCGGCCCGGGTAATCTTGTCCCAGCTTGGCTTGATGACGTCGCTGGTTGCGGTGAAGTGGTCTTTCGCCTTGGGGATGTTGTCGGAGACCGAACGATTGGTCGCGGGGGCCGGGTCGGCAGCCAGGACGTAGGCCCATTGGCCGAAATGCTGGTCCTTCGGGTCAACATTGGGATAGCGGGCCATGACTTGCCGCTCGCCTTGAAAGAACAACTGGCGGAATGCCGTCTTTTCCAGAGGGGTGCCTTTCAAATCGGCCACCAGGATCTGGCCTTTCCAGCGCGTAAACCCGCTCACGGGGAGCGAGCCGGTGAGGGTCACTTTCTCATCCCCGTAGGCTTGCCACACAATAGGCGCCTCGGGAGCCCCGGCATCTTCGGCACCCAGGGCGAGGGCGGCCGTGAGGCGGTAAGTGCCGGCTCGCAGATGGACGGCGGCCCCGTCGTCCAGCTTCCCGGCGGCTTTGAGTCGGCGCAATGCCTCTCGTGCGCGGGCGAGGCTCGCAAAGGGGCCGTCGTTGCCAGTGGAGTCAGGAGCGGGAAGCGTTCCCGACCAGGCGTCGTTGCCGATCGGAGAAACATACAGGTCGACCGCCGACAGCCCACGGCTGGCGGCAGTCACAATCAGGACAATCGAGGTTACGAATAGTCGCATGCGCATCGGTTTGGCTCCGAGTGAGGTTCTAGCGCGGCGCCGCCTGATCGTACACCGCAGCCGAGCCGGGGTCGGTTGTTTCGATCGTATTGTTCCGGAGCACCGGCCACACGGCGCCGCGATTGACCACGATCCCGCGTTCCACCCCCGTGAAATGATTGTTCTCCACGACCGGCATCACGACTCCGGCTTCTTCCTGCACCGGAATCAGCCTCGAGCCTGCATCGGTGGTCGCCGCATGGATAAAGGCCGCGGTCGGGCTGCCGTGGCCGCGGTTGGAGCGGGAGACATTGCCCACCGTATACCAGCCGGCGACGTCCGAACCGGGACGGAACAGAGGCCCGTCGGGCCCGCCCGCCGTGCGGCACGAGTCGAAATAGAAGGCGGGCTCCGCGCACTCGACGGCCATGCCGCCCATCTCTTCCATCACGTTGTCGCGGACCAGGTTCCAACAGCAGGGATTGCGAAAGCTCGCGTTGAATCCGGCGCCGTAACCCACGTGGCGCATCGTGCAGCCGGCGATCACGTTGTCGACCGCGTTGAACCAGAACAGCACGCCGGCCACCTTCGACCGCGGATCGATGAAGCCCGCATCGATCTGGTTGTTGAAAATGATGTTCTGGCGGTACGCGGTCGTCAACGTGATCCGGCTGGTGCGGTCCGGCACAACTCGCCAGGCACGATCCAGCCGGAGGGTCGTTTTCTTCGGCCCCCGCTCCGCGCCGACCACCACGCGCCACTGCCCAACGCCCTTGCCCGCCGAGACGAACACCACCCAATGCCTGTTCTCGCCCACCTCTTCGAGAACCCGGCTTGCCGCGCGGTCGAAGGCCATGTGGGGCGAAGAGATCTTGCCGGCGTTGCGGGGATCCGAGGGATCGACGGCCACTTCGGCCGCGCCGGCTTCCACCAGGTCGAAATACCCACCGTGCGGATAGCGAAAGTGGAAGAGAATCTGCTCGCCCTGGTTGACGACGCGGTCCTGGCGAGGACAGACCATGCCCACGTCGTGGCTGCGGTTCTCCGCGATGTACATCGGGCGGGTCGAGGTATTGCACACGCAAATGGAGCGGCCGATCATCTTCCCGCCCCGGCGGTCGGCGCCGGCGAAGTCGCAACGTTGAATGATGACTCGCTTACCGTTGGGTACCTGGATCCCTTCGTTGAAAATGCCCATGTGCGCGTACGAGCCCCGATGCGACGGTTCTCTGTAGAAGCCGCGCGAATAGCCCCGGAAAACGCACCGCTCGATGCATACGTCGTCCGTGCTCGGCTCCGGCGGCTCGGCGTCGGTGTGGCCCTGCTGCATCGTGCCGATCTCGATCCCGGAACCGGCCGAGTGAAACTCACAGTCCCGTACGACGACATTCGACGAGCCGGGAGCGACGATGTGCAGGGCCGCGTCGTAAATCTGCAAGTCCTTGCGATCCTCCGGCGGCACTTCCGGCCGCAGATCCAGCAGCACCATCCGCACGCGCCGAAGCGCGACGTCGTGCTGCGCCACGCGGACGACGACCTGGGAAGGGGCATTGCGATCGTGGATCGCGCGGACCACTCCCTCGTGGCCTCCGATGAGCGTGAGTTCCGCAAGCGATCCGAAACGTGTGCCCACTTCGACCAGGCACTTGGGCGGTGCGCTGTCCGGGAGAAAACGGAGCACGGTGCCGCCTGGGACGGTTCGGCTCCGCGGATCGTAATCACCGATGCCGCTGCCGGCCAACTCGACGCCCGCACCGGTCGCCTCAGGCAGCACGACAGTCCGGCCGAGATGGAACGTGCCGCCGGAGAGCGTCACCTTCCCGCCGCCGGCCTTCACCGCCGCATCGATCGCCTGCTGGATGGCCGCCGCGTCGTCCCGGGAATCGTCCGGCTTCGCGCCGAACCGAGCCGCGTCGAATACCGGAAGCGGACCTTTATTCCGAGGAGCTACCACTTCGACGCGTGCAGCCTCGCTCCAGCCAAACCGCTCGCCCGTCCCGTTATGCACGAACACCTCATAGCGACCGGGGGAAAGACGCGGCACGCGCGCGACGACCTGGTAGGCATGGGCCGATTCCACCGGGAGCCACTGCCCCTCAGCCGAACCCGCAAGGTACACCTTGGGTTCTGTATCCCCAAGCTTGAGGTTCTTGCCCATCAGGCGGATCGTCGCAGCTTCGCCCGTCCCCTCGCAGACGAGCCGCGGCGGCCATGCCCACCAAAGCGTCGCACCGTTGACGCGGATTGGCGATCCCGCCGCCTCGCCGCGGACCGGCCAAACGAGCATCGTAGAGCTCGGCCACTCCTTAGGCAGCACGGCCTGCATGCGGTTGTCGGCCGTGCGGAGCGGGGAGAGGTCGTCCACTCGCCCCTCCATCCACACGCGCAATCGAGCACCGGCAAGCCGGTCGCCCGACAGGACCAGCGTCTCGTCGGGCAGAGTGGTTTCGCTGACGGCGGAAATCGCAGGCCCGTCCTTGGTCGGCTCGCCGGCAAACGATGGCAGAGCCGCCCCTCCCGGCCCCGCGACGCCCGCGGGGCCGGATGGCACGTCCACCGGCGGCGGGAGCAGTTCGGAGGCGCCGACGTCACATGCCGAAGCGATCAGACAACACAGGGCGGCAAGGAAGGTCCTCAGGTGGTTTGAAACCAACGGATTTCGCAACTCGTTCATTGTAGGCTCCCGGGGGTGAGTCGTGACCGTAACCGTTCACGGGGCGGAAGAGAAGGGTCGAACCCCAACCTAGCAGATCTCGGAGCGGCAAGAAACACCTCGGGAACGCCTTTATCGGAGCGACAACCGGACGGATGGGGGAATCGCACTGCTAAGGCGTGTGGCAGATGATCGCATCCCCTCACGATTGTCATCAGCCCGGCTGCTTCCGAGTAGCCGGGCTGATATGCGGGTATATGAAGAAGTACCTGCGCCGCGTGGCACCCGAGGTCCGCGCGTCGGCCGAAGAGATTCTATTGCAGTTGACAGATGGTCCCGAAAAGGAGGCCAATTGATGGGACACGTCTGCAATCCGCCCGCGTTGGCAGGCATGCTCGAGGGTAGTAAGATAGGCAGGAGAGATACCGGCGTGAACTGGCCGCTGCGCAATAGCCGACCCGCCCGGGGATTTTCCGTGCGCGGGCTCACGCCTGAGCGATGCGTCGGACGCGGCCGGCCGGATCCAGCGTGGCGGTGCGATGGTCTGAGAGCGTATTGCGAATGTCTTGACTCATCGAGAGGGAGTTTCCAATGGCTGGCCAAGGTTGCGCTCAATGCGGCTGGCGGGCGAAGTACGACAGCAACCCGAAGTCGTTTTTGGGTCGGCTGTGGCGGTGGCACATCAACTTCTGTCCGGGATGGAAGAGCTACTTCAAGTCCCTGCCGGAGGAAGAGAAGACCAAGCTGGCCGAGCAGTATCATCTGCGCAAAACAGAGTGAATAGCTTGGTCCGAACCGAAGGACATTGGTTTTGATGATCATCGTGCGCTGCAATTGCTGGCTGCCAACGCCCCGCTGGGTAGCAGGTCGAGTGAGCCGGTAGAATCCGGATCAAGCGGGATTGAGCGCTACGCTGGACACCTTCGTCGTCATGACAACTCTTTTGCGGGAGGTACTGACTGAGGGGTTTGAACCAGTGAAGTCGCAGGCGCGAGGGCACAAGGCTTGCGAAACATCCGGCTCGGCAGCGACTTCAAATGGGCGATTTGGGCAAGGCTTCTGCCCCGTATGGGTGCTTCCCTCCACGAGGGCACCAAAATTTCACAAACGCCGCGGCTCGCTCGGTCCTCGGTGCAGTTTTGCCTAAACAAGGCATACTCTGGCTACGACAATCCGTCGCTGCTGACGGGGTTCCTGTAGGATGTGGCCCACGCACTTCACGAGACCGTCGCTGCATTGGTGTTGCCACACGGCCACTGGGTACCTTATCGAATCATGTTCGTAGTGTGTCACCGCTTGGGGATCGCCGAACGTCTGCTGCCACGTCGTGAATGGGCAACTTACGAAAACCCGCCACACACGGCAGGTTTCGTCGCTCGGAGGCATTGACGTGCTTCCGAGGTTCGCCAACTCGGCGGCGAGAAGCCAGAGTGCGTCAAGAAAGTCCGCCCTGCTTTGGGGAAAGGTGGAACTCCCGCCGGGTTCCTCACACAAAGCCGTGGGGGCTTTGGTTATATCGTCGAAGTTGGAAGGCTCACGCTCCATTCTCGCCTCCTCCGCTGTTCCGAAGCGGTTGACGTTCTGCCTCTCTGCCGCATTCCGAAAACGGCTCGCCTCAATAAGTAATCTTATCGTGCTGGGCCGTGGTGCAAATGGACGCATTAGAGCCTTTTGGTCGCCGTTCACCCACTCCGCACCTCCTGGATACCCGGTGGCGTGAATCGGCGGGCCACGGAACGGCAGTTCACGGCATTCCATTCGTCTCAGAGCCTATCCCAAAACCTCGCGAGGAGAAGGGGACAGGCACATTTTGCTCCGAAGACTCCGCAAAATGAGCCAGTCCCCGGCGGTTTTGGGATAGGCTCAAAGCGTGGTCTCGTACGCTTTCGCGCGGTAGAATGCCGTTTTCCACGGCATCGCAGCCTGAAGCAAGCGAGTTCGTTTCCCGCGCACCATCAGACGAGCCGACACCATGAAGGCATACGCTTTTGCGACCGTCGCATTGACTCTGAGCTTGGGACTGCATCCATTGCAGGCGAACGAAGGCTTGTCTGACCAGGCCGTGGCGGCGATGAAGAAGGCCGCGACGTTCTATCGCGAGCAGGTCGCTACGCACGGGGGCTACGTCTATTTCTACTCCCTGGACCTGAAGCAGCGTTGGGGTGAGGGCCCGGCCACGAGTGATCAAATCTGGATTCAACCGCCCGGCACTCCGACCGTCGGCCTGGCGTTTCTCAAGGCGTACGAAGCTACGGGCGACAACTTCTATCTTGACGCGGCGACCGATGCTGCGTTGGCGGTGGCCTACGGGCAACTGAAATCCGGGGGTTGGACGAACTCCGTCGATTTCGACCCGAGAAGCCCTCGCACGGCGGCCTACCGGAATGGAAAAGGGCGCGGCAAAGACAACTCTTCGCTGGACGACGGCCAGTCCCAATCGGCAATCAGGCTGATGATTCACGTCGACAAGGCGCACCGCTTCCGCCACGCCGCGGTCCGCCAGTCGGCCGAGGTGGCGCTAAACGCTTTGCTGAACGCTCAATTCCCCAACGGCGGCTTCCCGCAGATCTGGACCGGCCCTGTCGAGAATCAACCGATCCTGAAAGCAAGCTATCCCGAGTACGACTGGCGCAGCGAAGGCCGGATCAAGGACTACTGGGACATGTACACGCTCAACGACAACGTCTGCGGCTATGTCGCGGACGCGTTGATCGACTCGCATCGCATCTACGGCGACGAGCGATTCCTGCAAGCGGTGCGGAAGTTGGGAGATTTCCTGATTCTCGCCCAGATGCCGAAACCCCAGCCGGGCTGGGCCCAGCAGTACAACTATGAAATGAAACCGATTTGGGCCCGAAAGTTCGAGCCACCCGCGATCAGTGGCGACGAATCCCAAGAAGTGATCGAAACGCTGATGACGATCGCCTTGGCGACCGGCGACCGGAAGTACCTCGAGCCGATTCCGAGCGCGTTGGCATATCTGAAGAGGTCTCTGCTTCCCGACGGACGCCTGGCCCGTTACTACGAGCTCAAGACGAACCGGCCCCTCTACATGTTTCGCCGTGGCAAGGACTACACACTTACGTACGACGACTCGGATCTGCCGGGGCACTACGGCTGGAAATGGGACTCCCGTCTGGACGACCTCGAAGGCCGCTACAAGTTGCTGAAGAGCGATCGCACGCCGACGACGCCCGCGGCCGCCACTGGCGACGTGCGGCGGATGCTCAAGGAGCTCGACGGATCCGGCCGCTGGGTGAGCGTGTACGAAGGAGAAGTCCTGGTCGGGCAGCCGAAGATGGCGCCCGGCACGAGGTATCTTTCGAGCGAACGCTTCAGCCGCAATCTATGGGTGCTCAGCGAGTTCTTGATTGCGGCGCAATAGGTGCTCGATCCGGGTTAAACGTGAGCCGCGAACTGCACGACGACCGGGGAGACCAGGTCCTCGAAGTCGCTGTACTTCATCCGGATCAGTTCCGTGTGCGATCCGGCATTGAAGACGATTTCTTCGTCTTCGGCCAGATCTTCGGCGACGAATACCTCCATGTCGTAGAGGTTTCCGAACGGCGGCATCGCGCCCAGTTCACATCCGGGGAACATCGACTCGAACTCTTCCTCGGTGGCCAATTCCACGGTTTCGGCGCCGGCGGCCTCGCGGAGCATGTCAAAATCGACGTGCGTCGAAGCGGACAGCACGGCCATGGCCATCTTGCCATCGACCTTGATCATCACGGTCTTGGCCATCTCGCGGCCCGGGATATGGGCCGAAGCTGCAATCTCCTGGGCCGTGTAAGACGGCGAATGACTGATCGACACGTAGCGGATGCCGTGGCCATCCAAATACTCTTTGAGCCTCTTGACGGGCATGGTGCTCTCCTCGCAAAAAAAAGAAGGATCGGTAATTCGGGCCAGGTTCAAAAACGGGGACAGGCACCTCGCGGCGAGGCGCTTGTTGCCGGATTACGGGTGGTAGGGCTCGGAGCCAGCCCCCGTTGTCAAACCATGCCGTGATGCGGGCCTGCAATGGCTCAAGCAGCGGTCGGCGTTTGCAGCCGTTCGAGCAACCGCCGGACCATCTCGAGCCGACTTCGGAGTTCCTCGCGGACCGTGGACACGCGGGTGTGGCGGATTTCCGCCGGGAGTTCGCCCTGCTCACGCTCGAGCAGTTCAACCACCAGGGCCCATTCCGCGTCCGACAGCCTCACTTGATCGTTCATGACGCACCTCCTCGCGGCCGCCCCCGAAAACGGTCGCCGAGGATGCCTGAAGCGTTGCGGATCGCCGTTCAGACCGTCGCCGCCGGGAGAGGCACTTGACTGAGTGGCTATCCGGAAACGGGGGCAGGCACCTCGCATCTCGTGGAGCTCCCGGCTCCAATCGAGAACACCCGGGAGCCAGTCCCCGTTTCCGGATAGGCTGTAATACCGACCTGCCAATCGAAGCTGGCCGTCGCAGAGGGGCGGCGAGAGCCGGAATTTGCGGTCAGGCTGCCCACCTGCGCCGCGATTTCTACGCACCGTTATTCTCGGGGAATGCGAAGCGGAATCAATAACCCGGCGGTGGCATTAAGATCAAGTCGTCAGCCAGGAAGGCGGGTATCCTTGAGAGCCGATGCGGCAGTTGCCGCTATTTTGCAGAGCCTTATGCTCCCTCCTTAACGGGGATGCGCGTCGGCTGCTGCACTCCGCTGATGGAATGGAGAATCATAATCTTCTGCCAGATCTTGCGGGCCAGGCCGGTCGCCAGCGATTCGACTTCGTTGGCGGAGGCCAGCGCGACCGAGTCGTCGAAATTCTGGACGTGCAGGGCCGCGATCTTCCCGGTGAGGGAGAGCAGTTCAGTACAGTAGTCGAGGTAACGACTCAATTCAAAGACGGTCATGTCCTCACGGGGGGAGGACGCCGTCTCGCGGCCGCGATAAACGATCCGCTCCGGATCCTTGGTTAACTGGTGCATGTCGATGATGTGGGCGATCGACCGGAGTTCATGGATCGCGACCAAGGCACGGCGGCGTTTGATCCGGGTCTCCAGCGTGACGAGGAAGAAGACGGCCGCTCCGATCAGCACCAGGTCGTTGATTGCCGCCTCGAGCAACTGGATGAACTCGAGGAGGTTGATCTGCCGGGACGGCAACTCCAATGCACTTACCGTGCCGGCCGTGACGCCGATAATGGCCAGGACTACGAGTAACGTGAGGAGGCGCAGACTCCAGACAGGACGTGAGATCCGGACCGACCGCTGCTTCGCCTGTTGGGCAATCGAAAGCAACTGCCGGCACACCCCCGAGAGGCTCGAACCGGGAAAGCGTTCGGCGATCCGCAGGCCTAGACGGTTGATCGTTCGGACCACCTCTTCCGGGTCGAGGATGTGGTGGGCGGTATTGCCGCGCATGGGAGCACCGGGGGTGGAGGCGGAACGGTGGAGATTTGATTTCCCACAGATGCCGAGTCTAACCCGTAAGAATTGGGTGGTCAAGGAGGAGTGGCCGGTTGAGGGTCAGATTCGGCCCATTCCCCGGCCTCCCAATCGTATCAAGAGCCAGGGAATTCCAGGCACGTTTTCACAGATACTATTTGTCGCACCCTTCGTCGGGGCCGAGAAGTCCGGCGGACTGGAGGGAGGAGTCAAGAAAGAAGCAGTGCTGCCGCGTAGAATTCAGGTTGTTAGAAGTTGTCGTTTCGCCGGATTTTTTCAAGGGAGCCATGATCGGTGCCCTGGAATGCTCTCATCCAGAGGAAATCGCTCGTCCCCACCCCGTTTCATCACACCGCCTGTTTGCGAGCCACTCAACGCTTCGAAAGACACACTCGGCTCCGCTTTGAGTTGCTCGAACATCGGTTGGTGCTGAGCACTCTGCCCGCCGGTTTCACGGAGACGCTGGTCACGACCCAGAGTGACTTGTCGGCGCCGACTGCGATGGAGTTCTCGCCGACGGGGGAACTTTGGGTACTTGAGCAAGCGGGCAGGGTCAAGCTCGTCCGCAACGATGGCATCACGCATACGGCGCTGAGCGTGTCGGTGGATTCTGTCGGCGAGCGGGGAATGCTGGGCATCGCCTTCGACCCGTCTTACGACGGTGTGGGTTCCAATCCGGATTACGTCTATCTCTACTACACCAACCCCCAAACCGGTGCGACCGATCCGGCGAACAACCGCTTGAGTCGCTTTACCGTTGTCGGCGCCGGCACGACCACCGCAACGCTGACGAGCGAAGTTGTTCTCCGGGATCTGCCGCCCGAGGACGAAGACAACAACCCGGCCACCGACGGCAACACGAACCATAACGGCGGGGCCATCCATTTCGGTCCCGACGGAAAGCTGTATGTCGCTGTCGGCGATCACAACTACGACACAACGCCCCAGTCGTCCCACGTTTCCCAGATCCTGACCACACCGTTCGGCAAAATCCTGCGTCTCAATTCCGACGGCAGCAATCCCAGCGACAATCCCTTCTACAACGGCAGCGCGACGGACTGGCAGGGCTCGATCTGGGCTTTGGGCCTGCGCAACCCGTACACGTTCGCCTTCGAGCCGGGCACCGGCACGATGTTCATCAACGACGTGGGCGAAGGTGTCTGGGAAGAGATCAACCGGGGCGAGGCCCGTGCGAACTACGGCTGGGCCGGCAGCACCGCGCCGTTGTGGGAGGGCTTCGAATCGCCGCCGCCGGCTTGGGAAGACTATCGCGACCCGGTCATGGCCTACGATCACAGCAACTCGCCGCCCAGCCCCTTTGGCTGTGCGATCACGGGCGGCGCCTTCTACCCGGCCGGTGGCCCCTTCGGCAGCGATTACGCGGGCAAGTATTTCTTCGCCGATTTCTGCGGCAACTTCATCCGGTTGTTCGACCCGGCCAACCCCGGCTCGCTCTCCGTACCCGACACCTCGATCCCCTTCGCCGCCAACCTGACCACGGCGAATCCGGTCGATCTGAAGGTGGATTCGGCGGGCAACCTTTACTATTTGGCGCGTGGCGGTCCCGGTGAGATCTACCGCATCTCCTTTCAGGCAGGCGATGAACTGGGCGCCGTCGACTACCGAATGCTCGATCGTTTGAACCTCGGCCAGGGCAATTTGTACTTCAACTTGAGCACGGTGAATTCCGGCACTCTGACTCTCGAAGTCGTCGCGCCGGACCCGGCCGGCAGCGCCGCGGTCCGGCTCTACGACCAGGATCCTGTCGCCAACCCGGGCCTTACGCCTCTGGTTACCTCGACCCTGGTCGATGGCAATCAACGAGCGGACTTGCAGGTGGGCGGCGGAGAAACCTACTATGTTGAGCTGTTCGGCTCCAATGTAGACTTTGATTTGCGAATCGCCAATCTCGTTCGACACGATGGGACCACGGTCACCATCCATGGCACGGCCGCGGACGACGAATTCCTCTTCGACGCATCCGGCGGCCACGGGATCGCGATTCGTGGCGTCTCCTACTCGTTCACCGCATCCGAGGCAACCACCTTCGCGTTCGACGGCGCCGGCGGCCGCGACGACGTGCGGTTCATCGGCACGGATGGTTCCGACAGCGCAACGCTTCGTCCGACGCAGGGCACCATGGTCGGTGGAAGCTACACGCTCGAAGCCGCCCATGTCGAATCGTTCGACTACGACGGCGGCGCGGGCGACGACGCCGTCGTAGTCTGGGGCTCTCAGGGAACCGAAACCTACAAGGCCGATCCCGGGGTTGCCGAGATGAGCGGCAACGGTGTCTCGATCCGCGTGACGGCCGAGAACATTTTCGCCCGTGGCGCCGGCGGCGGCGATACGGTCGTGTTCGGCGATTCTGCCGGCGACGACGTGCTGGAGTATTTCTCCTGGTGGGCCCGGATGCGCGGGGACGGATACCTTCACCATGTCCGCGGGTTCAAGACGATGAAAGCGGAGGCCGAACTTGGACAGAACGGCACGGACAGGGTCGTCGTCCGCGGCTCGGCGCACAACGACTATCTTAGGGTCAACCCCTACAACGCGGCCCTGGAAACGTCCGTCGTCCGGTTCCTCAGCGGTTCGGGCAGCGTGTGGCATATCGCCCACGGATTCGACACCATCATCGGCTTTGGCCGCGGCGGGGCTCTCATTGACCAACTTTTCCTGAACGACACTCCCGGTGCGGACACGTTCGACGTGAGAAGGTTGCAGGCGAACCTCGACGCGCCGGACTACGCAGTGACGGTTACAGCCCATGGTTTCGGCACCGTGGAAGTTCGACGGGCCAATGCGAACGAGAAAGCCGACGAGATCGGCCTGGGCGATTCGCCGCAGCCGGACCATAACGATACCCTGGTGGGCGATCCGGAACGGGTGACCCTGAGCGGTCCCGGATATGTCAACAAGGCTCTGAATTTCCCGTCCGTCAGAGCGTACAGCAGCGCAGGCTATGACACCGCCCATTTCTCCGACCTGACCGATCCGAACGACAGCCGCACGGGAGTCGACACCTTTACCGCCAGACCGGTTTTCTCCCGCCTGGACGGCTCCGGCTACAAACTCTGGGCGCGCCTGTTCGACGAGGTCCATGTGGAGTCGAATTACGGATTAGACATTGCCAACCTGTACGGCAATGCCAACGGCGCCGAACTCACCGGCACGGCTGCCGAAGTGCGACTTTCGGGTACGCATTCCGCCGGCGCGTACGCCAACCACGCCCGGTCCTTTCACGAGGTGAACGCCGTCGCGCGAGTCGGTCCGGACCGGGCGGTCCTCACGGATGCCGTGGTCGATCCGGCAACCTACGGTCCACCGCAAGGCACTCCGCTGGAAGAGTTGGCCCAGATCCTTTGGCTGGACCAGTTCGAGACCGTCGAACTCCTCAGCAGCAATTCCGACGAGACGACCGAGATTAACGACGTCGATCGTATCTTTGCCTTCTGGGAGTAGTCGCGCTCGAAGTAACTCAAACTGTAAACGCCACCACCGTGGTTTATCCCGGTGGGGCGATGTTTGGCAACTACAAACGCCAAGAACCCTCGTTTTGTGATTTCGTTTCCGCCGCTCGGCCTGTAGGGCCGAGCAGCGGAAAACGAAATCACAAAACGGCCTACAGGATCGCCGTTTGTAGTTGCCAAACATCGCCCCGCCGACGCGGGTCGGTGGTGGCATTTACAGTTTGAGGAAGTAACCGTTCACCGCGGCGGAAGAGCGCGGGGAAAAGTCCATGCTTTCGGTCAACGTCCTTTGACGGCAAAACATCCGAATTGGCCGAAAATTGGCCATTCCCCGGCCGTGGATGTGGATGGTTATCGCTCGAACGCCGGGTGGACGTGGAGGGGTTGTTGAGCCATTCTCCGGCGTGCGACGGCGGCCGGAACGCGCTGCCTTACCACCGCAGAGAGCATAGACTTTAGAGCCTATTCCAACACAAGCGCGGAGGAGAAAAGGGGCCATTGGTTCTCGGAGCCTCGCAAACGCGCCGAGTGGTTGCATCCTTTTCTGGTTGTTGAGCAGCCTATGACAGCCGTTCTCGTGGTGGATGATTCGGCTGTGGATCGTCGGATCGTTCGCGGTCTCTTGAAACCGGAGTCCCAGTGGATGGTCCTGGAGGCCGAGCACGGTCTCGCGGCGCTCGCCGAAATGAAACGCGCGACGCCGGAGTTGATCGTCACCGACCTGCAAATGCCCGAAATGGATGGCTTGACGCTGCTCACCGAGGTCGTCGCGCGCTACCCAACTGTGCCGGTCGTTGTTATGACGGCCTACGGCAGCGAGGAAACGGCGATACAAGCCCTGAAACGCGGTGCGGCCGGCTATGTTCCCAAGTCGCAGATCGCCGACTTGTTGCCAACCACGGTCCGTGAAGTGTTGACCGTCGCGCGTGGGAGGCGCACTCACGAGCGGTTAATCGAATCGATCACGGCATCACGAATCCGGTTCGCCCTGGCGAGTGATCCTGTTCTGATTGACGCCGTCGTTGACCTGGTCCGGCGCATGCTGAATCGCGTAGGAATTTGCGGTCCAACGGAACGGATACGGGTCGCCGTGGCGCTGGAACAGGCGTTGCAGAACGCGTTGTACCACGGTAGTCTGGAGCTTACGGAAGAGCAGATCAAGGAGGTGAAGGAATCGCTACGCCAAGGCAACAACGCCTGCGTGATCGAAGAGCGTATATGCCACCCGCCCTACTGCAATCGAACGATCTCGCTCGAGATGTCGGTCACCCCGGGGGAAGCGCGTTTCGTTGTGAACGATGAAGGGCCTGGATTCGACGTTGCGTCCGCGCTGCGCCAGGATCGAACGGAGACCGTGGTGGGCAATGGAGGGCGGGGGCTGCTGTTGATGCGAAGCATCATGGATGAAGTCACATTCAACGATCGTGGCAATCAGGTCACCCTCGTCAAGGCCGCGGACTGGTGTTGACCGCCGCCCCGTGAACGGTCACCTCCGGTCCCATTACGCGGCTTTACGCGGGCGGCAGATGACAATTTACCCGCCAATCAGCCCCGGCTGCTTGGAAGCAGCCGGGCTGATGCCAATCGTGAGGGAATGCGATCATCTGCCCCATGCCTTACGCGAACTGTGTCTCCGCTCGATAGACGGTGTTCCTCCATGCTACGGCGCACGGAACAGGCCCCAGAAAATCACGCTCAGCACTACGGCAACGACGGCGCTCACGATGTAATACACCAGATCGGCCGTGGCAGGGGCGCGGCGCCGGGGTTCCCGATCTTCCCCCATCGTGCGGAAGTCCGCGTAGCGCCGAAGTCGGCGTACTATCCGGTCCGTGCCTCGCATCTCCTTCATCTCCTCCCATAATCATGGGGCACTGCCGGTGAAGGCGAACTGCTTCGAATCGGCGACTGCCTGGCTGCCGCCTTCCGTCCGGAACTGGTCGCCTTCCCATCGTTTCAACATCCGTTGCAGGGTTCGCTGGGAGATGCCCAGTGATCGGGCCGCCTCGCTGCGCTTTCCTGCGAACCGGTACAGCATCTGCCTCACCACCAGCCGTTTCATGGCTTCCAGTGTAAGGCCGTCGGGCAGTTTCACTTGCGTGGCCGGATCGGCCGGCGAAGTGCGGACCATGGCAGGCAAATCGTCGACCGAGAGCGTTGTGGACCGTGCCAAGACGACCATGCTCTCAATACAGTTTCGGAGTTGCCGGACGTTGCCCGGCCAGTGATAGGACTCCAGGAACTTCCACAACCGCTCGTCCGGCTCACAAGGCGAACGATGGTTCGCTTCGCAGCTCTGCCGGAGAAAGTGGCGGGAGAGGAGCCGGATGTCCTCGCGGCGGCTCCGCAAGGGCGGCAGCCGGATCGCCACCACGTTCAGACGGTAGTACAGGTCCTCGCGGAACTTGCCGCTGGCGACCATGTGCTCCAGGTTCCGATTGGTGGCTGTGACGACGCGGACGTCCACTTCTTTCGCGTCGTTGGAACCGACCGGCGTAATCCGGCGATCCTCGAGGACCCGCAGAAGCTTGGCTTGCGACGCCGGCACCAGATCGCCGATTTCGTCGATGAACAGCGTGCCGCGATGCGCCGCCTCGAATCGGCCGCAACGGTTTGCCCCCGCACTTGTGAATGCTCCCTTTGCGTGCCCGAACAGCTCGCTCTCGACAAGCGTATCCGGCAAGGCCGCTATGTTGACCGCTGAGTAAGGTCCGTCGCAACGGGGGCTGCAGTCATGGAGGGCGCGGGCCGCGAGCTCTTTGCCGGTGCCCGATTCGCCCGTGAGGAGCACAGTCACGTCGCTTGCCGCAACGCGGCGGATTTGGTCAAAGACCACTCGCATCGCCTCACAGCGGCCGACCATCGCACCCAGACGACAGACGCCCGTGTCGAGTTGGATTGTTTGCACTGTCGAACCTCCTAACGCGGCTCTTGGCCGCAACGAGTTCGGCGGAACGAGAGAAGGACCGGACCATGTCGTCGGCCAACGTCTTTCGCGCCAAACGCCCGAATTGGCCGACAAATGGGCCGGTCCCCGGCCGCCCGAGGAACGGTTACGAAATACCAGGGGTGCCCGCTGAACCAGAAAGCAGCCGGAAGCGGCTCAGAAGTTTCGAGTGCTCGGCAGCGAGACACAGGTGGGCAAGTTGCCGCTGCGGGGGGAAATAAAGACCCCGCCTGTGCCGAAACTCGCACAGCGGGGCTTTCGTAGCGCGGTAGGGCGGCCCGTCTCGGACGGCCTTCATGAATTTCTACGCACAAAGCTCCGGGCGGTCAAGCGGGCAAATTCTTTTGCTCCCCGTCTAAGAGCCTATCCCAAAACCGTCGGGGACTGGCTCATTTGCGGAGTCTTCGGGCAAAATGTGCCTGTCCCCTTCTCTCCGCGAGGTTTTGGGATAGGCTCTAAGCCCTGACCCAGTCGCCAGAAGTTTCTTGCTGCTTGCGCTGACTTTGACCGCATCGAAAAACCTGGCCCAGTTCTTTTCGCAAATCTTTTCGAAAAGTCGCCCTCCCTGCGCGTACAATTCCCAGAGCCGGGCCGTTCCCGACTGCCGGGCTGAGCACTTGTATCCCTTTTGCCGCACCACACGCTTCCTGCGCCGGCGTGTCGTGTGATGATTCCGTCGGCGCTGCTGGCGAGGGGCCGGGCAGACGCACGATGGACCAGCGAAGCGACACGATGGCTCGAGGTCTGACACTGAAGTATCTGTTAGCGCTCGGGTTGTTGGCCGGGCTCGCGCTGGCAAACCACCTTATTCTGGGGAACCAGATTGCTGCAAGCAGGTCGGTCGCCGAGGTGGTGAACCTAAGCGGGCGCCAGCGGTTGCTTCTCCAGCGGAGCGCGTTGCTGGCCCAGGAGCTTGTGATGGCGGAGAGCGGCAACTCGCGGCAGAAGCTCCGCATGGAGTTGCTCGCGGCCCTCGAACCGATGGAGCATACCCACTACGGCTTGATCCGCAAAGACTCGAAGGTGCCACCGCCCCAGAGTGTGCAGGACATCTACTTCAATTCGCCGTGGTTATTAGATACTGAAGTACGGAACTTTATCGCCCAGCTTCGTTCCCTGATGGAAATCCCTGACGCTGAACTCGAACTCGACAACCCGCACGTTCGCTATCTTCGCCAAACGGCTGCCAGCCCTCGCCTGGCCGAAGGGCTGAACGCCGTTGTGGCCGCTTATCAGCAGGAGGCGGAGGCCAAAACCGACAGGCTGCGGAATCTCGCGGTCTGGTCGCTGGGTAGCACCGCCGTGGTTCTGGCGATCAGCGGCTGGCTCGTCTTTCGGCCCATGGTCCATCAAGTCAAAACCGACATGGAGGCCCTGGGGCAACTCAACGACACGCTGGAGCAGCGAGTTGCCGAGAGGACGGCCCTGGCGGAGCATCGGGCCGAAGCACTTGCACTGTCCGAGGGTGCCCTTCGCGATCAGAGCCGTATGCTTCAGTCGATTCTCGACAACATGGGCGATGGAGTGGTCGTAGCGGACAAGGGCGGCTTCCGGCTGTTCAATCCGAAAGCGCGCGAGATCTTCCACATCGGAGCCGGGGATGACGTGCCCGATGTCTGGGAACCGGAGTGGACGAAGCGATTTGGCGTCGAGTTGTATCTACCCGAACGCGAAACAGCCTATCCGGCCGATCAGTGGCCGCTTTTGCGGGCCGCGAGGGGTGAATCCTTGGACCGGGCCGAAGTAGTCCTGCGGCATGGGGCGACAAGCCGGAGCGCCTGGTTGAGCATCACGGCACGACCGCTGTTGAACGGCGAGGGCCTCGTGTGCGGAGCGGTGGCCGTAGTCCGCGACATCACCGCCAGGAAAGACGCAGAGAAGCGACTCCGCGATGCCGAGCGGTTGGCTGCGATCGGGCAAATGGTCGCCGGCGTGGCTCATGAAAGCCGCAATGCACTGCAACAGATTCAGGCCTGCTGCGGGATGCTCCAGTGGAAGCTCAACGGCGACGCCGCCACCGCGGACCTGGTTGGCGACATCGAAAAGGCGCAGCAGCGGCTTGCCCGGCTGTTCGACGACTTGCGAGGCTACGCCGCGCCGATGAAGCTCGAGCCGAGCCGCCGCGACGTCCGCGAAATCCTCGCCGAAACCTGGGCGGGCCTGGAACCCCGGCGCAACGGCCGCGATGCATCTCTGCGGCAAGAGAGCTTCGTGGCCGACACGCGGTGCACCGTGGACCACCTTGGCATCGAGCAGGTCTATCGGAACATTTTGGAGAATGCCCTGGCGGCCTGCTCCGACCCCGTCGTGATCGACGTACGCTTCACCCGGGCCACTCTCGACGGCAAGGAGGCGCTGGCAATCTCCATCTGCGACAACGGCCCGGGGCTGAGCGACGAGCAGCGAGAAAACATCTTTCAGCCGTTTTACAGCACCAAGTCACGAGGGTCCGGTCTGGGAATGGCCATTAGCCGGCGAATGGTCGAGGCGCACGGCGGCCGAATCACTGTGGGCGACCTGTCCGGGCCCGGAACCGAGATCCTGATCCAACTCCCACGAGGTGAACGATGACGAATGTCTTGGCTGTTGTGATTGCCGACGATGAACCCCGCATGCGAGACTACCTTTGGCAAAGTCTCGAGCGCCTCGGTCACCGCGTGGTCGCGGCAGCGCGCACGGGGCGCGAACTGATCGACGTCTGCCGAACACACCAACCCGACCTGATCATCTCCGACATCAAGATGCCCGACATGGACGGCATCGAAGCGGCTGCCCAGATCTATCGAACCGGGGCGATTCCCGTGATCCTGATTTCGGCGTTTCACGACAGCGAGCTGATCGAACGCGCCTCGCGGAACCATATCCTGGCCTACCTGGTCAAGCCGGTAAAGGACACCGACCTGGCACCGGCCATTGCCGTGGCCATGCAGAGGTTCGGCGAGTTTGACGAGCTTCGCCAGGAGGCCGCCGATGCCAAACAGGCCTTGGAAGACCGCAAGGTCATCGAGCGGGCCAAGGGAATCCTGATGAAGCGGACCGGATTGGCCGAGCCCGATGCCTTTCGTCGTCTGCAGAAGCTGGCCAGCAGCAAAAGCAGCAAGCTGGTGGATATCGCCAGGTCCGTGGTGACCGCCGAGGACGCCGTAGCGGCGGAAATCGATCAGTAGAACTTGGAGGTTTCGCGAGTGGCGTCTACGCCGCTTTGTATGCACCGCCGGGAATAGCCGACGCCGCCCACGGGGATCAACGCGGCAGCGAGCGAACGGAATGAACTCCGTTGTACGATTCTATGCGAGCATGAGGTAGGGTCGACCATGCAGACACCAGGGGGTTCAATCAACGGTTGCGGCTCGGCCGAGTCAGGGCTTGTGTCGCGACGAGGTTTCTTGCAGGCATCTTTATTGGGATCGGCAATGTGGGGCGTGGCGAAGCCGCTCTCCGCCGCTGCGGAGAACCGCCTTTTCCAGATTTCGCTCAACGAGCGTTCGCTCGCGCGGAGCTTGTCGTCGGGAGGGCTGGATCATCTGGACCTGGCCAAAACGGCTCGAACGCGATTCGACATTGCGGCCATCGAATACGTGAGCCGGTTTTTTCGGGACCGGGTTCACGAGGCAAAGTACCTTATGGAGATGAACCGGCGGGCGGCCGATCACGACGTGCGGCAACTGCTGATCGTGGTCGACGGCGAAGGGCGGCTGGACTACTCCGAAGCCGAGTTGCGTCAACAAGCGGTCCGCAATCACCACAAGTGGATTGATGCCGCCAAGGTTCTCGGCTGCCATTCGATCGAAGTCGATACAGGGAGCATGAGAGTGCCGGAGGAGCGGCTTGCCTATCTTATCGAAGCAGTCCGCGCGGTGTGCGAATATGCCGAACCGCATCACATCAACGTTCTGGTCGGCTGCCGGAACGAGGAGGCGGCCGATGCCGGTTGGCTGCTGCGGGTCATCCAGCAGGTCGACCATCCGGCCTGCGGCGCCTTGCCGAGCCTCGCGGGGCTTTTGTCTTCAAAAAGTGAAGATGTCGCCAGGCTGATCCCACTGGCCAAAGGAATCTGCGCCACCGCGCGCGATTTCGACGCCCACGGCCGCGAGACCCACGTCGACTTCTTCCGCGTGTTGCCGGCTGTACTAGCGGGCGGTTACCGCGGCTATGTCGGGATTGTGTATCAAGGTGAAAGAAGGGACGAGATGGAGGGGATCCTCGCGACCAAGTTGCTGCTGGAAGCCGTGCGATCGGCCGAGAAGCCGCCGCGCTGATGGGGAAGCGATCATCTGCCGCTCGCCCCAGGCTTCCCAGCGTCCGCGTGGATCCCCCTCGCTTCCTTACAGCAGCGGTCCTCAGTGCAGCTCCGCCGGCAGCTCGAGCAGGCTGGCGTCGTCGATCTCAACGACTTCGTCCGGGGCCTGACCGTAGGCCGCTACCATGAAAGAAAGTCGCCCGGCCTCCTTAGGCACCTCCGCCAGGACGCAGAGCCGCGTCCACTCACGGGCTCCGCCCGTCGCCAGGCGATCGGAATGCCGTGTCGCGGTGGCCAGCCACTTGCCCGACTTCTCCTGCCACTGCACCACGAGCGAAACCTCGGCCTCCGGGCGGAAAACGCCCCGCACGTACGCCGAAGCGACAAACCGCTGCCCCGGCTCCACCGGGATCGTTTGCAGCGCACAGCTTGCCACGGCCCCGCGGATCGAGAGTCCGTGCGTGCCGGACCTCGCGCCGGCGGTCGTCCACCTCGCCTCGCCGGGCGTGGCGGGACGGAACCATGTGCCTTAGCCCGGCGGCAGCTTGCCCTCGGACGGTTTGTGGGGCTCGGGCTCGAAACCGGGATTGGCCAGTCTTTCTTTCGTCAACTCCGGATGCTTGCGGAGCAACAGACCGGCCTTGGCGGCCAGAGCCACTTCGGCCGGCTGGGCCGGATCGGCCAATCGCGTCAGAAGGGTTTCCGCCTCGGGCTGATCGGCCATGCGGAGAATCGCTTTCCCCATTGCCGCGCCGGGCAGATTGCGGGCGCGCTGTTCGAACGGGATCGGGGCGCGGTGGAGCGGATGGGGCTGGATGACTTCCTTCTGTACGCGCGCCAACTCCGCTTTTGCCGCGATATAGCTCTCGATGGCCTCCACGCTGTCCAGCGACTTCCCGCCGTGGTGCACCGCCGACCAAAGCTCCGTCTGGCGAAATCCGTCGCTGTAGAGCTGCACGCGCCGGCGGACCAACGGTTCGTCGCTTGTCGCGGCTTCTTGGGCTTCGTCGAGGATCGACCGGGCTTTTCGGCAAACGTCCGGCGGCCAGAGATCGAGTTGTCCGATGTCGAAGAATCCCGCCCACATCACCGTCGACCCGGAAGGCCGCGCGAGCCATCGTTCTTCAAGGAAGCGGAAGTAGCGCCGCATCGGCTCGGCGGCTCGCCCGAACAGATCGCAGCAGAACTCGTCGACGAGGGGCTCGGCACTCCCGTTCACGTTCCACAACAGTTGCGAGGCGACGTAGGCTTTCGGCCCATCGAGCGACCATGTGGAATAGATTTCCGCGTAGAACGCGCGCACGCCCTGCCGGTGTGCGAACTTGAGGCTTTCCTCCGTCAGGCCGGTGAAGATCCGCGGCGAGATGAAGCCGGAGCCATAGTAGTAGTCGTAGATGCCCACCACGGGCACCTTGGCGCACCACTGGTGGATCAGCTTCTGATCGCCCTCGCGAATGGCCGGATCGGTCCAGTTCGCCCGGCCCGCCGTCAGGTAGGGAATCACCCGTGGATGAACGTCGAACGTCGGGGGCGGCTCGGTGACGTGGTAGGCCAGGCAACCCAGATACTTGTCGGGATGCGAACGGGCCAATTCTTCGGCCACGCGGTTGACGAACGTATAAAAGCGGTTCGAATAATTCGGCAGACCGCGCGGGGTCTTCTGTTGGCCGGGATCGGCCGGGTCGAGCTTGCGGCACTCGGCACACTGGCAGAACCCGGAGGCCGACGTATCGTTCATCCCCAGCGAAAAGCTGCCCGCCTGGGGATTGGCGTCGAAATACGTCTTGGCCACTTCGGCCGCGTACTTGGCGGCCTCGGCGTTGGCACAGCAGGGCTGCCAGTGGTGGTCGTTATCGTCCTTTGGCTTGCGCCGCTCGCCATCGATCTCCGGATACCATTCGGGATGCGTTTCATAGAGCTTTGACGGGGGAAAGACGTGCAGCAGATTGTGGTGGAAGCGGTAGCGACCCCGGCAGAGATTGTGGCGCTCCCATGCGCCGCCGTCGAACGGGGCGGCTGAACTCCACAGCCGCGAGTGAAACGAAGGCTCTTCCCGCTCGGCCACCTCGCCAATCGAGAACGTGGTCCGTTTTGGAATAACCTCACCCAGTTCGGTCGGGAAGTACCAGCGCACGCCGGCGTGCTTCTGAAGGAAGCGGTACACGGCGAACTCCGTGGCGTGCGGCGTGCGTCCGGCGAGGATCAAGTGCTTGTCGCCAACGGTATGGATTACGAAGCCGTCCTCGTCGAGCCTGTCAAGCTCCAGTCCGGCACCGTCCACGAAGGCATCGCGTCCGATGTGGACGATCGGCCCTTCCCCTTGGCGTTCCGCCGGAAGGCTCGTGCCGGTCATCGTTTCCAGGACGCGTTGGAACTCGCCGACGGCCCGGCGGACTTCCGCCGGCGCCTTGGCATCCAATGGAGCCATCGCGGCGCGTGGCTGCGCGTCTTCCACGATCGGCAACGCCAACAGTGCGGTCATGGCCACGACGGATACGGGCGGCAACATGCGGCATCTCCTGTACGAAAAGGTCAGCGCAGCGATCCGCGCATTCAGTCGTTCCTACGGCTGCAATTGTCGTCGTGCGTTCGATCCGATTCAAGGGATGGGAACGGTTCTCGTGCTTAGTGCCTATCCCAAAACCGCCGGGGACTGGCTCATTTTGCGGAGTCTTCGGAGCAAAATGTGCCTGTCCCCTTCTCCTCGCGAGGTCTTGGGATAGGCTCTTAGTGCCTGCCCGAGAATCGGTCCGTGATGTCTGTGTAGAGCGGACGTTAGCCCGCTGGGGCGGAATGAATTCCGCCCTGCAAACTCAGTGCTTAGCGATACATTCGTCAGTCAGTAAATGATACTCGTAGGATGCGGCGCACTCCTTGCACCCCTGGCGGGCAACGTACCGGCAGGTTCATCGGGGTTCAGGAGAATCCCGCTTGACTCGGTCGGCGTCGTTGGAAGAATTCTTTTGCGGGTGAGATGGATTCCGTTTGATCCAAGTGGAAACCTCATCACCCGGCAGCCGTGAACGTTTGCGACCCTGCCTGACCGGCCTTGTCGCCGATCTTCTCCTCGTTCATTTTCGGCTGCCCGGTTACAACGACTCATACTGACGAAACAAACGGCATACCGGTCAGGCACGGGGTCTGGTTGTGAGGTAAGTATGTACCCCGCGATTCTCGAGCAGGGTTCGCGCGCGCCGTGGCTTGCCCGCTATCCTGCGGAGGTCCCGCCGAGCTTAGAGTATCCCCGCGAACGAGTCTGGTGGCTCCTGCAAGAGGCTGCGAGGAAGCACGGGGAGCGAGTCGCCTGCCGCCACTACCGCCAGGAACTTTCCTACGCAGATCTCTGGCAGGCCGCACGCAGTACGGCGTCAAGGCTTGCGGCGCTGGGATTGAAGGCGGAGGATCGCGTAGGAGTCTTGCTGCCGAACTGTCCGGAGTACCTCGCCTCCGTCTACGGCGTATGGCTGGCCGGTGGCACGGTAGTCTCGCTCAGTCCGCTGATGGTGGCCGAGGAGATTGCCGGCCTCTTGCGAATAACCGATTGCCGCATTGTCATCGCACTGGATCTGCTGGCACCGTTGGTACTCCGCGAGGAGGAGACTTCTCCCGAGACGGTCCTCGTAGCGACACTCCAGAATCGGCTGCCGTTCTGGCAACGACTGGGATATCGCCTGGCACGGGTCAAGCGCGGGGCGTGGCGATCCACGGACCCGTCCGCAACCATCTCCTGTGACTGCGTGACGCCGGAGACTACGACTTCGGTGGCTCCTCCGCCGCACAGGGATACTCCCGGCCAACCGGCCTACATCCTTTGTACCGGCGGCACGACTGCCGCGCCGAAGGCGGTTGTGCTCAGCCATCGCAACCTGATCGCGAACGCGTGGCAGGTGCGAGCCTGGGCTGGTGGGCGTTGCGGGCAGGACACCGTGCTGGCCGTCTTGCCGTTCTTTCACAGCTACGGTCTTTCGACGTGCGTGACTGCCGGAGTGGCGATGGCGGCCACACTGGTTCTCCATCACCGCTTCGAACCGCAGACCGTGATACGCCTGATGGAGCGCCACCGTCCGACCGTCTTTTATGCGGTCCCGACGATGCTCGCGATGCTCAACGAGCGGCTGCGAGCCGCGCCGGCCGATCTGAGCTCGCTCGAATTCTGTATCTCGGGTGGCGCGGCGCTCGAGCCGGCCGTGGCCGAAGAGTTCGCAGCGCACTCCGGTGCGGTGGTCGTCGAGGGCTACGGCTTGTCCGAGGCCGGTCCCATAACGCATGTCAATCCGTTGAACGGAACCGCCCGGCCCGGAACCATCGGCCTGCCGTTGCCGGACACCGAGGCAAGGATTGTGGCGCTCGACAGACCGGAGCGCACGCTGCCGTCGGGCCAGGTAGGGGAATTGGCGGTCCGCGGCCCTCAGGTGATGACCGGCTATTGGAACGACCCGGAGGAAACCGCACGCGTGCTCCGCGACGGCTGGCTCTACACGGGCGACCTGGCGACTTGCGACGCCGACGGGTTCTTCTGCATCAAAGGCCGCAAGAAGGACCTGATCGTGACCTCGGGCTTCAGTCTCTATCCAGCCGACGTGGAATACGTCCTCCGTCAGTTTTCCGGCGTAGCGGACGCGGCCGTGGTGGGCGTCCCCGATCCCCAGCGAGGCGAGGTCGTCAAGGCCGTGCTGGTGCTGAAAAAAGGACATCGATTCGACCGTCGCGCCTTCGACGCATTTACCGAGGAACATCTGTCCAAGCACAAACGGCCTCGCCTCGTGGAGGTGGTCGATGATTTACCCCGCAATTTCCTCGGCAAAGTGCTGCGGCGCAAATTGCGTGAAGCCCACTGTGATCGCGTTCCGATCGAAGAAACTCCGGCGGAGGGCACTGCATGATTGATGCATCACGACCAATCGATCGTGAGCCTTTGGCGGTTCTTGCCGGCGTTCGGACCCCCTTCGCCAAAGCCTTTGGGGCTCTGGCCGACCAGCCGGCCGATCAGTTGGGGCGAATCGCGGTCGAGGGACTTTTCGCACGAAACGGTTATCGAGCGGCCGACGTCGAGGAGGTCATCTTCGGCAACGTAGCCGGGCCGCCCGAAGCATCGAATGTAGCTCGCGTGATTGCGATCCGCGCGGGGGTTCCTTGGGACCGGATTGCCCATACCGTGAACCGCAACTGCGCTTCCGGGATGGAGGCGATCTTTGCCGCCTGGCAGGCCGTTGAGGACGGCCGTGCGCAGCGGGTCGTCGCCGGCGGAACGGAGTCGATGTCGAACGTCCCGCTGATTTGGGACAAGACGATGAAGGATTGGCTGGTCCGCTTGCGGCGCGAACGACGCTGGTGGGCGAAAATGGCCCTGGTGTCGCAGCTTCGTCCAAAGATGTTCCGCCCGATCGCCGCCCTGGAACTGGGGCTCACCGACCCGACCTGCAACCTCAATATGGGCCAGACTGCCGAGGGTCTGGCCCGCGAGTTTGCCATCTCCCGCGAGGATCAGGACCGTTTTGCCCTGGCCAGCCATCAGCGTGCGGTCGCCGCGTGGCAACGGTGTTTTTTCCAGGAAGAGGTGGTGCCTATCGCGGCGGCGGAGACGGGAACCGAGCCCGTGGAGCGGGACAGCGGACCTCGGCCGGGACAGACCCTGGAGGCGCTGGCGAGATTGAAACCGGTCTTCCAGCGCGACGGCACCGTGACGGTCGGCAACAGTTGCCCGATCACCGACGGTGCCGTGGCCCTGCTGCTGGGCCGCGCCGCCGATGCGCGCGAGACAGGACACGAGCCTCTGGGATATATCCGCGACTACGCGATCGCAGGTTGCGACCCGCAGCGGATGGGGCTCGGTCCCGTGTTTGCCATCCACAAATTGCTGCAGCAGACGGGCCGCTCATTGAAAGATGCCGAATTATTCGAGATCAACGAAGCATTTGCTGCGCAGGTGCTTGCTTGCGTCGGGGCGATGGGATCGGACACATTCGCGCGCGAGCGACTCGCTCGCGACCACGCCCTGGGCGAAATCGATCCCGAGCGGCTCAACGTCAACGGAGGTGCCATAGCACTGGGGCATCCCGTAGGTGCCTCGGGGGCGAGATTGGTGCTGACGCTCTTGCGGGCCCTGCGAGAGAAAGGGCTTCGCAACGGAATAGCCAGCCTGTGTGTCGGCGGCGGCCAGGGGGCCGCCGTGTGGGTGCAAACGGAACTGGATGAGTAAAAACTCGACGTTTTAAAATGCGGCGGTGCCGCGTTGCCCCGGCGCGGAATGATGCCCATATCGGAATACACGAACTTCCATCTCTCCCGCGATCCGCGAGGTGTTCTCACGGTCTCCCTGGACGTTCCGGACCGATCCTGTAATGTCTTCGACGAGTCCGTCGTCGCCGAATTGCAGACGCTGGTCGACGAGTGGGAGCACGATCCAAGCCTGCGGCTCGTGCTCTTCAGGAGCGACAAAGAGTCGGGCCTGCTTGCCGGCGCCGACCTCTTGACGATCCGCCGGATTCGACACCGGCAGACTGCCGACCAGATCGTGACCATTGGCCAGAAACTCTTCGATCGTCTCGAGCGGCTGCCGATCCCGACCCTGGCCGTAATCCACGGGGCATGTCTGGGAGCCGGACTGGAGTTCGCATTGGCGTGCCGTTATCGCGTGGCTCGCGACGACGGCCAAGCGCAGTTGGGGTTGCCCGAAGTGCAACTGGGACTGCTGCCGGCCTGGGGAGGAACGCAACGGCTGCCGCAGCGGATTGGGCTGGCCGCGGCGCTTCCGATGATTCTCACGGGCAAGAAACTCACTGCTCGGCAAGCGGCCAGGCTGGGACTGGTTGATCTTGTTTCGCCGCCCGAGCAGTTTGAATCGGACCTGCAGCGGTTCATTACCGATCAACTCGACGGAATCGCCTTTCAACGAACAGAAGCAGGTTTCCTCGCGCGGTTTCGCGATGGGACCAGGCTGGGGCAATGGATGGTGTTCCGCTCGGCCCGGCGGCAGGTCGCCCCGCAGGCGCGGGTCTACCCGGCGCTGCCGGCGGCGCTGAGGGCCGTCGAGCGCGGAGTGCGCGACTCCCACGAGGCCGGCCTCGCCGCCGCGCGCGAAGGGTTTGTCGACATCCTCTTTACGCCGACTTGCCGCAACCTGATCGAGCTCTTTTTCCAACAAGAGCGGGCTCGCAAGCCCTCGACCTGGCTGCCGGCCGAGACGACGTCGCCCCGGACCATTCGCCGAATCGCGGTAATCGGCGCCGGCACCATGGGCGCGGGGATCGCCCAATTGGCGGCCTATCACGGGTACGATGTGGTCCTCAAGGACCTCGATGAGGGGCAGCTTACACGCGGGATGGCCCGGGTTCGCAAACGGTTCGACGAGGCCGCAGCCAAGGGACGACTCTCTCGCAGCGATGCCGCGGCGCGTTTCGACCGGATCAAGCCCGTTGTGGACTGGGACCAGATCGGGAGCGTCGACCTGGCAATCGAAGCGGTATCGGAACGGGAGGACGTCAAGCAGCAGGTATTCCGCGAACTCGATCGATACTTGGAGCCCGGTGTCGCGATCGCGTCGAACACGTCGTCGCTCGGCATCCGTCGACTTGCCGCCACGACGGGACGGGCGGCGGAAGTGGCCGGACTCCACTTTTTCAATCCGGTGCATCGCATGCAGTTGATCGAGGTGGTTCGCAGCGAGGAGACCAGCGACGAAACGGTCGCCACCCTCTTGGCGTTGATCCGGCGTTTGCGCAAAACTCCGCTGGTGACCGCGGACCATCCCGGCTTCGTCGTCAACCGGGTCCTCTTCCCGTATCTCGACGAGGCGGTGCGGATCGTTTGTGAGGGCGTTTCGCCGGAGGAGGTCGATCGCGACGTCCGACGTTTCGGAATGCCGATGGGCCCGCTCGAGCTGCTGGACCACATCGGCCTGGACGTGGCCGCCGATATCGCCGCGGTCATGTCCTCGGTTGCCAGGGACGAGGGGCCGACGCAGGCGACGTTAGAAGCAATGGTTGCGCGAGGTTGGGCGGGCAAGAAGTCCGGCCAGGGATTTTATCACTATCGAAACGGACGCCGCGGCAAGCCGACGCCGGTCGGCGATCTGCTTTCACGCCGCGAACCCGTCCGGCCGGTGTCCGATATTCACCCGCTCCCGGCCTCGCCGGACCTGCCGGGTCAGCAATTGCGGCTCGGTTCCATACTGATCCATGCCGCCGCCCAGTGCCTGGAAGAGCATACCGTCAGCGAGCCCTGGATGATCGACATGGGCATGGTACTGGGATGCGGTTTTGCGCCGTTCCGCGGCGGACCGTTGCGGATGGCCGACCAGCGCGGGTTGGACCGGGTGGTATCGGATCTCGAACAGTTCGAGCGGATCCTCGGCGACCGCTTTGCGCCCTCCGACCTGTTGCGGGATCTAAGCAACGGGCACAACGCTTTTTATCCGGACAGAGACGAAGACGGACAGCCGGCCATCGAGCATACGGAATCCGTCCCGGAACGGATTTCGCTCGGGCGCTAGCGGCATCGACGGCTCGAGATCTCTTACGAGGGACGAACCATGGGCACGATCACAGAGAGAGAATCGCCGGCACGCAGTTCGGAAACCTTCACCGAAGCAGCCCTGCGGCTGGGTGGCAAGAGCGACGAAGAAGCCCATCGCATGGGTGCGGTCGATGCTGCGGACGAACAGGTGGAGACCTTTTTCTCCGCCGAATACCAGACGGCCAACAGCCCGCTTCACCGGGCTGTTTGGGACCGGCAAACACCAATCGACCTGTTCGAAGGCTTTCAGGCGCCGGCTTCGCCCCGAGCCGCACGGGTCATGCAGGACTCGCTGGCGATCGTCCGCGGGCACGTCGAAGCGGGCAGCCTCTACGACGCGGCAGGCAAGATTGCCGAAAGCGTCATTCGAGAATTGGCCGACGCGGGGTACTGGGGACTTCTGGTCGGCGAACCCTACGGCGGTGCCGGTACGCCGTTTTCCCAGTTCGCCCCTTTCTTGACACGGATGGCCACGCTCGATCCCACCGTGGCCGGATTGGCTTCGGTCCACGGCTGCATCGGGGCCGTCGACCCCGTGCAAACGTTCGGCACACCCGAGCAGAAGGCGCGATTCCTGCCGCAACTGGCCCGCGGCAAGCGGCTGTCGGCCTTCGCACTCACCGAGCCGTGCGCTGGCTCCGACCTGACCGCCTTGCGGACAACGGCCCGGCGCGACGGCCCGGATTACAAGATCGACGGGGAAAAGCTCTTCATCACCAACGTCCGGCCGGGCGGGATCGTCGGAGTGGTCTGCATGGTTGAAGATCGGCCGGCGGTCTTCGTTGCCGAACTGCCCGAGGCGGAAAACGACCACTTCCGCCTGCGGACCTACGGGCTTTATGCCCTGCGCCACGCCCATAATTACGGCATCGTCTTCCGCGACTACCCGATTTCCGCAGGTAACCTGCTCGAGCCGTGCACCGGCGACGGCCTGACCATTGCGTACCATGGACTCAACCGCGGACGGGTTTCCCTCTGTGCGGGTGCCGCCGGGGCGCTGCGGCTGATGCTGGCCGACACGGTCCCCTGGGTCCGCTTCCGTCGCACCTACGGCCAGTCGATCGCAGCGCGGGAACTTGTCGAGCGCCGCATAGGCCGCCTGGCAGGATTCATCACAGCCTGCGATGCCCTGACCCTCTGGACTGCGGGCCTGCTCGACCGCGGTTACCGCGGCGAGATGGAGTGCATCGTTGCCAAGATCTTCGGCGCCGAGTCGCAGAAGGAAGCCGCCATCGAACTCTATATGAAGACGCACGGCGGCCGCGCGTTTCTCCGAGGCCACGGGTTCGGCGACAACGTCCACGATTTCCTCGCCCCTTGCATTTATGAGGGGGAAGGCGAGATGCTCGGCATGGCTCTTTTCAAGTCCCTCGTCAAGCGTCATGCTCGCGAGCGTTTCGAGCCGATCGGCAAGGTTCTCCAGCGCGAGGGGATCCGGCGGCCCGACCTCCGCAATCCAAGACACCTCTGGCACCTCAAAGGGCCTCTTTGGTCGTATGCCCGATGGTGGGGCCGCCAGACGCTGAGGCCGCCGCGCCGCGGCGTGCTGCCGCCGATGTCCGGCGAACTGAAGACGCACGCGGATTTCGCCGTCGACTGGTTGAGCTCGGTCTGGCGCGAGATCACCGCCACAATGCGGAAACACGGGCTGAACGTTGCCGACCGCCAGTGCCGCCTCGCCGAGTTGTCCGATCGTATCCAGACAGCCACCGTGATTCTCGTCACCGCTCTGCATGCGGCGAACCAGGAAGAAGAAATCGTCCGACGCTCGGCGGATTGCGTCTGCCGCGAGTTGACCCATCGCCTCACCGGCCGCCGCGCGACGGATCGCGATTTGCGGGTTCTTGTCGAGACGGGAGCGGCAGTGATCGAGGCCGGCTTTCCCATGCTCGACGCGATTCCACCACGCGACATTCTCATGCCGTACTCGAGGAACCCGGCATCAGAACATTGATCATTTGAAAAGGCGGGCAAGGAAATCACAGGGATTATTGCCCGGCACGAAAGAAGGCGAGCCATGCTCGCAGACCGCTACCTTGGCTACCCGAGTGCGACGCGTCCGGCCAGGAACTCGCGGAGCTCGGCGTGTATTTCCTTGATTTGCTGCTCGAGCCCGGCCAGCGCCTCGGCCACGTCCACGCTGCCGTCGCGGGCCGTGTTTTCGATGTGAAAGGCGATGTGTTCGGCTACCGCTGCCCCGAAGATCCGACAATCCCCCTTTGCGCTGTGTGCTGCTCGCTGGAGCAGTTCGACGTCGTTTGCCTCGACGGCCTCGTGCATCTGGTGCAGCAAGGCGGCTCCTTCCTTCAGAAAGTCGCTGGCTAGCCCCCGGAGAATTTCTGGGTCCCCCATTGCCGTCTCTAGCGCTGCCTCCCAGTCGATCGGCGGTGCGCGCCGCTTCGTCCGGCTTTTGCCGCCGTGTCGCAGCCGTTCGTCCTGATCGGTCGGGTCATTTTCGACGGCCGGCTGTTCGGTTCCCATCAGGCGCCCGATCTTGTCGAAGAATTCCCCGGGGCGAACGGGCTTGGAGAGATAATCGTCCATGCCGGCGGCGAGGCAGCGCTCGCGGTCGCCCTTCATGGCATAAGCGGTCATGGCGATGATCGGCGTATGCCGCCCCGTCTGCTCTTCCCGGGCGCGGATGACCTTCGTTGCCTCCAGCCCGTCCATCTCGGGCATCTGCACGTCCATCAGCACCAGGTCGTACGCTCCCCTGCGGTAGCGATGCACCGCCTCGCGGCCGTTTTCCGCCACGTCGACGCGGTGGCCGTACTTGGTCAGCAGGCGGACGGCCAGCTTCTGGTTCACCGGACTGTCTTCGGCCAGCAGGATGTTCAGGGACCGCCGCTGAAGCCGATCTGCCTGCGCGGCGACCGCCTTTCGCTCGCGTTCCTGCTCGCTTGCTTCGTCCACCGGCGTCATGCCCAACGCCATGAGGATCGCATCGTACAGTTCGGACTGCTTGATGGGCTTTATCAAGTAGCAGGCGATGCCCATTCGATCGCAGCGGGCGACGTCGCCCGGCTGGTCGCCGCTGCTGAGCATCAGAATGATCGTCCCGTCGGAAATCTCCGGATCCTGTTTGATTCGTTCAACCAGTTCGAAGCCGTCGACGCCGGGCATGTGCATGTCGGTGATGACGAGGCGGATGCGGCCGGGTGCTTGGCGCAACGCCGCCAGGGCCGCCTCGGCGCCGGCCGCGGTCGTGGGCGACGCTCCCCACGCGGCGAGCGTTTCGGCGAGGATGCGCCGGTTGGCCGCATTGTCGTCGACGACCAGAACCGGCAAGTCCCGGAGCACCGCCGCGGCGGCCGGTTGCGGCAATACCGGCTGCTGCCGAGGCGCCTCAAACGTCGCCGTGAAATGGAACGTGCTGCCGCGCCCCGGCTCGCTCTCGGCCCAGATGCGGCCGCCCATCATCCCAACCAGGCGGACCGAGATCGCCAATCCCAGTCCGGTGCCCCCGAAACGGCGAGTCGTCGTGCCGTCGGCCTGTTCGAACGGCTGGAAGATCGATTCCAGCTTGTCGGCGGCAATGCCGATGCCGGTGTCGCGGACGGAGGCGTGGAGCTCGACCATCGAACCGCCGGCGTGGGCGTCGCCCGTCGGTTCCGCGGCCGGAGCGGTCGATGCGCGAGCCGATCCGGCTGCACTGGACGCATGGGTGGCCACGGCTTCGACGTCTACGACAACTTCGCCCCGGTCGGTGAACTTGATGGCATTGCCGACCAGGTTGACCAGCACTTGCCGTAGCCGCCCCGGATCGCCGATTAATACGCGAGGCACACCGGGCGCAATGCGAAGCGCCAATTCCAGCCCTTTGGCGTGCGCCCGCAGGCCGAGCGACTTCATGGTGTCGCCCACCGATTCGGCGTAATCGAAGGGGACGTGATCCAGCTCCAGCCGGCCGGCTTCGATTTTCGAGAAATCGAGGATGTCGTTGATCACCGTGAGCAGCGATTCGCCCGATTCCCGCAGAAGATTCAGGTAATCGCGCTGAACGGCGCTGAGCGGCGTGTCCTGCAACAGTTCGGCCATGCCGATGACGCCGTTCAGCGGCGTGCGGACCTCGTGGCTCATGTTCGCCAAGAAGACGCTCTTGGCCCGGCTCGCCTCCTCGGCCGCCTCCTTGGCGCGAGTGAGTTCGTCCAGCGCGGCTTGCAGCTTGCTCGTCCGCTCGACCACACGCTGTTCGAGCGTCTCGTTGAGGTGTCGCAGCTCGGCTTCGGCCTGCTTCCTTTCCGTAATGTCGACAATCGCGCCCAGGACGAACAACCCTTCGTCCGTCTCGACGGGATTCAGACCGATCTCCACGGGAAACTCGGTGCCCTCTTTGCGCAGCCCAAACAAGTCGCGCCCCTCGCCCATGCGGCGGGCCTGCGGCTGGGCGAAGAATCCCGCACGCAACCGGGGATGTTGGGGGCGAAACCGCGCCGGCACGAGCAGTTCAACCTGACGCCCCAACAATTCATCGCGTGAGTAACCGAACAACCTTTCCGTTTCCGAGTTCACCAGCACGATTTCGCCGGCCGAGTCGATCATTACCATCGCCGTGGGAGCGGATTCGATCGTGGCGTGGAATCGCTGCTCCATCCGCTTCCGCTGTGTGATGTCGCGGGCGAAAGCCGCGAAAAGCCAACCTTCGAACGTTTCCAGAGGTGTAATCGTCAGTTCGATCGGAAATCGGCTGCCGTCCTTGCGGAGAGACTCGACCTCGATCCGGCGATTCAACAGGGGGCCTTCGCCGGTTTTAAGGAAGTGTTCCAGGCCGCGCTGGTGGTCCTCGCGGTGTTCCGGAGGAACGATCACGTCGCGAACCTCTTGGCCTACAACTTCCCCGCGCGGCCAGCCGAAAATGTGCTCCGCCTGCCGGTTCCACTGCTGGATCACCCCTGCTTGATCCATGGCAATGAAGGCGTCCGGGCAGTTTTCCAGGGTCATCCGGTATCGCTGTTCGGCACGTTCCCGTTGCAGGTGGGTTTCTTCCAGTCGGTGTGCCCACGCCCGCGCCTTGAGGAACTCGTAAAGGGTTGCCCCGAGCAGAAACGCGACGAGCAATCCCGCCGCGAGCGTTGCTTCCGGCAGGACCGTATCCTCCCGCGCCGCCAAGGTCTGCGCCTCGATGCTTCCGGCGATCTGCTCTTGGACACGGCTTGCTTCGGCCGCGGCGAGTTGTCGAATGTGCTCACTTTCGCGAGCCGCAAGCGCCTGCCAGATCACGACCGCGGCCGCCGCCACCGGGAATGCCGCGACGAGGGGCAACCACCGTCGGACAACTCCGCGCAAATTCAATTCTCCTTTCATGGCCGCACTCCTAACCACCGCTGGTGGACGATCAGATAAGCAGCCTTGGCCTTCGTGGCAAGGAACACAAACCGTCCCGAGACTATGTCCCTTACGACGTTTGGGGGCAGGCTCTCAGGGTTCGACCACTGCCAGGGGCAGAATCATATCCTCGTGCCAGAACTGTTTGAGTTGCCTCAGCAGCGACAAGAACTTCTCCAGATCAAGCGGCTTGGTCAGGTAGGCTTCCACGTCGTGCTGCTCGCAAGCCATACGGTCCTCTTCACTTTGCGAGGAGGTCATGATCACGACCGGGACCGATTTCGATTCTTCGTCCGCTTTGATTTCCGCCAGGACGTCCAGCCCGTCGATTTTCGGCAGCCGCAGATCCAAGAGAATCAGGTCCAGCCGAGGCACTCTACAAAACACCCCCCGCCGGAAGACGAAATCGAGCGCCTCTTGCCCGTCGCGCACCAGCGTTGTCCGGTGTTGAAATTCCCCCCGGCGAATCGCTTCGATCGCCAGTCGGGCCTGCAAGAGATTGTCTTCGACCAGCAGAATTTCCATCGGCCGGCCGACCGTTTCAGCCAACATGATTTTCGCTCGCGAAAAGGTCCTAACGCCGTCCTTTCCCCTAATTATATCCCGGGGCCGGTTCCGAGCCACCGACCGCGGTTGCCCGCGATCCACCACCAGGAGGTTGGGGGGGCCGTAAGCGTCTGCGCGGCAGCCCTTTGTTTCGCGGCGTCACTCCAGGCTCATGGTCACTGTCTTCAACTCCGTATACGCCTCGAACCCCGCGGAGCCGAGTTCCCGTCCCATGCCCGACATTTTGAACCCGCCAAACGGCGCGCCGGGATCGAGCACATTGTAGCAGTTCACCCACACCGTACCCGCCCGGATCTTCGAGGCCAGGTAGTGCGCCCTCTTCACGTCGCGCGTCCAGATCCCGGCCGCCAGTCCATAGCAGGTGCGGTTAGCTCGCCGTGCGATTTCGTCGAGGTCCGAAAACCGCAAGACGGAGAGAACCGGGCCGAAGATTTCCTCTTGGGCAATCTTCATGTCGTCGGTGACCTCCGCGAAGAGCGTCGGTTCGATAAAGTACCCGCGATCGCCGCGGCGCTGGCCTCCGGTGACACACTGGGCGCCTTCCTTCGCTCCCTCGTGAATATAGAAGAGGACCTTGTCGAATTGCGTCTGGTCCACCTGGGGCCCCTGGTCGGTCTCCGGGTCGAACGGATCGCCGACGCGATAATTGCGGTTGCGCTCGGCCAGCTTGTCGACCACGCGGTCGTAGACCGGGTCTTCCACAAACAGCCGACTCCCCGCGCAACAACACTGCCCGTGATTGAAGTACAGGGCCGAATGCGCCCCGGCGATTGCCGATTCGAGATCCGCGTCGGCAAAGATGATGTTAGGGCTCTTGCCGCCCAGTTCGAAGGACAGCCGCTTGAGCGTTGGTGCGGCGTCGGCCATGATCTGCTGGGCGGTTCTCCACTCGCCGGTGAAGGCGATCTTGTCGACGCCGGGGTGCTTCACCAGGGCTGCCCCGGTATGTGGCCCGTCGCCGGGCACCACGTTGATCACCCCATCGGGCACTCCCGCTTCCTGGCTGAGGTGAGCCAGATAGAGGGCCGTGAGCGGGGTCTGCTCGGCCGGCTTCAGCACCACAGTGCAACCGGCTGCCAGGGCCGGGGCCCATTTCCAGGCCACCATCAGCATGGGGAAATTCCAAGGGATGATCTGCCCCGCGACTCCGACCGGCTCGCGCCGCGTGTACGTAAAATAGTCGCCTGGAATCGGAATTGTCTGACCGAACATCTTGTCGGCATAGCCGGCGTAGTATCGGAAGGTCGCAACCGTCGCGGGAACATCGAAACATTGCGACCAACGCAACGGTTTCCCATTGTCGAGTGTCTCCAGCGCGGCAAGTTCGTCGGCGTGAAATTCGATCAGATCGGCCAGCCGGTAAAGGAGCCGTCCACGGTCGCGGGCGCTCATTCGCGACCACTCGCCGTCTTCGAATGCGTCGCGTGCGCTAAGGACCGCGTCGTCGACGTCCCCGGCGGTGCCGGCCGAGACCGAAGCAACGACCTCCTCGGTGGCGGGATTGATGGTCGGGAACGTCTGCCCGTCACCGGCAGGGACCCACCGCCCGCCGATGAAGCACTCCGTATATCGTACGTCCACCTGGGCATGAGCACGGGTTTCGGTAGCAGTAGCCATTCTCGATTCTCCTTGATGCGAGAAGAACGATTTGACGCGAGAGGCGCGAGAGGAACGAACGCTAGCTCCCCGGCGGCGGTGCGGGAAACACCCGCGGGCGAGCCGGAAGCGTTGTCCCCTATCGAAATTCTAAACAGGCTGCTTCAGGCGGCCACCTTCGTGACGGGCGGGGGGATTTGCCCAGGTAGACACTCGCGCCGACAATCCTGCACCGCATACGTTGCGAGATTCAATCATGAGCAGCGTGTTATTGAATGGCAGGGGCGTCGTTGCGTGTTGACCCCGCATCGATCCTTGAAACAATTCGTATGTAGCCGCCCATCGCTGTTCCCGGCGAGAGCTGTCAAGGCTGCTTCAGCTTTGGCAACCTCCGCGTCGAGTCGAATCGGCGCGGTGTGGTTACGGTGCCCGTAGGGCTTTCCCGGCGACGGAGCATCCTTGTGAAATCCTCAGCGATACTTCAGTACGAGCGCACAACCGTCCCCTGGGTCGACGGCCTGACGATTGGCCAGGCGCTCCGCCAGACCGCCCGCCGCTATGGATCGCGCGATGCCATGGTTTTCGCCCACGCAGCGGCCCGATCCACCTGGGAGGAGTTCGATCAGGCGGTGGATCGCGCCGCCGGTGCCCTGCTGGCGCTCGGCTTCAAACCAGGCGACCATTTTGGCGTCTGGGCGACCAATTGGCCGGAGTGGGTGGTGCTCCAGTTTGCCGCGGCGAGAATCGGTGTCGTCCTGGTCACGATCAACCCCGCCTACCGCCCGTCGGAACTCCGCTATGCGCTGGCTCAGTCGGACGTTCGCGGGCTGGCAATGATCGAACGATTCAAGACGACCAGCTACGACGACATTCTTCGGCAGGTTTACCCCGAAATCGATGAAACGCTGCCCGGCGAACTCCGGAGGAAGGAGTTTCCTCGTCTTCAGTGGATCATCCGCCTGCGAGGTTCCGACCATCCCGCCATGTTGTCGTGGGCGGAGTTCGAGGCGGGCGGCAGGAACGTCGATCGTGGCGCGTTGGACGAAATTGCGCAGACGCTCCAGCCGGGCGATCCGATCAACCTGCAATACACCTCGGGCACGACCGGGGTGCCGAAAGGGGCGCTGCTCAGCCACCGCAACCTGCTGCTGAACGCCTTCTATGCGAGCCAAGGCCAGCATCTCACGCCGCGAGACCGGATTTGCATCCCGGTTCCTCTCTACCACTGCTTCGGCTGCGTGCTGGGAACGATGTGCGCGACCGTGAGCGGCGCCGCGATGATCTTTCCCAGCGAAGCCTTTAACCCCGAGACGGCCCTGGCGGCGATCGAGAGCGAGCGGTGCACGGCCGTCTATGGTGTGCCGACGATGTTCATCGTCGAGCTGGAACACCCGCGCTTTGCAAACTGCAACACGTCGACGCTGCGGACCGGCATCATGGCCGGCAGCCCGTGCCCGGTGGAACTCATGAAACGCGTCACCCGCGAGATGGGCGCGCACGAGATCACGATCGCCTACGGCCAGACCGAGGCGTCGCCCCTGATCTCCATGACCCGTACCGACGACCCGCTCGACGAGCGTGTGGGGACCGTGGGCCGTCCGCTGCCCGGGATTGAAGTGAAGATCGTCCAGCCCCTGACCGGCCGGGAGTGCGCCGATGGAGAGGCCGGTGAGTTGTGCTGCCGCGGGCACAACGTGATGCTCGGCTACTACAACATGCCCGGCGAGACCGAGAAGGCAATCGATTCCGACGGATGGCTGCACACCGGGGATATGGCCCAGCGGCAGCCGGACGGCTATCTGCGGATCACCGGCCGGATCAAGGAGACGATCATTCGTGGTGGCGAGAACATCGCGCCGCGGGAGATCGAAGAGCTGCTTTACCGGCATCCCAAGGTGGAGCAGGTCTCGGTCGTTGGCGTTCCGGACCGGAAGTTCGGGGAGGAGATCCTGGCGTGGGTCAAACTCCGCGCCGGCGAGACCGCCACGGCGGACGAAATCCGCGACTTTTGCCGCAGCCACCTGGCCCATTTCAAGACGCCGCGCTACGTCCAGTTCGTCGATAGTTTTCCGATGACGGTTACGGGGAAGATCCAGAAGTACAAGATTCGCAGGCAGGCCATTAGCGAGTTAGGGCTTGAAGATGCTGCGGCTGTCGAAACGGCCTAGCGATCTTTGGAGTGCGCGTGACTTGTCACCGCTTTCTTTTCT